>CAZAZE010000014.1:0-61787 GCA_964489545.1 uncultured Bacteroidales bacterium
TGATATCATTGACAACAGGCGTCAGGTTGATGGTGATGGTGAAGCTTTCCTCATCAAAGCAGTTGGGCGTGGTTCCGGTCTCGTCGTAGATGTAGAGTGTCGTCGACGAGGTGATGACGGCCCCGGCCAGCAGCTTGGTTCCACCCTTGTTGGTTTGGGTGTAGTAAGCCTGGTTGCCGCTGAGGTTGGTGCCGGTGATCGTCGGCAGGGTATAGCTGTCGCACGCCGTCACATTGCTGATGTCGTTGACATTCGGCGTCAGGTTGATGGTGATGGTGAAACTTTCCTCATCAAAGCAGTTGGGTGTTGTGCCGGTCTCATCATAGATATAGATGGTCTGAGAGGTAGTAATTACGGTAAATTCCGGAAGAGCAACTCCGCTTTTGTTGGGTCCGGTATAATACGACTGGTTTCCGCTCATATTGGTCCCGGTAATGTTTGGCAGAGTGTAACTGTCGCATGTGATCACGTCAAGGCGGTCGTTGAGATCCGGAGTCACATTGATGGTGATGGTGAAGCTTTCCTCATCGAAGCAGTTGGGCGTGGTTCCGGTCTCGTCGTAAATGTACAGGGTCTGCGATGTAGTAATAGCTGCTCCGGGCAGGTACTGTGTCCCCGTCCCGCCTGTTCCGGTGTAGTATGCCGGATCGATCAGATTGGTGCCGGTGATGGCCGGCAGGATGTAGCTGTCGCACGCCGTCACATTGCTGATGTCATTAACATTCGGAGTCAGGTTGATCGTAATATTGAAGATTTCTTCATCGAAGCAATTGGGATTTGTCCCGGTTTCATCGTAGATGTAAAGGTTCTGAGAGGTCGTGATGACTGCACCGGCAAGATATTGAGTTCCGGTTTTGCCTGGTCCGGTGTAATAAGCCGGACTGACCAGGTTGGTTCCGGTGATCGTTGGCAGCGTGTAGCTGTCACATACCGTGATATCATTGATGTCATTTACATTTGGCGTGACATTAATGGTGATGGTGAAGCTTTCCTCATCGAAGCAGTTGGGCGTGGTATTGGTTTCATCATAGATATATAAGGTCTGAGATGAGGATATCACATTCCCGGGAATATACTGCGTACCTGTTCCGCCCGTGCCGGTGTAATAGGCCGGACTTACAAGATTTGTGCCTGTAATTGCAGGTAATGTGTAGCTATCGCAAACCGTAATATTCGACTGGTCATCAATATCAGGCTTCGCATGCACCGTCACCGTTATCTGTACCCTTGGCCCAACACAGGTCACCGAAAGACCTTCGGCCACCCACCAGTTGAAAGTGCCTGGCGTAGCGGTCGATGGAACCGGGGCCGTAGTGGATACAGGGCCTCCAACGGCCTGTGTATACCAGAATAGGGAATATCCCGGGTCAGTCTTGGTTGCGGTCAGCGCACTGGCCGTCTCTCCCTGGCAATATTCATCATTCTGAGGCGTCGGTGAACTGTCGACGATGTCTACTGTTATGGTGAATTCATAATAGCAATCGGTAAAATCCGGATATCCCGGAGGATAGGCATAATAAGTAGTTTCGCCCTCTGTAGCCGGGAAGGGATTAGTGCTGGTATATTCCGTGAATGGGGCTACCAGCGGATATTCATTGTAAAACCTGCTGCCGGCCGGGAAATTGCCCGAAACGGCAGAGATCGGAATGGTTGACCCGACGTTGCAGAAAGTGAAATTCTGTACGGCCGGAGTCCCCTGGCAGTTGGCCAGAACATACGCCGCCCCGTCAATGATCACTTCAACCGGGTCAAAGATCGGGTCTCCTGTACAGTCCCCCACAGTCTCATAGCCCTGGATAAATGGTTGATCGTTGATGGCAACACCGGTAATGGCCCCCACTCCGCTGATTGTGCCGTCAACGGTTACCTTGGCGGTGCAGTTGGGATTACTCAGGATGATGCAATCGGTCGTGGCTGTAAGCGTATAGGTCAGCGTGGCCAGGAGTTCTCCCGGGGGTGTGGTCGTGGGCAAGGTCCCGATTTGCCAGATGATGGATCCCGTAGCGCCGGCGCCTGCATCGAAATATGGCGCAGCATTTCCCGAAGGGGTGTATAGAAAACTGGCGGAACTGCTGGCATATGTGGCCGAATAAGGCATCGGGATCTCAACCAGTGTGTTGTTTACATCTTCATTGCCGTTATTCCTGATTTCCAGCGTGTATTCAATCGTCTGTCCGGGCAATACCATCATGCCGGGGGTATAATTCACACCATTGATTTTGGAGATCAGATTAACGCCTTCTATATCAGGCCTATAGGCGTCAACAGCCATGGCAAGGCAGAAAATGATATAGGTATCCTGCGTGCTGCCATAACGGAAAATGGTCGAAGTCTGGTTGTTCGTGATCAGCGTGTTGCCGGTGTTGGGAATCAGGAACATGGACACGTCCATCCCGGTGTTGTTGAGCAATTCCGGATCCCGGTCGTTGCCGCCGGTGAAGATGGAGCTGTTGAAAAAGTTGGTGGTGCCGTTGTTTCCGTGAGAAAGGCTCACGAAATCACCCGTGAGGGGATTTGGAAGGTCATCCCAGGGCGCGATCTGGAAAAAGTCGCCAGCGATTGGCCGGTCGCCTTCACCGGCCACCAGGCCGAGTTTCAGATTGACGTCGCCCGACTGCGGGGTGTTGAATCCGGAGATGGGGACCGTGAAATCGGCAGTGACCCCGCCGGCCACATAAGCATGCCCGTCGAAAATGGTTACATCCCGGAAATTCATCTTTACGTTTTCGTAAACCACCACCATCGCCCAGCCACCGTAAAATCCCGTACCGCCCCCATTGCCCTCGCTACAGGCAATATTGGCTACATAGTAATCACCGATTCCGTTCTGCCGCACATATTCGGTCACTTCCGCGTACGCTGAATACATGTTGCCATCGGCATCGCTTGGGTAATAGATGTCATCATTATTGGCTGTAACCGTTATATAGGCATCTGTGGAATGTCTGAGTTTGACCACGCGCTTGTTCAGTTCCAAACCGTCAAAATCGGCAGTTACACGGAAATCCGCATCAATTTCGTTGTTAGCGTATGTCTTTCTTATTGTCTTTACTTCAATAGATGTAGATCCTGTGTTGATGAGGTAAGGTGTGTTTAATGTTGCTAAGACCCAGTTATCACCGTCTGTGCCTTGAGTGCTGGTGAATGGAACGCTGGTCGCAGCTCCGCCCCCAACGCTCACGGTCAGCGTAATGGTACCGGGTGTACCTGTGGTAGTGAATGTGAAGACGACGTTACTTCCGGCTGTCGGCGTAAACGTGTAGGTCGCCGTCCTGGTTGTTGTTCCGGTCTGATTGATGGTCAGTGTGTACCCATTGACAACATTGGTGTTGTAATAGGTTCCGCCTGCGTTGAAGATATCCGGACTGGCGCCCACATCATGGGCCCTGCCTGTCCAGTAAAGGCCGGCGTAAATAATGTTGGAACACTGCGGGAGGGCTCCATTTTCCGTTGAAAGGGTTAATTCCGCGGATGATGAATTCGCCGTTGTGCCAACCCCATCAACATCAATATATTTCATGGTGTTGGAATTGTCCGTTTCATCTCCATAAGTGACCAGCGTCATATTGGAGTTCCCGATCATGGTGAAATCTCCATTAATGCTGTAAATGAGTTGCTCAGGGGTGAATATGGAAGGTCTTTGGGTAAAGGTTTCCAGTACCTGGCCGCTGGCAAATTGAAGCAGGCCGGTCACGAAGAACAGGATCGTCAAAAGACCGCCCGCCAGATTTTTTTTCACGAATTTTGGGTATGTATTTTTCATGGCAATGATTATTTTCGGCTATTGAATCATGGAAAGCTGGTAAATCACGGATAACTGGGGGGAAACCTGCTTCATCACGGTGGTTCCGCGCGTATTGCTTTGAACTATGATGCTGCCCAGTTTCGAGCCCAGGCATTGGTCGGAAGAATCGCCACAGGCATTGTAGGTGAACTGAAAGAAAATGTATTTCAGGTTTTCGAATCCGTGGAGTCCTGCAATGTCTAAATAAGACGGAAGTTCCTCAGGGGCATTGATCTTCATGCGCAGCATTTCCGCATGTTTGAAAAGGGAATTGCTTTCGTACAGAAGATGGATCGAAGTCGCATCACAATATACAACCAGAGGGTCCCCGGTTCCATATGTCGTGACCTCGCCTTTCGACAGGAACACCGAAGGAAGCAGGTCAGTGACCAGGCTTTGCACGTGTTCCGCAGTGGAAGGTTCCAGGCTGGTTTTATAGTTATCCAGGCTCTGAATGTTCTGGGCTGAAATTTGGGTAGAAGCAGCGGATGCGAAAAACAGCATCACGGCTATCATGATTGCCATTAATCCAGGCGCGCCTGACATTCCCGGTAATGACCCTGATTTAATCTTTTTTGGTTTCATATGAGCAGAATTAATTGTTGTTATTTCCTGATTAAGCTGGAGTACGCGGAAGAATAGCCGGTACGGGTATATATGTGAGAACCCGGCTGTGATTCCGGGAAGGTTGCCACCTCAAAGGGATCGGTCAGCTGTCGGCTGTGAAGGAGGGGGTGAATTTGGATACCGATTTTTCGAATGCGTGTATCCGATAAATAAAGATAATGTCTTTTCATGATTTTGGGTTTTGGGTTTTAACTATTACACGGCTTGGGGGGGTGGTGGTGGATAGTTTTCGCTGCATTAGCCTAAGTGGGCGGGGCAAGCGAATAACGGAAAACCCGCATCCTGGTGATGTGGGATGTTTGTACAATTATCCTGGCATCTAAATGCATGATAATGAAAGAATTAATTGTTTTGTGTTGATACTTGGCACAATTAATACAGTAAATATAAGAAACATATACATCATTCGCAAATAAAACAGTCTTTTTGTGTTTTATTTTGATAAAAAACCTGGCGGATGGTGGGTGGTGGCCGCTTTGGGGCGCTTTTTCCAATTGAATATCACCCCATGCTTCTAACTCTTTTCAGTTATAGCAAGACAAATCTAAAATAAAATTCCAATATACCCATCATAAACCAGAAAATTTATGACATTTTTAACAAAACAGAAAAGAGGACGGACTCCGCAGAGCCGTCCTCTTGATCTGAATGGGGATTTTGCCAGGCTCCCTGAGTTCAGTAAGCCTGGCATTACTTAAAAACTATTCCATGAGTTTCTTCCGGGCATCATAGACTTTCTTGGTGCCATACCCGGCACCCAATGCCAGCAGGATCACCAGGCCGCTGCCGATCGGGGCTGTGCCGCCAACCGGCTGGTTGCCGCCGCCGCTGGAGGGGTCTCCACCAGGCTGTGGCTGTGCCATTAAGCTGCTGAATGCAAAAGTCAGGGTGAGGAAGAAAACTGTGATGAAAACTATTCTGATCGCCTTTTTCATTGCTATGGATTTTATCGTTTGCAAATTTATGAATTCTCTAGGGATGAAGTGCAGATCGTCTAATTTACGAATACTTTCTTCGTCACCGATTGGGTTCCGGAAATGATTTTCACGATGTAAACGGCATTTCCCTGCGGAACGTTCAGTATGTTCAGGCCCTGTACGGCTTCATCGCGGCTCACTTCCTGTCCGAGAATGTTGAAGATGGAAATCACCCCGTCAACACCGTTGAACTGGACGAACACTTTCTGATCCAGAGCGTAAACACTGGTCACTTCAGAAGCCGGATCGTCGCCGATGCCCTGAACCGCAGTGAAGTGGACCAGGAAGCGTTCGGCGGTGCCTTCATCGGCAGCAAAAGTGTAACTGTTCACTTCGCGCAGGTTAACGATTTGTCCGGTGGCCAGGTCTTCCAGGTAGAGCGGGGTGGAAGCGTCGAAACTCTCGAGGTTGGAAGCAGTAAGGGTATAGCTTCCGGTTTCGGGAGCGTTCACGCCCGTCTTTACGCTGGTGGTCTGGGTCATGCTGCTGAAGGCGTTGATGGCCATCCGTTCGGTGCCGGCCATGGAATAGACCTGGGGCGCGGCGGGAGCCATGAGTTTCTTCGCATCGAAGCTGTAGTCGACTTCCGTCGTGGCTTCTTCGTTGAAGTAGATCACCGTCTCGTCAGAAACCGTTCCGTTGGTGATGGTCAGGCTCAGCTGGTTCGGGTTGATTGTTTCGCTCTTCATGAAGACATTGTCGCTGTGGGCCCGAACGGCGTTGGTGACGCCCAGGGTGCCAGCTGCGCTGGTCTGCACGAAGAAGCCCTGTGCCGCCGGGATGAAGTTGGTGGCGCCGTTGGTGCCAACCCCGCCACCGCCGGCGGTGTAAGCTGCATAAGTTGTGCCGTTCCATACATTATAGGAATTCGTCACCAGGTTGGTACGGGTCCAGCCCGTGGCATCCCAGTCGACTTCCGACGGGTAGGGGTTGCCAACGAAGTTCCATCCGTTGCCCCATGGCCCGCCGGTAGCGGTAAATGTGAGTGGGCGGCTGATATTTCCGGTGTTAAGCACACCCGTGTAAGCCACGGTTGTGTCACCGATTGCGGGAGGATTGCCAGTCCAGGAATTGATGCTGGAGGTCCAGACGGCATAGCCCTGCATGACACTGAGCGGGGTGTTGACAGGCACGATGAATTCGCCCCAGTCGCCCGCGGTTTCATCATACGTAAACAGCCAGGTATGCAGAAATATACCGGCCACTGCTGAAGTCACAGGTTGTGAAACATACCAGTAACGGTCAGCGCCGAGGAAACGTTTCACCGTTGCGTTGCCGGTCACGGTTCCGTAAGTGATGATGGAGCCGTCGCCGCCTATGCCTGATTCGATCACCAGGCCGATGGAGCCGATGGTCAGGTCATGTGCAAAGGCATATTCTCCGTAAGTGGTAACCGGGGTGATCCCGCTGCTGGGTATGACCACGTTGTGGGCCGCGTCGGGAATGAGGTTCCCGGTCCAGTTGGACTGGAGCCGCCATACATTGGTGGCGCCGTTCCAGGTCACGGTCTGCCGGTGGCTGCCGCGGGTCATGTCCATGTCATCCGCCAGGCTCAATACCCATTCCGAACCCGTGAACACCGTGTTCGGAGCGGTCACGCTGTAATGGCGCACGGCATGCTTGTCGGTGAAATTGAAGCCGGTTGCGCCCCCGTTGTACACATCGATGATGGTGCCGTTTACAGCGTCGCCATAGGTGGAGAGTACGAACAGGGAAGCGGGGGAGGCCGTGATATCAACAACCATGGCTGCGCCCGGAGCGATGCTGCCGGTCAGCTTGGTGCCGACGCCGTTGATGTTGAAGTACCATTCATAGAATCCGTCGAAATTAACGGTCGTCGCTCCGGCGTTGTAAATCTCTACGAAGTCATCGGTCACATCTGCCGGTGCGCCCAGCTCGGAGAACAAAAGGCTGACGTTCGGGTTCAGCGGCAGGGTCAGCAGGTCGTTCATACAATTGACCGGTGCATAGTTAAAACTGGCAGTGAGTCCGGTTGCGGTCAGAAAGTATGTCTGCTCGGTTGACATCAGGCCGCATTCAAAGGAAATGCCGGCCAGCTCATTCGCATTCTGAATGGGCATCGAAACATTAAAGACCTTTGAATAGGTGACCGGAACCAGGGCGCGGCTGCCGGCAAAAGGCCAGATGGCTCCGAACCCGATCCTGCTGGGCGAGTTGTCAGATGCATTGGCCGGCGGTGTTTGGGCATAAACTCCCTGTAACAGCAGGCCAATTGGGGTTACCGTAACCGTCGATCCGATGCTGGATCCGAAGGCCGCCGTGTTGTAATTGACATAGAACTGAAGCCCGCCCAGGTAGGTGGCCGGGTCGTCCGTCTGGATTTCAATATCAAAGACCAGGTTGCTTCCGGAGATTTTCATGTTGGCGAACCGAACATCCAGGTCGGCCGCCAGTACATTGAAGGTTACCAGGAAGGTCAGGCTAAGAAGAAGTATTTTTATTTTTTTCATAGCTGAATTATTTTCGATTGTGATGATTAATTCTGTTTTCTATCAAAGGTAATATAACTTCGCTCAGAAAGGTACCTGTGTCCCGACGCCTGAGTTTGAAATCCAGTAGTTAAACAGGTCAGAATTCTGCACTTGCGAATTCATATTGAAATCTCCGCCGAGATATCCTTGCTGACCGCTCTGAACTATCCAGACATTGAAGACGTCGCTGTTGTTCACCTGGCCGTTTCCATCGCCGTTGCCGGCATACAGTGCGGCAAGGCCGGCGAGGGCTTTCTGGCCGTTGTTGTAAGCCTGGCCCTGGGCGGTGCTGAAGTCATAGGAATAAATGTCGTTGACCAGGGTGAGTGGTGCAGCGGACATGGCTGCGATATGGTTCCTGTGATAGACAACAACATACACATTATCCGTGAACGACATAGGGATCAACACTTCACTCGTGCCGTCCACCGCTACTACGGAGCCGTCGTTCAGCAGGAGGGCTGCCTGACGGGCCACTACGGTTGCTCCGGTGGCTGTGGCAGGTCCGCCCGCGGTCTCACGGATTTCAAGCAATACCCAGTCGACCACGTTGCCGCCGGGTATTACCGGAACGCTTTCCGTTCCCATATAATTCCAGGGGGCGATGTTGTAGGGCTGGGTTAAGGGCAGATAGCCGGTTGAGTTCAGCAGGGTGGTCATGGTCGTGCCGCTTACCGGACCCTGCAGGAAGACTGTGATATCAAAACGCGAGCCGGTGATCACAGCGCCATCGAAGAACGAAACGGGCGCCTTGGACAGGTCCGCTTCAGCGAATTCGCAGCCGCCGTCAAAGGTCAGGTCACAAACGCCGCCATTGTAATTAAAGTGCAGGGTGAAGAGGGTGTCGTCGTTATTGGGGTCGATATTCACCGCCGGATACATGCTCCACTGCACGCCGATCTGCGAAGTAGCGGCGATGTTATTGATAAAATAGCCGTTGATCGTTCCCGGGGTATGGCCGGTATAGGTCAGAACACCGTTGTCAAAGCCGATGAACAGGGAGATCGCGGCGATATCCATAGTGAAGCTTTTCGCTCTGACCGGGAAGTCGATGGTTTGTCCAACCGTCCCCGTTTTAACGGGAAGGCTTACTTCAGGACCGCCGGTAATGGCGCTGATGCTTCCGTCATTGAAGGTAGTGGGAATATTGGTCAGTGTGATGTCCGATATTTCCGATCCGCCTTCGAACGTGATGTCGCTGGAGCCAAAATTGTATTCAAAGTTGAGGGAGAAGATGATACCATTGATGCCCTGGCCGCCCATATTGGTCCAGGTGATGCCGATCACGCCGCTGTTCACCACGTTGGCGCTGGCGCCCATGATGGTGCCGTTGCTCAGTCCCGTGAACGTGAGATGGGCGGGATTGTATCCTATAAACAATGTAACCGCACCGACGTTGTTCGGGTACCCTGCAGCGGTGATATCCACTACCACGGGATTGCCCGGGTTGGCTACCTCATCTTCAATGGTGAGCTGATAGGCTGTTGCCAGTGGCTCCACTTTACCATTATCGAATGAAACGACTACGGGATCCAGGTTCGTATACGTCGCTTCTGTCTGGCCTGTGAATACAAGGTCAGATGAACCGGTTCCGTTGTAATTGAAATTCAGGTTGAGGAAGGTCAGATTCAGGTTTGTACCCCCGGTGGAGGAATAAGCTACGCTGATCCGGCCCTGGGTATTGTTCCCGCTGATGAGGATCGCCGGTACGGTGCTGGTGTATCCGGTGAACTGGAGGATAGACGGATCAAAATCGATATACATCGTCAGGGCGCCCACATTGCCGGTAAATCCTGCCCCTTCGACACCGAGGGTGACAGGTCCGGCATTGGCCAGGATCTCATCGATCGTGATGGTGGCGACACCCGTGTTTGCTTCGATAGAACCGTTGGTGTATGCTACCACAACTGAATTCAGGTTGATGTCGGTGAATTCACATCCGGGGTTGAAGGTCAGTTCACAGGAACCTCCCAATGCACTGTAATTGAAATTCAGTGTCAGAAGCGTCCCGTTGATGTCCTCGCCCAGGGGATTGGTCCATTGGATACCCACCTGGTTTGTGCCGATCATATTGTTCAGGATGTAGTTGATTCCCAGCTGGTCACCTGTTGATCCCGTGAATGTCAGAACATTCGGATCATAACCGATGAAAAGGGAAACTGCACCAACATCTGTTGGAAGCCCGGCCACATCGATATCGAAGGATACGGCAGCGCCGGGATTGGCCGTAATAGATTCAATTTGTGCTGTCTGGGCTTTTAAATTGAATGCCATGGCCAGAAAGACAGTTAGTAAAAGGTAAATTTTCCTATTCATATCATTAAATTTTAATTATTTGCGATATTCTTACTGGTTATGTGGTTATTAATCTGTTTTAATGATCTTTTTATAAGTCCGCACCCAATGGCCGTCGTTCTGTCCTGTGATCTCCAGGACATATAAGCCTGGCCTCAGGCTGGCCGGGGTCAGGTTGACGGTCGTGTTTTGGCCGCTCCGGCTGATGTCCAACTGGCGGGCCATCATTTTGCCTTCCGGTGTGAAGAGCCGGATCGATTCCCAGGCGAATCCCTGGGGAATGACCAGGTTCACGGTGTGGCTGAAAGGGTTGGGATATATTCCAATAACTGTTTCTTCGAACTGTTCCCCAAGTAGCGTCAGCGTATCCACGGTCAGTATGGCTGCTTGCGATATGACGCTGCATTCGGCGCCATCCAGGATGCACCGGAACCAGTCCCCGTTCATTTCGTATACGGCCGGTATTATGGACAGGACAGAAGACTGAACGTTGAAATACGGAGGGTTCTCCGTGAGATCGATCCACGTTTCGCCTTCATCCGTGCTGATCTGCCACTGGTGCGCTTCTGTTCCCGTGCTGCTGACACTGAACTGGGCCTGTTGCTCTTCCTGCACGGTGTCATGGACAGGCTGTACAGTTATTACAGGCACTTCCAACTGATAAATCAAACCGTTGGTCAATGTGATGTTGACCGGATTGGCCAGGGAGTTCAGCACGATGGTGCCTTCAGCAAAGGTCAAAGGTTGATTTCCGCCGATATACGAGAATGCCAGATCGAATAATTTCCCGCTTGAAATTGAGATGCCTGAAGCGCCCTCCCAGGTAATCGAGGTTCCGGGCGGAGTGGACATCGGCATGGAAGTCAGTGTCCCGGAGGCCAGTTCAGGATGAATATTGCTGGCTCCGCTAAATTCAAGTTGTTCTGTATTGTACGCGATGTTGAACGTAAAATCGGTCACATCGAAAAAGTCGCCCACGTAAATGGGTTCGAGCACAAATTCGCCAGGACAGGAACTGACCTGGCCGAGCGTGGCTGCCGGGAAGGCAAGTGCCACTTCCAGCAGGCCTGTGGATGTAGTGTCCGAACAATCGCCGGCTGAAAGGATACAACGGTATTCATTTAAATTGAAATCCAGGGTTACATCACTGATATATAAGGTATCATCCTGGACGCCTGAATAGGTGGAATTGTTCTGCAGGTTGATCCAGCCGCTGCCGGAATTTTCCTGCCATTGAAACGCCGGGGTTCCGAGGGAGGTGACCCTGAAGGACACATCCGTATCGGGATAAGCTTGCACGCTGTCGGGGTGCTGTGTAATGTAAATACTGTTGGCGATACTTCCGGCCAGGGTATCAAGGGTGATAACCTGCAGGTTGGAATTGGCGATTTCGGTTCCCGGGAGGAAGGGGAGGCGGGTTGAATCGCCCAGGAATACGAACCTCAGGTCGAAGATCTTTCCGTTGGTGATGCTGAATGGGCTGATATTGCTGTACGCGATGCCGATCTGGTTGCTGGAGGCGTTATAGCTCACCCATCCGGCTATTGCGCTGTTCACATTCTGGAGGGATATGAATTCAGCTGCGTTGGTATCGTAACCGATATACATGGTCATGGCACCTACGTCAATGAAGTTGGTCACATCAACGGCAACGAGCACCGTGTCTCCTGCGCAGGAGGCGGGATTTCCGATGGTAGCTGTTGCGTTTTGTGACTTCATATTGACGGGCAGTATCATGGTGATTAATATGGCCAGTAAAAACCGCATGCTGATTTTGGGTCGTTCGATACTGTCTTTATTTCTATAGATTAATAAGGTATAAAACCGAAGAGGGGAAGGGAATTCTTCCCCTCTTCGGAAATTTATGAATTAGTGGGAGATAACCATACGTTGGGTTGAGATGTAATCGCGGGTTTCGCCGTCGACGGTGATCTTATAGACGTACACTCCGGTGGCGAGGCCAGCGGCGCCGAATTCGACGGTGTAGGAACCGGCAGGCTGCGTAGCTTCTACGACGACTGCGATTTCCTGGCCGAGCATATCGAGTACGCTCAGTTTCACCTTTCCGGTTTCGGGCAGGGTGTATTCTATGAAGGTCGAGGTGCTGAACGGGTTGGGCCTGTTGGTGCTCAGGAAGTAATCCTCAGCAGCCGGACCGGTGGTGATGCCATAGGTCTTCAGTGTAACCGGTTCAATCACGCGGGCGGTAGCATCGGCGAACTCGGAGCCCATTTCGATGCTGAAGAGGTCGGCAGTGGAGGCTACCTCACCGGTGGTTCTCACGCGGAGGGTGATCACTGCGTCGTTCTCGGCAAGGATCATCGGGTTCACGCTGCTCCAAGCGATGCTGATATTGCCCTGGCTCAGGTTGGTGATCATACCGCTGGTGGTTACGACGTCGGTGACTTCGATCATCGAAGCGTCATAGCCCAGGTTCAGGGTAATAGCGCCAAGCTGTGCGGCGTCGGCGATACGGATCGGCAGTTCGAACTCTGTGCCTGCGACAACGTTCATCACGCCGTCGTTGATCAGGGCGATGGCCGGAGCTGCTTTCGCAGAGTTCGGCACGTTGGACCTGTTGGCGTCGCCGGTGTTCAGTGCATAGATGTCATAAGTTCCGAATCCGGAGCTCATGTTGGGCCAGAATACCCAGTCGCCGGCCGGGAAGTAGTTCACCATGCTGATGGCGCGCTGCTTGATCCAGAGGGCGTCGGTTGCGGTGATACTGGCGCTGTTATTAGCGTCCATGGCTTCCGCTACGAGGTCATCGAACAGGAAGGTGCCCGGGAGGGCGCTGATGGTCTGCAGTTCAACGGCCAGAGCGTCGGTAGCGTTGGCGCCATACCACATTGCGTCGTAAGAAGCGGTGATATCGAACACGGTGGTGCCGCTGATACCGGTGATTTCATAGTATCCGGGTCCGTTTTCGCCTTCAACATCCGTGAAGGAGGTCGTCGACATGACAGGGATACCGCCGTTCCACAGCTGGATCTCCACGCCGTTCAGCGGGGTTTCACCTTCGTTATGATACATTACATAACCGGAGAGGGTTTCGGTTCCGAGGGTTCCCGGAGGATAGATCTTCACCATCATTTCATCATAGTTGCAGCAGCCGGTGCAGGTGTCGAGAATGGTCAGGGTGACCCTGCCCCATCCGTCGTTGATGTTGTAGTCGGTCCACTCAACAGTGATGCAGTCGGTACCCTGTCCGCCAGTGATAACACCGCAGTGTTCCACGGTCCAGGTGTACAGCAGGCAGTCGGTATCGAATTCAGGATCTTCGCAGACGTTGCAGTAGGTGGTTTCGAGGCCAACTTCCGAAACTTCCGGTCCGACGATGTCGATACACGGCTTGTGGTTCACGAATACCTTATATTCGTAGGTAATTTCGCAATCCGGGGTGGTGATGGTGAGGTATACGCGTGCGGTATCGCAGCATTCGCCCCAGCAGACTTCCAGGTGCGGATATACCCAGTGGCCTTCGCTCCAGTCGTAGTAACCGGGCTGTGCCTGGTAGGTCATGCCGGCAGGTCCGGTGACGCTCCATTCGAAGGTCCAGCCCTGGAACATCGGGTACTGAGGATTGAACGGATCATAACCGAATTCGCACCAGTAGGGATCAATCCAGAAGTCGGTGCAGCTTTCAGCACAGACGTAGATCACTTCATCCGGGCAGATGCAGCCAGGTCCATAAAATCCGTTTTCCTTATCTCCTCCGAGATATTCGTCGCAGTTGGAATCACCATCCCATGCGAGGCAAACCGGATCCGGGACCTTATTAAAGGTAATATAAACGGTATCGGTGCCCATGCACTCTTCGCCGTTCATCTGGTGCAGCACGAAGCCATAGGTTCCGTACCATGTGCCCCACGGGTCGTCCGGGATGCACACGCCGGGCTGGGCGGCTTCAAAGTCGCTGAAAGCCACCGGTGCCGGGTTCGTCGGCAGCTCGGTCCACCAGTAGTAGTCAGCCTGGTGCTGGTTCGGGAACGGCAGGTATTCGTATGGTACGCCCTGGAGGGTGTAGCACGGGCCGCAGATCTCGTCGTCGTCGCCGGCGAACGGATCCGGGGTTTCAAAGAATTCTACGAATACATCCACGTGGTCGGTGCACTCATATCCGTCGATGGTGTTGACTTCGTTCCAGCGTACCGTGTAAGCGCCATAGTATGACACGCACAGTTCGGTGGCCGGGTCGGTATCATCGGCGAAGATGGCGGTAGCCGGATCCATGAATCCTGCGAGCGGTCCGTCGACATAGGTCCAGTGACCCATATCGGTGTAGTTCGGGCAGTCGCCCTGGTCGGTACCGAAGTATTCATACTTCACAACGCCGGCGTCGCCGAGATCGATGCAGAGTTCATCGCATTCAGCGGTGAGTTCATCCACTTCAACCAGCGCTTCCGGCTGTTCGAGGTAATAGAACAGTACGGTGTCGCTGTCTTCGCATTCTTCATTCCAGAGGGTCCATACGAATTCGTATTTGCCGGGCTGGTTGAAGGAAACAACAGTATTGGGGTCGTTGGGGTCGTCAAAGTCCACCATGCCGGGGCCGCAGGATTTGGTCCACTCGCCATACATGGTATAGCAGTAATCCATGGTGCCCTGCATCTGGAAGGTGTACGGGGTATTATAGGCGTCGACGCATGCCCAGTAGTCATCACCGGCAAACGCATCGGGTTGTTCGTACAGGATAATGGTCACTTCGTCATAAGCCCAGCACTGTGCTTCGCTCCAGAGGGTATCTTCTCCGACGACCTTCACGTTGAGCTCATTCCAGCGGAACACGTATTCGCCATAGGCGCATTCGCAACCTTCGTTCACGACGCAAACGTTGGTTTCGGGGTCGAATTCGTCAAAGACGACGGCGCAGCCTTCTGTGCCACCGGGCTGGGAAACCAGTTCCCACCAGGCATGCTTGAAGTAGTTCACGCCATCTTCTCCGCAATATTCATAAGGTACTGCTTCCAGGCTGAAGCAAAGGTCGGAGCAGATGCTCTGGTCTTCGCCAGCAAAGGCTGTCGGGGCTTCGTAGAAGGTGAGGTACATCTCATCTTCATCGTAGCATTCGCCATTGACAACCTGGAACTGGATCTCATAAACGCCATAGGGGCATTCGGCTTCTTCGTCGAGGCAGACCTCGGTTGCGAAGAATGTGCCCTGGGTTCCGCCGGCGGGAAGGCCAACGAGAGAGGCAGGTCCGTTCAGCTGGACAAAGGTGAAGGCGTAGTTGCTTGAGAAGGTATAGGCCAGGCCGGTAGTTCCGCCGAGCATATAGCAGTTATCATAGCAAACGTATGCATCTTCGCCGGCATCGGCAACCGGATCGCAGGAGAAGTCAATCCAGATGGTTTCGGTCACCGGGTCGCAGAATTGCGGGGTGACGGTCACACTGAGTTTCCAAAGTCCGCACCAGGGCACGGTCAGGTTGAAGTCCTCAGTGAATTCCGGGCCCATGTAGGGCTCATCGTTCAGGAACCATTCCACAGTGGTGTTGGGGTCTTCGAATTCACTGGTCCTGACATAGGATACCAGGGTGGTCAGACCGCACACATCTGGAGCGCTCAGTTCAACAGAGACGGGTCCGAAGAAGTAGTATTCGGTTTCCACGGCAGAATTGTACGGAGCCGGCCAGGTATACCTGAGGATATAGGCACCGGGCATATCGACAAAGAACGGAGTGACCTGGTTGTTCAGCGAAGCAAAATTCACTGTGGAACCAGCGGGTTTGCTCAGCACCGACCACGTTCCGAGGTTGGATCCCGGAGGCGGACAGCAGTTACACAGGAACACATCCTGGAAACCGGCTTGTGCCAGGTTGGGCGCAAAACCGGTGTTGTCCGGAATAAAGCATACATCAGAACCAATAATGAAATACTGGCACTGAAGATTGCGGTTGCCATTCTCCGGCTTCTGCTTGACAACGGTAGTACCCGAAGCAGCATGAACGTCGATGGATTCATAGTATCCAGCGGATAGCTCGATAGTGCCTACATCAAAATTCTGCATTGCCTCGATCAGCTGATCGTTGTTGGTCACTCTTACGGATTTCCCCTGTCCGAAGACGGAAAAACCCACAAAGGTCATGACCAACATCAGAAAAGCTGCCTTGAGAGGCAACAGCCTGAGTTTGTTTTTCAATTCGTAGTTTGTTTCCATAATAATTGAATTTAAATTAATACTTAGTGTTTCATTTTCCGTATTATTTTTTGTAAATTATTGACAGTAAGTACATTTCTTGGCAAATGCTGTTAAAAACCTTAAGGAGATTATTTAACATAAATTGGGTCTTATGCAACCCAGTACAAACTTAAAACATAAGATTCGAAAATGCAAGTATTTCTTGATATAAATGAAAAAATTTTATGAAATACACGCACTCTGGAATCGGTCAGTATGAAAGTCGGACTGGATTAATAGTTCAGCTTAATAAGTTTGACAATTCAAAGGTATGGAAATCTTCCGGACAATAACAAAGAAAATAATGTTAAATGTTTGTTAAAGAACATTCAGAGATTAAGCCATCGTTTCATTATGAAAAGGGCGGGGGTAATTTATACTTATTATAAATAATGTAAGCCGACATAACATGCACCGGGGATTATTTTATTCTTTTCTACTTTTGCCCGCGTACCAAAAATCTGTGTTATGTTCACCGCAATGATAATCGTATTCATCCTGGGCTACACCCTCATCGCCCTGGAACACCCGATCCGGATCAACAAATCGGCCACAGCGCTCCTGCTTGGGGTAGTTCTCTGGGCGATGCTGATGTTCGGGGGAGAGTCCATACTGGTCAGCACTGATTCACTGCGCCATTTTTTCCAGGGCGCGGTCGACGGCAGCTTTACCGATTGGGTGACCCATTACGAGCTGGTGCACCACCTGGGTGAGATCGCCGCCATCATTTTCTTTCTTATGGGCGCGATGACCATCGTGGAAATGGTGGACTCCTATGAAGGATTCAGGATCATAACCGACCGGATTAAAACCACCCGGAGGTCGAAGCTGCTCTGGGTGACCAGTGTTCTTACGTTCTTCATGTCGGCGGTTCTGGACAATCTTACGACATCTATCGTCATGGTGGCCCTGCTCCGGAAGCTGATCAGCGACCAGAAGGACCGCTGGTTCTTTGCCGGGCTGGTCATAGTGGCCGCTAATGCCGGGGGGGCCTGGTCGCCCATTGGTGATGTAACCACGATCATGCTGTGGATTGCGAACAAGGTGAGTACGGTTTCCATCATCCAGATGACTTTTGTTCCAAGCCTGGTTTCCATGCTGGTTCCGCTGGCCATTTTATCGTTCACGCTGAAGGGGAATGTCAGCCGTCCCCAAAATAACGCAGAGGACGGAAACCATATGGCTGGGGTGAGCAAGGCTCAGAGCAACCTGGTCTTCTTCATCGGGGTTGGCGGCCTGTTGTTTGTCCCGGTGTTTAAAAATCTGACCCACCTTCCCCCATACCTGGGGATGTTGTTCAGTCTCGGTGTGATCTGGACCGTCACGGAGATTCTGCATAAACAGCGGGATGCCGAAGCCAGGGCATCATCCGGGAGTTTGACCGTGGTGGGCGTTTTGCGAAAAATTGACATACCCAGCGTACTGTTCTTCCTGGGCATCCTTACCGCCGTGGCCGCGCTCAGCACCACCGGCCATCTGGCCCTGCTTGCCGCCACACTGGATGAACACGTGGGCAACCTTTACGTGATCAATGTCATCATCGGGGTGTTGAGCGCAATTGTCGACAATGTGCCTTTGGTAGCCGGTGCAATGGGAATGTACAATTTCCCGACCGACCATTACTTCTGGGAATTCCTGGCTTACTGCGCCGGTACCGGCGGCAGCATCCTGATTATCGGCTCCGCAGCCGGCGTTGCGGTCATGGGCATGGAGCACATCGATTTCATCTGGTACCTGCGCCGCATCAGCCTGCTGGCGCTGATCGGATACCTTGCGGGCGCCGCGGTGTACATCATCCAGGAAGAAACCGGGATCATGGAGTTCGGGAAGGAGGAATCCAAATCGGTCATGATCGATCTGTCGGACCGGGAACAGGTGAACACCTACCTGCTCAGCAACGAGTTTGTCACCCCTGAAGACGCGCCGGAACATCATAAGATGCATTTTATCAGTTACCGGAGCGAGAAGACGGGCGAAACCATGATTGGTTACCAGATCCAGACGGAGAAAAGTGGTGAAGCGTCCTGGGGCGGTCTGATGAGGGTTACCGATCCATTGTATGATCTGCTGGTACACGACAGTTTAAGAATCTCTTACGCTGACCGGGAATTTATCCTCACCACCGAAGGTCTGCTCCTGGAGTCCGTCGAGGTTCCGGAAGATACGGTCCGGGTTACCCGGACGTGGACTCGTCTGGTGGAAGGGGAGGAGGAATAGGGGCCCAGACGGTTCCGCCGGAATGGTCCATGCTGCCGCCCGTTACAGATCGCAATACATTGATTTGCCCGGTCCAGCGCAGTATGCCGAGAAAAGCAAATATCAATGCCTCCTTGTAATCAACAACCTCGGGGGCCGGTTTCATGAAATCATGATGTGCGGTTTTCCTGATCTGATCCATCAGGAACGTATTGCAGGCACCTCCACCTGTAACCAGGACCTTTAATCTTTCTCCGGTTCCGACCGATCCGGCGACCTGTTCAGCGACGTGAGCGCAGAAGGTTTGCAGCAGCGAGGCTGTGGAAAGCCCGCTTTGATCCAGCAATGAGATGATCTCCTGTTCCACCCATTCCCTTCCGAGGGATTTGGGGTGCGGTCGAGAATAGTATTCCAGTTCATTCAGGCGGCGGAGCAGACCGGGGTCTGTTTGTCCGGTTGCGGCTAATCTTCCGTTTTCATCATACTTAAGGCCGGCCCTGGCGGCCAGCAGGTTGAGGACGAAGTTGACCGGGCAGATATCGAAGGCGATGCGTTCTCCGCTCCGTTCCAGGGAAATATTGGCAAATCCGCCCAGGTTCAGGCAGGCATCGAATTCATGAAAGAGGAGGCGGTCGCCGATTGGGACAAGCGGGGCGCCCTGTCCGCCCAGGGCCACGTCGGCCGTACGGAAATCACAAACCACCGGGAGTCCCGTTTCCACTGAGATCGCGCTGCCGGACCCCACCTGCACGGTTAGTTTGTGCTGTGGCTGGTGGAACACGGTATGTCCATGAGAGGCGATCAGCATGGCTTCGAACCCGGTTTCCCCGATGAATCTTTGCACGAGGCTTCCCAGGAAGTGGCCGTAGGCGACATGGGTCATGCAATAATCCAGCGCACTGGCGTTCTGCAATGTGGCCAGCTTTTCCGACCACTCATCCGGGTAAGGATAGGTTCGGGCGGCGTGAATGGAGTATGACCAGGTCTTTCCGTAACTGATGAACTCGCAGGCGGCCACATCGACGCCGTCGAGCGACGTGCCCGACATCAATCCGATGGCCCGGTAGCGTTTCATTGGAAACAGGGAAGTAATTGTTCCAGTTGCATCTTCCGCGATCCTTTCAACAGGATATGCGCGTGGTGCAGCGGGTTCTTTCTGATAAACGCTTCGGCTTCATTCAGCTCTTCAAAACAAGCCTCCGGTCCGTCGCCGGCTGCTTTGCAAAACTGTTCTCCCACGAGGACTACCTGGTCAAACCGGAGCGAACGGGCCAGCCTGACGATTTCCGTGTGCTCCTCGTTGCTGAATTCGCCCAGCTCCATCATATCACCCAGGACGACAACCTGTTTTTCGGCACTGATCCTGCTGAAGTCTTTCAAAGCTGCGGCCATGCTGGTGGGGTTCGCGTTGTACGCGTCCAGCAGCACCTTGTTGCTGCCGGCGGTGATCCATTGCGATCTGTTGTTGGAAGGAACATAAGAGCCAATCGCTTGGGTGAGCAGATCGGGCTTAGCGTCGAAAAACAGGCCGATGCAGATGGCGGCCAGAACGTTCTCAAAATTGTACACTCCATAGAGCTGTGTTTCCAGGCTGCCGTGCAGGTTATCCCAGGCCCATTCGAGCGACAATGCCGGCTCGGTGCCGGTGAGCCTGCCCCGGCACCGGCTCTCAGTGCCAGTTCCATACCTGACCTGGCGGAGGTTTCCGGCGAGAGAAACCAGCAAGGGGTCATCATCATTTACAAAGAGCGTGCCCTGGTTCCCGCCCAGGAAGCGGTACAGTTCCGATTTGGCCAAGACAACCCCCTGAAAACCGCCGAAGCCCTCCAGGTGCGCTTTACCGATGTTGGTGATCAGGCCGTACTGCGGCCGTGCGATTTTACAGAGTTCATAGATCTCTCCCGGGTGGTTGGCTCCCATTTCGATTACGGCGAATTCTGTTTCCGGTCTGATGCTGAGCAGGGTCAACGGTACCCCGATATGGTTGTTGAGGTTGCCCTGTGTGGTTTGTGTTTTGAAGGTGCCTGCCAGGGCGCGGCCGATCAGTTCCTTGGTGGTCGTTTTGCCGTTAGAACCGGTGATCCCGATGACCGTTGCGGTGATGGCGCTGCGGTGGCGGATGGCCAGCTGCTGCAGGGTTACCAGTGTATCAGGCACCCGAATGATCCGGTCGCCGGTACCGGCCTCAGGAGTATCCACGATCGCTGCTGCAGCGCCTTTTCCCAGGGCTTCGGCGGCAAACAGGCCGCCATTGAATTGTTCGCCTTTCAGACCGAAGAAAAGGCATCCCGGACTGACATTACGGGAGTCGGTGACGATGTTCGGGTGTTCCAGGAATATCCTGTAGAGTTCTTCGGTTTGCATGGACTTCAATGAATGAGCTTCAGCACAAATATAAAAAAACCCTGTGCCGGTTCAAAGGTCACAGGGTTTTATCAGGTATCGTTATTTTCTCACTGGCCTCTCCTGGGATCACCGGTGCGGATCATGGCGCAGCGGAAGCCTACCCAGTTGGTGGCGGTATTTTCATCGAGGTAACGGCGCGTTCCCGGGCTGAGGAAGTATGGGCCGTCTTTCCAGGATCCGCCCTTGACCACGCGGGATTTGTCGGTAATCAGCGAAGTGACGCCGTATTCATACATTTCTTCGGTGGTATTGCTACCCGGGTCGGTAAGCCAGTCGTTGGCGATGTTGGATTGGAAATCGCCGTCGGCATAGTTGATGTTATCGGCTTTGCGGTAATTGCTGCGGTTGATGCTTTCTTCCACAGTAACCAGGTCACGGCGCATACGTCCGAGGCTGTCTTTTTCCAGGAGGAAGCCATCGGCGTCGGTGGCCGGTTTGGTAAAGATGTTTCCGCGGAAAGGCGCATAATCGGCCACGGTTTCCGGCGACAGGGGCCGGTAGACGTCGAGCGTCCATTCGGCGACGTTGCCGGCCATGTTGTAGAGGCCGAAATCATTGGGCCAGTAAGAGGCGACGGGGGCGGGGAGGTCGGCTCCGTCGTTCAGGTTGCCGGAAACGCCCATATAGTCGCCGCTCGTCCTTTTAAAGTTGGCTACAAAACTGCCGTAGTATTTTTTCTGGTCCGTTCTCAGATAGTTTCCGTTCCAGGGATAGATTCTTCTTTCCACCACTCTTTCATAGAGGGTATTCCCGATCAGTCCGAGGGCGGCATATTCCCATTCGGCTTCGGTAGGGAGCCTGTATTTGGGGAGGAGGATGCCATCCTGCATGCGGATGCTGCGTTCTCCGGTTCCACTGGGGTCCAGATCTTCTTTTGCTTTGTTGACCAGGCCCACATACTGGCCGGCGAGATACGAGTCCGTATTAAAGTTGTCGGCATTTTTCTGATCCGGGTCGAAATCCAGATAGCCTTCCTGGATCAGCAGCATTTCATTGACACGGTCGGTTCTCCAGAGGCAGAAATCATTGGCCTGAAGCCAGGTCACGCCGACCACCGGGTAATCGTGGTAGGCCGGGTGGCGAAGGTAGTTTTCCACCAGAGGCTCGTTATAAGCCAGTTTTTCGCGCCAGACGAGCGTGTCGGGGACCGCGTTCCTGATGACCTGCGGGAAATCCTGTCCGAACACCCGATCGAGCCAGTAAAGGTATTCAAGATACGCCAGGTTGCTGACTTCGGCCTGGTCCATGTAAAATGAAGGCACCGTGACCCTGCGCGGGATGTTGTCCCATTCATAGGTGAGGTTTTCAAAATTAGCGCCCATGGTGAAGCTGCCGCCTTCGATCAGGACCAGCCCCGGACCGGTCATCTGATCCCTGGACTGGGCGACATCAAAACCGCCCATTTCCGGGTTGTTGTATTCCCAGCCCGTGGTCCGTGAAACATCCTTTTTACAGGAAGGCATTAAAGCAAGCAATGCGCCTGCGAAAATCACCACACTCAAATTCCTGAATCTGATCATATGAGTTTGTCGTTTGTTTTTGGAGATATAATAACTAAAAGTCGGGGCATTTTATTGCGCGCAACTTCCTTCTTTTTTCAATACAGTCGAACTGCCAGGCTGCGGACACTTCATGTGACCCGCCGGTATTGCTTTTCAGCTTTGAAAGGGTGAGATCGTAGCTATAGCCCAGCCTGAGGTTTTTGTAGTTGATGCCCACCAGGGCGATGAACGCGTCCGCGTTTTCGAAATTATGCCGGAACCAGCCACCCACGATGATGGGAAGCCTGATGACATAGATCCCGGCATTCAACTGGTGAAATTCTCCCTGTTGCTGGTACAGCAGGTTCGGGGCGATGTAAAACTGTGATTCTTCCTGCTCGCTGAAAGCCGATCCGGCGCCTTCCAGGCTGATATTCATGCCCAGGTGGCCCGTGATCTTCATGGGGAGCTTATTCTCATTGGAGGAGTAGAACGCCATATCCGGCTGGGTCAGGTGATGCACCGCAACGCCTCCATGCAGGATGCCTTTCCAGCCGAAGGCCATACCTGCGGCGAAATCGGGGAAGGCCACGGATGAGTTGTCCGGTGGGGTTTCACTGGTCGGCAGGATGAAACCCTGCTGCGGGTCGATCTGATCGCCGAACTGAAGCAGGTCCCAGTCGAGCGATTTCTGGTAAAATGTTCCCTGGACGGCGAGGTTGAAGAACAGGTTTTCCCCTGCTCTCAGGTTGTAGGCGTACATCAGGCTGGCCTGGGTGGTTTTGAGGATGCCGCTTCCGGCATTATCGACATTCACCATGATCCCGACGCCGCCCGCAATCTTATCCACGTACTGGTCATACGAAGCGTTGTACGTGACAAAGCTTTTCGCCAGGCCAGGCCATTGATTGCGGTAATTCAGCACAATCCGAGGGCAAATGTTGGCACCTGCCAGCGCCGGGTTCAGGTAGAGGGGGTTAGCATAGAACTGGGAAAACTCAGGGTCCTGTGCTTTCCCTTCGTTGTTGAACAAAACGACCGTTACAACAGTTAAGAGTAGAATGAATTTGCGCAACATCAGTCCGGCCTTAAAATGAGGGTACAATTATACAATATTTTTTTTACACTAAATTTTTTTTTCAGATTTAACACCGCCTGCAATAACTTGTAGTTTAGTCCGTTTTTTGCATATATGCTGAGCGGTGCTGAAAGTTTTTGCAAGTATATTTGTTTTAAGCATCCCGTTATGAGATTTTTTGCCTTTTTTATTTTCTCCATCCTGTTTATCACGGCTGCCAGGGCCGGAGATGCTGTGTATCACCGGACGATCCGGTGGCAAACAATGCCGGAAGGGCTGGCTGACGGCGCTTCCGGCAGGCCTGTTCTGTTCCATGGAGCGTATTTCACGGCACATAGCGGCCACTGGCCCGTATACGGAGAGACGATCGATCCGGGGGCCGGGCAGGAGGTCGCCTCGGTTACATTGATAAATGCCGTATATGACGTTGCGCCTGAGTATTTCAAATCATTGGGCGGAACGGAACTGCTCGGTGAACAGCCGGTGATCCAGGTCCACAAAAGCTTGGACCGGAAAAAAGCGCGGTGGATCGCCGAGATGATCCCGCTCAGGATCAATTCATACAACGGTGAACTGGAGATACTCACGGAGTTTGAACTCATTGTCGCCACGGTTCCGGCACAGCAGGCGGAGCGGTCAGTGGAATCGAATTACGCGGACCATTCTGTTCTGGCTTCCGGAAGCTGGTACAAGTTCTCCGTGCAGCAAACTGGTGTGCACCGGATCACATACAGCGACCTGCAGGCCATGGGCCTGAACCCGGCCTCGGTCGACCCCAGGAACATCAGGATTTATGGCAACGGCGGAGGGATGCTGCCTGAGTCGCTCGATGAGTTCCGGCACGACGACCTGGCTCAGAACCAGATTTTTGTCGCAGGAGAAGCGGACGGAAAATTTGATGCACAGGACTACATTCTGTTTTATGGCGAATCGCCGCATTCCTGGCAGTATTACGCGTTCAGCCAGGCCTTCAATCATCACCTGAATATATACAGCGATTATACCTATTATTTTCTGACGACGGATCTGGGCCCGGGATTGCGCATCCCTGACCAGGCGCAGACGCAGGAGCCGTTCACTGTCCGGGTGGACCGGTTTACAGATTACGCCTACCATGAGCAGGAGTTGTTCAACCTGGTCAACACGGGCCGGGAGTGGTACGGCGAAGTCTTTGATGTAAATACGACCTACGACTTCAATTTCAGGTTCCCCAACACGGTCACATCGGTTCCGGCCTATATGCAGGCATACGTGGCGGCTAAATCAACGTCCACCAGCGTGTTCACATTCTCGCACGCCGGCGAGCAGGTCATCCGGGCCAGCATCAGCGGAATCCCCAGTTCCTCTGAAACGTTTGCCCGGGCCTATATCGGCAGTAACTGGTTCTCCCCGTCATCCGACGACGTGAACATCCGAGCGGTTTTCCAGAAGCCCAATTCCAGTTCGCTGGGATGGTTGAATTATGTGGAACTGAATGTGACCCGGCAACTGATCTTTACCGGACCCCAGATGAACTTCCGGGATCCTTCATCCGCTGCTCCCGGCGCCATCGCTGAATTTGTGCTGGGTTCCGCGGCGCAGGGCGTGCAGGTCTGGAACGTTACCGATCCCACCCGGGCGACCCGCATTCAAACTTCCCAGACCGGCAACAGCCAGGTGTTCCGGATGCCGCAGGACACGCTCCAGGAATTCATCGCGTTTGACGGCAGCAGCTATCTGCCGGTAACATTTGTGGAAAAGGTGCCCAACCAGGACCTTCATGGCGCCGGGCCGCGCGACATGATCATCATCAGTCATCCTTCGTTCATGGACCAGGCGCAGCGGTTGGCCGACTTTCATGCGGCGCACGACGGGCTAAGCATCCTGGTCACGGAGATCGGAAAGGTTTACAACGAGTTTTCTTCCGGAGCCCAGGACATCACGGCGATCCGGAATTTCATGAAGATGTTGTACGACAAGGCTTTGCCCGGTGAAGAGCCTCAGTACCTGATGCTGTTCGGCGACGCTTCTTTTGATTACAAGGACCGGATCCCGGAGAATTCCAATTTCATACCGACCTGGGAAGATGATGAATCATTAACCATTGTATACAGCATCGCAACCGATGATTATTATGGTTTTCTTGACGGACCGGGCGACAACCTGCTGGACATCGGCATCGGCCGGCTGCCCGTCCAGACCCCGGAGCAGGCCCAGATAGCCGTCGACAAGATCATCCATTATGCCACCAACTCTGACATCGTCATGAGAGACTGGCGCAATTACATCTGTTTCGTGGCTGATGACGAGGACGCCAATCTGCACCTGAACCAGGCCGAGCAGATGGCCATCTTCCTGGATACGAATTACGGCGCCTACAACATGGACAAGATCTATGTGGACGCGTTCCCACAGATATCTACACCGGGCGGACAGCGCGCCCCGGAGGTCAACCTGGCCATCAACAACCGGATCGACAAGGGTTGCCTGGTGATGAACTACACCGGCCATGGCGGCGAGGTGGGATGGGGGCATGAGCGGTTCCTGGAAAACAGCGACATCAATTCCTGGACGAACTACGACCGGATGCCCATCTTCATCACGGCCACCTGCGAATTCAGCCGTTATGACGATCCCGAGCGGGTATCCGCCGGGGAATATGTGTTCCTGAACCCCAAAGGAGGCGCCATCGCGATGTTCACCACCGCGCGCGCGACCTTCGGCGGATCCAATTTCAACCTCAACACGGCCTTGTTTGAGGTGATGTTCGAGCAGCAGAACGGGGAGTACCTTCGCTTTGGCGATCTGATCAGGATAGCCAAGAACAAAGGCGGCGTTGTGGATAACGACAAGAAATTCATCCTCCTGGGCGATCCCGCGCTGAAGCTGGCCTACCCCGAGCAGGAAGCCGTGACAACGGAAATCAACGGTAACTGGACCGGAGGGGAGCCCGACACCCTCAGGGCGCTGGCGACGATCACCATTTCGGGCGAGGTTCGCCGCAACGGCCAGGTGAACCCTGATTTCAATGGCACATTGTATACGACGGTATTTGATAAACCTTCCCGGGTCACCACCCTGCAGACCGACGAGGACAGCCAGGCCAAAACCTTCGATCTGCAGAACAATGTCCTCTACAAGGGAAAAGCGCAGGTGACCGCCGGGGAATTCAGCTTTACCTTCATCGTTCCCAAGGACATTGCCTACCAGTACGGCTTCGGCAAGATCAGCTACTACGCGGAGAATGACATGACCGACGCGCACGGATATTATAAGAACATCGTGGTCGGCGGGTTCAATTCGGTCGCCAACCCGGACGTCACCGGGCCGGAAATCGCCCTGTTCATGAATGATACTAATTTCAGAAGTGGCGGCATCACCGATGAAAACCCGGTAATGCTCGCATTTGTGCGCGACGAAAGCGGCATCAACACTATCGGCAGCGGCATCGGGCATGATATTGTCGCGGTGCTCGACCGGAACACGGAAAAACCCATTATCCTCAACGACTTTTACGAAGCTGACCTGGACAGTTTCACCAGCGGGACCATTACTTATCCCTTCCACAATCTGTCAGAAGGGGAGCATACGCTGACCCTCAAGGTTTGGGATGTCTTCAACAATTCAGCAGAGGCGACCATCACTTTTGTCGTCAGGCTTTCTGATCAACTCGTGCTGGAAGAGCTCAACAACTATCCCAATCCCTTTTTCGACGGGACACGGTTTATTTTCAGCCATAACCGGCCCGGGGAAGTGCTTGACATCAAGCTCAGGATATTCAACCTGGCCGGCCAGCTGGTCAAAGTGTTCGAAGAGGCAAACGCTTCGGAGGGCTACCGTTCGGTGCCGATATACTGGGACGGCAGCGACGGAGGCGGGTATCCGGTTTCCAAAGGCATCTACCTGTACCGGCTGACGGTCAGGGACCAGGCCGGCGCCACCGCAGGGCTTGACGGAAAGCTGGTGCTGATTAAATAATTTCAACGCTCAGGCAACTATTTTATCAATTCAGGTGTCTGTTATCAAAAAAAGCCGATGAACAATTTTTACCGGATAAATATTCTCATTCTTTTCGCTTTCTTTTTTTCGACTATTGTTTCGGCGGTTCCGGTTAACACCAGGGAAGGCCGGTCAGCCAGGGAATTCGCGTCGAATTCCGTGCTGGCTGCGGGCAACTGGTACCGCCTCGCCGTTGCGGAAACGGGAATCCACCGCATAACCCACGGCGACTTCATCGAAATGGGCATTGATCCCTCCGGCATCGATCCGGCGTACATCAGGATCTATGGCAATGGTTCCGGGATGCTGGACGAGGCGGTTGCCACGCCCAGACCCGATGACCTGATGGAAAACGCGATTTTTGTTTCCGGGCAGGAGGATGGCCGCTTTGACCCGGAGGATTATATCCTTTTTTACGGGGAGGGCCCGGTAGCCATCAAATACAATCCCTTCTACCTTAAATACGAACATGAACTGAACTTTTACACGGACCGTACCTATTACTTCCTCAGCACCGATCTCGGTCCCGGACTCCGGATCAGCCAGGCGGCCGCCGTTACGGAGGATCCGACACACGAGGTGTATCATTCCGAAGAGCTTGTATACCATGAGAAAGAGTCGGTAAACCTGATCAAATCGGGCAAATTATGGTTCGGCGAGGTGTTCAAGGATCAATTAACACACGAAATCGAATTTAACTTGCAGGATATAGACACGGAACAGCCTGTGACCCTGAAGGCGAACCTGGCCGGAAAGTCGACTACCAATACGGTATTCAATATTTTTATCGATGGCGAATTCCTGGAAGAACTGGATGTGCCGTCGACGGTCCTGGGTTCTTCCATTTACGCCCGGCCGGTGGTTTCCAATTATGAGACTTTTTACGCGGAGCAACCCGGGGTGATCGTGCGTATAGAATTCGAAAAGCCATCGGTCAACGACCTTGGCTGGCTCAATTACATCGAGCTGAATTACATGCGTCATCTGATATTCAACGGCGGGCAGTTCCTGTTCCGGAACATGCAGATCGCCGGCCCCGGCAATATTGCAAGATATCACATCACCAAAGGGGCGTCGATGGTCGCCGTGTGGGATGTGACGATGCCGGAGCAGATCGTTTCGGTTCCTTTTGAGCGCGTGGAAGAAAGCGCCGTCTTTACCGCCGCCGCCGATCAGTTCAGGGAATACATCATCTATGACGGCAGCGGGTATCTCAGCCCGGAATTCATCGAAGCGGTGGAGAACCAGGATTTGCACAGCCTGCAGCCGGTGGATTACCTGGTGATCTCTCATCCGCTCTTCATGGAGCAGGCATACCGGCTGGCCGATCACCACCGGCAGCATGACGGGATGACCGCCCATGTGGTCACGCCCCAGCAGATCTACAATGAATTTTCTTCGGGCGCACAGGATGTTTCCGCGATACGGGATTTCATGAAAATGCTGTATGAGCGTGGGGCTGATGGCCGGAAGCAGCGTTATCTCCTGCTTTTCGGAGACGCTTCGTATGATTACATGGGCCGGATCCAGCCTGACCACAATTATGTGCCCGCCTACCAGGCCCGGGAATCGCTTAAGGCCGCCTCATCCTTTGTGACCGACGATTTTTTCGGTATCCTGGACGATGATGAGGGAAACAACGCGAGCGGAACAGTGGATATTGGCATCGGCCGCTTCCCGGTGCATACCGTGGAACAGGCGGAAGATATGGTGAATAAGGTGATCCGCTATGCCACCCAGACCCTGCCCAATTCGGGTAACTGGCGCAACGGGATTGCCCTGGTCGCCGACGACGAGGACAACAACATCCATTTCACGCAGGCACAGGGCCTGGATGCGATTACCGATTCGCTCGGTCCGGTGTACAACGTCAGAAAGGTATACCTGGATGCTTATGAGCAGATGCAAACCCCCGGCGGGACTCGCTACCCGGAAGCTTATTCTTCCATAACCCGCGCCGTGGAGGAAGGCAGCCTGATCATTAATTATACCGGGCATGGCGGAGAAACCGGCTGGGCGGCCGAGCGCGTGCTGGATATCCCGGCCATACAAGCTTTCCGGAATATCGACCATATGCCCATCTTTGTCACCGCAACCTGCGAATTCAGTCGTTATGACGATCCTTCGCTGGTTTCGGCAGGTGAACTGGTGTTCCTGAACCCGCAGGGGGGCGGCATCGGGTTGTTTACGACCACCCGCCTGGCCTATTCCCAATCCAATTATGCCCTGAACAAGCGTTTCTACGAAGCGGTATTTATGATGGACTCACTGACCGGGGAATATCCCCGCATGGGCGACCTGATCCGGCTGGCCAAGACGCCGTCCAATGTGAACATCAAAAATTTCGTATTGCTGGGCGACCCGGGGCTCATGCCGGCTTATCCGAAGATGCAGGTCCGGACGCTGGAGATCCTCAATGAGAACAGTGGCCGGCCCGCCGATACGCTGCATGCCTTGTCGACTGTAACCATCACCGGCCAGGTGGAAGACCTTTCGGGTAACCGGCTGGAGTATTTCAACGGCTACCTGAACCCCACGGTCTATGATAAACCGGTGTTGTATCACACCCGCGGCAATGATCCGCAAAGCAAAGTCGCCGGATTTTATATCCAGGATAAGGTCCTTTATGAAGGAAGGGTCACGGTTGAAGCGGGCCTGTTCAGTTTCACCTTCATTGTTCCCAAAGACATTTCCTATCAGATCGGCGAAGGCAAGATCAGCTATTACGCGGTGGATACGAATATTTTTCTCGATGCGCACGGTTATGACCGGGTGCTGATCGGCGGCAACGACAGCCTTAGTGTCGCCGATACCCAAGGGCCTGATATCAATCTTTACCTGAATACATTTTCGTTTGAGTCGGGAGACATTACCACACCGGATCCGATGCTGATCGTCAGGCTGTTTGATGAGAGCGGGATCAATACAGTCGGTAACGGGATCGGCCATGATATTGTCGCCATCATCGACAACAACCACCAGATGCCCGTTATCCTGAACGATTATTTTGTCCCGAATACCGATAGTTTCCAGGGCGGCGAAATCCAGTACCGGATCGGTCCCTTCAGCAATGGCCAGCATGAACTGACGCTGAAGGCCTGGGACGTGTTCAACAACTCCTCCGAAGCGACCATACAGTTTGTGGTCAATGATGGCGCACGGCTGGTACTGGGCGATGTCATCAATTATCCGAACCCGGTCAAAGACCAGGGTACGACTTTTTCATTCCGGCACAACCGGCCGGGCGCCGCTTTCCAGGTTAGTATCGGCATTTTCAACCTGCTGGGACAGCCTGTGACCCGCCTGGAATATGAGTTCACCTCCGAGACACAGGAATCGGTGCCATATTACTGGGATGGGCTGGATGCGGACGGGAATGAACTTAATTCCGGTTTATACGTTTACCACCTCATAGTGAAGACTGACGACGGATTTATTGCCGAAACTTCCCAAAAATTGTTAAAGCTCAGGTAATAATATTGTTTTGTGATCGTTAGGCTTATCACCACAATATTATATCGAATTTATCGTTAGTTTTGCACCTTCAAATTAAAAGCAGATCAATTAAACCAAAACCGGTAATGAAAAGAGGATTTATCATTGTTTTACTGGCATTTATTTCCATTTTAACCATTCAGGCCCAAACATATTACGACCAAGTTGCCGGGCAAGGCGGTTCCCGGGTGATCACCACCGCGGTTCCGTTCCTGATCATTGCACCCGACGCCCGTTCCGGCGGTATGGGCGAGGTGGGGGTTGCTTCGGAGCCCGATGCCAATTCCATGCACTGGAATCCTGCGAAGTACGCCTTCATCGATAAGAAATTCGGGTTTGCCATGTCATACAGCCCCTGGCTCCGCAGCCTGGTGAAGGACATTAACCTGGCTTACCTGGCCGGTTTCTATAAGATTGATGACAAGTCGGCCGTGGCCGCTTCCTTATTGTATTTTTCCCTGGGTGACATCACATTTACCGACGAATTTGGCGGAGAGCTTGGTACTTACAATCCGAACGAGTTTTCACTGGACGCTACGTACAGCCGAAAGTTCAGCGAGCATATTTCCGGGGCCGTCGCTGCACGGTTCATTTATTCGAACCTGACCCAGGGCCAGTTCGTGCAGGGCGCCGAGACCAGCGCCGGCACCTCCATCGCCGCCGACGCCGCGGTGTATTACGAAAAAGAGGTTGAACTCGGCGCCATGGACGGCGAGATCACCTGGGGGATCAATCTCTCCAATATCGGGAACAAGATCTCTTATAGCCAAACCGCCATCAAGAAAGACTTCATTCCCACCAACCTCAGGCTGGGCGCCGGTTTTAAGGTTAATTTCGACGATTACAACTCCCTCACCACTCATTTAGACTTCAACAAGCTGCAGGTGCCCACACCGCCCATTTACCTGAGAGATACCACGCTGCCCGGCGATCCCCCGGTGTATGATGACGAAGGGAACCCGGTCATCGACAAGGGCCGCGACCCGAACGTATCCCCGGTACAGGGGATCATCCAGTCGTGGTACGACGCGCCGTATGGATTCAGTGAGGAAATGCGTGAGTGGGCCATCGCCTTCGGCCTGGAGTACTGGTATGCCAAGCAGTTTTCTGTCCGCGGCGGCTTCTTCTATGAAGACAAGACCAAGGGGAACCGAAAGTTCTTCACGGTGGGTGCCGGCCTGCGTTACAGCGTGTTCGGGCTCGACCTTTCCTACCTGATCCCGCTCGAGCAGCAGCATCCCCTTGAAAACACCCTTCGTTTCACCCTGTACTTCAATTTCGACCCGGCGTCGGGCGATAAGGGCGAAGGGCTGCCCAAGAAATAATATCAGTCGATTTTCAGCAGGTTGAGATTGGCAATTTCCAGTTCCAGGGTTCCACTGCCGTTGGTGAATGTAAAACCAATGCTGACTTCATCGCCCGCACTCAATCCGGTTAATCCGGTGAAAGAAAGGGCATAAGGTTTTCCGCCTTCCTTACCCCAGGTTCTGGAAGAAAGATTATCCTGCCTGTTTCCGTTGACAAAAAGGGCGGCTTCCAGTATCTTACCACCTCCATGTTTTGCTGTGCAATTAAATTCGGCTTTATAGATACCGGGCTCCGGGATGATTAAGGTGGAAGACGAGCATGTCACTCCGCTGAGATTTCCGGCACTGGCCGAAGTCCATGATGCATAGGTTCCTGATGTTATGGCATAAGAGGATGAAGAACCCGGCACGTGATATTGGTACATTTCGCCGTATACAGGAACCGTTTGAGGCCCGAGAAAGCCTTGTAAATTATCCATCATCGCGATGACCGACCAGCTCGTGCCGGTCCAGATATAGAGGCCGGGGGGCAGGTTACCGCTTGTATTGTAGACCAGCAGGCCTGTAGCCGGATTGAGGACCGGTGACATGTTGTCGGCTGTCGCGTTGAGGACTACACGGGGGATGAGAAGGCCCCGGTCCGGTGCATTGACATCCAGTACAGAGGAGGGGTGGGGGGCTGCGCCGGTGTTGTTAATGGCAACCTGGGCGAAGATTGGCGGAAGCAAGATCAGAAATAGCCCCATCAAAAGCAATTGCTTGTTTTTCATGGCTTGGGTTATTGTTGGTTCAGTTAATATTTCCGGGGGGAAACGGGCGCAAAATTAAGATGTTGAAAATTAATTTCCAACTAATTTCTTTGCATGTTTTAAAAGTGCTCGGGAGCAAATCCGGCAAGGTAGATTTTCCGGGTTGCCCGTGTCAGGGCCGTATACAACCAGCGCAGGTATTCCGCGTCAATGCCGTCTTTGGGAAGATAACCCTGGTCGATGATCACGTTCTGCCATTGCCCGCCCTGGGTCTTATGGCAGGTCAGCGCATAGGCGAATTTAACCTGCAGTGCATTGTAGAAGGGGTTAGATCGCACTTTTTCATAGCGCGCATTTCTCTGCGGGATATCCTGGTATTCCTCCAGGACTGCGGCGAACAGTTTTTTATGCGATTCGTCGGGCAAGGCCGGGCCTTCAGCCATCAGCACATCCAGCAGGAGTTTCACGTCGAGCTCCGGTTCGTCAGGATAGTCGGTCAGCCGGATGGTGGCGTCGGCAAAGCGGAAACCGTACATCTCTTCTATGTGCCGGATGCGCGTCACCTCGATGATATCTCCATTGGCTATGAATCCCGGCCCGGAATCGGGTTCGAGCCAGGTGTAATTGTTTTTGACCACCATAAGGAAGTCCCCGGTCGACAGTTCGTTTTCCAGGAACAGCACCCGTTGCCGGATTTCCCGGTTGAACAGGTTGGCGCGTTTGTTCGACCGGCAGACCACGATCGTTTCGCCGGGTTCGGCTGAGGAAGAGGCGGTTTGCAGGGTTTCCTCCAGTTCTCCCCCGGTGATGCGCCGGATATCGCGGAATCCGGATAGCTGGAACAGTGGTGAAGGGATGCCGCCGCCCGCCAGGTGGTCCCTGAGGCGCGTGGCGTTGAACAGGATGCCCGATTCCAGCGACTGCCGCATGACTTCCGTGAGTTCATGGCTGAAGATCTTCAGGTCGTACCGTGAATGCAGGAATTCCAGGTCGAGTGCCGGGCTGATGGCCATGCCCACGGGAGGAAGCTGTGCGGTGTCGCCGATGAGGATCATTTTGCATCCTTCTCCCGAGTAGACATATTCGATCAGGTCGTCGAGCAGGTTGCGTGCGGTGAATACCTGGTCGCGGTCGTTGTAAGCCCCTGCGATCATGGATGCTTCGTCGATAAAAAAGAGCGCGTTGCGGTACAGGTTTTTCTGCAGCACCAGGGAGATGCTGCCGTCGCGGCCCGTTCGCTGGAAATAGATCCTTTTGTGGATGGTCCAGGCTTTCATGCCGGCATACCCGGAGAACACCTTGGCGGCACGGCCGGTGGGGGCCAGCAGCACTGTGCGCCGGCGGTTTAACTGCAGGGACCTGACCAGGGCGCTGATAAAACTGGTCTTGCCGGTTCCGGCATATCCTTTCAGGATAAATACAGACATAGGGTCGCGCCCGGCCAGGAAATCTTCGAGCTTACCGGCCAGTTGCTGCTGCCCGGCCGTAGGCTCAAACGGAAAGTTTTTCAGGACCTCTGCGGTGGTCATGAATAATGAAATAATCCCGGGGTTGCAGCCCGGCATGGTCTGGTGAATATAAGGTATCCGGGCCCTAAGTTAATGCAATTATGGGCGTGGGAAAAAGAACTTGCGCCGGGGCACAATATTTTGTAATTTTGATATCCCCCGACGATTTTGCCTCGTCCAATGCACGGATCCAAAACCCTGGAAAACCAATCATCAGGAACGATCTTATATCTTATTGAGTTTGAAAATCAAAATGCCATGAAAAAAATGACAGGAGTCTTCCGCTCAAATTTTTTGGGTTCTGCGAGGTTTCTATTCCTCATATTAATTTTCATGTTTACTGCGATGGCTTCGGCACAGAAAGTATCCAAGCGGGATGCATTCAGGCGTGCGGACATATCAGAAAATCAACCGGTTAATGTAGCTATGAAAGAACGGGAGGCAGTTTATGAGATCCAGGCGCCCGTTTCATCTTTCGAGCTGCCCGCAGAAATCAGCACGGCTGTTGTCAGGGGCAGTGAGATCAGAGACTTCAGATCTGAAGGAATGGTCGTGGACCAGAACCAGATGAAGCCGTTAACCGGCTGGGCGCTTGACGAGATTTTCATCAGCCGGCTGGTGGGGGAGCACGCTCCTGCAGCCTTGCAGGTGCTGGTTGATACTTCGGCGATGCTTTTGTTTGACCGGAACCGGCGGGTATATGAAGGATTTGTTGATATTACGCTGCTGGAAGACGGACCGGGCTTGCTGGTTTCCCGGCAACTGGTGGAACCGGTATTCATGGAAATCAGTTCCGGTAGTGGGGCCTCAATTGAGCCGGGGCGTGTCATGATCGACCATACCAATCTGCCATCGACCCAGGTCAGGGTTCTTGACAGGTCACCAGTGAACAGGGTGCCGGTCAGTTTCAAAACCATTTTCAATCCTTCAGGCCATCACGCTTTTCTCAGAAAAGAATCGCTGATCCGGATAGAAACTCCCTCGCGCAACATCCAGGGATTCGGTGTGGAATCGATCCCGGTCACCGTTGTGCTGGTGGGAGAAATTACGAACGGCCCGGTCATGGTCAGCCTGGTTTCTGACAAAGGATCAATTGAACCGGGAAACCTGGCATTGAGCGGAGGCCAGCCGGGAACGGTCATGTTTCGTTCGGCCGGGACGGGCAGGGCGGAGTTTTCAGCCTCGGCCGCCGGGTTTGCCACTGAAAATAAGTCGTTTCATTTTATTTTCCCGTGGATGTTCCTTCTGTTCTCATTCCTGGGCGGGTTGCTGGGCGCTTTGGTCAGGTATCTCATGAAGAAGGAGAAGGGCAAAATCTGGAATATGCTGGCCCTGGGGCTGATCACCGGATTTGTTGTGGCAATTCTTTATTATGTGCTGGGTATCCAGGTCATCAACCTGAAAGTGAGCCATTCAGTCAATGAGTTCGCGGTACTGGGATTTGGTTTTATCGGCGCTTTGTTCTGGGATGCGATCTATTCCGGATTGTCCAGGCTCATCGTTAAATGATCCGGCCCAGGAGGACCGGTTCTGAGCCGGTTTTCAGACCGGTGATCTTCACGCGGGCGAATTGATTTTCCCGTATTTCTCCTTCAGGGAATTCGACCGGGACATAATGTTCTCCATAACCCCTGGCGACATGCGACCGGGCGCTGATCCGTTCCACCAGGACAGTCTGATCTTTGCCGATCCATTCACTGTAATATTTGAGTTTGTTTTCCAGCGAAAGCCGGCGGATCTCGAGGCTTCGCTGCTGTTTGACCTTTTCCGGCACCTGGCCGGGCATCCTTTCGGCCCGGGTTCCGGAACGGACGGAATATTTGAACGTATGAATGTGGCTGAATCCGATCTGGCGGGCTACCGAACAACTGTGTTGAAAATCTTCCTCCGTTTCGCCGGGGAAACCCACGATAATGTCGGTGGTGAAATTGAAGTCAGGATAGCGGTTCCTGATCCATTCGGCCATGTTCAGGAATGTGGCGACGTTATAAAACCGGCGCATGAGGAGCAGGATCCGGTCTGAGCCGCTCTGGAGGCAGAGGTGGAGGTGGGGAGTGAGTTTGGGGTGGCTGAACAGGTCGAAGAGGCGGTCGCCGAAACCTTCCGGTTCGATGGAGGAGATCCTGACGCGGAAGTCGCCGGGCACCTCAAGGATTTTTTCGACGAGCTGTTCGAAGTCGGTTCCTTCATCCAGGTAGCGGCCGATGTTTACGCCGGTGAGCACGATTTCTTTGAACCCAGCGTCGGCCACCTGCCGGACGTTCCGGAGAATGTCGGCTACGGGGCGGCTGACGGCCCGGCCGCGGACTTTGGGCACGATGCAATAGGTGCAGAAGTTATTGCAACCATCCTGGATTTTGATGAAGCTGCGGGTGTGGAAGGTCTGGTCTGTCAGTCCGAAGCCGAACAGGTCGCTGCCGAGTTCGTGGGGTGTGGCTGTTTCCTGGGCGAAGTGCGCGTCGACCAGCTGGAAGATGGAGGATTTCTGCGCATTTTCGATGAAGTAGCTGACCCCTTCCATTTTTTGCAGCTGTTCTTTCTGCCCGTTGACCATGCAGCCAGTCACGATCACCACGGGCCGGTTGTTCTTCCGGGTAGCCTGGCTGATGGCTTTTCGGGATTTGGCGTCGCCCTGGTTGGTAACCGTGCACGTATTGACGATGAACACATCCGCATCCTCCGAGAAATCGACGACCTGGTAATTGTTCCGGTTGAACTGTGCGGCGAGGGCGTCGGTTTCAAACTGGTTGAGGCGGCAGCCGAGGGTTTTGAAGGCGATTTTTTTCATTGTGAAAGAGTGGTCAGATACCTGCAAGGGTTATAACCCTGCAAGGTTCCCTTCGACCGAAAAAGCCGTCGCCGATCCAATTGTTACATCGGTGAAACTACCGATCAAAGAAAGGTCTTCCGAAGGGAATCTTAATACGATCTTGCCTTCCGTCAGCGCTGAGAGGTAGCCCTCTTTTCGATCCCGGCCGGTGACCAGCACACGGAAGGTCTTTCCAATCATCTCCCGGTTGCGTTCAAGGGAATACTTTTGCAGGGTCTGGGTTAGCTGGCGGAACCGCTCCTTTTTAACCTCGTGCGGAATGTCGTCGGCCCAGCGGCTGCTGGCCGCCCCGGGCCGGGGAGAATACTGGGCGATGTACGCCATGTTGAATTTGAACTCATCCATGGCGCCGATCGTATTTTCAAACTGCTCCTCCGTTTCGCCCGAAAAACCGACAATGATGTCGGTAAAAATAGTGGCACCGGGAAGGGTCTGCCTTGTTTTGCTGATGATCGAACGGTACTTATCCAACGAATGCTTCCGGTTCATCCGGATGAGGACTTTGTCATCGCCGGATTGCAGGGGCAGATGTATTTGTTTACCCAGGTGTGGGTACTTTGCGATGACATCAATCACTTCATCCGACATATCCCGTGGGTGCGGAGAGGTGAAATAAACCCAGAATTCCTTTCCTGAGGATTTTCCCAGTTCACCGATTTCGATGAGCAGTTGAGCAAAAGTCAGTTCCCCGCCTTTTTTATCCAGGCCGTAAGAATTGACATTCTGGCCGAGCAGGGTGATGGATTTGTAATTCTTATCGACCAAATCCCTGATTTCCTGCAATATTTCTCCGGATGGCCTGGAGATTTCCCGACCCCGGGTATACGGAACCGCGCAGAAGGTGCAGAATTTATCGCAACCGTTCTGAATCGGGACGAAGGCCTCGAATGATGAATTGTAGTGGGGTGTGATGTGCCAGAACTCGCTGATGCTCTCGTTAAGCCGCATCCGCGATGCCATTTCCCTGAGCGCGGCGGGGGTTACCACACCGTAATGGCTCAGCATTTCCGGGAACTGGTTCAGCTCGCTCATCGGGAACACCAGGTCGAACAGCTTCAGGAACTTCTCACGGTCAGCCGGCAGGATACAGCCGGAGATAAATGTGACCAGGTTCCGTTTGTTCTTTTTCCGGTTCCACTGGCTGATCTTTGAATACACCTTGTCGATCGATTTCTGGCGGACGGAGCAGGCGATGATGCCCAGCAGGCCGGCTTCGTTTTCATCGTCGGTCCACTGGTAGCCGAGCGAATCGATGACAGTCCGCACCCGTTCCCCGTCGGAGAGATTCATCTGGCAGCCCAATGTGATCAGGTGGTAACGCAAGAGTGTTTAGTGTTTAGTGTTTAGTGTTTAGTGTTTAGTGTTTGCCAACTGTCCAATTGTCCAACTAGAAGTATACTTCCGCGAACAGGTTCTCGCTGGGAACACCCTGTTTGAGGAGGATATCGTAGGCCTCATGGATCATTTCGCAGTTTCCGCAGAAATAACACAAGGTATTCTTGTCTTCAATGGGATATTTCCTGAGGTAGTCCGTTACCCGGCCTTTGAAATCGCCTTTGCTGTCGCGGGAGGTGCACAGGACATGCCGTTCGGGGCTGTAATGTTCACGCTCGTATGCTTCTGAGGCGAATCGCACTCCGTGCAGGAGCTTATAGTCGAGGCCCGGGAAGGATCTGACAAAACTGTGAAAAGGAGCGATGCCGGATCCGCTGGCGATAAACAGGTATCTTTTCTTCGGGATATCATCAGGATTCAGGACAAAATACCCTACCGGGTTTTCGAAGTTCAGGGGATCGCCCGGACTCATTCTTTTTAATTGTTTGGAAACCAGTCCCTCCTGGACCTCTTTGATCAGCACTTCGAAGTAATCATCCCCTTCGGCGCTGTACAGGGAATATTCCCGTGCCTGGATGTCTCCTTTTTTTCCGAGGAGGATGTGCTGGCCGGCCCTGAACGGGATGCCGTTGCGCTCAAAACGCACGACATAGGCTGAAGGGGTCAGTTCCCGGATGCTGATGACATTCAGGGCGGCCGTTTTGCTTTCTGTTTTTGGATCCATAATTTTAATTAGAAGAACAGTATTTAAATCGCTTAGATACAAACGATTAAACTGTTTATCTGAAATCAATTTAAATAATCTGCAAAGAAACGAATTTTTTAGATGTCCGGAGGATATGAACATTACGCAATCAGAATGGTTCATTATTTGAGAATTAAATAGCGATTAAGATTACCTTTGCGCTCCGGGAATGTATTCCCCCTGATGATCTTTCAACTGAACCTTATGACATTCAACGAATTCGGCCTGGACGAACAATTGCTCGAAGCCATTTCATACATGGGTTATGAAAAGCCCACACCCATTCAGGAGCTGGTCATTCCTGAGATCATGAAAGGCCGTGACCTGATCGCCAGTGCGCAGACCGGGACGGGAAAAACCGCCGCGTTCATGCTCCCTGTTCTCAATAAATTATCATCCAGGGAATCCCGTGAAGTAAACACCCTGGTTATCGTTCCGACACGCGAACTGGCACTGCAGATTGACCAGCAGATTCACGGTTTTTCCTATTTCATGGACATCACCTCAATTTCCTTATATGGTGGCGGCGGCAGCATCGACTGGGAGCAGGAGAAGAAATCGCTCACGGGCGGCGCCGATATCATCGTGGCCACACCGGGAAAGCTCATAGCCCATCTTAATCTCGGTTATGTGCGGTTCGATACTGTTGAGCATCTCATCCTTGACGAAGCCGACCGGATGCTCGACATTGGATTTTTTGATGATATCATGAAGATCGTTTCCTTCCTTCCCAAAAAGCGACAGACGTTGATGTTCAGCGCCACCATGCCGCCGAAGATCCGGGAACTGGCCGGAAAGATCCTGACTGACCCCATCCAGATCTCGACAGCGCTGGCCAAGCCGCCTGAGGGTGTTTTACAGGGAGCTTACCTTGTTTTCGAAGCCCAGAAGACGCCCCTGATCAACAGCCTGATCAGCAACAAACCTGAGTGCCGGAGTATCCTGATTTTCACGTCCAGGAAGACCAAAGTGACGGAAATTGTAAGGGCCATGCGGGGAAAAGGCTACAAGGTCGAGGGGATTTCATCGGATTTTGAGCAGTCGGAGCGTGAAGAAGTGCTCCTGCGCTTCAGGTCCAGGCAGACGCGGGTGCTGGTGGCAACCGACGTCATGAGCCGCGGTATCGATATTAAAGACATCGACCTGGTGATCAACTACGATGTGCCTCAGGACGCTGAGGACTATGTGCACCGTGTGGGCAGAACGGCGCGTGCCGAATCCACCGGTATTGCCCTGACTCTGGTGAATCCGGATGACATGCTGAAATTCCACCGGATAGAAACCCTGATCCGGCAGATCGTCTATAAGATTCCATTGCCAGCCGAATTTGGAGAAGGGCCCAAATGGGAGTTGAAGCCGCATCGGAGCCCCGGCGGGGCGCCCGGAAGGAAGTTTGGCAAGAAGAAATAAATGATCAGAGAACAAGGAGGGAAAGGGGATATTTATTTCCCCGGCACCCTGCAAGGGTTATAACCCTTGCAAGGTTGATCAGCCAAATCGCAACAAAATGTTTAATACCCGCCGGGAAATACTGTTTACCATCCTTGCCGGATTTTTTGTAACCAATGCCATCGTCGGAGAACTGATCGGCGGCAAACTCATCCAGATCGGCCCGTTTACCATGAGCATCGGGATTATCCCGTGGCCGGTGGTGTTTCTCACCACGGACATCATCAATGAATATTTTGGCAAGAAAGGCGTCAGAAGGCTGACCTTGCTGACGGCAGGCCTGATCATCTACACATTCATTCTGCTGCTTGCCGGCATGAACATCCCTGCATCCGGCATCTCCCCGGTCAACGACGGGCAGTTTCACGGCGTATTCGGCCAGTCGATGTGGATCATCGTGGGCAGCATCACCGCATTCCTGGCTTCCCAGCTGATCGACGTGCTGGTTTTCTGGCTGATCCGCAGCAAAACGGGCAAGCGGCTCATCTGGCTGAGGGCAACGGGTTCCACTGTCGTTTCTCAGCTGATCGACTCATTCATCGTGACCGGCATCGCTTTCTGGCTCCCCGGCAAGCTATCCTTCGCCGATTACCTCAACACCGCGCTGACCGGCTATTCCGCCAAGCTTATCATCGCTGTGGCGCTCACCCCCCTGATCTATGCGGGGCATGCTGCGGTTCACGCCTTCCTGGGCCGGGAGCAGAGCGACGAACTTGCAGAGCAAACGGCCAGGGAAGCGACAGGGACTCCGTCCCGGTGAACAGGGACTCCGTCCCTGATTTCTAAGATACAGATAATCAAGATTATATTTATTTTCCGTGTGAGGGACTCCGTCCCTGGCAAAAGGGACGGAGTCCCTTTTTCTAAATTCTTTCTAAATTACCATCACATCTATTTGATAATCAATTTTAAATAAAATATATTCATCTATCAGTATTTGATCATATCATTTCATATTTATATCGTGTGTATTTTTGCATGCGGATTAAAGGGATATGAATAAAACTGCCCGCATACAAAAACGACTCGTCCTGCTGATCGCCTTCTCGATTGCCTGGATCTTTATCGGGTCGCTGGTGATTTTCCACCAGGAGCATGTCATGGGCAAAGTCTTCAAATGGCACTCCATTTCATTCCTCGTGCCGAAATCCAAGGTAAAGACCTTCATCAGCTTCGCGGATGATTCAAACTCCGACACTTCGGACAACGAAGCTCCCGCAGCTGTTTCAGAAACGCCCAAGCCCGCGTTGTCCTCGAACGATAGCCTGGCCATCATCCCCGTCATCTGGCGCGAAACCCTGGCGGATGCCGCCACCGGCATGTCGTCGGGCCTGCGCGCTCCACCGGCCGCTTAACCCTTTCCTTTGCATTTTCATCTGACCGGCCCGGAATGGGTCTGTCCCATTTTAACAATCATTATTTTTTTCAATCATTATTATTATGAAAACTTATACCCTTGCCATGATCCTGCTGACCATCAGTTTCGCAGGATTCAACGCCGCTTCCCATGCTTCCGGAGCCTTCAACGGTCCCGACTCGCTGACCCTCGGGCCCGGCTACGCCAATGACGTGTATTTCAGCTTTGAAAACGGCGTGGTGGCCGAAGTGCCACGCGCCAACTGGGACATCGCCTTCCATACGACGGTCTGGACCGCAACCATCATCACCAACGGCGGCTCCGGCGTCAATCTCTACGTTTACCCCAATGCGGATACCGCAGCCTGGGCCACCGCCGACACGGCCGGAATGGCTTCCTGGCCGGTACTTTACGATAATGAACTCTCCCGGGAGGACGGCGCGTTCAACCGCAATTCGCCGGGTCATCCCGATTACGGCTGGGGAAAATACAACATGATCAGCCATGATGTGGTCGGAGACTCCATCTACATCATCAAAACCATGAGCGGCAATTATAAGAAGCTGTGGATCCTCCGCAAAAACTCCATTGCAAACACCTATTACCTCCGCTACGCCAACCTCGACGGATCTGACGAGCAAAACGTGGAACTGGCCATCAACCCCTACCGGCACATGAACTTCGTTCATTACAACCTGTCGACAGGCACGCTGCTGGAGCGTGAACCCGACACGGCTTCCTGGGACATTCTGTTTACCAAATACATGGCCATCCAGCCCAACGGCACGCCTTATTCGGTCGTGGGCGTACTGAACAATTTCAAGGTGTATGCCAGCGAATTTTACCCGGTCGGACCAGATTTCATGGACTGGACCAGCCAGCCGATGGATTCCACCCTGTCGCCCATAGGTTGGGAGTGGAAGAGCTTTGACATGGGGACCGTCACCTGGACCGTCGCCGATTCCACCGCTTTCTTTGTTCAAGCCCGCAACAAGGATATCTGGAAACTGGTCTTCACCCGTTTTGACGGAAGTTCCAGCGGCAAGATCGTCTTCGACCGGATGGCCGTTTCCCCTTCGGGGATTTTTGATCCGGTCCGTGCAACCGAAGAAGTCCGCATTTATCCCAATCCCGTCACCGACCGCATGAACCTGGAATTTGGACAGGAGCGCTCCGGCTCAGCCGTCGTTCAGATCTTTGACCTTACCGGAAGGCTGGCTTACACCACCGGCGCCGAGATCGTCAAAGGCGCGCTTACAATAGAGCTAAACGATGTTCGGCTGAACAGCGGCCTCCATGTAATGAAAATCATCGCCGGGGAATCGGTATACTCATCCCGGTTCATGGTTTATGCCCGTTAATGAAATCTTTTCAAATCATTGCGTTGTTGTTTTTGATCACCCTGCTGGCCGGGCTTCCAAGTTCCGGTCAGCAGGCCATGATCAGGGTGGTTGACGGCAAGACACGGCAGGGCGTTCCCTATGCCCACGTCGTCTTCCAGCCGCTCGACGGCGGCAAACCGCTGCACGGCATTACCGGCGACGACGGCTCGGTTCAGAATCCGGCTACTTCGCGCGCCGCCGTGTGCGTCACCTACATCGGCTATGAAAACCTATATGATACACTGAATCCCGGCCAGCAGGCCACGTTCTCGCTGGTCCCGAAGATACAGGAGATGAATGAATTGGTCGTAACCGCACAGTACGCTCCCCAGCGCGTCGATCAGTCCATTTACAAGGTCAAGGTGATCAACAGCAAACAGATAGAGCGGAAGGCGGCCAACAACCTGACCGACATTCTGCACAGCGAACTCAACATCCGTATTTCCCAGGACGGGGCGCTGGGCTCCAGCATGAGCCTGCAGGGACTGTCGGGCGAACACATCAAATTCCTGGTCGACGGTGTGCCCGTCATCGGCCGGATGAACGGCAACATCGACATCAGCCAGCTGAACCTGTACAACGTCGACCATATCGAAGTCATCGAGGGCCCCATGTCGGTCGTTTACGGTTCCAACGCCCTGGCCGGGGTGATCAACATCATCACCAAAGAGAACAGGAATTCCCGGACGACAGCCTTCGCCAAAGGATATGTGGAATCGGTCGGGATATATAATTTCGATGCAGGCATATCGCAGAAGATGGGGAACAGCGTTTTTTCCCTGAGCGGCGGCCGGAACTTCTTTGACGGCTATTCCGATAACGATTCCCTGAGGTCGATGCGGTGGAAGCCCAAGCGGCAATATTTTCTCGATGGTTACTATCTCTATTCCATGTCCCATGCCAAGGTGAAGCTGTCTTCTTCCTGGTTCAACGAAAAGCTGCAGAGCAAGGGCAACCTGATGCCACCCTATTATGAAACGGCTTTCGACAGTTATTTCCTCACTTCACGCAGCACCAGCAAACTGGAATACAACCGGAAACTGTCGACCCACCGTTATATCCAGTTCATGGGTTCATACGCTTATTATGCCCGGCAGAAGGAGACCTTCTTCAAGGACCTGACCACCCTGGAGGAGATCGCCACGACCAATGAGTCGGACTGGGACACCACCCGTTTCCACAACGTGCTTGTGCGGGGCACTTTTTCCAAAAGCAACAAGGAAAGCCGGTTCAATTACCAGCTGGGTTTTGACGTCAACCTGGAATCGGGGACCGGCAGGCGGATGGTTGACCAGCGGCAGCGGCTCGGTGATTACGCCCTGTTTTTAAGCGTGCAGTGGGATCCCGTGAAATGGATGCTGCTTCAGCCGGGCATCCGGTTGATATACAACACCAAGTACCAGGCCCCGCTGGTATACTCGCTGAACCTGAAATTCCCATTCCTGGACAATTACAGCGTGCGGGCCTCATACAGCCGGGGATTCAGGGCCCCCTCACTGAAAGAACTGTACCTGTATTTCGTCGACGTGAACCACAACATCCAGGGAAACCCGGACCTGGAATCCGAGAATTCACACAATGTCAATCTTTCTTTCCATTACAGCCGGGAGACCAGCAAATCGTTCGTCGGGACCGAGCTCAGCCTGTTTTACAACAACATCAACAACGTGATCACGCTGGTGCAGGTTTCAGGAGATCTTTATTCCTACGTGAATATCGACAAATACATCACCCAGGGGGCCCAGGCGAGCATCAGCTATCGGTTCTATCCCCAGTTCAGTATCAGGGTAGGCGGCGGGATTACCGGGCGTTACAGCAGCCTGAGTGAAGACTACACCGGTAAACAGGAAACCTATTACAGCCCGGATGCCATTGTCACGGCCGGTTACACCTGGGTACAGGCCGACCTGAATTTCACCCTGGACTATAAGTTTACCGGCAGAATGCCATTTCTGTACCTGGATGTTGCAGAAGAAGTAAGGGAAGGATATATCCAGGCCTACCATTCCATGGATTTCACCGTGCAGAAAACATTCCTGAAGAACATGCTTACGGTTGGCGCCGGGGTGAAGAATATATTCGATGTGACCGCCATTCCCGCCGTGGGAAGCAGCGGCGGCATCCACACCGGGGGATCTGGTTCCTACCCGGTCGGCTGGGGCCGCACTTTCTTCGTGCAGGCCGCGTTTAATTTCAATCAGTTTTAACCCATGAAGGCTTTATCCAGGTTCATGCTTTTCGCCCTTGCGGCCCTGCTCAGCTCTTGTTTCAAGGAGGATGAGAAGATCACACCGCATGATCCGGGGGATGTGAGCACGGTGATCATCGAAATGATGAAAGACTACCGGTACCAGGTTTATTACGATCTGGGCCTGGATACGGCGGTTTCGGTCAACCTGAAGACCGCCTGGGACCTGGGCTTCGAATGCAGCCCGGAAGGGACGAAGATCATCCTGAATTCTTCGAATTTCATGCTGGCGGCCCGTTCGGGCTCCACCGATTTCCAGGCACCCATCGATACCACGGGTTACGTCTGGATGTTCGACGCTTCTTCCGGCAATCCGGACACAACGGCGTTTGGCGGCTGGGTGGAATTCCTTCCGCCGGATTCGGCGAAGCAATACAGCCATGAGGTTTACGTGATCGACCGGGGCTATGACGAGGCCGGAAACCTGCGGGGCATGCGGAAAATCGTATTCGAATCGGTTGATGATAGCCAATATACATTCCGTTACGCGAAACCGGATGGTTCGGAAGAAAACACGTTTGTCATCACGAAGGACCCGACCGTTCATTTTACCTTCTTTTCTTTTGATGGCGGAGGAAAACAGCTGACCCTGGAACCGGGAAAGTACGGCTGGGACCTGCTGTTCACCCAGTATACCACCTTGTTGTACACCAATACGGGAGAGCCTTATCCTTACCTGGTCACCGGCGCGGTGACCAATACGCAATCGGGCGTCAGGGTAGCCCAGGATACCCTGTATGCGTTTTCGGAGATCGACATAGAAGTGGCCGGTACCCTCTCCTTTAATGCAATAACCGATGAAATCGGCTACGACTGGAAAGACGTGGTGGGCGATGTCAGTTCCGGGAATGTTTCTTATGAGATCATCGAGGGCCTGAACTATGTTATTTCAGACCCGGAAGGTTATTATTTCAAGCTTCGCTTCATCAGCTTTTACAGCACAACCGGAGAAAAGGGTTATCCGACTTTTGAGGTCCAGAAGCTCTGAGTTAAAGGAGTAATTTCGCCTGTTCACCTTCAAAATCCTCCTGTTCATCGATTAGCTGATAAAATTGCCTCCGGCCGGACGCAGATCCGTTAAATTTGTGCCTTCCGGAGGTTCTATGAAGAAGATCTACATCGTACTGATTCATCTCATTTTCTGGATCACATTCGTGATCATTCCTTTTTTCATGTTCAGCTTCGGCGCCTTCCGCTATACCCCGGAAAGCATTTATTTCATGATCCAGAACGGGTTTAACGCCGTGGTCTTTTATTCGGCTTATTTCTTCCTGCTGCCGGTTCTGGTCCGCCGGCCTGACCGGATGCGGATCCTGGTCTTTGCGCTGGTGTTCATGGCTGCGTTTTCCCTTGCCCGGATGCTGGTGAATCCCTGGGTTAAGGACGCGCTCGGGGCGTTTGAACGCTGGCCGGTCAGCCTCGGGCGCCAGATCTTTTACAATACGTTCTGGACCTTCATGTTCACCCTTTATTCCGTCATCATTTTCCTGAGCATTGAATGGTTCCGGGAGCGCCACCGGAGGAATGAACTGGTACGGGAAAAGCAGAAAAGCGAGATTGACCTGCTGAAATCACAGGTTAACCCCCATTTTCTGATGAATACGCTCAACAACCTCTATTCGCTTGTATACACCGGATCAGACCGGGCGGGCGATGCCATCCTCAAATTGTCTGAGATCATGCGCTACATGTTGTATGACACTTACGAGGAGAAAGTCCCGCTGGAGAATGAGATCAAATACCTGAAAAGCTTCATTGAACTGCAGTTGCTCAGGTTTTCGAAGCCTGAGTTTGTCGACCTGGAAATTACAGGCAACCCCGACGGCAGGCGGATCGCCCCGATGCTGCTGGTCCCGTTCATCGAGAATGCCTTCAAACACGGCAATAAGAACCTTCCCGGCATGGGCATCACCATTCGGATCAATGTAAACGGCGGCCGTTTGCATTTTGAAGTGAACAACATCAAAGCCTCCAAATCGATCAACAAACCCACCGGGCGCGGAATCGGACTGAGCAATATGGAAAAGAGGCTTGCGTTGCAATATCCGGAAAGGCATGAACTGGTCATCACCGACGGACTGGATCACTTCCGGGTGAACTTAACCCTTGAGCTATGAACAGACTGAAATGCATCATCGTCGATGATGAGCCCCTGGCACTCGATATCCTGGCTGATTATATCTCAAAAGTGCCGTTCCTGGAATTCTGCGGGCGCTTTGAGAATGCCATAGACGCCCTGAACTACCTCAAAGGCAACAGGATCGACCTGCTCTTCCTGGATATCCAGATGGAGGAGCTTACGGGCATCCAGTTGCTGCGGATCCTGGACCAGAAACCCCAGGTGGTCCTGACTACGGCCTATGCTTCTTATGCCTTGGAAGGGTATGAACTCGATGTGACGGATTACCTGTTGAAACCCATCCCGTTTGACCGGTTCCTGATGGCTTCCAACAAAGCCTGGGAACGGCAGCAGCTCATTGAAGGATCAAGAAGCGACCAGGCGGGCGCCCAGGAGATGATGATCTCCAATCCCCACAATACGTATTTCTTCGTTAAGACCGAACACCGGCTGCAAAAGATCGATTTCGCAGATATTTTTTTCATCGAAGGCCAGGGGGACTACCTGAAAATTGTGACCCGCGGAGAGAACATCATGACGCTCCAGAATTTCAAAAAGATGGAGGAAGTGCTTTCATCCGGAACGTTTGCACGGGTGCACCGGTCATATATCGTTGCCATCGACAAGATTGAGAAGGTGGAGAAAGGCAGGCTGGAGATCAAAGGGCACCAGATCCCGGTGGGGGATACCTACCGGGATGATTTTTACCGGATCCTGGGTCAGAAAGGGGTCGTCTGATCCGTTTATTTGCTGATTTTTCCCATCTGCAGCAGGAACAGGTCGCGTTTGCCACGCGACACCGGTACGTTGGACCCGTCGGTCATTTCAATGTACCCACCTTCGTGACGGATGAATTTTTTCACATGCTCCAGGTTGATCAGGTGTGAATTGTGGGGACGGAAAAAGTTGACATCATTGAGCAGTTCCTGGTATTCTTTCAGATTCCTGGATACCAGGTATTTTCTCTTCTCGGTCAGGAAGAACCAGGTATAACTGCGGTCGGCCTCAAGCCGGATGATCTCGGCGGTGCTGAGGTATTCGATGCCTTCGGCGGTGGGGATGGCCAGCCGGGTTGGCTGTGGCGTCCGGATGTTCTCCAGCAGGGCTTTGAAATTGAGGTTCCGGAATTCGGTGCCTGCCCTTCTTTCTTCGACTTTGTTCACCGCCTCGATCAGCTCCGAAATATTCACCGGTTTGAGGATGTAATCGACCGCGCTGAATTTAATGGCCTGGATGGCGTAATGGTTATAGGCGGTGATGAAGATCACGTCGAAGGTTTTTTCTTCGAAGGAGGATAACAGGTCGAAGCCGGTCCCGTGCGGCATCTGAACGTCGAGAAAAACCAGGTCAGGTTGCGTCTCGTTGATCAACTTCACGCCGTCTCTGGCCGAATGTGCAGCGCCCGCGACCTCTACCTGCGGGCAGTATTCCGCCAGGATGGATTCGATGAATTTCACCGCATCGGGCTCGTCGTCGATAATGACCGCTCTGATCATAGTGATTTTTTTAAGTTATTATGGGAAAATTAACCTCCACCCGTGTGCCGGCCGGGTTGCCCGAAGGATCGGCCAGGTCGGTGTAATGCACCTTCATGCTCTTTCCATAGAGTTCGTTGACCAGCTTCAGACGGGACTCGGTTATGGTCGTGCCCATGCTCTGGTGATGATGGTTTTTTTGCTGACGGATTTCCTCTGCCCGCGCCCGGCCTATGCCATTGTCCTCAATGGTGCAGAGGATTTGGCCCGGAGCCAGTTGCAGCTCGATAAGAATGTTCCCTTTCCCGTTTTCCTTGTGCATCAGTCCATGGGTGATGGCATTTTCCACATAAGGCTGGATCAGCATCGTCGGGATCTTATAAACCAGCGTGTCGATCTCTTCATCCACCCGGATATCCCAGTTGAATTTTTCCTTGAAGCGGAGGGATTCCAGTTCCAGGTAAAGGTTCAGCGCGTCGAGTTCCTCCTTGATGGGAATGGTCGTATGGCGGCTGTTTTCCAATGTCTTTCTGATCAAGGCTGCGAATTTGGTCATGTAGTTGTTCGAAGAGATCTTATCATTCTGGAAAACATAATACTGGATGGAATTGAGCGTATTGAAGATGAAATGTGGATTCATCTGCTGGCGCAGGTTGGTCTGGTTCAGCTCGGAGATCTTGCGGTTCATGGCTTCGATCCTTTGCCGGTCTTTCAGCCGCGACCGGGCAACGATCAGCGAAGCGATGATGATGATCATGGTGATACCGATCCCCAGCGTCCAGTTCAGGAAACGGTTACGCTGCAGTTTCATGGAGAGCAGTTCCAGTTCCCGGGCGTTCTTTTCCGCTTTATATTGCGCCCGCGTTACAGCCATTTGCTGTTGATAAGTGACCGAAGCCATGGAGTCCTGGTAGACCAGCGCCAGCTTCATATTTTCCAGTGCCTGCCGGTAATCCCCGATCCGTTCGTACATATCGCTGATATCTTCATATAACCAGGAAAGATTGTACAGATCTTTATTGGAGCGGGCGAGTTCGATGCTTTTGTTGTAGTATTCGATGGCTTCGGGGTAGCGTTCCCGGTCGCGGTAAATGTTGCCCATATTGCCGTAAATATTGGCGAGGGGGTTGCCGTTGCCGGAATTGTAAAAGCCTATGTTTTTCTGGTAGATTTCCAGTGACTTGTCCAGGTTTCCCATTTCGTAATAATACCAGGCGATGTGGTTCAGCGCCGCGCCCATGAGGATAGAATCATTGATGGCGGCGGCCACTTGGTACGACCGCTGGTTGGCGTCGATGGCCTCCTGGAAGCGGCCTTCGCTGCGGTGGAACGCGCCCAGGAGGCGGTAGGCATCGGCCAGGCGGTTATTTTGCGTGACCGGATCGGCCAGCGCGATGAATTTCTCAACAGGCAGGCGCATGCTCTTCAGGTCATCAAAGCTGTAATAGGCGAGCCCGATGCCGAACCAGGCGTCGGCCTGCTGGCTGCGGTCGTTCATCGCTTCCGCCGTTTCAATGGCCGTCCGGAAATTCTCCAGCGCGGCGGGAAGGTTTCGGTGGTTATAGTGAAACCATCCTTTTTGCAGGCTGACCTCGGCGACCGCGGCAGTATTCTCCAGTGCCCTGGCGGCGGTCAGGGCCTGGCTGAACAGCTTTTCCGCGTTTTCAAAGTCCGGGATCCGCGCATAAGCCCTGGCCTGGTACATGTAGAGATACGGGCGTACCGGGATGCCGGCCCGCGCCGACAGGTTGATCCCTTCCTGGGCCAGGCTGATCGATTTTCGGGCGTCTTTGTATATGTACAACTTGCTGAGCTCCATGAAATCGGCGATCCTGGAGGTGTCCTGCTGCGGTTTTGCGGCCAGTGCCGCCTCGAGGCTGTCGGATCGCCGCTGGCTGAATGCCGGCTGCCCCCAGGCCTGTTGCAGGGTCGCAAGCAAAAGCAGAAGTGAAAAGAGATATGTCCGGGTAACGTTCATGCCGGAATTTGAAATGATAAAATTAATCATTGCGGCTGATCCGGGAACAAATTTAGGCTGATTCTGATGCGTAAGGATTGGCCGCCTTTCGGAACGGCAGGTTGGATTGACTGTTGGGCCGGCGCGGGCAACAGGCGGTGGCGGCAGAGGAATCGGAAAGGGTATTCAGGAATATTTCCTTTAGAATATTGCTATCTTTACGATAAAATACCAAACCATGAAGAATATCTTGATCTTGCTGGGCCTGCTTGCGCTGTATTCCTGCCAGGAACCGCCAAAGCCCGGTACCATCGCCCCGGAGCCGGCAACCGCGGCGGAAGCATTCCAAATTCTTGACCAGGGCAATGTCGCGTTTAACGATTATTTCCTGGACAAGACCATGCGGCTGGATTATTTCCACAGCGGCACCGCCGACATGGAGCTGTTTGCCGTCGACCGCATCATTCCCGACGGTCCCTGGCCGGGGAGCAAGACGCAACTGACCGATCCGCTGGAACTCGGCCTGTATCTCTTCCAGATCGCCGATGAAGAAAGCGGCGTTCTGCTCTACAGCCGGGGGTTTGCCAGCATTTTCGGCGAATGGCAGACCATCCCCGATGCGGAAACGGAAAACGGCACCTTCCACGAGTCGATCCGCTTCCCGTGGCCGCTTAAACCGGTCCGGGTGGTGATGAAGAAACGAGTGGATACCAGCACGTTCAAAACGATATGGACAACCGTCATCGACCCGGCTGCGCGGCGCGTCAACCCGGCCGATATCATCCATGCTGAAAAGACCGGTATCATTTACGAAAACGGCCCTGCTGCCGAAAAGCTCGACTTCGTGATCCTGGGCGATGGCTACACCGCTGAAGAAATGGATAAGTTCCGTGCCGACGCCCTGCAGATGACCGATATCCTGCTGGGCGTCGAACCGTTCGCTTCCCGGAAATCCGACCTGAACTTCCGGGCGGTCGAGACGCCATCTCAGGTATCCGGTATTTCACGGCCGCATCCGGGCCTGTTTAAACGCACCGCGCTTTCGGCCCACTACAGCAGCTTTGACTCGGAGCGTTACGTCCTGGCCTATGACAACCGGACCATTCGCGATGTTGCATCGGCTGTGCCTTATGATTTCATGGTCATCCTGGTGAATGAGCGGACCTATGGCGGCGGAGGGATCTATAATCTTTACACCACTGTATCTGTTGACAACCGGTTCGGGGATTACATCATGGTCCATGAGATGGGACATCACCTGGGCGCCCTGGCGGATGAATACTACACTTCCTCCATCGCTTACGAGATGCCGGAAGTCACCGCCGAGCCCTGGGAAACAAACATTACGGCTTTGTTCGACAAGGATAACCTGAAGTGGAAAGACCTGGTTGATCCCACGACGCCCATTCCGACACCCTGGAACAAGGAACCATTCGATCAGTTCGGATACAGCATCCAGAAAGAGCGCGACAGCCTGCGGGCCGCCAGGGTTCCGGAAGAGGTGATGGAAGCGCTGTTCCTGCGGCAGCTCAGGCAGGAGGATGAGTATTTCTCAAAGGAACAGTACCGCGACCAGGTCGGCGCGTTTGAAGGCGCCGACTACCTGGCTAAAGGCCTCTACCGGTCGCAGATCGACTGCATCATGTTCACCCGGCATATGGAATTCTGCAAAGTCTGCCAGCGAAGCCTGGAGGATGTTATCGACCTTTATAGCCGGTAGGAAGAATTCTTTTGGATTTGCCGGTCATTCTTTCTAAATTTAATCCATCAATTGAAAATTTATGGCTCATCTTCTTATTCTGGGTGCAGGCATCGCAGGCCATACGGCGGCGATGCACGCCAGGCGCCGCCTTGGCCGAAGTCACCAGGTTACGGTGGTATCCCCGAACAGCAAGTGGAACTGGATCCCCTCCAATATCTGGGTGGGAACGGGCCTGATGAAGCCGCAGCAAGTCACTTTCCCTCTTGCCCCTGTTTATAAAAAACTGGGCATCCGCTTTATCCAGGCCAAAGCCGTAAGTATTCATCCCGAAGGGGACGATCCGGGCGCCGAACCTTATGTAATGGCTGAAGGCACAGGTCAGGACAATGCCGGGGAATCCATCAGGCTGACCTATGACTACCTGATCAACGCGACCGGACCGAAACTGAATTTCGAAGCGACGAAAGGGCTGGGCCCGGAACACCATTCTCTGTCGGTATGTACCGCCGGGCATGCCGAAGCGGCTTCCCGGGCGCTCGACGAAGCGGTGGAACGGATGAAGACGGGAGAGCGGATGACCTTCCTGATCGGTACCGGGCATGGGACCTGCACTTGCCAGGGCGCTGCTTTCGAATATCTCTTCAACGTGGAGTTTGAGCTGCGAAAGCGTAAAGTACGCGACAAGGCCCGGCTCATCTGGATCTCCAACGAGCAGGAGCTGGGCGATTTTGGCATGGGCGGGATGCTGGTACAAAGGGGTGGATACATTACACACAGCCGGGTCTTTACTGAGTCGCTGTTCACCGAGCGGCGGGTGGAGTGGATTACCGGTGCGCATGTTACCGAAGTGAAGAAAAATTCCGTGGTCTATGAAGATATGCTCGGGGATACCCATGAGGTGCCCTTTGATTTCGCCATGCTGCTGCCGCCGTTTTCCGGGGTCCCCCTGAAAGCCTTTGACCGGCAGGGCGAAGAGATTACCACAGCGCTTTTTGCGCCCAACGGGTTTATGAAGGTGGATGCCGATTATGCGCCAAAAGCTTATGAAGAATGGAAGCCCGGCGACTGGCCGCGCACATACCAGAGCCCGCTGTACCCGAATATTTTCGCGGCCGGCATCGCGTTCGCCCCGCCGCATGCCATTTCAAAACCCTTCAAAAATCCCAAAGGCACGCCGATCTTCCCGACTCCTCCGCGTACCGGCATGCCCTCAGGGGTCATGGCACGACAGATCGCTTACAATATCACGGATTTGATCCAGGGTAAAGTGGACAAGCCGGTACGGCACGCTTCCCTGGCCGGCATGGGCGCGGCCTGTATTGCCTCGGCAGGTGCCGGGTTCTTCAAAGGGACCGCTGTTTCCATGACCATCCATCCCATCATTCCCGACTTTAGCAAATACCCGGATACCGGCCGCGATCTGCGTTACACCTCGGGAGAGATCGGCCTGGCCGGACACTGGCTGAAACACATGCTTCATTTTGCCTTTATCTATAAAGCTAAAGCGAAGCCTTTCTGGAGGATCGTACCTGAATAACGAATTATCCAATGGAGAAAACAAGAACCCCTTACGAACAGAGCTATTATCCGCCTGTACCCACCCGGTTCACACAAAGATTGAGAACCAACCTGATCTGGCAGTTCTTCAGATTTATAGTTCTGAATATTAAAATGTTAAGAATGGTGAGAAAACACTGACCAGCTGATCAACGTGAATTTCATCGGTGCCATATTCTTTTACCTGCTGGTCTTCCTGGTCGGATTGCTTCCATTTTTCATATTGTACCTGCTGTCCGATTTCGTAGCTTTCCTTTTGAGATATGTGGCGAGGTACCGTAAGGAGATCATGTACGACAATCTGAAAGGCACGTTCCCGCAGATGTCGTCCAATGACCTGGACCGATTGGTAGGCCGTGTATACCGCAATTTGTCCGATATCCTGCTGGAAGGCGTAAAGGCCTTCACCATAACACGCTGCCAGGTGAATCGCCGGCATGTGATCCGGAACGCGCACCTGCTTGATCCCTATCATGCACAAGGACGAAGTGTGATCGTAGTCACGGGCCACTACGGGAATTGGGAATGGGGTGCATTTTCGCCCAGCCTGCAAACACCGTACATGGTTGTCGGATTTTACAAACCCCTGAGGAACAAGTGGATAGACCGGCACGTGCGCTGGAGCCGCTCCCGCTTCGGCACGGTTCTGGCCTCAATCTATGACACGTCAAAGACCTTCGATGAAAACGAAGGCAGGCCGTTCCTGTATCTCATGGCTGCAGATCAGAACCCCAGGAATAAGGAAAAGGCGTATCAGGCAAATTTTTTGGGCCGGAACAGTTATTTCCTGCACGGTCCGGAAAAACATGCGCGTCTGCATCATTGTGTGGTGATGTACGTGGATATTCGCAGGGTAAAAAGAGGATATTACGAAATGGATCTGTCGGTGCTGGCGGAGCATCCTGACGAACTGCCCGACGGGGAGATCACCCAGCGATTTGCGGCAAAGCTGGAATCCGTGATCCGCGAAGAACCGGCCAACTGGCTATGGTCGCATAAAAGATGGAAATCAGACGACTGAGTACATCCGGTCGATTTCTTCCCGGTAATTTTCGTTGATCACTTTCCGGCGCAGCTTCAGGGTGCTGGTCATCGCGTTGTTTTCGATGCTGAAGGCTTCCGGCAGCAGCGTAAATCGTACCACTTTTTCGTAAGAGGTCACATCGGCCTGGATGACATCCAATCGTTCCTGGATCAGGCTGATGATGGCCTCGTTCCGGACCAGCGACGCTTTGTCGTTGATGTCCAGGCCCAGTTTTTCAGCAAAAGGCTTCAGATGTTCAAAGGAAGGAACGATGAGGGCGCTGACGAATTTGCGGTTGTCGCCGATGGCAACGGCCTGTTCGATGAGGTTGTCCTGGCCCAGCATCAGCTCGATTTTCTGCGGGGAGATGTACTTCCCGCCCGAGGTTTTAAACATGTCCTTGATCCGGTCGGTCATGACCAGGTTGCCCTCCGGCGTGAATGCGCCCTGGTCGCCGGTCATGTACCATCCGTCTTTCAGGGCTTCGGCCGTGGCTTCGGGCTTTTTGTAGTACCCGCGAAAGATCGTCGGTCCCTTGACCATGATCTCGTTGTTTTCGCTCAGTTTCACGGTGACGCCCGGCAGCACGGTGCCGCAGGACTCGAATTCCCAGCGGTCGCTTTTGTAGCAGGAAACCGTCGCGGTCGTCTCTGTTGCGCCATAACCGAAGTTGACGAAGAAACCTGTGGCGTTGAAGAAGCGAAGAAGCTCTTCCCGGATGGCCGCACCGGCACAGGGCATCATCCGGATATTCTTACCGAAGATGCTGCGCAGTTTCTTCAGGACCAGCTTTTCGGCGAGGGTGGTTTGCAGGTTCAGCCCAAAGGGCATCTTTTCTGACACGCGGCGGTACTCGTTGCGCCGGTGGCCGACGGCCAGAGCCCAGTCGAAGATCTTTTTCTTGACCGAAGGCCACTTGTTGGTTTCGGCGATGATGCCTTCATGGGTTTTCTCAAAGAAGCGGGGCACAGTGCACATCACCGTCGGGTTGGCCAGGGGCAGGTTCTGGATCACCTCTCTCGGGTTTTCGTTGATGGCGTTCACGGCGCCACAGTGGAGGAGGTAGAACGACCAGGTGCGTTCAAAAACGTGGCTGAGCGGCAGAAAGCACATCGAAGTGTCGTCGGGGCTGATGTCCAGCCGCTCGTCGTGGTACTTGAAGGTTTCCATGAAATTGTCGTGCCCGAGCATGACGCCTTTCGGTTCGCCCGTCGTGCCGGAAGTGTACAGGATCGTTGCCAGATCGAGCGGTTGCGCGTCGCGGTAGAACTGCTCGAGTTCGGTAGCAAAGATCTCACTTTCGCCGAGTTTCAGAAATTCTTCCCAGGAAATGCAATGCTCGTCACTGCTTTCCAGTCCCGGATCATAATAGACGATTTTTTTCAGGCTTCCTTTGCCGATGAGTCCGCGCGCTTTTTCCAGCTGTTCCCGGTTGCCGGCGAACATCAGCTCCATGCCGGTTTCATCCACGATATATTTAATCTGGGCCGTCGAGGCTGTGCCGAAGAACGGGACGACTACGCCGCGGATGGCCATGATGCCAAAATCGGTCACCAGCCACTGAAGGCGGTTGTCGCTGAAAATTCCGATCATCGACTCATGCCCGTATCCCAGGGCGATGAGCGACCGCGACACCCTGTCGATGTCCGTGGTAAATTCTTTCCAGCTGTAGTTCTTGTAGGTCTGGGTCTTGTGGTCTTTATAGCGGAAAACTTCACGTGATCCAAAACGGGCCGCGCGGTCCCGTACCATGTGGGCAAGGTGTTCTGTCATCTGGGAATGGGGTGGGATAATTTATTAAAATTCAGCGCCAAAGATAAGCTAAATCTGTGAATTATTTAATTTTTTACATATCAACGGGCCCATTTCCATTTCATTGGTTCCTTCTTCGATTGTAAATTCTTCTATTTGGATTACTTTTACCGGTCAATTGGGGGTCAGATGGTACGATTGCTTTTTATCAACGTTTTTTTGAGCAGGATGATCATTTCCGTTTTGGTCTTTTTGAATCTGCATGCATTTTCTCAGCCTGCCGGCCTTATTACACAGGCGGTCCGGGCGCAGATGGAACTTTATCCCGAATCCACCCTTCAGGATATATATAAAAGTTTTTTCCAGGATGAATTCGGCCCGGGGCACCTGGTCGGAGATACTGCTGCGGCCAGGATTTACCTGGAAAAGGAGCTCAGCGAGATGACATCTCGTCAAAATTATTTTGCCAGGCCCTGCGGCGCGGGCGAACATTTTTACAGGGTCCCGCTCGACCTGGTAAAGGATGGATTGATCCCTCCGGAAGACTTCTTCTCAGCATTTATGCAGAGCGCAGCGTCGTTTAAAATGCCGGAAGTTAAGGAATGGCAGGTAAAATGGCAGGAAATTGTCCGGGAGATCGAGTCCATGGATCTGGACATTCCCGGGTTTGAAGCCGATAAACAAGCGCTGGAACAAATGCTCGGGCAGGGCGATTATGTGGTTCACCACAGCGATAGTTTCCGCGAAGCCTATGATCCGCACTACCGGATCGTGAGCAAAGAGGAATGGGATAAGCTGAGTTCTGAGTTCTGAGTTCTGAGTTCTGAGTTCTGAGTTCTGAGTTCTGAGTGTTGAATTCAAAATTTAAAATTTAAAATTCAAAATTGAATCATGTTGTCCGGTTTGGTGTTCGATATCCAGCATTTTTCCATTCACGACGGACCGGGGATCCGGACCACGGTCTTCATGAAGGGCTGCCCGATGCGGTGCTCGTGGTGCCATAACCCGGAGAGCCAGGAGTTCGGCGTTGAGTCGATGCCTGTGCGGCGGGAAGTGGATGGGGTGCGGATTGAACGGCAGCTGGCAGTTGGCAGTTGGCGGTTGGCAGGGGAGGTCTTTGAAGAAATCGCAAAAGACGAGGTCTTTTACACCGAATCGGGCGGAGGGGTGACCTTCTCCGGCGGGGAACCGCTGTTGCAGCCGGAATTCCTGGAAGAGATGCTGAAACTATGCACGAATAAAGGATATCACACAGCCATCGACACCTGCGGGCATGCCCCGCCTGCCGTGGTCGGGCGGATCATGGATTTTTCGGACCTTTGGCTGTACGACCTGAAACTGATGGATGATGCGAAGCACGTGGAGTACACCGGCGTTTCAAATGAGCTGGCCCTGGAAAACCTGGAAACACTGGCCCGGAGGGGAAAAGAAGTGATCATCCGGCTACCCGTCATCCCCGGTATCACCGATACGCCCGAAAACACTGCTGCCATCAGCAAAATCATGACGAGACTCCATCTCAAACGGATCAGCATCCTGCCGTATCATGCCATCGCCCGCGACAAATACCGCCGCTTTCACAGGGAATACCTCCTGGAGGGCCTGAGAGAACCGGAAAAGAACGAACTTGAAAAAATCAGGGACTTTTTTATCAATGAAGGAATGGAAGCAGACATTCACTGAGGCAGGAAGCCGGAAAACAAAGACCGCAGGCCACAAGCCTGCAGCCTTTCGGCTAACCTAAAATTTGTAACTTGTAAATTGTAAATTGTATATTGTAAATAGCCACCCATGATCTCTGAACGCATACAGAAACTTCGCCGGCAAAGCCTGGAAGCCGTCAACACCCTATCACACGAACGGTCGATGCTGCTCACGGAATTTTACCGGAGCGGCGCGGCCAAAGAGGCTTCGGTCGCAGAACAGCGGGCGATGGCCTTCAGGTATATCCTGGAGCATAAAAAGATCTGCATCAACGAGGGCGAGCTGATCGTCGGGGAACGGGGACCGGCGCCCAAGGCCACGCCGACCTACCCGGAGGTTTGCCTGCATTCTCCCGAGGACCTGGAGATACTGAACGACCGGCCCAAGGTTTCTTTCCGGTCTGACCATGAAGTACGTAAGGTATACCGGGACGAGATCATCCCGTTCTGGAGAGGGAAAACACACCGCGACCGCCTGTTTGCCGCCATGGAGCCGGAATGGCTCGACGCATACGCCGCCGGCGTTTTCACAGAGTTCCAGGAGCAGCGCGCCCCGGGGCATACCGTACTGGGCGACAAGATTTACCGCAAAGGCATGCTTGATCTGATGGCTGAGATTGATGCGCAGCTGGCTGGGGAGCTGGGGAGCAGGGGAGCAGGGGAGCGGGGAAGCGGGAATACAGGGAAGCCGGGAGGCGGATTGAATGAAGCAAAGAGGGAGGAGCTTCGGGCCATGCGGATAGCGGCGGAGGCCATCATCGGTTTTGCGGAACGCTATGCTGAGGCTTTGGTTCAAAGGGCAAAGGGCAAAGGGCAAAGGGCTGAGGCTGAAGAGCTGATGCGGCTGGCGGAAATCTGCCGCCGGGTGCCTGCCCATGCGCCACGGACGTTTCACGAGGCGCTGCAGTATTACTGGTTCGTCCATCTCGGGGTCATCACCGAGATGAACCCCTGGGATTCCTTCAATCCCGGCCGGCTCGACCAGCATCTTTTTCCATTTTACGAGCGGGAGCTGGCCGCGGGGACCCTCACCCGCGAAAAAGCCCGGGAGCTGCTGCAGGCGTTCTGGGTGAAGTTCAACAATCATCCCGCACCGCCCAAGATCGGCGTGACGGCCAGGGAAAGCAGCACGTATACCGATTTCGCCCTCATTAACGTGGGCGGTGTGAAAGCCGATGGCGCCAGCGCCGTCAATGAACTCAGCTACCTCATCCTCGATGTGGTGGAGGAGATGCGCATCCTGCAGCCCAGCTCGATGATCCAGGTCAGCCGGGAAAACCCCGACGCCTTTGTGCACCGGGCGGCACAGATCATCAAAACCGGGTTCGGCCAGCCCAGCGTGTTCAACACCGACGCCATCGTCCCGGAGCTGGTCCGCCAGGGTAAATCGCTCGAAGACGCCCGCAACGGAGGCGCCAGCGGCTGCGTGGAAAGCGGCGCCTTCGGCAAAGAGGCTTACTGGCTCACCGGCTATTTCAACCTGCCCAAGGTGCTGGAAATCACACTGCACAATGGTTTCGACCCGCGGACCAAAAAGCAGACCGGGCCCAAAACCGGGAATCCAGCTGAATTCGCGACCTTCGAAGCGCTCATGGACGCATTCAAAACCCAACTCCGCCATTTCATCGATATCAAGATCCGGGGAAACCTGGTCATCGAAAAACTATTTGCGGAACATCTTCCGGTCCCGTTCCTGTCGCTGCTGATCGACGACTGCATCGCCAACGGCACGGACTACAATGCGGGCGGCGCCCGGTACAACACTTCCTACATCCAGGGCGTGGGGCTGGGCAGCGTGACGGATATGCTGACGGCGCTGCGGTACCATGTGTATGACGGTAAGACGGTAGGACGGTATGACGGTAAGACGGTAGGACATAATGATCAATTGCGAATTGAGATTAGTGTTTTTTTGGAGGCGATGGGGTGTGATTTTGTTGGGTTTGAAGCGCTTCGGCATGAGCTGGTTTATGAAACGCCGAAATACGGGAATGACGACGATTACGCCGATGAGCAGGCCCGGCGGGTGTTTGAGCTGTTCTTTGAAGCGGTCGACGGCCGGCCGAACGCCCGGGGCGGCAAGCATCACATCATGATGCTGCCCACCACCAGCCATGTGTATTTTGGCAGCGTGACCGGAGCCACTCCCGATGGCCGCAAGGCCTGGCAGCCACTGTCGGAAGGCATTTCACCCTTCCAGGGTGCGGACATAAAAGGCCCTACCTCCGTGATCAAATCGGCCGCCAAGATCGACCACCTGCGCACAGGCGGGACCCTGCTCAACCAGAAGTTCACGCCGCGCCTGCTGAACGACCAGAAGGGCATCGAAGCCCTGACCGCATTGATCCGGGGTTACTTCAGGCTGAACGGCCATCACATCCAGTTCAACGTGGTGACGGCCGATACCCTGCGCGAGGCGCAGAAACATCCGGAACGGCACCGCGACCTGATTGTCCGTGTGGCGGGATACAGCGATTACTTCAACGATCTTGGCCCTGAACTGCAGGAAGAGATCATCCGGAGAACCGAGCAGGAGGGGTTTTAGGTTCCAGGTTCCAGGTTCCAGGGTTCCAGGTTCCAGGGTTCCAGGGTTCCAGGG
>CAZAZE010000015.1:0-59440 GCA_964489545.1 uncultured Bacteroidales bacterium
GAACTCAGAACTCAGAACTCAGAACTCAGAACTCAGAACTCAGAACTCAGAACTCAGAACGAACCGCTTAATCATTTCCACCGCCTCGGGGATGCGGGTTTTGAGCATTTCCAGCTCTTCCGCGCTCCATTTTCCGAGTACATATTCCGACTGGTATCCTTTAGGGAAATCGCTGCCGATGCCAAAACGCAGCCGGGCGAAGTCTTCCGTGCCCAGGTATTCGATGATGCTGGTGAGGCCGTTGTGGCCGCCGTCGCCGCCTTTCATGCGCATGCGGAGCTGCCCGGACGGCAGGGCGATGTCGTCGATGACCACCAGGAGGCGTTCGATGGGGATCTTTTCGGTTTCCAGCCAGTAGCGGACCGCTTTACCGCTGAGGTTCATGTAGGTGGATGGCTGGATGAGCAGGAGGGTGCGGTTTTTGACCTTGACGGTGGCCGTGGCGGCATACCGGCCGGGTTTAAAAGAAATACCTGATTCCCCGGCCAGGGCTTCGGTGATCGTGAATCCGACGTTATGCCTGGTGTTGGCATACTCCGTCCCGATGTTGCCCAGTCCGGCGATCAGGTATTTCATGATGATTTGCGTTCAGGGCTTACTTGCCCTCTCCCTCAGCGGCGGTCGCCGAAGCGCGGGTGGCCGCGATGGCGACGACATACCGTTCCGGCTTTTCCATGATCTGGAATTTATCCTGGGAGATCTCTGAGATGAGGATTTTCTGGTTGATGTCGAGGTTGCTGATGTCGACCGCCACGGCTTCCGGCATATCGGCCGGCAAAGCGCGAACGGGAAGCTTGCGGAATTTCTTGGTCAGCTTGCCGCCCTTGATGACGCCCGGGGAAGTTCCAACGAACTTCAGCGGGATGCTGAGGGTGATCGGCTTGTCTTTGCGGAATTCGATGAAATCGGCGTGCAGGATGGAGTCGCTCACCGGGTGGAACTGGATTTCCTTCAGAACGCAGTCGAAGGTCTTCTCGCCGATGGTCAGATTGATGAAGTAGGTTTCCGGTGAATGGAGGATCTTGAGGATCGCCTTTTCTTCCGCCACAAAGTGGACCTGTTCTTCTCCCCCGTAAACGACACAGGGGACACGCCCTTCGGCGCGCTGCCGCTTAGCATCTTTTTTCCCTACGCCCTCACGCGGAGAGCCGCTCATAGATACTGTTTTCATGTGTTAAACTGTTAAATTGTTAAACTGTTAAATTGTTATATTGTTAGCCCCCACCCCTTCCCTCCCCCAATTGGGGGAGGGAGAGAGGGAGGGGGCCGGGCTATTTCTCACTTTCGTCGAACTTGAACAACGAGCTGATCGACTTATAATTTTCCACTCTTTTGATTACTTCGGCGAAGAGGTCGGCGGTGGAGAGCACCGTGATCTTATCGCATTTCTGCCGCAGCGGGATGGTATCGGTAACCACCACCTCGGTGAACGGCGATTTTTCAATTTTTTCATAAGCGTTTCCGGAAAACACCGGATGCGTGCAGAACGCCCGGACGCTGTTGGCTCCCTTGTCCATCATCAGCTGCGCGGCTTTGGTGATGGAGCCTGCGGTGTCGATGATGTCATCAACGAGGATGATGTCTCTTCCCTTAACCTCCCCAACGAGTGCCATTTTTTCCACTTCATTCGGCTTCGACCGCTGCTTGTAGGTGATGACGAAGTCGGTATGCAGCACCTTGGCATAAGCCGCGGCGCGGCGCGTACCGCCGGTATCGGGCGAGGCCATGGTCAGCATGGGCAGGTTTAATTTTTTGATATAAGGGATGAAAATTGAAGACGCATACAGGTGGTCGACCGGTACGTCGAAGAATCCCTGGATCTGGTCGGCGTGCAGGTCGATGGTGACGATGCGCTGAACGCCGGCGGCGGTGAGCAGGTTGGCCACCAGCTTGGAGGCGATGGTCACCCGCGGGCGGTCCTTGCGATCCTGCCGCGCCAGGCCGAAATACGGGATTACCGCCACGATGTTCTTGGCCGAGGCCCGGCGGGCCGCGTCGATCATCATCAGCAGCTCCAGCAGGTTGTCGGCCGGCGGAAAGGTCGATTGCACGATAAAGACATGCCGGCCGCGGATATTTTCCTCAAAAGAGGGCTGAAACTCGCCGTCGGAGAAATTGAGGATGTCGGTCTTCCCGATCTCCGTTCCGTAGCTCTCGGCAATCTTCTCAGCCAGGTAGGCCGTGCTGCGGCACCCGAAAATACTGACCAGCTTCTTGTCCTTAGGCATAATAACCTGAATTTTGCGGTTTTAGGGCTGCAAAATTAGGAATTTTCCCGAAATAATCAACTATCCGCAGGAATGTTGGCATACTTGTTACCTTTGCTCACTTTTTCCTGTTCTTCTGACCTTTAAACGATCAAATCAAAATGCGAAAGCTTATTCTGACCGCAGGATTTTTGGCGCTGGCATTCATCTCCGGCGCGCAAGTGAGCCTGGAAAACAATTACGCGGCATCCACCGGGCTGACTGAATTGTCCATTTCCGGGTATAAATATTTTACCATGGATGTGGCGGGTAATCAATGCCGGATTTACCACACCGACCATTCCCTGTGGAAGACCATCAACCTCAGCATGCCCGCCGGGATGTATCTCTATGATATCAGGTATGTATCGGAAACCCTGTTCAATACCGACAACAAGGTGGAGCTGGCCTACATTTATTACGAATACGACACACTGCTTTATTATTACACATATTATGCCCGGGTGATCAATGAAGACGGGCAGGAGATCGTTTCGATCCCCGGATGTGCCTACCTGGATGTCAGATCGGCCGGAGCGGCGGGCAACAAACTGCTGGCTTATGTGTATGATTATTCCATCATCAACTGGACGGTCAACACCCTGGTTTACTCCCTGCCCGGGACCCTGTCAGGGACGGAGTCCCTCACCGCGGAACAATCCGGTATCCGCAAACCTTTTCCTAATCCAGCCATAACAACCATCACCATTCCTTATGAGTTGCCTTACGGTACCGGTACCGGGGAGATCAGGCTGATGGACCCGCAGGGGCGACGGCTGCGAACCTTTAGGGTCGACGGTACTTTTCGTGATCTGGTGATTCCTGTAGCCGACCTGCCTTCCGGGGTTTACAATTATGAAGTGGTAACCGGCCAGGGGATCGTCAATTCGGGAAAAATCATCCGGCAGCGCTAAAATCCAAGGAACTCATAAAAATTATCCCTGTTAACGGTAGAGAACCAGGCGCCCGGATAATTTTCCCTGAAACCCCTTGGCGATTTTGTTTCTTTTGTTCCCCATTTAAATTCATAGGCATTGATCCTGCCATCGGTTTCTTCAATCAGGTCAATTTCCTGCTGATCGTATGTCCTCCAAAAATAAAAATTTGAAAATGTCTCAAGATAATTCTGTTTTTTCAAACGTTCGGCAATGCAGAAATTTTCCCACAACTTACCCACATCATCGCGTGATTCAATAGGATTAAAATTTGAAATGACAACATTCCTGATCCCGTTATCCCAAAAATAAAAACGGGGCGACCTGGATATTTCTTTTCTTAAATTACGACTGAATCCATTTAGTCTGAAGATAATGAAAGCCTTTTCAAGCAACTCAACATAGCGTTGAACCGTTTTCACCGTTGTTCCCAGTTTTGAAGCCAGTTCATTAAACGAAACGTCGTTCCCAACCTGAAAAGCGAGCAAACGCAGCAAGTTCATGATAAACAAGCTGTCTTTAACATTTTCCAATTGCAGGATATCTTTCAATAAGTAACCGTTACGGATACTTTCCAGAATGTGTCTTTTTTCTTTGAGATTCCCTTCCGTAATGATTTGAGGGTAAGATCCATAGATCAATAATGGAGGCAGTTTCTGAAGCGCATTCAGATACCCGCTCTCCATTTCACTTAACGCCAATGGGTAAAGAGTAAAGAACCTGGAGCGACCCGTCAAAGGCTCGCCTACCTGATTTCTCAGATCAAAAGAGGCTGAACCGGTTGCAAACACGGAAACCTGTGGTTGAGTATCTACCAGGAGCTTAAGACTCTTACCGATACCCGGGACATTTTGTGCTTCATCAATAAAAAAGTAATCATATCCTGCCACAAGATTAGCCAGGGTTTCTTGCCTTTGGGATGATAAAACCTGCGACATATCATAATCCTCGCCATTACCCTTCAGAATTTTCTTCCCGGAAAGGGATTGGATCATGCTTTGCATCAGGGTTGTCTTTCCTGTCCTGCGTGCACCAAAAAGTACAGTTACGCGGCCCTTTTTAAGATCATGGATCAAGGGTTCTTTTAAGTACCTGTTTATCATAATTTCATGCCTTAAGGTCCACAAATTTACGTAAATATATGTACTATTATCAATAAATTAATCCAATGGAATTATTTTTTCCGGATCGTAGAAGAAGGAACATGCTCCACCAAAAGGAACGGATTCAAAAATGAAAAAGGGCCGCTCAATTCTGAGGGCCCTTTCATCATTATTCACAATGGGCTAAAATTTCCCGAATTTCAGTCCCATTGTGGCATTCAGATTGTTCAACATATCGGCGGAAGTATGGACCATCTCCAGGTTGGGAACATAACGGTAACTAACCCCGGCCGTCAGCCTCATGAATTTCAGCAGATTAATTTCTGCGCGCACCCCGGGTTCAATGACGAAAAAGACATCCGTATCAAGAACCACATGTTCGCTATCCCATTCATCCTCGTCCCATTCCAGGTATTCCTGGTCGGAAACATAAGACGCGCCGCCTCCGCCGATCAGGAGCGGAAAGGTCAGGTGTACCGGGGATTTTGGGAAAAGAGTATATTCAATTAAGAATCCACCGTAACCTCCTTCAAGATAAGCTCCAGAGGTGTCTGTGATGCCGGGGTAATACATCTCATTACGCTTGTACCATCCGTTCCCGGCTAAACCAAGGCTGAGCCTGTGATCGATCACCATTCCGAAATTCAGCCCGCCCATCCAGACATCGCGTTTGTCAAACTGGCTGTACGTGTGATCAAAGCCGATAAACCAGCCAACCGAAGGCTGCGCTGATTTACCGAAAACGGTTTGCATTTCACCTGATGTTTCTTTTGATTCTGGCTGGGCGTTTAAGTTCATGACGACAATAAAACCCGCGAGTAGCATTTAGATCCGTTTCATAGAAAGAGTTTTTGGATTGTGAATAATGATTTTGATTGTGAAATAATTAACATAACGGAGCAAATGTACCGCGAGGATGGTCGATAGTAAATGGAATTCCCGTGAATTGCGGAATTCAGAGGGTGAGCTTAAGAATATGAACGGTGAATGATTAGCGGGTAGCGTCCCTTCCTTTCCCAAACCGGTGCTGATGTTGTTTGCCCCCTTGCCGCTGTATCGGGCAGCCGTACATTTCACGGTAGAGATTGGAGAGCCGAAGCGCCTGGTCAGGGTCTATGACCTTTTTCAGTTCCAGGTAGTGTGCGATGTTTTCTCTTTGCAACTGTCGCTGCAGCGCTGAAATCTCCTCAGTAATCCCGTTGATCATCGCCGTATCGGGATTCTCCGCTTCCAGTTCATCCAGGATGGCGGCCCTGAGGTCCTTGATTTGCATGGAGATGGGCCGGGAAGCCGATTGATACCGCGCATTGATCGAATCTACCAGGACGGTCTGCTCACCGGACAGGTCCAGGTGCGCATCCAGGATGCAGTCCGGTGTTGCGGAGTTGCTGCGGCAGCCGGGTTTCATTTGTTGCGCCGGGACGAAAAAATAGGTTGCCAGGGCGGCGATGTTCACGATGACCAGGAAGATCAGCAACCAGAACAATATACGGTTTTTGTTAGCGGTGTCCATAGGTTCACTCTCCATTGATTAACGACAGGTCTTCATCGGCAAAGTCCCGGACAAAGAAATCGTTCCGGAGCTGTTCAATATTCACGTTTTCCGGGTCGTACTGGGATTTTCTCAAGGATCCGCTGTTCCCGATCAGGAAGCCGGCGGTGAGGGCCGCGATCAGCCCGGTGGTTAGCAGGGCCGGCCTCAGCACGAAGGACCCGGCTGCAACCCGTGGGTTATTGCGCCGTTCCAGTTTCTGCAGGATGCGGGTGTGGGCAAAGGGATTGGGCTCAAGCGCTTTTTCGGCCGAGATGGCCTCGTCCAGGGCCCGGAACCGTTCCAGGGCTGCGGCACACGACGGGCATTCCCCCGCATGTTTTTCCATCGCCTGCCGGTCTTCCATGGGCAGTTTGCCGTCGAGGTAGCCGAAAAGATCATTTTGAAATTCCGTGCATTTCATGACTTTCACATTAATTATTTTTTATGCCGGGCTTCACCAACTGTTTGCGGAGATTGACCCGGGCCCGGTGCAACAGGGATTCAACCGCAGAGAGACTGTACCCGGTAATATCGGCGATCTCTTTGTACGGAAGATCTTCATATTTATTCAGGATGAACACAGTACGTTGTTTTTCCGGCAGCGCGGCGACCGCTTCCCGCAACATGTGCAGCTTAGACGGGGCATCCGGCGCATCCTGTTCTTCGGGGATATTCATGATCCGGGCCTGTGCTTTAGGTTCGGCGATACCGATCGCACTGCCCATCCGGAGGAACATCTTCTTCCGGCGGTTTTTTCTTACCGCGTTCAGGGCCTCGTTGACCGTGATCCGGTAGATCCATGTAGAAAGCGAGGATGCTTTCCGAAAGCGGGGCATCGACTCCGTGATCTTCACAAAGACGTCCTGGGCCAGATCTTCCGCATCTTCCATATTACCAAGGAAATAATAGGCCGTTTTGATGACTTTTTTCTGGTACGTTTCCACGAGGCTGGTGAGGGCTTCACGGTTTCGTTCCATCACTCCGCTGATCAGTTCCTGTTCGGTCATCCGCCGGGGAGGTTTCAATGGGATAACGGAACAGGCGCCCGGTTCGGCCGGTCATCGGTCAAATCCGGGCCACTGTTCCTGTTCAGCAAATTTATGATTATTTTCCTCCGGGACTTTTCTGTCCGCCGCACGGTCCGCCGCACCCATGCCGGTGCTGATGCCCCATGCCTTTGCCGCAACCGTAGCCGTAGCCCTGGCCTTTGCGGCAGTCCGGGTTTGCATTTCCGCGATTGCCTTCAGCCCTGTGGTCACAAATACCGTCGCCGTTGGCATCCACGAAATTCGCGCCCCTGCCGCCTTTGCCCTGCATGGCTTCGCGGTTATCGCACACGCCGTTGTTGTTGTTATCGACGAATTTTCCGGGGGCCTGTACCTGTGTCGTGGTTTGTTTAGCAGGCCGATCGTCTGATGCAGCCGAAGTCGCCGCCTGGGCGAAGACCTGTCCGGTCAGCATGGCGCCCAATGCCATCGTCAATAGAATTCCTTTTAAGTTTTTCATACATCAAAGTTTTAGATTATACTTTTTAGACAACGGCAAATGGAAAAACTTGCGGAGTGAGGAAAAAATTTCCCTTATTTTTGCGTTTTTCCGGAACAGTTTCCATGCGTAAATCACTGGCATATCTTTTCCTGATCCTGGCCAACATCACCCTGATGGCGCACCACGCAATTCCGCACCATCATCATCATGGGTACGTTTGTACGCTCAATGCGCATTGCCAGTCGGGAGAAAATCATTCCGGCGGGCATGCACATCATGATGAAGGACACGACCATGACGGGGGCCCGCTCAGCACGCACTGTATCCTGAAGCAGGACATTATCCGGCCGCACAATAACTGGAAACCGGATGCCGATCCGGATCCTGTTCCAACAGGCCATGTTCCGGGTGTAGCAATGGTACTGACGAATGCTCCGTTACCGGAATCTATTATACGAAATCCCGGGTGTTTATTCCTTCACGAGAAAACACTTTCGAATTATACTCTTTTCGCTTCCGTTTCCGGCCTGAGGGCCCCTCCGCAGGTCTAACCGGCAGATCATCCCTTATTTTCCAACTCATGCAATGCATCGGGTTGCCTTCTTAATTAATTTAAAACTAAATCAGATCCACATGAATCGGATGCTTATATTTATTGCAGCCATAGCAGTTATTGCCTGTCAGCACAATCATTCTCATAACGAGGCTGCAACAGACCCTCATGATGAGGTGAAGTTCCAGTTCACCTCTTACAGCGACCAATTTGAATTGTTTGCCGAAGCAGACCCTTTTGTTGCCGGCGAACCGTCCAATGTCCTCTCGCATTTTTCAACTTTACCCGGTTTTAAAGCGGTTGAATACGGAACCATTACCCTTGTGCTCGAAGCAGGAGGGGAAGAAGTCAGGCAAACCCTTGAGAGACCCACCCGGAAAGGTATATACAGTTTTGATGTACAACCGGTCACTCCCGGGGAAGGCCGGATTAGGTTTGAAATAGCATATCAGGATGGAGCTTTTGAAATCCTCGTACCGGATGTCAGGGTTTATGCCAGCAATGATGAAGCCCGCGCAGCCGCTCAGAGGAACGAGATTTCCCATACCAATGCCACGGTGTTTACCAAGGAACAATCCTGGAAAATAGATTTTTCCACCGGACATCCCGAAATCCAGCCGTTTGGCCGGGTCATCCGGTCCACCGGCCTGGTGCAACCTGCACCCGGAAGCGAAATGATCCTGACCGCCAAAACCGGAGGCGTAGTCACGTTTTGGGAAACTGTACCGCTTGAAGGCCTTGAAGTGCGCGCAGGTCAAACGCTGTTCTCCATTTCAGGCAGCGGGTTTGCCGACGACAATTTTTCAGTCCGGTATTCCGAGGCAAAAAGCAATTATGAGAAGGCCAAAGCGGACCTGGAACGGTCTGAAATACTGGCAAAAGACCGGATCCTTGCAGAAAAAGATCTGCTGATCGTAAGAAAGGAGTATGAGCATGCAAAAGCTGCTTTCGAGAACCTGAACAGGAATTTCAACGCTTCGGGCCAGGTGGTCAAAAGCCCTGTGAACGGATTTATCCGGGATATCCGGGTGAAGAACGGTGCATATGTTACCGCCGGGGAAGCATTGCTGACTGTTTCCAACGACAAGGAACTGTTCATCAGCGCTGAGGTCCCGCAGAAGTACTCCACGCTGCTCGGATCGATTCAAACCGTTAATATCCGGAATCCGCAGGATGATCGGACCCGGACCCTGGAAGAGCTTGGCGGGGGAATTCTGTCCTATGGTAAATCCACCGGGCCGGATGGTTATCTGGTTCCGATCCACTTCGGGATCCGCAACACCGGAGCGTTTTTCCCCGGAAGCATCGTCGAACTGTTCCTTAAAACGGTCACCGACACTGCCGCTCTTACTATTCCCAATACCGCATTGCTCGAGGAACAAGGCAAGTTTTTTGTCTGGGTTCAGATCACCCCGGAATTGTTTGAGAAAAGGGAGATCACTCCCGGCACAACGGACGGAATGCGCACGGAAATCCTCGACCGGCTTTTCGTATCTGACCGTATTGTAACCCGGGGGGCGCTGATGGTAAAACTGGCCCAGGCCACCGGCACGCTGGACGCCCATTCCGGTCATGTTCATTAATCCTGACAACCATGCTGAATCAAATCATCAAATTTTCACTGAACAATAAATATCTGATCCTATTGAGTTCAGTGGTACTGGTGGTTTTCGGGACGAGAACCGCCATTGACATGGACGTCGACGTATTCCCGGATTTGACTGCGCCGACCGTGGTGATCATGACCGACGCCCATAGCATGGCTTCGGAGGAAGTCGAACGGCTGGTCACATTTCCTGTTGAAACCGCGATGAATGGGGCTACGGACGTCAGGCGCGTCCGTTCAGCCTCATCACAGGGGTTTTCTTTTGTCTGGGTGGAATTCGACTGGGGCACGGATATATTCAAGGCCCGGCAGATCGTGAGCGAAAAGCTCATCAGTGTCTCAACCCGCATGCCCCTGGGGGTAGGCCAGCCTGTCCTGGCTCCTCAGTCCAGTGTCATGGGAGAGATCTTCTTTGTCGGCATCCAGGCCGACAGTACCAGCATGATGGATCTGCGCACCATTGCCGAGTGGAACGTGAAACCGCTCATTCTTTCAACAGGAGGGGTGTCCCAGGTGACCATCATAGGCGGCGATTACAAGCAATACCAGGTATTGGCCGATCCGTATAAGATGAAGTATTACCAGGTCAGCCTGAATGAATTGATGCAGGTTTGCCAGGGGCTCAGCAACAATTCCTCCGGAGGCGTGCTGAGAGAATACGGCAATGAATACGTCATCCGGGGCATTGCCCGCACACACGACCTGGAAGAGCTGGGCAGCACCTATATCAAATCATTGAATGGAGCACCGGTCAGGATTTCAGATGTAGCCGAAGTTAAGATAGGCAGCGCCCCGAAAATGGGATATGGTTCAGGAAATGCAAAGCCGGCCATTATTTTGTCCATTTCAAAACAGCCTAATGCGAACACCCTGGAGCTAACCAGAAAGATCGAGGAACAACTGTACGAATTACAAAAGACGCTCCCGGCGGATGTGGTGCTGGATACGACCATCTTTCGCCAGGCCGATTTCATCGAGCGATCCGTCCGTAATGTGCAGACGGCTTTGATCGAAGGGGCGGTGTTCGTGGTGATCATCCTGCTGCTGTTCCTGGGCAGTTTCCGGACGACCGCCATTTCCCTGCTGGCAATCCCCCTTTCTTTACTGGGCGCGGTAATCACGCTTAAGGGCCTGGGCATGACCATCAACACCATGAGCCTTGGCGGGATGGCCATTGCCATTGGCAGCCTGGTTGACGACGCCATCATCGATGTGGAGAACGTGTACCGGAGGCTGCGGCAGAACCGGATGAAGCCGGAGCAGGAAAGACAATCTTCGTTCACGGTCGTGTATGAAGCATCCAGGGAGATCCGGGCATCCATCTTTAACGCAACCCTGATCATTATCGTGGCCTTCCTGCCATTGTTCTTCCTATCCGGGATGGAAGGCAGAATGCTGAAGCCACTGGGCATATCTTTTATCGTTTCTCTTTTCGTTTCGCTGATCGTGGCCATGACCCTGACCCCATTGCTATCCAGAATGTTGTTGTCCGGGGATAAATTTCTGGCCAGAAATCAAAAAGATAAATGGGTAGTGCGGCAATTGACCGGAAGGTATGAGCGATCGCTCCAATGGGCCCTGAACCATAAAAAGGCCATCATGATTTCCACCCTGGGATTATTCACCTTTGCGATGGTCCTGTTTACAACCTTTGGGCGGAGCTTCCTGCCCGAATTCAATGAAGGAGCCCTGACGCTTTCCGTGGTCACTAAGCCGGGGACCTCCCTGGAAGAAAGCGACGGACTGGGGAACCTGGTGGAAAAGGAACTTCTGGCCATTCCGGAGGTGACCAGCACCGCCCGACGCACCGGCCGGGGCGAACTTGATGAGCACTCACAGACTACCAACAGCGCTGAGATTGATGTGAACTTCGTTCTGGGAGATCGCAGCCAGCTGGAATTCATGGCCGACGTCCGGTCCACGCTGTCAAGGATCCCCGGTATTGCCTTTACGGTCGGGCAGCCCCTGGGGCACCGAATCGACCACATGCTTTCCGGGACCCGGGCAAACATCGCCATCAAATTATTCGGCACCGATCTGAATGAGTTGTTTGCCACCGGGAATGAGATTAAAAACGCCATTGTGGATGTTGAAGGCCTGGTCGACGTCAATGTCGACCAGCAGATCGAAATTCCGCAGATTCAGATCCGGGCGAACCGGGAAATGCTGGCCCGGTACGGGATCACCATCGACGAATTCAATGAGTTTGTTGAAGTGGCGTTCGGGGGCGAAAAGATGGCGGACATATACGAAGGGCAGCGCAGTTTCGACCTGGTGCTGCGGTTTAACACGGATTACACCGGAACGCTGGAAGGCATCCGCACGGCCATGATCGATACCGATGACGGGAAAAAAGTGCCCCTGGAACAGATCGCTGATATCCGTTCCTTCAACGGACCCAGTTCGATCAGCCGGGAGAATGTCCAGCGAAAGATTGTGATATCGGCCAATGTGGCCGGGCGTGATCTGCGCAGTGTGGTGAAGGATATCCAGGAAAATATCGGAAACAATGTCCGTTTGCCGGAGGGGTACAGGATTGAATATGGAGGGCAGTTTGAAAGCGAAGCAAGCGCCTCGAGAACCCTGCTGATCACCTCCATCGTCTCCCTGATTATTATCTTCCTGCTGTTATTCCAGGAGTTCAGAGATTTCCGGCTGGCGGGCGTCATCCTGCTCAACCTCCCGCTGGCCCTGATCGGCGGGGTGTTTGCCATCTGGATCACGTCGAATACGCTGAGCATTCCGGCCATCATCGGATTCATCACTCTGTTCGGCATTGCGACCCGGAACGGGATCCTCCTGATCTCAAATTACCAGAGGCTGCAATTAAAGGGCGTCTCTATCACAGAAACGGTTACCCGGGGATCATCCGACCGTCTGAATGCCATTCTGATGACAGCGCTCACGGCGGCCCTGGCCCTGATTCCGCTGGCCGTCAACGGCGACCTGTCGGGCAATGAGATCCAAAGCCCCATGGCCAGGGTCATTCTGGGCGGGCTGCTGACCTCTACTTTATTGAATATATATCTGGTACCTGTGGTTTACAGCCTGTTGCACAAACATGGATGGATCAGGCTTCCGGATAACGGAACCCAGAATGGATCAAGTTATTAAAAACGAACAATATGTGCAGAAAAATAAAAATTTGGGTGATGCTCCTTTTCATGCCGGTTTCGCTCCTGGCCCAGGAGTCCATTGACAGCGTGCTGGCACAGATAGAAAAGAACAATTCCATGCTGGCCGCCCTGAGGACCAATACCGAAGCGGAAAAGATCGGTAACAGAACCGGGATTTATCTTGAAAACCCTGAAGTCGGATTCAATTATCTCTGGGTTGACCCGGCAGCCGTCGGCAACAGGATGGATCTGAACGTCAGGCAGTCGTTTGATTTTCCTGCCGCTTACGTCTACAGAAAAAACCTGGCTGAATCCCGGAATTCGCAGGCTGATCTGGAGTACGAGGAAGAGCTGAGGCAAGTGCGGCTGGAAGCGCGGCTTTTATGTACAGACCTGATCTACCTGAATGCTTTGCTCCGTGAGTACGAGGCACGGCATACCCGGGCACAGGAACTGGCCGACGCATACCAGGCTATGTTCGACAACGGGCAGACCGGTATCCTGGAACTGAATAAAGTGAAGCTGAACAGGCTGAATACGGAAAAAGAGCTGGAATCCCTGCAGATAAAAAGGGCCGCCGGTTTGAAGGAACTGGCCGCCCTCAACGGTGGGATCCCGCTCGAGATAGATTCCGAGTCCATACCGGGCCTGGCATTGCCACCGGATTTTGATCAATGGTACCGCCAGGCAGAGCAGGACAGCCCAACCCTTCGCCGGATGGAAGAAGCGGCACAGGCAAGTGCTGTACAGGAAAAGCTCAGCCGTGCCCTTTCATTGCCCAGAGCTTCAGCCGGCTATATGAGTGAAAACCGCACCGGTGAGCATTTCCAGGGCATTACCGTTGGCATTTCCATACCCCTGTTCGAGCATAAGAACACGGTGAAGTATGCCCGGGTGAAGACCCTCGCCTGGGAGAACATCGCTGCAGATTACAGGGTACAGCTGCACACCCGGCTCCGGATCCAGTACGATAAGGCGGTCAGCCTTCAGAAAACCGTGGAAGACTACCGGCAGTCACTAAGTCTTTACCAGAACGGCGGTCTGCTGAAGAAGGCGCTGGACCAGGGCGAGATATCACTGCTGGAATACCTGATGGAACTCACGCTGACTTATTCCACCATTGATCAATACCTGGAAGCAGAAAACGAGTGCAACAGGGCGATTGCCCTGTTGCATCAATACGGTGAATAAGGTCTTGGAATGACACAAATTTCCCGAACTTAACCCTCAAAACTTAGACCTTAAAACTCAAATCCCTTTCAGCCAGAGGCTGAAAGGGATTTGTTTGTACCCGGGGCCGGGATCGAACCGGCACGAGCTCTCGCTCACAGGTTTTTGAGACCAGCGCGTCTACCTGTTCCGCCACCCGGGCTTGTTCCATGAATTTATGGCCTGCAAAGATAGTAAATTGAAAAATCGATTTTAATCATTTTTCTTGGTTTTCAGGATTTTTATTGATAATATAGCCAACAAAAAACCAAAAAAACCAACCATGAAAACATTTATCCAACGCGTCTTTGCGGCACTGACCTTCGCCGCGCTCGTTTTTTTCGTCGCCCCGGCCCAGGCACAGAACCTGGCGGAATGGAATTTTGAAGGCGAGGTCAATACCCCTTCCTTCACAGAAATGAACATTACTGCCGGCAATGCGACTTTCGGCTCCAATATCACTTCGATCACCTACCCAGCGGGCGATGGATCAACCGATGCTTATTCCGGGACGCCATGGCCCACCACCCTTGCCCTGGATGCCAACAGCTACCTGGAGTTCACTATCGCGCCCCAGGCAGGATACATGATGACGCTGGCATCATTCGATCTGAAGCACCGCCGTTCCAGCACAGGAGTCCGTGCCTGGGAAATTCGCTCGAGTTTGGATAACTACCTGATGGTCCTGGCCTCCGGTACGATACCTGACAACACCAACTGGCATCCGGCAACATGCGTTCTGCCAGCCGAAATGACCGACCTCACAAGTCCCGTCACGTTCCGGATATTCGGCTTTAACGCGGAAGCGCTCACAGGAACCTGGCGTTTCGATGACGTATCTGTTGGCGGTACCGTCGCGGCCATCCCGCCACCGGTGCCCCTGTCCGGCTGGGCCCTCGTCATCGGCCTGATCCTCATCGCTTCCTTTGCGATCATCAGGTACAGAAGACTGGCGTAAATTCCTGTTTTACCTGAAGTGACATCCCTCTTCCTCCGCCCGGAAGCAGTCACTATTCTTCCTATCTTTGCTCCCTCAAATCCTTCTTTTAGATGGAAAACCGCAAAAAGTACGTCATATACCTCCCCATCGCGTTTGCCCTGGTGCTCATCGCGGGCATCTGGATGGGCAACCGCCTGACCTCCGCCAGTTCGGGCAAAACGGATAACATCCTCTTCGTCAAACCGCATCACACCGATAAGGTCAACGACCTGATCAATTACATCGAGCAGGATTACGTCGACTCGGTCAGCCGCACCGACCTGACCGATTACGCCATCCAGGGCATCCTCGACAAGCTCGACCCGCATTCGCAGTACATCCCCGCCGAAGACTTCGCCGACGTGGAAGACCAGCTTAACAGCAACTTCGAAGGGATCGGCATCCAGTTCCGCATCGAAAAGGATTCCATCATGGTGATCCAGACCATCCCGGGAGGGCCGTCGGAAAAAGCTGGCCTGATGGCGGGCGACCGCATCGTGCTCATCAACGACTCGCTGATGGCCGGCGTAGGCATCACCAACAAGGACGCCGTGGGGCAGCTCAAAGGCAAACGGGGCTCGGAGGTGAAAGTGAGCGTGAAGCGCCGCGGCCTGGCCGATCTCATCGACTTCACCCTGATCCGTGATGTCATTCCCACCTACAGCATCGATATCTCTTACATGGTCAACGACTCCATCGGCTACATCAAGCTCAGCCGCTTCGCCGCCAAGACCTACGATGAGTTCGTGGACGCCATGACCAAACTGGAAAACCTGGGGATGAGGCAGCTCATCCTCGACCTGCGCGGCAACACGGGCGGTTACCTCCAGGCCTCCATCAACATCGCCGACGAATTTCTGCCTGACCAGAAGCTCATTGTCTACACCGAGGGCAACAGCCGCCCCAACAATTACGCCTACGCCACGGCGCGCGGCTCTTTCGAACACCAGGAGATCATCATCCTGATCGACGAGGCCAGCGCCTCGGCCAGCGAGATCGTCGCCGGCGCCATCCAGGACAACGACCGCGGCACCATCGTCGGCCGCCGCTCCTTTGGCAAAGGCCTGGTCCAGGAACAGCTCACCTTCCCCGACGGTTCCGCCATCCGGCTCACCGTGGCGCGGTACCATACCCCGACGGGCCGAAACATCCAAAGACCTTATAAGAATGGCAGCGAGGAGTATTATGAAGAAGTCCACGAGCGCTTCCTCAGCGGGGAAATGGAAGACGCCGACAGCATCGCCTTTACCGATACGATCAAGTATTATACCCCGGCGGGGAAAGTCGTCTACGGCGGAGGCGGCATCATGCCCGACATTTACGTTCCGCTCAAGGCTGATCCGAAAGACCGCCTCTACAACAAGATGATCCGCCAGAACATCATCTTCGAATACGCCTTCGAATACACCGACAGCGAACGGGCTTCACTGAAAGAATACGCCACCGCGGAAGACTTTATCGCCCGGTACCGGGTCAGCGACCGGCACTACCAGGGCCTGCTGGCCTATGCCCGCGAGAAAGGGCTGGAATTCACCGCCGATGAAGCCCGCGATTCGGAACGCAAGATGCGCGTGCTGCTCAAGGCCTACATCGGCCGGAACCTGCTCGACGATGCCGCCTTCTACCCGGTCTACCATGAGGTCGACAAGGTCTTCCTGGAGGGGATGAAGGCGCTGCGATAGCGATAGTTATTTAAACTAAACCAAAAGATATGTCTTTCGAATTACCTGCCTTGCCCTACGCGCCCGACGCGCTGGAGCCGTTCATCTCCAAAACTACCCTGGAATTCCATCATGGAAAACATCACCAGGCGTATGTGAACAACCTGAACAAGCTGCTCCCGGGATCCGGCCTTGAAAACGCCACCCTGGAAGAGCTCATCATGAAATCCGCCGGTGGCATCTTCAACAACGCCGCCCAGGTCTGGAACCACACTTTCTACTGGCACTGCCTGAGCCCTTACGGCGGCGGGCTACCGCACGGGAAACTCATCGAGCTGATCGACCGCGATTTCGGGACCTACGACGCCTTCCGCGAGCAGTTCACCCAGGCCGCCGCCACCCTCTTCGGTTCCGGCTGGGCCTGGCTGTCGATGAACGAACAGGGAAAGCTCGTCATCACCCAGGAAAGCAACGCCGGAAACCCCATGCGCAATGGCCTGAAACCCATCCTCACCTGCGACGTCTGGGAACACGCTTATTATCTTGACAAGCAAAACCGCCGGCCGGATTACATCAACGATTTCTGGAGCGTGGTGGACTGGAAAGCAGCAGAGTCCCGGGTCTGACTACTCCACCGTCACGCTCTTCGCCAGGTTCCTTGGCTGGTCGACGTTGCAGCCGCGCATCACGGCGATGTGATAGGATAACAGCTGCAGCGGAATGGTGGCCAGCAGCGGGACCAGCATCTCTTCGGTCTCGGGGATTTCTATGACGTGGTCGGCCAGGTCGCGGGCCAGTTCGTCATGCTCCGTTACGATGGCAATGACCTTCCCCTTGCGGGCTTTGACCTCCTGGATGTTGCTCAGCGCCTTTTCATAGGTGCCTTTGTTGGTGGCGATGAATACCACGGGCATCTCTTCGTCGATGAGGGCAATGGGGCCATGCTTCATTTCGGCGGCGGGATAGCCCTCGGCATGGATGTAGGAGATCTCCTTAAGCTTGAGCGCACCTTCCAGGGCGACGGGGAAATTGTAGCCCCGGCCGAGATATAGGAAATTTCGGTGATTCTTGTAAAGTTCGGCGATCTTGAGCACCTCGGCATCCACCTTCAGGGCCTTTTCCACCTTTCCCGGGATGAGATTGAGCTCATGAATGATGCGGAGGAACTTCGATTTGGGGAGCGTCCCTTTTCGCTGGGCCATCGTCAGTGCGAGCAGCGTGAGCACCGTCACCTGGGCCGTGAAGGCCTTGGTGGAGGCCACACCGATCTCGGGCCCGGCGTGGGTGTAGGAACCGGCGTGCGTGGCGCGGGCGATGGAGGAGCCGACGACGTTGCAGATGCCGAGGATGGTGGCGCCGCGCTGCTTGGCCAGCTCAATGGCGGCCAGTGTGTCGGCGGTTTCGCCCGACTGCGAAATAGCGATCACGACGTCTTTTTCGCAAAGGATGGGGTTGCGGTAGCGGAATTCCGAAGCGTATTCCACTTCGACCGGGACCCGGGCCATTTCCTCTATGAGGTATTCCCCGACCAGCGCCGCGTGCCATGAGGTGCCGCAGGCCACGATGATGATCCGGTCGGCATTGACCAGCTTCTGCTCGTAGTCGACGATGCCGCCCAGCGAAACGATGCCTTCCTGCAGACGCAGCCTGCCGCGCATACTGTCGCGGATCGAGCGGGGCTGCTCGAAGATCTCCTTGAGCATGAAGTGCTCGTAGCCGCCTTTTTCCAGGGCGCTCAGGTTCAGCTCCAGCTTATGCAGATAAGGTGTCTTCTCCTTGTTCTTGATGGTCTTGATCTTGAGCGGACGGCCTTTCTGGATGATCGCGAGCTCTTCGTCGTTGAGATAGACCACGTCCTTGGTATATTCCACGATGGGGGTGGCGTCGGAGGCGATGAAGAACTCGTCATTGCCGATACCCACAACCAGCGGGGAACTTTTCCGGGCGGCGATCAGCATATCCGGATGGTTTTTGGAGATGACCACGATGGCGTAGGCCCCTACCACCTGGTTCAGCGCGATGCGGACCGCTTCCACCAGGTCGACCTGCTCGTGCTCCTGGATGTCCTCGATAAGATGGATAAGGGCTTCGGTGTCGGTATTGCTGGTAAACGCGTAGCCCCGGTTGATGAGTTCTTTTTTAAGGGTGAGGTAATTTTCGATGATCCCGTTATGGATGATGGCCAGGTTGCGGGACCGGGAATAGTGGGGATGGGCGTTGATATCGTTCGGCTCGCCGTGCGTGGCCCAGCGGGTATGCGCGATGCCGATCCGACCGCTTAACATCATGTCTTTTGTCCGGTCTTCCAGTTCGCTGACCTTCCCTTTTGTCTTCAACACCTTCAGCTGGTCATCCAGAATGGCCAGCCCGGCGCTGTCGTATCCCCGGTATTCCAGCCGGTACAGTCCTTTCATCAGGATCGGGTAGGCTTCCCGTTCTCCAAGGTATGCTATGATTCCGCACATGATCGATGGATTTCTTGATTCATTATTCAGTAAGTGGCTTTGCTTTTTCGACAGGCAAAATGATTCCGGATGCCGCGCCGGCTCAGTCAATCAGGGTATAAGTGAGCACAAGTTTCATCCTGTTCTCCTGGTTAAGCGGATCCTGCGGATCAGTTCCGGTGATCAGCACCCGCTCGGCGTTGATAGCGCCGCCCGAAAGATAGAGGTCGAAACCGTACCGGGGCTCCTCCGAACGCATCAGGTCCTGTATGGTCTCTGTAATCCGGAACCAGTACCCGCCGGCATATTTATCATAATATCCGCCAAAATACCCGGATCCTTCCGTTTGTTCCGGCAGAATGGAAAAACCGCCCTTGCCGTCATTGGCGACCAGCACGACGAAGTCGGCTACCGGCAGGGCCGGGGCAGCTTCGTGGGTTTTCAGGAACAGCCGGGCTTCGTTGAGCGCGATCTTACCGTTGTCATAAAAACTACGGATGTGGGGGAAATCGATATGCGTTTTCACCCCGCCCATTGCCTGGACATAGCACAATTCACGACCGAGGGCGGTATCGCCATAAGCGACCTGGTTCCTGAAACCGGTCTCTCCCAGCCCGTAATCATGCACGAACCGCCCGAAGCGTGCGCAGCTGCTGTTGAGGACATACCCGAACTCCAGCGAATCGCCGCTGTCATTGTGGTAGTAGAGCGTCATTTGCGATAAGGTCGACAAGAGGTCGAAATAGATGATGATCCCGTTAGAAGAAGCAGGCTCCACGGTCAGGTACAGGCCGTGGAAATAATTGAGAAAGCTGTCGTTGGTTTCGAGGCTGTCTTCAGGCGCGTTGAGCAGTTTGTCGACCAGCTCCTGGGTCAGTTCGCCCATATTGACCCGGAGGTGTGGGTCCAGTGTGTCCTCCCCCACGACCACATCGTTCCGGAAATCCGGGGTGAAGGTCTTCTGGGCCAGCAGGGTGGGCTTTATGTCCACGGAATTTTTTGAGAAGTAGGATGAATCCAGGTAGATCCGCTCCGCCATTTCGTAAATCTTCAGGGTCAGCACCGCGTTGGTGTCTCCGTAATAATCATCATAGGCCAGGGAAAGGATCAGCGAGTCGGCCCCGGGGTTTTCGCCCAGGCTGAACGCCGTTTTCGCCAGCCGGAACTGGGTATAGAAACTGGCGGTGGTCCGCCCGAAAACCGGATCAAGGAGGCTGCCCAGCAGGCTTACCGAGGTTTCATCCGTCTTGACCGAGTCGACCAGCCGCGAATAGGCGATCACGGTGGCGGTATCGGTCGACACGAGTTTCAGCTCGTCGCCCGGAGGCTGGATGTCAAGGCCTACTTCATTGTCTTCGTCCTTGCAGGATAGCAGGGAAAAAGTCAGCACGACAAACAGCGCGGCCGGGAGCAGGTAATATCTTCTAAGCATGGGTCAGTGTTCTGTTGGATATGGAGTGGCGCTTCTTCCGGTAAAGAATGATGAGCATGAAGATCTGCTATTTGAGGATCTTATCGTAGAATTCTGAATAGACATCGACATAATGATCTTTATCCTGGTAATCTAAATGAGGCAGACCGGACTTGACCACGAAATCCTTAAGTTCCGCATTGATCTCAGGGCTGCCGAAGATCACGCCGTCGGAATATCCGACCGCGGCCTTCATCAGGTTAACGTAATTGGGTTTCTTATAGTATGCCAGGTCTTGTTTGGTAATGCCGTCGTACTTGATCTTTTTCTGGATGTCGGCATCCATGTCTTCCTTGAAATCATCGTCGTAAATGGAAATCACGACTTTGGTTTCATTGAAGAGCGGGTTGTCGCGGTAGGACTTTTTAACGTAGAGCGGCAGCAGGCTGGTGAACCACCCGTGGCAGTGGATCACATCCGGGCCCCAGCCGAGTTTTTTCACGGTTTCCAGGACGCCCCGGGCGAAAAAGATGGCCCGCTCGTCATTATCCTCGAAAAATTTCCCGTTTTTATCGTACAGAGTTGATTTTCTGTGGAAATAATCTTCATTGTCGATGAAATAAATCTGCATCCGGGCCTGCTGGATGGAAGCGACCTTGATGATCAGCGGGTGGTCGCTGTTGTCGATGATGAGATTCATTCCGGAAAGCCGGATGACTTCGTGCAGTTGATTCCTTCGTTCGTTGATGTTGCCATAGCGCGGCATGAAGGTCCGTATTTCTCTTCCTTTCTCCTGTATCCCCTGCGGAAGGTGGCGCCCGATAAGGCCGATGTGGGATTCGTCAAGATAGGGTGTGATTTCCTGGGAAACGAAGAGAACCCTTTTCTTTTCCATATTCAGAGGCTTGCGTTTTTAAAAAAGAAATGCAAAGGTAGTAAAAATTAAGTAATTAATCAATTGACCCTCATCGGGCGGTTGGAATAAAAATATGCGGAATGATTAGATATATCAGGACTGACGGTCCGGTTCCGTTTCCGGGGCTTGCACTTCCGGTTCTGTTTCCGTTGGAGCTTCCTGGCGGGCAAAGAATTTCTTCTGAAAAAAAAGCAGCAGCAATACGCCCGAGGTGATCGAGGCATCGGCAATATTGAATACCGGCCTGAAGAAGATGAACTGCTTTCCTCCGCTGATGGGCACCCAGTCGGGCAAAGTGGTCTGGATAATGGGGAAATAGAACATGTCCACCACCTTGCCGTGCAGGAATGAATTATATCCACCGTCGGGCGGGAACAGCTGTGCGACGGTATGGTAGCTGCTGTGGCTGAAGATCAGCCCGTAAAAGGCGCTGTCGATCATATTCCCGATGGCTCCGGCCAGGATGAGAGAGAAGCTGACGATCAGCCCGGGATGGGGATCCTTTTTCCGGAGCCGGAACAGGTATATGGCGATGATGATGATGGCGATGATCCGGAATATGCTCAGCATGAGCTTGCCGGTTTCCCCGCCAAAGGTGATCCCGAAGGCCATCCCTTCATTTTCGGTAAAATGAAAGATAAACCAATTGCCCAGGACATGGAATTCCTGCCCCAGGGTCATGTGCGTCTTGACCCAGAATTTCAGCGCCTGGTCGGCGATGAGCACGAACAGGATGATCAGCAGGGATTTCTTCAAGGCTTGGAAGACTGGTTGAGCTTGGCTTCAATACTGAGGGTGGCGTGCGGGACGCTCTTCAGCCGGTCCTTGGAGATCAGTTTACCCGTGGCCCGGCATATGCCGTAGGTTTTGTTCTCAATGCGCAGCAGGGCGTTCTCCAGGTTGTTGATGAACTTTTGCTGACGGGATGCCAGGCGGCTGTTTTCCTCCTTCGACATGACCTGGTACCCTTCTTCAAGGATCTTGAATGTAGGCGAAGTATCGTCAGTGCCATGCTCTCCGTCAAGATGATAAGCTTCCATCAGCAATTTCAGGTCTTCTTTGGCCTTTTCCAGTTTATCAAGAATGATCTGACGGAACTCCTCAAGTTCTTCGTCGGAATACCTGAGTTTTTCAGGGGCTTCCTGTTTCGTCTTTTTCGGATCGCTCATGGCTCGAGGTTTTTTTTGTTAAGATAATGAAAAAATCAATGGGAAATCCTGTCTACCCGGATACCGACCGTGAATTCTTCGGTCAACTCCACTTCCTGACGGTGATCCGGATCGATTTGATCCACGAAGTCAAGGGATTCGGCGAGGATTTCGGCGCAAATATAGGAATAATTCTTTTCTATCGCGTTTTCAAGGAATTCCATTTTCTCCGCCTGGACCCGGATCTTGTCAGTGACCTCGTAATCCCGGTCTTTGCGGATGTTCTGGATGCGGTTGATCAGTTCCCGGGCCAGGCCTTCCTGTTTTAGTTCTTCCGTAATGTTGATGTCGAGCGCGACGGTAAGGTTCCCCGACGAGGAGATGAGCCAGCCGGGGATGTCCTCGGTGTTGATCTCCACATCGTTCAGGGTGATCTCCACGGTCTCTCCCTCCACGGTCATTTTAAAGACTTCCTCCTGTTCCAGGTGATTGATCTGCTCCTGGGTAAAGGCGGTGATGGCCGCCGCGATGGGTTTCATCAGCTTGCCGAACCGGGGTCCGAGCGCCTTGAAATTGGGCCTGATCTTCTTGACCAGGATGCCGGCGGTCTCGGTAAGGTATTCCATCTCCTTCACGTTAACTTCGGATAGGATGAGGTTTTCCACCGCCTCGAGCTGGGCGCGGTTGTGCTCGTTGAGGATCGGGATCATGATCTTGTTCAGCGGCTGGCGGACGCGGATGTTGGAGCGCTTGCGCAGCGACAGGATCATGGAGGAGATGCGCTGGGCCAGCTCCATCCGTTCTTCCAGGTCAAGGTCGATGGCGCCCTCGTCGGCTTTGGGGAAGTCGCTCAGGTGCACAGAATCGGCAGAGATCCGGCCCGTGGCGGCGTTGAGGTCGGTGAACAGCCGCTCCATGAAGAACGGTGCGATGGGCGAAGCCAGTTGCGCGACCACTTCCAGGCAGTGGTACAGCGTCTGGTAGGCGGAGATCTTGTCCTGGCTGTATTCCCCTTTCCAGAAACGGCGGCGGGAAAGCCGCACGTACCAGTTGCTCAAATGGTCGATCACAAAATCCTGGATCGCACGCCCGGCCTTGGTCGGCTCAAAATCTTCATAGTAGCTCTCGACCTTCCGGATGAGAGAATTCAGTTCGGAAAGGATCCAGCGGTCAATCTCCGGCCGTTTGTCAACCGGGATTTCGGCTTCCGAGTATGTGAAGCCGTCGATATTGGCATAAAGCGCGAAAAAAGCGTAGGTGTTATAAAGCGTACCGAAAAATTTCCGCTGCACCTCGGTGATCCCTTCCAGATCGAACTTCAGGTTGTCCCAGGGCTGGGAATTCGTCATCATGTACCAGCGGGTGGCGTCGGGGCCGTACTTTTCGAGCGTGGCGAACGGGTCGACCGCATTGCCGAGGCGCTTCGACATCTTATTGCCGTCCTTGTCGAGCACCAGGCCGTTCGAGACGCAGGTCCTGAACGATACGTTGTCAAACAGCATCACCGCGATGGCATGCAGGGTGAAAAACCAGCCGCGGGTCTGGTCGACGCCTTCGGCGATGAAATCGGCCGGGAAATAGTGCTGTAATTCCTTGTTTTCGAACGGGTAGTGGAACTGGGCATACGGCATGGCGCCGGAGTCGAACCACACGTCGATCAGGTCGGTCTCGCGGATCATCTTCTTCCCTGATTCCGATACCAAAATGATCTCATCGACGTAAGGCCGGTGCAGGTTGAAACTGTCGTAATTTTCTTTGGAGAAATCGCCCGGCACAAAGCGTTCCAGCGGGTTTTTGGTCATGAACCCGGCCTTCACTGATTTCTCGATTTCAGTTTTCAGTTCTTCCACCGAGCCAATGCAGCGGAACTCGCTGCGGTCTTCGCTCACCCAGATCGGCAGCGGGGTCCCCCAGTAGCGTGAGCGGGAAAGGTTCCAGTCGACCAAATTCTCCAGCCAGTTGCCGAAGCGGCCGACGCCGGTGGAAACCGGCTTCCAGTTGATGGTCTTGTTCAGCTCCATCATCTGTTCCTTATAGGCCGTGGTCTTGATAAACCAGGAATCCAGCGGGTAATAGAGGATGGGCTTGTCAGTGCGCCAGCAGTGCGGGTAACTGTGCTCGTATTTTTCGGTCTTGAAGGCCCGGTTCTCTTTTTTCAGCTTGACGATGATGTCGATGTCGACACTGTCGTCCTTAGTGGGATCAAAGTTCGGGTCGTATTCGTTCTTGACATATCTTCCAGCGAATTCGCCCATGCTTTCGATGAATTTACCCGATTTATCGACCATGGTAAGCGCTCCGATGCCATTTTCGCGGGCTACCTTGAAGTCGTCGGCGCCGAAGCTGGGGGCGATGTGCACGATGCCGGCGCCATCCTCAGTGGTAACGAAATCGCCCAGGACCACTTTAAACGCATCGCCGGTCTCTGGCTGGGCGTAGGGCAGAAGTTGCTCATAGCGGAGGCCGGCCAGTTTCTTGCCTTTGAAGGTATCCAGCACAGCAAACGGGATCGTCTTCTGTCCGGGCTGGAATTCTTCCATCTTCAATTCGGCGTTCTTTTCCGGGAAGAAGTTATGGAGCAGGTCTTTGGCGAGGATAACGGTAATGGGAAGATGGGTGTAGGGGTTGAATGACTTCACCCTGGCGTATTCGATGTCTTTTCCGACGGCCAGGGCTGTATTGGATGGGAGCGTCCAGGGCGTGGTGGTCCAGGCGAGGAAGAACACCTCGCCATGGGCGTCGCTGAACAGGAATTCGGAGTCGGCGTTGCGGATGACCTTGAACTGGGCCGTGACCGTCTGGTCTTTCACCTCCTTGTATGCGCCGGGCAGGTTGAGCTCGTGCGAGCTCAGGCCGGTGCCGGCGGCGGGGGAATAGGGCTGGATGGTGTAGCCTTCATAGAGCAGGCCTTTGTCATAGAGTTGTTTCAGCAGCCACCAGACCGACTCGATGTATTTGTTGTCGAAGGTGATATAGGGATCGTCGAGGTCGACCCAGTAGCCCATTTTCACGGTCAGGTCGTCCCACAGGTCCTTGTATTTCATCACCTCCTGCTTGCAGGTGCGGTTGTAATCTTCGACGCTGATGGTTTTCCCGATGTCTTCCTTGGTAATGCCGAGAGTCTGCTCCACGCCGATCTCGACGGGCAGACCGTGGGTGTCCCAGCCGGCTTTGCGTTCGACGAGATATCCCTGCAGGGTTTTGTAGCGGCAGAAAATGTCCTTGATGGCGCGGGCCATCACGTGGTGGATGCCCGGTTTGCCGTTGGCCGAGGGCGGCCCTTCGTAAAATACAAACTCCTTGTGGCCTTCCCTGAGTTGCACGCTCTTTTCGAAGGTGCGGTGCGCTTTCCAGTACGCTTCGATCTCCTGCCCGATACGGGTAAGGTTCAGTGATTTATACTCCTTGTATTTTCGTTTCATACTGCCCGAAATTGCAGGGTTTTAAAAATGAGGGTGCAAAGGTAGGAAAAACTTGGCAGTCTAGATCGAAAACCGCCACGCGCAATAATACTCCTCCGGGTGCGCATCCGGCGGGCAGGCGATGCATTCGGTTTTGATGCGCGGATCGATGGCCTGGGCAAATGTGGTGTATTCCACCATCCCGCCCGTTTTGCAGGGATAATCTTGAAGCCCTTTGCGCTTGCGGGCGGCCTGCACCCGGCATTCGTTCATCCGGAACACGAAACTGTTTTCGGTCTCCTCCACGATGGATTGCTTGTTGATGGTGGCGTAAAGCCGGAATTGAAGCGCTTTCTTCAGCCCCTCCAGGCCGCAGTTTTCGGGCAGGCCGAGGAAATTGCGGATCGACCAGGCCTCGAAGGGGGAGAAATGCGCCCAGCAGGTATCGTTGCAGCGCTTGGCGTCCCAGAGGCCGTGCGTGAACTCCACCGCCTGGAACCACACGCCGTCGTTGGCCAGCCAGTTCACCGCCAGGCTTTCGGTCAGCTCGTCAAGTTTTTCAGCCGGCAGGTCGAGGATCGGGGCCGGGACTCCGTCCCTCATCTCAAAGCCTAATGTTTTCGCCAGGCGGTTCATTTGGATGCCTGAGCTTTTAGCGTAGGCATCCTTCATCACTTCCAGCGCTTTTTCGCGGCCATACTGGTGCTGCACCTCGGCAAACCACATGGCGTAATGCATCATGGTGCGGTGGATAAAATCCATCAGCAGCCGGGCCTTCTGCAATTTGTCGAGGCCGGCCTGGGAGTCAGCGTTCAGTTCCATCAGCGGGTGTATTTTTTGATCATGGGCAGGCTGGTGAGGATGTTCGACAGGATGTCCTGCGCCGTTTCACTGCCGTATTCTTTCAGCTTTTCGAGGATCTGTTCCTTTTTGGTTTCCGGGCTGTCGCCCGAGGCGAGGACCTGCGCGATTTCCTTGACCTGGCTGCCTTTAAGTTCATCCTGCAGGGCGTTGGCGATGACCAGGAAGAACTCGTCGGTAGCGGGTTCCGCCTGTGGCAGCCCGAGTGCTTCCAGTTCGTCGATGGACGCCTGGAGGATCTCCCGGCCCAGCTTCTTGCAACTGTCGAGGTAGGTGTTGGAACCGGTGGTATCTCTTAGCGACCAGCTGGTATATTCGTATTCAATGCTTTCAATTTGTTTGATCTTCTGGCTGTTTTCACCGAATATTCGGGCCAGTATGATGATGGTATATTTTTTCCAGGCATCCAGGTCGAAACCTTTGGCGTTCAGTTTTTCGATCTGTGCTTTCAGCAGCCGGATTTCCTGTTCGGGCATGACATGGAAGTTTTAATTGCTAAAATTACACATTATTTCATAAGCGCTGGGGGAATTTTTGTGATTGGTTGAAGGAGAGGGGGTTAGGGGGGGTGAGATGACATCTCGCAAACTTCCCCCTAACTATAACAATTTGTTTTACACCGCTTTAAACATATAATTAGGGACGATATGAAATTGAGATGTCATCTCGTGTCATGTTAATATCTTCACCCCGCTCGTCACCGCGCAGATATTATCTTTGTGGGAGCAAGCAAGCCGTTTTGATTTCCAAACAAACCATAGCACGCATCCTGGAAGACGCCCGGATCGAAGAAGTGATCGGGGAATTCGTCAAGCTGAAAAAGAGCGGGCAGAATTACAAGGGGATGAGTCCGTTCACCAATGAGCGGAATCCGTCGTTCTATGTTTCGCCGGCAAAGGGGATCTATAAATGCTTCAGCTCGGGAAAGGGCGGAAATGTGGTGAATTTCCTGATGGAGCATGAGCACTTCACCTATCCGGAAGCGCTCATCTTTCTGGCCAAAAAATATGGCATCGCTGTGGAGGAGGATGCAGTCAGCCCGGAAGAGTCACAGGCCGAATCGGAGCGCGAGGCGCTGTTTCAGATTACCGCATTTGCACAGAAATACTTCTCCGACTGCCTCTTTGAAACCGAAGCCGGCAAGGCCATCGGCCTGGAGTATTTTAAAAACCGTGATTTCCGGATCGAGACGATCAAAAAGTTCCAACTGGGGTACAGTCCGGATACCTGGGATGCATTTACCCGCCATGCCCTGGAAAGCGGATATAACAAGGAATACCTGGAAAAGACCGGCCTGACCATTGCCAAAGAAGCCCGGCTGTATGACCGGTTCCGGGGCAGGATGATCTTCCCTGTCCACAATATTTCGGGCCGGATCATGGGATTTGGTGGCCGTACGCTTCTGAAGGACGATCATGTCCCGAAATACGTCAATTCCCCGGAATCGGAGATTTACAACAAAAGCCAGATCCTCTACGGACTCTATTTTGCCAAAAGCGCAATCATCCGGCTCGACAATTGTTATCTCGTCGAGGGGTACACCGATGTGATTTCGCTGCACCAGGCAGGGATAGAGAACGTGGTAGCCTCTTCGGGCACGGCCCTGACCGAGGAACAGGTTCGGCTGATCAAACGGTATACGCCCAACGTCACTATCCTGTACGACGGGGACCCGGCCGGGATCAAAGCCTCGTTCCGCGGCATCGACATGGTGCTGGAGCAGGGAATGAACGTCCGGATCGTGTTGTTCCCCGACGGGGAGGACCCCGACTCTTATGCCCGAAAGCACCGGCGTTCGGAGCTGGAAGAGCTGATCAGCAAGGGAGCCCAGGATTTTATCCGATTCAAGACCAGCCTGTTGCTGAAGGAAGCCGCCGGAGATCCAATCAAACGCGCGGCGCTGATCAAGGAGATTGTCGGAAGCATTTCATTGATCCCTGACCCGATTTACCGGTCGGTTTATGTCAAGGAATGCAGTACCCTGCTGGAGGTGAATGAGCAGACGCTGATGTCGTCGCTTAACCGGATGTTGTGGCAAAAGAACCGGAAGGTCGCGGAGCAGGAGGCTGCCCGCCAGGTGGTCGATTACCCGGAAGAGTTCCAGGCCCGCCAGGCAGAGCCTGCACAGGAGAGCAGCGAATTCCAGGAGCGGGACCTCATCAGGCTGATGCTGAAATACGGGAACCATGACCTGCTGATGGAAGGGGGGGACGCCTCAGGTCAGAAGATTCCGCTGCGGATCACGGTGGCACGTTATATCGTCGAAGAGGTGCAGCGCGACGGCATGTTGTTTAACAACCCGGTTTATCAGCGTATTTTCGATGACTTTTCCCGGGCGGTCCAAAAGGATGAGTCGACAGACGAAAAGATATTTTTCATGGATGAAACCATGCCCGAGGTAAGCGCAGCGGTACGGGATCTTTTGCTGGATCCCTACACCCTGAGTGAGAACTGGCTGAAGAACCGGGTTCAGGTGATTTCCGAGGAGGACCGGCTGATGCAGGCGGTGGAAGCGACCATTCTTTCTTTCAAGTCGAAGACCATCGACCGGATGATCGTTGACCTGCTCAAGGAAATGAAAGCCACAGCCGACGAAAATGAGGTCATGACGCTGCAGGTAAGGCATAAGGAGTTGAAGGAGATCAGCAAGAAGATCAACGCGATGCTGGGGCGGGTGGTTGTGAAGTGAGTAGTGTACACCAATAAAACACAACGGGGACCAAACCTCGCCGGATTGATCCCCGTCCACGCATCGGTCGCCGTAGCTTCCGTTTTGTGTCAGGCTACTGTTATTCTGACTGACCTTTGGAATCCGGTTCCTTTCGGTTCCTTCTGCCTGGGGTCGAAGATCGGTTTTGCATGTCCGCCTTGCGGCGAATTTAGCGCTTCCGGTCCTCAGCTCCGCGGCCGCCGGTCCTCCTCTCCCGCTGCCTTTCGGCGTTGGTCGATCGGGACTCCCCCTTCTGACCCGGTGCCTTGCGGCGAACCGGTTTCCGGGGCGGGTTCTGGCGCTGCCTCCTCCTTGCGGACTCAGCGTTGTTGCTCCCCTGCTTGCCCGAGCCAGCCTTTTATCGCTGACCTGATGAAACAAAGATAAGGCGATCCGAATTGTGAAATCAAGTATTTTTTGCCCTTACTGTACACAAGTTAATCACAAAGGTTATTAACAATTGTTCATAACGTTGCAATACATTCATATTTATATAAATATCATCATGAATTCAATAAACAGGGTTAACTATACCTGATGGTTCAGCCCGATACACAACCATTTCACAAACGCTTCAATACCTCTTCAATGACCCTGGGGTAATGCGCATATTCCAGCTTATGGACCTTCGCCGCAATGGATTCCGGCGTGTCGCCCGGAGCAATCTCAAACTTTTCCTGGAAAATGATCTCCCCTTCATCATAGACCTCGTTGACAAAATGGATGGTAATGCCGGTGTATTTTTCCCCGGAGGCGATCACCGCCTGATGCACCTTGTCACCATACATTCCTTTGCCCCCGAATTTCGGAAGCAAAGCCGGATGAATGTTGATGATCCGCGAAGCAAAGGCTTTAAGAAGATTGCCGGGGACAAGCCATAAAAACCCTGCCAGGACTATCAGGTCAACCCGGTAATCCCTTAAAACGAGTAAGACGCTGTCTGACTGATAGAATTCTGATTTGCTGAATACATAGTATGGAATGCCGAGGTTTTTAGCCCTTTCCAGAACATAAGCATTCGCGTTGTTGGATAAAATGACCGCAACCTGAACATCGGGCCTGTCCTGAAAATGGCGGGCGATGTTTTCGGCGTTTGTTCCGCTCCCTGAAGCGAATATGGCAATGTTCTTCATCGGTCTGACCTGGTTTTTCCGTCCAAATTTAGCCATTTTGGGCCTTGTACCGCCTTGTCCTTAATTCCCTGAGGCAGAATAAATAAGGAGAAGGCTGGATCAGACGATCAAACAACACATGCATAAAAATGCATATAATTGAATATAAGTAACATATAATTACGCAATCCACAATATTTTCAGGAAATATTGCTTTATGTCAATAATATTATTTTCTTTGCAGCTTGTTTAACCAAAATCATATTTAGTATGTCAGACATAGCAACGAGAGTAAAAGCTATCATAGTTGATAAGCTTGGAGTGGACGAAAACGAAGTTACTCCGGAAGCCAGCTTCACCAATGATTTGGGTGCTGATTCCCTGGATACGGTTGAACTGATCATGGAATTCGAAAAGGAATTCAACATCGCCATTCCTGATGATGCGGCGGAAAAAATCGGTACCGTTGGTGACGCCATCAAGTACATTGAAGAGAACACCAAATAAATTTAAATTTCCTGCATGCCATTACGCCGAGTAGTTATTACCGGTCTTGGTGCCCTTACCCCATTGGGCAACACGGTCGACGAATTATGGACCGCGTTGATCAATGGGGTTAGCGGCGCTGCGCCGATCCAGCGTTTTGACTCCTCCAAGCTCAAGACCCAGTTCGCCTGCGAGGTCAAGAATTTTGACCCGGGCAACTATTTTGACCGCAAGGAGGCCAGAAAGTATGACCCATACGCCCAATACGCCATGGTCGCAACAGATCAGGCCGTAGTTGACTCCGGGATGGACCTGGAAAAGGTCAACAAGGAACGGGTAGGGGTCATCTGGGCATCGGGTATTGGCGGGCTGGAAACCTTTGAAAACGAAGTATCCTCTTTCGCACGGGGCGATGGCACCCCACGGTTCAATCCTTTTTTCATCCCCAAAATGATCGCGGATATCGCCGCAGGCCATATCTCGATCCGTTACGGCTTTATGGGCCCGAACTTTGCGACGGTTTCCGCCTGCGCCTCTTCGGCCAACGCCATGGTTGACGCCTTTAACTATATCCGGCTGGGCTATGCGGATGTGTTTGTCACCGGCGGTTCGGAAGCTTCCATTACACCGGGCGGTGTCGGCGGGTTCAATGCCATGCATGCCATCAGCACCCGGAATGATGATCCGAAAACAGCCTCACGCCCCTTCGACAAAGACCGTGACGGTTTTGTCCTGGGAGAAGGGGGATGCGCGCTGATCTTCGAAGACCTGCAGCATGCCATTGCCAGGGGAGCGAAGATATATGCCGAAGTGGCTGGAGGAGGACTTTCTGGCGACGCCTATCATATGACCTCCCCGCATGTCGACGGGAAGGGAGCATCCCTGTCAATGACCGCTGCCTTGCGTGATGCCGGTCTTAAACCAGAAGAAATCGACCATATCAACACACATGGTACCTCCACGCCATTGGGCGATATTGCCGAACCCAAAGCCATTATCAGTACTTTCGGGGAACATGCATACAAAATCAGCATCAACTCCACCAAGTCGATGACCGGGCACCTGCTCGGCGCGGCCGGCGCTATTGAGGCTATAGCAACCATTAAGGCCATGATGCATGGCATCATCCCACCAACTATTAATCACTTCACCGACGATCCCGAGATTGACAATCGCCTGGATTTCACGTACCACACGGCTAAAAAACGCGAGGTGACCTATGCACTGAGCAATACCTTCGGCTTCGGCGGTCATAATGCTTCCGTCATCTTTAAAAAATACCAGGGATAACTTCATCTTTCCCGGTGATGATCAGCAGGATCAGGATCCAGTTCAGCAAAGACAAACAACTTTACCTGGCAGTAAAAAATCTGCTCGGATTCTTCCCTTCAAACATACATCTCTATAAAGTCGCATTGAGCCATAAATCGGCGCCCCATTTCTGGCTTAAAAAGCAGCATGTCAATAACGAAAGGCTGGAATACCTCGGCGATGCGATCCTCAGTGCGGTGGTCGCCGATTATCTTTATAAGAAATTCCCTTATCAGAATGAAGGATTCCTGACGGAAATGCGTTCCCGCATCGTCAGCCGGAACCGTTTCAACAAATTATCGCTGAAGATGGGCCTAAACAAACTCATCTTCCAGGGAGATGGCAATTATTCCACAAGCAAATCCATTTACGGAGATACTTTTGAAGCGCTGATCGGCGCCATCTATCTCGACAAGGGCTATATGTTCACCCGTAAAGTGATTATCCGCAGAATTATTGACGTACACCTTGACGTTGATGAGATCGAGCGGACCGATACGAATTATAAAAGCCGCATCCTGGAATATGCGCAGCGGGAAAAGTGCCAGGTTGAATTCAAAGTTGTGGAGGAGATCGGGGAAGGGCATAAAAAACAGTATGTCGTAGAATTGTTCCTCAACAAGGAGCCATACGGACGAGGGCAGGACTTTTCGATCAAAGCGGCCGAGCAGATCGCCGCGGAAAAGGCGGTCGAAAAACTATTTGGCGACTCTGCTGCGGGCTGAGCCCGACCTTATTTTACCGCACCCTCTCCTTCTTTCCGGGTTTTTGTACTAATTTCATTCCCTGAACCAAAATGTCATGCCATGAAAAGAGTTGTTCAGGCCGTGTCCTGTGTCTTCTTTATTGTTCTCTCTCTTACCTCTTCAATATTAATGGCTTATCCCGGCAAGGTCATCAGATCTTTCGAACTTCCCGGGAAATTTTCCACCGCCATTACTTATGACGGAAAGCACCTCTGGACCGCCGACCGGAAGACGGACCTGCTTTACTGCATCGATCCGGCCAGCGGGTCTGTCGTCCGCACGCTACCTTCACCCGGCTACTGGCCCCTGGCCCTGGCCTGGGACGGGGAAGCCCTATGGAATTCCGATCTCAAGGGAGGCAAGGATGTTTCGGAGGATTATGACGGGATCATCTACCGGATCGACCCTGCGACTGGCCATGTCCTCCACACCCTTGCGGCTCCGTCTCCCAGCCCTGCGGGCCTGGCCTGGGACGGCCGCTATCTCTGGTGCGTCGACAATATAACCGACGAGCTGACCCAGTTCAGCCCGGTGGATGGCACGACCATCCGCAGTTTTAAGGCTCCTGCACCCGATCCTTCCGGTCTTGCTTTTGACGGTGAATACCTGTGGGTGACCGACAGCGGGAAGAATGAGATTTACCGGGTTAACCCGGAAAACGGCCGTGTGATCCTGATCACCGATGCGCCAGGTCCGGTTGTGGCAGGGATATGCTTCGACGGAAATAACCTCTGGTGCATGGATTACCAGGATGACCGGGCATATGAACTGATCTACCGTGATGAGGAGCACTTCACCCGGAAAAAGGAACGGACCGGAGCCGTGACATTTACACACCAGATCAAGAATTTCGGGCCCGGGAAGGTCCTCACGGCCGATCTGCATATTGCCGTTCCGGTCAACCGCGATAATCAGGAACTGCTTGGCGAAATTGAATACAACATACCGCCGGTGGATTTTGTGACCGACCGCTGGGGCCAGCAAACCGCGCACTACCACCTGCGCAACCTGGATGCCGGGGAAACGGTGACGGTCGAAATGACCACACGTGCCCGCACCTGGGAGGTCCGGCATTTCATCTTCCCCGAAAATCTTGGGAGCCTTGACCAGATTCCCGCAGAAATCAAAGACCGGTATCTCGAAGATAACGAGAAATTCCAGATGACCCATCCGGTGATTCGTGATGCCCTGGAAAAAGCCGTTGGCGATGAACAGAATCCTTACTGGATCGTGCGAAAGATTTATGATTATCTTATCGATCACATGTATTATGAAATGACCGGAGGATGGAACACTGCCCCGACCGTGCTGGCGCGCGGCAACGGCTCCTGCTCGGAATACACCTTTGTGTTCATTTCCCTGTGCCGCGCCGCCGGTATTCCCGCCCGTTACGTGGGATCCGTGGTGGTTAGGGGCGAAGATGCCAGTATGGACGACGTGTTTCACCGCTGGGCGGAAGTATATCTTCCCGGTTACGGCTGGATACCCGTTGACGCCAGCAGGGGTGACAGCGCATGGCCTCGTGACCAGGCCCTTGCCATCGGCAGCGTCAGCGGAACCCTTCTCATTACCACCCAGAGCGGCGGAGGATCCGAAACGCTTGGCTGGACCTACAATTCCAACCAATTCTGGACCACGGAGCCCAGAACGTATGTTAATTTTGAGAATTTCGGGGATTGGGAGCAGTTGAGTTCTGAGTTCTGAGTTCTGAGTTCTGAGTTCTGAGTTCTGAGTTCTGAGTTTTGAGTTTTGAGTTTTCTAAAAAAATAGAATTTGAATCAATAGAGCCTGAAGCTTGCAGCGTGTGGCCTGAAGCCTGAAGCCTGCGGCCTGAAAATCCAGATATTATGCCCAAAATGAAATATTTATATCTTATATTCCTGATAGGTGCCATGGCCTTCTCTTCCTGCTCACATGATGAAGAAATCAGGGTGATTTCTCCTGACCGGATGAATAATATCGTCTTTATTTTAAAGGACGGAACGCCTTTTTATCAGGTCATCCGTGAGGGGAAGGTAATTGTGGACACCTCGCGTTTGGGCTTTGAGTTGCAGGACCAGCTAACGCTTTCCGGGGGTTTCCGGATGACGGAAGCCAAGCTGACCGGCGATCATAAGCGCTGGGAGACTGCTTGGGGCCAGAAGAAGCGGATCCTCGACCATTACAGCAACCTGTTGGTCACCCTGGAGGAACGGGAGGATCCGGGCCGCATTCTGCAGCTGGAGTTCCGGGCCTACAGTGATGGTGTTGCCTTCAGGTACGTCATGCCGGAGCAGGAAGGGCTCACGAGCCTTCGGATCCTGCGCGAACTGACGGAATATCGTTTCCGGGAAGACATGAGTGCCTGGTGGATACCGGGAGATTACGATCAGCATGAGTTTTTGTACCGGAATACGCCCCTGAGCGCAGTGGATTCAGCCAACACCCCGTTTACGCTGGAGTCGGCCGACAGCCTGTGCCTGAGCCTGCATGAAGCGGCGCTGGTGGATTACCCGGAAATGCGGCTGAAACGGTCGGCAGACGATCCGTTGAAATTTTTCTGTGACCTGGTGCCCTGGCCCGATGGGGTGAAGGCGAAGGTTAAGGTTCCGTTCAAAACGCCCTGGAGAACGATACAACTGGCGAAAACGGCCGGCGGACTCATCGAATCATCCATGATCCTGAACCTCAACGAACCTTCCCGGATCGAGGACGAATCCTGGATCCGGCCGATGAAGTACATCGGGATCTGGTGGGGGATGCATATCGGGAAATACACCTGGGCGGCCGGCCCGAAACATGGCGCCACTACGGAGCGGGCGAAGCAGTATGTTGATTTCGCCCTGGAGAACGGGATTCCCGGCGTGCTGGTCGAAGGCTGGAATAAAGGCTGGGAGAACTGGACCGATGGGGTCGAGTTTGACATGACCGATCCATCTGATGATTATAATCTGGAAGAAGTTGCCGGGTACGCGAAGGAAAAGGGCATTTACCTCATTGCCCATAACGAGACCGGAGCAAATGCTGCATTTTACGAACAACAGCTTGATTCAGCCTTTGCCCTGTATGAGCGACTGGGTATTCACGCCGTCAAGACGGGCTATGTCGGCCGGATGCGTCCCGAAGGCCAGTATCACCACGGGCAGTGGATGGTAAACCACCAGGCGATGGTTGTGGAAAAGGCGGCCAGGCATAAGATCATGATCGATGCCCATGAGACGGTAAAAGCCACGGGGCTGGAGCGGACATGGCCGAACTTCATGACGCGGGAATGGGGCCGGGGAAATGAATATGAAGCCTGGAGCGAAGGCAATCCGCCTGACCACACCTGCATTTTGCCTTTCACAAGGGTTCTGGCGGGCCCCTTTGATTATACACCGGGTATTTTCGGGATATATTTCAAAGAATACAAGCCTGACAACCGGATACATTCGACACTGGCCAAACAACTGGCGCTGTTGGTGGTTATTTACAGTCCTTTCCAGATGGCGGCCGACCTGATAGGGAATTACCAGGGGCATCCGGCGTTCCAGTTTATCCGGGATGTGCCGGCCGACTGGGATGATACCCGGGTGTTGAACGCGAAGATCGGGGATTATGTGACGATCGCACGGAAGAAGAATGATGCGTGGTATCTGGGATCGATCACGGATGAAAACGCCCGTGAGTTCGATATGAAGCTGGATTTTCTTGAAGAGGGGAACGATTACGAGGCCGTCGTTTATGCGGATGGTCCGGGCGCCGATTGGGAGTCCAATCCCCTGGAGTATGTGATCGAAAGAAAGATGGTCCGGAAGGGGGATGACCTTTTGATCAGGCTGGCCCGGGGTGGTGGCCAGGCGATCGTGATCAGGATGCGATAGGAATTGGCAAAAAAGCTCAAAATATCGGGGGGATCGGCGCTGGAATACACTATTTTCGGTGTATCCTGTCATTTGCGTGATTACCGGTTCACTTATTTCCTGAACGACCGGCTGGGATTTCGTCTGCGGCGGATGGATGACTTCCTTATGGGCGAACAGTCGGACGCGCTGGCGTATGCATTTTTCATTTACCCGCACCCGGACGAACGACGAAATTATTTTCTGGTCGCCAATTTCCACGAATCGGGACGCCTGATCCCCGAGGAACGCGGGGCAGATTATTTTTTAATTGCAGACGACCCTTTGCCCGCAATCCGCAAGAGGCAGCTGATCACCCGGATACAGTCGGTGCCGGGTGTTCTGGCGGCGTATGAGATTCCTTCGGGGCGATCGAAGAACCTGGAGGTAATTTTCGAGGAGATTGAGCTGCATTTGTTATGAGATGACATCTCGTTGGGCGCTGTTACTCAATTTACGAGGAAGCTTCTTCTATTAAACTGATGATCAGTTCAATAAAAACTGACTGTTTTGGGAAATTTTTCACGAGATGACATCTCGTACCACCAAACCCTCAAAAATCCAATAAGTTAGAGAACCAGTTAAACTGACCCTGTGAATTGGCGCAGGAATCTGACGTCGTTCTCGAAAAATAAGCGGATGTCCTGGATGCGGTATTTCAGGATGGTGATGCGCTCGATCCCCATGCCAAAGGCAAAACCGGTGTATTCCCCGCTGTCGATGCCGCAGTTTTCCAGAACGCTCGGGTCGACCATGCCACAGCCGAGGATCTCAACCCAGCCGCTGTACTTGCAGATCGGGCAGCCCTTGCCGCCACATACAAAGCAGCTCACATCCATCTCGGCCGAAGGTTCCGTGAAAGGGAAGTAACTTGGCCGGAAGCGGACCTGGGTTCCTTCGCCGAACATCTCATGGGCAAAGTAATAAAGAGTCTGCTTGAGGTCGGCGAAAGATACATCATGATCGACATACAGTCCTTCAACCTGGTGGAAGATGCAGTGGGCGCGGGCCGAGATGGCTTCATTACGGAACACCCTGCCCGGATAAATCTCCCGCAGCGGAGGTTTGCGCAACTGCATGGCACGAATCTGCACAGATGAGGTGTGGGTACGCAGCAAAATATCGGGCTCCTTACCGATGAAAAAAGTATCCTGCATATCACGGGCCGGGTGATCCTGCTGGAAGTTGAGCGCGGTGAAATTATGCCAGTCGTCTTCAATTTCGGGGCCTTCCGATACGACGAACCCGATACGGGAAAAGATCTGGACGATCTCTTTTCGCACTGCGGAAAGCGGATGCCGGCTGCCCAGCGGCAGGAAATCGGCAGGCAGGGTCAGATCGATCCCCGGCCCGGTTTCCCGCACCGCGCTTTCCATTTGCTCCCTGAGCAGGTTGACTTTGTCCTGGGCCCGGTTCTTCAGGTCGTTCAGCGCCTGCCCCACCTCTCTACGCTGCTCCGGCGGAACATTCTTAAAATCATCGAATAAAGCCGGGATCAGCCCTTTTTTGCTGAGGTACCTGATCCGGAATTGCTCGAGCTCTTCAGCATTCTGAGCCGAAAAACTTTCGATTTCCGAAAGGTATCGCTTGATCAATTCTGTCATTCGCTTATCAGATATCGGTCATTATTCCGTTTTTGCCGTATATGCCGTTTAACCCGGCGATTCCCGGCGTTATTCCAGGATTTCGATGGTCATCGTGACCGGGGTGAGCGGTTTGTCGCCCGGATCGCGCTGTACTGCGGCGATCTTATCGACCACGTCAAATCCGGTTACGACTTCTCCGAAAACCGTGTAGCCGCCGTCGAGCCAGGGGGCTCCGCCAATGGTAGTGTACGCCTGGCGTTGTTCCGGGGTGAATTTGGCGCCCATGCGCTGTTCATAGGAGTTAAGCGTCGCCTCATCGAGCACGGTGCCCTGGACGATATAGAACTGGCAGCCTGAGGAGGCTTTCTTCGGGTTGACCTGGTCGCCCATGCGAGCGGCGGCCAGGGCTCCTTTCTTATGAATATGATTGGCGCGGAACTCGGCTTCGACGGTGTAGCCCGGATCCTGACGCCCGTCCTTGTTTCCGCCGCCCTGGATCATAAATCCCGGGATAATTCGGTGAAAGGGAGAATCATCGTACCAGCCTTCCTTGATCAGCTTAACGAAGTTATCGCGGTGTTTCGGGGTATCGTTATAAAGTTTGAGGGTGATGTCGCCAAAGCCGGTTTTAATCAGCACAAGGGTTTCTGCGGCCTGTTTGCCGGCCTGGGTGTTCTGCGGTGTGCTCTGGGAGCAGCCTGATTGTTGAATTGACATGAATAGAACGATTAAGATGAAGATTGAATTTTTCATAATGCGGTCAGATTTAGGTCCGGATGGCAAAATTATTAAAAAAGATGGAAGATGCGCCCCGGGATCACTACTTATTCATATTCAGGCGGTTCTTTTCTAAGAAGCATTTCCGGCAGAGCGGCTCGTACCGGTCGGATTCGCCCAGGACCACCAGGCCGGTCTGGCTGCTGGTACGATGCGAGTATTGCGCCAGGCCGCCGCAACTGATGCAGATGGCATGCACTTTGTCGACGTATTCGGCCGTGGCGAGCAGGGCGGGCAGCGGGCCGAAAGGCTTGCCTGTGTAATCCATATCGAGACCAGCGACGATCACCCGCGTTCCCGCATCGGCCAGCTTGTTGCATACAACCACCAGTTCATCGTCGAAGAACTGTGCCTCGTCAATGCCCACCACGTCGAAATCCGTCGCGTACAGCAGGATCTGTGCGGCGGCCTCGACCGGCGTGGAGTGGATGAAATTCTCGTCGTGTGAGACCACGTTCACATCGTGATAGCGTTTATCGACCGCGGGTTTGAAGATTTCCACGCGTTGCCGGGCGATGAGCGCGCGGCGCAGACGGCGGAGCAGTTCTTCAGTTTTGCCCGAGAACATCGATCCGCAGATCACTTCGATCCAGCCTGACCGGGTATTGCCGTTGGAACGCTCAAGGAACAAAGGGTTAACTTTTAAGGTTTAAATGTTTAATCGGGGCTTATGTTTCTTCAAAAGTAGTAATTAAAATGAGATTACAGATTATCGGGAAACGGAGTAGTGGAGGGATTTAACATAATGCTGAGATGACATCTCGCGTACAATTTCGTACCTTTGAGATGTCATCTCGTGATATCGCCAAATGTTCGAAACCCTCATACAATGCCCGGTTTTTGCCGGCCTCAACCAGGATGAACTGGAGCTCCTCTTCGGTAAAACCCACCATTTTACGAAATCTTACGAGGTGGGTGAGATCGCCGCGTTTAGCGGGGAGACAGTGAATTATCTGATGGTGGTGCTAGAAGGCAGCGTGAAAGGCGAAATGCAGGACTTTTCGGGCAAAGTGATCAAGATCGACGATATCCGGGCGCCCCGCGTCCTCGCCTCCGCCTTCATCTTCGGGAAACAGAACAAGTTCCCGGTCAACGTCATGGCCAACGAAAAGACCCGGATCCTTTTTATCCCGAAGTACGAGTTCATGAAGATGCTGCAGGCCGACATCCGCATCCTGCAGAATTTTCTCAATGTCGTATCCACCCAGAGCCAGATGCTGGCCAGCAAACTGAAATTTCTTTCGTTCAAGACCATCAAGGGAAAGATCGCGCAGTATATCCTGTCGCTGGCCCGACCCGACCGGGATTATGTGGAACTGACGATGACCCAGAATGAGCTCGCCGAGCAGTTTGGCGTGGCACGGCCTTCCCTGGCCCGCGCACTGGGCGAAATGGCGGATGAAGGGATCATCTCCGTAGAGCGGAAGATGGTTCGGATACTGGACCGGAAAAGGCTTATAGCGGCGGGTGGAGGATAAATGCTCCTAAAGTGTTGAGGTTTAAGGTTTAAGGTTTAAGTTCGGGACTTTTATAAGTTTTGAATTCGGGTATATCTGTGTTTAATCAGTGCAAATCTGTGTAATCTGCGGTAAATAAATAAAATTCCCGAACTTAAACCTTAAACCTTAAACCTTAAAATTTAAACCTTGACGAAAGGCTGAATCGCCCTCGCGTAGATCCCTTTCGTCCACGCGATCGCCATGCCGTAATTCGTTATCGGGATCCCCGCTTCGATGGCTTCCTTCAGCCGGCTGTGCACCTGTTTGCGGGTGATCATACAGCCGCCGCACTGGACGATCAGCGCATACTTTTTCAGATCATGGTCGAAGCTGTCGAGTCCTGCGACAATGTCGAACTCCAGCTTCTTACCGGTATGCTCGCTCAGCCAGTCCGGTATCTTGTAGCGGCCGATATCGTCGCAGTTCACCTGGTGGGTGCAGCTCTCCAGGATCAGCACGCGGTCGCCGTCTTTCAGCGCATCGATCTTCGGTGTTCCTTCCAGGTATTTGTCGAACGGTCCTTTGTGCCGGGCCAGCAGCACGCTGAAGCCGGTCAGCGGGATGTCTTTCGGGATCACTTTGTCGATGCGGCCGAACATCTGGCTGTCGGTGATGGCCAGCCTTGGCTTGATGCCGGTGGTGTTCAGGAAATGCTCCACCTCGGTCTCCTTTAACACCACGTTGATGCAGTCGTTGTCGAGCACGTCGCGGATGGCCTGCACCTGCGGCAGGATCATCCGGCCCTCGGGCGCCTCGTTGTCGATCGGGGTGATCAGCATGACGATGTCGCCCCGTTTCAGCAATCCTCCCAACAGCGATGTGCTCGTATACGCTGTCGCGGGCATGTGCCGGATGAGGGCCTGGATCAGCGCTTCCCTGTTTTCGGGACTTAAGGCGGAGAAATCGATGACTTCGGTCTGAAATTCCAGGTTGACGCGGGTTCTCAGTTCCGGTGCCAGGGACGTTAAATCGGATTTATTATGGACGAAAATATACGGGACATCGAATTTCCCGAATTGACTAATTAACTCATTTTCAAATTTCCAGATTTCATTCTCCGTAATGACGATGATGGCCAGGTCGATGGATTTGACGACCTGAAGGGTTTTACGGATGCGCAACGCGCCCAGTTCGCCCTCGTCGTCGATACCGGCGGTGTCGACCAGGACCACGGGACCGATGCCGAAGATCTCGACGGATTTACGCACGGGATCAGTGGTCGTTCCGGGCTGGGCCGACACGATGGCCACATCCTGCCCGGCCAGGGCGTTGATGAGGGAACTCTTGCCGTTGTTTCGGCGGCCGAAGATGCCGATGTGGGGCTTTAATTCGCGTCCTTTTTCTGACTTCATTGCGTTCTTTTAAAATAATGTTTCGGATCGCCCCATTTGCCGTAGCCGATGATCTCTCCCACCGATTTGAGCCGTATTTCCAGCTCCTTCACCGCCACCATGGGATCGTCCATGACCATGGGTTTGCCCTGGTACAGGTTGTAATCGCCAGTATAGATTTTTGGCGTCATGTTGGGCATAAACACATTGGCGCCGGCCAGGATGGCCTTCATCCGCCCGTCGGGGTCGAGCACCTGCATGGCGGTGGAGGCGACGATATTGACGTCTTTGAGCATGATGCGGGCCAGTGCGATCATTCGCAGGCTCAGGTCGAACCTTTCAGCGGGAGGCAGCAGAGATGGAATCTCGGTTTTCTGAGACTCCATCTCAATTCCCAACGGTGTGTCCGGATGAGGAATGTACGGCCCCATGCCGACCATATCGACGTCGAAATAGCGCATGAAGAGCAGGTCATTGGCCAGGTCGTCGGTGGTCTGGCCGGGCAGGCCGATCATGACGCCGGTGCCGGTCTGGTAGCCTGCCTTTTTCAGATTTTCCAGGGCCAGGAGCCGGTCGTTGTACCGGTGGATCTCGTTGTCGGGATGGATCTTCCGGAACAGTTCCTCGGAAGAGGTCTCGATGCGCAGCAGGTAGCGGTGCGCCCCGGCATCGAGCCAGCGGCGGTACGTATCCAAGGTCTGCTCTCCGCAGCTCAGGGTGATGCCCAATGCGTTGCTGGTCTCCTTGCGGATGGCCGTGATGCTGTCGGTGATGAGGTCGATGAAGGGCTTGTCGGTCCGCTCGCCCGACTGGATCGCGATGGAGCCGAAGTTCCGCCTCCAGGCCCAGAGGGCTTTTTCCACGATCTCCTCCCGGGTCAGGGTGTAGCGGTTCACATGAGGGTTGCTCCGGCGGATCCCGCAATAGTAACAGTCTTTGCGGCAAATGTTCGACAGTTCGATCAGCCCGCGAAGATAGACGACATTGCCCGCGAAGGTCTTTTTGGTCTCATAAGCCTTGCGGAAGATGCGGTGCTTTTCGCGGTCTTCCTTCACGGTCAGCATTTGCACGAGGTCTTCCCGGTCAAAGCGGGGCTTGGCCAGGATGCTGTCGGTGCGTATCTTGATCGGGGGAGCCATCATGATCAGAAGTATATATCCCGTTCGCCGGCGCGGATGCGGTCGAGCCGTTTCCGGGTTTCCCGGGCCTGTTTCGCATCCAGTTCCGTTTCTATGTTTTTTCCGATCAGCGCCCATCCGGTCTTCGCTGTCTCCTCCGGGGCGTAATCCTCAAGGTATTCCGCCAGGGTCAGCAGGGCATTGGGCGTGCAGTATCTTTTTATGAAGCCGGGCACGCTGAACTCCATGAAATGCTCGCCGGTACGGCCTTTACGATAACAGGCCGTACAGAACGAAGGGATGTAGCCTTCTTCCAGCAGTTCATCGATCACTTCGCGCAGGGAACGGTTGTCGCTGATGAGGAATTGCTCCTTTTCCGGGTCTTGTGCATGTAATTCAGATTCCGCATATGCGCCGATCTCGAGTTTCGTGCCGGCGTCGATCTGAGAAACCCCGTATTGCAGGACCTCCCTTCGGATGTGCTCCGGTTCGCGGGCGGTGAGGATCATCCCGGTGTAAGGGACGGCCAGGCGCAGAATGGCTATGATGCGTGTGAAATCCTCGTCATTCACCAGCCAGTCGGGCGAAATCTCGTATTCGGAAGCATACTGCAGCCTGGGGAAGGAAATGGTATGGGGGCCGACGTTGTAGCAGGCTTCCAGGTGGTTGGTGTGGCGTACGAGCGCCATCACTTCGTACCGCCAGTCGTACAGCCCGAACAGCACGCCGATGCCCACGTCGTCGAGTCCGGCTTCCTGGGCGCGGTCAAGGGCGGTGAGCCGGTAATCATAGTCCTTTTTGAACCCGCCTGTATGGTATTTCTGGTAGGTTTCCCGGTGATAGGTCTCCTGGAAGATCTGGTAAGTGCCGATCCCGGCCTCTTTCACGATGCGAAAGCCTTCTATGTCGAGCGGGGCGGCGTTGATGTTCACACGCCGGATCTCGCCGTTGCCTTTTTTAACCCCGTAAACCGTTTTTACCGTGTGTGCGATATATTCGGGGGTGTAGGATGGATGTTCGCCGTATACCAGGATCAACCTTTTCTGCCCGTTCTCTTCAAGCGCTTCCACATTCTGTATCAGTTCCGCTTCGGTCAGGGTTTTCCGCAGGGCCTTGCGGTTTGATGCCCGGAAACCGCAGTATTTGCAGTTATTAACGCAATAATTGCCAACGTAGAGCGGGGCGAACAGCACGATCCGCTCGCCATACACCTCTTTCTTCAGCCGCTTGGCTCCCTCTTTTATTTCCTTAATCTGTGAATCAGTGGCCTTAATAAGGATGGCTACATCCGCCAATGACAGCCGCTGTTTTCCCAGGGATTTCGCAATTACTTCGCTGACTTGTTCTGGTGTGGGCAGTGTGTGTTCCAGCAGGTCAAAGATCTCCCGGTCGTCGATGAACGGTTTCATCGGTTCGTCGGGAATGGCGTATTTTTCAGGTTGGAAGATCATACGATTCACATTTTGATTTCAGCCCCCTCCCTTACTCCCTCCCCCAATTGGGGGAGGGAAGGGGTGGGGGTTATGTCGGTAGCATCACGATAAACGTTGTCCCAACGTCCGGCTGGCTCTTCACGCTGATCTGCCCCTGGTACGTGCCTTCCACGAGTTTTTTTACGATGGAGAGCCCCAGGCCGCTGCCGGTGATCAGTTTGGTCTTTTCGTTCTTGATCCTGACAAATTCCTGAAACAACAGCGCCGTTTCTTCTTCCGTCATGCCAATGCCGGTGTCTTCGACCTTTATCTTGATGAGCTGCCCCGGCTGGCTGAGGGTGACATGCACCGAACCGCCTTCCTTGTTGTACTTAACAGCGTTGGAGACCAGGTTGTTCAGGATGATCTCGATCTCATCGTGATCGGCATTGATGTAAATATTTTCAGGACAATCGAGGTACATTGTGACGTTCTTCTGGATGGCCATTGGCTCCATGGTGTCCATGGCAATGCGCGCCACCTGGTTGAGATCGACTTTTTTCAGCTCGCGTGTTTTCTTGCCCGATTCCAGCCGGGTCAGGTCCATCAGGTCCATGATCAGGTTGCGCATGCCTTTGATCCGCTCCAGCGAACGGTCGATCATGGTGTCGTAATCGGTCAGGTCGTTGCCAACCTGCCGCTCCTTCATGATCTTCAGGTAGCCTTCCACGGCGTTGATGGGCGATTTCAGCTCGTGCGAAAGGACGGAGAGGAACTGGAACCGTACCTGTTTGCCTTCCTTGTTCATCTGCCGGGTCATCCGCTTGAGGAACAGGTGCTTGGTGATCCCTTCGATGGCCGCTTTGAGTTCATCGGGCGTGAACGGTTTGGGGACGAAATTGAACGCCCCGTTGTTCGTGGCTTTCACCGCCAGTTCCAGGGATGCGTATGAGGTGATCATCATCACCTGCGCGTCGAATTCCTTCTTTTTGATGTACTCCAGCACTTCAATGCCGTCCATCCCGGGAAGCTTGTTGTCGAGCAGAATGATGTCGACCGGCGAGCGCTCCACGATCTCGATGGCTTTTTCTCCCGTTTCCGCTTCGATGACCTCGAACTCAAAATCTTCGTCCATGAACGGGTACCCTACCTTGAAATTCCGCAGGATCCTGAGAATTCCCGAACGGATCCCCGGTTCATCATCGACTACCAGTATCTTGAGCGTTGCCATGGATTTGAGTTTTGAATTCTGAGTTCTGAGTTCTGAGTTCTGAGTTCTGAGTTGACTGCTGCCCGCTGACTAAATCTTCAGCAGCTTATTGATCTCCCGCTCGAGCTGGTCGGGCCGGATGCCTTTTTCGATGAAGGTATCCGCCTTGATCCAGCGGCGGTCGGCCTCGGTTTCCACGCCGAAGCTCAGCCCGGTTTCGGCGGTAACGGCCGAAGCGATGATCACGGGCATGGCCGGATATTTCTGCTTCATTTTGTAGCACAGGATGAATCCGCTGTCCTTGTTTTCCATCATCAGGTCGATGATAGCCAGATCCACCTGGTGCCTGTCGATCATTTCCTCCCCGGATTTCTGCGTATCGGCGGTGATGACGTCGAATCCGAGTTTTTTCACCTGCAGCTCAAGCTGGGCCAGGTAGTCTACATCGTCATCAACAATCAGGATGGTTTTCTTGTTCTCTTTCATGACTTTAGCAGTTTATTTTTTACTGTTGAGATGTCATCTCGGATGAAATTTTTTAATCCGAGATGTCATCTCGGGATCTTAATCGTAAACGTTGTTCCGGTCGGGCCTTTCCAGGGGTCGGCGTTGGAGGCGACCCTGACTTGTCCGCGGTGCATCTTCACGATGCCATAAATGAGCGGCAGGCCCAGTCCCGTGCCTTTTCCCACCTCCTTGGTGGTGAAGAACGGGGTGAATATCTTTTCCATATGTTCTTCCCTGATGCCGGTGCCGGTGTCGCTCACGGCGATCTCCACCTCATGGTCGGTCCCCGAGAGGATGATCTTCAGCAATCCGCCTTTGGGCATGGCTTCCACGGCGTTCTTTTCCAGGTTGGTCAGCACCTGCATCATCTGGTCCTTGTCGATCCGGGCGATCGGGTCGGTGATGTTGTTTTCGAAGAGGATCTCCACGTTTTCCGGGTGGATGATGGCGTCGATGCTTCGGCTGATGAAGTCGACCATATTGGTTTCGACCAGTTGCACCTGGTTCTTGCGGGCGAAGTTAAGCAGTCCGCCTACGATGCCGCGGCAGCGCTCGGCCTGCTCCACGATGAGCTGGAGGTCTTTGTACATGTCGCTGTCGGGCGGCGTTTCGTCCTTGAGGATGTTGGTGTACATGGTGATGACGCCCAGCGGGTTGTTCAGTTCGTGGGCGATGCCGGCCGAAAGTTGGCCCATGCTGGCCAGTTTTTCCGACTGCCGCAGCGCCTGCTGCGCATCGGCCAGTTGTTCGTTGGAGATGTTGAGCGCCTGTACGGAACGGTGCAGCTTTTCGATGGCGTATGGGAGGCACATTTCGTTCTCGGCCAGCCCCTTCACGATGGCGACTGCGTGCTCGACGCAGGTGTCGTAGCCACAGGCGCCGCAGTTCAGCTGGTCTTTTTCGCTCACCTTGCCCATCTGGAACAGCACTTCCTCAACTTTTTCCTTCGGAGCCTGCAAGGGTGTGCGCTCGCGCTTTGAAAAGGCCTGGGAGTAATCGATATCGGAGAATTCCGCGACATTTTTCTCCCAGGTTTCTTCGTCCAGGTTCTTCAGTTTTTCCTGGACATACTGGCTGACCCGCGCCAGCCCTTCGAATTTCTTGCAGCCGATCGACATGCCCGGGCCCATGATGCAGCCTTCGCAGCAGAGCAGTTCCAGGTGCTGGCTGTTCATCAGGCCGTTCTCGAACTCCTTGATCGCTTCGCGAAAGTTCGATTTGCCGTCGGCCACCAGGATATTTCCCTCCACAATGTCGTCGTTCTTGTTGGCGGTCTGCAGCAGGCCGCGGCTGACAGGGAAAATGGCGCCCTTTCCCGAAGACGGCTCGTCGAAGTCCGCCGGTGTGGTTTTTTCTTTGCTGATACCGAATTCTTCAAAGAGCTTCCTGAGTTCCCTGAAGGTGATGCCTTCGTCGATCTCGTCGGATTCCGCTTTCTTGGCGATGCAGGGGCCGACAAAGACCAGCAGCGGCTCTGCTCCGTATTTTTTCCGGATGATCCGGCACAGCGCCACCATGGGTGAGGCGATCGGCGCCAGGGCCGGGACAAGGTCGGGATGGTAGTTTTCGATATAATTGACGATCGCCGGGCAGTCGGAGGAGATGTAGTGCTTTGTGCCGTTGTGCCCGAGCAGCCTGTTGTATTCCCGGGCCACCATATCCGCCCCGAAGGATACTTCGAGGACCTTATCAAAGCCCAGGGTTTTGATCATGCCGACGAGCACGCGATAATCGGGGATGTCGACAAATTCCGCCGGGAAACTGGGGGCAACCATGGCGTAGACCGGCCGGTCGCCCTTGAGGAAGATCTTGACCTGCTCCCGGGAATCGATGAACACCTTGGCGTCCTGGCTGCACACTTTCACACAGTTCCCGCAGGCGATGCAGCGTTCGGGGATCACTTCGGCCTGGCCGTTGAAGATCCGGATCGCTTTCACCGGGCATTCCCGCACACAGGTATAGCAAACCCTGCAGCGGTCCTTGACCGTGTAGACGAGTTTGCGATATTTCCGGGAAGAGGCCATGAGGGGGTGATGTTTAGTGTTTAATGTTTAGTGTTTAATGTTTAATGTTTAATGCTCAATGCTTAATGATTAATTCTTAATTCTTACAGTCTTACAGTCTTACAGTCCTACAGTCTTACAGTCCTACAGTCTTACAGTCCTACAGTCCTACAGTCCTACAGTCTTACAGTCCTGCAGTCTTACAGCAAAACGTCATCCCTCTCGATATATTTCGTGTGCAGCAGGTCATGGCTGCGGTGGCCGAGGGGCTCGCCGAGGAAGTTCTTGTACAGTTCCATGATCTCGGGGTTTTTATGCGAGACCTTGATCGATGCTTTGTCATCGATATCGTAGAGGCTTTTCATCCGGGCGCGGATAGCCTCGAGTCCTGCGCCGATGCGCTGGCCGCCGCCGGCGATGCAGCCGCCCGGGCAGGCCATCACTTCCACGAAATGGATGTCGTCGCGGCCGGCGCGGATCTCATCAAGCAATTCTTTGGTGTTGGCGATCCCGCTCACCACGGCGATTCCGAGCTCCAGGTCGCCGATCTGCACTTTTGTTTCCTTGCGCCCGTTCAGCCCGCGGATCTCGTTAACGCGGAACTGTACCATCTCTTTGCCGGTGATCTTGTAATACGCGGTACGCAGGGCGGCTTCCATCACTCCGCCGGAGGCGCCGAACAGCTTACCGGCGGATGAGCGGGTTCCCATTGGCGAATCGGCTGTTTCGGGTTCCAGGTGGTGCACGTCGATGCCATACATCCGGATCAGGTCGACCAGCTCGCGGGTGGTCAGCACGGCGTCGACGTCGGTGAGGCCCTTGCGGGTCATCGAGGTGCGCTGCGCTTCGAATTTCTTGGCCGTGCAGGGCATCACCGAGACCGAGTAAATGTCTTCGGGATTCAGCCCTTCCTGTTCGGCAAACCAGGTTTTGATCACCGCGCCCATCATTTGCTGCGGTGATTTACAGCTCGAAAGGTTTTCGATAAAATCGGGCGCGAATTCCTCTGCATACTTTATCCAGGCCGGGCAGCAGCTGGTGAACATCGGCATTTTACCGCCTTTCGACACCCGATCGATAAGCTCCGCCGATTCCTCCATGATGGTGAGGTCGGCCGAGAAGGTGGTGTCAAATACGTAGTCAAATCCGATCTTGCGGAGCACGGCGTTCAGGATGCCGTTGATGTCTTCGCCGGCCTTCATGCGAAAGGCTTCGGCCAGCGACACGGAGATGGCGGGGGCGTACTGCACGACCACCTTCTTTTTCGGATTGTTGATGGCGTCGAGCACCTCGCCGAAATGGCTCTTTTCATGGAGCGCGCCGGTGGGGCAGACCATGATGCACTGGCCGCAGTTGATGCAGCTCGAGGTGTTCAGGCCCATGTCGTAGGCGGTGCCGATGTGGGTTTTCGAGCCGCGGCCGATGAATTCGATGGCGGAGACGCCCATCACCTCTTCGCAGACCCGCACGCAGCGTCCGCAGAGGATGCACTTGTCGGGATCGCGCACCAGGCTGGCGCTGGAACGGTCGATGCTGAAGCTGTTCTTCCTGCCTTTGATCCTTCTTTCCGTGACGTGCAGTTCCCGGCTGAGGCTCTGCAGTTCGCAGTTTTCGTTGCGGACACAGTAGAGGCAGTCGTCGGGATGGTTCGAAAGCAGCAGTTCCACGATGGTTTTCCGCGCTTCCACGACCCGGGGCGAATGGGTATTGATCTTCATTTCCGGGGAAGCCGGGAAGGAGCAGGATGGCACCAGGCGACCGTTATTTTCCAGTTCCACCACGCACATGCGGCAGGATCCGGTCGGGATCATGTCTTTGATGTGGCAGAGCGTGGGAACGTGCATTCCGTTCCGGTTGAGTACATCTAGGATGGTATCGCCCGGCCGGGCTTCCAGTTGCTTGTTGTTGACTTCTATTTGAAAGTTCATGGCGATGCGGTCGTTGGTTGATTATTTGATGAAGATGGCGTCGAACTTGCAGGCTTCCTGGCAGCTTCCGCAGCCGATGCATTTGTCTTCAACGATGAAGTGCGGGGTCTTTTTGGCCCCGATGATGGCGCCTGTGGGGCACTTTTTCGAGCACACGGTGCAGCCGGTACACTTTTCGACGTCTATGCAGAACACCCTGAGGTCGCTGCAGGCGCCGGCGGGACAAATGCGTTCGAAGACGTGGGCTTCGTACTCTTCCCGGAACCAGCGAAGGGTGCTGAGGACAGGGTTGGGGGCCGACTGGCCGAGGCCGCAGAGGCTGGTTTCCTTGATGATCTTGCCCAGTTTCTCGAGTTGCATGACGCCTTTGAAGCGGTCGAGGGCATCGTGGCCGTTGCCGTTCTGTGGGCGTCGGGTGATGCTTTCGAGGATCTCCAGCATGCGGCGGGTTCCCTCGCGGCAGGGGATGCATTTTCCGCAGCTTTCGCGCTGGATGAAGTCCATGAAGAACTTGGCGATGTCGACCATGCAGGTTTCTTCGTCCATGACGACCAGTCCGCCCGAGCCCATCATGGCGCCGACCTGGATCAGGTTCTCGTAATCAACCTGGATGCCGAGGTTTTCTTCGGTGATGCAGCCGCCGGAAGGGCCGCCGATCTGGACGGCCTTGAATTTCTTGTTGTTTGGGATTCCCCCGCCGATCCTGAAGATGATGTCGCTGATGGTGGTTCCCATCGGGATCTCCACCAGCCCGGTGCGGTTGATCTTGCCGGAGAGGGCGAATACCTTGGTCCCTTTGCTGGTTGCGGTGCCGACGGAGCTGAATGCCGCGGCGCCGTGCTCAAACACCGAGGGGACGTTGGAGAGGGTTTCCACGTTGTTGATCACCGTCGGCTTGCCGAACAGGCCGCTGGTGGAAGGGAAAGGAGGCCGGGGGCGCGGCATTCCTCTCTTACCTTCAATACTGTGGATCAGGGCAGTCTCTTCTCCGCACACAAACGCACCGGCACCCATTTTAACCAATAAATCAAACGAAAAATCTGAGCCAGCTATGTTTGAACCCAATAACCCTAAATCATAAGCTTGCGAGATTGCGATTTTGAGCCGTTTGATCGCCAGGGGGTATTCCGCCCTGATGTAAACGTACCCTTTGGAGGCACCGATCGCGTAAGCCGCGATGGCCATGCCTTCAATCAACCGGTGCGGGTCACCCTCGATGACCGCCCTGTCCATAAACGCGCCGGGGTCTCCTTCGTCGGCATTGCAGACCAGGTACTTCTGATCGGCTTGCTCCTGGTGGGCCAGGCTCCATTTTCTGCCGGAAGGGAAACCGCCGCCGCCGCGCCCCCTGAGCCCGCTTTCCTCCGCGATCCGGCACACATCTGCTGATGATGTCGTTCGCAAGGTCTTGACGAGCGTATGGTAACCGCCATTGGCGATGTATTCTTCAATGCTTTCGGGGTCGATGATGCCGCAGTTCTTCAGCACGAAGCGGGTCTGCGGGGCAAAGAACGGGTGTTCGTCCAGCGAAGGGACTCCGTCCCATTCCTTGCCGTCGCCCCGGGAGAACTGCCCGAGCAGCGGATGCTGCGGCAGTTCGTTATAAAAGATCCGGTCCAGAATTCCCTCCACCTTGTCAGCGGTGACATTTTCGAAAGAGATCCTTCTTTTTCCGGGAAGTTGAATGTCCAGTATGGGTTCGGAAGAGCAGAGGCCGATGCATCCGACATCTTTGATAGTGGCGTCAATCCCATGACGCGTCAGGTATTCCAGGGCAGCTGTCTTAGTTTTTCCAGCCCCCGCTCCGAGCCCACAGGTGCCCATGCCGATATAGATGACAGGCACCGAAACATCATCCCTCCGCAGCATCTTCAACTGCTTTTCCTGAACATCACCGATGCATGCGGAGGGCCCGTTAACCAAGCATTCTTCTATGAACGAAGAGTATTGAGAAGTCGTTTTCATGAATCCGTATTTTGATCGTTATCTTTTGCGCGGTATTCTTCAATGATACCCCGTAGCGAATCTTTGGTGACCTTGGCGTGAAATTCGCCGTTGACGCAGATCACGGGCGCCAGGCCGCAGGCGCCGATGCAGGCCACCACCTCGATGCTGAAGAGGCCGTCGCGGGTGGTTTGCCCGGCCTTGACCTTCAGGATCTTCTCCATTTCTTCCAGCACGGTGGCCGAGCCGAGGACATGGCAGGCCGTGCCGCGGCACACCTGGATGTGGTATTTCCCCAGGGGCTCGAAACGGAATTGATTATAAAAGGTGGCCACTCCGTAGATTTTACTGGCCGGCATATCGAGTTCCTTGCCCACCTCGACCACTGCCCGGCGCGAAAGGTAGCCTTCGGCATCCTGTATCTTCTGCAGGATGGGGATCAGGCTTTCCCTGCCGCTCCCGGCGTATTCGGTTAGTATTTGCTGTACAGCAGATGACATCTCAAATCGGATTACGGTTTCTATAAGTTTTAATTATGGATCAGCCCGTCACAGAGCCCTAAGCATGGTCTCAGTGTGTTTTAGCGTGCTTCAGCTCCAGGATCCGGGCCACTTCGGGCACGAGCTTCTTGCCGTCGACCGGTTTTCTCAGGAAGCCGTCGACCGGCAGCCATACCGACGGGCCTTTCTCGGTGCGGTAGTCAACGCCGGCTTTTCCGGTGATGACGTCCCTGACGAGAATGACGTCGAGTTCGCGGTAGTTCGGGTCCTGGCGGAATTCCCGGGCCATTTCCTGCACGCTGGGCTTGGTGGTGGTGAGCACGTCGATCGAAGTCATCATCAGCACGGGCATGTGCTCGAATTCAGGGTTTTCGCTGAATTCCTTGGCCAGTTCGAATCCTTCGTACTGGGTGGTCATCATGACGTCGAGGATCGCCAGGTCCGGTTTTTCCCTGTACGCCAGTTTAAAGCCTTCGATCTTGTCGGAGGCGTTGATCACAGTGTAGCCTTCCTTGGAGAGAATGGCCTTCACGACGGTAATGATGTCAATGTCGTCGTCGACGATGAGGATTTTCTTTGTTTCCATGGGTACGTTTTTTAACGGGTTCATTTTAATTGAATTTCATGAAACAAAATTATATCAGTATATAAAGGTGTACAAGGTGATTAAGTCCTGATTTTCAATCAGAAGAAACCTACAGAATGCGGAATCATAACCATGACCTGGCGGCAACTGCTTCCGGGAAAAGGGAGCAAAAAAACCAGTACTTTATTACTGGTTTTTTTCGAAAAACGAATCGAAGAATTTTTTAAGAGAATGATAAACAAAGAGATACAAAGTATAGAGGTGTAAACGATCTGTATGCGGAAAATCGGAAGAAGATGGGATTTTTTATTGTTAATTAATTAACAATAGTTGAGACTCCATCTCGATTATTTGAGATGGAGTCTCAATATCATTGGATTTCCACCAGACGATTCTTGATCGCGTAGGATAACAGACCAACGGAACTTTTGGTGTTGGTCTTGGCCAGGAGGTTGGATTTATGGCCGATGACGGTCCGCTCGCTGATGAACAAACGGTCGGCGATCTCCTTGTTGCTCAAGCCGTCGCAGATCAGGCGCAGGATCTCGCGTTCGCGGCGGGTGAGCTGTACATCGTCGTCCTGCTTCGGCTCGCTGACCACTTTTTTGGCGAAGAACTCCCAGAGTTCCGGGGAATAATAGTTCTTGCCGTCCTGTATGGCCAGGAGGGCCTGGTCGAGGACTTCCCGGGTGATGTTTTTCAAAAGAAAGCCTTTGGCGCCCGCATCGATCATACTTTGCACGTATTCCTCGTCGTCGAACATGGTGAGGGCGACGATCTTCAGGTCAGGAAATTCCTCCAGCGCCAGGCGGGTGGCTTCGATCCCGTTCATCAGGGGCATCTGGATGTCGATCAGCACGATATCCGGTTCTTTATGCCGGAGCAGCTCCAGGAACTCCCGGCCATTGGTCGCCTCGCCGATCACGCGGGCGTATTTGAGCCGGTTGATGACCATCTTCAGACCACTGCGGAAGAACTCGTGGTCATCGACGATGATAATGTTCAGCTTCTGTTCCATCGGGCTGTTTTCGTATCGAAGCAAAGGTAATACTTTCAGCGATATGGTGATTATATTCCCATTGATTATGCCTGCAACGGGTCCCCGTCGGCCCGGATCTCCACAACCATGAGGAATCCCGCGCCCTGGCGGCTGTGCATTCGGTAACTGCCGTTCACCGAGCGCAGGCGGCTGACAATGTTCTTCAGGCCCATCCCGCCGCCGTCGCCAGACATCACGGCTTCCTTGTCGAAACCGGAGCCGTTGTCCATATAGGTCATCTGAAGCGTATCTTCGATGATCTCCAGGTAAATCCCGATCTTCTCCGCATTTGCATGCTTGAGGGTGTTGTTGATCAATTCGGTGATGATGCGGTACAGGACGATCTCCACGGTCTGGTCGAACCGTTTTCCACCCAGCCCGCTTTCAAAATGGATACGTGTCTTTTGCGCCAGGTTGACTTTTTTGCAAAACGATTCCACGGCTTTGACCAGCCCGAAATCCAGGATGAGATGGGGCGATAAGTTGTTGGAGATGGCCCGGGTACTGCTGATGGCTTCGTTGATCAGCTCGTTGGTCTGCGCGAGCATCGTGGCTTTTTCATCCGGTTCCAGATCCCCCGATTCCAGTTCATTCACGTAGAGCTTAATCGTGGAGAGCAGCGGCCCCAGCCCGTCGTGGATCTCGGCCGAGATCCGCTCCCGCTCGTTTTCTTCCGCTTTGATCACCGCGCTCAGGATGTTGCGTTCCATCTGCTTCCGTTCGGTGGTTTCCCGGGCGATCGAGATGATGGCCTCCCGACCGAAATAATTGATCAGCCTGCTTTTCACCTCCAGGGAAATGACCCTGCCGTCTTTGCTCACATGTTCGGTCTCATAAACATGGCTGCCGTGCTCAATGATCTTTCTGAGGTTGGGATCCACCGTGTCGAAATACTTGGATGTTTTCAGATCCTTGAAGCTTTTCTGCAGCAGTTCCTGGCGGCTGAAGCCCAGCGTATCACAGGCCACCTGGTTTACTTCGATCAGGTTGCCTTTCAGATCGGCCAGGTAGATCTCGTCGCTGCTGTTGTGAAAGAGCGTGGTGAAGCGATTTTCCAGCTCTTTTTTGATCTCCTCGGAATGCCTCAGGGTGAACAGGATCCGGCCGATCATGATCACCGCCACCGCCATGATGGCGGAGACCACGATCCCGAGCCAGCTGGAGGTTACCTGCAGGGCGGGTGAAAGGTCTCCATTCAGCAGAAGGACCACTTCCCCGACCCTCCTCATCGCCATGAAAAGGAAGGCAATGAAGATCATGATCCAGGCTACCTTGATTTTTGAAAACCGGAGCAGCCACAGGGCGCTGATGGCCGCCACGATCTGCAGCAGGATGGAGGAGATGAGGCCGAGGAGGGTGAGCATCAAGAGTAATTTTGAATTTTGAGTTTTAAATTTTGAATTGGGAAGGGAAGTGTGGGGCCGGGTAAATAAAAACGCAAAGAAAAAAGCGGCGCTTTTCCCTTTGCGTTCATCTATCCGGGAGGTGGAATGCTATTCTTCTTTTTTGGGCAGGTCGCTTTTCTTTTCGTTCTCTTCGTCATCTCCGCTCAATCCTTTTTTAAACTCACGGGCGCCTTTTCCGATGCCTTTCATCAGTTCCGGGATCTTCTTCCCGCCGAACAGCAACAATACTACTGCGATGATGAGGATGATCTGCCACGGGCCGATCACGCCGAGTAAAATGAACAGGTTCATAACCATGGAGTTTTTCGTTAGAGAACAAAGGTACAAAATAAAGAAGCGACAGCGCCGGATGTCCCGGGCTAAATTTGTATAAATTTGTCGGGATGAACTGATTGAACTATGATGAAAAAGACCTTACTACTGCTGATTTCCGGCCTTCTAAGCCTGGGGATGATGGTCGCCCAGGAACGGGGCACGGTGCTGACCCATCACATGACGCCTGAGGAAGAACTCAGGAAACACGAGATCGGGCGCGATTTTACGCCTACAGATCCTCCGCTGGCCCCGGTACGTATGGTGGCCGAGTTTGAAGACATGCAGAGCGTCCTGATCCGCTACCCGTTTGGCATCCCGATGTCGCTGATCAAGGAGATGGCGGAGGACTGCAAAGTAAAGACCATTGTGGCCAGCAGCGCGGAGCAGACCCAGGTGCTCAGTCAATACGTCGCCGCCGGAGTGAACACGGCCAACTGCGAATGGCTCATCGCCCCGACAAACTCATATTGGACGCGCGATTACGGCCCCTGGTTCGTGGCCGACGGATCGAATGAGGTGGGCATCTCAGATTTCCCCTACAACAGGCCCAGGCCTAACGACGACAATATCCCCGTTGTACTGGCACAGCAGATGGGACTGCCGCTCTACGGCATGAATCTGCTCCATACGGGAGGGAACTGGATGTGTGACGGCCTGGGGGTAGGGGCGTCCACCGACCTGGTCTGGGAAGAGAACCCCGGCCTGAGCCACGCGCAGATCGACACCCTGGTCAAGCATTACCTGGGAGTAAAAAAACACCATGTCATGCCAGATCCGCTAGACGATTATATCAAGCACATCGACTGCTGGGGAAAGTTCCTCGATGTGGATAAGGTCCTGATCGGCCAGGTGCCCGCTTCAGATTACCGCTACCCGGATTTTGAATACGTGGCCAATTACTTCGCCCTGCAGAACAGTTCCTGGGGCACGCCCTACCAGGTTTACCGGGTCTTCACGCCGGGAAATTATCCCTATACACCGTATACTAACTCCCTGATCCTGAACAAAAAGGTCTTTGTGCCGCAAACCGGGAGCCAGTGGGACGACGAAGCCATCGCCTCCTACGAGCAGGCCATGCCCGGATATGAAATCGTCGGGATCATGCACAACACCTGGGAGAATACCGACGCGCTGCATTGCCGCGCCATCGGTATTGCCGACGACAATATGCTTTATGTCGCACACATGCCCCTGCTGGGCCAGAAGAACTTCCGGATGGAATGGGATCTGTATGCCGACATAATTCCTTACAGCGGTGCGGGCGTGATCCCCGATTCGCTGAAATGCTTCTATCAGGTCAACGAAGGCGAATACCAGAGCGTTCCGCTGCAAAGCCAGGGCGGATACCTGTACAAGGCCACGATTCCATTTGTCGATCCGGGCAGCGAGGTGTCGTATTACCTCCGGGCCGCCGACTGGTCGGGGCGCAAGCGCAGCCATCCCTATATCGGTTCGCCCGACCCCCACAAATTCACGGTGCGATACGCTACCAACGCCATCATCGATCCTGATACATTGGTCTTTCTGACTGTAGAGGAGATGATCGAAGGAAAGACCTTCAATATCTACAATTATACCAACAGCGACCTCACCATCCAGGAAATCGAACATGAAGGGATGAACACCATTCCGTGGTATATTGATCCCTGGACGATCACGATGCCTTATATCATGGAGATGAGCGGGGTGCTTCCCCTGACCGTGAAAATTCCCGTTCCGGTGGATGCCTTACCGGGCGAGCTGATCACCGATACCCTCGACATCCTCACCCAGTATGGTTTGAAGCAGGTGATCATCATGGTGGATGAAGACCTGCTCAGTTCAATCAGTGATCCAAACCCTGCGGCTTCATCCGTTTCCATTGAGCAGGTTGCGCCCAATCCATTTTCTCACGGCACGCGCATCACCTGCACCGTTCAGCGGCCTGCCCAATTGAAACTGTCTGTCATTACGCTGCAGGGGACGGAACTGGCCACCCTGGCCGAGGGCAGGTTTGAACAGGGAAGGTTTGATGTTTACTGGGACGGAAAAAACGAAACCGGGAACCCTGCGGCACCCGGCGTTTATTTCCTGCGCCTGGCAACCCCCGAAGGAGTTCAGACGAAAAAACTTATTGTTTACTAGTGTTTAACGTTTAGTGTTTAGTGGTTAGTGTTTAGTGGCTAACTCTTCATTAACCACTAACCACTAACCACTAAGCACTAAGCACTAGTTACATTTAAGCACTTGTTCCACCTGGTATCTGGCGGGTTCGACGTTATTGCCGGAAGTGACTTTTTTGTAGGCGTCGCAGGCGGCAGCGTTATCTCCTTTTTTCTCGTAGGATTTCCCGAGTTCAAAGTAGATGTCTGATTTGTCTTCCGTCTGCAACTCGAGCGCTTTTGTTGCGGCGGCGATGGCTTCGTCCCAATTCCCGGCACCGTTCCGGGCCAGGGCGAGGTAATAGTAAGCTTTCGCGTCGGCGGCGTCATACTCAAGGGAAGCCTGCAGGTTTTCCGATGCTTCGGTATAGTTTTTCGACTGGAGCGCTTTGGCGCCGGCGTTGAGGTATGCCGAAGCCGCGGCATTCTTCGCGTTATCGATCGTTTTGGAATCCTGTCCCCCCATGCTGATCACCTGGTCGAGGGCTTCTTTCATCTTCGGAAGGTCGTCCTGTTTTTTGTACACCAGGCCGAGGCCATAATACGCCTTATAATAATCGGGCTTAAAACCGATCGCCTTATTGTAGTCATTGATGGCTTCCGGGAGTTTTTCCGCTTTCAGGCCGGCGTTGCCCAGGGCGGTGTAAATACCAGCCAGGTAGGTCCTGGAGGCGTCGGCGGTTTTGGTTTCGCCCATCTGGTCAGCATATCTGGCCGATTCCTCGAAGTTCGGGATGGCTTCGGTGTATTTTTTCTCGTCGAAAAGGCCTTTGGCCACGTTGAAATACGCACCGGGGAGCTGCTGTTCCGCCTTGAGGCCGAGTTCTACCCCTTCATCGCCCAGCTGGGCGCACATTTCCATGGTTTTCTTGTACTGGTTCAGGGCTTCGGTGTGATTTCCGTCGCGGCTGAACTGCAGCCCCTGGTTGAACGCATCGGCTGCTGCAGTAAGATCCTGCGCCATCAGGGCCGGCAGGTTGAACATCGCTGTGGCAAACAATGCCAGGAATAGTTTTTTCATTTTCATTCAATACTGGTTAACAAATTGTTTTTGAGGGGGCAAATATACGGAAAAATCGATACTTATTCCCGGTTCCGGGGTTCCAGGGTTCCAGAGTTCCAGGGTTCCAGAGTTCCAGGGTTCCAGGGTTCCAGGTTCCGGTGTTCCAGGTTCCAGAATTTCAAATTATTACAATCTATTACAATCTATTACGATTTATTACAATCTATTACAATCTATTACAATCTATTACAATCTATTACAATCTATTACGATTTATTACAATCTATTACAATCTATTA
>CAZAZE010000016.1:0-58231 GCA_964489545.1 uncultured Bacteroidales bacterium
CCTGGAACCTGGAACCTGGAACCCTGGAACCCTGGAACCCTGGAACCTGGAACCCTGGAACCTGAAACCACAAAGTCATGGGAATCATCGTAACAAAAAACCTGAAAAAGATTTACACCGAGACCCGGGTGCCGGTGCCTGCGCTCAATGGGGTATCGGTAACGTTTGATGAAGGTGAATTCACAGCCATTGTCGGCCCGTCGGGATCGGGAAAGACCACCCTGCTGAACATGATCGGCGGGCTGGACACCCCCACCGAAGGCGAGGTGCACATCAACGGCACCAACATCACCACGCTGCCGGGCCGCGCCCTGATCGACTTCCGGCTGCACCATATTGGCTTTGTGTTCCAGTCGTACAACCTGATCCCGGTGCTGACCGCCCGCGAGAACGTGGAATTCATCATGCAGCTGCAGGGCGTCGGAAAGGCGGAACGTCAGCAGCGCGCCATCGAATTGCTGACCGCCGTCGGACTGGCCGACAAGATCGATATACGACCGGGTGACCTGTCGGGCGGGCAGCAGCAACGCGTGTCGGTGGCCCGCGCCCTGGCTTCGCGGCCCAGGTTCATCCTCGCCGACGAGCCAACGGCCAACCTCGACAGCAAATCCACCGCCGAACTGCTCGACATTATGGAAAAGATGAATGCGCAGTACAAAACCACCTTCATCTTCTCCACCCACGACCAGCGCGTCATGGTAAGGGCCCGGCGGATCATTACGATCGAGGACGGGCTGGTGGCGGAAGACAGAAGCACATAGTGTCTAGTGTTTAGTGTTTAGTGTTTAGTGTTTAGTGTTTAACTATTATTTGATAGAGTCTTGGTGATGAGGTTGATATTTGCGGTGGTTTTTCTGATGATGCTGACTTCCGTTCTGGCGCAGGACCAGGAGCGGGACTGGAGCCTGAACGGGCATGTGCAGGGGCTGGAGAGTGTCTGGATCCCTCCAGCATCATCGAAATGGATGACGATGACCTCTCTGTACAACAGGCTGGACTTCAGATGGAAACCTGCTGAAATCGTGTCTGTACAGGTGGGTGTGCGCAACCTGTTCAACTACGGGCAGATGGTCACCTTCGCTTATCCTGTTTACCCGGAACTGGTTACGCGGGATGATGGCCTGGTCGACATGAACTGGCTCTGGGCCAAAGACAGTTTATATTTCTTATACTCCAACATCGACCGGCTCAATGTGAAATTAAAAACCGGGAATCTTGAGGCCACCATCGGGCGGCAGCGGATCAACTGGGGGATCAACCTGGTCTGGACGCCCAATGATATCTTCAACGCCTTCAATTATTTCGATTTCGATTATGTCGAAAGGCCCGGCTGCGACGCAATCCTGTTGCAATATTACACCGGCAGCACCGCTTCGCTGCAGTTCGGGTTCAAGGTCGACCGCCATATGTACTTCCTGGATTCGGCCTACAAAGTGACCTCTGCGCTGATGTACCGGTTCAACCGCTGGGGATACGATTTCCAGTTCCTGGGCGGGGTGATGCGTGAAGATGCCGTTTTGGGGCTGGGCTGGTCGGGACAGATCAGGGGCGCCGGATTTAACGGCGAGGCCAGTTATTTTCTCGATAAGAAGGAACTGTTCGATACCACCGGCGCGCTGGTGGCCTCGGCCGAACTGAATTACACCCTGACCAACGGCCTGTTCCTGCACGGAGGGTACCTCTACAACAGCGCAGGCACGACGGGGCCGGCGGGCTGGGGGACGGCCCTGTTCCTCACCGTGGATATTTCGGCGAAAAACTTCACCCGGGCCCGCCACTCCCTTTTCGCTGAAACCGCCTACCCCATCTCGCCGCTGATCCGCGGTTCAGTCGCCGCCATCTTCAATCCCAATGATAAATCAGGCTTTGCAGGGCCTTCGGTTGATTTCTCCCTCACCGACAACCTGTCGCTGTTCCTCATCGCACAGGTGTTCTGGGGTGATCACCTGACCGAGTTCGGTGATAACGGCATACTGGTATACTGGCGCTTGAAATGGAACTTCTGACGACGATGATTCATCCGCAAAAAAATAACCGGAAAAATAAAACGGGCAGGGAGTTGCAATTTGATAAAGTTTTCTTATCTTTGCACGCTCAAATTTAACCTTATAACAAGATCGACATGTATCTCACGCCAGAAAAGAAAAGAGAGATTTTCGCAGGCTATGGAAAATCGGAGTTTGATACCGGTTCACCGGAAGGGCAGGTTGCCATGTTTACCCAACGCATCAATTACCTGACCGGCCACCTGAAAATAAACCGGAAGGATTTTGCCACCCGCCGCTCGCTCGTGGCGCTCGTAGGCAAACGCCGCCGCCTGCTCGAGTACCTCAAGGAAGTGGATATCGAAAGATACCGCTCGATCGTAAAGAGCTTAGGCATCAGGAAATAGACATTCATTGTCATCAATACCTACAAAAAGGCAATCTCAGCATTGCCTTTTTTTATATTTATCAACCATAGAAAAAGAAGAAAATGTTACCAGAAGCAATTGTAAAAAGAATCAAATTAGAAGACGGACGTGAAATTACCATAGAAACCGGGCGTCTGGCCAAACAGGCATCCGGCGCTGTCGTGGTGAAGATGAACGACACCATGCTGCTCGCTACCGTTGTTGTGGCACCCGAACCCAAAGAAGACCAGGATTTTTTCCCCCTGACCGTTGAATACAAAGAAAAATATTCCGCCACCGGAAAATTCCCGGGCGGCTTCTTCAAGCGTGAAGCCAGGCCCTCCGAATACGAAATCCTTATCTCCCGATTAGTTGACCGCGCGCTTCGGCCGCTGTTCCCCGACAATTTCCTGAATGAAGTCCAGGTTCAGATCACCCTGATCTCGGGCGACAAGAATAACGCTCCTGATGCACTGGCCGCGCTGGCAGCCTCCTCCGCCATCATGGTCTCCGGAACTCCATTCCTGGGGCCGATCTCCGAGGTACGCGTGGCCAAAATCGCCGGCGAACTGGTCATCAACCCGACCATTGCCGATATGGAAAGCGCCGACCTCGACCTGATGGTGGCCGCGACCGCAGAAAACATCGTCATGGTCGAAGGACAGATGAACGAGGTTTCCGAGGCGGAAATGCTCGAAGCCATCAAATATGCCCACAAGGCCATCAAGATCCAGTGCCAGGCGCAGCATGACCTCGTCGCCATGCTCCCGGTCAGGAAGGAACCGATGGCCGTGCCGGAACCCGCACATGACGCCGGCCTGGAAAAAAGCATCCACGATTTCGCCTACCCGAAATTTTACGAGATCGCCAGCAGCGGCATCGCCAACAAGCATCAGCGGCACGAGGCCTTTGAAGCGGTTAAAACCGCCTTTCTCGAGACCGTGCCGGAAGAGCAGCTTGAAGCGCTGACCCCGCTGATCAACCGCTACTTCTATGAAACAGAAAAAGAAGCCGTCCGCAACTGCATCCTGGAAAAAAGGATCCGCCTGGATGGCCGCAAACTCGATGAGATCCGGCCAATCTGGTGTGAAGTGGATTACCTGCCCGCAGCCCACGGCTCGGCCATCTTCACCCGCGGAGAGACCCAGGCGCTGGTCACCGTCACCCTCGGCACCAAGCTCGATGAGCAGGTGCTCGACGGCGCGGTCATCGAAGGTTCATCGGACTTCCTGCTGCATTACAACTTCCCCGGTTTCTCCACGGGCGAGGTGAAACCCATCCGGGGCACCAGCCGCCGCGAGATCGGCCACGGAAACCTGGCGCTCAGGGCGCTGAAACCGGCCATCCCGGGCGACGACATCAACCCGTACACGGTCCGCGTCGTATCCGATATCCTTGAATCCAACGGGTCTTCATCCATGGCCTCCGTCTGCGGCGGAACCCTTGCGCTGATGGACGCCGGCATTAAGATCAACAAACCGGTCTCCGGCATCGCCATGGGCCTCATCACCGATAAAGAAACCGGTAAATTCGCCGTACTCAGCGACATCCTGGGCGACGAAGACCACCTGGGCGACATGGACTTCAAGGTCACCGGAACCCGCGACGGCATTACAGCCTGCCAGATGGACATCAAGATCGAAGGGCTTTCCCACGAGATCATGGAACAGGCGCTCGAACAGGCCCGCAAAGGCAGAGAGCATATCCTGGGCGAAATGATGAAAACCATTTCCCAGCCGCGTGAAGATTACAAGCCGCATGTGCCGCGCATCGAAAAGATGACCGTGGCCAAGGAATTCATCGGCGCCATTATCGGACCCGGCGGAAAGATCATCCAGGAGATCCAGAAAGAGACCGGATCGACCATCATCATCGAGGAAGTGGGCGATATCGGCGTGATCGACATCTTCTCAAGCAACAAGGCTTCGATCGAAGCGGCCAAGGAACGCATCCGGCGCATCGCCGCCGTTCCGGAAGTCGGAGAAGTATACAACGGAAAAGTGAAGAGCATTGTCGCCTTTGGGGCGTTCATCGAGATCCTGCCCGGAAAAGAAGGCCTGCTGCACATCTCCGAGATCGACTGGAAACGCGTGACCGACATCGAACAATACATGAAAGTCGGGCAGATGATCGACGTGAAACTCATTGGTATTGACACCAGTACGGGCAAGCTGAAGCTGTCGCGCAAGGCACTTCTTCCCGCCCCTCAGCAGAGCCCGCCACAGAGAGGGTAATTTTTTGAAACATAACTGCGCAGGATTCGTACAATTTACATTAGTTTTGTACCCCCATCAGACCAGCCTATGCGTCAGCTAAAAATTACCAAACAAGTCACCAACCGGGAAACTGCATCTCTGGATAAATATTTGCAGGAGATCGGCAAGGTGGAACTGATCACCGCGGAAGAAGAAGTGGAACTGGCCCGCCGCATCAAAGCCGGCGACAAGGAGGCGCTCGAAAAGCTCACCAAAGCCAATCTCCGTTTTGTGGTATCCGTTTCCAAACAATACCAGAACCAGGGGCTCAGCCTGCCCGACCTGATCAACGAGGGCAACCTCGGCCTGATCAAGGCGGCGCAGCGCTTTGATGAAACCCGCGGATTCAAGTTCATCTCGTACGCCGTCTGGTGGATCCGCCAGTCGATCCTGCAGGCCCTGGCCGAGCAATCCCGGATCGTCAGGCTCCCCCTGAACAAGATCGGCTCCATCAACAAGATCAACAAGGCTTACGCCAAACTGGAACAGGAGCACGAACGCGAACCCGACGCCCAGGAGATCGCGGAGATGCTGGACATCCCCGAGAGCGAGGTCAAGGAATCGATCCGCAACTCGGGCCGCCACATTTCCATGGACGCCCCGCTGATCCAGGACGAGGAGAATACCTTGTACGACGTCCTGCGCAGCGACGAAACCAACACCCCCGAAAAGGAGCTGATGGTCGAGTCATTGCGCAAGGAGATCGACCGGGCCATCTCGACGCTGACCCCGCGCGAAGCCGACGTGGTCCGCCTGTATTTTGGCCTGAACTCCAAGCATCCCATGACCCTGGAAGAGATCGGCGAAAAGTTCGACCTCACGCGCGAACGGGTCCGGCAGATCAAGGAGAAAGCCATCCGCCGCCTGAAACACACGTCGAGAAGCAAGATACTGAAATCATACCTCGGATAAACCCGAAATCGTCCTTATATTTTTTCGGGAAAACGTAATCTTACTCTGAGAAGATTACGTTTTTTTTATGCACTTCCTTTATCTTTACCGGAAAAATCAACGGATGCAGCTACCAGAAACCTTCCGCAACCCCATCATAGCCCCTTCGATGCTTTCCGCCGACTTCGGCAACCTGCAGCGCGACATAGAAATGGTGAACGCCAGTGCGGCCGACTGGTTTCATATTGATGTCATGGACGGCGTATTTGTGCCGAATATCTCCTTCGGGTTTCCCGTATTGAAGCATATTCAAAAACACGCGCGAAAGCCGCTCGACGTCCACCTGATGATCGTTGATCCCGACCGCTACCTGGAACGATTCCGGGAGCACGGGGCCGAGGTGATCAGCGTGCATTACGAAGCCTGCACCCACCTGCACCGGACCATCCACGCGATCAAAAAACTCGGCGCCCTGGCCGGCGTGGTGCTGAACCCGCATTCGCCGGTATCCCTGCTGGAGGAGATTATCGGCGACGCCGACCTGGTCATGCTGATGGCCGTAAACCCGGGATTCGGCGGGCAAAGTTTTATCGAGAGCACGGTCACCAAGATCGTTTCTTTACGGGAACTGATGGAACGGAAGAATACATCGGCGCTCATCGAGGTCGACGGCGGGGTTACGCTGGAAAATGCGCCCCGGCTTCTTCAAGCCGGAGCGCAGATTCTGGTAGCCGGGTATACGGTGTTCGGCTCCCCGGATCCTGTGCAGACGATCTCAGACCTGAAGCGGCTTAACTGACCTTGTGAATGGACACATACAGCTTGTGTGCGCCCTGGATCAGGTTCATGGGCGTGGCGGCGGTGTGGAACACCCAAATGCTGATAACCTCCCCCTGATTCAGATAAACCACATCACTTACATTAGGCGCATTGTTGTTCTTCAATTGTGCAATCTCGCTCATTACAAGAAGTTCAAATAAGTAATAAGGTGGACCGGGTATTGAGAGGGGCTGATATAATTGATAAGTATATTGATAACCGATCTGCAGGTTGTTCCCCTGGGCGTACATGGAGGTCTGTCCCGGTCCGGGGCCGGTGTAAATCGCAATAGATACATATGAGTCGGCATTAACCATAACGGGCCCTCCGGGATATCCCGGGTACAGGTCATCCGGCTCGTAATTCTCCGTATTGAATTCGCAGCGTGCATTCACCTGGTAATACCCCGCCTGAATGGCAGTGAAAAAAGCCTGTTCAGGAGGCACCGCAGTATTGACTGACGGCGCCGGCGTAAATTCATTGTGCTCGTCGTAACCCATAGGTAACGGTTGTACCTGGTTGAAGTTAACAGGTGTCCATGCACCCGGTGGAATCAACTGGTTTATGGCTCCCGACATATCAGCCTGGTATGCCCGGACCCGGCTCTGGTTGGAAAGATCAACGATGCCATTAAAGCTGAAGCGGGCCATGGTAATGTTGTCGCTTTGCGCCGTGGCAGTGAGGACCGGGCCATTACAAATCTTGAATGAAAGATCTGCATTAAACAAGCCTTGGCTGAAGGTTATGTTCTGTCCGCTGCCCAGATAGTTGGAAATCATAAATCCCTGCGATGAATTTAAATTTCCTGAGGCATCCTCCATTAATATCTGGTGCCCTAAAATGCCTGGCGGTGGAGGGCCAACATTCGAAACAAATAAATGAGCGTATTGATTTAATGGAATTCCCGGCACATAGCCTGCGGCAGCCACCGCGGCAGGACATGGTGCAATGGTGTATAGAACGGGCGCGCCTGCAACTCCGGGGATGATCGCCCAGTCGCCGTCCTGCTGGATATCCAGCGCTTTCCAGGTGGTACCGTCATAACCCATAAAATTCCCCCCGGCTCCGCTCCAGTGGATCGTTCCGGCAAGCGGCGTCGATGCGGTGGTCTGACCCAGCACCAAAGCTCCACCCAGGTGCAGTGATTCGTTCGGGACCACTGCGCCAACACCTATGCCAATCCCGACATTTCCACCGTTCAGGTAGGAAGGCCCTTGTGCAGGTAAAATCATGGTCTTCCCGTTATTGAAATACAAATTCAGGACCCCGTTATTGGGTGGGGCGCCCAAATCGTTGATGTCGCCCAGCATGAATGCCGCCGGGCTGTTGGGGTTACCCTGCCATATCTCGATCTGGGGCGAAAAAGCAGACGGCCGCCCCTCCGCAACCAGGCGATAGTTTCCGACAAGGGTCGTGCCCAGTCCCATATAGCCCTTGTCGGAAAGGACCAGTATGCTGTCTAAAGGCGCCGACTTGTCATTGGATACATTGAGCAGGTCATACCCTATGCCGTTCCCGCGCACATCGAGTTTGGAAACGGGATTTGTCGTTCCGATCCCGACATTGTTCTGGGCTGATGCCCAGATCAGGGGCAGGGCAAAAAACAATGAAAAAAGTAACTTTTTAAACATGGCTTGGCATTTTAAGGTAAGAATGAAGTTCCTAAAGTTACTAAAAAAGAGGGGCTTAGTCAAGTGGGGGACCGGAAAAATATACCCTGGCCGGCGAAGAAAAGTTATTCTATCTTTGCCTGGTTAAAGAAAACATCTATGAACAGGACATTTGAACAACTCCAGCCTGAACGGCTGTGGCATTATTTCGAAGAAGTGTTGAACATTCCCCGCCCGTCGAAAAAAGAAGAAAAGATCGTCGCCTGGCTGATGGATTTTGGCAGGGAACACCAACTGGAAACGCTGAGAGACGATGTGGGCAACGTGGTGATCCGCAAACCGGCGACCCCGGGACTGGAGCAGGCACCCTGGGTTTGCCTGCAGGGCCATGTCGACATGGTCTGTGAAAAAGACTCCGGCAAGCAGCATGATTTTGATCACGACCCGATTGAGGCCTATATCGAGGACGGCTGGGTGAAAGCTCGCGGAACCACGCTGGGCGCGGATAACGGCATCGCCGTCGCCGCGATGCTGGCCTTGCTCGAAGCCAAAGACATTGATCACGGCCCGATCGAATGCCTGTTCACCATCGATGAAGAAACCGGCCTCACCGGGGCGTTCGGGCTCGATCCCCATATGCTGAACAGCCGCATCCTGCTGAACCTCGATTCGGAAGACGACGGGGAATTCTTCATCGGCTGCGCCGGCGGCAAAGACACCGTGATCGAGCTTCCGGTCGAAAAGGAACCGGTGCCGCAGGGATATACCGCATGGCGCCTCCAGGTCTCCGGCCTCACCGGCGGGCACTCGGGCGATGACATCCACAAGGGCCGCGGCAATGCCAACAAGATCCTGAACCGCTTCCTGTGGGAAAGCGCCACCCGCTTCGCCATCCGGGTCGCCTCCTTCGAGGGTGGCAACCTGCGCAACGCCATCGCACGCGAAGCCGTGGGCATATTCCTGGTCCCCGAGGGGAAAGAGGAAGCCGTCAGTAAATACGCGAGGGAATATGCCGGAACCCTGAAGCATGAATTCAGGGTGACGGAAACCGGGCTCAAAATTGAACTTGAATCCTCGCATGTACCTGACTTTGTCATCTCCCGGAAGACACAGGACCATTTGCTGAATGCGCTGTATGCCTGTCCGCACGGGGTCATTGCCTGGGCCCAGGACATCCCGAATTTCGTGGAAACCTCCACCAACCTCGCTTCGGTAAAGATGCACAACGGCTTCGTCCGGATCGCCACCAGCCAGCGCAGTTCGATAGAATCGGCCAAAGAAGATATCTGCAACATGGTGGCCTCCGTGTTCGCCCTCACCGGGGCCCAGATCACCCAGTCGGACGGCTACCCGGGATGGACACCCAACCCGAACTCCATGGTGCTCGAACTGGCGGTCGACAGCTGGAAGCAGCTGTTCGGACACGAGCCGGTTGTCCGTGCCATCCATGCCGGCCTCGAATGCGGCCTCATCGGCGACAAATACCCCGGAATGGATATGATCAGCTACGGCCCGACCATCCGCAACCCCCACTCCCCCGGAGAAAAGCTGGAGATCTCCACCGTGGAAAAGTTCTGGACCCTTACGCTGGATCTTTTGAAAAAGATTGCAGAACAGAAGATTACGAATGTTTAATGTTTAAGGTTTAATGAGGAATGCTTAATTGATAATGGTGAATGATTAATTATAAATTCTTAATTATCATATATTTATATCAAATAAATAAGCTTTAAGAATTAAGCTTTAAGAATTAAGAATTAATAATTCCTCATTAAAAATTAAACATTAAACATTAAACATTAAACACTAAGCCCTCGAAGCTCACAGCCCTGCTCCAAACCCGATCTTGATGATGGGATTCCGGTAGAGGGATTGCGGGGTTTCGTTGACGTTGAACAGTACCATCAGGGTGACGAACGCCCGTTCGCCGATCCATTGACGATATCCTCCGCCCAGCATCAGGTCATGCGCCCATATCCCCTCGCCTACGGGGCTGTAGTAAGAATTTGTAATATAAACAGGGGCATATTCCGCGTGGGCGAACAAATCCCGCCACACGAAATACCGTGCAAACAGATTGACGCCGTAAGCGCTTGACTTATAGTGAGGGGTAAACCGTTTATCCTGGTAATACTGGTATGTGAATCCCAGTCCGGCATGAAACTTTTCCGTGATCCGGTACCCGGCCAGGGGGGAGACCTCAATGATCGTCACCGTGCCGAACTGGGCGCCCAGGTATCCCCCGAGGTCAATCCGGTCGAAAAAGTTGCTCTTCTGCTGCCTTGGGGGCTTATACCGAAGCGTATCCTGGGCCTTCAGCCCCGCCTGGGCCAGGAGCAGGATCGAAGAAAGGAGCATCAGCCGGTAAATGATTGATCTCATGAGTAGGACATTTAAGAAAGAGCGCTAAATTAAAGATTATATTATCCTTTCCCGAAAATAAAACGTGCGCAATAAATTGCCCGACCGGGCGTAATTAAGGCATATTGACTAATTTTGCCGCCATTGTGTTCAACCTGAAGGGTAAATATTACGATCGGATCAGCCGGCTAAGCTATTTAACAATCGCCCTGGTCCTTATCCTGCTCATCTATTCCTGCGAAAAAGACCCCACTGCGCCCGATCCCGGCTTCCGGCTGGAGTTCAGCCAGGACACGGTTTTCTTCGACACCGTTTTCACCAGCCTGGGCTCCACCACGCAATCCTTCACGGTACATAATACATCCAACAGCCCGGTACGGATCGGCTCCATCCGTCTTGCCGGCGGGCAGCAGTCGTTTTACCGGATGAACGTCGACGGGATTTCCGCACTGGAGGTTAACGATATCGAGATTGACGCCAAAGACAGCCTGTATATTTTTCTCCGGGTGACGATCGATCCAACGAATGAGAACAATCCCTTCATTGTCAATGATTCCATCATTTTCGACCTCAATGGCAACTTTCAGGATGTGAACCTGGTGGCCTGGGGCCAGAATGCACATTATGTCCTTGCCGATACCTATATTCCCGGCTATCCCCGGTTCAGGATCGTGGCCCATGAATATGAAGATGTGGTCTGGACCTCCGACAAGCCTTACGTGATCTACGGTTATGCCGTGGTCGACTCGAACGCTTCCCTGCTGATCGAACGGGGAACGCAGATCCATTTTCACAATAATTCAGGCTTATGGATTTATAAAGGAGGCAACCTCAAGGTAAAGGGAACGGTGGATGCGCCGGTGGTCTTCCAGGGCGACCGGCTGGAGGCTTTTTATGAGGACCTGCCCGGGCAGTGGGACCGGATCTGGATCAACGAAGGCAGCGTGAACAACGAGATCGAATATGCCGTCATCCGCAACGGCTTTATCGGCCTGCAGCTCGAAACCCTGCAGCAGCAGATGGGCAACCAGCTGATCCTTTCGAATACCAAAATAGAAAACATGACCGGTTTCGGCATCCTGACCCGGTTTTACAATATGACAGCCTATAACAACGTAGTGACCAACTGCGGGCAATACCTGGCCGCTTTCACCTGGGGCGGGAATTATGACGTCCGTCACTGCACCTTCGCCAATTACTGGTCGTCTTCAGTCAGGGTAACCCCTTCCCTGGTCCTGAACAATTACTTCACCGACACGAATGATGTGGTTTATCCCTTCGAAATCCAGGCCTATTTTGGGAACAATATTTTTTACGGAAGAAATGATGACGAATTGCTGTTCCTGCTGGACGACGGGGCGACAGTGAATTACCAGTTCGACCATTGTTCACTGAAAACGCTGCTGGACGTGAGCGACCCGGTCCTTTACCCCGGCTGCCTCGTCAACGAGGATCCGCTTTTTGCCGATTACCTGGAGAACAATTTCCAGCTTGACACCCTGTCGCCCATGATCGATAAGGGCAATCCGGAAGTGATCCGGCAATCCTTCTTCGACCTGCGCCGCGACATTATCGAAACACCCCGCCCGGAAGACCTCTCGGACCTGGGCGCCTATGAGTTCATCAAACCGGAATAAGCATGAGTTTATTAAAGAGCCGGCCGAAAGAAAACCGCCCCCGGGTGGATCTTCCCTTCACCCTGGCCGACCGGATGCTTGAAAGTGCGGCGTGGTCGGCCCTGCTGATCCTCTGGGGGCTGGCGGTTTATTTTTACCAGCGGCTGCCGGAAACGGTCCCGACTCATTTCAATATCGAAGGAACCGCGGACGACTGGGGTAGTAAGACTACCCTGTTCTTTCTCCCCGGGCTGGCCACCGTGATCATCACGGGCATCACCCTGCTGCAGCGGGTGCCGCATATTTTCAACTACCCGGTCCGGATCACGCAGGAAAACGCCTCCCGGCAATATCTGTACGCGGTGCGGATGCTTCGTTTCGTTAAGATATCCATGGCGCTCATTTTCATCATTATCACGATAGCCATTTATCTTTCGGCCGTCACCGGCAGCGGCAAAACTGCCTTTATGGTTATCCCGGCAGTATTCATCCTCACCCTTCTTCCGATGATTGTATACTTTACTGCCTCTTTTCGCGGAAAATAGAACTCAGAACTCAGAACTCAGAACTCAGAACTCAGAACTCAGAACTCAGAACTCAGAGCTCAGAACTCAGAACTCAGAACTCATTTTTTTCTTTTCACCAGCAGCAGCATCACCACGCCGAAGGCCAGCATGCCGAGGCCGAGCCATAGGTTGACGTTGACGTTCAGCGAACGCTGGTACATTTCATGGCCGGAGCCGGTAAACAGCCCGTAGAGCAGCAAAAGCAGGCCCAGGATGGAGAACATCAGGCCGATCGGTAATTTTATATCTAAACCCATTTTTTGTTAAGTTTTGAGGGTTAAGGTTTAAGGTTTAAGTTGAGTACTCAGTTGTTAGTTATGAATTCAAGCTTCTGTCTTCTGAATTCTGTCTTCTGAGTTGTTACCAGAAGAGGACCGTGAGGATTGCGGCCATGGCCAGCACCAGGATGGCCAGGGTGGATGACCTGCGGTACCAGGCCAGGTGGGTTTCCACGTGGCGCGGGGTCAGCGAGTAGACCAGTCCTTTAAGCTCACTGTCGGATTTAAGCTGCGGGGTGACCAGCGACAGGCCCACGGCCACGATGGCGCTGGTGGCGCAGGCGAAAATGGCCGTCCAGAAGTTCTGCGCCATTTCCACGGGGTACTGATGCACATGGGCGATCCATCCGCCTTTGACCAGGGTGTCGGCACCGGCCGGGAAGGTTAGCCCGTGGTGCAGCAGGGCGATGAGGAATCCGGCAAGCAGTCCGGTGAACGCCGCATGACCGGTGGTTCTTTTCCAGAACATCCCCAGGAAGATCACGGCAAACAGGGGCGCGTTGATCATCGAGAAGATGGTCTGCAGGAAGTCCATGATATTGCCGAACAGGCTGGCGAGGTATGCCGCCGCGATGCTTACCACCACGCCGAAGATCGTGGCCATCCGGCCCACCCCGAGGTAATGCTTCTCATCGGCTTCTTTGTTTCCCGTGGCCGGGCGGATGTAACTTTGATAGATATCATACGTCCACACGGTGTTGAAGGCCGAAACATTCCCGGCCATTCCCGACATAAAGGAAGCCAGCAGGGCGGTGATGCCCAGGCCCAGCACCCCGGCTGGAAGGTATTGCTTGAGCAGCATGATGATGGTGTAGTCGTAGATGGGCTGACCGGCGTCGTTCAGCGGCAGTTCAAAGCCCGAGGCCGGGTTGTTCATGAGCACCAGGGCAATGATTCCGGGGATGATGATCAGGAAGGGGATGAACATTTTGGGGATGGCGCCGATGAGCGGGGTATTGCGCGCCGCCACGGTCGATTTGGCCGACATGGCGCGCTGCACGATCAGGAAGTTGGTGCACCAGTATCCGAACGAAAGCACGAACCCCAGCCCGGCCGCGATGCTGTACCATTCCACCCCCATGGGGTTGGATGTGGCATGGGCCGTGTATTTCCAGGTTGTCGTCCAGGTATCCGGCTCAAAACCCTTGGCGGTGGCGATGGGCGCCAGCTGTTCCTGCAGTCCGTTCCATCCGCCCACATCTTTCAGGCTGAGGAAGACCACCGGGAGCAAACCGATCACGATGATGAAAAATTGCAGTACCTCATTATATATTGCGGATGAAAGCCCGCCGAGGTAGGTGTAGCCAAGCACGATGGCCGCCGAGAGCAGCAGCGCAAGGTGGAAATTCCAGCCCAGTACCTTCTCCATGAGGATGGCCAGGGCGTACATCGAGATGCCGCTGGCCAGGATCGTCATCAGGGCGAATAGTATGGCGTTGAGGCCACGCGTCTTCTCATCATACCGCAGCTTCAGGTATTCCGGGACCGAGCGGGCCTTGGAACCGTAATAAAATGGCATCATGAACAGGGCGAGGAACACCATAGCCGGGATGGCGCCGATCCAGTAAAAATGCGTGGTCAGCATGCCGTATTTGACCCCCGAGCCGGTCATGCCCATGACCTCCAGGGCGCCAAGATTGGTGGAGATGAACGCCAGGCCAGCCACCCAGGCGGGCATGGAGCGCCCGGCTTCAAGGAAGGCCGTGGCGTCTTTCATATATCGCTTGAGCGCCCAGCCAATGCCAAGCACAAACACAAAATAGATGATCATGACCGCATAATCGATCCATTCCAGGTTAAATCCGTTTGCCATAATGAGATGATTAATTTGCATTTCAAATTTATCATTTTTATTGAGCGCACAACTTCCGATTATTTTATTGTTTGATATTCCATCCTGATTTAAGCCTTAAATTTGTCCTGAAAAAATTGATTCGATGCGCATGATCCATGATTTTCCGTCGCTCAAAGCCGGTGTACTGGCGCTCACGCTGCTGTCGGCATGCTCAGGCAACCCGGTTCCCACGGAAAACAACCCGCAAAAACATCCGCCTATGGTCACCATCAGCCAGCAAAATTTCGGAAACATCTACGGAAAGGACATCCACTTATATACCCTCAGCAACCAGAACGGGATGAGCGTAAAGCTGACCAATTACGGCGGGATCGTCACCTCCATCCTTATTCCCGGCCCGGGGGGCACGACAACTGACGTGGTACTCGGCTTCGACAGCCTGCAGGGATACCTCGACGGCCATCCCTATTTCGGCTGCATCGCCGGCCGGTACGCCAACCGGATCGCGCGGGGCCGCTTCGAACTGGACGGAAAGATATACACCCTCGCTCAGAATAACGGCCCGAACCACCTGCACGGGGGACTGGAAGGGCTGGACAAAAAGATATGGAAAGCCAGCGAAGTCATTAAAGCTGATGAAGCCGGCGTTATGCTCAGCTATACCAGTCCTGACGGAGAAGAAGGATATCCCGGCAACCTGGATGTCCAGGTCATATACACATTAACACATGACAACCGGCTCCGGATCGACTATATCGCCGAGACCGACGCCCCCACCCCCGTCAACCTGACCCACCACGGGTATTTCAATCTTTCCGGGCAGGGCGTGGGAAGCATCCTGGGGCATGAACTGATGATCGATGCCGACCGGTACACGGCCGTGGACGGAACCCTGATCCCCACCGGGCAAATTCCGCCGGTCGAAGGAACCCCCATGGACTTCAGAACTCTGCATGCAATCGGGGAAAAATACGGCCAGGTTGACGGAGGGTACGATCACAATTACGTTTTAAATCGCCCCGGGCTGGAACATGTAGCCGCCCGGCTTTGGTCGCCGGAAACCGGTATCGTCATGGAGGTCCTGACGACGCAGCCCGGAATCCAGTTCTATGCGGGCAATTTTCTCGACGGCACCCTCACCGGCAAAGGAGGCAAAATATATGAGAAGAACTCAGGTCTATGCCTGGAAACCCAGCATTTCCCGGATTCGCCAAACCAGCCTTCCTTCCCGGGGACCCTGCTCCGCCCCGGAGAAACCTTCCGGCACACCACGATCTATGCCTTCTCGCGGCCTATTGAATAACCCTGCAACGATGAAATCATGAAGAAGTATTTTCACCTCAGCCTGATATTTTTAATGTTCCTGCCGGCGGTAAAGGCACAGGATGCATTTTACAAGCACCTGGAAGGGAAGGTCGGATCGAACATCAATGTGGTCATGGACCTTGTCGCTTCGAAGGAAAAACTCAGGGGATACTACTATTACTTCTTCGACGACCATTCCGGTGACGCATCCTGGACGCATTTCGGCAAATCCATGCCGGTTACGGGCCGGATCCATACCGACGGGACTCTCGAGTTCAGCGAATTTGACCCGGAAGTGAAAGGAGCGGTTTATTCCGGAATATTGAAGGACAGCCTGCTCAGCGGAACCTGGACCAGCGCCGATGGCAAAAAGCAGCTTCCCTTTGAAGCGGTGGAAAAATACCCGTCGGGAACCCTGGCGTTCAGGGCCATCTACCTGAAAGAGGAAATCCCCCTGTTTGAAAAGACAAAAAATTCGCCGGTCGCCAGCCTGGAACTCAGCCTGCTGCTCCCTGGTGGCCCCTCTGACGCCGGCGTCAGCAATGCGGTGACCCGGCTGGTTTACGCGGATTTCTTCGGAAAATACGACAGCCTGGCCACAGCAGAAAATTTGATCGATGAAACGAAGCGGCAGTACGTGGCCAATTACCGGAACAGCAATGCGGACATTTACCAGGAGGGCGCCCAATCGTTCAACTGGAACAAAATCAAGGAAGTACGCATCTTACATAATGAGCATGATTTGCTTTCCCTTGAGTTTCATGATTATGGCTTCACCGGCGGAGCCCATGGGCTCACGGTTTCAAAATTCCGGGTTCTCGACTTGGCCGACGGCCACCTGGTCGGTCTGGATGAAATCTTCCGGGACGATTACACCAACGACCTCAGGGACATCATCAACACCAGCGCCCGGAAGCTGTATGGCCTGGAGCGCGGGCAGAGCCTTCGTGAGGCGGGGTTCTACAACGATTTCATCGATCCCTCCGATAATTTTTACATCACCCGCGACGGCATCGGATTCTTCTACAACCAATACGAGGTGGCGCCGTATGCCATGGGACAGGTGAATGTGTTCGTAAACTATAACGAACTCATGCGCATCCTCAGAACCAACGGACCGGCCGAACGGCTGATCCGAAAATAGATTCCCGGGCCGGCCTTCGCGGTGCTGAATTTTAAATATCTTTGATCAATAATGCTTTACGCAAATTGGACACGCTCCCGCTCATCCTGACCCTGCTCAACATCACCGGCGCCCTGGGACTTTTCCTGTATGGCATGGTCATGATGAGTGAAGCGCTCCAGAAGATCGCCGGCGACCGTATCCGAGGCATACTGTCGGCAGTGACCGCCAACCGCTGGAAAGGCGTATCCACGGGCTTCGTGTTCACAGGCATCCTCCAATCCTCTTCCGCAGCTACCGTTCTGATCATCAGCTTTGTGAATGCCGGGATCATTACGCTTACCGAATCGGTCGGCCTGATCATGGGCGCCAATATCGGAACCACGGTCAAATTGTGGATCCTGGCCCTGCTTGGCTTCGGAAGTTCGTTCAATATTTCGGTCATCCTCCTCCCCCTGGTAGCCATCGCCATACCTTTCTTTCTTTCTGCCGGATCCCGGAACCGGTCCATCGCCGAGTTCATCCTCGGGTTCGCTTTGCTGTTCTTCGGGCTTCAGTTTATGAAAGAACAAGTGCCCGCCATGGATGCCGACTCGATGTTCCTGCAGAAAGTCCTGGCACTGAACATCCCTTCCGAATTTATTTCGATGCTCCTGTTCATAGGCATCGGGATGCTGCTCACCATTATCTTCCAGTCATCCTCGGCCACGATCACACTCACGATTGTCCTGGCCATGGAAGGCTGGATTCCGTTCAGCCTGGCCGCGGCCATGGTGCTGGGCGAAAATATCGGTACGACGGTCACAGCTTTGATCGCCTCGCTGGTGGCCAACAACTCGGCCAAAAGAGCGGCGCTGATCCATCTGATGTTCAATGTGACCGGGGTGATCTGGGCCGCCATCCTTTTCAGGCCTATTATCGCCGCCATTATGGCCATCACCGGGCAGGCGGATGCGCAGGACATGCCCCCGGAACTGATCCCGTATGGCCTGGCCATTCTCCATTCGGGCTTCAACATTGCCAACACCCTGCTGCTGATCGGATTTTCTGGGGTGCTGGTTAAACTGTCCTACGCGATCATTCCTGCAAAGGGCAAGAAAAAAGAAAAATCCCATCTGCAATTTATCGAATCCCATATCTCTTCAGTATCAGAAATATCCATTGTCCAGGCCCATAAAGAGATCGGTCTGATGTCGCGGAATGTGCAGGAAATGTTCAGCATCATCCCCATCCTGCTGATCGAAAAAGATGACCTGGTGTACAGGAAGCTGCTCAAGCGGGTGGAAAAACTGGAACGTAAGGTCGACCAGATGGAGCAGGACATCTCCGGGTACCTGGCCAGGGTGGCCCAGGGAAAACTAAGCCGGAAAGGGACTGAAGAACTGCAGGCCCTGCTTCGCTGCATTGATGAGATCGAAGGGATCGGGGATGCCTGTTTCAAGATGAGCAGCATCATCCGGCATAAAAATAAGAACAAACTGTATTTTCTTCCGGAAACCCGGGCTAAGCTGCAGGAGCTGTTTGACCTGACGGAGCAGTCCCTGGAGATCATGCATCAGAATATCGTGGCGGAAACCTACCGGATCAACCTGACTGCTTCGCGGGAGGCGGAAGACCGGATCGACCGGCTGAGGGATCAATTGAAGCAGGAACACCTGGCGGATCTTAAAGAAGAAAAATACGCGCATGCTACGGGGATTGTTTACGCCGAGATAATCACCCAATGCGAAAAGATAGGGGATTACGCGCTGAATGTCAGTGAGGCCCTCTACGCGGCCCGGTGATCAGGGGACAAATCCTTCACTCTGCAGCAAGGTCCAGCCCTCGACCCACGAATACGTATAAAATGCGCCTTTGAAAGTGGTTTCATCGAACCATTCCCCGGGCAGCGGCGCCAAATTATCGTAAACGTTTCCTTTGGGGAAGATGTCAAAATATCCGCCGGATAAATTGATCCCCGGGTCTGAAACCACATTGAGCCCGGAATAAAAATGCCCGTTCAGTGCCGCCTGTTGTTCCGTGGTTGCGACGCCCGGCAGAGAAACGACCTGCAGCAGGCTGTCGGCATTATTCCCCTCCACATTATAAAATATATTACCCAGAAATTCCAAATTCCCACCGGCAAACTGGGAATAGCTTGATTCCGTTCCCTCGATGAATTCGATTTCCGCACCATGCCTCTGCTGGAGGAAAATGGAATTACCGAACACCCCGCCGCCATTGCGCCCGAAGCTGACCGTGCGCATCGGGTCCGCCGGGCCCCTGCCGATAAACGTCCCGTTAAAGATCTGCGGCACAGTGTAGGGTTTTCCCTGCACAGGATCGGATCCTCCGTCGATCTCAACCAGCTTATCGCCGCGGGTAAAATACTGGATGCCCAGGATGAACTGCATCCTGCCCCGGTATCCCAGGTCGATATCCAGGGCGTCATCGCCGCAAAAAGCGATGCTGATATATTTCAGGTCCACGGTTCCGCCGAAGATCTCGATCCCGTCGTCGGCATTGGAGATCACTTCGATATGCTCGATCGTGGTTTTTCTACCTACCGCGCCAAGCGTCAGCCCGTTGATCTCGTTGCCTTCGCCGATGTTGGTGCCGCCGTGCCGGATGGAGACATAGCGCAGGATGCCCGAATTATCCTCATCGTCATACCCGCCGAACAAGCCCCGGGGCTCATAAACCGGGATTCCCTCGACGTGCGCCTCTCCCCCGCCCAGGTTTAGCCGGGCATTGCCCAGGATGATCACGCCGCCCCACAGACCGTTAGTGTCGACCGGCACGGAACCCAGCAGATCATCGCCTTCAGCCGTGAAGATGACGGGCAGGGACTCCGTCCCTTCCGCCATGATCTTCCCGCCCCTGGCTACGATCAGCGCCGACGACGCGCTGCCCTGTCCCGTCTTGAACCGGATCACTGTACCTGGCTCGATAGTAAGTGTCTGACCATCGTTTACAAAAACCAGCCCTTCAATAAGATAGTCCCGGTCACTGGTCCAGGTAACCGTTCCGGTCCCCGTTCCGTTATCCCGGATCAGTTCCGGGCCTGTTGGGGTCACATAGTCACTTTTGCGGCAGGAAGCCGCCAACGCAACCAGGCTGATCATACATATTAAGGCGGAAATCTTCATCAATGCCCGTGCTAATATTTTGCTTCCAGGTTAAGATAAATAAATGCCTGGTTCTCCAGGTTTCCGGCGTAGGGATACCAGTCGCGATAGCTCAGGGCCAGTTTGACCCATTTAACAGGCTGGTATTGTATTCCTCCGATGATGGAGCTGCCGTCATTGGACAGGTCCCAGGGCGTATCATCTCCTTCAGGGATGTTTGACTTAACGAAATCATAACGTGCAAAAAGTTCCAGGTTATGTGGCAGTATGTAAGAACCGTAAACTGAATAACCCCGCCGGTTATTTCCCTGCTCATAGTTTTCATTCAGAAGCCAGTTGTATTCCGCACCCACGGTGAACCGCCGCTCATACCGGTACCCGAGAAAAAACACGCCGGTGCTTTTCAGCACGGATTTCTCCATGAGGTCGGAATAAGCCCGGATAAAGAACCCCTGGAAGAGTTCGCTTTCCACGCCCAGCGCGGCTTTCATTGTATTGTCGCGCTGAAGGTTGGTGTATCCCTCCCCGTTGGAAAGCGTAAAATCTAGCTTGAGGCGGGGGTCCAGATCAAGAACTACGTCCAGGCCCAGGTCGGCGCTGGGGCCAAAACGGTAGCGGTCGGCAAATGATTTTTCGATATAGCGGTGCCCCCAGAAATCCTCCTGAAGTTTAAAATGCTGCATATCAATCAGGCCGAAATCTACGGTAAGGAATGAATGTTTAAAGGTCAGGCAGGCATTCTTGAAATATGCATAACGCCGGATTTTGGAGAATTCTGAGATATCGTCCGGACTGCCCACATCGAGGTTGACTTTCATGCTGAAGGCACGGGACAGATCCATCCTGTAGCCGATATAGGCCCGCTCCAGCTCGAAGGCCGACTGTTTGTTTCCTTCGTTGATCCCTGCATGAAAATTGGCAAATATCCGGAGGATCGGCGCTCCCGAAGGATATTTTCTTTCAGGCGGATTTTCCTGGGCATGGGTAAACACCGAGGCCAGAAATAACACTGTCGTCAGGATTTTTCCGGATAAGCGCATGGTGAAGTTGAACGGAATTATATTCTGGAGGCTAAAATAATGAGTAATCACCAGTAAATTTAATATTAACTTAACAATCGATAATTTTCTATTTTTAGGGATTGGCTAATTTTGCAACCCATAACCAAAACCTATGGAAGCTCTTTACCTGGGCCTTGTTATCGTTCTCGCGTTTCTTGCCATCTCAGACCTTGTCGTCGGCGTTTCCAATGATGCCGTCAACTTTCTCAACTCCGCCGTCGGCTCGAAAGCCGCCCCGCTGAAGTTTGTCCTGTTCATCGCCAGCATCGGCGTGGTAATCGGGGCTACATTTTCCTCCGGCATGATGGAGATCGCGCGAAAAGGCATTTTTAACCCGGAGCAGTTTTTCTTTGCCGAGGTCATGATCATCTTTGTAGCGGTCATGATCACGGATGTGATCCTGCTTGATGTGTACAACACCTACGGCCTGCCCACCTCCACCACCGTTTCGCTCATTTTTGAACTGCTCGGCGCTTCGGTGGCCATTTCGCTGTTCAAGATCGCCGAAAGCGATGTCTACACCATCGCCGACCTGGGAAAATACATCAACACCGCCAAGGCGCTGGCGATCATTTCGGGTATCCTGATCTCCATTTTCATCGCGTTCTTTGTCGGCTCCATCATCATGTACCTGTCCCGCATCCTCTTCTCCTTCAACATCAAAAGGTCGCTGCCATATTTCGGTGCGATCTGGGGCGGGCTGGCGATTTCGGGAATTGTCTATTTCATCCTGATCAAGGGCGCCAAAGGCGCTTCCTTCCTGACTCCGGAGAGCGTCGTCTGGATCAAGGCCAATACCTGGAAGATCGTCCTGGTGCTCTTTTTCGGGCTCACGGTGATTTTCCAGGTATTGTACTGGCTGTTCCGGTTCAGTCCGCTGAAAACCATCGTGATTGTCGGGACATTCGCACTGGCCATGTCGTTCGCAGGTAACGACCTGGTGAACTTCATCGGAGTGCCCATGGCCGGCCTGGCCGCATACCAGGAGTACACCGCCGCCGGCGGCGAACAAATCCTGATGACCGCCCTTTCGGAGCCGGTTAAGGTGCAGACTATCTTCCTGCTGGCCGCAGGCCTGATTATGGTTTTATCATTATGGACCTCAAAAAAAGCCAAAGCCGTTACCGCCACCGAGGTGAACCTGGGCCGGCAGTACGAAGGGGCGGAACGTTTCAGCTCCACGGGATTCAGCCGGACGGTCGTGCGCATGTCGGTGGCCCTCAGCCAGAATATGAGCAAGATCACACCGGCAGGTGTCAAGAGGTTCGTTGAAAAGAGGTTTGAAAACCCCAGGGCATTCCTGGAAGGGGTGGATCCGAAAGATGCTCCTGCTTTTGACATGATCCGGGCATCGGTCAACCTGGTAGTGGCCAGCACGCTGATCGCACTGGGCACATCGCTGAAACTGCCCTTGTCAACCACTTACGTGACCTTTATGGTGGCCATGGCCACCTCCCTGTCCGACAGGGCCTGGGGCAAGGACAGCGCCGTGTACCGGGTAACCGGCGTGTTCATCGTCATCGCAGGTTGGTTCCTCACCGCGCTCACCGCTTTTGTGATCGCCGCACTCTTTGCTTCGATCCTGCACCTCACCGGACCCATTGGCACCATTGTGCTGGTCGCTCTGGCTGTCTTTTCCGTAGTAAGAACCCAGATCATCTTCCGGAGAAGGGAGCGCAGCCGTACCCTCACCGAAGGACAGGCAACCGAAGACGAAAAGATCACCGAACACAAAATCGCCAGCCACTGCTCCGGCCGGACCATTTCCATCATGGAGCGGGTGCCCGAACTGCTCAACAAAACCTTTGAGGGCCTGGCAGAGAATAACCTCAGACAACTCCGGAAATCCAGCCAGGAAATCTCGGATCTGAACGATTTCATCCGGCAGGAACGCAGTTCTTTCCCCCAGAAGATCGAAAAGTTCCCCGATTCTTTCCTGGAGACCGGAAGTTATTACATCCAGGTGCTGGACTATCTCAAGGAAGTCGGCAACTGCCTGACCTTTATCTCCAGGCCCAGCCTGGAGCACGTGGACAATAACCACCAGGAGATCCTCATCGTGCAAAAAGAGGAACTGGGACAGATCGGAAAATCGGTAACCGAGTATTACAGCCTGATCGTTCAACAACTCAAAAGCGACGGGCTGAACGACAGCGAACAGGTGAGACTGATGGAACATGCCCTGGTGGAGCAGATCGATAAACTGAAGAAAAAGCAGCTCAAACGCATCAAGAGCGGGGAATCAAAAACCCGGAATACCATGCTGTATCTGAACATCATGGAAGAAACCCGCAAAATGGCGATTTATGCACACAGCGTGATCAAAGCGCTGGATGAGCTGAACAAGACGCGGCCCTGATCATCCGGTCCTTCCCGCGCAAATCTTTTCGGATCACGACTTCACGGAAGCCCTGCTCCCGGAAAATATCGCATGTTTCCCGGCCCAGGTTTTCGTTGATCTCCACATAAACCCTGCCGCCGGGGTTGAGGCTGCGAACGGAGCATTGCGCAATGGCCCGGTAAAACACCAGGGGATCGGCATCGGGCACAAACAGGGCCGAAGGCGGTTCATAATCCAGGACATTGGGCTTCATCTGCAGTTTTTCCGATTCCCTTACATAGGGCGGGTTGCTGACGATGATGTCGAACCGGCCGGCGGATTCCCATTGCGCCTCATCCAGGAGGTCCAAACGCCCAAACCGTGCCTCAATATTGTTGAGAAAAGCATTGCGCTCCGCGGTCCTGATCGCCGCTGAAGACAGATCGTATCCTTCAAGTACAGGTTTGCCCGGCATTCCGGCCAGCGCCAGCAGGATACACCCGCTTCCGGTACCCAGGTCGGCGATGCGCAGCTCTTTCCCATCAGCATGATCTTCATAAATCCAGCGGACCAGTTCCTCTGTTTCCGGCCTGGGAATGAGCACCGAAGGGTTCACGCTGAGCTTCAGACCGTAGAAATAAGCCTGGCCGGTTACATATTGGATCGGCCTGTGCTGAAGCAATTCAATGGTCCCACGGTCAACGCAGCTCGTAACATTTGAAGGAGGGACAACATCTTCCCACATCACCAGCGCCTCGGGCTCAATGTCCAGGCAGTGGGCCACCAGCCAGGCGGAAATTACGCGCGCCTCTTCCTCGCTGTATATATTCAAAAGTCTTTCCTTAACTTTGCGGCACAGGGAGCGGACGTCATTCATGTTTTCCCGGGACATAAGGCCATCGAAGTGATCAATAAAGGCAAAATTAAGCCATGATTTAATATTACCTTTATAAATTATTTATTGAAGTATGCGGGGAGACATCCTGATCATCTCAGAACAGCACCGGAAAGCGGCCCGGGAACTGGCCGGAATCCTCAGACCCAAGCTCGGCGGCCCTGACCGCCTGACTGTCCTCACGATCGCGGGAGAATCGGGCGCCGGAAAATCCGAAATCGCCTACGCCCTTTCCCAGGTCCTGGAAGAAGAGGGGTTCCCTGCATATATCATCCAGCAGGATGATTTCTTCGTTTATCCCCCTAAAACCAATGCCCGGAAAAGAGAAGAGGATATCCGGCATGTCGGGCCCGGCGAGGTCCGCCTCGACCTGCTCGACCAGGTCGTGGAAAAGATCGCCGGAGGTGAAAAATCTGTCATCAAGCCACTGGTGATCTTTGAAGAAGACAGAATTTCAGAGGAGCATACGGATGCCGGCGACTCCCGGGTGGTCATTGTGGAAGGCACCTACACGACGCTTTTGACAAATGCGGATTTCCGCATCTTTATTGACAGGAACTATCACGACACACGCGAGGATCGCCTGAAAAGAAACCGGGAAAAGCAGGATGCATGGCTGGAAAGCATCCTGGAGATCGAACATGGGATCATCTCCCGGCATAAAGAAAAGGCTGACATCATCATCAGCAAAGAATTCGAGGCATTTTTACCATGAAAAATACCGGATTGCAAAGAATCGCAATGGTCAGCACGCACGGCTGGTTCGATCCCGTTCCCCTTTTGGGGCAGACCGATACCGGCGGACAGGTTTTGTACGTGCTGGAACTGTCCAAAGCCTTGTCACGGCTCGGAATTAAAACAGATATTTACACCCGGTGGTTCGACCCCTCCCGCAAACCAGTCGACCCGGTCCCGGGATACCCCGATGTCCGCGTGATCCGCATTCCAGCCGGGCCCATGGAATTCGTCATCAAGGAAGAAATTTACGGCCTTCTGCCGGAATTGTCCGGTAATATGGAGCGTTTCATCCGGGAAAACTGCCTGGAGTATGACCTCTTCCATGGCCATTATGTCGATGGTGGCCTCATCACGCTCGATATGGCCGGTCGGTTCGGCAAACCGGCTTATTTCACCGCCCATTCTCTGGGCGCCTGGAAACGGGAACGGATGGAGGGCGACCCGGAGGAAATGGAACGTCAGTTCAATTTCAAACACAGGATCGCTGAAGAAAACCGTGTTTATGCAGCATTGAACGGACATACGGTCACATCGGCCTTACAGCTTGAAAAGCTGAGATCGCTCTATGGTTATGAGGGAGATAATGTGGAGATCATCCCGCCGGGAGTGGATATCCACAAATTCAAACCATTAAGTCCGGGACAAGCTCCGGTTAAGACCGATCTTCCGGAAAAATACATCTTCTGCCTGAGCCGCATCGACAGCAACAAGGGGTATGATTTGCTGCTCAACGCCTTTGCCCGTGTCTGCCGGGAGATCGGGGACGTGTACCTGGTGACCAGCAGCGGATCGGCCCGGCCGCAGCCACGGGAGCAGGAGGTGCTCGACATGATGCACCGCATCATGAAGGAAAAAGGCATAGAGGACAGGGTTATCTTCGTTGGTCATGTTGAGGAGCAACTGATGGTACCCTATTACCAGAACGCCCGGTTTTTCGTGATGCCTTCGATCTTCGAGCCCTTCGGCATGACGGTCCAGGAATCCATGTCGAGCGGTGTTCCCGTCATCGCCTCCCGGTTCGGCGGGATTAAAACGGTTCTGACCCATGAGCAGGACGGCCTGCTGATCGATCCGAAGGATGAGGAAGAATTCAGCGCGGCCATGATCCGGCTGCTGACCGACGCGGGGTACAGGGATCAACTGGGCGCAGCCGCAGCGCGGCTCATCCGGGGCAATTACAGTTGGGAGGCCATGGCAGAGAAGCACCTGCAATTTTACCGGAAATATGCCTGAGCAGGACATATACCTGACCCTGGCAAGCACCAGTGAAGGACAGTATAAGGAAAAAGGCAGCCGGTTCATCTCTATCGCCGAACCTTTTTCGGATACCGGAAGCGTGAAAGAACTGCTCGACCAGATACGGAAGAAATACCACGACGCCCGGCATCACTGTTATGCATACGCCCTGGGCCCGGGAGGCGCCGAATTCCGGTATAACGACGACGGGGAACCGTCAGGGACGGCCGGCAAGCCCATCTACGGGCAGATCCAGTCGTTTGGCCTTACCAATGTGCTGATCGTGGTTGTCCGGTACTTCGGCGGGGTAAAACTGGGGACCGGAGGACTGATCCAGGCTTACCGGGCCGCGGCCAGGGACGCCATAGAGAACGGCACCATCGTGGAAAAAACATGGAATGTGAGAATACGTATCCGGTTCGGCTATGAACGGCTCAACGATTTAATGAAGCTGATCAAAGATGAAAACGCTATGGTCATCAGCCAGGATTTCCAGATGGAGTCGACCCTGGTGATCGAGATCCGGAAATCAAAACTTGAATTAATGGAAAACAAATTGTCAAAACTGGAAAAAGTCGATTTGACGCTTATTTAAACTCATTTTAACCAGAATTTCCTTGAAAATTGAATTTTATTTTTGTACTTTTTGCCTCTCGAAAGTGGAATTTTCAAAGTAAAGAAAATCAGTTTGTTAACTTTATAAGCTCTTCAGCCCTGGTTTGCTTCTATAATAAGTCAAAAAAAAGTTATTATCAAGTGCTGACGAGCTTTTTTTTTCACTTTTTTAATTTCATTTTTGTTGAATGATTGATCGGGGAACCTCGCCAAGTTTCAATTCCCTGGTTAGCAGTTGAAACAGTCAGAAAGAAAGAAAGAAATCGTTGAATTTATAAGTGGAACGGGGGCTTAACTATGAAAAGAACTTGTGCTGAGGTATGGGAGAATTGTCTGAAGATTATCAAGGATAATATCCACTACCAGAGTTACAAAACATGGTTCCTTCCAATTAAGCCGGTTAAACTGGAGAACAATGTATTGACCATACAGGTGCCCAGCCAGTTCTTCTACGAATGGCTGGAGGAGCATTACATCGTTTTACTCAAGAAAACCATAAAAAAGGAATTGGGAACGGATGGCAGGCTTGAATACAGTATTCTTATGGAGAATGCGTATGACAATCCGGATCCGATGTCCATCAAGATCCCGGCTTCGAATAAAAAAGCCCTGGCCAACCCGGCCGTGGCCATGCCCATCGACCTGAACCGCGGCACTTCCAAGGAAATACCCAATCCCTTCGTGATCCCGGGATTGAAAAAGATAAAAGTCAACTCACAACTGGTTGAAAATTATTCTTTTGAAAATTTTATCGAGGGCGACTGCAACCGGCTGGCACGCTCAGCCGGCTTTGCCGTGGCCGAGAACCCGGGAAAAACCGCTTTCAACCCGCTATACCTTTATTCTAATGTCGGTCTCGGAAAGACACACCTGGCCCACGCCATAGGGATCCAGGTTAAAAATAACTTCCCCGACAAGACCGTGCTCTATGTTTCTACAGAGCAATTTGTGGGTCAGTACATCGAATCGGTCCGCAACAACAACCAGAACGATTTCATCCATTTCTACCAGATGATCGACGTATTGATCGTGGATGACATCCAGTTCCTTAGCGGCAAGGAAAAAACCCAGGACGTTTTTTTCCATATTTTCAACCAGCTGCACCAGAGCAGCAAACAGATCGTCCTGACTTCCGACAAACCGCCGGTGGAGATGAAAGGCATCGAACCCAGGCTGCTGTCGCGCTTTAAATGGGGACTGGCCGCCGATCTTCAGCCACCAGACCTCGAAACCCGCATCGCCATCCTGCAGAAAAAATTATACCATGACGGCATCGAAATGCCCGAGGAAGTGACGGAATACCTGGCATACAGCATCAACACCAACATCCGGGAGCTCGAAGGGGCGCTGATCTCCATCCTGGCGCAGTCGTCGCTCAACAAAAAGCCGATCACCCTCGACCTGGCCAAGCAGATGATCGACAAGTTCGTAAAAAGCACCAGCCGCGAGATATCCATCGACTTCATCCAGAAGATCGTATGCGATTATTTCAACCTCCCGGTGGACTCGATCAGTTCAAAAACCCGGAAACGCGAGATCGTCCAGGCCCGCCAGCTCGCCATGTATTTCGCCAAGAAGCACACCAAGGCATCGCTCGCCACCATCGGCCTGCATTGCGGCAACAAGGACCACGCCACGGTGCTGCACGCCTGCAAGACCGTCAATAACCTGATCGATACGGACAAGCAGTTCCGCATTTATGTCGAAGAACTCGACAAGAAGATCAAGATGCAGTAACCCGTCCGCTGGTCAGTCTGACCGCTTTTTTCTATTTTTGATCCATGAAGATACTCTTTGTATGCCTGGGCAATATTTGCCGTTCACCCCTGGCGGAAGGAATTATGGCCGAAAAGATCAGCCGCGGGGGAATATCCGCCCACGTGGCTTCGGCCGGTTTTGAACGTTTTCACGACGGAGATCCCGCCGATCGCCGGTCGGTGGAAACGGCCCGCAAACACGGCATCAATCTATCGGGACACCGCGCCCGAATGTTTTCCCGTATGGATTTCAACCGCTACGACCGGATTTATGTGATGGACCGGATCAATTACCGGGACGTGATGAGCCTGGCGCGCGACGAAGCCGACGAAGGCAAGGTCGATTACCTGCTCAACCTCATCGATCCCGGCAGCGACCGTGAAGTACCCGATCCCTGGTACGGGGGCATCGAAGGTTTCGAGAAGGTGTACCGGATGATCGACCAGGCATGTGAAGTCCTGGCCGGACAGCTGAACGGGTCGGATAAAAAAGAAAAGCCATGAGTATGGTCCCGACACTGAACGACATTGAAGCAGCCGCGGCCCGGATCAGGCCGTATGTGCACCAGACTCCGGTCATGACTTCGGAGATGCTGGACGGCATTACCGGGAGCCGGCTTTTCTTCAAATGCGAGAATTTGCAGAAGGCGGGCGCATTCAAGTCGCGCGGGGCCTGCAACGCGGTGTTTTCCCTGGATGAAACGCAGATAAAACAAGGAGTGGCCACACATTCTTCGGGCAACCACGCCCAGGCGCTGGCCCGGGCGGCGAAGATCCGCGGGTGCAAAGCCTATATCGTCATGCCCGAAACCGCTCCTGCCGTCAAGGTGGCCGCCGTCCGGAATTACGGGGGCGAGATCACTTTCTGCCGGCCTACGCTGGCCTCCCGTGAGGAAACCCTGCAGAAGGTCATCGAACGGACCGGCGCGGCCGAGATCCATCCCTACAACGATTACCGGATCATCACCGGGCAGGCGACAGCCGCCCTGGAACTGATCCGCCAGGCAGGTCCGTTCGACATCATCATGGCGCCGGTGGGCGGCGGCGGGCTGCTCAGCGGCACCGCGCTGGCCACGCGCTATCTGTCGCCGGACACACGGGTCATCGCCGCTGAACCCGCCATGGCCGACGATGCCTTCCGCTCATTCAATTCGCGACAATTCGTCCCGTCTGTCAACCCAAAGACCATAGCCGACGGATTACTCACCTCCCTCGGCACGCTGACCTTTCCCATCATCATCGATCATGTCGAACGAATCATTACCGCCAGTGAAGAATCCATCGTCATAGCCATGAAACTCATCTGGGAACGCATGAAGATCATCATCGAGCCTTCTTCGGCAGTCCCCCTGGCCGCATTGATGGAACACCGGGAACTGTTCGCGGGGAAGAAGACCGGCATCATCCTGTCGGGCGGAAACGTCAGCCTGGAACACTTACCCTGGCAATCTACCTGAAGATGAGCGGCACCCTTTACCTTATCCCCGTCGCACTCGGCGACCAGGCGCCGGCCGGCAGCCTGCCCGCCTGGAACTTTCAGCTTATCCGGCATATCCGGTATTTCATCGTGGAAGACCTGCGGTCGGCGCGCCGCTTTCTCAAAAAACACATTCCCGGGCTGGTGATCGACGAGCTGACATTCGTGCTGCTCAACGAGCATACTGCGCCTGAATCTGTCGCGGGACTGCTGGATCCGCTGGCACAAGGAGCCGACGCAGGATTGATCTCCGAAGCCGGCATGCCCTGCATCGCCGATCCCGGCGCCGCCCTGGTCAAACTGGCGCATGAATCGGGTATCGCCGTCAGACCGCTCACCGGCCCGTCTTCAATCTTCCTGGCCCTCGCCGCCTCAGGCCTCAACGGCCAGAAATTCTCGTTCAGCGGCTACCTGCCGGTGGATAAACGGGAACGCATGTTAAAGATCCGGGAACTGGAAAACGAAGCCCATGCACAGGGCTCCACGCAGATTTTCATTGAGACGCCGTACCGCAACCTGCAGATGCTCGACAGCCTGATCGAACACCTCAGGCCATCAACCTGGCTGTGCGTGGCGGTTAACCTTATGCAGCCCGACGAACTAATCCTCGGTTATTACGTCAGGGATTGGAAAAAAGTGCAGCGGCCCGACATACAGAAAAAACCGGCCGTTTTTCTCTTTGGGCAGTGATCAGTGGTGATGTCCGTGCGGTCCGTGGGCATGACCGTGGGCCAGCTCTTCCCGGCTCGCTTCCCTGACATCCAGGATCTTCCCCTCGAAATACAGGTTCATCCCGGCCAGCGGATGATTGAAATCGATCAGCACGCTGTCGTCGGCTACTTCCAGCACCTTTCCGGAAAGCGGGTAGCCTTCTTCATCCTCCATCGGGATGATCTCCCCCACCCTGATTACGGCTTCGTCAAACTGACCGTCCACTTCAAAGACCTTTTTGTCCAGCCGGATGATGTTCTCTTCCGACGGATGCCCGTAAGCATCTTCTTTTTGAAGGATGAAGGAGAAGTCATCGCCGGGGTTCAGGCCTTCGAGGTTTGCCTTGAACGCGGGTAAGAGGCCACCCATCCCAAAGAGGTAGACAAACGGTCTGTCCTCATTCACCTGTTGTATCATCATGCCGTTCTCATCGCCTTCGCGCAGGGTATAGGTCATGGAAACCACTTTGTATTCGCCGACTGTCATGGTACTGGATTTAATGTTTATCCGGCAAAGATACTCATTCTGGTCCAGCCTGAAAAATAATTACCCTCTGTTGTAATGAAACTTCCCGGTATACGTTTTACATTTGTACCCATCACAATATTTATCGTTTGAAAGATATTGTCCTCTCCATCAATGGCCTCACCAAGCGCTACGGCAGCATTACCGCGGTCGACCACCTGGATCTTGAAATAGAAAGAGGTTCCGTATTCGGCATCCTGGGCCCCAACGGCAGCGGGAAGACCACCACGCTGGGCGTTCTGCTCGATGTGGTCCGGCCCAATGCGGGAACTTTCTCGTGGTTCGGCGGGATGCCCGACAAAGGCCAGCGCAAACGCATCGGCGCCATCCTTGAGGTGCCGCTATTTTATCCTTACCTCACCGGGCGCCAGAACCTGGAGCTGATTGCCCGGATCAAAAGCCTTCCCGGCGACGACATCGACGAAGCCCTGCACATCGTCGGGCTGGCCGACCGCAAACACAGCAAGTTCCGGACGTTTTCCCTGGGGATGAAACAAAGGCTCGCCGTCGCCGCCACCCTGCTCGGCAAACCGGAGGTCCTGATCCTCGACGAACCCACCAACGGCCTGGACCCGCTGGGGATCGCGGAAATCCGGAACATCATCCTGAACGTCGCCGCCCGGGGCATTACCATCATCCTGGCCAGCCATATCCTCGACGAGGTTCAGAAAACCTGCACCCACGTCGCCGTGCTGGAAAAAGGGAAAAAGCTCTTCTCCGGACCCGTGGGCGAAGTGCTCAACGACGGCCAGTGGGTGGAACTCGCATCCGGTAATATGGCCGGTTTGCGGCTCATGCTGGACAACCTGGAATTTGTGGAAAACATCCAGGAAGAAGCCGATAAATATATTGTCAAAATGAATGCCCCGGTAAGCCAGGAAGAACTCAACCGGATGTTCTTTGAAAAGGGCATCGTGCTTTCGCACCTGGCGCTGCGGAAAAAATCTCTGGAAAATTATTTCCTGGAATTACTCGACAAGACATGATCAAGCTGCTCCACATCGAACTCCGTAAGATCCTCCCGTACAAAATGTTCTGGATCATGACGGGCGTATACCTCCTGTCGCTGATCTTCTTTTTTTACGGCCTGCCCAGCCTGATCGACTATTTCTCCCTCCGGTCGAACGCCCCGGAAGTCAAGCTGCTGAAGAATTTCCTCTATAACTTCCCCGACATCTGGCAGAACCTCTCGTGGGCCGCTTCGCTGCGGTTCTTTATCAAGATCTTCCTGGGAATGATCATGATCATCCTGGTCACCAATGAGTATTCTTACCTCACCATTCGGAACAACATCATCAACGGCCTCAGCCGCACCGATTTCCTGATGGGTAAAATATATCTCGCCCTGCTTTTCGCCATAGCCGCCACCTTCATTATCCTGGTCACGGGCCTGATTCTCGGAATGATCTATTCTTCGACGGTCACAACGACTGCTTTGTTCTCCAAAATGCCGTTTCTGCTGGGATATTTCGTGGAAATCGTGGCCTTCCTGATGTTCTCCATCATGGTGGGGATCCTTGTCAAACGGACCGGTTTCGCCATCGGGCTGCTGTTCGTTTACCCGATCATTGAACTGATCATCCAGCAAAAAGTACCGGAAAGCATCCAGCCTTTTCTGCCGGTCAACGCCATCAATCATGTACTCCGGACGCCCAACACCTCCCTGATCACCTTCCAGTCGCCCGAATTCGACCTGGAACTGCAAACAGGCCTCCATGCGCAGGATATCGTGGTGGCATTGCTCTATGCCGCCTTATTCGTGGTTATTTCGCTGATCGTGATCCGCCGGAGAGATATCTGATCGCGGCAAGCCTTTGCAGCAGCGGCGGGTGGGAATAATGAAAAAACACATACGCCGGATGCGGCCTCAGGTTGCTCAGGTTGTTGACCGACAGCCGGATCAGGGCATTTTTCAGGGCATCGCCCAGTCCGTGCGCCGCAGCGAACCCGTCGGCCTGGAACTCCTGGCGCCGGGAAATATAATTCATCACCAGTCCGATCACCACCGCGAGCGGGGTGTACAGCACTCCGAAGGCGAGCACGCCCAGGTGGAAACCTGGTTCTTCGGCGCCCAGGGCCCGTGAAAGGGCCGGATTATCGAGAAAGAGCGACAGGATGAACAGCACCAGCCCGGTCTGCGCGATGGAAGTGGCTATGCCGGTAAGCGTATGTTTCTTTTTGTAATGGCCGATCTCATGGGCGAGGACCGCCACCAGTTCTTCCCGGGGATGGTCACTGATCAGGGTGTCGTACAGTACGATCCGCTTTTTCCGTCCCAGCCCGGTGAAATAGGCATTCGCCTTGGAGGATCGTTTGGAGCCGTCGATGACATAAATGTCCTTCAGCCTGAACCCCACCCTGTCGGAAAAATCTTCTATGGCATCCCTGAGCGGCCCTGCTTCCAGGGGCTTTTGCCTGTTGAAGAGCGGCACAATAAGGTTGGAATAAAACAGCGCCATGAACAGGGTGAACAGGGTGATCACGCCCCAGGCGGCCAGCCAGAACCATTTCCCCGTTTCACCATAGATCCAGACGATCAAAGCCAGGATCCCGCCCCCGATGACCGCGCCCAGCAGCCAGCCCTTGATCTTGTCGAGGATAAACGTCCGCACAGTGGTTTTATTAAATCCGAACCGCTCTTCGATCACGAAGGTGGCGTACACCGAAAAGGGCGTCCCCAGAAGGTCGGCGATCAGGCCGATGATGCCGAAGAAAAGAAGGGCCATCAGGATGGGGTTGACGGTTACCTGGCGGACCAGGTGGTCGATCCAGCCAAAGCCTCCGAAGATCAGCATGGCGGCCACCAGGATAAAGTTGAACGACTCGGTGACCTGGGCGAAGCGGTGGTTCACCCGGAGGTACTGTTGCGAACGGGCATATTTTTCAGCGTCATAAATGTGCGCCAGCTCCGCCGGTAGCATATCGCTCCAGTACCTGCTGTTGAGGTAGTCGAGCAGCCGTTCCAGGATAAATTCCACGACGACGATCATCAAAATGATCCAGAGTATGGTTTGGGCCGTCATCATGATCAATAGCTGCCGGCTCTTTTCCGCAGGAACCATTCCGCGGTGAGCAGCATCAGGACAAGTGTAAGGAGCCGCCAGTCGGTCAGCAGGTCTTTGTAGATCTTCCTGGAGAACGTAACCGGGCGGATGTCGTCGCGGGAAAGGATCTCTTCGGCCAGGCGGTCGATCTCTCCGGGGAGGAACATTTTCCCGCCGTTTTCAGTGGCAAGCTGGCGGAGCATCTGATGATCGGCTGTAGTGCTGAGCGATTCCAGGTTGATGGCGGAGACCGAAAACCTGCCCTGGTCGGTCAGCGTTTTCAATCCGCTTTCCGCCCTGGCTGTCCACGAATAGGACCCCGGCGGAAACCGGCCGGCATCAAGGTAATAGCCCTGGCCAGCCTTGTTGAAGATATAGGGAAACTGCTTCCCTTCTTCATTGCTGATGACCAGACCCACTTCGGGATCGGTGATCAGTTCATAATTTTCGTTATACACCTCGGCGTCAAAGATAACGCCCTGGGTTTCCGTGAATTCAGCGGCATGGCTAACCCTGAAGTTCTTTTTTTGCTCCCGAAGGCCCAGGTACTGGATGATCTTGTTGATGAGCTCATTGAAATGCCGGTGATCCTGGTGGCGCGCGTAGTCGAAAAGCCGCCATTTCCAGATTCCTTCCCCGGAAATGATCCCTGTTCTGCCGTCCGGCGACTCGCTGACCAGGATCATCGGGCGGGAAGTCTCGACGCTGCCCAGCCGCTGGTTGATGATTACCCTTGCTGCGTTGGAAACCTGGTAACTGCCCAGGGGCACCAGCAGGGGTGGCAGGTCTGAGAACCAGGATCGGGTTTCGTCGCTGAGGGTGAAGGCGGAGAAATCACGGTTAAAGGAAGGCACCGACTCTTCGAAGATCAGGCGGGCGGCTGAAAAGGCCATCCCGGGCTGGTACTGGTTCAGCCGGTTGAAATCTGTCCGCTGGCCGGCGATAAACAGAACAGGCAGATTCTTTTCCCGGATGCGGCCGATCAGTTCCCCGGCCGGATCGGTACCTGAAGGGAGCTGATGCAGGATCACCAGATTATAGGGATCCACCGGGCCTGTGAATTCGCCGGAAAGGTAGAAATCCGCTTCATAATTCTCATTTTCGCCGATGGCCTGCCGAAGTGCCGAGATGTCGGGGTGCGGTGCGGCGGCCAGGACCAGGATCCGGTTCCTCGATTCCAGCACCTCAATGAATATATCCTTCCGGTTGTTGACCGGCGACAGTTCGCCCTCCAGCACATCGAGCTGAACGGTATATTTTCGCAATCCCGTTTCCCGGGCATCAAAAAGCGCCGTAAACGTTCCGGTGTAGTCCGTTCTGTCGATCAGGAATTCTTCCGAGAAAACCTCCGCACCGCCTGTGAATACCCGCAGCAGGCCCTTTTTACCTGCCATTTCATGGGCCTGTACCGTGATTTCAATGGGGAACCGGTTGTTCAGATAGACCAACCGGTTGAAATTCACCCTGGAGATGAGCTGGTCCATCCGGATGGTCGTATCGCCCAATGCAAGGGTATAGAGCGGATAAGGCCTGTTTTTCGCCTGGTACAGGGGGTTTGACCCGGCGTTGAAAATCCCGTCGGAAGCAAGGATCATCGCGCCAACGTTCAAACCGCCGTAGAGATTATCCAGGGCTGGAAAAACGGCGGAAAGATCGGTTGTTTTTGCGGAAAAATCGGGGTGCCGGCCGGGATCGGCAGCAGCCGGTTCCGGACCGAAAAAATAGGTGCGGACTTCCGCAATACCTGAAATACCGGAGTTAAGCTCATCCAGGTCACGGGTAAACTGATCCCGGTAGTAAGAAGAATCTTTACCCAGCACAATGGACGCGCTGTTGTCCAGCACGACAAGAACGACCGGTTTCTCCTTCTCCCGGGTGATGGAACGGGTAAACGGAGCCAGCAGAAGAAAGGAGATGAGAAACACCGCAATAAACCGCATCAGGGCCAGGGCCGCCACCAGCAGCAGCGGGAATTCATTGCGCCGGTCCCGGAAATAAAGGGCAAAGGCATAGAACCCGGCGAGAAAAAGGCAGGGGACGACCAGCCACAAGGGCTCACCGGTGAAGATTCCGGGGATCAAATCAGATCCGTTTTATAAGGGTCAGTTTTCAGGTTCCTGCGAAAGATTGGCATCATGGATTCATGCCTCCGCAGACGCTGATCACCTGGGAGGTGACATAGTCGGAAAGGTCCGATGCCAGGAAAAGGGCGATATTCGCCACATCTTCCGGCTTGCCTCCCCTTCTCAGCAGTATCTCTTTGATCCAGGCTTCCCGGACATCCTGCGGGAGTTTGGCCGTCATCTCCGTTTCGATGAAGCCGGGCGCAATGGCGTTGCAGCGCACATTGCGGGAGCCCAGTTCCTGTGCGATGGATTTGGTGAACCCGATGAGGCCGGCTTTTGAAGCGGAATAGTTGGATTGTCCGGCATTTCCGTTCACGCCAACCACCGAGCTCATATTGATGATGGAGCCGGAACGCTGTTTGATCATGTACTTCTGTGCGGCCTTGGTCATATTGAAGACCGATTTCAGGTTTACCTTGATCACCAGGTCCCAGTCGGCTTCCGACATCCGCATCAAAATATTGTCGCGGGTGATCCCGGCGTTGTTCACCAGGATATCGATCCGGCCAAAGTCGGCGACCATCTGGTCAACCACGGCTTCAGCGCCGGCGAAATCGCTGGCGTCGGACGCGTATCCCTTGCCTTTCCGGCCCAGCGCAGCAATTTCCTGCTCGAGGCTTTGCATGTTCTCATCTATCCTGAGATCGGTGAATGCGACATCAGCGCCTTCCTGAGCATACAAGAGGGCGATGGCCCTGCCGATACCTCGGGCGGCGCCGGTGATCAGGGCGGTTTTTCCGGTTAACAGCATATCTTTTTTCTTCAAATATACAACAAATGTGATGTATGGTATACGTATCCAAACTCAAATCCACTTCATCAGCGGGAAATCCTGTCGGTGAGCCAGATATTTACTTTTTGGGAAAAGCCGGAACGCGTAATGATAAACCCCTACTTTCTCCATGGAGATCTTGCAGGAATATTTCGCCCAGCCCGGTCCGCTGTCAACCAGCTTCATCTCTTCCTTGTAAATGATCTTTTTGACCGTATCCTGTTCTTTCTGGCCAAAAATAATATCGATGCCCAGGTTTTCGGCAGGGATTCCGTTGAGTTTGAGTTCCACCTCGGCCAGGAAATCGCTGCCCAGGGAGAGGAATCTTTGTGCCGGGTCGGGAACAGCCACCCTCTTTACCGCCACGTTTGTCCAGCCGGAACGCATCTTCGATTTCCAGGCGTCGATCTCCCGCGCCAGGCGATAGTCATCCGATCTAACCTGCGCCGAACGGACGAGCAGCCTATCATAGAATTTCGTCTGGTAATCGTCGAGCATCCGTTTCATGGTGTATTCCGGGGCGATATCGGCGATGCAGTTTTTGATGAAGGAAACCCACTGAACCGGTATGTCCTGCGTGCGGTCGTAAAACATCGGGAGGATCTCTTCTTCCAGCATATCGTAGATGGTCTCGGAATCCAGCTCATCCTGGAACTGCTGGTTGGCATAGGTCCGGGCCTCGCGCAGGGCCCACCCTGCATTGGGGCGGTATCCTTCAGCCCACCAGCCGTCGAGCACACTGAGGTTAAGCACCCCGTTCATCACGGCTTTCTCGCCGCTGGTTCCTGAAGCTTCCAGCGGCCGGGTGGGCGTGTTGAGCCAGATATCTACACCCTGGACGAGCTTGCGGCCCAGTTCCATATCGTAATTTTCCACAAAAAAGATCTTCCCGATGAACCCAGGCATTTTTGACACCTCGATAATGCGCTTGATCAGGTCCTGCCCTGCCTTATCCGCCGGGTGGGCCTTGCCCGCGAAGATGAACTGAACGGGCATACCGGCCATATTGAGCAGAGTGGTCAGCCGCTCCAGGTTGCTGAACAGCAGGTGTGCGCGCTTGTAAGTAGCAAAACGGCGGGCGAAGCCGATGGTCAGGGTATTTTCGTCGAGCGAATCGATGATCTTCAGTTTGATCTTGGGATTTTCCTGCCGCCGGGTCAGCTCGTCCGACAGCCGGTCCCTGAGGTAAGCGATCAGCTCGGAACGGTAATAATTCCTGAGCCTCCAGATCTCCTGGTCCGGCACCTCCCGGATCCTTTGCCAGTAGGTATGATCGGACTGATTGTTCAGGTAATCCTGGCCAAAATGCTTTTTGTATAATTCAATCCAGTGCCTCCCGGTCCAGGTCGGATGATGCACCCCATTGGTTACATAGCCGATATGCAGTTCCTTAGGATAATATCCTTCGTACAGGCCCTGGAACATTTCCCGGGAAACCCGGCCGTGGATCCTGCTGACGCCGTTAACTTCCTGCGACATCTTCACGGCAAGCACGCTCATGGAAAATTTCTCGGTGGGATCGTTTTCGCGGAAGCGGCCCAGGTTCATGAATTCCTGCCAGGAGATGTTCAGCCGCTCCGGGTAGTGCGAGATGTAGGTCCGCATCAGGTCTTCGTCGAAGGCGTCGTGTCCGGCCGGAACCGGCGTGTGCGTGGTAAACAGGGAGCTGGACCGGACCACCTCCATGGCCTGGCTGAAGGTCAGCCCATGGTCCTGCACCAGGTTCCTGAGCCGTTCCAGGCTCAGGAAGGCCGCATGCCCTTCATTGCAATGATACACATCGGCCTGGATATCCATTTCCCGCAGTGCCCTGATGCCGCCGACACCCAGCAGCAGCTCCTGTTTGAAGCGGTTTTCCCAGTCACCCCCATAAAGCTGGTAGGTCACGGCCCGGTCGGCAGGGGAATTTTCAGAAATATCCGTATCCATCAGGTAGAGCGGAATGCGTCCGACCCGGGCCAGCCAGACCTGAGCGTAAAGGGTGCGGCCCGGGAGCGCGATGCTGATCTTGAGCAGATCCCCGTTGTCTTTTGTCACGCGTTCGAGGGGCAGGTGGGAAAATTTCTGACGACTGTATTCTGCGATCTGATCCCCGAATAGTGAGATGCTCTGACGAAAATAACCATAGCGGTATAGCAAACCAACCCCGATGATGTTCTTGTTGGAATCACTGGCTTCTTTGAGGTAATCTCCCGCCAGGATGCCCAAACCGCCGGAATAGGTCATGATGTTCTCATACAGCCCGAACTCCATGCTGAAATAAGCGATCTTTTCCTTGGGCTTGTTCGGGACCTCGGCCATGTACTTTTCAAAGCGGTCGTATACCGCGTCCATCTTGTTTAGGAACGCTTTGTTCTGCTCCAGCTCCTTGATGCGGCTGATATGGAGCAGCTCCGCCAGGATCCTGGGGTTCTTGCCGGATTGCTTCCACAGCTCCGGGTCGACCGACTCAAACAATTCCACGGCGTCATGGTTCCAGGTCCACCAGAGATTCCGGGCGATGATCTCCAGCTTCTTCAGTTTCCCGGGAATGGAAGGCTCAATGACCACCCGGTTCCAGGTAGGCTTCTGCTCCACAGGAATGTCTTTCAGGAAATAAAGCTGGTGTTGCCGCTTATCCCGGAAAAGGTCGAAGCGTTCATCCGATTTTTTCAGGGCCAGGCCGAATGCATTCCGGTAATTCTCGAACAGTTTGTCCCAGAGCGCGGTTCTGGCAATGGCAGAGGCCGAGTCACAAGCTTCCCGGAATGCTTCCGGGCTCATCCCGGCAAACTCCTGAACCGTTTCGGTAATGGCCTGGCGCACTTCCTGGTCGTTGTGATCATCCCGGTCAATGACGCGAACGCCCTGCTTTGCGATCTTTTTCAGAGACTGCACCCAGAGTCCGAAACCGGCAAGGCTGGTGGTGATGGTGGGAATGCCGAATGCGGCGCTCTCCAGCGGCGTATAGCCCCAGGGCTCATAGTACGACGGGAAGACCGTCAGGTCAAAGCCGGGAAGAAGATCATAATAACTCATGTTGAAGATCCCGTCCTGCCCGTTCAGATAGGCCGGAACGAAGATGATCTGCACCCGGTCGTCCTGGCTATTGGTGAGGCCGGCTTCACGGATGGCGCGCAACACGGGATCATGCTCTTCGCTGTAAAGGGAATGCGTGAGATAGCGCTGGCTTAATTCCACTCCATGACCAGCCCCTGCCAGTTTCTCTGAAAGTTCGCGGTCCGGGCCGGAGCTATGGGCCGGGACCATGATGAAGGCCAGGACAGGTTTGCCAGGGATGCGGTTCAGATCTCCCAGGCTGCTGATAAATAGATCAATACCTTTGTTCTTAAACTCATATCTGCCGCTGTTCAGCAGCAGCAGTGCGTCAGTGGAAACAGGGGCGCCGGTGAGGTTACGGGCCACCTTGAACAGCAACTGCCTGGATTTCTGACGTTTTAGCTCTTTTTCCTTATCCACCGGAACGATAGAGGGGTCAAAACCATTAACGGCGATCACATCCGGGTCCTTACCCAGGAGATGCCTGCATTCATTCGCCGTAACGCCCGATACCGTTACGAAACAATCCGCTTCCCTCGCCGAGCATTTTTCCAGAGAGTATTTCGCCGTAATATCATAATAGCGGGCCAGTCCTTCATTATCCATGCGTCCGAGGCTTTCATAAAAAGCCATCCCGTTGCCGGCAACGCACCGGCCAAGGATGGTGGCATGGGTGACAAAGATGGTGCCCACCTGCGGGACATACTTTTCAAGAGAAAGGATGCCTACCCCGGTCATCCATTCATGAAAGAGTGCGATGATCCGCTCGCGGGACGTAAAATGAAATTCGTAGAAGTTCTCGATCACTTTCGCGGCGCCATAGCCAAACAGCGCAGGCTCGACATAATCCCACTGTCCGGAGATGGAATCCAGCTGGTAGTCCTCCCAGAATTCCGTGAAAATGTCGTTTTTGGCCGCAAAAAAGGGAGTAAAGTCGAGAAGAATGACCACCGGGCTGCAGGGAATGTTCCAGCGGCCGATGCGGATATTCAGGCCGTCATGAACGGCTTTGTCTTTCCAGGCTTTATATAATGCCGGATCTTCGGTGAATTCCGGGTGTTCCCGGGTTTCTTTCCATACATCCGGGCCGATGAGAATATAATTGTCGCCGTATTCACGGCACATGAACGGAGCTTTGGTAGTGATGACCGTGTGGATCCCGCCCACTTTGTTGCAAACTTCCCAACTGGTTTCAAATACAAAGTCGGGACTGAGTTTGTTGGATTTCTCCATGTGCAGTCTTTTAAAATGAAGTGCAAAAATATTCTTTTAAACCAAAGAAGGCGGCAATAAAAAAATCAAAACAGCCCGGGATTGCGGAAGACTTACTTCTTCCTGGCTTTGGCCGGGGCTTTACGCGTTTTCGGCTTTGTTTCGGATACTATTTTCTTCGGTTTAGCCTTTTTTTCAACAACCGTCTTTCGTGGTTCCGTGACGATCGCCTTCGGCGCCGGGTATTCGCCCCGGGACTGCTGTTCGAGCCTGAGCCGGAAATCGGAGATCACGTTCATGTAGTTGATGTAGGCTTCGTATGGAGAGCCGTAGGGATTGAAGTACTTATGCACTTCCCCGTCGGAGAACCATTTGGTGCACATGTAATAGAAGTGATCCGAAGCCTGGAGGAAACGCCAGTCTTTATGAATTTCCGGATCATCGCTCCTCCTGACCATTTCCTCCAGAGCATAGAGATTCTCAAAGGCGTCGTCCTGCAGGTCGTTGCCCAGCCAGGCCGTAACGTCCCGCTCCTCGTCAGCCCAGGAGATGGGGTCCTGCACATGCACCGCGGACACGGGCTGAAGTTTCTCAGCGAGTTCCGCCGGAGTGTGGAAGGAGAATTCGGAATGGGAAAATATCCTTTTGGGGAGGGCCTTCATAAAGTTGAAGATGCCGGTTTCGGCCCACTGGTGCTCGCCGAAAGTTTCATAATCCATGAAAATATTGACCACTTCGTGCTTCGGATCGGTCTTATTGAGCCAGTCGACGTATTTTTCAGCCGTCAGCGGCCATTCCGACCAGCCGCGGTCCGAAAAGCGGAAGGCGATATCGTCGGAAAGGTGGTAATTCCGCATCAGCACCTTAAGCTTGGGGTTGATGGTGTTGCAGTACATGAAGTTCGGGCTTTTCCAGCCGAGGATGTGTTTGGCGCCCTCGGTCAGGACGGCCTTGAAACCCATATCGGCGGCCATCTTCCCGATCTCGTCGGAGTAAATGAGCTCGGTATTGCGGAAGGTCACCGGTTCGACGCCGAAATGTTTCCGGATCGCCTCCCTGTGGGCGTTGACCTGTGCCTCGAACTCGGTTCTGCTCCGCAGGGAACTCAGAGAGTGCGAATACGTCTCCGCCAGGAATTCAACATTGCCTGTCTTCGCCAGTTTCTTGAAGCTGTCCAGCACTTCCGGCGCATACATCGCAAACTGTTCCAGGGCGATGCCGGAGATGGAGAAACTGACCTTGAAGGCCGAGCCATACTCTTTGATCAGGCCCAGCAGGAGCTTGTTCATCGGCAGGTAACTCTTATCGGCTATTCTCCTGAGCAGAAACCGGTTCTGGTAATCATCGTAATAATTATGATAGGCGCCGATCTCAAAAAACCGGTAAGTTCTGAGCCTCATGGGCTGGTGTACCTGGAAATAAAAACAAATTGAACGCATCTTGGCTGCTATTTTCGTGATTTATTTTCTGAGCATTTCTTCATAAACTTCCCTGACCTTAAGCCCCGAATGTTCCCACTTCAGGCTCTCGACCTCGTCTTTTCCATAACGGTTGAACATTTTCTGGGCGCCCGGGTACTGGAGCAGGCCATAAATGGCGTCGGCCATGCCGTTGATGTCCCAGAAGTCGACCTTCAGGGCGTGCTTGAGCACTTCCGACACGCCCGACTGCTTGGAGATGACCACCGGCACGTTGGCGCGCATGGCTTCCAGCGGCACGATCCCGAACGGTTCCGATACCGAGGGCATGACGAAGACGTCGGAGAGCGCCAGCATGCGGTCGACGTCGGCGCCGCGCAGGAAGCCGGTAAAGTGGAATTTGTGGCCCATCCGCAGGGCGGCGACGCGCCGGACCATTTTATCCAGCAGGTCGCCCGAGCCGGCCATGACGAACCGTACGTCCGGGTCGCGCTCCAGGATCAGGCGGGCCGCCTCGATGAAATATTCCGGGCCTTTCTGGAAGGTGATCCGGCCCAGGAAGGTGACGATCTTCTCGGGCACGTGACTGGTCCCGTTGATCTGTTTCTTTTCCACCGGTTCCACGGCGTTGTGGACCGTCACCACCTTGTTTTCCGGGATGCCGTAGCGCTCGATGACCGTATTGCGGGTTAGATTGCTCACCGCGATGATCATATCGGCCTCTTCCATCCCCTTTTTTTCGATATCGTAGACCTGCTGGTTGACGTTTTCACCCGTGCGGTCGAATTCCGTGGCGTGGACGTGGATCACCAGCGGTTTGCCGCTCACGTATTTCGCGGCGATGCCCGCCGGGTAGGTCAGCCAGTCGTGGGCGTGGATCAGGTCGAAATCGCTGCTTGCGGCCAGGGCCGAGGCCACCAGGGCATAGCGCGACACTTCCTCCAGAAGGTTCTTCCCGTAGGCGCCCGAAAACTCGAACTTATTGGAAAACACTCTGCTGTCTTTGGATATCTTCGTCAGCTCTTCCTGCGACAGGATCCGGGCGAATTCCTCCGGGCTCACATATGGGATGATGTTGGAACCGATCTCCATATATTCCACCCGTTTCCAGTACTCCTTGTACACCGAATCCTCCATGTTCACGGTCACGTCGCTGGCGTTGACCAGCCGGACGGCCTGCTGATCCTCGTCGCCATAGGCTTTGGGCACGACAAAACGGATGTTGACCTGGTGGCGGGCCAGCCCTTTGGTCAACCCGAAGCAGGCCGTACCCAGCCCTCCGGCAATATGTGGCGGGAATTCCCACCCAAACATCAGTACTTTCATGCTGCAATCATATATGTTCAATCATCCACTTAATCCTCAGCAATTCTGCCACGCTCCAGGCCTGGCTCACCGCGCCGCGGGCGGTGTGCGGCGGATCCCCGTCGTAGATCTCGGAGACCGTGCCGATGCCATGTTCGTACATCACCGGCTCAAAGCCTTTGTATAAAGAACTGACGAAAGGTACGCCCGAAGCCCCGTAGATCTTCAGGTACCCTTCCACGAAGTGCCCGAGGAGCCAGGGCCAGACGGTGCCCTGGTGATAGGCCTCGTCGCGAGATCTCTGATCACCAAAACAGGTGCCTTTGTACAATGGATTCTTGGGCGCCAGCGAACGGATGCCACGCGGGGTCAGCAGCTCGCTCTGCACGACCTGCAGGATCTTTTGCCGCCGTTCTTCTTCCAGGGGCGAGTAGGGCAGCGACGTGGCCATGATCTGGTTCGGCCGCACCGAAACGTCCCGGAAATCGCCATCCACGTAATCCGCCAAATACCCTTTCTGCTCGTACCAGAACGTGGGCGTGAACGCTTCCAGGATCTGCCCGGCGATCATTCTCCAGTCTTTGGCGAACTTCCGTTCATTGGCCAGTTCCGCCAGTTCGACGGCAAAGCGGATGGCGTTGTACCACAGCGCGTTGATCTCCACCGGCAGGCCGGCGCGCGGCGTCACCGGTTTCCCGTCGACCACCGCGTCCATCCATGTCAGGGCCAGGCCCGGCGCGCCGGCCCGGATCAGCCCGTTGTCGAGCATCCGGATATTGGCGGCTTCGCCCGAGCGGTAGCCTTCCAGGATTCCTTTGATCTTTTTGCCATAGTCATTCCATACCTCTTTCCGGCGGTCCATCATGTAGGCGTACTGCTGCAAAGCCCAGATAAACCACAGCGAAGCGTCGGCCGTGTTGTACACCTTGTTGTGCTTCACCCCGAAGTTCGGGAACAGCGGGCCGTTGAGGTCTTTGACCATCGTGTCGATCACCGCGCGGAACATCTTTTCATCCCCATCCACCAGCGTCAGGCCGGGCAGGGCGATGAACGTATCGCGGCTCCAGCGTCCGAACCAGGGGAAGCCAGCGATCACATCGGTCCGCTTGCCCTTTTTCACGATAAACTGCTGGGCGGCGTTCTTCAGGCAATTCTCGAAGCTGTCGCGCGGGATGCGGCGGCTGATCTCCGAGTTGAAGGAGCGCTTGATGGTATTTGGTTCTATTTCGGAAGTGCCGGCGCAAAAGACGACCGACTCGCCTTTTTTGATATCCACTTCGAAGAAGCCCGGCACAAACAGGTCTTCCTGGTATTCGTACCCGCGCTCCATCTCCATCGGGTATTCGATGTTGTAGTTCCAGTCGGGAACATGGGTGTATTCAGGATCTTTGGAGAACTGAAGGTAAAGCCAGGAATAGCCCGGGTAGAGCTTCATCCGGATGCCGTTGGGCACCGCGTCGTACTTGTTGTTGACGTTCACGTTGGCCTTGCTGAGGCGGTGCACGTTGCGAAAGGCCAGGAACGGCCGGAACCGGAGTCTTGTCGGGGAATGCGCATCCACGAGCGTATAACGGATCATAAACCGGTCGGCCGTGGTGGAAAACAGCATTTCCTTTTTCAGCACCACGCCGCCAACCTGGTAGACGCTGTTCGGGATGGGATCGGAGGAATATTCCTGGATGTATTTATGCCCGCGGGGGTAATAGACGCCACCGGGGTATTTGTGGATGCCCAGGTTGAACTCCTGTTCGTGCTGGATCACCGTTTCATCGAAGTTCGATAGCAGGACGTGGTTGTCGTCGTCGAGGGTAGGCTGCGGCACGACCAGCAGCCCGTGGTACTTACGCGTATGGCAGCCGATGATGGTTTTGCTGGCGTAGGCCCCGGCCCGGTTGGACCGGATCAGCTCGCGGCTGAGCGAAAACTCGAGGTTGACCAGTTGTTTCTTATCAAATTTGATATAGCTCATATCTTTTGACGGATCAGTGTTTGCAAAGATTGGATATCAGCAAGATTTGGAGCTGCAAAGATAGGAAAAAATGCCAAAGGAAGCCGGGTAAAGGGCTGAATTAAGAAATATTAACGAATTCGGGTACCGAGTTACCCAAGATGCGGAGAGAGGGGGATTCGAACCCCCGGTCCCGCTTACGCGGGACAACGGTTTTCGAGACCGCCGCATTCGACCGCTCTGCCATCTCTCCAAATCTTCGAGTGTTTAACGTTTAGTGTTTAGTGGTTAACGATGAGTGATTTTCCTTAAAAAAGTAGCATTAAACACAAAACACTAACCACTAAACATTTAACATTCGAAGTCACAGCGGAGAAAGAGGGATTCGAACCCCCGGTCCGCCGGCTGGCGGACAACGGTTTTCAAGACCGCCGCATTCGACCGCTCTGCCATTTCTCCGTTCGGGCTGCAAAAGTACAAAGAAATTCCATTACCGGCCACCTCACGCTAAAAATTGCCAGTTACTGACTGCACAGCGCCTTAAACTGACTGATGCGGACAAATGATCCATGTATTTAATATCTTTGATTTAATCGATACAATTTAACCTTAGCTTTGCCCTATGAAAAAGAATTACCTCCTCATACTGGTCTTTTTCCTTTTTGTGGGAATGATGCAGTCCGAAGCCAAAAACCTCCGGGCCATGCTGAATTATACGATCTTCGACGTCCCCGGAAAAGGACCGTACATTGAAACCTACCTCTCCGTCTCCGGCCAGAGCGTAGCCTTCCGCCTAAACGACAAAGGATCGTACCAGGCAATCATCGAAGTGACCTTCATCTTCCGGCAGGGTGATGAAATCAAAGAATTCGACAAATACCAGCTGTTCAGCCCGGAAGTGAGCGACACCACCACCATCGATTTCGATTTCATCGACCAGCAACGGTATTTTATCCCGGAAGGGAATTATGAAATGGAAATCCTGATCTCCGACCTGCATGCCGGGAAAAAGCCGTTTTCGACCATTCAGCCTGTAGCTATAGAATTCCCCGATAATGAGCTGTCTTTTTCCGGTATCCAGCTTGTGAAATCCTGCACGCCGACCACCGGGCAAAGCATCCTGACCAAGGGAGGGTACGATATGGTGCCGATGGTGTCGAATTTCTTCCCGGAATCCGAAACCCGCCTGATCTATTATACGGAAATTTACAATGCAGGAACAATCCTGGGAGAAGGGGAAAAGTTCCTGGTGACCTCAAAGATCAATTCTTTTGAAACGGGAAACACGATGAAGGATTATGTCCTGTATCGCCGCGTGGAAGCCCGGCCCGTGGTGCCCGTTCTGAATGAATACGACATCTCCCGTCTGCCCAGCGGAAATTACACCCTGGTGATCGAAGTGCGGAACAAACTCAACGAACTCATCCTGTCCAACGAGCTGTTCCTGCAGCGCAGCAATCCTTCGATCCAGTACGACCTGGTCGATCTGGCCAGCATCGACGTGGCCGCGACCTTTGCGAGCCGCATCAATAGCAAAGACACCCTGCTGGAGCTCATCCGCAGTCTCGACCCCATTGCCACGGATCTTGAAAAAACCTTCATCAACAAGCAATCCAAAGACGCCGACCTGGTCACCTGCCAGCAGTTCTTCTACAATTTCTGGCTGGCGCGCGACATCAGTAATCCGGAGCAGGCCTGGCGAGAGTATCTCGGTTTAGTCAACATTGTCAATTCCGCCTATAAAACACAGATCCACAAAGGCTACCAATCTGACCGCGGGCGTGTATACCTGAAATACGGCCCGCCGAACATCATCACAGAAAGCTATAACGAGCCCACCACCTATCCATATGAAATATGGCATTATTATGAACTGGGCGGAAATCAAAGGAATAAAAAGTTCGTGTTTTACACTCATGACATAACTACCAATAATTTCACGTTATTGCATTCCGACGCCATCGGCGAAATCTCCAACTACCGCTGGGAAATTTACCTGAACAACCGCTGGTACGACCCGTTCAATGTGGATGCGCAATATGCCCCTGGGGTTTACGGAAGCAAAGCCGAGGATTATTACCGGAATCCGCGCTGACACCTTGACCGTTTACCGATGATGTTTATCTTTGCCCGATAAATTACATTCACCGGGATTTATGTTTATCCTTTTTCGCGCTGCAAGCTGGCTTTTGTCACGTTTTCCGTTTCCCGTATTGTTCGTTTTAGCGGACCTGCTCAGAGTTATCGTTGAATACCTGGTCAGGTACCGGAAAACGACCATCACGGTCAACCTTCGAAATGCTTTCCCGGAAAAATCAAAAGGTGAAATCCGCAAGATCCGCCGCAATTATTACAGGAATATTTGCGATGTCTTAAAAGAAACCATCAAATTGGAGTCTATGGGTCCTGAGGAGATAAAGGCAAGGTTTACATTTACAGGCCTGGAGATTATCGATGATTCCCTGAAGCGTCAAAAGAGCGTGATCGTTACAAACGGTCATATCGGAAACTGGGAATGGCTGGCCACATCCCTCGGACTGGCAGTAACGGCCAGTCTCTATGCTGTGGCAACGCCCATAAAACATAGAGGATATAATCAATACATGCATTTCCTGAGACATCGTCATGATGCGAAAACAATCATCCCTTTCGGTGATACATATCGCACCCTGATCAGAAATAAAAAGAACGGGCCTACTTTAACGCTATTGATCGGTGACCAAACCCCTACCCCAGACCACCTGGATCATTGGCAAACCTTTTTAAACCAGGATACCCCCTTTCTGACCGGTGCGGAACGCCTGGCAAAAGCACTGGATTTTGATGTGGTCTATGCTGATGTAATCAGAACAGGAAGAGGAAAATACAACGGGGAAATCAAACTGATCAGTAAGGATGCCCCTGCCACCGCAGACCATGAAATCACTTCCACTTACGTCAGACTCCTGGAGCAAACCATTATGAAATCTCCCGAGACCTGGCTCTGGTCGCACCGCCGGTGGAAACATAAAAGAACGGCAGAATCGGCCGATTGATGTAATTACTTGATTTTTCCTTTATTTTTGATGCGATTATCAACTTCTGTTGAAGACAGCGGTCGTCATATTGAACTGGAACGGAAAGAAGTGGCTGGAGCAATTCCTGCCCGGGGTCATCTCATTCAGCAGTGACCAGGCAGAAGTGATCATTGCCGACAATGCATCTTCTGATGGTTCTTTGGACTTCCTGGCGGAACAACATCCCGGCATCCGGGTGATCCGGCTCGATCGCAACTACGGCTTTGCCACAGGATACAACAAGGCCCTGCAACAGATTGAAGCTGAGTATTATATCCTGCTCAATTCGGATATTGAAGTGACGGAAAACTGGATCGCCCCGGTGATCAGGATGATGGATACAGATGCGGAAATCGCCGCCTGCCAGCCAAAGATCCTTTCCTATTACGAACGGGATAAATTCGAGTATGCCGGCGCTGCGGGCGGATTTATTGATAAATATGGCTACCCGTTCTGCCGGGGCAGGCTGTTCCAGTCGATCGAACAGGACCATGGGCAATACGACCGGCCTGTGGAGATCTTCTGGGCCACGGGAGCCTGTCTGTTTGTCCGGGCCGAAGTGTTCCGGCAACTGGGCGGACTGGATGACGACTTCTTCGCCCATATGGAAGAGATCGATTTCTGCTGGCGGGCCAGGAACCTGGGTTACAAGATCATGTATACCCCTGAATCGACCATTTATCATATCGGTGGCGGCACCCTGCCAAAAAAGGATGCCCGGAAAACCTATCTCAATATCCGCAATAACATCACCATGCTATATAAGAACCTGGAGGCGGACCGGCTGTTCCGGGTGCTGACCGCACGGATCCTCCTTGACTATGTGGCAGCTATTAAGTTTTTGATCGATGGCGGGTTCAAAGATATGTTCGCGGTGCTCCGGGCGCATTATTATTTTTGGACTCACCTGCCCAAACTAAGAAAAAAACGGGAGAAAATACGCCACAACCGGGTATCATGCATTTATTGGGGAAACGTGGTCCTCCGCCATTATGTGTTCCGAAAGAAATCCTTCCGTGACCTGGATCCTGCCCGCTTCACGTTCGGTCCTTTAAGAAGCCGATCAGCGCAAGCCGGTAAACATCCAGCCCCAGGCCGCTGATGAAACCATCGGCTTTAGCCGCCGTGATCAGGTTCTTCCGGTACTCCTCTCTGCCAAAGACCTGGCTGATGTGCACTTCGATCACCCGGGCCGGCACGGCCTTCATCGCGTCGGCGATCGCCACCGAAGTATGGCTGTACCCGCCGGGATTGATGATGATGCCTTCCACCCGAAACCCGAAATCCTGGATCGCGTTGATCAGCTCTCCTTCCACATTGGATTGGAAATAATCCAGGCTCACATCCGGGAACTCTGTTTTCAGATCTTCCAGAAAGTCTTCAAACGACCGGCTGCCGTATATTTCCGGCTCCCGCTTGCCGAGCAGGTTCAGATTAGGACCGTTGATGATGAGGATGTTCAAATTTCTACTTTCTAAGTTCTACTTTCTAAGTTCCTGGTGTAAAATTATTCATAAAATTTAATTTAAGATTATCCGCGTTAATCCGGTATAATCCATGTCCTCCGTGTTCCATGATCAAAAGGAAACTAACGTATCCCTCATTAACAGCAATATGCGCATCATCCTGTTTATTATCGTAACTTTATGTCCAAAGCTTCATTTCATGAAATTAACCGAAAATTTCTTGCTCGCCGCTGAAGATTATCGTTTACTCCTTGAAAAAAAGTATCCCGGCAAAGCCATACACGAACTGGTTTCCACCCGGTATGCCCTGAACCATTTTGAACGGTCGATACTCTACAGGGGCGTCACGACAAATGAAACAGCCGGTAAAAGGATATCACGGCTCATAACAATCGAACAATTGAACAATGAAATCCTGCACATCGACCTGTTCAACGTCCTGTTCACCCTGGCCGCCTACCTGAGGGGTTTTCCCGTCTACCGCGCCATGGACGGCCTGGTCCGCGACGCCAGCGAAGGCCACGACAGCAACGAATGGGTGGAGCACCTGGAGAAAGCGCTGGACCTGTTGCTGAAGCACCTGGACGAGACGGAACCGGAAAAAATCATTTTTTACCTCGACAATCCCCTGCATCTGAGCGGTTACCTGGCCCGGGAGATCGAAAAGAAGCGGGCCATCCTGACCACACCGGTCGAAATCCTGAGTGATGACTCGCCCGATCATTTGATCCGATCCGCCGCAGTGGGTATCCTGGCAACATCCGATTCCACGATCATCGACAAATCAGGATTACCGGTATTCGACCTGCCGGGTTATGTGCTCAAAAGAGAATTTGACAAGGACGTCCCCCCGATTTAATAAAAAAAAATCCCGCACTTAAACCTTAAACCTCATAACTTAAACCCAAACTGTCAACTCAAAACTCAAAACCCTTAACTTTGTAACTCAATTTTGGGGTGCCTTAATATACAGGCTGAGATCATACCCTTTGAACCTGATCCGGGTAATGCCGGCGTAGGGAAGAAAAAATCTCCTGCCTGTTTCTGAGCGCCCAAAAAAATGTACGACCACTATAGTGGTACTACAAGTTTTGAACGAAAAGCGATGAAAAAACCAGCCACCATCCTCCTCGGCCTGCTGATGCTGCCCTTTGCAGCCCTGTCACAGTTCACCATCAGCGGCACAATTTCCGACGCCCAGTCCGGCGAATCCCTCGCCGGGGCCCACATCATCCTCGAAAACAGTTACAAATCCGCGGTCTCATCCCCGGGCGGGCAGTTTAAGATCAGCGGACTGAATGCCGGGGAATACACCCTGAAGATCTCCTATGTCGGTTTCGAGCAGTATGAAGAGCTGCTGACCGTAAGTAGTGATCTGTTTTTGGACATCAGGATGTCGCCCAGCGCCATCATGGGTGCGGAGGTCATTGTCAGCGCGGTCCGGGCTTCGGAAAATTCCCCGGTCACCTACTCCACGATCAGCCGGAAAGATATTGATAAGGTGAACCTGGGGCAGGACATGCCATACCTGCTGCAACTCACACCATCGGTGGTCACCTCTTCCGACGCCGGAACCGGGATTGGCTATTCCAGCATGCGCATCCGGGGGACCGACCTGAACCGGATCAATGTCACCATCAACGGCATCCCGCTCAACGACGCCGAATCCCACGGCGTCTGGTGGGTCGACCTGCCCGACTTTGCCTCTTCCACCGAAAGCATACAGATCCAGCGCGGGGTGGGGACCTCCACCAACGGCGCCGCGGCCTTCGGCGCCAGCATCAATATCCGCACAGACGATCCGGAACCCGAGCCCTACGGCGAAGTCAGCCTCGCCGGGGGATCGTTCCTGACCGGAAAGGCCACCCTGCGCGCGGGCACGGGCCTGATCCGAAACCGCTGGTCGTTCGATGGCCGCTATTCCCGGATCTACTCCAACGGCTACATCGACCGGGCCTTCGCCGACATGTCGTCGTTCGCCTTCTCCGCCGGGTACTTCGGCAAGAAAAACATCGTCAGGCTGCTCATCCTGAACGGGAACGAAAGAACCTACCAGGCATGGGACGGAGTCCCGGGCTATATGCTCGACACCAACCGGAGGTACAACGGCCTGGGGGCATATTACGATGAAAACGGAGAACTGAAGTATTACGATGACCAGACCGACAACTACCGGCAGACCCACTACCACCTCAACTGGGTGCAGAATGCAGGCCGGTTCTGGGACCTCACCTACGCCATCCACTTTACCCGCGGGCTGGGGTATTACGAAGAGTATAAGACTGACCAGGACTTCGCCGACTACGGCCTGCCCAGCGTGGTGGCCGGTGGCGACACCCTCAGCAGCACCGACCTCATCCGCCGGCGTTTCCTCGACAACCGCTTCTACGGCCTGACGTTCGGCATCAACTACAATGACCAGGATAAAGTGAAACTGACCATCGGGGGCGCGATGAATTATTACGACGGCGGCCATTACGGGGAAATCATCTGGGCGCAATATGCGCAGCAGTTTGATAAAGATTACCGGTGGTACGAAAACCAGGGCGACAAAACCGAAGCGGGACTGTTTGTCAAGGCGGACATCCTGGCCACGCCGCAGCTCAATGTATACGGGGACCTGCAAATCCGGCAGATCGACTACACCATTGAGGGGATCGACAACGATCTGCGCGACATCAGTCAGGAACACCAGTATACCTTCTTCAACCCGAAAGTGGGCGGTTTCTATGATTACAATGAACAGAACCAGTTTTACCTATCCTTCGGCATGGCAAACCGGGAGCCCAACCGGAGCACCCTTACCGACGCCAGCCCCGAACGGGTAAGCCCGAAAGCCGAAACATTGTTTAATACGGAGGCAGGATACCGCTTTTCATCCAACAAGGTTTCCGTGGCCGCCAATCTCTACTACATGTATTACCACGATCAGCTCGTGCTCACCGGCCGCATCAACGACGTGGGCGACCCGGTCATGGAGAACGTCGACCGCAGCTACCGGGCAGGCCTTGAGCTGTCGCTGGGTGCGCACCTGATGAAAAACCTGAACTGGAACCTGAACGCGACGTTCAGCCGCAACCAGATCCTGGATTTTACAGAATACGTGGACAACTGGGACGAATGGCCGCAGCAGATCGAAAACGAACTGGGCAACACCGCCATCGCCTTCTCCCCCTCATTCATCGCGGGAAGCAACCTGAGTTACCGGCCGGTGAAGGGACTGGAAGTTTCGCTGCTCAGCAAGTTTGTCGGCAAGCAATACATCGACAACACCGAATCGGAAGACCGGAAACTGGACCCCTATTTCGTGAACGACATCCTGATCTCGTACGTATGGATTCCCAAATTCATCCGGCAGATTGGTTTCAGCCTGAAAATCAACAACCTGACCAACGCCAAATACGAGACCAACGCCTGGGTGTACCGGTATTACACCGAAGGCAGCTACGGTAAATACGACGGCTATTTCCCGCAGGCGGGGATCAATTTCATGATTGGGGTGGATGTGAAGTTCTAGTGGAAGGGTGGAAGGGTGGAAGGGTGGAAAGGTGGAAGGGTGGAAAGGTGGAAGGGTGGAAGGGTGGAAAGGTAGAAGGGTGGAAAGGTGGAAGGGTGGAAGGGTGGGAAGGTTCCGGGATTTAGTCCCGGAGGGACGTCTGACAGTAGCCCGCCATTTTAATGGCGGGACGAATGACGGCCTCAAACAATCCCAGTCCTGAAAGGACGATTGAAAGATCGAGGATTTCAATCCGGTGGTTTTTCGTCAGAAAGAGGCTGTATCAAAAGATAATTCTGATAAATATATTGAAATTAAATGAATATTATATGCCGCTGATTCACAGATTAATGATATGCAATTAGCAGTCAATAATCTGCGAATCTGTGGCAATAAAATGACTTATGATACACCCTCCATGATCAATCGTACTGTCGGCACGATGTTTATGGAAACGCTGCCTTTTCCCGCCAATGAATTGGCGGGCTACAGACGGGTCGTCCCTACAGGACGAAACCCCGGAACCTGGAACCTGGAACTCTGGAACCTGGAACTCTGGAACCTGGAACCCTCAAACCAGGAACCCCTTTCCCGCCTCCGGCGTGCAAATGGTCAAATCTATCAATAGTCCCGGATGCAGCGAAGGGTAAATCCCTGGGCCTTATTGCTCATGGTAACGAGGCAATTGCTGCTATGGAAGTACAGTAACCAGCCGGAGACAGCATTGCGCAGTTTCATGCTCCAGTAGTTACCGTGAGAGCCCCTGTTGAGCAGCGAGCCGTCGCTGTAAAGGAGCTGCCCCGCCGCATGGAGTTTCAATACCGAATTCCATGGACCATTCCAGTCGGTCCAGCCAGTGCTGACATTGCTCCATTCCGTATTCGTCGGGATCCGCCAGTCGGGGCCCAGTTCGATGGTGCAGGGGTCATTCGCCGCCACCCAGTCGGAAGTCTCACTGATGCTGATCCAGGTAGTGTTGGGTGTGCGGGTCGTGCCGTCGTGCTTGTACCCTTGCTTCCTGTTGAACTGCCAGTACCAGCCGGCGGAAGCTTCGGTTGCGTCGCTGACACTTGTAGCCTGCTGGTCAGCGCCCAGGTTGCTGGTGATCCAGCATTTGGCGGTTTCGCCGGGGACGCCGTTAACCGTGCTGTATGTGGTGGTCTTGTTCACCGGGGCTACATCCCCGGCGACATGGATTTTCGTGATCGTATAACCACAGGCACCAGCCGTCAGTGTTCCGGCTCCATAAGCCACTTCCTTCCATTGGTTGGCGGCACTGACATAGATGTACCATTTACCGTCCGTCGTACAATAAACCTGTAAGCCATCGGCCGGACTTTGAACAGCCAAAATCTGCCCCATCGACATCCTGGGCATCAGCATCCCTCTTTCCGTGCTGGAAATATCGAGGGCTGCACTGGACGCCGGGCTTGATGTGCCGATGCCGACACTGCCACCGGACTGGCCGCCTGCGTCAATAAACCCAAATAGCAAGAGTAATATGATTGAAAATAATCCCTTTTTCATACCTTATGTTTCTACATTCAGTCTTCGTTTGGTTATTTGCACAATTAAATGGTTAAATCAATCATTAATCCCGGAGACAGCGGAGGGTATATCCCAATGCCTTTTCATACATGTCATTTGCGCAATAACTGCTACCAAAGGACAGGTACCAGCCGAAGGGATCACTTTGCTGTGTAGTGCTCCAATAGGCACCCCAGGAGCCCCTTTCGAAGAGCTGGCCGTCTAAGAAGTCGAGGTACCCAGCTGCATGGAGTTTCAATAACGAATTCCACGGGCCGTTCCAGTCAGCCCAGCCACCGCTGACACGCACATTGTGCCATTCCCCATTCGTCGGGATCCGCCAGCCGACGCCCAATTCGATGGTGCAGGGGTCGTTCGCCGCCAGCCAGTTGGAATTCTCACTGATACTGGTGATCCAGGCAGTATTGGGCGTGCGGGTCATGTCATCGTGTTTGTAGCCCTGCTTCCTGTTGAACTGCCAGTACCAGCCGGCCGGGGCTTCCTCAGATTCACTTACCGAGTCGGCCTGCCGGTCGGCGCCCAGGTTTTTGGTGATCCAGCATTTTGTGGGTTCGCCGGGAACCCCGCTAACCGTGGCATAAGTAGTGGTCTTGTTCACCGGGGCTACATCCCCGGCGACATGGCTCTTTGTGATCGTTAAACCACAGACACCAGGCGTCAGGGTCCCGGCTCCATATGCCACCTCCTTCCATTGGTTGGCGGCACTGACATAGATGTACAATTTACCGTCTGTCGTGCAATAAACCTGCAAGCCATCAGCCGGATTATACATGAACTCTATCTGCTGCTGCGAAAGCCTGGGTATCAGCAGCCCTCTTTCCGTGCTTGATATATCGAGGGCTGCAGTTGATGCCGGGCTTGATGTGCCGATGCCTACATTGCCGCCGGATTGGCCGCCTGCGTCAATAAACCCAAATAGCACGAGGAAAATGATTGAAAATACTCCCTTTCTCATAGTTTGTGTTTTTATATCCAGCCTTCGTTTGGTTATTTGAACAGCAACCAGGCAACCATGGAAATTGGTGACAGGACTGTTGGTTAATTGTGCACAAGTTAATAATTTTCATGGTATTTGTCACGGTATTTGCGTCGTATGTGAAGAAATTTCACCCCCTGAACCTGAAACCAGGAACCCGGAACCCTGGAACATGGAACTTTGGAACTCTGGAACCATGATCCCGAAGGGATGTCTGACAGTAGCCCGCCATTTTAATGGCGGGACGAATGACGGCCTCAAACAATCCCAGTCCTGAAAGGACGATTGAAAGATCGAGGATTTCAATCCGGTGGTTTTTCGTCAGAAAGAGGCTGTATCAAAAGATAATTCTGATAAATATATTGAAATTAAATGAATATTATATGCCGCTGATTCACAGATTAATGATATGCAATTAGCAGTCAATAATCTGCGAATCTGTGGCAATAAAATGACTTATGATACACCCTCCATGATCAATCGTACTGTCGGCACGATGTTTATGGAAACGCTGCCTTTTCCCGCCAATGAATTGGCGGGCTACAGACGGGTCGTCCCTACAGGACGAAACCCCGGAACCTGGAACCCTGGAACCTGGAACTCTGGAACCTGGAACCCTGGAACCTTATCACCCTTCCACCGTTTCACTAAATTTCCGATCTTTGCAATCTTTTTCACAATACAATGAGCCCCTTCGCCAAAACCATCAGCATCAAAAACAAGAAGGCGTACTTCGAGTACTTCCTGCTGGAGGAATATACTGCCGGCATCCAGCTCACCGGGACGGAGATCAAATCGATCCGCGAAGGCAAGGCCAGCTTCGTCGATTCCTTCTGCGCCTTCGAGAACGGCGAACTCTTCGTCAAAAACCTCCACATCTCCGAATACCGCCTGGGCACGCACTACAACCACGATCCCAAAAGAGACCGCAAACTGCTCCTAACCGCCAGGGAACTGAAAAAACTCAACACCAAGACCAAAGAAAAGGGCCTTACCATCATCCCGGTCCTCCTCTTTATCAACGAAAAAGGCTTCGCCAAACTCACCATCGCCCTCGCGAAAGGCAAGCATAGTTACGATAAACGGGAAACGATCAAGAATAAAGACGTTAAACGCGACCTGGAACGTTCGAGAGAACTTTAGGACGGTAAGACTGTAAGACGGTAGGACTGTAAGACGGTAGGACGGTAGGACGGTAAGACGGTAAGACGGTAAGACTGTAAGACGGTAAGACTGTAAGACGGTAAGACTGTAAGACTGTAAGACTGTAGGATTGAACAAATATTCAAACAATATAACAGTTTAACAATTTAACAATTTAACAATTTAACAGTTTAACAATTTAACAGTTTAACAATTTAACAGTTTAACA
>CAZAZE010000017.1:0-31778 GCA_964489545.1 uncultured Bacteroidales bacterium
AATTAAGTAAAATTCTAACTTAGCTCACTGTCCTAATTTTGGGGGGAATTATACTGTTCAATCTGGAGTAACTATTAATCAATCAGGATTGCTTGGATCAGCCGCATCATTTATAGAGACAAGTGGAGGCTTGACAACTGGAAAGACAGCATCACAACTTGGAATTGGAGGAGGGGCATCAAAGAGCGTAAGTATATGGATTAAACCATCAGAAGCAATCTTTGGGCCTTATAGTAATGGAATAATAAATCTTGGAAGCCAGCAGAATCAAAGACAATTTGGAATTAAATTTTATGGTGCTGAAGGTTATGGTTATTGGATGTTTGACTCTTGGTACGGCGCTGTACAGATTGGTCCCACCGGCGATGAACTTGCTGATGGAAATTGGCACCACATAGTAGTTACCTATAATTCAGACGGACATCGACTTCGAACCTATCTAGATGGAAATTTTATTATTGAGGACTCTTCAAAAACATTAGACACCGGTGAAAATATGCCGTTTACTATTGGCATTGGCAGTCAAGGAAAATTTATTGGTTTAATCGATGAAGTAGGTCTTTGGAGTCGACCGTTAACAGATGATGAGGTTCAGCAACTTTATAACAACGGTAATGGCCTTACTTATCCATTTTAATGGTAATAGAGTGATTAAAAGTTAAGAACTCCCCCCAAATCCTCCGGATGATATGACACCGCCCACGCCCATGTGCCGAAGCCGCCATGGGCGTTCAGGGCGCTGCACCAATCGTCGAGGAAAGATCTTTTGGTCCGGTTCTGCTCGTCATCAACGCCTTTGGTCTCAAGGATCAGGTTGCGGCCGTCTTTCAAACGGATAATAAAATCGGGATAGTACTTGTGCACCACACCCTGCCAGTTATAAAGCACGTGGAAGCCCAGGTGATCGTTTTTTACGAAGGATTGGACCTGTTCATGCGAATTGATCATCCGGGCTTCTATGAATTCCAGCCGGCTGTCGAAAACGATGAAATTTATCGGACATTTCTCAAAACTCTCACACGGCCGGCTCGTATACCAGGTTCGCATGCGGGAAGTGGATCCCACTGGATTTTCCTTATCAAACACTGGGATTAAATGCATCGTGTTTTCAGCTCTGATACTATTCCAGATATGCTGGATGATCTTGTTCATATTCAGCATGATCAGGATGCGGCGCCGCATTTCATCCTGGTGGAACAGCGCGTTCCGGATTACAATCCTGTCGGAAAAAATGAACTTTTCAACAATGTTGATCAATTGGATCAGAAACGATTCCCGACTGCCTTTCCATTCAGGCTTTCGTTTCGAATTGTATATGCTTGAGGCGATCCTGAAAATGATGGATTGTAGTCTGAATTTCTCTCCTATCTCCTTCAGGTCAATTTCGGTCAGGGCAGCGACATTTGGCTTACCCGCGATGATGGCAGCCAGGTCGGCTTCGGTGATGGCATAATACGGATCGATCTCCAGTGGCCGTACTTTTGTTAAATCCAGGGTCAACTGTGCTTTGTAAACATATTCTATCCTGAGCACATTCGGAAAGGTAATTTCATGCTCTGCCTTATCCGGATCGGGTTCTATCCTGGTCTTTGGGGGAGGTGGAGGCGGTAAAGAGCCTTCTTCTCCTCTTTCGTGGGGCAGGAAGGTAAAAGGCACTCCAAAAATATTTACATATTCGGCTTCAAAAAGTCCGTCCTCGCCCACATCGTAGGAGGTTCTTCGCAAGCCCCGGCCCACGACCTGCTCGCATAACAGCTGGCTGCTGAATGCCCTTAATCCCATGATGTGGGTCACGGTTTTTGCATCCCAGCCTTCGCTAAGCATCCCAACAGAGATCACGTTCCTGATTTGTTCCCCTGGTTTCCCATATCTTCCGATAGTGTCAACAGTTTGTCTCAACAACTCCGCCTGTTCCTTTCTGGTTAGTTTCTTTACAGCAGGAACTTCCTCTTCATTATTATCTTCAGGCATTTCGAGTTCAATCTGATCTGTTTCCGCTTCAGCCTGGTCCAACACCTTACTGTCGATGAGCAAGGTGTTATCCGGGTCATTCAGTTCGCCCAAACCTGCAACAGAAAGTAGAAACTGGTCGTGGTCGAAGGAGTACTTAATGCGGGCAGACGTGTTCGTGGTATTGGCAACAGTGATCATGACCGGGGGGATTGCATAACCCGCTTGTTCCCAATCATCTTTTGTGGCTTTCCAATCCTTCCCCAGCAGCAGGTAAGCATTCTTGATCAAATCGGGCAGGGGCTCATACTCCTCGGCTTTTCGGGTGATATCATCCTTTACCGAAGCATCCATATAGATGTGGTAAAGCCGGGATTTAAAAGTCTCATCCAGGTAGGCGTCGTCGCGGATCACAACCCTGGGTGTTTTCACCAGGCCCGATTCGATCGCGTCATTCAATCCAAAATCGCTGATGATCCAGGAAAATAGCGCTTCCTCGGTGGCTTTTTTTCCGGTTGGGGCGAATGGCGTCGCGGAAAAGTCAAAGCAGCGCAGAATCCCGCGGCTTCGGTGAATCCTGTCCAGACCCCCTATCCAAACCGTGCTTTCTTCGATTTCCTCTCTCTTTACACCCTTTATCTTACTTTCTGCCGGTAACCGCCAGGCGTGATGCGCCTCATCGTTTATCACCAGAATATTTGATGCTTTGGCCATGTCGCCCAATACTTCTCTGGCATACGCCTCATCGCTCTTTACACCTCGCTTGTCGACCGTCTTTTTCCGTGAAAGTTTTTCTTCATTATCCCAGGAAAGCAGATGCCAATTGATGATCCTGACCTTTGCCTGTCGAAGCATATCCATCATTCCTGACGGCACAACATTGAATTCTTCGAAGTAATTATCTTGGTCGAACGGATTTAATACCTGAAGGCGGCTCTTAACCGTCAAACCAGGAGCAATGACAAGAATATTTTTTGAAAAACGATTGTCTTTGTTGTTGGAAATTTTATTTAGGACCTGCCAGGCAATCAACATACTCATAACGATAGTCTTTCCTGTGCCGGTTGCCATCTTGCTGCACCAGCGTTCGATGGGTCCGCCATCACCCCTGATTTCAATGCCTGTCTTTTCGGATTCTGGCGCTTCGACCAGCCAGATGATTGTTTCTATGGCTTCCAACTGGCAATAGAAGAACCGACGGTCTTTTCGTTCTTCCGGGTCCTGCCAGTGATGAAGAAGCCTGCGGGTGATTCCCGTCACGCCGGGATAATCCTGTTCCCTCCATTTCTCGATACGAGGGCGTATCAGGTTCACACGGTCGATTTCAATGAAAACTCCCGGATCGTCGAATGCACGGGAGCTTTCCGAGGCCACGACATAGCCAGCTGGCCGGCGTCCTTCTTTCAGGACAAACTCACGCGTCTCCCGGTGGTATTCCCAATACCGGGAGGGCTTCCTATAGGGAGAGTTGATAATTAGTTTGTCGATCTTTTTCATGGTCAGTTCAGCTTCGCCTTACGCAGAATTTTTCGACCTAAGTCTTCGACAGCATCAAGGGAGGCGATCATCTCTCCGCCGGTGTTTGATAATCTTGCCAGGTCTCCCCTTGGTATCAGGGTTTGATCAGCAAATACTAACAGAGAATCAAAATTTACATTTTTCCTGAGTAGCCTTTCCAGTACAATAGTTGTTAGTCTTGCTTTATCTTTATTCGGAATCCCGAATAGAAACAATGGTGCACTTTTTCCTTCAATGCGATAATCAATGGGATAATCCTGCGGATTTTCAATTTCGTCATGAAGATAATCCGGGATTACAATTTCTTCAGGTATTATTTTGAACAGATTTTCTTTGAGATCATCGTAAAATGTAGATTCAGCCCTGAATCGGTTGAGGAAAGTGAGGTCATTCACTTTGATCAATGCCTGGCTTAGTTTAAAAATACTGATTACAAGGTTGTTAATTTGCGTTTCAATGTATAACTCTCCTTGTTCCTCAAGTATCGACGAGTCTGCAAGGATTTGAGTAAAAACATTGCCTCGTGTACCTTCACGGAATTTTTCAGTATCATTATCATAGCTAAGATGCATCAAGGTGTGACCCATATCCGTTAATCGTAAAATTCCGTTAGGTAATTCTTTGAGATACAAGAGATATGGATCTCCGTCAGGGAAATGGAACGGAGTTTCAACTCGCACAAGCAGATCATTTTTTTTGACTAGCTTAATTTCAGCACATAAGGCCTGACAAAGAGTACCCTGTATCTTTTCAAGATTAATATTCATCGTTAAAATAGTTTTGGCATATCCGGTACAGTTGTTAAACCAGTGATATTGCAATCCGATACAAGGCAATGCAGGGCTCCATTTAAGGTGTAATACTTGTTTGTTACTTCAGCGAAACCTTCAGGTTTCCGGTTTGCCCTGATATATCTTTCAGTAGTTTTATGAATATGAAAAACATAATCCAAGTCTTCATTCTCTATCCTGTTTGAATGAGAATGGCTGGACCCGTTATACCTGCAAAGGACTAATGTTTCACCATTAGGAGCTATCCAACTGAGACCGCAAGAAAAGTCATCCTCCATCCCTGCCCTAGAATTCTGCCTTGTGAAGAGTTCAAATCTCAGGTCATTATCATTGATTGCAATGACTTTATAATTATACTGCATTCGGCCTTCGATATTTTTAGCCCGCGCATTGGGATTTGTGACTTTCTTAGCCATCATCAGGAGTTCATCAACCCTCTCATCAGTAATGCTTTCAAAAGGCATGGCAATGATTTTAATTCCTTAATATTTTCAAACTCTCAATTCCCCGGGCGTCGATGATCTTTACCGCAACAGCCTTACCTGGGGTGAAGGGCAGTGATACTGTACCCCGGAAAGATTCTATGCGCTCTTTGTCAATTTCAGCTTTCAGGTTGCGGGCTAGTGACGCCCAACCTTCCTTTCCACTTGCCATTGGGAAGAAAACCTGTGCCGGGAAGATGCTGCGACCGTCGTAATCGGGATCGAGCATCCACATGGCAATATCATTCTTCCCACCACTTTCCACATTACCCGTGCGTGGATTGTAATAATCGAATCCGTGAACTTCCACAACAAATTTACCATATTCTCCGGCAGGTTTCAAAACTACCTCTGGCTGTCCGATCAGCCAGAAGCTTTCATTACTGCTTCGTTTCTTTTTCAGGTCGTTTATCTGAAGATCAGTATTCATTTGGGCTTTAAGCAATGTCAGCCCCGGCCAATTGGTTTCGTCGATGTCTTTGGCTGCTTCCTCGTCGAACTGAAAGGCGCAGAAGATGACGATCTCAGGCCTGGGAACCAGGCTTCGTGCTTCCTCCAGGGCGAGTTCCACCAAGCGTTGCTCAAGCGGGGCATGCTCCGGGCCGAAACACACGGCAACACGTTTTGGCTGATTCTCTTTCGTTTCAGCAGCAGCTTGAATGTACCGGGTTCCGGGAAGAAGTTCTACACTCGTAAAGCTTATCTTTTCGCCTCCTTTTGCCCTGACACCAGCCCGATGCAACTCATCTCTCCATTCGTTCAGGCGCAGCGTTTCACCGCTTCGGGCCACTTCAGCACCGGAGCTGTTATCCGATAGATCATCTTCCTGTTCAAAATCCGAAAGAGTTTTAACCACAGGAGCAGGAACTGCTTCAACAGTAAAGGGGCCTGTAACTCTGAGCTTTTTCCTGTCAGGCAGTGGTTGATCATATAATATTTCTGACTGAGGCGGCTCGTTATTGGCAATACTCTTCAGTGTAATGTGTGGAACTGTTTTGTATTTAAAGCCACTGCCTACACCTTCCTTTGGATATGCTAACTTATAATAATCAAAACAAGCGGTCATCAGGCGTTGTTTCGCCAGGGTGATCGCAACTCTTGATGTATCGCAAGTAATCCACCGCCTGCCCCATTGCTCAGCCACGTAAGCGGTCGTCCCGCTGCCACAAGTAATGTCGAGAACGAGATCGCCGGGATCGGTGGACATGAGAAGGCAACGTTGAATTGCGCTAGTTGATGTTTGGACTACATAAATTTTCCCTTCAATTCTGTTTTGGACTCCACCAATGTCATTCCAAAGGTTATTAATTGGAAAAACAGGGAAATCATCTAAAAACCTCAGAAATCTAGGTGAATTCCCCTCAACTACAATTCTATTATTTTTTATTAGATTATTAATTCCATTTATCGTTGTTTTCCAATGCATACCCCTTGGAGGGCTGAAAGTTCTTCCATTATATTCAAATTCAGAAACAGAATCAGTCGGGCCCTGAGAGGTAAGTGAATCTACACTTACAAGTTTATCCTTCGGCCACCATTCACTTGGTATCGAGCCATAACTTTTTACAGGTTTATATTTGGTTGCACCTTCTTCCCCTTGCACTTTTTCTCTGAATAATTGATGAAATTTAATCTTTAAATAATCTTTTGAATACCAAACAATATAGTCCCCTGCTCTACTTATTGTTTTTGACAGAAAACCACTTGTTGTCGAAAAACTAATAATACTCACGAAGTTATTAACTCCAAACACTTCATCCATCAACTCTTTAACGTGATGAATATTTTCATCGCTAATCTGAACAAAGACACTGCCAGTCTCATGCAGAAGTTCCCGAGCCAGGAGCAATCGGTCACGCAAATAGGTGAGGTAGCTATGGATACCTAATTCCCAGGTATCCCGAAAAGCCTTGATCATCTCGGGTTCAGCGGTGAGATCTTCGTCCTTGCCGTCTTTCACGTCCCGTTTATTCACAAAGGGCTGAAAGTTGCTGCCATATTTGATGCCATAAGGCGGGTCAAAATAGACCATTTGTACCTTGCCCCCCATGCCCTCTTTTTCAAGAAGGGAATTCATTACCAGAAGACTGTCACCGGCGATCAGCCGGTTTTTCCAGTTTTCGCGGTGCTTGTAAAATTCAATGGCCTGGCGTAACGGCAAGTGATCTTCCTGGAACAATGAGAACTGCCGTTCCGGCTCCGGTTCTTTCTGAACGATTTCTATAATATGTCTTGGATCGATCTGTTCATGAACATGCAGTGAAACGGAAGGGACTTCAAAGCTTATATGCTCCGCTTTCCCGGCCCAAACTAACTGGGGATCGAGATGTGGGTCATAAGCGTAGTTTTTCTTAGGTGTAATAACAGCATCCGTATGAGTATCCACCAATCCTACCGGTGGAAGGTTCAGCCGCTCCTTATCCCTGTGTTCATATTGATGGATGGACTTGGGCTGGGATGATTTTTCCAGGGATTTTCTTTTTTCAGGCATGATTGGATTATTTCATGTAATAAAAGTAAAGAAAAAACGGTGATCAACATCAGAGAACCCTTATCCCCAAATCACAAATCCCAAATCCCTACAAATCCCTCGTATTATACGCGCTCCGCTTCACCACTCCCGGGTAGATCGGGTAGCAGTACTTGACGAAAAACTCGATGCTGCTCCGGCTTTTGCCACTGACGAAATTGTTGAGGGTATAATCGTACGACACGCCGGCCTGGAAGCTGTAGTAATTGATGCCGGCCATGATACCGACGGCCCGCTCCACGCGGAACACTACCCCGCCCCAGAACAGGTCGTTGTAGGTAACGATGGCATTCAGATCAACCTGGACGGAGCCGGCGGCGGCTTTCAGCAAAAAGCCCGGGGTGACCTGCCAGGGGACACGGCGCTTGCGGTCTAGCACCTGGATGTCGTAACCGGCCATCAGGTAATAATGCCGCGCCAGTTGATAATCAGGGCCGTCGATCTCTTTTGAAGACCCAAACAGATTCGAGATGCTGAACCCGGCGTAGAACTTACGGGGGATATTGTAATGCAGGCCAAACCCCATGTCGGTGAGCATGCCGCTGCCCTGGATGTCGCCGGGCAGGGCCGGATCTTCGCCCATGGGCTTCAGCTGGCTGTAATCGATCGATTTGCTCTTCATGGCCAGCGAAATACCGCCGCTGAGCATGTGGTTGTTGGAAAATACCTGGTGATAGGCGTACTGCAGGCGGATGTCGGTCGTCTTCTCAAAGCCCAGCTTGTCGTATTGTACCGTCAGCCCGGCCCCGCTCCTGATCTTGTATATGGGCATGTCGATCGTGGCGCCCATGGTAAGCGGGTTGATGTTGTTTCCGTCCATGTCCTGCATGCCGATCCACTGGCTGCGGGCGAAACCGGTGGCGCAAATGGCGCCGCGGACTCCCGAAGCGGCCGGGTTGATGGCCGCCTTGTTGAACATGTACATCGTGAGCTGCGGCTCCTGCTGGGCAAATAACGCACCGGCGCCCGCCAGCCACAAAATGATCATCAGTGTCTTTCTCATATCTTTCATTTGAAAATGAGTTGCTTGTTCATTTCATCCACGGAATAATCCGGCATCTTCGATAGCAGATCACCGCCAATGATGATCGTATCAGCGCCATCCTTCATCACCCTGAAACCCGACCCGTCAAGGACAATCCCGCCGAGCCTGACCTTGTCCATGGTCACTAATGCGCCTTCGACGATCCGCCCGTCGACCATGATCTCATCGAAATTTCCATTAAAATCATTCCGGTCAATGGCGCCCTTTCTAAGTAATTCGATGACGAACGATTCATTCACCAGCGATTCAGGGCTTCCTTCATCCAGAAAAGCTTCCGCGCCGTAATCATTAAGGTAAAGCATGACAATGATCCTTCCGTCATCCTTAACCGTAAAGTCGACAGTCGACCGGGTTGAATCGGAAACGATCTGGATCACGGGTGCCGGCCCCACCGCCTGGCCAGAAGGTTTGTAATCCTTCCGCAGCACGGCGAACTCGGTCCGGCGGTTCAGCTGGAATGCGGCTTCCTGGATATCCTTCGTCGGTAGAGCATAGACAAACTGATCGGTGATCTCGGTGCCCTGCCTGAAGGTGTACCCCTCGCGGGTGATGTCCTTGTTGAGCACGCGGAAGATGCGTTCCCCGTACCCGCGGGCCACCAGCCGGCCGGGCTCGATGCCCTGCAGGATCAGGAAATCGACGACCGACTGCGCCCTTTTCTGCGACAGGGTGTCGTTGTATTCGTAGGATGCCCGGGAATCGGTGTGCGAACGCAGCTCAATGACGAGGTTCTCATTGTCGCGCAGCAACTGCACGAGCTGCATCAGTGAATCCTCGTACTGCGGCTGCAAACGCCAGTCGTCCAAAGCGTACAAAATGTCGGGCAGGACAATGGGCTTCTCCGGGATGGGCTCCAGCAGTACGTCGACCTTGAAGTTATGGTCATCCCGGTACGGCCGGGTGGAGATTTCGTCTTTATTCGAAAAATAATTGTCTTTTCGGAATACCAGGCTGTAATCGCTGTATTCCCGTACCCGGGTGGTATCGAAATGATAGGATCCCCGTGTGTCTGTTTGCGCGAATGCCGTATCGCCTTCCGGACTGATCAGCATGACGACCGCATTTTCGAGCGGCAGCAGGGTCATCAGGTCCTTGATGTGGCCCGAAAGGGTGAAGAGCATGGTGCGGCGGGTGAACCGGTAGAGGTCGTCGGCGCCGGCTCCGTTGCGCCGGTTGGAGGTGAAACAGCCTTCTTCGCCCGGAACGATGACGGCAATGCCAAAATCATCGTAGCCTGAATTGACCGGCCAGAGCAGGTTCTCGGGCTTCCCCCAGGCGCCGTCCGTCATCCGGCTCTGGTAAATATCCAGTCCGCCGTAACCCACATGCCCGTCGGAGGCGAAATAGAGCAATGTATCATGAAACAACCGGGGGAACAGTTCTTCCCCGGGGGTGTTGATGCCGGGACCGGGGCTGACCGGCTTTCCGAACGCGCTGTCGGGATGGGGCCGCGTCACTTTCCACAGGTCGTTGCCGCCGGCGCCGCCCTTGCGGTCGGAGGAGAAGTACAGGCTCAGCCCGTCGGTTGTGAGCGCCGGCTGGCCCATGTTGGCGGCGGTGTCGGATAGAAGCACGACGGGTTCCTGCCACAGGCCGTCTTTCTTCGCCGACTTAAGAACCTGGCAGTAACGCATCTTCTCATCGCTGCGGGTGCAGCGGGTGAAATACAGGGCGGAAAGATCGGCGTTAAAAACCGCCGATCCTTCGTGAATCTCCGTGTTGATGATGCCGAGGGCGTCGAATGGCTGTGGCACGCTCCACTGGCTTCCGCTCAGGGTCGTTGTATAAAGATCTGAAAAACCGTACCCGGACCACTGGTCGGTGTATTTACCCACGGTTCCGGGGCGGTTGGAGGTAAACAGCAGGCTGTTGCCCGATGCGTCGGCAAAAGCGGGGGCGAAATCGTCATGGGCGGTGTTGATGGCGCTGAGGTTGTACACGTTCACCTGTGCCCGGCCGGGACGGCCCAGCACCCAGTCGCACGACTTCAGCCCGACAGTGCCTTCAGGGTCCTTCGGGGCCGATCTGAGGTATTTCCGGTATTGCTCCCGGGCCTCGGCCACCGCACCCTGCGTCCGGAGCACGTCAGCATAACGAAGGTACAGAATGGGCTTTGATTCCCCGTACCCGCTCCGCTCCAGGTCCCTATAATAAGGCTCCGCGAAATCGGGATCGTTCATCATCCGGTAGCATTCGGCCAGCATGAACTGCGCATGGAAGGTCATGAGACTGTCGTCGCCGGTCTTCTCCAGCGCGCTTTTGTATAACTCCGCCGCGGTCTGGTACTGCAGGTCGTCAAACGCGGCCATCGCCTTCTTCATCTCCTTCTCCTGTGAAAAACCGGCCAGGAAGGGGAAAATCATCAAAAATGACCACAGGCTTAATCTGATCTTATCGGACATTGCTTTCATGTTTTAATTTTTGATGATGCGGACGAAATAAGTCTGCGCTCCGTCGCTGATCCGGATCATATAAAGCCCGGCGCCCAGGCCCGACAGGTCGACCGAAAGGTCCTCCCGGTCGCTGGCCGGCTCGGAATGCATCTTTTCGCCCATCATATTGAATACATCGACCGTCGCCGGGGCCAACAGCGGGCCGAACACCTTCAGCGACGCCTGCTCCCGCGCCGGGTTGGGATAGGCCGAGGCGGCATGGCGCAGCAGCAGCACGCTCCCGTTGCGCTTGTAGGTTTTATGATCGAAGCCCAGGGCTTCGGCATACCAGAAGTAGGTTCCGTCGGGCGCTTCAGCGCCGGCGGAGGTCTTCCCGTCCCAGCGGCCATCAAGGTCCTCGTATTCGTAGATCTTATTGCCCCAGGCATTGAAGATCTTCACGGTCATCTCGTTGATGCCCGTGGTCCTGATCCCGAAGTAATCATTCTGCCCGTCGTCATTGGGGGTGAACACATTGTTGGCTTCAAAACTCACATAGATGTCGACGAAAATATCGATGACCGCGGTTTCGGTGCAATAGTGCGGGTGGCCCGACATCACCTCCAGGATTACCTGGTGTGTGCCGTACTCCAGGAAGGTGAACTCAGGCATCAGTGCCGTGCTGGAGTCCGTTTCGCTGAAATACCATGTCCACGAGGCCGGGTCATTGGCCGTGAAGCTGAAGTTCACGGTCAGCGGGGTGAGGCCCGAGAGTGGGGAGGCCTGGATCTGCGGGCTCAGCAGCACCGCGGATTTGATTTCCACCGTATCCGTGCGGGCGCAGTCCTCTGCATCCACCGTCCGGATCACGTACAGCCCGGTGGTCAGGCCGGTGATGAGCGTATCGCTGACCAGCTGCTCGTTCACAAAGACCCGGTAGGGCTCATAACCGCCATAAGGGCTCAGGATCATGTATCCGCTGCTGTCGCCCAGGCAGGTCTCCCCGACCACGAAGGGATCCAGGCTGAGTCCCTGGAAATCCGGATCCAGGATGATGGAACGGGTGATGTCGCTGTAGCAACCCGCATCGCTGTAGGCCCGGAGGGTCACTTCGTAGGTGCCGGCGGTTTGAAAATGGTGGACCGGATTTTGCTCCTCCGACGTTTCCCCGTCGCCGAACAGCCATTCGTATCCCGCGATGAAGTAGGGCGACGCGACTGTGGCGGAACCGGTGAAGTTGACCGTCCAGCCGGTGCAGAAATTATCCCAGTCCATCTGCACTTCCGGTGGCGGCTTGGAATAGCGCATGGCGATGAGGGTGTCGTTGTTGATGTTGTCGTCGAGGGTGTTGATGAGCCAGATCTTGAACCGGTAATCGCCGTAAGTCGAGATATTTTCCGTGGTGCCGAAGGTGTGGATCACGTCTTCATACAGCGGCCCGGGAATGGTGTCGATGTGCACCGGCCCGTTGTCCAGCTGGTAGGCCACCTTGAGGTCGTTAAAGGGTACATCGCCGAACTGGCGGAGATACACGATCACGCTGTCGACATCAGGATGGAAGCAGTTCAGTGTCGGGCTCAGCAGTTCCAGCACCCCGTAATCGACGAAGAATTCCAGGCAGCCGATATCAGGCGCCTGGGAGAAACGCAGCTTGCCTTCGATGTCGAAGAGAATGCCGGCGATGGGAATGCCCGCACCGTTGAGGGCCCGCTGGAACGGCAGCGGGATGGTGTCGGCCTTGAAGAAGGGATTCACGGTCTTGGCGTTGGCGTCGCCGTTCACAGCCTGCCCCCAGGTGTTCAGGCTGCTGTAGTTCTGCGTGCCGATGCGGCCGACGATCCCGGCGGGATGGTGGTAATTGTTGTAATCGAAGGATATGCCGGTCACATCCTGGTCAAGGTGCAGGGGAAGGCCGTCTGTTTTTACGCTGAGCAGGTTATTGCGGAAATAATACCCATCCGATTTTGTCACATAGATCCCCTTGCTTTTGGCCTGCAGATCTGTATTGGTGATGTTCACGCTGTTGAAGATGACCCGTGTGTTGGTGTCCAGTTGCAGACTGATGCCGATGACGGGGCCCTGGCCCTGGGTTTGTACGAAATTATTGATCAGTTCCAGGCCGTTGCATCTTCTGATGAATATGCCGCTCGTACCATCGGGTGCATTCTGATGGCTGTTGACCCGGGTGATGTGGTTGGCCGAGACCTCCACATTTTTGCAAAGGTCATCAATATAAATGCCGTCGTTTACATTCCGGATCCGGTTTCCGGATACTTTCAGGCTGTCGACGCCGATGGCGTAGATCGCCCGGTAGGCGTTCTCAATCTCATTGCTGGTTATTTCAACTTTTCGGACATCGTTCCTGACCCTGAGCAGGGTATTGCCGCCCAGGGCATTCCCCAGAATAACATTCCCGCTGACGGTGATTCCTTCCGTGCCGGCGTCCTGAACGCTGACCGCGGCGGCCTGGCTGCTGGAACAAACGATACGGCTTCTTTCCAGGAGTATATTTTTCGATCCGGCCTGGATATTCAGGGCGATGTCGGATTCCTTTTTTAATTCGAAGGAACATCCGGTGAAGGTGATCTGCTCCCCGCCCTTGATCAGGGCGACCGGGTTGGATGATCCGGAAACGGCGCCGGTAATAAATCCAAGGTGCTCAAAATGGACAAAACGGGTGCCTTCCAGCAGCATCAATGGTTCAAAGCGAATGGCGGTTGGACTGAGGCGTATGACTGACCTGCTGCTGTCGCCGCTTTCCGAACGGAACGTCACCGTATTGGTTTCTGAAGAACCGGCAATTGCCGAGAGCGTGAACTGTTCCTCGTAAGTGCCGTCGCGCAGGACCATGACCACGGGGCAGGTGATGCCGGCCTCATTGAGCACGGTCGCGGCCTGGCCGACCGAGGTGAAATCGGGATTATCCCCGCCGATGGTATACGTGCCGCATAAGGGGGCCGCCAGTTCCAGGCTGGAAATGGTGTCGTTCTCCGGGTTGCAGTCCGCCGCGCCGTTGGGCTCGCCGGTCCAGGCGGTAACCCGGTAGATCCTGCCGGAAACAAAGGTGTAGTTGCCGATGGAGACCTCCGTGTTCTGCCCGGCGCTGAGGTTCCCGGTCCAGGCAAATGCGGCCTGCACTTCATCGTTCACCGCCCAGTGGACCTTTGCTGAGGTCAGCGCGACGGTACCCTGGTTCTGCAGGATCACGCGCACGGTCTCCGGTCCCAGGCTGAGCGGGCTGGTCGGTGCGGTAATGGCATTGATCCCTGCATCGGGAGCACACGGATTGTATTCGGTAGCGCCGATATCAGGCGCGGAGGCATTTCTCGCCAGGCCGTTGATGTCCGTGTTGATGCCCGGAACCGGTGTCCCGGCATTGTTCAGCAGGATCTGGTTGATGGAAAGGTCGGTATCGGAAGTGAAGAAAGGTACATCTGACATGGAATTTTCGTCCTGCCCCAGCGAATCGGCCCAGGTCTCCAGGCTGGTGTAAACCTGGCCGCGAAGCTTCCCAATCACGCCCAGCGGGCTGAAATAATCGTTGTGGTCGATGTCTGAATTGGCTGCCAGGTTGTCAATAAAAACCGGGGAGCCCAGGCGGGCGAGGCTGCTGATGTTGTTCTTCAGCGTGATACCGTTGCCTCCGTTCAGCCGGATCCCGATGCTTTTTCCCTGCCCGTCGGTGTTGGTGATGTGGATGCTGTTGAATGCCGCCAGGCAGTTGTTCGACTGCTGGATGACAAGTCCGGTGGCAGGTCCGCCACCGGAAGCGTGGATGTAATTGTTGAATATCCTTGTCCCTGTGGTGTTTTTGGAAGCGATGATCTCGGTGCCTTCACCCGAATTGACATGGCTCAGCATGTCCAGCAGGCGGTTGCCCGACACTTCGACCCCGGTGCAGAAGTTGTCGAGGTATATCCCTTCGTTGGAACGGGTGATCAGGTTCCCCGAAATCAGGATACTATCGGAATCTACAACCTGTATGGCACGAAAACAGCTGTCCATCTGGTTTCCGGTCAGCGTGGCCCGGGTGATGTAATTGCCGAGCTTAATGGTGGCATAGTTCCAGTCGGTGGTCCCTTTGATGATATTGTCCGTGATGGTGAGGTCACGGGTCTGGTTCCCGGAAGCATAGATGGCGAACGCACGGGTGTCCTTGCAGGCAAACCGGTTCTGACGGATGAGCAGTTCCTGGCAGTCATCCTCCACGAGAATGGCCATATCAGAATTTTTCCTCGGTTCAAAGTAACATTGTTCGAAATGGATGCTCCGGACCCCCGACAGCAGGAAGATATTATTGTTGAATGCCGCCTGGGCGCCGGAGAGGAATCCCAGCTCGCGGAACCTGAGATAACGGGCTCCTTCGAGCGCAACCATGGTTTCAAATTTCTGGGCCTCATTGCGGATCCTGAGGACCGCCTTCGAGCTGTCGCCGCTTTCGGAACGGAAGGTGACGGTACTGGACGCGCTGGCTCCGGGTATGGTGCCGATAGCCAGCGATTCCCTGTATTCTCCGTCGCGCACCAGGAAAGTCACCGCGCAGGTGACCCCGGCCTGGTTCAGCACCGAAACGGCCTGGGAAAACGTGACAAAATCGGGGTTCGTCCCGCCGATGGTGTATGTTCCGCACAATGGCGCGGCCAGAGGGGCGCTGCTGATAGTGTCGTTGCGCGGATTGCAGTCGGTCGCGCCATTGGGGGCCGAAGTCCGGCTCCGGATGGTATAGAGCGTCCCGGGCTCGAAGACATAGCTGCCGAGGGTGACGTCCACATTCGCTCCGGCCGGCAGGCTTCCGCTCCACGGAACATTGGGCTGCGCCTGGCCGTTCACTTCCCAGTGCAAAAGGGCGGATGTAAGGCTGGCGGTTCCCTGGTTCTGCAACCGGACGACAACCTGTGCCGTTCCGCCGGCCAGGGGGTTGACGGGGCTGACGATGGCGTTGACGCCGGCATCGACGCTGCAGGGCGTGTATTCCTTCGCACCGATATCAGGGGTGACGGCATTCCTCGGCGTACCGTCAATATCGGTTTCAATGCCGCTGACCGGCGTCCCGGCATCGTTCAGGAGGGCCTGGTTGATGGACAGGTCGGTATCGCTGTTAAAAAAAGGCGTCACGGAAAGCGACTGGGGGTCAGAGCCCGTGGCCGCCTGCCAGGCTTCCAGGTCAGTGTACTTCACCTGCTGGTAGAGGCCGATGGTCCCATCGAATGCGTAATAATCGTTCCGGTCAAGATCGGGCACTGCAGTGTTCTGATCAAAAGATACGGGAATGCCGGCGGTTTTTACGCTGAAAATATTGTTCCGGCCGGAGATGCCGTTGCTTTTAAAGACGAGCAGGCCGATGCTCTGGGATTGGGCATCGGTATTGGTGATGTGGACACTGTTAAAACTGACCTGGATCCCATCGGATTCATAAATGGATATTCCGCGGGCAGGCCGCTCCCCGGTGGTATGGAGGAAGTTATTATAGATGAGGGCGTCATCGCTTTTCTCCAGCGTGATTGCGCTGTTGCCCTCCGAAATATTCTGGTTGGTGGAGATCATGGTGATCCTGTTGCCGGAAACGTTGATATTCCGGCAGTTGTCATCGATGAACACCCCGTCATTCCCTTTAGTGATGACATTCCCCGAAACCTGCACCGATTCCGCATTTTTTAGGTACACAGCCTGGTAGCAGCTGTCGAGGGTGTTGTTCCCGATGAGGATGTTGTTTGCTCCGTTTTCGGCCACAATGGTTGCATGTCCCCATTCCGTGGCGCCTTTGATCCGGTTTTGGGTAATGAGTACCTGATGTGTTTCTGCACCGCTGATCTTCACGGCCCCGGCCCGGCCGCTGAATGCGCGGAAGCGGTTTCCGCCGGCCTCGATCTCTTTGCTGCCCGCCTGTATGGTCAGCCCGAAGTCGAATTGGTTCCGCGTTTCGAAAAAGCACCCCGTGAACGTCACGGATTCCGCGCCTTCCATGAGTACCGCGCTATTGGCGTAACTGACGGTCGAACCGGTCATGAAGCCCAAATCTTCAAAGCGGAGGTGCCGGGTGCCGTCGAGGAAGATCATGGGTTCATATTTCTGCGCGGAGCTGACGATCTGGAGTACGGCCTGTGTGCTGTCGCCGCTCTCCGAGCGGAAGGTGATGGTATTTGTTTCGGAAGTTCCGGGGATATCTCTCAGGATAAATTGTTCGGTATAAGTGCCATTGCGAACGAGGAACGTAACCGGGCAGGTGATCCCGGCGGCGTTGAGTTCCGCGGCCGCGGCGCCGAAACTGGCATAGTCGGCCCCCGCCCCGCCAATGGTGTAGGTCCCGCAAAGGGCAGCCTGAACATACTTGGTGATGGTATCATTGTAGGGATTCGGATCCGGCTGCCCGTTGGGATTCGAAAGCCATACCCTGAGCAGAACGGGGTTCTGGAAGTTGTACGAACCGATGGTGATATTGCCGACCGACTGGCCAAAGCCGGCCGAGCCGTTCCAGGTGTACGGCGCTTGCGCCACACCGTTGGCCGACCAGTTGATGGTGGCCGATGTGATGGTATTGTAGCCGAAATTACCCAGGGTCACCACGACATTCTGTATGCCCGGCACGACCGGGGATGTGGGATCGTCGATCGATACCATGCCCCCGTCGAGTGGCTGGGAGGCGTAGATACGGATGTTATCGAGGGCCCAGAAGCCGCTGCCGTTGCCCGACCAGGTAAAGCGAAGCCGGGCGTTGGTGATACCGCCCACGACGCCGGAAAGGTCCAGGATCTCCGATTCGGGATTAAGCGAGGATGTAGTGAAGGTGGTAATCTGTTGCCAGGCGTTACCGTCGTAAGCTTCCACCTTTCCCTGCCCGCCGGAGCCCGGCTCGAAGCGGTGATGGAAATTCAGCAGGATGAAGTTGCTGAGCGAGGCGTCAAAGAGGGGCGTTTCCAGCGCGACCGTCTCCGGGGCGCCATTGGCTGAACTGTGCTCGCTGTCGAAGATCGCGAACGGTTCGGTGACCGGGAACAGCACTTCCTGCATCCCGGGATTGTCGAAATGCCACAGGTCGGTCGCATTCCCTGTAATGACATTGATGTTCCACCCGGCCGGCGGTGTGGTGCCTGCAGCCCCGCTGAAATCTTCGTTCAGGATGTACATCTGGGAAAATGCGGAAATACCGGTGAATACCGGGATGATTATGAGAATAAGTAGCTTTTTCATCGAAAATGATTAATTCCGGTCATTTAATAGTTATTATACCGGAAAACCCCCTTAAAGTTTCGTCAATGTCCATCATGGAGCCATTTACCGGTTACCGGGAATTTATCAGGGAAAGCGGGAAAAGTTATATGTATTAACAGGCGGAAGTCAATGGAACCCTTATCCTAAACAGGGACTCCGTCCCGTACCTCAGGGACTCCGTCCCTTTAAACCGCAAAACGACTGACATTCTACCCGATCTCACTCACCTGCAATAAAAAGTCCCATCAGTTTCGCGTTAACAAAGCCTGAATCTCTGAATAAGTCTTTTCTGTTTCAGCGCTATCTTTGAAATTAATGATGATCTTCTCACCGTTGCGCAAAGAAATGATTAAAAATGGAGGTTGGTCCGAATGAATCAGCAATCGGCTTTTACCAAATCCCTCAATCCTGAAGAATCCTTTTTTAAAGGTCCCAAAGCTAAATCCATTCGTCCGCATTTTGATGGCGGGGATATCATCTGCCAGTTTAACCTGGTCAATCTCCGAAATATTCATCTCTAATCCATACATTCCTGAAAATTGAACCGTGACCCTATTGATATGGGCTTTGGCAGGAATCAACCCATAGGTCATCAATCCAAACACAAATAGAATGACCAATACAAAGATCAGAGCCGTCAGTTTGGTTTTCTTTTCTTTATTATGATCGAATTTCTGCGCCCTGATAACCAGTATCGCTATGCCAGTGATTGGCGCGACCAATATCATCGAATGAGCCACCATGGAAAAACCAATCCACTTGAAGAGAAAATATCCAAAAATAGTGGTTAATCCAATAACGATCAACCCATTGCGCAGGCAGGTCGCAAGCCCCTGAATATCGACATTTTGCTTTTTCTCTTTGGAAAGGGAGTTATATCCGGCAATCAGATCCGGAGCGGATTTAACCAAAAATCCGATGCCCATCAGAAAAAACCCGACGATCAAAATAATCAGATCCATTCAATAACGGCAATAGACTATTGCCACCGTCAAATATACAAATTCTCCCCCCGCCTCCCCGCCTCCATGCTTCCATGCTTCCATGCCTCCATGCCTCCATGCTTCCCCGCTTCCCCGCTCCCCCGCACCACTACTCCCATTTCACCGCCTCGACGGGATCGTGCGTCGCGGCGCGGTATGCCTGGTACAGGACGGTCACCAGGGCGATGGCCAGGGCGATCAGGCCGGAAACAATAAAAATCCACCAGAAATCCGTGAGCCGGATGCGGTAGGCGAACGATTGCAGCCAGCGGTCGACCAGCAGGTAAGCGATGGGCCAGGCGATCAGGGTGGCCAGCAGCACCCAGCGGGAAAACTCCCTGGAAAGCCGGAACAACAGGCCCGACACCGAAGCACCCAGGATCTTGCGGATGCCGATCTCCTTGGTACGCTGCCCGATGCTGAACAGGGCCAGGCCAAACAGCCCGAGACAGGCGATCAGCATAGCCAGCAACGTGAACGTGACAAACACCTCCGCCATTTTCTGCTCCGAGCGGTACAGTTCGTCAAACTCTTCCTTCATGAAGAAATAATCGAAGGGAAAGGCCTCCTCCAGCTCCTCCCACTGCGCCTGCAAAGCAGCAATATTCTTATCGACATTTCCGGGGAACAGCCTCAGCACCAAATAATTGGGCGAATGCCTGTTGAGCACGATCATGGAGGGCTCAATGGGGTCGTGCAGCGACTTGAAATGGTAATCGTCCACCACACCGATAACATTGATCGCCACCCGGTTGCTGTCGCCGTCGCCGAAACTGTATATTTTCCTGCCCACCGGATCCTCCCAGCCGAGTTTCTTCACCAGCGCCTGGTTGATGAGCGCGGCCAGCGAGTCGGTCCCGAATTGCCTGGAAAACCCTCTCCCCTCGCAGATTTTCATCCCCATGACTTCTGGAAATTCATAATCCCCGCGCATGGTATAGATGATCCACGGCGACTTGCTGTCGATCCCTTCCGGCACATAGCCCGTCCCATCGAGCGAACGGCCGGGCAGCGAAGCGGTCAGGCTGGTTTGCTTCACCATCGGGAGCTGCGCAAAAGCATTACGCAGGCTCTCACCCTGCTCCTTCAAGCGTTGGGCTTTTAATGGGATGATCACCAGATTTTCCTGGTCATAGCCCGGATTTTTATGATGCACATAATCCATCTGTTTGTAGATCAGCCAGGTGCTGATGAGTAGTGTAATGGATATGGTGAATTGCAGGACCACCAGCCCATTGCGGAATACCGATTGTTTCATTCCCTTGTACAGGTCGCCCTTGATCACGCGGATGGGCTGAAAAGAAGACAGGACAAATGCCGGGTAGACGCCGGCCAGGAAGCCCACAAACACAGCCAGTCCGAGTGCGATCAGAAGGGTGAAAGGCCGGCGGAACATGGGCTCCAGGCTGAGCCCGGTCATGTTCGCAAACCAGGGCATCACCGCCTCCACGATGCCGAACGCCAGCAGCAGGGCAACCAGGCTGTACAGAAAGGATTCGCCGAGAAACTGCCGGATGAGCTGCTGCCGGGTGGCGCCCGACACCTTGCGCATGCCGACTTCCCGGCTGCGTTTGGTCGCCCGGGCCGTACTCAGGTTCATGAAATTGATGCAGGCGATGAACAGGATGAACGCGGCCACAGCGGAAAAAATGTAGATGTAGGAGATGCTGCTGTTGGGCTCCAGCTCGGCCATCTTGTTCGAATGCAGATGGATCCCGGCAACCGGCTGGAGGTACGGGATCATCTCAATATTATACTGATCGGCCATTTCGCCGAAGGCCTCCTTGATCGAAAGCTGGATCTTCTGATTAAAATTTTCTTCCGAAGTTCCGGGCTGGAGGCGGATATAAGAATGAATAAACAGGTTGCCCCAGCTGTCAATATACCGTTCGCGCCCTTCTTCCCGGACCAGTGTGCTGAGTGAGGCCAGCATGCTGAATTTGAGATGAGAGTTTTGCGGAATGTTTTCCAGAACGGCGGTCACTTTCATGCTCACCTGGTCGTTCAGCCGGAGGATCTGCCCCATCGGGTTCCCATCTCCGAAATACCGCCGGGCCATCTCCTCGGTGATCACCAGGCTGTAAGGCTCCTGCAGCGCGGTGCCGGGATCACCCAGCTTCATCCTGAAGGTGAATACCTCAAAAAAAGTAGAATCGACGAAATACAGCCCATCGACATAGAATTTCTTATCATCCAGGGCAAAAAACTCGTTCTCCCCGATTTTCTCAATCCTTGTGAACGACTTCACTTCGGGATATTTTTCCTTCAGGGCGACGGGCAAAGGCGGCATACTGACCGCCACGTCGAAGAAATCCTCGGCAAAACGCCCTTTGACGGCAAGCCGGTAAACATCTTCATGATCGTCATGAAACTGATCATAACTCAGCTCATAGGTGATATAGGTCAGGATGATGATGCAGGTAGCCAGGCCGACGGCAAGTCCCGCCAGGTTGATGAGCGAATAGCCCGGATAACGTCCGAAGTTGCGCAATATCGTTTTCAGGTAGTTTTCGAACATAGTGCGCCCTTATTCATATTTGACCGCATCGACCGGGTTGCTGTTGGCCGCCCTGACAATGTAAAAGCTGATGGTGAGCATTCCCACGCCAAAGGCTACGAGGCCGGCCAGCAGGAAATAGACCCAGTTGAGGCTTGTATGATAAATGAAGCTCTGGTCGAGCCAGATGTCGAGCCGCCACCAGGCCACCGGCACGGCGATCACAAACGCGATCAGGATCAGGATGACGAATTCATTGTACAGCAACTTCAGAATGCTGCCCACCGAGGCGCCCAGGATCTTGCGGACGCCGATCTCGCGGGTGCGCTGTTCGGTTACGAAGGAGGAAAGTCCCAGCAGCCCGAGCAGGGCGATGAAGATGGTGATGATCGCGGTGGTGTTGAAGATGACGCCGATCTTCCGTTCGCCCTCATACTGCCGGTCGAGTATCTGCGTCAGGTACCGGTAGTCAAACGGCCTGCCCGCCCCGAAGGCGCCCCATTTCTCCTCGATGAATTCTATGGCCTCTTTCTCGGAACCTTCTCTGATCCGGACCGCAGTGTAATACCTCGGGACCTCGCTGATGAAGAAGATCACCGGCTCGATCTTGTTGTGCAGGGAGCGGAAGTGAAAATCCTTCACCACCCCGATCACTTTCAGCATCCGGCCTTCATCCCCGTTGAGGTCGAAGCCGTACTGGATCTTTTTCCCGATGGGATCATCCTCCCAGCCGAGGGTTTTTACCCCGGTTTCGTTGATCAGAACCGCCTCGGTCTTGTCCGTGCCCATGTTGCGGTCGAAATCACGTCCATTGACGATCTCCATCCGCATGGTTTTGATGAAATCATAATCCACCTGGGCCAGGATCAGGGCCATTTCCTTCATCTCATCCTCGCGTTCCACCCGCATGACCTGGATCCAGTTGATCTGGCCCGGGACGCCCGTGCAGTTGGTCACATCCAGGACGCCCGGATTCTGCAGCAGTTCTTTTTTAAAGGTTTCAGCCTTGTTCCGGAAACTGGTGTCCTGCATCTCCATCACCAGCAGGTTATCCTTGTTGAATCCCAGGTCGGTGCTGCGCAGGAAACGCAGCTGATCGGAAACAACGATGGTGCCGATGATCATGACTATGGCGATGAAGAACTGAACCACCACCAGGATTTTTCTCAGCAGGCTGCTCCTCTTTCCTGCTTTGGATGCCTTGCCTTTCAGGACCGACATCGGCATGAATGAGGACAGGTAGAACGAAGGATAACTTCCCGACACGATGCCGACAAACAGGGTGATGAACAGGATCAGCAGGATGATGCCCGGCTGGGTGAACACGCTGAACTGAAGTGATTTTCCGCTGAGCTGGTTGAAATCGGGCAGCAGGATGAACACCACGGCCAGGGCGATGACCAGGGCAATGACCGCCATCAGCACCGACTCTGAGAGGAACTGGACGATGAGCTGGCTGCGGTAGGCGCCGCTGACCTTGCGCATGCCCACTTCACGGGCCCGGTTGGCCGAACGGGCCGTAGCCATGTTCATGTAATTGATGGTGGCCAGCAGCAGGATAAATACGGCGACGGCGGAAAAAATATAGACATAGGCCATGTTGCCTGTAGGTTGCTCCGCGCCCAGCCCCTGCCGGAAGTGCGTTTTCGCAAGGGGGGTGTAGATCAGCTCAAAGCTCGCGTTGATCTGATCCCCAATAGGTTTCATGTATTTTTCATAAAAAGAGGGGAACTTCTCCATGACGGTTTCCATCGACGCCCCCTGGTGCAGCATCACATAGGTGTACACCCCGATGTTCCAGAACGCCAGCGGTTCCATGCTGTTGAAGTTTTCCGCGCCTACCAGCTCCTGCAATGAAACCACCGACAGCAGCGCGTCGTATTTCAGGTGGGTGTTCCCGGGGAGATCCCCGATAACGCCCGTCACCTTGTACGACCGGCCTGAGCCGGAGATGAGCATCTCACCCACAGGATTCTCGTCGCCGAAATACTTCCTGGCGGCTTTTTCGGTCAGCACCATAGTAAAAGGCTCCGTCAGGGCCTTTTCGGGAGTGCCGGTAATGAATTTAATGGAGAAGATGTCGAAAATAGTGGAGTCGGCGAAATAGAAGTATTCCTCATAATATTCCTTTTCCCCATAGCGGAAGGGCGTATTGCCGACATCCGTCAGCCGAACGTATTTGTCCACTTCAGGAAACTCGAGCTTAAACGCCGGGCCCATCGGAACGGGCACAATGGCAAACAGGTCGTGCCGGTTGGAAATGTTGAAGTTCGACTCGATCCGGTAGATTCGTTCGTAGTTCTCGTTGTATTTGTCGTACGTCAGTTCATCCTTGACATAAAGCAGGATGAAGATCGAAGCGGCCAGCCCGATCGACAGTCCCAGGATGTTGAGGAACGTGTAAAACTTATTCCGCAACATGTTGCGGCAGGCCGATATGAGGAAGTTCCTGATCATGGATGCACTGTTAAACTGTTAAATTGTTAACCTGTTGTACTGTTAAGTCGGCAGGGCAATACGCACCTGAATACACACAATTCAAAATTTAAAACTCAAAATTCAAAATCAAGAACGTATGTTCTCCGTGACGATCTGTCCGTCGAAGAGCCGGATGATGCGCTGGGCGTATTCGGCGTCGCGCTGGGAGTGGGTGACGATGATGAGGGTCGTACCTTGCTGGTTGAGCCGTTCGAGCAGGTTCATCACCTCTTCGCCGTTGGCGGAGTCGAGGTTACCGGTTGGCTCGTCGGCCAGGATCAGCTTGGGATTGGAAACCACGGCCCGGGCCACGGCCACGCGTTGCTGCTGCCCGCCGGACAACTGCAGCGGGAAATGCTTTTTGCGGTGCGTGATCTGCATCTGCTCCAGCGCTTCTTCCACCTTTCTCTTGCGTTCCGAGGCCGACATGCCCAGGTAGATCAGCGGCAGTTCGACATTTTCAAACACATTCAGTTCATCGATCAGGTTGAAATTCTGGAAAACGAAGCCGATGTTCTCTTTCCGCATCCTGGCCCGCTGCCGCTCGGTGAATTTCGACACTTCCGCGCTGTTAAAATGGTATTCTCCGCCGGTGGGATTGTCGAGCAGGCCGAGAATGTTGAGCAGGGTCGATTTGCCGCAGCCCGAAGGGCCCATAATGGCCACGAACTCACCGGGCCGGATCTCGAAGGATACATCAAGTAGAGCGGTTGTTTCGACTTCATCCGTGCGGAAGACCTTGGTTAGATTGACTGTTTTGATCATTGTTTCCATATTGTATTGTTGATTTGACGACTTCACAGGCGATAAGTTACGCTGCATTAAAAATCATTATGCTATTCATACTTCAAAGTATCTGCCGGGTTGATCATGGACGCTTTCAGCGCCCTGTAACTGATGATGACCATGGAAATACCGAGGGCGGCCAGGCCTGAGAACAGGAAGATCCAGATGCTGAGGGGTATCCTGAGCGCAAACTGCTGCAGGAAGAGCGAGTCGACCAGGAGCCAGGAAACCGGCCAGGCGATGACCATGGCGATGAGAATCAGCATGGCGAATTCCTTCTGAAGCAACACCATGATATTCAATGGCGTGGCCCCCATGACCTTGCGGATGCCGATCTCCTTGGTTCGCTTCTCAGCCATGAAGGAGGCCAGCCCGAACAGTCCCAGCGCGGCCACGAACAGGATCAGCAAGGTGAACACGACCGAGAGGTTGCCCAGGTTGATCTCGTTTTTGTAAAGCCGGTTCAGTTCATCCTTCAGGATAAAATAGTCGAATGGCTTGTCCTGCTCGAATTCCGACCAGGTCTTTTCGAGAAATTCAATGACCTCCCGGTCACGGAGCCCGTTGGTGCGCACCGCGGCATATTTCAGGAAAAACTTATGCTCCCATTTCTTTTCCTTGATGTTGAGCAGGAAAGGCCCGGGAGGCTCCCGGAAGGAAGTGGGCTGGAAGTCGCGGAACACGCCGATGATGCGTTCATCCCCGTTCAGCGACCTGAATTTCTTGCCCAGGGCCTCTTCGTTCGACGCCCACCCCATGTGCCGTACCAGGGATTCATTGACCAGGATGCCGTTCATCGGATCGGTTTTGTTCTCCCGGTTGTAATCGCGCCCGGCCACCAGCTCGATTCGGAACGTTTCCAGGAAATCATACCAGGTAACCAGGGCCGGGAAAAATCGCCACTCATCATCTTTCATGCCTTCAAAGCGAAACTCATGGGTGTTGTGCGAGGCGCCGATGATGTCGTCAACCGCCGTAACGCTGATGATATCCGGATGATTGATGAGCTCATTGCGGTACACATCGAAATCGTCCGTGATCTTCGTCTGGTTCACGCGGACCATGATCACCTGGTCGGGGGAAAAACCCAGGTCGGCCTTTCTCAGGAAGCTGACCTGCCGGAAGATGGCCACCGTTCCGACAATCAGCCCGATGGAGATCGTGAACTGGAATATGACCAGGATCTTCCGAGCCAGGCCGGTTCTGGAGGTGCTGAAGGTGTTTCCCTTGAGGATGGCGATCGGCTTGAACGACGAAAGGTACAGCGCCGGGTAGGCCCCGGACAGTAACCCCAGCAGGATCCAGAGCCCTGCAAGGTATACCAGGCCGGAAGGATTGAACAGGTAATTGAACTGAATGGCTTTACCCGTGTAATTGTTAAAGACCGGCAGGATGACCTCTGTCAGTAACAAGGCGACCATCAAGGCCAGGAGGGTGATGAAGAGCGATTCTCCCAGGAACTGGGCGATGAGTTTCAGGCGGTCGGCGCCGGTGACCTTGCGGATGGCGATCTCCCGTGCCCGGGTCCCGGCTGTGGCAGTCGACAGGTTCATGAAGTTGATGGCGGCGATAACCAGTAAAAATACCGCGATGACACTAAGCACCACTACATAATGATAATCGCTGTTCGGGCTGATCTCGTAGTCGAGCCGGGAGTGGAGGTGGATGTCGGTGAGCTTTTGAAGATACATCTCGATGCTTTCCCGCTCGGCATCGTAATAGAAATTATTGATGAACGCGGGGAAGTTGGCTTCCAGCTGATCCGGGGTCACGCCTTCGTTCAATTCGATATACGTCCAGCACGGGTTCCAGACCCAGGTCCTGGGCAGCCGGCCGCCGAAAAATTGTTTAACGGTGCTCAGGGAGGCGAGCATGGAGAAGCGGAAATGGCTGCGGGGACTGACATCCCGGATAATGCCGGTGACTTTCAGGGGTGCGTGGGCCTCATATTTCAGGCTCCTGCCCATAGGGTCTTCCCCCTGGAAATATTTTAGCGCGGCCGATTCGGTGATAACCACGGAGTTGGGCTCATCCAGCGCCGTGGCCGGGTCGCCGCTGATGAATTCATGTTCAAATAAGTCAAAATAGGTCGAATCGGCGAAAAAGATACCCGCCTCGCTGAATTTCCGGTCTTCATACTCTATGAGCCCGCGGTCGGACTGGAAATTGAAAATGCGGACCACCTCGCGGACCATGTCGGGGTACACGGTCTTCAGGGTAAAAGCCACCGGGAATGGCATGCTGGCTGAGTTCTCCCCGACGCCGCCGAAGTCGTAATTCATGCACACCCGGTATATCCGGTCAGCCTTCGGAAAATGCCGTTCATAATTCAGTTCATCCGCAACGTACAGCATGATCAGGATGAAACTGGTGATGCCAATGGCCAGTCCAAGCACGTTGATGAAAGAGTACATCTTTCGTTTGACCAGGCCGCGGAACAGGGTTTTAAAATAACTGGCCAGCATAGGAGTGTAAGTTTTCCGGAGTGATTATTCTTTCAGGTCAATCGATTTTCTTTCGGAACATCAACGGCACGTTGTCGTTGAGCGGGGCGCCGATCTCCACCAGCTCCCAGTCTTTCTCATGCGCGGCGATCCGGTGCCGCAACACGGTGACCTTATCCCTGGGCGGAACGCCTTCCGCCTCGAAATTGAGCAGCTCTACCCGGTAGTGGATCACTTTTTTGCGGCCATTGATGGTCACTTCAATTTCCACGTTCTGCTCGGGTTCGAAATCCGGGACTACGATGACAATTTCACGCATGGCTGATGGGTTTTGATTTGATGGTCAATTTTCTTTTAAAACCAGTTTGTCCTTCCCGCCGAAATTTTCGTAGGACGACACGATCACCTGCTCTCCGGCTTCCAGGCCTTCCAGGACTTCGTAAAATTTAGTATTCTGCCGGCCCAGCCTGATGTTGCGTTTTACCGCGTAGTCACCCGAGGGATCGACCACATAAACCCAGTTTCCGCCGGTTTCCTGGAAAAAGCCTCCGCGCTTCAGGATCAAGGCGTCGGCGGGTGTGCTGAACTGCAGGCGCATCTGAATGGTCTGGCCTCTTTTGATGTTGTCGGGCACTTCGTCCTTAAAATACATCTCCACCTGGAAGGCGCCTCCGGTCACACCGGTGTATATCTTGTTGATGTAAAGCAAATAAGTACTGCCTCCGAAATCCATCTCGGCTTCCTGCCCTTCGAACACCCGCGAAACATAGCGTTCGTCAATATTGGCCCGCATCTTGTATCCGTCCAGGATATCGATCTGTCCCAGCCGTTCTCCGGCCGATTTCGTCTCCCCGATCTCCACGTTGAACGAGGTCAGTACGCCGTCGGCCGGGGCCCTGACCAGCAGTTTGTCCATGTTGTCGCGCAGCAGCTTCAGGTTTGTCTTCATGCGGTCGACGGAAGCGGCGATCTGCCGTTTCTGCTCCTCCGCGGAAATCGAGTCGAGGCGCTGCAGTTCCAGGCTGATGTTCATCTGGCGCAATGAGAACTCATAATCCCTCCGGGCATCTTCAAACTGTTTTTTCGTGTAGACCCCTTCATCATAGAGCATTTGCGACCGCTCCCATTCCCGCGTCACGCGGTCGATCTCGTACAACAGGCCCGTGATCTCCTTCTGCCGCTGATATTTGTTCTGCTCCAGGGCGATGCGGGTGTTCTGAAGGTTGTTGATGGCGTCGTACATGCGGGTCTCCTGGTCCATGTAACTCAACTGCATGTTCGCATTGCTGAGTTTCAGGATGGTGTCGCCCTGGCTGATCTTCGCCCCGTCCTCCGCGTATTTTCTTTCCACCGTGCCCCCAAGCACGGCATCGATGTATATGGTCGTTCGCGGTTGCACCACCCCATCGACCGGGATGAACTCCTGGAATTTGTCGGCAGTCACCGTGGCAATGGTTAACTGGCTGCGGTTGACATTCAACCGGCTGGACCGGTCACGGAACAGCAATAAGTAGATGAGAAATAAGGCGAAAACCGCAATGGCAGAGATTTGTAGTATCCTTTTAGCCGTCCAGGTCTTCTTTTCGATAATCCGGTCCATAAGGTCTGGTTTTGGGTAATCTCTTAAAATCTAAATTCGTGCCAATGCTCATATCATACTGATTTAAAACATCTTAAATTATTTAAAATGCTGAACTATGTACAAAAACGGGCACTACCGTGTACACCAGCGTACAATTTATTCTTAATTTTAGGCGATTATTGACCGGAAAACTGCAATATGGCTGACAACAACGAGAAGATTGCGGCAAAGGTGCTGATCGTCGATGACGACAAGGACGTCCTGCTCGCAGCTAAGCTGTTCCTGAAACAACACGTGGAGGTGGTCCATACGGAAGAAAATCCCGAAAATCTTCCCACCCTGATCAACAACGAGAACTACGACCTGGTGCTGCTCGACATGAATTTCGCGCCCGACGCCACCAGCGGCAAGGAAGGTTTTCACTGGCTCAACAAGATCCTGGAGACCGACCCTTCCATCGTCGTCATTCTCATCACAGGATACGGCGATATCGAACTGGCCGTGCAGGGCATCAAGGAAGGGGCGACGAACTTCCTGCTCAAGCCCTGGGAAAACAAGAAGCTCCTGGCCACGATCAAGACCTCGATGCAGCTGCGGCAGTCGAAAGTGGAGTTGCAGGACCTGCGGACCAAGCAAAAGGTGCTGATGGCCGACCAGAACCAGCCGTATGTGACCATCATCGGCAATTCTCCGGCGATGCAGCGCGTGCTGGCGGCGGCGCAGAAAGTGGCGGTTACCGAGGCCAACGTGCTTATCCTCGGGGAAAACGGCACGGGCAAAGAACTGGTCGCCCGGGCCATTCACCGCGATTCGCGACGCAAAGACGAGGTGTTCATCAGCGTGGATCTGGGGGCGATCACCGAGACTCTGTTCGAAAGCGAACTGTTCGGGTTCAAGAAAGGGGCGTTTACCGATGCGAAAGAGGACCGGGCGGGTCGCTTTGAAGCGGCCAACAAAGGCACCATTTTTTTGGACGAGATCGGGAATCTCTCGCTGGCCCTGCAATCAAAACTGCTGAGCGTACTGCAGAACCGTACCGTCATCCGCCTGGGGACCAACAAGGAGATTCCCATCGATGTGCGGCTGATCTGCGCCACCAACATGCCGCTGTACCAGATGGTGAAAGAAGGCAAGTTCAGGCAGGACCTGCTCTACCGCATCAACACGGTCGAGGTGCACGTTCCGGCGCTGCGCGAACGCACTGAGGACATACCGCTGCTGATCGATCATTTCCTGGAGATATACTGCAAGAAATACAAGATAACCCAGAAAAGGGTCCATGAGGAAACCATCGCCCGGCTCAAAAAGCACGACTGGCCGGGGAACATCCGGGAACTGCAGCATGCGGTGGAGCGGGCGGTGATCATGAGCGATTCCAGCATCCTGCAACCACAGGATTTCTTCCTTTCCACGCCGGGAGAGGAGAAAAACGAGAGCCTCGACCTCGACAATCTCAACCTGGAAGAAGCGGAACGGATGCTGGTCAGGAAAGTCATCGACAAACACGGCGGCAATATCAGCAAAGCCGCCAAGGAACTCGGCCTCACCCGGGCCTCGTTGTACCGCAGGATCGAAAAGTATGGTCTTTAACCGTTTCCGGCTCGCGATTGTCTTGAGGATCATTCTCCTGGCCCTCAGCATCTTCGCATTTTTCTTCATCCTCGACATTCCCCGCTACCGCTTCACGGCCATAATCATCGGCCTGCTGGTGCTCCTCGAGATCATCCTGCTTATCCGTTTTGTGGAACGCACCAACCGTAAACTGACCCAGTTGTTCCAGAGCATCCGCCACGCCGATTTTTCCAGTTCTTTCTCCGATCCGGGACTGGGAAAGAGCTTCGAGGATCTCTCCCGGGAGTTCAACCTGGTGATCGAGGCATTCCGGAAATACCGGACGGAAAAGGAGGAGCATTACAATTACCTGCAGACCGTGATCCAGCATGTTTCGATAGGCATCCTGGTCTTCCAGCGAGACGGGAAAGTTGACGTCTTCAACAACGCCACCAAAAAAATGCTCAGGCTGAAGAACATCAGGCATGTCCACGACCTGGCACCGGTGAAGGATGATCTCCCCGCGACGCTTCTGGGGATGAAAGCGGGAAACAGCACCCTGGTAAAAGTGTATATCGGCGACGAGTTGCTCCAGCTTTCGATCATCGCCACGGAATTCCGCATGCGCAGCGAGGATTACACACTTGTATCGATAAAGGACATCGGGGCCGAGCTCGATGAAAAGGAGATCGAGTCATGGCAGAAGATGATCCGGGTGCTTACTCATGAGATCATGAACTCCATCACCCCGATCACCTCTCTGGCTGCAACGGTGCAGGATATGACCCTTGGCCGGGATGGAACGCGGCTCACCATGAAGGAACTGGATGAAGAAGACCTGGAGAGTTTCGATACGGCGATGACCACCATCCGCAACCGCAGCCAGGGACTGCTGAATTTCGTGGAACTGTACCGCAACCTCACCCGCATCCCCAAGCCCAATTTCCGTTATTTCCGGGTCGCAGAGCTTTTCGAGCGGTGTTACAGCCTGCTCCAGCCGAAAATGGAATCGCTGCAGATCAGTTGCAGCAAGTCGGTCTTCCCGCCCGACCTGATGCTCACCGCCGATCCAGACCTTATCGACCAGGTGGTCATCAACCTCATGCTCAACGCCATCGATGCCGTGCAGGACGCACAGAATCCACAGATCAGCATTGTTGCGACGCGCAACGATAATAACCGGGTCATCATCGAATTCCGCGACAATGGATCGGGCATTATGCCCGATGTGCTTGACAAGATCTTCATGCCGTTCTTTACCTCCAAGAAACACGGATCGGGCGTTGGGCTCAGCCTTTCGCGGCAGATCATGCACCTGCACAAAGGATCCATCAACGTCCGGTCCAAGCCCGGCGAAGGAACGATTTTTACATTGGTTTTCTGAGGGACCTGCAAATGGCCCATGGCCCATGCGCCCATGTGTCCATGTGCCAATCACAAATGCCATTTCGGATTTGATTCTCGAAAATGATTCTCGAATTTGATTTTCGAATCTGATTCTTCACTAATCATCAATGAAATCGGAAATCCCGTATCGCATGGGCGGCATGGGCGCAGGGG
>CAZAZE010000017.1:31878-57767 GCA_964489545.1 uncultured Bacteroidales bacterium
TAATCATCAATGAAATCGGAAATCCCGTATCGCATGGGCGGCATGGGCGCAGGGGCACAGGGGCCATGGGCGATTTAGTTGAAAAACAAATGGAACATCCTCCATGCGCCCATGTGTCCATGCGCCCACCACAAATGCCATTTCGGATTTGATTCTCGAAAATGATTCTCGAATTTGATTTTCGAATCTGATTCTTCACTAATCATCAATGAAATCGGAAATCCCGTATCGCATGGGCGGCATGGGCGCAGGGGTCATGGGCCATGGGACAGGGCACAGGGGCCAGGGCGATTTAGTTGTTCCCCAGAGACATGTTCTGGCGTGCAGTCTTCAGGGTTTTGTGAAAAATGGCGATCAGCTCATCATTTTCCTTTAGCAGTTCATTCCATCCATCCTGAAGTGTTTCATCATCCTCAAGTCCTTTGATGAGATTCAAATTAATATATGTCTCTCTTAATTCTTTGAGAATTATCCCTACTTTGTGAATAAAATCCCTCTTAGATTCCGCACTTTGCGCTTCTCCGTAATTAAGGGCGCATGCCGTGCTGGACCGGATGATCTGCCCGGACAAATGGGTCCGGATCGGATCCTTTTTCAGTTTCTGAACCTCTTTTAAGACATTTGAGGAAAAAACGGTGAGCCTTTTTTCTAATTCTTGTTTTGTCATAACGATATGGTTTTTCATATTAATCCGGTTTTGAAATTAAAAATACCTGTGTGTTAATAACTAAATCATAAATGCGCCCATGTGTCCATGTGCCCATCACAAATGCCAAATCAGATTTGATAAGCGAAAAAAGCACTATTTTAGTGCGTGCAAAAGAATCCTGCAGTATGACGTCCAGAATCAGCCTTTCACTCCTTTTTCTATTCCCATTATTTATAGCGGCACAAAACCCGGGCAATTCTGCATTGGAAAATGAAGCACAGCACGAACTCACCATTTACCTCATACCCTCAAAAGTAAAATACGACTGGTCTTCTCCCCATGCGCTCTACCGCAGTTACGTGAAGAATTTCAAGCGGAACCTGTTTACGAAACACAGCTACATACTCGGGCACGCGTTCCTGGAACTGCAAAGTCCGCTGATCCCCGGCCGCATCCAGACGGGCATGCGGGCCGCTTCCAGGGAAGAACAAAAACAATACGTGCTGAAAGAAAAATACGGGCTGGCAATACTTGGGGCGGAAATCAGCGGCCGGCTGGAAAACTCCGGAACGCTGGAAATGAAAAAAGAAAAATATTCCCGGAAAGGCCAGATGGCATTCCTGAAAATTCTGATCAGCGAAAGCGCCGCGGCGCGCATGCTTTCATTTTTCACAGGCTTCGTGAACGCCTTTGACACTACCGGCGGCCAGGGTCCGGTTTACGGTGGAGCGTTCTGGCCCCGCTATCAGGGCGAAGGAGCCGGTTGCTCGGCCTTTGTCGTCAGTTTCCTGGATGTCGCCGGCCTCTTGCGGCCATTCTTCGACCAGTGGGAAATAAAAATCAATATTCCGATGGAACTGATCGGCGGGCCATACAATGAGGGTAACGAAGTAAATTTCAGAGATATACGGAAATACCGGGCATGGGCCCAGGACACCTGTGAAGAACACCAGGGGTATGAGCCGTTTGAGATTTACGATCCAACACTGATGTTTGAATGGGTGGAAAATATGCACCAGAACCGTCAGGGATCCGGTCCGGTGCCGGAGATCATTCCGTCGATGATGAATGAAGCCAGGGGCATCATCATCGACGGAAGAGACGTACCTGTTCCCGGGGATGAGGATCTCTTCCGGGAAAGAACGGAAAACTCTATCTTTATTGAACATTATACCCGGACCGCTAACCGGTGAACCTTAACCTTCAGTATGCCATGTTGGTCCACTACCTGATCATCGTTTTTATCTCGGCCGCCATGATCCTGTCAGGGCTGACGCTGTACCGTCAATGGAAGCGAACCGTCGGGCGGTTTGAAAGCCGTTACCAGGAGATGGCCCGGATGAATGAATCCAAAAGCATGGTCCTCCGGCTGGTGGCGCACGACCTGAAGAATCACCTGGGATCGCTCCAGATGATCGCTTCCGGACTGAGTGAAAAGTACCAGATCCTGGACGACGCTTCACGCCGGCAGTTGCTGGAATCCATCAGCCAGTTCGCCGCACAAACCTACCTCCTTCTTGAGAATCTGCTGCACTGGTCGGCGATGCAGGACGGGACGGTGAACGCTTTACCGGAAAAGGTGAACCTTTTGGAGGTGGTCGAAGATGAGATTCGTATGATCCAGCCGGTGCTTACCATGAAGGAGATCCGTCTCGAAACGGAAATACCCGGCTCCTGCTTCATCAAAGCCGACCGGGTCATGCTGGCGTCGGTGATCCGCAACCTCCTGAACAATGCAGCCAGGCATATGGACAAGCCAGGGCTGATCCAGGTAAAGGTGGCTCAGGATGGCCATGAAACCCGGATTGCTGTCGCGGACACCGGGCCCGGGATCAGCCCGGAAAATCTGGATGATTATCTCGGAAAAGGATCATCAGGACAAAGCCATCTGACCGGCGTGGGGTTGATGCTCTGCAGGGCATTTGCCGAAAAGAACGGTGGAAAGATCAGCGCCGAAAGTGCACGGGGTAAAGGAAGTATTTTTACTTTTATAATGCGAAATTCACCTTAATGAAAAATCCCATCCGCACGGGCAGCAAGGAAATCGGGAAGATCCGGGTCTTTGTCGTCGATGACCATCCGATCATCCTTGAAGGCGTGCGGATCACCCTGATGGGCATTGAAGACATCATGATCTCCGGCGAGGCCGGCAAGGCTGAGGATCTGCTCAGCCACATGGATATGGACACACCCGACGTCATCCTGCTGGACCTCACGCTGCCCGGCCTGTCCGGCCTCGATGCCACCCGAATCATCGCAGGCACCCATCAACAGGCCCACATCATCATCCTGACGGCCGACCTGGACCTGGAAACGGTCAACGCCGCTATCCAGGCAGGCGCCAAAGGATACCTCTCAAAAAATGCCGCCGCCGAAGAACTCATTTCCGCCATCAGAAAAGTGCATAGCGGAGAAGAATACTTCAGCCAGGATGTGACGGACAGCCTCATGCGCAGCTATGTGAGGACCACACGGCAGGGCCTGGCCCATGACCCCACAATTTCCCCGCTCCTCTCAGGTCGTGAAATCGGAATCCTCAAACTGGTCGCCGACGGGCTGACCTACAAAGAGATCGGAGACAGGCTCATGATCAGCACGCGGACCGTGGAAGCCCACCGCAACAACATCATCCAGAAACTCGGACTCAATAATAACGCCGAACTCATCAAATACGCCGTCCGGCACGGGATCTCCAGGCTGTAAGCTCCCTTGAAATCCTCTACGTAGAATCCCCTAGTGCTTTTCAGTAAATTACCCAATTGACAGGTATTGTCCCCGGCCGTAATTTTGTTTCATAATAATTAAGAAGCCAGGCTATCAACAATAAGTTGTTTTTCTTCAATCAACACTTGTTCTCAGGAACAAAACATTAACCCGGAAGCACGCGCAAATCACGCGTGTTTTCTTTATCGGGCCTTTTTTCCACTTTTCCTATTTTTACACCAAAATATTCCGCTCATGAGCAAATCCGTCATCCTGATGGCCATCCCGGTCATCATGCTCTGGTCCTGCCAGCAAAAACCCGCGCCCGTGGCATCCGGGGAAACGGAACCCGTCGCTGTCAAAACCGTCCCCGCCTTTAATGCCGATTCCGCGCTGGCATATGTCAAAGCGCAATGCGACTTCGGCCCCCGCGTTCCCGGCACCACGGCACACGGCCAATGCGCGGATTATCTTTCCGGTCAGCTTCGCAGGCATACCCCTGAGGTGGTCGACCAGGCCTTCAAAGCCAGGGCATATGACGGAACCGTCCTGTCGGGCCGCAACATCATCGGGCGGTTCCAGCCGGAGAAAAAGGCCCGGATCATGCTGGCGGCGCACTGGGACTCGCGTCCGTTTGCCGACCATGACCCTGATCCTGCAAAGAGAAACCAGCCGGTAATGGGAGCCAACGATGGCGCCAGCGGCGTGGGCGTCCTGCTGGAGATCGCCCGCCTGCTGGCCTCCACCAGTCCGGATATCGGCGTCGACATTTTCTTCTTTGACCTGGAAGACTACGGCCCTCCTTCGGACGCCCAGGGAGAAGCAAAGAACGAGTGGTGGGGACTGGGCTCACAGCACTGGTCGCGCAATCCGCACGAATACAACTACCGGCCGCGCTACTGCATCCTTCTTGACATGGTCGGGGCGCCCGATGCGGTGTTTCGCCAGGAAGGATTCTCCATGTATTTCGCCCCCGATAAAGTGAAAAAAGTATGGGATACGGCCCACCGCCTGGGATACGGAGCGTATTTCCCCTACGAGCGGGGCAGCTTCATCAACGACGATCATTACTTCATCAACGAAATCGCCAAAATCCCCGCCATCGACATCATTCACCTCGATCCCAATTCCTCCAACGGCAGCTTCTTCGAGTACTGGCACACCACCGGCGACACGTTCGACAGGATAGACAAGGAGACGCTGGGGGTTGTTGGGAAGGTTGTGGTGGATGTAATTTTTAGTGAATAGTGTTTGTTGTTTAGTGCTTAGTGTTTGGTGTTTAGTGTTTAGTGTTAATTTTTCCGTTACTTTCGTTCTTCTGCGCGGTTTTGACAGAAGAGGTCAATAACCGAATAACTTCTTCTGTACGAGCGATCAGTGATTCGCATGAATTGTCCGCCATTCCTTCTGACTGGATTAGCTTTAACCAATAAATTGTTTCTCTGGCTTCTTTGGAAGCAATTGCCAATTTTGTAATAAAGTCTTTTCGGGTTTGCGCCGCGCTAGCTTCTGCTACATTCGCACCCACGCTTGTTCCACACCTAAGAAGCTGATTGGAAAGAATGTAGCTGCCAGATTTAGAATATCTATTACAAAAAGCAACAATCTCAATCCCCAAATTGGTCGCTTTTATCTTTAGAATGCTTTCCTTCATCACTTGTTTTTTTGATTAATTACGGAAAGCACTGAATTATACCCGTGTTGTTGAAAACTAATTCTAAAAAGAGATTAAACACCAAACACTAAGCACTAAACACCAAACACTAAGCACTAAACACTCGAAGTCTAAAGCATGTCGTTCGCCAGGTTTGCCAGTTCGCTCCGTTCGCCTTTTTCGAGCCGGACGTGCGCGTAGATCGGGTGGTGCTTGATCTTGTCGATCAGGTAGGAAAGCCCGTTGCTCTGCGAGTCCAGGTAGGGCGTGTCGATCTGGTATATGTCGCCGGTGAAGATGATCTTGGTGTTTTCCCCGGCGCGGGTGATGATGGTTTTCACCTCGTGCGGGGTGAGGTTCTGCGCCTCATCGACGATGAAGAAGACGTTGGAGATGCTGCGTCCGCGGATATACGCCAGCGGGGTGATGACGAGCTTTTCCTGGGCAAGGGCCTCGGTCACCTTTTTGTACTCCTTGTCCGTCTCGCTGTATTGGTTCTGGATGAACTTCAGGTTATCGTACAACGGCTCCATATACGGGCTGAGTTTTTCCTTGATGTCGCCCGGCAGGTAGCCGATGTCTTTATTGCTGAGCGGTACGATTGGGCGGGCCAGGTAGATCTGCTTGTAGTTCTTCTTCTGGTCGAGCGCGCCGGCCAGGGCCAGCAGGGTTTTTCCCGTACCGGCCACGCCTTGCAGGGTGACCAGTTTCACCCTGGGGTTACGGATCGCATGCAGGGCAAAAACCTGTTCGGCATTCCGCGGATTGATCTTATAGGCCGGGCTCTTGTCGATCCGCTCGAGCTTTTCGAGAACCGGGTTATAATAGGCCAGTGCCGATGAATTGCCGTTCTTCAGGATAAAGTAATGATTCGGGATCGGATCAGTGATTCCAATCTCCAGCGGATCGATGATCCCCTCCGCATAAAGCTTGTCGATCACCGCGCGCTCAACCCCTTCCATGGTCGATTTACCCGGGTATAGCGATTCCAGGTCCTGAATCTTGCCGGTCTCAAAGTCCTCCGCCTGGATATCGAGCGATTTGGCTTTCAGCCTGAGGTTGATGTCCTTCGTCACCAGGATCACCGGTCGCTGCGGATGCTCTTCCTGGATCACCATGGCCGCATTGAGGATCCGGTGGTCGGGCTTATTGCCGTCGAATACCGAGCGGGCGTCGATCGGGCTTTCGTTCTCATTCATGATCACCTTGAAACAGCCGGCATTGGGGTAATCGATATCGATCCAGTTCGTTAATGAATGATTGGCCGACATCCGGTCCATGATGCGGATAAACTCCCGTGCCTCGAAGTTCTTCGTATCGTTGCCCTTCTTGAAGTTGTCGAGCTCCTCGAGCACCGTGATCGGAATGGCGATGTCATTATCCTCGAAACTGTATATGGCGTTATGATTATACAGAATCACAGAAGTGTCGAGGACGAATATCTTGGCGACTTTGCTTTTCTTACGGGGCATATAATTGAATTTTGAATTTTGAGTTTTGAATTTTGAATTCTGGAACCCTGGAACTTTGGAACCTGGAACTCTGGAACCCTAAAACCCACTCCTAAAGTATAAAACAAAAATTTGTCAAAAAACGGGCAGGCATCGTATTTACTAAGCAAAATATGAACAATTTTCACGAGGCCCTGATAATCATTACCTCTTTATGCATTAATTTTACATCATCTTTTTTTTAAAAAAGATATTGAAGAATGGGTATGACTCAGGATTCACTTCCGCTGCCAATGATCATAATTGAATTGTAAGAATAATTCAGAGTGTTACTTAACCCGTAAACAGGAACTGTTATGCACCAAAAATCCTACTTTTTTAAGCACTTTCCAATGCCAAAGGCTTTACTTGGCCTGGTATTCCTGGTGCTTCTCAGCACACAGGCCTTCAGCCAGGCGCGGACCATCACCGGGACCGTAACCGACGCCCTCACGCAGGAAACGCTCCCCGGGGCCTCCATCCTGGTCAAAGGCACAACTACTGGCACGGTGACCGACATCGACGGGAAATTCATCCTGGAGGCGCCTGCCGGCGCCATCACGCTGGTGGTGTCGTTTGTAGGTTATGAGAGTGTGGAGATCGCGGTAACCACGCAGGCGGTCATCGATATTGCGCTGAATCCTTCCAAAGTGGCCCTGGAGGAAGTGGTGGTGATCGGGTACGGTACGGTGCGCAAAAGCGACCTGTCGGGATCCGTCGCCTCCATCAAATCCGAAGACATCACCAAGATCACGGCGTCGAACCCGGTGCAGAGCCTGCAGGGCCGCGTCAGCGGGGTGCAGGTGTCGAGCCTCAACGGCGCGCCGGGATCCAGTCCCGTGGTCCGCGTCAGGGGCGTCGGCACCTTCAACAACACCTCCCCGATCTACGTGGTCGACGGGGTGATCCTCGATGACATCTCCTTCCTGAACGCCTCAGACATCGCATCGATGGAGGTGCTTAAAGACGCCTCTGCAACCGCCATCTACGGGTCCCGGGGCGCCAACGGGGTCATCATGGTCACCACCAAAAGCGGGAAGACCGAAGAAGGCAAGACGGTGTTCAATTTCACCGGAGAAGCCGGGATCCAGCGGGTCGCGAAAACGATCGACCTGCTCGACGGACGGGAATTCGCCATCATCTCCAACGAAATCAAGCCCGGCAGCTACAACAATGTCGACGCCGTGCCCAACACCGACTGGCAGGACCTGATCTTCGACATCGCACCGGTGCAAAATTACCAGCTTTCAGCCTCCGGCGCCTCCAAAACGATGAATTACTACCTCGGGGTGGGCTATTTCAAACAGGACGGGATCATCGACAGATCCAGCTTCCAGAAGATCACCACGAAATTCAACAGCACTTACAACATGACCGGTTGGCTCAAGGTGGGAACCAATATCTCTATCACCCCGTTCAAACAGCGGATCTCCCCCAATGTTACCTACCAGGCCTACCGTGCCCAGCCGCTGCTGGTGCCCTATTACGACGACGGCACCTACGGCGTGGTTTACAACGTGGGCAATCCTTTCGCCGACCTCGACAATTCGAACAATTACCGCAATGGCTTCCGCGGCGTGGGCAACATCTTCGCCGAGGCGCAAATCCGCAAGGATTTCACCTTCAAAACCAGCTTCGGCCTCGACGGGGAATATGTGAAAGCCACCAACTTCACCCCGGCGTTCACGGTGTATAATCCCGACGGAACCGCAACGCAACAGCAGAATGTGCTGAGCGATTTGACCAAGGCCTCCAACGACATGATCACCTGGCTCTGGGAAAACACCCTGAGCTACCGCAAAGTGATCAACAAACACGCTTTTGACGCCGTGGCCGGTTACACCATGCAGCGGACCCGGTCGGAATTCTTCAGCATCACAGGCGCCAACATCATCCGCGACAGCGAGAGCTTCTGGTACATCAACCCGGCATACATCGAAGATCCGGCCAATGACGTCAACAATGTCAGCACCATCACCAACGGCGTTGACGCCGGGATGTATTACTCGATGATCTCTTACCTGTTCCGCGTCAATTACACCTTTGCCGACAAGTATATCCTCACGGCCACGTTTCGCCGCGACGGCTCATCGAAATTCAGCGAAGACAACCGTTACAGCAACTTCCCGTCGTTCGCGGCCGGCTGGAACATCTCCCGCGAGCAGTTCATGGAAGACGTCGACCTGATCAGCAAACTGAAGATCCGGGCGAGCTGGGGCAAGATCGGCAACGAGAAGATCCCCTACCTGCGCCGCTTCTCGCTGGTGCAGTCGGATATCGTGGCTGTTTTCGGCAACCCCTCCGCCACCTTCCCGGCCGCCTCCTACGGCGTGCTCGGCAACCCCGACCTGGTGTGGGAAACCACATCCCAGGCCGATATCGGGCTGGAAGTCGGCATCCTCGACGACCGCCTGACAGCCGAGTTCGACTTCTATAATAAAGTCACGTCCGACATCCTGGTCGACCTGACCGTTCCCGGCTATTTCGGCAACGGGCAGGGCGCGAAGATCACATACAACGCCGGCGAGGTCCTCAACCGGGGCTTCGAGTACAACCTGCTGTGGCGCGACCAGGTCAACGAATTCAAATACAACGTGGGCTTCCTGGGCTCCACCATCCACAACGAAGTACTGCAGATCGGCGGCAGCGTGGGCATCGACTCCCTGCTCATCGGCGGCTACCTGGGCAACGGTATCCCGGTGACCCGCACCGAAGTCGGCCTGCCCATCGGCGCCTTCTACGGTTATCAGACCGACGGGGTGTTCCAGACCCAGGAAGAGATCGACAACTACCCGCGCTACACCCAGGAAGAGCTCCGGCCGGGCGACCTGAGGTTCGTCGATGTGAACGGCGACGGGGTCATCAGCCCGCTCGACCGCACCTACCTCGGCTCACCCATACCCAAGTTCATCTTCGGCCTCAGCGCCGGGTTCGAGTGGAAAGGCATCGACTTCTCCCTGAACATCCAGGGCCAGACCGGCAACAAGATCTTCAACGGGAAAGAAGTCGTGCGGCCCGACCCGTACAACTTCGAGGCGCACGTGATGGACCGCTGGACCGGCCCGGGCACCAGCAACGAAGAGCCCCGGCCTTCGTTCGGAGGATACAATTACAACATCTCCGACCACTTCATCTATGATGGTTCGTTCGTCCGGATCCGCAATATCATCCTGGGCTATACCATCCCCCGGGAGTGGAGCTCGAAGCTATACATGCAGAACCTGCGGGTGTATGCGAAGGTCGACAACCTGTACACCTTCACGAAGTTCACGGGTTACAGCCCTGAGATCGGGAGTTCCGGCGTCCTCGACAACGGGATCGACAACGGGATCTATCCCATCACCGCAGTTTATTCATTTGGTGTTAACCTTACATTCTAAGCGAGATGAAAACGATGATGAAATACAGCATATTTGTCCCGGTGGTTCTGATCGTCCTTTCCATGGCTTCCTGCTCCGATTTCCTGGAGGACGAGCCGCAAAACTACCTGACCCAGGAGGCGTTCCCCACCACGGCTTCCGATGCGCTGCTGGCCACCAATGCCACATACACCACCCTGCGGGAATGGTTCTATCATTCCGGCGGCTATCCCATCCTCGACATCATGTCGGACGACGCGCACAAGGGCAGCAACCCCAACGACCAGGGAGCGACCCTGGGACCCTACGATTCATTTGAGTTCACCCCGCAGCAGGACGGCCTCGACCGCTGGTGGAATACCCTGTACCTGGGCGTGAAAAGATGCAACGTAGTGATCGAGCTGGTGCCCGACATCCAGATGGACCCGGAACTGCGCGACCGCTATATCGCTGAAGCCAGGTTCGTCCGTGCGCAGCTTTACTTCGACCTGGTGCGCGCCTGGGGCGGCGTGCCGCTGGTCACCACCACCGTGCCGCCGGCCAAGCTGCCCAGGGCATCGGCTGAGGAGGTCTATGCCCTGATCATCTCCGACCTGGAATCAGCCATCAGCGTATTGCCTGAGAAGAGCGCCTATTCCGCCGACGATGCGGGCCGGGCCACCAAAGGAGCCGCTAAAAGCCTGCTTGCGAAAGTCTACATGTTCCGCCAGGAGCACGACAAGGCGGAGCCCTTGCTCCTCGAAGTGATCAATTCCGGCCAGTACGGCCTCGAGCCTGTCTTCATCAACGCCAACAGCGTGGAAGGCAACAACGGCATCGAATCCGTGTTCGAGATCGGCGCCATGCAACTGGAAGGCACCGGATCAGGCGGAAACCAGTATGCCAACACACAGGGCGTGCGCGGCACCCCCAACCGCGGCTGGGGCTTTAACCGCCCATCGGTCGACCTGAGGGAATCGTTCGAAGCCGGCGACCCGCGCTTAAAGGGGACGATCATTGACCTGGGGGACGTACTCGACGGGATAACCATCCTGGGCGACGGCAGCACACCCGACGTGACGGAGGATGAGAACGGCAATGTGATCGAAATCGAATGTTACAACCGCAAGGTGTGGGTGCCGGGCACCAACACCATCACCCAATGGGGGCACCACCGCCGGCTCATCCGTTATGCCGATGTGCTGCTCATGGCGGCGGAGTGCCTGAACGAAAACGGTAACCCGGGCCAGGCCCTTATATACCTTAACCAGGTCAGGCAACGTGCCCGGGAAGGAAATAATTCCATCCTCCCGGATATTACAACGACAGATCCTGCGTTATTAAGTGATCTGATACTGGAAGAAAGAAGAATGGAACTCGCCATGGAAGGCCACCGGTTCTGGGACCTGGTACGCACCGGCAAAGCGCCGGAAGTCCTCGGCCCGCTCGGGTTTCTCACCGGCAAGCACGAATTGCTGCCCATACCGCAGAACGAGATCGATATTTCCCAGGGGATCCTGGTTCAGAATCCAAACTGGTAAGAAAATATTATTGGCAATTATTGTTTAACCTTAAATTGAATTTAACTATGAAAAGAAAGATTGTTTTAATCGGTTCTGTTGTGTTCTTCGCCCTGCTCCTGGTAGGGGTGAACAGCTGTAAAGAGGATGAGACGGAATTCGTCCTGGAAAGCCTCATGGCCGGCACTGTCGACATGAATGGCGCCACGCCTCCCAGCAATGTCGCCCCCGACCCCACGATCGAAGCGATGTTCTCCGTTGACGTGGACGCGGCCACCGTTACCGCTTCCACCGTCACTTTGGTCCGGGATTATGATGACGCCAGCATTCCCCTGACGCTGACCGTCGCCGGGAAAAAGATCACCATTGTACCCAATGAAGACCTTGGCAACGGCGCATTGTTCCTGCTCAGCTTCAAAGCGGGCATCAAAGCGACCGACGGGCAGGAGATCACCCCCTTCGACCGCAACTTCACCACCGAAGGCAACTTTGTGCCCTCCGGAGTGGTTGCTTACTGGAATTTTGACGACAACGTCATCGAACAGGTAGGCGGCGCCACCGCCACCGGCGTGGTTGACCTGGCTTACAACGATTCCTATACCGCCGACGCCGGCAAGGCCGCCTTCTTTAACGGCACCTCCACCATCGTGGAGTTTGCCAACGGCGACGCCCTGATGAACTCGGCCAACTTCACCCTCTCCTTCTGGGTAAAGACCAAATCCGCCGGCCATGTGAATGCCGACGGCAACCCCAAAGGCCATTTTGTGATGGGCCTTGGCGCCTTCAAAGGCTTCCAGTTTGAGATCACCTCCGACTACAGCTGGTGCAAACTGGCCGGCTCCTATGAGCTTGCCGACGGCACCACTGCCTCCGAAGACCTGTGGTTCCCCGGCGACGGCGTGACCGGCGCCAACGGCGGCTGGCAGGGCTGGACCTACTGCAAGGACCTGACCGGCTCCGGCGGCGTAGCTGCCCTGATCAAAGACACCTGGGCCCATGTGGTCTGCGTGTACAACGGCGGCACCAAGGAAGGCATCATGTACATCAATGGCGAGAAAATGAAAGCCTTCGACTTCGACCTGTGGCCTGACGGCGACGCCAAACGCGGCGTGGTTGGCATGAAATACGGCGGCGTTGCACCCGAAGTGGTGAACGAACTCGCATTCGGCTTTATCCAGTCGCGGGCCGGCACCCTCTGGGACGGCGAACCCTGGGGCGGATACGACTTCCCCGGCGCCAACCACTTCGGCGGCTGGCTCGACGATGTGCGCGTTTTCCACAAAGTCCTCACCGAAACCGAGATCAGCCTGATGTACGCATCGGAAAAACCGTAATGTTCTTTTAATCCTGTGCCGGTAACCATCCGGCGCTCCTATCAACCGCAGAGGCGCAGAGGCGCAGAGTGTAAACGAAAATCTTTGCGCTTTGCGCCTTTGTGGTTTTTAATCTTTAACCCATTTCAAGTTGAATTACAAGATCTTCGCAACAGCCGCCCTCATGGCCGTCATCATCACAGGAATCCTCTCCTGCGGCAAGGAAGCGGACAAACCCGCCGGAACCGTCCAGCTTTCCTCTGTCTCCATTGGCACCACATCCCTCAACCTGCAGGGCACCAATCCTGATATGCCAGTCGGCCTGCCGGTGCTTATCACGTTTAACAACGTCCTGGATACCAATGCGGCAAAAAACGCGGTGCGGCTGAAAGAAAACAGCAATACGGTGCCTTCTGTAGTCGCCTTCAGCCAGGACCTGAAACAAATCACGCTCGATCCCACGGATGACCTGCTGAACTCAACCACGTACGCGCTCGAGATCACCGCAGATCTCAGGGGCATCAACGGGGAGACCTTCCCGGGGATCAGCGTGCAGTTCAAGACCGAAGCGGGCGCCCTCAAGATCACCGCCATCACCCTCAACGGGAATGATTTCCGCAACCCGCCCCCGCCCCGCGATATCGCCCGGACCGGCCTCACCATCGAGGTCACGTTCTCCCATGAACTGAACCCCTCGGCATACCAGAATTATTTCACCCTGTTCCCCGGGGCGCCCGTGCAGGCCACCCTGTCCGGCGACCATAAAAAAGTCGTGGTGACGCCCCTAAACGATCTTTCGGGTTACACACGGTATTACTTTTCGGTCAGCAACGCTTTGGTCGCCGCGAATGGCTTCCCTTTCGAAGGCTTTTACAACTCATTTTACACGGAACTGGACACCACCTACAAATTCCCCCTGGTGTCGGATGAAGAATTATTGGAGCTCATCCAGCGGCAGACCTTCAAATATTTCTACGATTACGCCCATCCCGTCGCGGGCCTGGCCCGGGAACGCCTGAACTCCGGCGATATCGTCACCATCGGCGGATCAGGTTTCGGCGTCATGGCGCTGATCGTCGGGATGGAGCGCGGCTTCATCACCCGGCAGCAGGGCCTGGATCACCTGGATAAAATGCTCACTTTCCTGGAAACCTGCGACCGCTTCCATGGCGCCTGGCCGCACTGGCTCTATGGGAACACCGGCAAAACACATCCCTTCTCCACGAAGGACGACGGCGCCGACCTCGTCGAAACCGGGTTCATGGTGCAGGGGCTCATCACCATCCGCCAATACCTGGATTCCGGGATTGCCGGAGAACAGGCCCTGATCGACCGGCTGAACGGGCTGATCGACACGGTTGAATGGGACTGGTTCACCCGCGGAGGGCAGAACGTCCTCTACTGGCACTGGTCGCCCAATTACCAGTGGGCCATGAACATGAAGATCGAAGGGTATAATGAGACGCTCATCTGCTATGTGCTGGCCGCGGCATCAACCACCCACACCATTCCCGCCAGCGCCTACCACCAGGGCTACGCCCGCAACGGCGGGATCGTCAACGGCAACAGCTATTACGGCATCCGGCTACCCCTGGGCTGGTCGTACGGCGGGCCGCTGTTCTTCACCCACTACTCCCACCTCGGGCTGGACCCGCGCAACCTGCAGGACCAGTATGCCAGCCTCTGGGAGCAGGGCGTGAACATGACCCTGATCAACCGGGCGTACTGCATCGATAACCCGAAGAACTTCATCGGCTACAGCGAGGACTGCTGGGGGCTGACCGCGAGCGACAACCCCACAGGCTACAGCGCCCATTCGCCGACCAACGACCTGGGCACCATTACACCAACGGCGGCGGTTTCCGCGCTTCCGTATACCCCGGAGGAGTCGATGGCCGCCATCCGGCATTTCTACTACATCCTCGGCGACCGGCTCTGGGGGGAATACGGCTTTTACGACGCCTTCGACGTGACCGACGGCTGGTGGGCCGGCTCCTACATCGCCATCGACCAGGGTCCGATCATCTGCATGATCGAGAACCACCGAACCGGGCTGCTCTGGGACCTGTTCATGTCGGCCCCCGAGGTGCAGGCCGGGCTGTATAAACTGGGGTTTAGCTATTAAAAATTTAGAGTTCTGAGGTCTGAGTTCTGAGGTCTGAATTCAAAACTCAGAACTCAGAACTCAAAACTCAGAACTCAGACTTCAGAACTCATGAAACAACGTCTCTTCCTCCTCGACGCCATGGCCCTGATCTACCGGGCTTATTTTGCGCTGAACAAAAATCCGCGCATCAACTCCAAAGGCCTGAACACCTCAGCCGTCCTGGGTTTTGCCAATACACTCTACGATATCATTAAAAATGAAAAGCCCACTCATATCGCCGTAGCCTTCGACTCTTTCGCCCCCACCCTGCGCGAGGCGGAATACGCCGAATACAAAGCCCAGCGGGAATCCATGCCGGAAGACATCGCCACCGCCCTGCCGTATATCCGCCGCCTCCTCGAGGCGTTTCGCATCCCCATCCTCGAAGTGCCGGGCTATGAAGCCGACGACATCATCGGCACCCTGGCCCACAAAGCCGAGCAAAATGGCTTTACGACCTACATGGTCACCTCCGACAAAGACTTCGGGCAGCTGGTCAGCGACCGGAAGTTCATCTACCGCCCGCCGCGCATGGGCAACCAGTTCGAGATCCTCGGACCGAAGGAGGTCTGCGCCCGCTACCAGATCGAGCGGCCGGAGCAGCTCATCGACATCCTCGGCCTCTGGGGCGACGCCTCCGACAACATCCCCGGCATCCCCGGCATCGGGGAGAAAAGGGCGATCGAGCTGGTGCAGCAGTTCGGCAGCCTGGAGAACCTGCTGGCCAATACCGATAAGCTGCAGGGCAAGATGAAGGAAAATGTCGAAACCTACGCCGAACAGGGGCTGTTCTCGAAAAAACTCGCCACCATCATGCTGGATGTACCGGTGGAGTTCGAAGAAGATAAGCTCCTGCTCGAGAAACCGGAGATGGCGTCTCTGAAAACACTGTTCGACGAGCTGGAGTTCCGCACCTTCGCCAAACGCGTATTCACCGACCTGTCGGTCCGGGAGCAGGGGGAGGCGGAAGCCGCAGGCCGAAAGGCGCAATCGGCAGGAGACCTGTTCAGCCAGTTATCGGAAGAGGAGAAAGGCTCCATCGAGACTCCATCTCGTGAGATGGCGTCTCTGAAAGACCGGAAAACCGACTATCACCTGGTCGACAACAAGGAAGCCATTCAAAAGCTGATAGAAAGACTGAAGAAAGCGGATAAATTCTGCTTCGACACCGAAACCACCGGCATCGATCCGAACAATTCCGAACTGGTCGGCATTGCCTTTTGCTTTCAGCCCGGGGAAGCGTTCTTCGTCCTCCTCCCGGAAAATTATCACGACTGCCTGGAGATCGTCAAAGCATTCAAGCCCTTCCTCGAAGCGGAAAGAATCCTGAAGATCGGTCAGAACCTCAAGTACGACATCGCTATCCTCAAATGGTACGAGGTCGGGGTCAAAGGGCCGCTTTTTGACACCATGCTGGCCCACTACCTCATTGAGCCCGATATGCGGCACAACATGGACCTCCTGGCGGAAACCTACCTCAGCTACAAAACCATCCACATCGAAGAACTGATCGGCAAAAAAGGGAAGAACCAGGGCAGCATGCGGGATGTAGAACCCGCGTTGCTGGCGGATTATGCCTGCGAAGACGCCGATGTCACCTGGCAACTGTACCAAAAGTTCGAGCCGATGCTCAGCGAGTCGGGCCTGCGGAAGCTGTTTGACGAGATCGAGATCCCGCTGGTGCCTGTTCTGGCCGCGATGGAGGCCGAAGGGGTGATGCTCGACACCGGCGTGCTCAAAGATTACTCAGTGCAGCTCGCCAAAGAAGTCTATGAGGTGGAAGAGCAGATCTACGACCTGGCGGGGCAGACCTTCAACATCGCCTCCCCGAAACAGCTCGGGGAGATCCTGTTCGAGAAGCTGAAGATCACCGACAATCCGTCCCGGACCGCTACCAAACAGTATTCCACCGGTGAAGAGGTGCTCGTCAAGCTGCTGCACCGCCATCCGATCGTCCAGCTCATCCTCGACTACCGTTCGCTGACCAAGCTCAAATCGACCTATGTCGACGTCCTGCCCACCCTCGTCAGCCCGCGCGACCGGCGCATCCACACCTCCTACAACCAGGCCGTCGCCGCCACCGGCCGGCTGAGCTCCAACAATCCCAACCTGCAGAACATCCCCATCCGCACCGAGCGGGGCCGGGAAATCCGCAAGGCCTTCGTGCCGCGCAGCGCCGACTTCGTCCTCCTCTCCGCTGACTATTCCCAGATCGAACTGCGCATCATCGCCCACATGAGCGGCGACGAGCACATGATCCAGGCGTTCCGCGACGGCATCGACATCCACGCGGCCACGGCGTCGCGCGTCTACGGGCTGCCGGTTGGCGACGTGACCCCGGAGATGCGGCGCAACGCCAAAGCGGTCAATTTCGGCATCATCTACGGCCAGTCGGCCTTCGGCCTCTCCGAGCGGCTCAACATCCCGCGGCGCGAGGCGGCCGGCATCATCGAAGCCTATTTCAGCCAGTACCCGGGCATCCGCCGCTACATGGATACGACCATCGCCTTCGCCCGGGAACACGGCTACGTGGAGACGATCATGGGCCGGCGGAGATACCTGCGCGACATCAACTCCAACAACGCCGTCGTCCGTGGCTTCGCCGAGCGCAACGCCATCAACGCCCCCATACAGGGCTCCTCGGCCGACATGATCAAGATCGCCATGATCCGCATCCATGAAGAATTCGCCCGCAGGCAATTCCGCAGCCGCATGATCCTCCAGGTCCACGACGAACTTGTGTTCGATGCGCATAAATCAGAACTCGAAACCCTCCGGCCCCTCATCCTCGACCTGATGAAAAACGCCATGCCGCTGAGCGTACCTGTCGAGGTGGAAATGGATGAAGGCGAGAACTGGCTGGAAGCGCATTAGGAGCGGGGGAGCGGGGAAGCTGGGAAGCGGGGGAGCGGGGGAGCGGGGATGCGGGGAAGTTAAAGAGAGGTTGCAAGTTTTAAGTTAACAGGCTTCTTCTGAAATAATAAATTCTGGCGCTAAGATTCTGATAATCTGTTAAAAATTGATCTCTCTGGTCAAGATCAAGATATCCGAATTCGTGCATCAGGATTATCATGTTTGCACATTCGAAAATTGATCGCCTGGCAATATTCAAAAAATTCGCAAAATCCCGTTTTGTACTCGAACCGGAACCTTCTGCAATATTATTGCTAATGCTCAGAGTAGCTCTAAGATATTGGTCAGCAAGTGAATAATGCTTTAGCGTTCTTAAATCCTCTATTAATGGTAATGACTTCCTTGAAATCACCAGAGCATCTTTCCAAATGTCTAATTTTTGAAATCTGAATTCCATAAGTTTTTCTCAATTAATCCGGAAAAATGAAAAAAATACCCGGCCCGTCGTAAAAAAAACAGTCCCCCGCTGCCCCGCTACCCCGCTCCCACGCTTTTTCATATCTTTGAACCCACCAACCCTGCACCTATGGAACTGCATTCCGACCACCGCATTGTGATGACCCTCGACGCCGGGGGCACGAATTTCGTTTTCAACGCCATCCGCGGCGGAGCGGAACTGTTTGAACCGCACCGCATCAAGGCCAGGGGAGACACGCTCAACGAGGTGCTGCAAAAGATTATCGACGGGTTCCATGATATCCGGAACGCGCTGGACGAAAAGCCGGTGGCCATCAGCTTCTGCTTCCCCGGCCCGGCCGACTACCCGCTGGGCATCATCGGCGACCTGGAAAACCTGCCGACATTCCGTGGCGGCGTACCCCTGAAAGCCATGCTCGAAGAGCAGTTTGGCGTCCCGGTGTTCATCAACAACGACGGCGACCTGTTCGCCTACGGCGAAGCCATCGGCGGCATCCTGCCCGAGATCAACGCGAAACTGGAGGCGGCCGGCAACCCCAAACGCTACCGGAACCTCTTCGGCGCCACCTTCGGCACCGGCTTCGGCGGCGGTATTGTTTCCAATGGACAACTCTTCATCGGCGACAACTCCGCCGGGGGCGAGGTCAACCGCATGCGCAACAAGCTGTATCCCTCGACCAGCGCGGAAGACAGCACCGCCATCCGCGGAGTGCGCCGCGTCTACGCCCGCGAAGCGGGCATCCCCTTTGAAGAGGCCCCCAATCCTAAGGATATACAGGATATCATCCTGGGAACCGCGACCGGCAACCGCGAAGCGGCCCTCAAGGCCTGGGAGGAAATGGCCATCGTGGCCGGCGACACCCTGGCCAACGCCATCACGCTCATCGATGGCATCATTGTCATCGGCGGCGGGCTCTCCGGCGCCTATGGCGTCTTCCTGCAAAAGCTGGTGGATGAGATGAATACGACCTACCGCTCTCCGGAAGGACATGCCTTTCCCCGCCTGGAGATCACCGCCCTCAACCTGGAAAACCCGGAAGAACTGGCCCTGTTTCTCGAAAATAAATCGGTGGAGATCCAGGTGCCCTTCAGCAAAAAAACAGTCATCTACAACCCGACCCGCTATATCGGCGTGGGCGTTTCCCGCCTGGGAACCTCGAAAGCGGTTTCTGTGGGAGCTTATGCTTATGCACTGGCGGAACTGGAGAGATAAACTGTTACATTGATACACTGTTACACTGTTACACTGTTACACTGTTACACTGTTACACTGTTACACTGTTACATTGTTAAATTGTTAAATTGTTAAATTGTTAAATTGCTAAACTGTTAAATTGTTAGATTGATATATAGATATGGGGGAGGATTGGATATTTGAGGAAGGTGGTGCATACCTTAGTCACCAGGATATTGGTGCTTATAAGATCTCTTTCGCATTGTCGAATTATGTCTGGGATGTAGTCCTGAAATGGAATTATTTCGAGAAAGATACTGTCGGGAAACAGTACATTAGATCCATTGACTCCATTTCAGCAAATCTTGCTGAGGGTTTCGGAAGATTCGGTAAAAAAGATAAGATCCATTTTTACAGGTATAGCTTCGGATCGCTGAAAGAATCCCAGGATTGGACCGAAAAAGCCAGAATAAGAAAATTAATATCAGAAGAGGAATATCGACATATTTCTAATGAATTGAACAAACTTCCCCGTGAAATAAACTACCTGATCAAATTCACAGACGAAAAGCTAAAATACTAATCCACCTCACCCGACATTATAACAATGTAACAATGTAACAATGTAACAGTGTAACAGTGTAACAGTGTAACAATTTACCAATGTATTTGTTATAGTTTAAAAATTCACATCAGCACAATGAAATTATTCCCGATAGAAACCGGAAACCTCCGCCTCGACGGCGGCGCCATGTTCGGCGTGGTGCCGAAAGTCCTCTGGTCAAAGGTCTACCCGGCCGACGAAAACAACCTCTGCAACTGGGCCATGCGCTGCCTGCTGGTGGTCGACGGCGACCGGAAGATCCTCATCGACAACGGTATCGGCGACAAGCAGGACTGGAACTTCCTGCGGCATTACTACCTCAACGGGGAGGCCACGCTCGAGAGCTCATTGAAAGACGCAGGATACACGAAGGATGATATCACGGATGTGATCCTCACGCACCTGCACTTCGACCATTGCGGCGGAAGTGTGGAATGGAACCACGACCGTACGGGCTATAAGCTTGCTTTCCCCAACGCAACCTACTGGGTAAGCCGGCAGCAGTACGACTGGGCCCTGGAACCCAACCACCGGGAAAGTGCATCGTATCTGAAGGAAAACATACTCCCTATCGAAGAGAGCGGGCAATTGAAACTCATCGAAGAAGAAGGAGAGATCCTGCCCAATATCACCATAAAACTATACCACGGCCACACCGAAGGCCAGGCCATCCCTCACATCAACTACAACGGGAAAACCATCGTCTTCATGGCCGACCTCCTGCCGTCAGCGGCCCACGTTCCCATGCCCTGGATCATGGCTTACGACACCCGCCCCCTTATCACCCTGGAAGACAAGGAAAGATTTTACAAAGAAGCCGTCGAAAACGACTATATCCTGTTTTTAGAACACGACCTGTACAACGAATGCTGCACTTTGCAGAAAACCGAAAAAGGGGTTCGTTTAAAAGAGGCCTTTAGTCTTGCCAGCATCCTGGATTAACTATCCAAAAAAACTTCGTGAAACTTCGTGGTTCTTCGTGGATCTTCGTGTAATCTGCTTTTGATTATTTCACGAAGTGACACGAAGAGTCCCCAACTTAAACCTTAAACCTTAAACCTCAAAACTCCGAAGGCTTAGTCTTCTTCCTTGAGGCTTTCCTCGTATTCCTTCAGCAGCTTATCCTGCACATCGGGCGGGACGGGGGCATACTCGGCGAATTTCATGTTGTAGCTGGCGCGGCCGCTGGTGAGCGAACTGAGCGCGGTGGAGTAACGGTTCAGCTCGGCCAGGGGCACCTTGGCCTTGATCGTGCCGCCGTCCATGCCCATGATGATGGCCCTGCGGCCCTGCAGGTCGGTCATCACGCCGCCCATCTTGTCTTCCGGGACGAACACCTCGACGTCATAGATCGGCTCGAGGATCTTCGGGCTGGCTTCCTTGAAGGCCATGCTGAAGGCGGTGCGGCCGGCGAGCTTGAACGAGATTTCGTTGGAGTCGACCGGGTGCATCTTGCCGTCGTACACGTACACGCGGATGTCGCGGGCGTAGGAACCCGTAAGCGGGCCCTGTTCCATCTTTTCCATGATCCCTTTCATGATGGCGGGGATAAAACGGGCGTCGATCGAACCGCCGACGATACAGTTATACAGGACAAGCTTTCCGCCCCATTCCATCGGGATCTCGTCTTTTCCCCTTACGGAAACTGAAATTTCGGATTCGCCTTTGGAGATCGTCAGCGGGGTGACAGATGACTGCCGCATGGTCTGCTTCAGCTTGAAGCCGGTGGCATCCGGCTTGCCTTCTTCGTGCGGCTCGATGACCAGGTGCACCTCGCCGAACTGGCCTGCGCCGCCGGATTGTTTCTTGTGCTGGTAGGTCGCCTGGGCCACGCGGGTGATGGTCTCCCGGTAGGGGATGCGCGGCGGCAGGTAGTTGACCTGTATCTTGATGTTGTTCTCCAGGTGCCATTTGGCGATGTTCAGGTGCAGTTCGCCCTGACCTTCGAGGATCAGCTGGCGGAGCTCCTTCTTGTAACCCGAAATGATCGTCTGGTCCATCTTGTGGAGCTCGTTGAGCGCCATGCCGAGCTTCTCGTCGTCGGCCTGGTTGACCGCTTTCACGGCAACGCGGTACTTGCTGTCCGGGTATTCGATCGGCGGAATCTTCTCATCAGCAAATTTGGGCGCATTGAGCGTATGATTGGTGAGAGTGTTTTTTAACTTGATGGTCGCGCCGATATCGCCCGCCACGAGCTTGTCGACCTTCTCCCGGTTCTTGCCGGCGAAGACGTACACCTGCGACAGGCGTTCCTTGGTGGAGTTGGTGCCGTTGATCATGTCTTCGGCTTCCTTGATCTCACCGCCGTAGACCTTGAAAAAACTGACCTCGCCCAGGTGCTGCTCGATGGAGGTCTTGAACACCAAAGCGATGGCCGGGTCGGCGGCGTTGCAGCTCAGCGATTTGCCGGATAGTGTTTTCACGGGCGGCATTTCGTTCGGCGCCGACACGTTGTTGATGATGAATTCCAGCAGACGGCCCACGCCCATGTTCTGCTTGGCGTTGACGCACAGCACCGGGAAGATGCCGCGGTTGCGGATGCCCAGGCGCAGCCCCCGGAACATTTCCTCTTCGCTCAGGGTGCCGTTCTCGAAGAAGGCTTCCATCAGCGACTCGTCGTTGGCGGCCAGGTCCTCGATCAGCTTGGCCTGCAGCTCTTCCGCCTTGCCTTTTTCCCCGGCGGGGATGTCGAGCACTTCCGGCTTGCCGCCGCCGTCGGGATATTTGTACATCTTCATCTTCAGCAGGTCGATGATGGAGTTGAACCCGTGGCCGGTGCTGAGCGGGTACTGCGCCACCGTGACGGCCCCGCTGAACGAGTGGCGGAGCTGGTTGACCGTATCGTCGAAGTTGGAGTTGTCGTGCTCCAGGTGGTTGATGGCAAAGATCACCGGGGTATTGTGCTTGACGCACAGCCTCCAGGTCGTCTCGGTGCCCGGCTCCACGCCGTTCTGCGCACTCACGACGGAGACCGCCGCGTCGACCACTTTCAGCGCGGAGATCACCTCACCGACGAAATCATCGAAGCCCGGGGTATCGATTATGTTGATCTTGTGGTTGTTGTAGATTGAGTAGAGTATGGAAGAATAGACTGAGTTCTGCCGTTCCATCTCGATATCGCGGTAATCCGATACCGTATTCTTGTCTTCGACGGAGCCCCTGCGATTGATCACGCCGCCTTCCAGGAGCATGTCTTCCGCCAGGGTGGTCTTGCCCGTTTTGGCGCCGCCGATCAGGGCGATATTCCTGATCTCGTTGGTTTGAAATACCTTCATTTGCTGAAAATTCTGATTGTTTAGACGTTACATTGAAATAAGGGACGCAAAAGTAGAAAAAAGGCGGGATATTTCAAAGGGTGTGGCAAAAAAGTCAGCTATTGGCAAATCAACCCATCAAATCGTCCATGGCCCATGCGCCCATGCGCCCATCTGATCCGGGATATGGGATTTAGGATATCCAAAGATGATCTTACAAATGGAATTTCGATGGGCACATGGGCGCAGGGGCGCAGGGGCCATGGGCGCATGTTTTATGAATTCAGATCCCGGATCATCTGCTGGGCGGTAGACCAGCCGGCGGCGTCGAGCTTCGGCCCGATCACCTCGATGACCTTTCCGGCGAGGATGGCGCCGATGCGGCCGCAGGTGCCGAGCGGCATGCCCTGGGCCAGGCCGTAAATGAAGCCTGAGGCGTAGAGGTCGCCCGCGCCGGTGGTGTCGATGCTGTTGGCGCGGATGATGCCGATGGCGTGCGTCTCTGAGCCGCTGCGGACCAGCGAGCCGTTGCGGCCCGTTTTGACGACGGCGATCGTGGCGCTTTCGGCCAGAAGGGCGACAGCCTCCGCGGGCGCGAGGCCGGTCAGTTCCCGAGCTTCGTCCTCGTTGGCGAAGACGATGTCGACATAATCCCGGATGATGCGCAGCAGGAATTCGCGGTTTTCGGCCACCACGTTATAGCTGGCCGCGTCGAGCGATACCTGCATGCCCCGGCGCCGCGCCAGTTCCAGCGCTTTTTGCAGCAGGGAATGGTTTTGGACCAGGTAGCCTTCCACGTGGAGGATATCGTAATCACGGAACAGCGCCTCATCGAGGTCCTGGTCTGAAAGTTCGACCGCGGCGCCCAGGTAGGTGGCGAAGGTGCGTTCGGTGTCGGGGCTGATGAGCGCCATGGCGCGGCCCGATTCGGTGGCGCTGTGGAACAGGTGCGGGCGGATGTTGCTCGCCGACAGGTCGTCGAAGAACACCTGCCCCATCTCATCCTGGCCGATCTTGCCGATGAAGCCCGTTTCCAGTCCCATGCGGGCGATCCCGTGGATGGTGTTGGCGGCGGAGCCCCCCGAGCGGATGGTCTGCTTCAGGTGGCGGGTGCCTTCAAAGACCACGCGCGACTTATGGGCATCGACCAGGATCATGCTGCCTTTGGGCAGTTCAAACTGAGGCAGGTAGTCGTCACGATCGAGCTGGGTCATGATATCCACCAGGGCGTTGCCGATTCCGAGAATTTTCTTCATACTTCTGGGGCTGCAGAAACAGCCGGCAAAGATACAACGATTGCGGACAGTGTTGAGATTTAAGGTTTAAGGTTTAAGTTCGGGATTGTTTATATAATTGATTTACTGGTTACTAAGTATATCAAGTAAAAAAAATTCCCGCACTTAACCCTTAAACCTCAAAACTTAAACCTAAAATATTTATCTTTGCACCCGCTTCCAAAAAGGAAGTCATCTTCCCCGATAGCTCAGTCGGTTAGAGCGGCTGACTGTTAATCAGTAGGTCCCTGGTTCGAGTCCAGGTCGGGGAGCCGAAGTCGACTAAGTCCCGTTTTTACGGGACTTTTTCATTTTTAGACCTTTCGTATTCCATGATAGACAAGGATTAGCTCATTTCCAACTGCTTCAAAATATTTTTAGATACTTGGTTTTTAGAAAAGAGGATAAAATCCGAATTTCTTATTTGTTTTTTACTTAATCCATTGAAGGTAAATGTTTTGGCTGTAGTTCGAGTCCAATCAGGGGTTGGATTTAGATACTATGGTCTTGGATTGGAGGATTGATACTTTGAACTAATCCTGATCGTTTTGGGGGGCTCTTCAACCTTGCAGGTAGAGAATATGGTCAGGGTAAAAGCATATAGCACTTGGAAATAAATATGTGTCGGCAACTTCCCCTCCTAGTAGTTATCATTTATTTCTCACATTGATCTTTTAATAATCTAAAACACCTCCTTAACAACCGTTCCTCCACATAAAGCAATTAAATGATTAAATGCTTGAATTACTCTCTGTTGTAAATTATCTTCTTTTATTGTTTTTTCAAGTATTATAGTCTCTTCCGAAGAATCTAAATATGATTTATAATTAGTATTTAGGTTTTGATAATTAATTTTTATAAGTTTAAGATCGTCCTTTATCTTTATTCTTAATTGTATTAAATCATCAAATTCTTTAAATGATATAGATGAAATTTGCTCTATCGGTATTGTGGATGTCATAATATCACTTTTATTGCTCGTTAATTGATCGCACTTATCCTTTACAATTAAAACACACCCTTCAAATGAAAGAGTGTAGTGATATACAATTTCCCCTGACTGGTAAGAATTTGCTTCTAATTTTTGTTTAATCCAAGCTTCTGTTTCTTCTTTGGTCTGAGCAGCAAGACTAATTACTAAAAAAAGAAGAATTAATGATACCATAAGCGACTTAGAGATAACCATATTCCTAAATATTATGTAATAAGGCAAATATAAGCTGAATTTAAGCAAAAAACCACAAGCCAAGCTAAGTAACAAAAATTCATTGATTAAATTAAGACCCCTTGCTCAATCAACATGAGATTTTTTACTCTTTGTGTGGGGTCAGATTTAGATACTTGTTTTTGAGATTAAATAGATTATATTCTGTTTAAAACCTCATAAATTATAATTCCCCCTCTTCTTAGGACAGAATTTCTTTAAAATTAAGTTTCTTA
>CAZAZE010000018.1:0-56627 GCA_964489545.1 uncultured Bacteroidales bacterium
CGGGGGGGACGGGGGCACGCGGGTACGGGGGTACGGGGGTACGGGGGGACGCGGGGAAGCGGGGAAGCGGGGATGCGGGGAAGCGGGGAAGCGGGGAAGCAGGGAAGCGGGGAGGCATGGGGGCATGGAAGCATGGAGGATGGAGCTTGAGGCTTGCGGCTCGGAGCTGAGTGCCAGAAGTCCAATGTTCAGTGCTAAAAATTCTTCTAGTGGTTTTCCGCTACTTTTTCGGGAAAGACTTGGACTATATTTCGCAGCTTTTTGGAATCGAAAAAGTTGTCAGTTTTACTTTTCTTTTAACCACACGGCAACAAGGGATCGGCAATGGGTTTAGCGGCCTCATCGATCCTGTGCGTTCGTAAACATCCGAAAGTATTCCACAAGCGAAACAGCTTACTTCATCCGGTGCCGGCTGCAACATCCAAGCCCTCACGCAGCCGCACCGGTTAGCTGTATTCCATCGCGGAGGAACCGGAAACTTTCATGTTTAAGCTTGAAGCTTGAGGCCAGCAACCTGCGGCAAAAAAAAAGCCGGCATTTCTGCCGGCCTTTGTAGCCCGTAGGGGACTCGAACCCCTGATTTCCAGGATGAAAACCTGGCGTCCTAACCAACTAGACGAACGGGCCAAATTTCGTGGGTGCAAAGGTAGCGATTTTTTTTAATTAGACAAGCCCCGGAGAAAAAAATGTTTTACAGTCCCCTTCCTGCCAACTGCCAACTGCCAACTGATCACTGCTCCGCCTGGTCGGCCTGGAACCGGAATCCCAGCCGTTTGCCGGTTTTCAGGGCGCTGCCGTCAACTATCGATTTCATTTCACCCAGGGAAATCTCTTTCAGGGAGTCATACGGAGGAGTCAGCAGGTCGAAATTGATGGCATACAACATGGCCGATTCGATGATCTTGCGGGCGGCCGTTTCATCCAAGGCCTCATTCCCGAAATGATTGTACAGCAGTCCGATCTCGCGCTTCCCTTCTATGAAATAGCTCAGGTCCTTGTTAACAAATATTCTTCCGATCAGATAGCCGATATCATTCAGGCGGTTGTACCGGAACGAATTGGAGAGAAAGTTGTAAATATTAATGATACCGCAGTATGAACGCTCCTTATCCTCGCGGATGTAGGCGGTTGACATGACTTCATGGTATCGCGAGAACTCGAAAATATTGGTGTGCATGGTCAGCACCAGCACGTCTCCGGAAAATTGCAGGTAGGCTTCGTATTCCCCGCGGTCTTCATAAATAAAAGGTATGGCCGTGGGATCCGAACCGTACTGGATGCGGTAGGCCATGTTCAGTTCTGCGGAGGCTTTTTTCAGCAGGTTGAACGCAATGAAGGTATTTTCAAATACCTTCCGTTCCAGCCGGCCCTTGCTGTTCAGGATCCCGAAGAGATCCGGATTTAAAGGAATGGACATGATGATGTATGTTTTTGCTATTCAAAGGTCAATCCGAGCTGGAAAACCTTGGAATTCAGCTTGTCGATACTCTGTGTGAAAAAGGTATTGTCGCGCTTCAGCACATCCATCAGTCCGTACGACATTTTCATCTCGACGCCCAGTTTGAACCAGGGATTGTAAAAATCAAACCCCACGCCGACGATGGCATAGACATCATGCTTGTTCAGCTTGACCACCACCTGTTCGTTGATGTCTTTCTTCCGGGCGTTGGATGCGATATCCAGGCTGTATTTCGCCCCGCCCGTCAGGTACGCCGCCATGTTGTTGAGCCGTTTGGACCGGTATTTAAAAAGCAATGGAAAATCGATGAATACCGAGCCGATGTTTTTCTGTACGTCCACGATCTTTTCTTCGCCGTTGAGCCAGGCCCTGAAGGAATAGTTGATATTGCGCTCTCCGAATGAAAGGGCGGGCACGAACCGCATGTTGAAATGCCGTCCGAGCCTTTTGTCGCCCACGATCCCGATGTCAAAGCCAAAGGTGGGGTTTGAATTCACACCGAGGACCATGGCCGAATCAGCCAGCAGTTCCCCGGTCTCCTTTTGTATCTCGTAGTAGACCCGTGTGTTGAGGTCAGCCGAGGGCTTGACGGTGAACAACATCTGGTTGAGGCCGATGGTAAAGCCGAAATGATATGGCGCGTAATCATATTTGGGAAGGTTCATCACCTTGCGGCTCTGTCCGTGAACAACAGCCGCCGGGCTCAACAGCAATACCAGCGCGGAAATGAAAAAAACCTTTCTCAAAGCTTTTTGGATTAGTAGTTAGATTAACGGCAGGCCGGGGGTTTTATTTTTTCGGGTGCAAACTTAGTGAAAAGTTTTGAGAATACTTCATGCTTCGCCGGTCCAGCGATTTAAAGCAGGGTCATGGCTTCTTCCAGGAGTTTTTCCCGGTTCACCGAAACAACGCCCACCTCTTCGCAGACCAGTCCCCCCGCCAGGTTGGCCACCGAGGCGATCCGGAGCGGATCCAAACCGCAGGCCAGGCACAGGGCGGCCACGCTGATAACCGTGTCTCCGGCGCCGGAAACGTCGGCGATATTCCGGACATGCGCCGGGATCAGGTGCCTGACTGTCTCGCCTGCATGGTCCCTTGTGCTGATGAAGGCACCTTTTTCGGAAAGCGTTGCCAGGAAGTACGGGATCCCCTGTTGCCGGTGAAAATAGTCCGCCGCGGCTTCCAGGCTGGCCGGATCGGCCGGGCTGACCTCCCGGTTCAGGCCTTCCCGCAGTTCATTCAGATTGGGCTTGAACAGGGTGGCTCCCGCGTAGGCCAGGAAATTTCTCTTTTTGGGATCGACACAAACGGGAATGTCATGTTCCCGGGCCAGGGCAATCACCGCATGGATAAGTTCCGGGGTCAGCACGCCCTTGTCATAATCCTGGATGACCACGGCGCTGACCGGCAGGGATTCCATCTGCCCGCGGATTATCCCAAGCAATTTCCTGGTGTCGGCCGGGCTGAGGTCATGAGTGGCCTCCTCATCAACCCGCAGCATCTGTACGTTATTGCCAATGACCCTGAATTTGGTGGTGGTCATGCGTTCCTTGCTGAAGACCATGCCCGAACCGGCAATGCCTTCCTTTTCGAGGAGTTCCGCGAACTCTGCTCCTTTGGCGTCGGCGCCTGCAACGGAGCAAAGCAATGGTCTGGCGCCGAGCGACCTGAGGTTCAGGGCCACGTTGGCCGCACCGCCCAGGCGGCTGAGCCGCCGTTCCACGCTGACCACCGGCACCGGAGCCTCGGGAGAGATCCGGTCGACCTTGCCAAACAGGTACGCGTCAACCATGACATCGCCGATCACCATAACATTCATTCGGGAAAAACGGCTGAAAATTTCTCTGTAATCAGGACTGGACATGGAACGGGAACGAGAAACTGTTATATTGTTAAACTGTTAGATTGTTGAACGAAGATACGAAATACTTATTATTCAAGAAGGCAATCCTGAAACCTGGAACCCTAAAACCTGAAACACTGGAACACTGGAACCCTGGAACCCTGGAACCCTGGAACTACGCGAGTGCCGCCAGCGCTTTGCGGATTCGTTCGACCGCTTCCGTGAGCAGGTCCATGGATGTGGCGTAGGAGATCCGGATACAGTTGGGATTGCCGAAGGCATCGCCCGGTACCAGCGCCACATGGGCCTCATCCAGAAGATAGTTCGCCAGGTCGCCGGCGTTTTCGATCTTCCGCCCGTTGAAGTTTTTACCATAGTAATGCGTCACATCCGGGAAGAAGTAGAAAGCGCCTTTGGGCACGTTCAGCTGCAGGCCCGGGATGGTCTTGAGCATTTCGAGCATTTTATTCCGGCGGGTACGGAAGGTAAAGACCATGTCCCGGATATCGGGCGAGGTCTTTGGATCCGTCATCATGGCCTGTATGGCGGCATACTGGGAGATGGACGAGGTGGCGGAGGTCATCTGTCCCTGCAGCTTGTCGCAGGCCTTGGCGATCCATAGTGGTGCGGCCAGGTAGCCCAGGCGCCAGCCGGTCATCGCGAACCCTTTGGAGACCCCGTTGATGAGGATGACCCGGTCGCGGATAAAGTCGAACTGGGCGATGCTCTCATGGTGACAGTCGAAGTTGATCAGCTCGTATATCTCATCAGAGATCACGTAGATTCCGGGATGGCGCGCCACCACTTCCGCCAGGCCGAGCAGTTCATCACGCGAATACACGCTACCGGAAGGATTGCAGGGGCTGCTGTAGAGGATCACTTTGGTCTTTGGGGTGATGGCGGCTTCCAGTTGTTCCGGGGTGATCTTGAAATCGTTCTCCACGGAAGTCGGGACAAAGACCGAAGTTCCCCTGGCCAGTTTGACCATCTCTTTGTAGGAAACCCAGTACGGAGAAGGCAGAATGACCTCCTCTCCCGCGTTGACCAGGCTGATGACCGCGTTGGCGATGGAATGCTTGGCACCGGTGGAAACCACGATCTGCTCCGGTGAATAGTCGAGGTTATTGTCCCGCTTCAGTTTCTGGCAAATGGCCTGCCGGAGTTCGGGATACCCGGGTACGGGCGGATAATGGGTTTTGTTTTCGTGTATGGCGCGGATGGCCGCTTCCTTGATATGTTCTGGCGTATTGAAATCGGGTTCGCCAATGCTCAGGTTGATCACATCGACCCCCCGTGCCTTGAGCTCCCGGCTTCGGCGGGTCATAGCCAGGGTTTCTGATTCAGACAGGTTCAGTATCCTTTGAGCCGGATTTTCCATATCGTTCAGCTTTTGTTAAGAAATTCACAAAAGTAGAAAAATTATCTTTGGAAAAAATTTCCATGATGATCGTACAGATGATTTTTGGGGTCCTGACGGTACTGCTGCCGGCACTGGTACTGTTCTGGATCGCCCGCATGCTGGTGAAGGCCTGGCTGGACAATGAAAAACAAAAAAGGGAAAGCGCCGCCCGCCAGGCCGCCCGGGAAGTGTCCCTCCCATTGAGGCTTCAGGCTTATGAGCGGCTCATTCTGCTTCTGGAGCGCATCGCGCCGCAGCAGGCTATCAGCAGGGTGATGCAGCCCGGCATGAGCGCCCTGCAGTTTCAGATGCTGCTGACACAGAACATCCGCGAGGAATTTGAGCATAATGCGGCCCAGCAGGTCTACGTATCGCAGCAGAGCTGGGTGCTGGTCCGCGCGGCCAAGGAGGAGATGATCCGGCTGATCAATTCCGCATCCTCCGGGGCCGGCGCTCAGGCCACGCCCAACGATATAGCCCTGGTCATCATGGAGCAATCGATCGAATGGGTGCAGAACCCGTTCCAGGCCGCAACGGAACAACTCAAGAAAGAGGCGGCCGGGCTCTTGTAGCGGCTTGCGGCAAAAAAAAAGCAGGAACCTTTCGGCCCCCGCTGGAGATATAATGGATTCTATTCAGGTATGATCAGTTACCGTAGCCTTCGAGGCGTTCCATGAGTTTCTTGCGGCCGAAGAAGATCCTGCTCTTCACCGTTCCGATCGAAATGTCGAGCTCGTCGGCGATCTCCTTGTATTTAAACCCCTGGGTGTGCATTTCAAAGGGTATGCGCTGCTCATCTTCCAGGTGATCCACGACTTTTCGGATCTCCCGCTCCCGCAATTCCGAATCGGGAGTAACCGGGTAGGAATCGACGTGCCGGTGAATGTGATGCAGATTATCGGTCGTGTCGATAAAGGTCTGTGCCTTCTTGGCCCGGCGGTAATTGTTGATGAAGATGTTCTTCATAATGGTGAACAACCAGGCCTTGAAATTGGTGTGGTGCACATATTTCTCCCGGAACAGCAATGCTTTGTAGTTGGTTTCCTGAACCAGGTCGTTGGCGTCCTCTTCATTGTTGGTCAGCTTTTTGGCAAAGTACTGAAGATAGCTTTGCATGCCGATGAGCTTATAGTTAAATTCCAGAGCAGTCATATGATTTATTTTTTTTGTTTAATTTTGATGAAGCAAAGTTAAACATAAATATCATCCCTTGTCAAGTTTTTTAACAATTATTTTAGACTATTTCTAAATTAAATTTATATTCATATTGATTATCAATTATATAGAAAATTTTCTTAATATAAAATTAACACTGGCTTTGTTAAACAATGTTAAATTAATCATGTTAGATGTTTAACAATAGATATGTAAGGAAGGGATGAAAGGAAAAATGAAGAGGAAGAAGGGAGAACAACCGGGAGCCTTAATTTACCGTGGCCAGGATCTCGTTGGAGAACTGAACCGCTGACTTGACAGGGATGACATTCGGCGGGAGGTTGCAGCTGATATTGCCGGTCTGGTGGCCGGTGATAAAAATCTTCTGGGCAGGATACCGCGCTGCCATACGAAGGATATAGGCCTCTAGCTTATCCTTCTCCACAGCGTTTGAGAAGGCGGTCATCAGGTATTCGGGCTGAAGATAATCCGTAACGGCATAAACATCCTCCTCCGGGACATTCTGACCCAGGTAGATCACCTTAAATCCCTTGCTTTTTATGAGGTAGTCATATACCAGCAGCCCGAGTTCGTGTAATTCCCATTCCGGAAGGAACAGTAGAAATTTCTTTGCTTCATTTCCCGAAACAAGCGGAATGCTGTCGATGGCCACATAAACCTTCTGTTTGACCAGGTTGGTGATGAAATGCTCATGAGCCGGGTTGATGCTCCCGGCCTGCCATAGAACGCCGACTTTCTCAAAAAACGGATAAAGAACGTGAAAGACGGCTTTTTCGAACCCCTCCTTTATTATGGCCTGGCTCAGCAATTTTTCGAACTTGGCTTCATCCATTTCGATCATGGCGACCAGCAGGTTCTCCACCTGGCTGTCGTGGCCGTTCGTCATCATGGAAACTTCCATGACCTTACGCGAGAGTTCCTGCTGATCGAGTTCAGCGACTTTGGAGATCTTATACCCATGACGCAGCAGGATAGAAACATTCATCAATTTCTTCAGTTCCCCGTCGCAATAATGGCGGATATTGGATTCGGTGCGCGCCGGCTCAACAATACCGTACCGCTTCTCCCAGATCCTGATGGTGTGGGCTTTGATCCCTGTGATCCTTTCCAGATCCTTGATGGAATATAAGGCCATTATGAATTCGCTTAAAGTCAGTCACCTAACAACCCGTGTTTGGTTTTGTTCAATGAACATGGCTGCAAATTACACAGAATTATGAAAATCCAGGCAAGTTGTCGGATTATGGCATAAATTTGCAGGACTTGCAATGAAAATGCATCTGACGGCATGAAAGAAATCCGAAATATGATCGTGGTGGGATCGGGCCATGTGGCCTGGCACCTGATCCGTTCTTTCCGGCTCCGGGGCATAGAGGTTTTGCAGGTGCTGGGCCGGAACGAAGAGAAAACAATCAGTCTGTCCCGTGAACTCGGCGTACCTTATATTATGAATCCCGGGGCCGTCCGTAAAAATGCCGACCTGTACTTATTGGCGGTTCAGGATGACCAGGTGCGGCCCGCGGCTCTGAGCCTGGATCTTAAAGACCGGCTGCTGGTGCACACTTCGGGATTTACCGGCCTGGATGCCCTGCAGGGAGCTTCTTCGCAGACCGGGGTCCTGTGGCCATTGCAAACACTGACGCGTGGCCGGGAAACGGACCTTTCCGTGGTTCCGCTCTTTATTGAAGGCAGCGCCCCTGACGTCATGGACACACTGGAACAATTCGCCCGGCTGGTCTCCGGAACAGTGTATCCGGCCCCTTCGGAGGTGCGGAGAAAACTGCACCTGGCCGCGGTCATCGCGAGCAATCTGACAAACCACCTCTATTCGGTCGCGGCATCCATTCTGGAAGATCAAAAGATCCCGTGGGAAGTGCTTGGACCGTTGATCCGGGAGACTGCCTTGAAAGCGTCCCTGGGGCATCCCGCCACCAGCCAGACCGGTCCCGCGGTCAGGAACGACCGCCGGGTGATCGAAAAACAACTGGAAATGCTTCTTGAGGAACCGGAGATCCGGGAGATCTACCGGCTGATCACGGAACACATCATTGAAAATCATCAGAATAAAAATGAAGAATTATAAGGAGCGACTCAGGCACATCAAAGCCTTCGTATTTGATTATGACGGCACGCTGACCGATGGAACGGTGATCCTGCTCGACCAGGGCGAGCCCTTGCGCACGGCCAATGTCCGCGACGGGTATGCCATTCAGCTTGCCGTAAAAAAGGGATACATTGTCGCCATCATTTCGGGAGGCCGCTCACAATCGATGATCAACCGGTTTCGCATGCTCAAGGTGCAGCAGGTATTCCTGGGCGTGGAACACAAGCTCGACACCCTGAAAGCCTTCATGCAGGAAAACGGCCTGGAACCGGAGCACGTGCTCTTCCTGGGCGATGATATCCCGGATTACCACGCGATGAAATACTGCGGCGTAGCGGCATGCCCGGCCGACGCCGCCGAGGAGATCAAATCGGTGTCGCATTACATTTCCGACCGCAAGGGCGGCGAGGGCTGCGCCCGCGACGTGATCGAGCAGGTGATGAAGGTACAGGGCAAGTGGATGGACGGAGATGCGTTCACCTGGTAAAATGCAGTTTATGCCGACCCTGAAGATCATCCGCCCGCTGAACCTTCTGATCATGGCCGCGACCCTGCTGCTGGTCCGCTATGCCATATTTGAACCCGTATTCCGTCAGAACCAGCTCGACGGCCTGATGCCCTGGTGGCAATTCCTGCTGCTGGTGGCGGCCACCCTGTGCATCGGCGCGGGCGGATATGTGATCAACGATGTGCTGGATATCGAACTCGACCGGGTCAACAAGCCGGAAAAGCAGGTCATCGGGCAGGGGATGGCCGAGGTTTCCGGGAAAAACCTGCATTTCAACCTCACCGCCGCCGGACTTGTCTTCGGGGTCGCGTTCAGCTACCTTTCCGGCAATGTGTTCCTGGGGATCCTCTTCGTGATCATCGCCACTGCATTGTATTATTACAGCCTGAAATACAAGTACCTCCCGGCCATTGGCAACCTGGTGGTCGCACTGCTTTCGGCCCTTGTTGTTATTATCTACTGGATCTTCGAATTCTATCATCTTAAAGATCAACCGGCGCTGTTCATCGAGGCCAGCCGCTATTTCTACCAGCTCAACCGGCTGATCCTGGCTTTTGCCGCCTTTGCCTTCCTGGTCACCCTGATCCGGGAGATCGTCAAGGACATGCAGGATATCACCGGGGATACCCGTTTCGGCTGTCTGACACTTCCCATCGTCCTGGACATCGGTAAAACCCGGATCATTGTGTTGGCGCTGGAAATCGTGACCATCGCCGGGCTGGCCTGGTATCAGAGCGTATTGTTCCGTACCGGGTACCAGGTGATGGCCTGGGCGCTGGTCATAACCCAACTGTTGCTGCTGTACGCTTTCGTCCTGACAATCCGCGCGGCAGACAAGCAAGCCTTTGGCAGGCTCAGCACCCTGATGAAACTGCTGATGGCAACCGGATTACTTTCGCTCATCGCTACCTGGTTCCGAAATATTTAAATCATGCTCGATCACCTGAAAGACCGGCATATCATCCTCGCTTCGCAATCACCGCGCCGCCGCCACCTCCTGGCCCAACTGGGACTGGAATTCAGCGTTGTCAGTGCCGATGTCGACGAATCCTATCCCGAAGGGCTTGCACCGGACGAAGTGGCCATCTATCTCGCTGAAAAGAAAGCCGCGCATTTCGATGAATTATTGGCAGATCCCAGAAATATCCTGATCACGGCCGACACCCTGGTCCTGATCAACGGGTCGATACTCGGCAAGCCGGAACACCCCGACGGAGCCCGGGAGATGCTTCGCCAGCTGTCGGGACATATGCACCAGGTCGTCACAGGCGTCTGTATCCGCGACCGCCGTAAAGAGCGCATTTTCACGGCCTGGACCGATGTGTGGTTCAAGGAACTGGATGACCGGGAGATCGATTATTACCTGGAACATTTCAAACCATATGACAAAGCGGGGGCATACGGCATCCAGGAATGGATCGGCTACATCGCCATCCACCGGATTGACGGTTCATATTTTAACGTGATGGGCCTTCCGGTGCAGCGGTTGTACGAAGAACTGAAGCATTTCTGATCCCTGCCCGGTTTTTTTACTATTTTTGACGGCGATTTGAACTCGGAGAGAACCATACTGGTTACCAATGATGACGGAGTTTTTGCTCCGGGCCTGCGTGCACTCATCAGCGAAATGCGCGGCATGGGCAATGTGGTGGTGGTGGCGCCCGACCAGCCCATGTCGGGCACGGGCCACGCGATCACAGTCAGAAACCCGCTCCGCCTGCAACTGATCAAAAAAGAAGAAGGATACGAAGAGTATAGCTGCAACGGAACCCCGGTCGACTGCGTCAAGCTGGGCGAACAGGTGGTGTTGCGGCGCAAGCCTGATCTGCTCGTAAGCGGCATCAACCACGGCTCAAACGCTTCCATCAACATTATATACTCCGGGACCATGGCGGCAGTGCTGGAGAGCGCCATCGGCGGAGTCCCCTCGGTTGGATTCTCGCTGCTCGATTACAGCCACCACGCCGATTTCACGGTCTGCCGGCCCTTTGTCCGGCAGATCGCGGAAAAAGTGCTGAACGAAGGCCTACCGGACGGGATATGCCTGAATGTGAACATCCCGGCGGTGAACGGTTCGGACATCAAAGGCATCAAAATGTGCCGGCAGGGCCGGTCGCGCTGGGTGGAGGAATTTGACAGCCGAACGGATCCTCATAAGCGTGATTATTACTGGCTCACTGGGTATCATGAAAAGCTGGAAGAGAGCGAAGACACCGATCTGTGGGCGCTGGAAAACAATTATGTATCGATCGTGCCCGTGCATTTCGACCTGACGGCCCACTACGCTCTGTCGACCCTGCAACACTGGAACCTGGATGCTCAAAAAGGATAGCATAGGATTCGGCGCCCTGATCGGGCTGGTGCTGCCGTTGTTGTTTTATGGCATCCTGGCGCTGATTTCCTCCGTGATCGAGCCAGGCACCCCGCTCGCCCGGCCGTTCGAGCCCGACCGGATGCTGGTGTTCGCCCTGGTCATCAACATTATCCCCATCCGGGTATATTTTGTTAACTGGAAATTAGATAAAACCGGCCGGGGCATCCTGCTGGCCACGTTCCTGCTCATGATCACCGCATTTGTTTTCATGCGTTACTGTTAGCCCCATGAAATACTACATCATTGCCGGTGAAGCCTCTGGCGACATGCACGCCGCCAGCCTGATGCATGCATTGAAATTACGCGATCCGCAGGCCACGTTCCGCTGCTGGGGCGGTGACCTGATGCAGCAGGCCGGCGGAGAACTGGTCAGGCATTACCGCGACCTGGCCTATATGGGTTTTGTCGAAGTCGCCCTCCATCTGCGGACCATCCTCGGCAATCTCAGGTTCTGCAAACAGGACATCCTGGACTACCGGCCCGATGCGCTGATCCTGGTGGATTACCCCGGGTTCAACCTGCGCATCGCGGAGTTTGCCCGCAAAGAGGGGCTCAGGGTCATCTACTACATCTCACCCCAGGTCTGGGCCTGGAAGAAATCCCGGGTATACGGCATCCGGAAGAATGTCGATAAAATGATGGTGATCCTCCCGTTCGAAGAAGACTTTTACCGGCAGTATGACTACCCTGTTGATTTTGTCGGCCATCCCCTGCTCGACGTGGTCAGCAGACCATCGGCGTTCAACGGTTTCGGGGACTTTGTCGATGCCCGGAACCTGAGCGGCAGGCCGGTCATCGCCCTGCTGCCCGGATCCAGGAAGCAGGAGATCAGGCGCATGCTTCCTGTCATGGCTTCTCTTGCTACCGACTATCCGGAATATGAATTCGTCATCGCCGGGGCTCCCTCACTGGAAGCTTCATTTTACGCGCAATTCCCCGGAGTTTCCAGGCTCAGGATATTATTCGGCATGACCCATGAACTGCTCCGGCATGCCCATGCGGCCCTGGTCACTTCCGGTACCGCCACGCTGGAAACGGCCCTGTTTGCTGTTCCGCAGGTGGTTTGCTACAAAGGCAGCGCCATTTCCTTTGCCATCGCGCGCCGCATCGTGGATGTGAAGTTCATCTCCCTCCCCAACCTGGTCATGGACCGGCAGGTAGTCAGGGAACTGATCCAGCATGAGTTCCATGCTGAAAACCTGAAAAGTGCGCTGAATGAGATTCTTGAGGAAAAGCAGCGCCTGCGTATGGCCAATGAATACCGCGAACTCAGGGAAAGACTGGGCGGTCCCGGCGCATCCGGCCGTGCGGCTGATCAAGTGATGGAATTACTGAAGAGCTGACCCTCCTATTTCTTTACGATCATTTTACGGACCAGGCTTTGCCCGTCGACCGTCAGCCGGCAGATATACACCCCATCGGGATGGCCGTTCACGTGCCAGTCGGAAAGGTACTCCCCTGCCGCCATGGTTTGCTCTTCAAGGACATCGACCACCCTTCCCGAAGCATCCAGGATGCTGAGTGTCACAAAACCCTCCCGGCCCAGGTAATACCGTATGGTTGTCCGGCTGCGCGCAGGATTGGGATAGTTGGCATACAGCCTGGAGAAGCCGTCACGGGCCGGCTGGTTGCCGTTTTCATCGGTCCCGACCACGGTGCCGGCCCCGTCGCCAACCAGTTCGATCTCTTCGAGGATATTGGTGCCCATACCTTTCTGGTTGGCCAGGAACAGGTGGTTGTCGCAGAGTTGCCCGTCGGGCTTGATCAATTGTTCCGCTTCGGGGTCCAGTCCCATGATGAGCGTGGCGATGCTGTCGGTGGCCACCGGGTCTTTGCCGGCCAGCAAATAATCGTATTGGGCCGGGGAGAAAGTCAGGTTCCAGGGGCCTTCGCCGCCCACGGCGTTTTTGATCCCGTCGACGACGGCCAGGTTCACCGGCCGGGCCAGGTTGAGGTCGCAGATGGACCGTGGCAGGTGGTAGCTCACCGGGCCGTTTTCCTGGTGGATGGCGGACCGGTGGCCGGTGATGCCCGGAAGCTGGTAGAATTCCAGTGGAACCGCCCCGACGGCGTTTTTCATCGATTGAGTGGTCGCGGCTTCGTAATGGTGCTTCATCTTGGGGATGGAAACGTACGCATCCACTTCCGCCAGGACCTGGTTCATGATGAAAGAGGTATAAAAGAACGGGTCAGGGCCTGTTGAAATGTTTGCAAAAGCGGGATATGGAGCGGCTTCATTAAGGTTGACCAATTGGGCACCAAGGTACTGCTGCACGGTGGAATAGCCGAAATTGTTGTAGCAGTTATAATCCCACAGCGCTTCGACGATATAGATGTCAGCGGGGCTGACCCCGTTGTCGATGAGCAATTCCCCGACGGCCTGTAAAACAACCGGATGCGTCCACACCGACTCCCGGATGTCCACCCCCAGCAGGTTTGCGTGATTGGCCCAGGCGGCGCCGCCGGTGAGATTGATCTTGACCGCCACCTTGTCGCCCGGCCCGGCGATGTCGGAAATCCCGCCCAGCGATTCAAAAAGATGCTGGACCTTTTGTTTGATGGTAACCGGGTCGTAGTTGTCGTTCTGGGTAACCGCGACCTGGGTGAGGTACCGGCCATCCTTGCCGGCAACGGCTTTTAGCGGCATCCCCAGTCCAGAGGTATGGATCATCATACCTGTGGTGGTCAGGCCCATGATCTTCATGAAATCCCTGCGGGTGAGGCGATAAGGATGGTATTTAAATCTACCGAGCGGATTGATCGACTTTTTCATGAGACCGGAATTATCTCACAAAGATAGGTCAGCGAAAAGAAGAATGCAATTAAAACCTGACCCCTGCCTCCAATGTTGTAAACCGGCCGGGGCAAACCGCACCTTTGCTGTCATAGAAATCGACGTCAAAGATGTTCTGGACGGTCAGAACGAGGTAGAAATGCCTGAAATCCCGCCACAGCCGGGCATCTAAAGTGGTATAGGCAGGGTACTGCGCGGCGCCGATGATGTCATCATACACGTTCTGGTCATTGACATAACGTTTTCCGGTGAATTTACAGGCCAGGGAAACGTTCACATAACGGTTCATATAGGATGCGATCCCGGTGGCCATGTGTGCGGGGACTTCCACCAGGTATTTTCCGGTCAGGTCGGTCACGCCGCTGACCTCGCCCGGGTCGTATTCACTGATCGTGGAGTGCGCATAAGCGTAGTTTCCTCGGATCCGGAGGCCGGGCAGCAGGTCATAGGAGGCATCTGCCTCGAAGCCATATATTTCCACGCCGGTGATATTTTCCGGGATATAGATCGGCCGCAGGCCAAAGCCCATATCGATGCTGTCGCCGGAGTTCACGTAATAAATAAAGTCTTTTCCCAGAGAATAATACGCCGAAGCGGAAACGGAGAGCTTGCCGAAGAGCCAGGCATCGGCGCCGAGTTCGAAGTTATCCAGGTATTCGGGCTCCAGCTCGCTGTTGGCCACCTTAAATCCGCCACGCATCCGGCCTGAGCGGCAGAGGTCGTCGAGGACGGAAGGCCGGAAACCCCGGGCATAGCCGCCATAAACCCGGATATCCGGGTTAAAATGATACTGCACGGCCAGTTTCGGACTGATCGCGTTCCAGGAGTACTCCGGCTGCTCCGGGTCCTGGTATTGCCACATAAAGGAGGTCTCGCCGGTCGGGGCCTCAATACTGAATCCGCCATCGAAATAGCGGGCATAGTCGAAGCGGAGGGCAGCAATGAATTTCAGCCGGTCGTGCAGAAGTGCGAACTCATCCTGCACAAACAGCCCGGCCGTGTTCATCTTGCCGTAATTGTACACCACGTCGGTCGAAGTGTAATAAACATCCTCCGCGTCGACTCCGCCCTGCTTCAGGTCGGCCCCGGCCGTCAGCCGGTGGCGGTCGGAGAATTTCCAGGAAAAGCTGGAAAGTCCGCCGATATCGGTGCGGACTGAAAGCACATCATACAGTGTATAGTCATCCCGCATGAATTCGTTCACGCGCTTGTAATGCTCGTTGAAATAGAAAAAGCTGACATTCCACGACGCCCTGCCTTTTTCCCCGCGGTACCGGGCACGGGCGTGGTAGGTATCATGGTCGGTGGTATTGCCTTCTTCCTGGTATACCTTCTCGCCGGTTCCCTGCCGGTCGTTGAACCGGATCAGGTCGACCTCCACGAAATTATTTTGGGAAAGGTCATACCCCAGCTTGATGCCGCCTGTCCATTCCTTCATATTGGATTTCACGATGTAGGGGTTGGCCTGCTGGTCGGCTTCCGACTGGGTGATGTAGCCGTCGCTTTGCAGGTATCTCCCGTTGAGGCCCCAGTAAAAACCCTTGCTGACGCTGTCGTGCAACCGGCCCGAAAGCGCAAGCCGGCCCCCGATGGTATTAAAGGTGCCGTACTCCAGGCCAAAGGTACCCGCCAGCCGGGATTCCGGTTTTTTGGTGATGGCATTGACCGATCCGCCCATGGCGTTGCCGCCATATATGGAAGATCCCGGTCCTTTGACCACTTCGATGCGGGCCAGGCCGGCCGGATCGATGAGGTTCCAGTTGACCGATCCCCCGTCGGCCTTGTTCATCGGCACACCGTCGAGCAGGACCAGGACGCGGCCCTGTTCCTTGCCGTCGAGCCCGCGCATGGTGACCGTGGATTTGGATGAAAAGATGCCAAACGGGCGGCTGACCTGCACACCGGGTAAATACTGCAGGTATTCGTCGGTATATTGCACCGGCAGCGACTTGACCTGCAACGAAGAGATCACGGTGACCCTGGCGGGGATGTCGCGGATATTCGACTCCACCCGGGTGGCTGCGACCACCAGCTCTTCCAGGTCTACACTTTTGACGGAGCGGGTTGTGTCGGGCTCGCCGGATTGCGCAAAGGCCCCAAAACCGGCACCGGTCATTGAAACAAGGATCATCCCGGCCGTTATTACTATGAACCTGCTCACCATCCTCATCTCCCTTATTTCTGAATTTTAATGGCCATTTCAATCTTCCCATCCGCGGTTTCATCCGCGTGAATTACCCGGATCAGTCCGAATTTACCAGAGGCGGTCTTGAACGGGATGACATTCCCGGTGTAACAGAATTTACACAGGCCGCTGACATTGGCCGGGTTATAACCATTGACCAGGAGGCTGTCGTTTTCGGCCGCTTCGAACTGCTCAACCGAGATCAGGTAGTTGTCGTTGGTTTTGTAATCATACAGGGTGCTGTTCTTCACAGGCCAGGAGCCGAATTCCGGGTAGTAGGTCAGTGCAGAGGAATAAGCGGGGCAGGTCAGGGTCGGGGAAGACTTGCCCGAAGTGATGTACCAGAATCCCGCCAGGTCAATATCCGCCTCATGCCCGGCCACATCTTCCTTCGTGTAGGCCAGGCCGGTTTCGAGGTCGAGGTAATTCGGGTATTGCCCGTTGGACTGAAGTCCCAGTGTTATCGATGAGAAATAAAGGATATCCCCGTACGCGGAGCCTTCGCCAAGGTTGATCGTCACGGAGGCCATGGCCGTATCCCGCTCGGCGTTCATAATGAAAAAGCTCCAGGATTCCACCGGGGCACTACCTTTGAAATAAACCAGTGTCGTATCGATCCCGCCTTCCGCGACGAACATCCCTTTGTCCAGCTCGGTGACCGTGCCATTGGCCGTCGTGCGGCGGACCCTCAGGTTGGTCAGCGGGCTGCCGTCGCCCACCCCGGAGATCCCGAACTGCAGCTTCCCTCCGACCGGAACGTATGCGCCATCGGCTGTGAACTCATTACCCGTCTTCAACAGGACAAAAGGATTTGTTCCGGTGCCTTCATCCTGGCTGCAGCCCGGCAAAAGCAGAGCGATGCAGCACAGGATCAGAAACATGGCAAAAGCATCCCGCATGAGTGGTTGTATTGGGTATAAAGTCCGGGAAATGGTTTACTTTTTCATTTTCAGTTCGAAGGAAACAGCTCCGTCGGCGCCCTGGGTGACCGAGGTCACTTTAAGCATGCCGTACTGTCCCGACTGGATCTTGATGGAGTATACGTCACCCACTTTCATGTCCTTCGCTTTTTTCCTGGCGTTGGCCGGATCGTAGGAAGATTCGATCAGGGCATCGGTTTCCGTAAGAGCGTCGAACTGGTCCGGGGTCAGCGTTGTGGTGCAAAAGAAGGTGGTATCGGTGGTAGTCCAGTTCTCGACGCTGCTGTTGCCGGTGAAGATTCCGGTAATGCCCGATCCCGGCGAAGCCAGGGCGATGTTGTTGCCGCCGGCGACTTCAAAAAAGCAAAGGATATCGATCTTATCCTGGGCCTGGAAAGCGGCGTCCTGCGCGTAGGTCTTATTTTCAGCGACTGAATAAAACGCGCCGGTGGCTGCGTTTTCCTGGGCACCCATATTCACCATGATCTGTTCGGGTTCATCGTCATCGTCTTTGCAGGCGGAAAAGATCATGATGACAGAGAGCATCGCAAACAGCAAATAATTAAGCTTTTTCATAATTCATCTTTATTTTCGTTATGTAATATTTTGCATATCGATGGCAAAAATATCACTTCCCTCTTTATTTTTTATTCCGGAAGATAATTTTTAATTATTCTAAATTCGCCCCTCAGGGCTCGGTATTATGCAGACCACCTGTCTCCCGAGTCTATAACATAGTTTTTTTACCACAGAGATCACAAAGGAGACACAGAGGCCCCGGAGTGTTATATAACTGATTTACACACTTCTGCGTTCTCTGCGTATACTCTGTTGCCTCTGTGGTTAAATAAATTTTGGCTTTTGATACAGCCTCCTGTAATCAATAAATCCCTTCAGAATGGGACTTAATGAACGGTTATTCCTTCACAAAATCATAGGTAGTAAACTCCAGGAAATCGGCCACACTGAGGGTGAAGGACTTAACCTGGCCTTTTTCGATCACAAAGGGGAACACGCGAATTCCCCAGAGGGGCTGGCTGTACGTGCACAGGAAGCGGTCGCCGGAGATATGCCCGAGCCTGGCCGAAAGGTTGGAATGGTGCTCCAGCGTCATCACCAGGGCGTTGCCGTCGGCTTTCAGATCTGCATACCCGTATACCTCGTGCCGGTAGCGGCCTTCGAATTCCTTCAGTTTGAGCGAAGGTTTGACATTCATCTGCACGCTATCCTGCAGACTGGCGATGGCTTCCCATTCCGAGCGCATCCCGGGCAGGTAGCGGTTGAGATACGCCTGGCTGTAATTCCGGTAGGGCAGCCCGAGATAAGCGTCGATGATCTCCCATTTCAGGGCCTGGTAGAATCCGTTCATATCGGTGTTGGTCAGAACGACCACGCCCAGTTTTTCTTCCGGCAGCAGGGTCACGGAGGTGACGAAGCCGTCGGTGCCTCCGGTGTGTGACACGATGCGGCGGCCTTCATAATCCTGGATGTCCCACCCCAGGCCATAAAGGGAGAAATTCGACCGGTTGAAGGGATGGCGGCCCGGGCGGATGATCGACTGGGGGGTCTGGGCCAGTTTGATCGCCTGCCAGGGGATGATTTCCCGGCCGTCATACTTTCCGCTGTCGAGCTGGGCGATAACCCAGTGGCTGAGGTCGGCCACGGAAGAACTCATGGATGCGGCCGGAGCGATGTTGTCGATGTTTGCCCGGGGAATGACCTGCAACGCGCCCTGCACCAGGGTGTGCGCCGATGCAATATTCTCAGCATCATTTGTTTTGGATGACATGACCAGCGTCCGGTTCATTTCCAATGGCTTCACTAATCTATCGCTGACGAATTCCTCCCAGGTCATACCGCAGATGGCCGGCATGCATTCCCCGGCGACCAGGAAGCCCGCATTGCAATACCCCCATTTGTTGCGAAATTCGTATTTCGGAGTCAGCATTCCGAATTTTTCGATTACCTCAGTGGCGGTCAGGTCCGACTCCCAGTACATAAAATCGCCCTGGAAAGTCTCCATCCCGATGCGATGGGTCAATACATCGGTCAGGTTGGCATGCTGCGCCACCCAGGGATCTTTCATGGTAAATTCAGGAAGGTAATCCCGTACTTTGTCGTTCAGATTGCATTTTCCCTCATGCGCGAGCATGGCGATGGCCGTCCCGGTGAATGCCTTGGTATTGGAGGCGATCATGAACAAGGTGTTTTCATCAACTTTTTCCGGCTTCCCGGCTTCCAGGTAACCGAATCCCTTTTCAACCACCACCTGTCCGTCCTTCACCACCAGTACCGCAATGCCGGGGATATCCCATTCCGTAAGGCCGCGTTCTGCGTATATTTCCAGACTGTCGGCAATAAATACCGGGACCTGGCCCAAGGAAACCCGAACTGTTCCGGATATGACCAGCATTACAAGTAATAAATTCCTGAACATCATATGATCTTTGATTATATGGCTCAAAACTATGAATTTTCCTGAGTTTACCAAAAAAGTATTGGGCCGTATTCAGAATCAGCCAGGCTGAATGGCAAATCAGCAAGTTGAATGTATGGAGCGAATAAAAAAAATTCATAACTCAGAACTCAGAACTCAGAATTCTTTTTATCTTTGCAGCCCAATTCAGAAAAATAATCAAAGGATATGGCCAATCACAAGTCATCATTGAAAAGGATCAGGTCGAACGACAAAAAACGCATCCAGAACCGGTACCATGGAAAGACCATGCGCAATGCCATCAAGAAGTTCAAGAGCATAGAAGCGAAATCCGAAGCCACGGCCCAGCTCCCCGCACTGGTTTCCATGATCGACAAGATGGCCAAGCGTTCGATCATCCACAAGAACAAGGCGGCCAACCTGAAATCCAAGCTCACCCTGAAAGTGAACGCCCTGGCCTAAAGCCCGGACACATAAGATATTGCTGAACTGCCCGCCCTTCGCGGGCAGTTTTTTTTTCAACCGGCCGGGTATATTTTCATTTTTTCCGGATTAACAGGAAAAAAGGAATGATGACGTACGATACGAGAATACCTATTAAACAGTGGTCGGAAGACGACCGGCCGCGGGAGAAATTGTTGCTGAAGGGCCGCGCCGCGCTCAGCAACGCGGAGCTCATCGCCCTGTTGCTGGGGTCGGGCACCCGGAATGAATCGGCGGTCGACCTGGCCAAGCGGATCCTTGACCAGAGCGGCCACAACCTGGCGGAGCTGTCGCGCTATCAGCTCAGCGACCTGTGCAAGTTCAAAGGCATCGGGCTGGCCAAGGGCGTGACCATCATCGCCGCGCTGGAGCTGGGCAACCGCAAACGCGGGCAGGACGCCCTGGTGCGGGAAAAGGTAGCCGGCAGCCGGGATGTCTACGAGCTTTTTCACGGCGACCTGGCCGATGCGCAATACGAATCCTTCTGGATCCTGCTGCTCAACCGTGCCAACCGGGTCATCCGCAAGGTGAACATCAGCGAGGGCGGAATCTCCGGGACGGTGGCCGATCCCAAAAAGATCTTCAAGATGGCCCTGGAGCACAACGCCAGCTCGGTCATCCTCTGCCACAACCATCCCAGCGGAAATAATCAGCCCAGCGAGGCGGACATCCGCCTGACACGTAAACTGAAGGATGCCGGGCTCATGCTCGACATGCCCGTCCTCGACCACCTCATCATAGGAGGAGAGTCGTATTTCAGCTTTGCGGATGAAGGAATGATTTGATTACTAGTGTTTAGTGTTTAGTGTTTAGTGTTTAGTAGTTGATCATATGAAAATTAAACACTCAACACTCAACACTAAACACTAAACACTAAATACTAATAAGCCTCAATTCGCCGTTGGTTTCAATGCACTCCAGCATGCGCTTTTTGAGTTTCCAGCAGGTCATCTGGCGGGTTTCCAGCTGACGGGACAGCTCGTAGGTCGAAATCTGGGGATTGTGACAGACCTGGTAGGCCAGGCGGAAGGCCTGGGTCAGCGGCAGATGGCAGCCGTGAAAAATAGTGTTGGCCGTGGCCGATTCATCGTGTTTGCAGCGGGTGCAGCGCCTGGAATGCGGCTTCTTGCCATCGCAATAGTTCGTATGGCCGCACTTACGGCATACAAAACCCTCGCGCCATTTTTCGCCGGCAATGAAAGACAGGCATGCATCCTCGTCCGACAACAGTGATTCCAGGTTAACGGGAGATATATCTTTTAAAGAGAATGACATCCTTTACTGACAAAATGACAATGGAATAATTTTTGGCAAAATTAAACAAAAGTGATACTAAAGCGATTTATATCAAAAAAGATTTTAATTTTGCATCATCAAATACTAGTGATGCGTTAACTTTTTAGAAATCTTTATATATAATTGATATTAAGTTTATTATAAGCGTTCTTTGATTTTTTGATTTGAATTGACCTGTAGTTTTGCACGCTTAAGTGCAGAATTATGAACTCAGGTAAGTATGTTTTCGCTCAGATATTGCAGTTCATCAACAAATATGAGTTTGATAAGTGTGTAAGTCGATATAAAGGGGATTATCGGGTAAGAGAACTCAACTGCTGGAACCAGTTTGTTCAGCTTTTCTTTGGCCAGCTAACTTCCCTCAACTCGCTGAGAGATATTTGCACATACTTGAAAGCCCATAAAAATAAGCTTTATCACTTGGGGATTAAGCAAAACGTCAATCAATCAACACTTTCCCGTGCGAATGAGAAACGGGACTGGAGGATTTTTGCAGATTTTGGTGATTACTTGATTAACATAGTCAGACCACTATATGCGAATACCCCGATCCCTAACATTGATCTTGGAAATGACGTATTTGCTTTAGACTCAACCACAATATCGTTAAGCCTTAAGCTATTTAGCTGGGCGCCAGGAAAGTACTCTCGGGGGGCCATAAAAGTTCACACGATGCTCGATTTAAGAGGCAGCATTCCGACTTTTATTTATATAACCGATGGTAAATACAATGACAGCAACTTTCTGGATGAGATAGATCCTCTTCCCTATGCGATTTACCTGATGGACAGAGCATACATTGATTTTGTTGCTTTATACAGGATGCATAAAGTCGGGGCATACTTTGTCACAAGATCAAAAGTGATATTGGATTACATGGTTACCGAATGCAATTTCAATATTGACGAGCAATCCGGACTAAGAAGTGATAAGACCATTAAACTCAAAGGGCCTAAATCAAAGCGACTTTATCCGGAAACGCTGCGAATGGTGGAATACTACGATGATGAGAAAGATATGATATTCGTCTTTCTTACCAACAACTTCGAAGTAACCGCTTTAGAAATCGCTCGGCTGTACCGTAACCGCTGGCAAATTGAGGTGTTCTTTAAATGGATAAAACAAAATCTGACGATAAAAACACTATGGGGTCACTCTGAAAATGCAGTAAACATCCATATTTGGGTAGCCATATGCACTTACCTCATCGTGGCTTATGTCAAATTTGAGATCCAAAGTACACTCTCCATATACGAGATCATGCAAATACTGGGGATATCCTCGTTTGATAAAACGCCAATAAAAGAGCTACTTACAGAGATACAGGTCAATCAAAATGTCAAAGAACAATATGAGTTATTTATTTAATCAATTTTAACGCATCAGTAGTAATCATCAAACAATAATTTAAAAAAGCGACCCATGAAAAAAACCGGATATCTTTTCATACTGGCGACCTTCCTGTTTATAAGCTGCAGCGGAACATCGGGCAGCCGTGAAGGCAACGAGCCCTCCACCGCATCAACCGCCTCCCGCGACGGCGGCAGCGAGACTTCATCTGTTAAAACCATTAAACCGGTTCTTCTGACTGCGGAGACCTTCAAGCAGAAGGTCATGGATTATGAAAAAAATCCCCAGCAGTGGATCTTTGAAGGCGACAAGCCCGCCATCGTCGATTTTTACGCCGACTGGTGCCGTCCCTGCCGCATGATCGCTCCGATACTGGAAGAACTGGCGGTTGAATACGAAGGAAAAATAGATATCTATAAGGTAGATACCGAGGCCCAGCGCGAACTCGCCTCGATCTTCGGCATCACCAGCCTGCCCACCGTGCTCTTCATCCCCATGGACGGTAAGCCGTCGGCCCAGCGCGGCGCCCTGCCCAAAGAATCCTTCAAGCAGATCATCGATGAATTCCTGCTGAAAAACACAACCGGGAGCAACCAGTAAACCCCTGGTTCAAATCCAACATCATAACTAATAACTTAAACTTAACCCTTAACCCTTAAACCTCAAAACTTATATAGGTATGGCATTAGAGCATTTAACCAAAGATACTTTCCTGAAGAAGGTATTCGACTACGAGAACAACAAAGAATGGAAGTTCGAAGGCGAGCTTCCCTGCCTGATCGATTTTTATGCCGACTGGTGCGGGCCGTGCAAGATGGTGGCGCCGATCCTCGAGGAACTTGCGGAGGAATACAAAGGTAAGATCAACATTTATAAGGTGGATACGGAAGAAGAGCAGGAACTTGCCGCCGTTTTCGGCATCCGCAGCATTCCTTCGCTGTTGTTCTGCCCGGTGGGCGCGCCGCCCCAGATGGCGATGGGCGCTCTTCCCAAGGACACCTTCAAGCAAGCCATCGGCGACATCCTGCTTAAAAACTAAAAGGGATCGACTCTGTTTTTCACCCCTCTGTGGATCTCCGTGTCGCCTCTGTGGAACTCCGTGTAACTGGATAAAGAATTACACGGAGTTTCACGGAGGAAGCACAGAGGACCACGGAGTTTTATTTTGTCTGGCATTTTGGGATCTCCCGATCTTCAACCCGATAAATGATTTTTTAATTTTGGCCGGATGAACTTCTGTGAACCTTTATGAACCCCGTGTTGCTTCCGGCCGCCTGTTTTCCGCCAATTTCCTGGTACGCCTGCATTAACGCCGGGCATCCGGTCGTCATCGAGCAGTGGGAAACCTTCCCTAAACAGACCGTCAGAAACCGTTTCGAGATCGTGACCGCCGACGGTAAATCAGCCCTCGTGGTGCCGGTGACGCGTCCGAACGGCAACCGCACCCTGACCTGCGAAGCCCTGATCAGTTACCGGGAGCCCTGGCAGCGCCATCATTGGCGGACCCTGACCGCGGCATACCGCTCCGCTCCTTTTTTCAGCTTTTATGAAGACCGGTTGTCTGAACTCTTCAGGAAGCAGTACGAGAAATTGCTGGACTTCAATCTTAATGTCATAGACACCCTGAACGGATTGATGGCTATCAATCCGGAAATCAGTCTTTCATCAGATTTTTCAAGAGATGGCGATGGTTATACCGATCTTAGGGGTGATTACCGTCGCGGAATGACCGGGCCGAAAATTTATTATCCTGCATACCCGCAAGTATTCAATCACAAACATGGTTTTACGTCCGGACTGAGCGTCCTGGACCTGCTGTTCAACCTCGGCCCTGAAGCGCGGGGTTACCTGAAATCACTGGGGAATGACGCGCCGGATCAGGCGTAGGTTGTGGGTGTATTCCTTCTTTTCCGAATGGAAAATCCCATGATGGTCGACCGGGTCGATTCGCACACTGCCCGAACAGTGAATGATCGTGTGTTCATCGATCAGCAGGCCGACGTGCGAAACCTTTCCGTCGTTATGATCGAAAAAGGCCAAATCACCCGGCCGGCTGTCGCTGATGAAGCCGATATTCTCACCCTGTGAGGCCTGCTGGGCGGCGTCGCGCAGCAATTTCACCCCGTGCAGTTTGAAGACGACCTGTGTAAAACCGGAACAATCGAAGCCCATAAAAGTCTTTCCGCCCCAGAGGTACGGGCAATGCAGAAAACTTTTCGCGCTGGCGATCAAAGCATCTGTGCCGTCGAAATGAAACGGGTGGAGCGATCCCACCGGCGTGACCCCCAAGCCGGTTCCGAGTGTGTAGTTTTCTCTGGAGGGATAAAAACTGCAGCCGGCGGAAAGGATCAGCGGCAGCCCTCCCGCATCAACCTTTAAAGGAAAGGAACGGTTAACCAGGAGTTCCGTTTCGGATAAAACCCTGTGATCTTCCGGTGAAATGCGGGTCAGCTGATTGCTGTCGACCCAACCTTCATAACCGTCATAGCCAGCGCGGATGAGCGACCAGCCGCGAAGACGGTCCAGTTCCTCCAGCAAATCGCCAAACAATAGCTGGGTCGTGATTTCCGACTTATCTGAGGGTTCCTTCCGGACACTGATCACCGAAAGTGCGCATATGCCAAATTCTGTCATAATTTTCATATTCATGCAAAATTAATCCGAATATTGCTAAATTAGCATCATATCCATTAATCTATGAACAAGATCCGGGCATGGATACAAGAGCATGAGCTGTTCGCAAAGATCGGCCTGTTCATCGCCACCATCGTGCTGCTGGTGCTGGTGCTCCCCAAGGAAGGATCGTTCAAGTACGAGTTTTCCCGGGGGAAGCCCTGGCTTCACGACGATCTATACGCCCCCTTTGATTTCGCCATCATCAAGTACGAAAGCGAACTGAATATGGAACGGGAACAGGTGCTGAGCGGTCTCAAGCCCTATTTCCGGAGGGATTCCCTGGTCGCAGAAAAGCAAAGGGAGTTTTACAGGGGCGAGTTCCTGGCAAAATGGGCCGAAATGCCGGGCGGGACCGCCGCGCCTCCTGAACAGAAGGAACGGCTTGCAAGGCAGGGGGAAGAAGCACTGGAATGGTTGTTTGCAAAGGGAATTATCCGGCCTGACGCAGTCATCGAAAATAAGCCGGGTGATTTTGACATCTATATCCTGGAAAAGAATATCGCTCAGGAAACCCCGCTTGCGGAATTGTACACCATTAAATCAGCCAGTGAATTCATTAACGAAAATACGGTCTGCACCGATGCACGGCACCGCGAATTGCTGGTCCGCGTGCTGATCAGCAGCCTGGCGCACAACATTATTTTCGACGACGTAAAAACCAACTCGGAGAAGCAGGAGGCTTTGGCCGGCATCAGCCCGTTTCACGGCATGGTGGAACGGGGCGAACTGATCATCTCCCGGGGAGCCCGGGTCAACGACGAGCAGTACCGGGTCCTTTCTTCCCTGAAAAGCAATTACGAAACCCAGCTAGGCACGGCAAAAGCAATTTATGCCATTGCCGGCGGCCAGCTGATCCTCACTTCCATCTCCATCCTGGTCCTGGCCATGTTCCTGAGGATCTACCGCAGGGATATCCTGGCCAACAACAAGAAGATCTTCCTGATCCTGCTGCTGATCTTCTCGATGGTCGCCATCGCCAGCCTGGTGGTTCGGTTCAACGTCAGCTACTTCTATCTCATTCCGGTATGCCTGGTGCCGGTGATCATCAGGGTGTTCTATGACACCCGGCTAGCTTTATTTGTGCACCTGATCACCATTTTCATCACCGGATTCATCGCCCCGAACAGTTTCCAGTTCGTTTTCATCCAGCTCATCGCCGGGGTGGTGGCCATCATGAGCATTGTCAGGCTGGAGCGCCGTTCGCAATTCTTCTATACCGCATTCTGGGTTTTCTGCACTTATGTGACCATTTATATCGGGCTGTCGCTGATGAATGAAGGGGCCCTGCGCGGCATCGAGATGAAAGAGATCTACCGCATGGCCGGCAATGCCGCCATGCTGCTGTCGGCCTACCCGATCATCTTCCTGCTGGAACGGGCGTTCAATTACATCACGGATGTGACACTGATCGAGCTGGCCAACAGCAACAACAAGCTATTGAGAGAGCTCGCCCTGAAAGCGCCGGGCACGTTCCAGCATTCGATGCAGGTGGCCAACCTGGCCGAGGAGGCCAGTTACGCCATCGGCGCCAATAGCCTGCTGACGCGCGTCGGTGCACTGTATCATGATATCGGTAAGATGTACGCCCCATTGTATTTCGTCGAAAATCAAGTAACCGGAGTTAATCCGCACGACAGCCTCAGCTACGAGGAAAGCGCACGCATCATCATACGGCATGTGACCCAGGGCATGGAACTGGCCAAAAAACACAAGATCCCTTCCGACATATCCGATTTCATCACCACCCACCACGGCACACGCAAGGTGGAATATTTCTACATCAAGCAAAAACAAACGAAGCAAGGCATCGATGACCGCTCGTTCACCTACCCCGGCCCCATCCCCTATTCCCGGGAGACCGCCCTGGTGATGATGGCCGACTCGGTCGAGGCCGCCTCGCGCAGCCTGGAAAAACCTGATGAACGCGCAATCAGCGAACTGGTTGACCGCATCATCGACAAACAGGTGGAAACGGAGCAGTTCTCCGATGCCAACCTGACCCTGAAAGACATAAGCAAAGCCAAAGAGATCTTCAAAAGAAACCTGATGACCATCTATCACGTGCGGATCAGCTACCCGGAATAACTTGCGAGTGTTTAGTGTTTAGTGTTTAGTGTTTAGTGTTTAGTGTTTAGTGTTTAGTGATAAAGGCTTGTGGCTTGCGGCGCAATTGAAGCAACCATAGTTTGGAGGCGTTCTAAATTGATCTTGCCGGGCAGGTCCGGTTGAAAAATATTAATTTTGCCGCGTCCGGAGGGAGCGATCCCAAGCCGGAAAAAATAACAGAAGTATTCTTCAGGGCAGGGTGTAATCCCCGACCGGCGGTACAGTCCGCGAATCCCGCCCCTGGCGGGACCGACCCGGTGAGACTCCGGGACCGACAGTTAAAGTCTGGATGGAAGAAGAATGACTGACCGCGTATTTCTTTGTGAATGAGAATGTGCCGGTGTGTTCATCATTTCCGCCCTGGAGCCATGCTTCGGGGTGTTTTAATTTAATATATGATGAAAAAGTTTCACATCGCACTGCTTCTCGCCGCACTCAGCGCACTGCCTTTCTCTTCGCTCATGAGCCAGGCCCGGATTTCCGGCCGGGTTACTGATGCTTTCGCCGGCGCCCCGCTGCCCGGCGCAAGCATCCGGGTCAGCGGATCCACGCTCGGCACCAGCTCAGACAACAACGGACAGTTCACACTGGATTTGCCTCCAGGAGACAATTTACTGATCATCAGCAGCATAGGCTACCTGCCCCGGGAGGTCGCCCTGGTTGTGACCGGTAATCAATCGATAGACATCGGTCCGATCACCCTGGAATCCTCCGTCATTGGGCTGGAGGAGGTCAGCATCATTGCATCGCAGGCTGTTGAGCGCCGCACACCGGTAAGCGTTTCAGTGATCCGGGCGGAGACCATCAGTTCCCGGCTGGGCGACCGGCCCTTCCCCGAGATCATGGGAACAGTGCCGGGTGTTTATGCCACCCGCCAGGGCGGCGGCAGCGGCGACGCCAGCATCAACATCCGCGGGTTCAAGCAGGAAAACGTGGCGCTGCTGCTTAACGGGGTGCCGATCGGTAGCGTGGAGAACGGTCTGGTGTACTGGAACAACTGGCTCGGCCTGTCGGAAGCCACCCGCCAGATCCAGGTGCAGCGCGGGCTGAGCGCCTCCCAGGCCGCCGTCAACTCCATCGGGGGCACCATCAACATCATCACCAAAACCACGGATGTGGAAGCCGGCGGAAGTTTCCGATATTCGCTCACCGACTACGGCAACCAGAAATTCACCATGATGCTCTCCAGCGGAAAACTGAAAAACAATATGGCGGTCACTTTCCTGGGGTCAAGATTCTCCGGTCCCGGCTATGTCGACGCGACCTATGTCAGCGGCTGGGCATATTATCTCAGCCTTTCCAAGGAATTCAACAAAGACCATATGCTCGTCTTCACGGCCCTGGGGAACCCGGAAAAGCATGGCCAGCGTAATTTCCGGCTTTCCAAAGCGCAGACCGACCGGTATGGCATCAAATACAACCGGGAATGGGGCAGCTATAACGGCAGGATCAACAACGCGAGCGAGAATTTCTACCACAAGCCCCACCTCTCGCTGAACCACTACTGGAATATTACGCCCAGGAGCTTCCTGGCCACTTCGTACTACCTGTCGTTCGGATCGGGCGGGGGGAAATGGACCGACACATTCGGCAGCAATCCCTGGATCTTCGCCTTTACCAATGAGAGCGGGCAGATCGACTGGGACGCGATCTACCGGAACAACGCCACCCACGACCAGCACTTCACCCTGGCCGACGGAACCGATACTTCAGGGTATTCCCTGAACATCCAGACCAATTTCCTGGCCAGCCATATCTGGACCGGCATCCTGTCGAATTACCGGGTGGAACTGGGAGACCATTTCCGCCTGATGGCAGGTGTTCACGGCAGGATCTTCAAATCGAAACTGCAACAGAAAGTCAGAGACCTGCTTGGCGGGGAATTCTACATCGATGATTTCGCGTTTGCAGCCGACGGCGTGGCCGGTCGGGAACAGATCCGGCAGACCGGCGACATTGTCAAGGTCGACAATGGTGCCATGGTGAACTACGCCGGGGTTTTCGGGCAGCTGGAATATACCTCAGGCCCGTTCAACGCCTTCCTTGCCGGGACGGTTTCCGGGAACTGGTACCGCCGTGAAGACCGCTATAACTATGTCAGCGACCAAACCAGCGAATGGGTCTACCGGACAGGGGCCGATGTCAAGGCCGGCGCCAATTACAATATCAGCGAACTGCACAACCTTTATGTCAACGCCGGATATTTCTCCCGGGCGCCTTATTATAAATTTGTATTCGGAACCAATACCAACAGCCCGACTCAGGATCTGAAAAACGAAAAAAACACTTCATTTGAGGCCGGATACGGATTCAACGCCCGGTATACGCGGCTCCGGCTGAACGCTTACTGGACCCTGTGGAAGGATAAATCGGTACTCACCAATGAATACAACCAGTTCGAGGACGCTTCGATGATCCAGGGTCTGGATGCGCGCCACGCCGGTGCGGAAGCGGAACTGGAGCAGCGTTTCCTGCCCTGGCTCCGTGCTGGCGGCAGCCTGTCGCTGGGACTGTGGGACTGGAAGAATGATGTGACTGGATTCATTTTCAACGACGACCAGGCTGTTGTCGACACGATTCAGGTTTACGCCAACGGTTTGCATGTCGGCGACGCACCCCAGACCCAGGCCTCGGCGTGGATCAGCGTGCTGATCCTGAAAACTGCTTCAGCGACATTCAGCTGGCAGTATTTCGACCGGTTTTACGCCGATTTCAGCCCCACGACCCGGACCGACCCTGAAGATTCCCGGCAACCGTACCGCATTCCAGCTTACCAAACCGTTGATGTTTTTCTTAGTTGTCCGTTCAATATCGGCAAATTTCGGGCGCAGGCCGAAATGAACTGTTATAATATATTGAATAACAAATATATAGTTCGAGGACAGGACGGAAATGCCCACGATGCGGATTCGTTTACCGGATTCTGGGGCTTTGGACGGAATTTTTCATTCGGATTATCCATCAATTTTTAGGTTAACTTATTGATTTTCAGCGATAAATAGTTTTTAACATTAATAAATAATATTAATTACTGATTATCAATTTCTTAACAGGAAATTCATCAATTCTATCGTTATTTTGTTAACATTTCTTTAACAGAGGCGGGCGCATCTTTCCATAAATTCGCCATCACTGAAAATCCCAAACTAAACTTATTAAATTATGAGAAAGATTTACAAACTAATTTTCATGGCAGCGTTCTTATTGTCTGCTGCCGGCGTTTTTGCACAAGGTACCACGACCGCGGGTCTGAACGGCAAGATCACCGACAATACGGGATCGGTGCTTACGGGCGCCACGGTGATGGTCGTTGAGGCCGGAACCGGCGCGCAATACGGCACCATCAGCGACGACAAGGGTTTTTACCGTCTTCCCAACATGAACCCTGGCGGTCCGTACAAGTTGACCGTCACTTTTGTAGGGTTCAAGACCTATGAGAAATCGGACCTTTATTTGACCCTGGGTCAGACTCTTAAGATTGACGTAAAGCTGGGCGAAGCGGCTACTGAACTGGCAGCCGTGGAAATCGTCGCCAACCAGAATGACGTGTTCGACGGGAACCGGACGGGAGCGGAAACCTTTGTTTCATCGGACATGATCAACCAGATGCCGACGCTCGGCAGAACGCTGGGTGATTACATCCGCCTGACGCCGCAGGCTTCCTTCCGCGAAGGGGGGATCTCCATTGCCGGCGCCAACAACCGGTATAATGCCATTTCCATCGACGGAGCCGTCAACAACGACGTATTCGGTCTTGCGGCATCCGGCACCAACGGCGGCCAGACCGGCGGCACGCCCATCAGCATGGACGTGATCGACCAGTTCCAGATCCAGATGGCCCCGTACGACGTTCGCCAGAGCGGTTTTAACGGCGCCAGCGTCAACGCCGTCACCAAGCGCGGTAAGAACAACTTCGAAGGGACGGCCTACTTCTTCATGCAGAATGAAAGCCTGGCCGGGAAAACCCCTTATGAAGCGGTGAAAAAACTGGACAATCCTGACTCGGCACGGACCAAGCTGGCCGATTTCAGCGATTATATTTATGGCCTGAGCATCGGCGGACCGATCGTAAAGGACAAGGTCTTTTTCTTCCTGAACGGCGAATTCCAGCGCAAAGTCACCCCGCAGCCCTATGTTTTCGAAAACTACCAGGGTGACGCCTCCGAGGCCGACCTGAACAACATGGCCGACATGTTGCGTTCCCGCTTCGGGTACGATCCGGGCGGTTTCCTGAACAATGAGAACGAATTGAAGAGCAACAAGATTTTCGCGCGCGTCGACTGGAATATCAACAAGATCCATAAAGCGATGTTCCGCCACAGCTACGTTTACAACAACGCCATCCAGCCGTACCGGAGCTCGAACCAGATCCTGTATTTCTACAATTCAGGCCAGCAGTTCCCCAGCACCACCAATTCGACCTCTTTCGAACTGAAGAGCAACTGGGACAAGTTCTCCAACAATCTGATCATCGGCTACACCTCTGTGGTTGACGACCGCAACCCGCTGGGATCCAATTTCCCCTCGGTGATCATCAAAGACGGCGGCGCTGACGTGTACATCGGTTCAGAGCCTTTCTCCACCGCCAACAAGCTGAATCAGAAGATCCTCACGGTGAACGACAACTTCAGCTATTACCTGGGGGCGCATACGCTTACCGTCGGGATCAATCACGAGTACTACAATACCTACAACCTGTTCGTTCGCCAGAACTTCGGCGAGTACCGTTACGGTTCCATGGCCGACTTCATGACCGTGGGAACGGAAGGCGAAGTTTCCGCCACCGAATACAACCGCACCTATTCCCTGGTCGACGACATCACCGGCGATGGTTCCGCCGCGGCTGCAGAGTTCAAGGTCATGCAGTGGGGCGCCTACGCACAGGATGAGTTCCAGGTCACCCCGAACTTTAAGATGACCCTGGGTATCCGTGCCGACATCCCGATCTTCCTGACCGAGCCCCGTTCGGCGCCCGGTTTCGACACGGTCATGACCAAGATCGAACAATCCTTCGATCCTGCAGCCGACGCATACTACGACCTGCAAGGTGCACAACCCGGCAAGATGCCCAAACCGCAGATCATGGTTTCCCCGAGATTTGGCCTCAACTGGGACGTGTTTGGCGACCAGACCACGCAGATCCGCGGTGGAACGGGCATCTTCATGAGCCGTCTCCCGCTGGTATGGCCGGGCGGTTCCTACACCAACAACGGTGTGACCACCGGCGGCGTGCGTTACCGCTACCCGTCCGACGGCGAAGCCCCGATCGTATTCAACCCCGAATGGGATGAACAGTACGATTACACCGACTTTTACGGTGGCAGCACGCCCTCGCCTTCCGGGCAGGTCGACCTCTTCGTGGAAGACTTCAAATGGCCCCAGGTGTGGCGCTCCAGTTTTGCGGTCGACCAGAAACTCCCCTGGGGAATGGTCGGAACCGTTGAGTTGATCTTCACCAAGACCCTCAACAACATTATTTATTACAACTACAATGTGAAGCCCGCCACCAAGCAGCTGACCATGGGCCCGGACGACCGGTGGATGCCCACCAGCAGCAGGATCGACACCCGCTATGACCGCATCATGGTCGGCGCCAACACCAACAAGGGTTACGGCATCAACTTCACCGCCCAGGTCCAGAAGAACTTTGAAAAAGGGCTCCAGGGCGCCGTGGCGTATACCTATGGCACATCCAAGTCGGTCAACGACGGGCTTTCCTCCCAGAACTCCTCCCAGTGGCGTTATGTACAGAATATCAACGGACGCAACAACCTGGAACTCAGCTGGTCAAACTTTGATCTCGGCCACCGCCTGTACGCTTTCATTGGGTACAAAAAAGAGTATGCCAAGTTTTTCGCCAGCGGCATCAGCCTGTTCTATGACGGGGTGTCGGGCAAGCGGTACAGCTATTCCTACGACAACTCCCGCGTGATCAACGGTGAAGCCACTGACGACTACTCCCTGATCTGGGTACCGGAAAGCCGGGAAGAGATCAACCTGGTCGACTGGGTGGTCAGCGGCGAAGTCAGGCGCACCGCCGACGAACAGTGGGACCTCCTCAACCAGTTCATCGAAGAAGATCCCTACCTGAGCCAGAGAAGAGGCAACTACGCCGAACGCAACGGCGCCCGACTGCCCTTTGAAAGCTACCTCGACCTCCGCTTCCTGCAGGATTTCTATATCAATGCCGGCAAAACCAGGCACACCCTGCAGATCAGCCTCGACTTCTTCAACTTCCTGAACATGCTCAACAAGGAATGGGGCGTACATCGTTTTGTCTCATTCGATAACTACGAGCTGATGCGGATTGAAGGAATGGAAGAAGACGGCACCACGCCGAAATTCACCTATCGTGGCGGCGCTGAACGCGACGGACAGGTATGGAACGTTTCCGATCCCGCCTCCCGCTGGAGGATGCAGATCGGCGTACGATATATCTTCGGCACCAACGCCGACTGATAACCTGGCTTATCTCTTTTGTAAAAAAGGGCGCAGCGGTTCATCCCTGCGCCCTTTTTCTTAATCCAATTCGCCTCATCATCCTATCTTTGCAAAAAAATCTGATCCCATGTCCCCACGCCTCCAAGCCCCTAAGCCCCCATGCCACCAAGCCTCCCCGCTTCCCTGCTTCCCCGCTTCCCCGCTTCCCCGCTTCCCCGCTTCCCTGCTTCCCCGCATCCCCGCTTTCCTGCTGCTCATCGCATTGCTGGCATGCAGCACCATGCTCCCGGCCCAAAGCACGAAGCCATATGTCGTCATGCTATCCATGGACGGCTTCCGCTGGGATTATCCCGATCACTGCCCGACACCCAACCTCGACCGGATCGCGGCCAACGGCGTCAAAGCGCACATCCAGCCTTCCTTCCCTTCCAAGACATTCCCCAATCATTATACGATGGCGACCGGCCTGTATCCCGACCACCACGGCATCGTGCAGAACAGCTTTTATGATCCGGAGACCGGCAGAAGGTACCGGATCAGCGACCGGACGGCGGTGGAAGACGCCTCATTTTACGGAGGCGAGCCTGTCTGGGTAACGGCGGAAAAAAACGGCGTCACGGCAGCTTCCTTCTTCTGGGTCGGTTCCGAAGCGCCCGTAAAAGGCATCCAGCCCACCTACTGGAAGAAATATGACCATGGTTTTCCCTTCGAACAGCGCATTGATACGGTCATTCACTGGCTCAGCCTGCCGGAAGACCTTCGTCCGCACCTCATCATGTGGTACATGGACGAGCCGGACGGGATCGGGCACAACGAAGGCCCTGACAGCCAGGCCACTTATGATATGGTGATGTACCTCGACAGCCTGGTGGGCGTATTCATGGACAAGCTGTCCGCCCTGCCCCATGCCAGAGAAATCAACGTAATTGTCACTTCAGATCACGGGATGTGCCCAAATTCTCCGGATAAGACCGTGCGCCTGAAGGATTTTATCGATCCGGAATGGTTCGGGGAGGTGGAAGGCTACAATCCCAATTACACCTTCCAGGTCAAGGATGAATTCCGGGAAACCGCCTGGAATGCGTTGCAGGGTATCCCGAACGTGACGGTCTGGAAGCACGGCCAAGTGCCGGAAAGGTTGAATTACGGCCGGAATCCGAGGACCCTCGACTTCATCCTGGTGGCGGATTCGGCCTGGCAGGTCCTGTACTCGGAGAAACACACGCGATCGGCCGGCGCCCACGGATATGACATCGACAACACCGACATGCATGCTATTTTTTATGCCACCGGTCCCGCTTTTCGTGAAAAATACGTTCATCCCACCTTTCAGAACATCCACCTCTACCCGCTGATCTGCGAGATCCTGGGCATAGCGCCCGCGCCGGTCGACGGGCACATAGACGTGGTCAGGGGTATGCTGAAAGATTAGCGTGCCGGGTGATTCCTGGCGCCCAGGCTGAGCAGGTAATGATCGGCCAGCACCAGGGCCGCCATCGCCTCCACCACGACCACTATCCGGGGAACATGGCAGACATCATGCCTTCCGGTGATTTTGACCCTGGCCCGATTTCCGTCCTTATCGACCGTTTCCTGCAGTTTTCCATGTGAGGGAACGGGTTTGAACGCCACGCGGAAATAAATGTCCGCCCCGTTGGAAATGCCACCCTGGATGCCGCCGTCATGGTTGGTCAGCAGGCCGGTCCTGCCTTCCCGGCTGGTGAAGGGATCGTTGTATACACTGCCTGTAAGAGAAGGACTTTGAAAACCCAGGCCGTATTCGAAACCTTTGGCCGAGCCGATGCTCAGCATAGCCGCTGCCAGTGATGACTGGAGCTTATGGAATACCGGGTCGCCCCATCCCGGGGGGACGCCGGTAATGAGGCAGGAAATGTCACCCCCGACAGTATCATGTTCATTTTTAAGGTTTTGGATCAACGAGATGACATCTCGTTCGGTTCCGGGGGCAGGCCAGGATATGGGCGACCCTGTGGCAAGGTCTGCATCTTCGGGAGTAATGGGATATGAATGTGACAGGGCACCGATGCGGGTTACCGCAGCCCGAATGGCCACGCCCTGCTGCCGCAGCAGCAGCCTGGCCACCGCCCCGGCCACCACGCGGCTGACCGTTTCACGTCCTGACGCCCTGCCCCCGCCGCGGTGATCCCGGATCCCAAAGCGCGCTTCCCAGGCGTAATCGGCATGGGAAGGCCGGTAAACATCTTTCAGCGCTTCATAATCGAAGGGATCCGACTGTTTATTCCTGATGAGAAAACCGATGGGTGTGCCCAGCGTAACCCCGTCCAGATGCCCGGAAAGCCATTCGATCTTATCGGGCTCATGACGGGTGGTGGAACCCGGGAAAACGGGCTTACGGCGGTCCAGCTCATGCCGGATGAAATCAAAGTCAAGCTGCAATCCGGCGGGGCAGCCATCGATGACGCCGCCCATGGCAGGGCCATGCGACTCGCCAAATGTTGTGATCCGGAACAGATTTCCGAAGGTATTGCCGGGCATGAACAGAGGTTATCTCGGCGGGATCGGGGAAACGCCCGGAGGCGTTCTGCTAATCCTGCATGCTTTTAAGCTTGGCTTCGAGCTGGGCCAGTTCATACTTGGCGTCCTGGATCTTCTTCTCGAACTCCTGGCGCAGCAGGTCCGCTTTCTTGGAATGAGCCAGGAACCCAATGTTGTTTTCCCAGAGCATGATCTCCTCGCGCAGCTTGGCGATCTTGGTACCCAGGGGGCTGCTGTCCCCGCCGCCGCGGCGTCCGTACCGTCCGTCGCCACCGGGGCCTTCATGGCCGGAATCCTGTCGCTGGCGGTATTCTCCGCCGCCCATGCGCATCTCGTAAGAACTGATGTTCAGCTCGTCGAGGTGTTTGTTGATGGCCTGGCGGAACGCATCGTGAACACGGTTCTTATCCTTGATGGGCACATGGCCGATCTCCATGAACTCGCGCTGGAAGCCCTTGAGCACCTCCAGGTTGGCCTGCTTGTCTTTCGAAGCCGTCCACTCCTCGATGCTTTGGATCAGGGCAAGTTTCTTCTCCAGGTTATCCTTCTCGGATTCCACCACGCCGGAAAAATGTTTGGACTTGTTATTGAAAAACTCGTCGCAGGCGGCACGGAACCTTTTCCAGATCTTGTCGGAGTGTTTCCGTGGCACCGGGCCGATCTCTTTCCACTCTTTCTGAAGGTTGATCAGTTCCTGCGTGGTCTTCTTCCAGTCGGTGCTGTCTTTCAAAGCCTCAGCCTGCTTGACGATATCCAGTTTGAGGTTGAAATTATTGACCTGCTCCTGCTTCAGCCGGGAGAAATACTCCTTTTTGTTGGAGAAGAACAGGTTCAGGTAGGTTTTGAACCGTTCCCAGATCTCGTCATTATCCTTCTTGGGCGCCGGGCCGATGGTTTTCCAGGCCTTGAACAGCTCGTTGACTTCCCGGGTCCTGTCCTGCCAGTCTTTCAGGCTGTCAATCTCCATCGCGGCGATTTGCTCGGCCTTCTCGCACAGTGCGGTCTTTTCCGCCAGGTTCTTTTCCTGGTCCTGTGAAAGGATATTATAATGCTCGCGCCTTCTTTCGTTGATCTTGTCGGTGGCCGTTTTGAAACGTTCCCAGATCTCGTCGCGCTTATCCTGGGGCACCGGGCCGATTTCTTTCCACTCCTCGTGGTATTTCTGAAGCTGCTGGAAAGATTTTACGACGGAAGGTTCGATCAGCAGTTCTTCCGCTTTCTCGCAGAGTTCCATCTTCTTTTCCAGGTTCTTTTTCAGGTCGAGGTCACGCAGTTCCCGGTTGATCTTAACCTTGTCGAAGAACTTCTCAACCAGGAAATGGTAATTCTGCCAAAGGTTATTGATCTCAGTGGAGGGCACCAGGCCGATCTCTTTCCATTTCGCCTGGAGGTCCTTGAACTGGTCGTAGGTTTTTTTGAGCGTTTCGTCAGAGTTGATCAGTTCCTTGAGTTCCTCGAGAATGGCCTGTTTGGCCTCAAGGTTCCGGAGTTTGATCACCTCCTGGTGCTCGTTGTATCTGGCTTTGTTCTTTTTATAGACTTCAAACACCTGGTCGAACTTTTCCATCAGCGGGTCCGGCCCGGGGGTGTAATTCTCCCGGGTTCCACCTCCACTGATATGTTCGTCAAGCTTTTGCTGACGGAAATCCTTTGAAAGTTTAAGGAACGCAACTTTGATCATGGCCACGCGGGTCTTGATCCGTTGAACGTTTTCCTCCTTCACCGTCTCCTCCAGGATCTCTACCAGTTTTTCCCGGTCATATTCGTCATATTTCTCAAGGACCTCTTCCGGCTCTTCCGTAAGATCGGCTTCTTCTTCCTCGGCCTCTTCATCAATTTCGGAAGAAGAGGTTCCAATGTTGTTGATCTCCCGCATCAGTTTTTCATCATCATTGTCGGCACGGTCATGATCTTTGTGTTCATCAGCAACTTCCGCGACAATTGATTTTTCGTCTTTTTCAACGATCACAGGTTCTTCTGCCACTGCTTCGGATACGGGTTCCTCTGCTACTTCTGCAACAACGGGTTCTTCTGCCGTTACTTCGGATGCGGGTTCCTCTGCTGCTTCTGCAACAACAGGTTCTTCTGCCGCTGCTTCGGATGCGGGTTCCTCTGCTGCTTCTGCAACAACGGGTTCTTCTGCCGTTACTTCGGATGCGGGTTCCTCTGCTGCTTCTGCAACAACAGGTTCTTCTGCCGCTGTTTCGGGTGCAGGAATTTCTGTTTCTTCAGCAACCAAAACTTCTTCTGTCACAGGCTCAGGGGCGGGTTCTTCCAATGGCTCCAAAACTTCCGGTTCAGCAGCCGTATCCATTGTTTCCTGAATTTCAGGCTCTGCTGCCGGTTCTTCCGTGACTACTTCAATTTCGGGGGTCGCTTTTTCCTGGGTTTCTTCGGAGTTGATCTGGGTGGGGGTCTCCGGGGATTCCGCCTGAGGGTTCTCAGCGGTAGGATTTTTTTCCGTCATGATTACGTGTGTTTGTTTGGTGTTCTCACCTCCCTCCGGTCACCCGAAGGGATTAGGATCGGTGTATTCGTAAATTATTTTCGTTCTCGGGGCCGCAGCCCTGATTATGGTTCGGGTTTTAATTAAGGAATGCAAAAATAGCAATTATTTAGAACCTCCTCCAGAACACGAAAAAAAACGGCCGATTATTCCAGGGCGCTCTTATTGAATAGAATATAGCCGATATTGAACATGACCGAGAATTTCTGTTCCGCCTGGCTATAATAATTAAATGACAGGCTGACCGGGGCGAGCCTGAGGTAATACACCAGAGATGCCGATAAAATATAAGCACGGTCGGAGAAAAAGTCACCAGGGCCGGCCTGCTGGTCTTCCAGCCGGATGATCGCCTCATAAGGCTGAAAAAGATAGCCTTCCGTTCTCAGGTCCAGATCCCGGTACAGGTGAAATACCGGCTTGATCCCGAACGCGATAAAGCTCATGGCCCGGTATTCGGGCAGGAAGATGGTTTTCATTTCCGGCAGGGGCTCGAAGGCAGGAGCGCGGAGTATAGTTGCGGTATAATTAGAGAAATAATCTTCGCTGGACAGAAGCAATTCACCGGAAACGCCCATTCTCAGCCATCGCGACAAGGTGAAATAATTTTCATATGACAAACGGAACTGAAGCCATTTATGGTGATCGGTGATGATTTCAGACGGGTTTAAGGCTGTGGATCCGGAATGGGTTTCTTCCCGGCCGTTCACATACTTCATTTCCAGGAACAGCCGGTATCCCCGGCTCGGAAATTGCTTCCAGTTGAACGTGTTCATTTCGAAAGTTGCCGCTGGGGTGAAGAAGTTAAAATAGGTCCGGTCGGCCGTATCGGCGCGGGTGAACTGGTTGTTCTGGTAATACTCGTCACGCGCGGATCCTTCCGCCAGGCTGAACAGGGCCGCGCCCGCATCAGTTGCCGGAAGGCCGAGTATGAGCCTTGTATTCCGTTCATTGCTTACCAGGAAGGAAGGCTCCTGGTCTTCAAAGAAATAGGTTGAATTCTTGAAATAATCCTTGTGATTGTAAACCACGTCGAAATGGACAAAAAACGGCACCAGCGCGGGAAAGTCAAGCCGGACCTGGGCTGCAACCGAACTGTAAAAACGTCCGAAATATCCGTTCAATGAGCCGGTAAATCCGAACCCGGTTAGCAGGTGATATTTAATTGACGCAAAGGCGGCGCTGGAGGCAGCGCTGGACAAATTGCCGCCGAACCCGGCCTGGAAATGCTCGGCCCGGGTCACCTTCAGGTTCAAATCAAAGGTTCTTTCCTGAGGATTATAGATCAACTCCGGAAAAATGCTCTTGATCTTATTGTCCGACAACAATTTGAAATACTCCGACCGGGTATGCTCCAGGGTGAGGTAGCCCGATTGGGCCCGGAATGATTTTGTGATGTAATTTATCTGCCTGGTTTTCAGCCCTGTGACAGACAGGGAATGGATAAAGACCGCCGGTTTTCCGGCCCGGAACAGCTCCCTTTTTTCCTGTACAACGGCCGGAGTTACCACCCGGCCCACTCCCTCCCTGATTAAACCCATCATTCGCATGGTGCTGACGTACCCGCTATCGATAAATTCTTCACTCCTGCTGAAATCGATCACATTAACCCGTTCCAGTTCCGGTTCGATCATCACCCCTTTCCCATCCGGAAGGGAAAAATCGGTCTGCCGGGTGATCATATTCTGAAGGATGGAGATAATATCTTCCTTGTCTATGTCTCTCCGTTCCGAAGCGGTGTTGCTCCCGATGATAAAACCGGGGCGGAAGTCCTTGATGGCCACATCCACAGGGAAATTATTATAGAGCCCTCCGTCAAACAAGACTGTATCGTTGATTTCGATCGGGCGATAGTAGAACGGGTATGTGGCCGAAGATCGTATCGCTGTTCCCAGCTGCCCTTTCCGCATCACCACCGCGCTGTCGGAACGGATGTCGGCGGCCACACAACGGAACGGCACGAACAGACTGTCGAAGTTGTAGCCGGCAGCGGCGGATGCGGCCGCGTAATAATCAAGTAAAGCAAAATCTACCTGGTCTGAAGAAACAATATTGGTCGGAAACTGAGTCCTCCAGCGGTTCTCTGGATCATTGTAGTCGAAGCTCAGCTCCACCCATGACGCATCGGGATATCCGGCTTTAAAGAAATACGCGCCCCGGGTGCTGACATCGCCGCGCGCCCATTTGGAGAAATCGCCGTGGACGATGATCTCTTCGATCTCATCCGGGCTGTATCCGCTGGCGTACAAGCCGCCGATGATGGCGCCCATCGAGGTGCCAGCGATGTAATCAATGGGTACCCCCTGCTCCTCCAGGGCTTTCAGAACGCCAATGTGGGCCACGCCACGGGAGCCGCCTCCGCTGAGGACCAGCGCAACAGTCTGACCCTGCAAAGGCAATTGCCAGAGCAATAAAATGAGTGAAGCGGTAAAAAAAGCGAAGGAACATTTGATGGTTCCCGAAATCACATCAGGCTCCTCCTTTCTATTTGGATTAATCAGGTTTTCGCCAGTGCCTGGTCGAGGTCGCGGATGAGATCATCCACTTTTTCTATTCCTACCGAAAGACGGACCAGTCCGTCGGTAATGCCGGCCTTGTGCCGGTCTTCTACACCGACCTTAGAATGCGTCATGGACGCCGGGTGCTGGATCAGGGTTTCGATCCCGCCCAGGGATACCGCCAGCAGCATCACCCTGACGCTGTCCATCAGGATTTTGCCCGCTTTCAGGCCGCCTTTGAGTTCGAAGCTGATCATGGATCCGGGCCCGCTCATCTGGTTCTGAGCCAGCTCGTACTGCGGGTGAGATTTAAGGCCAGGGAACTTCACCCACTCCACTTTGGGGTGATGTTCCAGGTATTCTGCGATCTTAATCGCATTCTCCTGGGCCCGGTCGATCCGGATGGCTAGGGTTTTCAGACCCCGGCGCGTCATGAATGCCTGGTGCGGGTCCATGTTGCACCCAATGTTGTTCATCACGCTCTTGAGCTTTTTAAAGTCGGCTTCCTTTTTAGTCACGATCATCCCGGCCACGATATCGGCGTGTCCGTTGATGAATTTGGTCATGGAATGGAGCACGACGTCGGCGCCCAGGTCTAAGGGTTTCTGTAAATAAGGGCTGCAGAATGTGTTGTCGACGACCAGTGGCACGCCATGTTCGTGGGCCAGTTCGGCGAGCGCAGCAAGGTCGCTGATGGCCATGGTCGGGTTAGCGGGCGTCTCGGTGTAGAGCAGTCGTGTGTTTGGCCGGAAGGCCCTGCGGACCTGCTCCAGGTCGCTCGTATCCACGAAGGTGTGTTCGACGCCAAAACGACTGTAGATGCTTTCGAGCACCACCCTTGAGGGCCCGTAGACCGCGTCCTGGCAGATGATGTGGCTGTCCTGCCCAAGATAGGCCAGGTAAACGGTGTTCACTGCGCCCATGCCGGAAGAAGTGGCGATGCCGCCAAAACCATTCTCCAGCGCGGCCATCGTATCCTCCAATTCGCGGATCGTCGGATTGCCCAGGCGGGTGTATATATATCCGTTGCTTTCGCCGGAAAAACAGGCGGCGCCGTGATCGGCGTTCCTGAATTTGAAGGTGGACGACTGGTAGATGGGTGTGGTTGCGCTGCCGAGCGCATCATCAAAGCCCCCGGCGTGGATCAGCATGGATTCGAAGTCCAGTTTTTCGGAACTCATGACGATGGTTTAAAAGGGCCAGAAGTTGTTATCGTACCAGACCTGTTCCTTCAGGTCTTCATTGATCTTGTGCAGCCAGTGGTGATGGCCTTTTTCCCAGTCGGCCAGCATCTGGTACATCTCTTTCTCGTGCGGGTCGGTGGCGGATTGGGCCCTGTCGGAATAGATCTGCACTGCGCGTGTTTCAAAGTCCATGGCGGCGCTGATGGCGGCAGCTTCAAAACCGGCCGCGTCCACCTGCTTTTTGATCTCTTCGGAAAGGATCGCCATCACGGTGCTGTCGTCCACATCGCCGGCGGCTTCATTCTTCATGAATTCCTTGTGCTGATCGTAGTGGGCGAATTGTTTGGAAAGGAAATTGATGTGATCGTCCTCTTCAGCCGCCATCATCTCGAAGATCTTCCGCGCCGCTTCGCTTTGGGTCTGTCGTGCGGCGGTGGTGTAAAACGCCTTTCCGCGCCGCTCCAGGAGGATGGCTTCCTTTAAAATATCAACCGCAGATTTTGCCATAATGATTTGTTTTTATGTATTGTTAATAAATATGATTCAGATCACAAATATAGCCAATTTTCCGGGAAACCGCGCCTGTTTCGGTTCTTCAGGAAATTAATTCCTACTTTTGCATGCACCTTTTGCCGCAAGATGGAATCTTATTTACCCAGGCTGAAATCATTGTTTATCCGCTGGTGCGGAGCGGAAGCCGAAACGGTGGCCGCCTTACCTCAATCCGGTTCGCAGCGGCGTTATTACCGGCTGCGTGGCGGGGGATTCAGCGCCATCGGCGCCTGGAACCCTGAGCCGGAAGAAAACCGCGCCTTTATTCATTTCACGGAAGTGTTTCGCACCCATGGGCTTACCGTGCCACAAATCCTGGAAAGCGACCTGGTTTCCGATATCTACCTGGTGGAAGACCTGGGCGACATTTCGCTGCTCGACCTGGCCGGGAAAAGGCCCCGGGGATCAAACCTGCCCGGGGAAGTCATCGCCCTGTACCGCAAAGCGCTGGATGCGCTGGTCGGGTTCCAGGTTGTGGCCGGGAAAGATATAGATGCGAATCTGTGTTACCCGCGCAGCGCTTTCGACCGGCGTGCCATCCTCTGGGACCTGAACTATTTCAAATATTACTTCCTCAAACTGCATACGACCTTTCACGAAGACCGCCTGGAAGACGACTTCGAAGCCCTGGCCTGCCGCTTGCTGGAAGCCGGCGGCGGGCATTTCATGTACCGCGATTTCCAGGCCCGGAATATCCTTGTGCGCAATGATACGGTGCATTTCATCGACTACCAGGGCGGACGCATGGGTCCGCTGCAGTACGACGTGGCTTCACTGCTCTTCCAGGTCAAAGCCGGACTTTCACCAGCCGACAGGGAACAATTGCTCGGGCATTATCTCCTTACACTGAGCAGCCGCATCAAGCTCGATGAAGCGCAGTTCCGCAGGGATTATGATCTTTTTGTCCTGGTGCGCCTGCTGCAGGTGCTGGGGGCCTACGGCTACCGCGGTCTGATCCAGCGCAAGGCGCACTTTTTGCAAAGCATCGCCCCGGCCCTGGATAACCTGCGCGTGTGGCTGGAGCACATCCCGGCCGGCGCAGACCTGCCCGAGCTCTTTCCCGTCCTGCGGCGGCTGGTGGAAACGGCGGCGGCGCGCTATCCCATCACAGTTCCGGAACCTGCCGGGCTCACCGTGCGCATCAGCAGTTTCTCTTACAAGGAAAGCGTCCCGGTGGATCAAAGCGGGAATGGTGGCGGGTTCGTGTTCGACTGCCGCGCCCTGCCCAACCCGGGCCGGGAAGAACAATACCGGGCGTTCAACGGGAAAGACGCGGTCATCCGGGATTACCTGGGCCCTCTGCCTGAGGTGCAGGCCTTCCTGGAACAGGCCTTCGCACTGGTTTCCGCATCCGTGGAAAACTACAGCGAACGGGGCTTTCACCACTTGCAGGTCAGTTTTGGCTGCACCGGCGGCCAGCACCGCTCGGTCTACTGCGCCGAAACACTGGCCGGAATGCTGAACAGGAAGTTCCCTTTCGTTCGCCTGGAAGTCTATCATCCCATGATCTCATCCCAACAACAGGACATGCATCATGGCTAAAAAATTATGCAAAGATGATCCCGGCGCTGGGAAGGTGAAGAAAGGCACCGCCGCCTATGAATGCAAATCCTGCGGCCTGCGCGCCCTGAAGGAAAAGAAGCTCTGCAAACCCAAAAAGGTCTGAACGATGAAAGCGATGATACTGGCCGCCGGGCTCGGCACCCGCCTGATGCCCCTGACCGCCTCCACCCCTAAGGCGCTGGTGCCGGTGAATGGCATTCCGCTGCTGGAACTGGCGATCCGTAGGCTGATGCAGGAAGGTTTCGACGAGCTGATCGTGAACGTGCACCACTTCGCCCTCAAAGTGATCAATTACCTGGCGGAACAGGAATTCGGCGACAGCATCATCTGCATCTCCGATGAGAGCGGGACCTTGCTCGACACCGGGGGCGGCATGCAGAACGCTTCCTGGTTTTTGGAGGGCGACGAACCCTTTTTGGTCTGGAATGTGGATGTGGTGAGCGATATTGATTTAAGGAAGATGATGGATGCGCATACCGCATCCGGAGCCCTGGCCACGCTGGCGGTCCGCCAAAGGACATCCGGGCGCTACCTGCTGTTCGATGAGGAATCGCGGCTGAGGGGCTGGGAAGACACCGGGACTGGCGAATTGCGCTGGGCCGGTCCTCCCTGCCCGCAAGCGCTCAGAAAGGCCTTCAGCGGCATCCACATCATCAGCCCCGGGATATTCAGCCTCATCACCGAAACGGGCAAATTTTCTATCATCGACACCTACCTCCGGCTTGGCGGAACGCACCTGATCCGCGGCTATGACCACACGGAAGGATCATCCTGGTTCGACGCCGGGAAACCGGAACAGTTGCAGCGCATCACCGATTATCTCACCCGGAATCCCGAATATCTTTCCCCATGACGCCGTTCCTTCAGAAACTGGCCCGGGAAATCGCCAGCAAATACGGCACGGACCCTTCGGCGCTCTGCGTGGTGCTGCCCAACCGCAGGGCCGGCCTCTACCTAAAGACCTACCTCGCCCGGGAACTGGGCAGGACCTCCTGGGCCCCGGTCATCTTATCCATCGAGGATTTCATCATGGAAATCTCCGGCTATGATCGCATCGACCCCACCAGCCTGCTGTTTGAGTTTTACGCCGTACACCGGGAGCTGGCCGGCGAACAGGCCCAGTCGTTCGGGGAGTTCGCCGAATGGGGCCAGATGCTCCTGGGCGATTTTGAGGAGATCGATCAGTACCTGGCCGACCCGGACAAGATCTTCACTTACCTCAACGAAGCGCGGGCCCTGTCGGTCTGGAACCTGGGCGAAACGCCCCTGACCGAGCAGGAAAAAGGATACCTCCAATTTTACCAGTCCTTCCTGGGTTATTACCAAAAACTGAAAGAACGGCTGCTGGAGAAGAAAACGGTGTACCAGGGGCTGGCGTACCGTCTGACGGTGGAAAATCTGGACCGCATCGCCGCGGCCCCGCCCTGGAGCGAAGTGTATTTCGCCGGGCTTAACGCTTTGTCGACAGCCGAGGAAAACCTCATCGACCAGTTGCTCCGGGTGGGCAAAGCGCGTTTTTACCGCGACATCGACCGCTATTATGTAGACGATCCCATGCAGGAAGCCGGGGAATTCGCGCGGAAATACCTGCAAAAATGGCCGGAGGAACCGGTCCGCTGGCTGGAAAGCGATTTCCGCGATACCCGCAAAGAGATCCGCATCTTCGGCGTCCCGCTGAACGCCGGGCAGGCACAGAAAGCCGGGGAACTGGTGAAAGAGCTCATGGGCGAAAAGAATGACCTGCCCGACCGCACCGCCGTTGTGCTCGCAGACGAAAATCTGCTTATCCCCGCACTGTACGCGCTGCCGGAGCAGCTCGGCGCGGTGAACGTGACGATGGGCTACCCGTTCCGCTTCACGCACCTGTATCAGCTGGTGTCGGTCTGTTTCAGCCTGCAGGAAAACATGGAACGCTTCCACGCCCTGCATACCGGCCGTCCCAGGTCGTTTTACGTGAAAGACCTGCTCCGCCTGCTGGGCAACCCCGGGCTGGCATCCTGGCGTGATCCCGGAAGCCGTACCGGCGACAGCGACATTCTTTCCGCCACGATCCGCGGGACCAACCGCGTCTTCCTTACCCCCGGTGAGATCGCCACGCTGGCCGGCGACCGGGGCGAGGCATTCCGGAACCTGGTCTCTGTCCTGGCCACGCCCTGGGACACCCCGGCCGATGCTTTGAAAAACATTCAATCGCTGCTGGAAAACCTCCGCGACCGGCTGATCTCCATCCGGAATGAACAGGATGAACATCATTGGATGGAGCTGGAATATCTCTTTCATCTTTCGGGTATCCTCAAAAGATGCCTGGACCTGGTGGAAACCACCGGTTTCATCCGGACCCTCCGCGAACTCCGGAAGGTCCTGTTCCAGTTGCTCGACAGCGCCCGGCTGCCCTTCTATGGCGAACCGCTGCTGGGCCTGCAGGTCATGGGCGTGCTGGAAACCCGGGCCATCGATTTTACCAACCTGATCGTGCTCTCTGTCAATGAAGGCGTCCTGCCCTCCGGGAAAACCGCCCATTCGTTCATCCCCCACGACATCAAACTGGAGTTCGGACTGCCCACCTACCAGCAGAAGGACGCGGTGTTCGCCTACCATTTTTACCGCATGCTGCAACGCGCGGAGAAGGTCTATCTTCTGTACGACACCGAAGGCGACCAGATGAAAGGGGGCGAGAAGAGCCGGTTTATCATGCAGATCCTGCATGAACTGCAGAAATACAACCCGAAGATCACCATTGAAGATGATGTGCTGAGCCCCGATCCACCCATCCCGGGCGCCGCTGCCGGCACTACCATCCGGAAGAACGAAGCCGTCTTCGCCCGGCTGGAAGAAATGGCCGCGCGGGGATTCTCCCCCACGGCCCTGAATTCCTATGTGCGCTGCAGCCTGCAGTTTTATTACCGCGATATCCTCCGGCTGGCCGAAGAGGAAACGGTTGAAGAAACCATCGAAGCCGCCACCATGGGCAATGTGGTGCACGAAGTGCTGCACCGGGTCTACCAGCCCTTCACGGGAACCTACACCGATCCTGAATCCCTGCTGAAAGCCCTGGAACAGACCGGGGCATACCTGGAACAGGCCTTCGCGAAGCATTATCCAGCCGGCGACATCTCCCACGGCAAGAACCTGCTTATTGCCAGGGTATCGCATTTCCTGGTGAACCAATTGATCCGGACGGAAGCAGAGCTGCTTTCGGAACAGGAAGACCCGGATCGCCACCTGGAAATCATAGGGCTGGAGCAGTTCCTGGATGCTTCGATCACGGCAAACGTGCAGGGAAAAGACCGCATGGTGCGCATCAAAGGCAAAGCCGACCGCATCGACCGCTGGGGCGGCACGGTCCGTGTGATCGATTATAAGACCGGCATGGTGCGGCCCGACGAGCTGAAACTGGAAGAATGGCAGGAACTGACGGATGATCCCGGGAAGTCGAAAGCCCTGCAGTTACTGATCTACGCGTGGCTGTTTGCCCGGAAAGAATCATCTGACATCGGGCCAGTGGAGACGGGCAACATCACCCTGCGGCGGATCAGCGAGTATTTCATCCCTGTCAGACTTCCCGGAGATGCGGCGTTTTCCGGAGAAACGGCATTGCTTGTGGAAAATATCCTGAAAGAATTACTGGAGGACATTTTTGATCCCGGACTTCCCTTCACCCAGACGGAAGAACCGGAACACTGCGAATACTGCCCGTTCCGGGCCCTGTGCAACCGCTGATCAGCGGGGGTCGTGCTCCCCGAAAACGTAGGCCTCGTAAGTATAGATCTCGGCTTCCTTCCAGCCTTCCCAACCGATGCGGGCCTTGTCGCGGGCGCAATGGCCCAGGAATTCCTCCTTTGTCCAGCCTGTTTCCGTGGCGACCTGTGGCAGGAAGGTGCCTGTGCTAAAACCCTTTTTAAGGTAGATGCCATGCCGGCCCAGCTCAATCTCGTCAATGCTGCCGATCTTTTTCAACGGGGTTAATATGGAGATTTCGATGTCGATGCCGCCGAGTTCGCCGGCTTCGACCGGGCGGAAGCGGTAATCCTGCGAAGCGGCAGCGATGGCCATTTCCCGGACAAGTTCGTAGAGCGGTGTGGTCGTCTCAAAACGCCCGATGCAGCCCCTGAGGGCGCCGTCGGCTTTGAGGGTGACAAAGCATCCGTAGGGTTCCCGGAGGCGGTCGGAGAAGCCGGCCGGATCCTCGAGCGGCAGTCCTTTCACCCCGGCCGTCTCGGAAACGGCGCTGCGGGCGATGCGCAGCAAGGTTTCTTTCTCCCGTTCGCCGAGGCTGAATCCGTCACCGGGCTTTTTCTCCACCACGATGGAGTAATACCCGACCACGCGGTCCTTATCGCCATAAAGCTCCGAATCGCCTGAGTTCATGTATTTCAGCGCCTGGAACTGCAGGTCGGTCCGCCCTCCGGTCATATAGAGCAGGCTGAGGACCGAGGTCCAGCCGCAGAGGCTGGTAGCCAGGTCCGGGATGTCTTTTTCGTTATTCTTTTCCAGGGCTTCCAGCAAGGCCGCAGGGCTGTTGCGGACGATGGCTTCGGCGGTGAGATGGTCGACGATGGTGGCGTCTTCATAGGATGGATAGTGAGAGAAATCGGTGCTGATAACGAAAAGGTTGTTGCCGTTGAAGTATGGCTTCAGGGCGGCGCCGATCTTTTTGCATGTGGCCGCCGACTGTGTCCCGACGATGATGGGCACGATGCGGAAGTCGTTGCCGAGCTTATACTGCAAAAACGGTAGCTGCACCTCAAGGCTGTGTTCATAAATATGCGGTTCGGTCTTGTTGTTGAGCACCGGGTTGTCTTTCACCAGTTTCGCCGCCAGGTCCAGGTTGACCTGTACCTTGCCCAGGGGAGTAATGTAATCGCCGGCGGTATAAACCGAGGCCCCGTCAAACGCCATGCGGTGGCTGGAGGCGAGGATGAAAATGTTGTCGTATTTTTTAGCCGGGTCCAGTTGATTGAAGCTGGTAGCGGCGACTTCGCCGGAGAAGACATACCCCGCGTGCGGCGAGATGAGCGCGACGACGTCGTGGCTTTGGGCGGGCAGTGCCCGGGAGAAGAGGGCGGCGAGATCCGATTTCAGCTGTGCCGGGCTGGCGGAGTAGAACTGTCCGGCCACGGCCGGTTTCCGGTCGGCCAGGTGGGTGGCGCCGGGGTTTTCCTGCCCCGGGCTTTTCGGAGAGAAAAATAGGGGGATGAGGATCATAAGCCAGGATTTAGGGAAGGTATTCATGATGGTACAGGTCACAATGCTTTGTGAATGATGGTTGTATCATTACAAAGTTAAGGAATTTGGATGAAAAAAGGAAACCCTGCAAGGGTTATAACCCTTGCAAGGTTGGTAAACAAAATTTTTTTTACATCTCCCGGATCATGATATTCCGGAACCACACGTCATCCCCGTGGTCCTGCAGCACAATATACCCTTCCTCCGCCGTGTTCAGGAACCATTCATAGTCCTTGAACTTGCTGTTCAGGACCATCTTCTTCCAGTCGTCGGTCCATAGGTGATACTCGAGCACCTGTTTGCCATTAACGTAATGCACGACCGTGCCTTTGTACACCAGGACCTTCACCTGGTTCCACTCGCCGGCCGGCTTCACCGCTTTCATGTCGCCGGGGATCAAGTCGTACAGGGCGCCTGCAGCCCGGTTGCCGTCCACCCCCAGCTTGGCGTCGGGATGCTTCTCGTTGTCGAGGATCTGCATCTCCGGCGCGCTCTTCCACACCGGCTCGCCGGGGATCTCCTGCGCCAGGTAAAAGATGCCGCTGTTGCCGCCTTCCGACACCTTCCACTCGAGGGAAAGCTCGAAGTTGCGGTACTTTTTGTCATAGAGCAGGTCACCGCCGCCGCCGGCCTCGCCCCGGCTGGAGCCGATCACGTGCAGGGTGCCGTCTTCCACCACCCAGCCTTTATCCGGGAAGGCTTCCTTGTTGTATCCCCGCCATCCGTCGGTGGTCTTGCCGTCGAACAGCAGCACCCATCCTTCTTTCTTTTGTTTTTTCGACAGGGTATTGGGGTGTCCTTTCTGGCTGTAACCAACAGCCGAAAACACGATCATGGTTGCAATCATTATTGTTGTTTTCATATTTTATTTATTTCTCGCAGATTTCGCAGATATCTTTCACGGATTAAGGGTTCCTGGTTCCTATTTCCTGTTTCCAATAGTTCCAAGGTTCCAGTAGTTCCAAATTAAACACTAAACACTAAACACTAAACACTAAACACTCACAGCTTCCATCCTTCCCTGTATGTATGCCTAATGTACTCCTCCGCCGCCGGTTTCGCTTTAATGGTGGCGTATTGGGTGTCGAAGTGCGGGTGGCCGTTGATGACGGTGAACTTGTCGGTCGTCACCACGCGGATCTCGTCGGCTTCGCCGATGTTCGGGATCATCATCCGTTCGGCGTCCCATTGCAGTTTGCGTTTGAGGTCCTGCAGGCGGACGGCCAGGTTGCCCATCACCACCACCTCGTTCATCGGGCCGGCGTAATCGAAGCTGGCGCTGCATTCCACGCGGCTGTCGGGGCTTTCCTTGCAGGCGCGGATCCAGTCGAGCTCATGGCCGCCGTCCATGGCGTTGTCGATGCGGCGCAGCGACGGTTCCGGGCGCGGGTAGTCCTTGTCGAGCTCCCCGGGCAGCAGGCGCGGGTTGCGGCCATAGGCGTCGCACAGCAGCTTGCCTTTGCTGCCGACGAACAGGCAACCGCCGCTCCAGTCGCCCATGGGCAGGCCGTCTTTCAGCTCCGCCGGCCGCGGGGGCAGCAGGCCGCCGTCATACCAGGTCACTTTCACGGGCACCAGTTTTATTTTGCCAAAATCGCCCCGGTCGGGGAACTCGTAATGCACCATCGAGGCTTTCGGCGCGCTTTCGGTGTTCACCTGGGTGGAGCTGCCGTAGAGATATTCCGGGTTCCCGAGGCGCAGGGCCTTGAACACCGGGTCGAAGATATGGCAGCCCATATCACCGAGGGCGCCGGTGCCGAAGTCCCACCAGGCACGCCAGTTCCACGGGTGGTAGGCGCTGTGGTAGGGGCGCCATGGCGCCGGCCCCAGGAACAGGTCCCATTCCAGCGTTGGCGGAATGGCTTCCTCCTCCAGCGGGCGTTCCAGGCCCTGCGGCCAGATCGGGCGGTTGGTCCAGGCGTGGGCCTCGCTGATCTCTCCGATGGCGCCATCCCAGATCCATTCGCACACCTGCCGGATCCCTTCGCCGCTGTTGCCCTGGTTGCCCATCTGCGTGGCGACGCGGTATTCTTTGGCCAACTGGGATAGCAGCCGAGACTCGTACACGCTGTGCGTCAGCGGCTTCTGGAGGTAGATGTGCATACCGCGGCGCATGGCTTCGGCGGCGATGACGGCATGGGTATGGTCGGGCGTGGCGATCACCACCGCGTCGATCTGCCCGTCCATCTCGTCGAACATCTTGCGGTAGTCCTTGAACATCTTCGCTTTCGGATACTTCTCGAAAGTCCCCGCGGCGTATTTCCAGTCGACGTCGCACAGTGCCACGATGTTTTCGCCGCTGCAGTTTTTGATGTTGGTACCGCCCACGCCGCCCACGCCGATGCCGGCGATGTTGAGTTTATCGCTGGGCGGGACGCGCATCCCTCCGAAGCTGAATGAGGGAAGGATGGTGAACCCGGCCGCCGCCGCCGCGGTAGTGCCGATGAACTGCCGGCGGGTGTAGTTTTTGTTCTTCATTATTTATCCTGGTTTTAGTTAATTGTCATTGGCTACGCGTCATTAGCTCGCTGCGCTCGCGTCATTTATTCGCTACGCTCATGTCATTAGAAGTCCTACAGTCTTACAGTCCTACAGTCTTACAGTCCTACAGTCTCTTCAAAGGTAAAAATTCCTCCCGTTCGCCGGGTATATTTTCCTTTTTTCCGGATTAATAGGTTGGAGTGCAATTTCTTTTTGCCACAAAAGCACAAAAACACTAAAGAACACTAAAGTTTTGGTGATTTTTCGTGTCTTCGTGTTTTAGTGGCCATAAACTAATACTAAAAAAAGTGCTATGAAAACACAATCAGAGACGAATCAACAGATTTTAAAGGAATTCAAACCCATTCCCGAGGAACTGAACCTTATTGGAAAAAACATCGTGGATGCAGCTTTCAACGTTCATAAGAACCTGGGACCAGGATTATTGGAGAAAGTCTATGAAGTTTGTTTTTGTTATGAATTGGCAAAAAGGGGCATCAGTTATGACAGGCAGATTGATATTCCGATCCATTACGATCAGATAACCTTTGATGAAGGATTGAGACTGGATGTTCTTGTCGCCGGGAAAATCATATGTGAATTAAAGGCGGTTGATCAGGTAAATCCGGTGTGGGAGGCGCAAATCTTAAGTCAGTTGAAATTGACCGGATTGAGGCTGGGTTATCTGATCAACTTTAATGTGAGCAGTATTGGCCAGGGAATCCGCCGGTTTGTGTTGTGAAGTTGTTATGCCACAAATACACAAAAACACTAAATGACACAAAAATTTTGGTGCTTTTTTGTGTTTTAGTGCTTTCGTGGCAAAAAAAAGGAACATGAGAACAATTCAAGTTAAAACCGGCCCCATCGAAGGCAAAGAGCGGCTGGACAATTTTGATATGTAATTAAAAGCTATTTGACGTTATGTAACTTTTGAGTTACCTTTGTAAATGATTTGTTATGGAAAAAATCAGGGAGATTGTTTCCTATAAGGGATATTTTGAAGATTTTCTCCGGAAACAACCAGAAAAGGTTCAAAATAAGATATTTAAAATCTTAGAAATTATTGAATTCCAGCAACATGTTCCTTCAACCTTTCTTAGTCAAATTAAATGAACAAGAGGGTTGTATGAAACCAAATTTAGTTTAGGATCAGATATATGGAGGGTGTTCTGTTTCTTTGATGAAGGCAGATTGGTCATATTGCTGAATGGATTTCAAAAGAAATCTCAGAAAACCCCAAAAGAGGAAATCAAGCTGGCTATAAGATTAAGGGAAGATTACTATATAGAAAAGAGCGCGATAAAATGAAAAAGAAAGATTCGACCACTAAAACATGGTCAACCATAAAGGACGAGGTTTTTGGAATCAAAGGTACCGAGCGAAGGGATGGGCTGGAAAGGGAGATGGAAGCGATACGGATCGGATTCATGATCCGTGAAGCCAGGATAGCAAAGAATATGACCCAGCAAGAACTTGCAGACCTCATTTCCAAGAAGAGAAGCTATATCTCGAGGATTGAGAAAGACGGCAGTAATATGAATCTCAAGACTTTGTATGAAATTGTTGAGAAGGGATTAAGGGGGAAAGTTGATATCGTGATAGAAATTTCCTGAATGGGGAAGAGTTCTCCGCAATTCACTATTTGTTTTTTACTTTTCTTCTTTTCGCCGGGTATATTTTCCTTTTTTCCGGATTAATAGATTGGAGTGCAATTTCTTTTTGCCACAAAAGCACAAAAACACTAAAGAACACCAAAGTTTTGGTGATTTTTTGTGTTTTCGTGGCTATGAAAGAATTGCAAATTATTAAATTTGTATATACTTTTGTGATATACTGATGTTATATCATGAAAACACTTTCATTAAAATTAGATGACAACATTTTCGAGGAGACCGAACAGATGACCGGCTATCTGAAGAAATCCAGGAACCGCTACATCAATGATGCTTTGGATCACTATAACAAGATGCAGCGGAAGCGCATGCTGGCCCGGCAGATTGAGGCGGAATCCAGGCTTGTGGCGCAGGAATCGCTGGAGGTATTAAGCGAATTTGATGAGACAGAAGATGCAAGTCAGGCAATTTGAAATATGGCTGGCCGATCTGAACCCGAAGATGGGAACCGAGCCCGGCAAGATCAGGCCGGTGGTGGTGATCCAGACCGATATCCTGAACCGGGTCCATCCTTCCACGCTGGTTTGCCCCATCACCACCAGAGTCCAGCCAGGTAGCGACATTCTTCGCGTGCACCTGGATATTAAGGCCTGTGGCCTGGATGAAGCGAGCGATGTCATGATCGACCAGATCCGGGCGATCGACAACCGGAGGCTGGTACGTAAGCGGGGCCAGGCTGACAAGAAGGCCATCGGGAAGATCCGGGAGAATCTGCGGATCATCCTGGACCTGGAATAGGGGCCTCATTTTCATCTCTTTCTCTTAATCTTAAATTTTGCTTCCTTTCTACCGGGTATATTTTCCTTTTTTCCGGATTAATGGTTTGGAAAGCAATTTCTTTTTGCCACAAAAGCACAAAATCACAAAAGAACACTAAAGTTTTGGTGTTTTTTCGTGCTTCCGTGCTTTCGTGGCAAAAGACCAACAAAAAAACCATCACAAAAAACCGGCACCATGAAAACACTATCAGAGAAGAATCAACAGATTTTAAAGGAATTCAAACCCATTCCCGAGGAACTGAACCTAATTGGAAAAAACATCGTGGATGCAGCCTTCATTGTTCATAAGAACCTGGGACCAGGATTACTGGAGAAAGTCTATGAAGTTTGTTTTTGTTATGAATTGTCCAAAAGGGGAATCAGTTATGCCAGGCAGATTGATATTCCGATCAAATACGATCAAATCACGTTTGATGAAGGTTTGAGACTGGATGTTCTTGTCGCCGGGAAAATCAAATGTGAATTAAAGGCGGTTGATCAGGTAAATCCGGTGTGGGAGGCGCAAATCTTAAGTCAGTTGAAATTGACCGGATTGAGGCTGGGTTATCTGATCAACTTTAATGTGAGCAGTATTGGCCAGGGAATCCGCCGGTTTGTGTTGTGAAGTTGTTATGCCACAAATACACAAAAACACTAAATGACACAAAAATTTTGGTGCTTTTTTGTGTTTTAGTGCTTTCGTGGCAAAAAAAAGGAACATGAGAACAATTCAAGTTAAAACCGGCCCCATCGAAGGCAAAGAGCGTCTGAAGCTCTATTTCGACTATAACAGGGAAGTTATTGAACTGATCAGAACCATTCCCGGGGCGCGATGGCATCCGGGGGAGAAGTGCTGGCACGTGTCGGTGCTGGCGGGGCCAGTGGAGAAGCTGAACAAGCGGTTCGAGGGGAAACTTCTGTTTGAGGAAGATTTTAAGACGGTAGGACGGGAGGACGGTAAGACGGTAAGACTTTATGACGGTAAGACGGTAGGAGTGTATGACGGTAAGACGGTAGGACTTTATGACGGTAAGACGGTAGGACTGTATGACGGTATGAAGGCAAGAAGGGAGATTCTGGTGCCGGAGGAATTTGTAAAGACGCTGACGCTGAAAAATTACAGCAAGAACACGATCCGGACGTACCGGACGATGCTGCAGGAATTCCTGCAACATTACAGTCATCTGGATCGCGATAAGATCACGGAGGAGCAGATCAGGGAATACCTGCTTTACCTGATTGAAAAAAGAAAAATATCGGTTTCTTACCAGAACCAGTCGATCAACGCCATCAAGTTTTATTACGAGCAGGTGTTGGGGCGGCCGGTGCGGACGTATTATGTTCAAAGGCCGAAGAAGGAATGGAATCTCCCCAACGTTTTGAGTGAAAAGGAGGTTGAGCTGATCCTGAACAACACGGAAAACATCAAGCACAAAGCCATTTTGTCATTGATATACTCAGCGGGCTTGCGCAGGGGCGAATTGATCAATCTGCGGATCGAGGACATTGACTCGGCGAGGATGTATGTGATCATCCGGCAGGGCAAAGGCAGGAAGGACAGGTACAGCATTCTTTCAACCCGTGTACTGGAATTGCTTCGGGTATATTTTAAGGAATACAAGCCGAAGGAATGGCTGTTTGAGGGACAGTTTGGAGGGCAGTACAGTGAAACAAGTATTTTTAACATTTTAAAGGCCGCTGTAGGGAAATCAGGCATTAGGAAAAGAGTTACGATACACACTTTACGGCATTGTTTTGCCACTCATTTGCTGGAGCACGGGGTGGATTTGCGTTATATACAAGAGCTTCTTGGTCACAGGAGTCCAAAGACAACAGAGATTTACACACACATTACGCAAAGGGGACTGGGAAAAATAAAAAGTCCACTGGATCATTTGAATATATAATATCATTATATTTGAGTGGATAATGCCAGGGCTGTCGCATACAAATCAAAACCCGATATGATGTATCAATCAATGAATGATACACGCTTTTTTAGAGGAATAAATTCAATTGAAATAATGATAAACTGAAAATAAAGTCAATTGACTATATACAAACGTTATGCGGCAGCTTAAAAGACGACACCAAACCAGAAAAATCATCTTGACAACC
>CAZAZE010000019.1:0-56461 GCA_964489545.1 uncultured Bacteroidales bacterium
GGTTCCAGGTTCCAGGTTCCAGGGTTCCAGGTTCCAGGGTTCCAGGGTTCCAGGGTTCCAGGGTTCCAGGGTTCCAGGGTTCCAGGTTCCAGGGTTAAACCTGCATAAAACATTAAGCACTAAGCACTAAGCACCAAACACTAAGCACTAAACACTAAACATTCACCATGCCAAAACCCGCTGCCCTTCGCTATGATCTCATCCTGCTGGTCACGGCGGTGATCTGGGGCTTTGCCTTTGTGGCGCAGCGACTGGGGATGGAGCACATGGGACCGTTCCTGTTCAACGGGATCCGGTTTGCCCTGGGCGCCCTGACGCTGATTCTCGTGGTTAAGGTGCGGGGGGCGTGGAGGCAGGGAAGCGGGGGAGCGGGGGAGCGGGGGAGCGGGGATGCGGGGAAGCGGGGAAGCGGGGGAGCAGGGAACGTTGAATACGCGGAATCCCGTCGGCCGCTGCCGGTGGCGTCGGGATTGCTGCTGGGATTGATCCTGTTCGCCGGCGCCGGTTTCCAGCAGGCGGGCATTGTGACGACCACGGCGGGCAATGCCGGTTTCATCACGGGGCTGTATATCATTTTTGTGCCGGTGCTCGGAATTTTTACCGGCCAGAAAGCAGGCTGGAACCTCTGGTCGGGCGCGCTGCTCGGCGCCATTGGGCTCTATTTCTTATCGGTGACGGAAGGCTTTTCGATCTCACGGGGCGATTTCCTGGTACTGATGAGCGCGGTGTTCTGGGCCATACATGTCCTGTACACGGGATGGCTCGCGCCGAAGCATTCAGCGCTCAAACTAGCGATTGTGCAGAACCTCGTCTGCTCCGGCCTCAGTTTCGTGGTCGCCTTCCTGTTCGAAGACAACACCCTGGCGGGTATCTGGGATGCGCGTTACCCCATTCTTTACGGAGGGATCCTCTCGGTCGGCGTGGCATACACCCTGCAGATCGTCGGACAGAAGAAAGCCCCGCCGACACATGCCGCCATCATCATGAGCCTCGAAACCGTATTTGCCGTCATCGGCGGCGTGCTCATCCTCTCGGAAACGATGACCGACCGGAAATGGATCGGCTGTGCGCTGATGCTTTGCGGTATGATGCTGGCGCAGGTGAGGGCAAGGCGGAGCGATTAGTGTTTAATGTTTAATGTTTAATGTTTAGTGTTTAATGTTTAATGTTAAGTGTTTAATGTTTAATGTTTAATGTTTAGTGTTTAATTTTTAATTTTTAATTCTGAATTATTAGTGAAAAATCAATGAAATTCAAACTGGAAATATGTGCGGGGTCGTTGCAGTCTGCACTGGCGGCGGGGAAGGGGGGGGCGGACCGGATCGAGCTGTGCGGCAACCTGGCTGAAGGGGGCACCACGCCGTCTGCCGGTGTGATCGTCAGTGCGGTCGCTTTGCTGAAGATGCCGGTATTCGTGCTGATCCGGCCCCGGCCGGGCGATTTCCTTTATTCTGATGAAGAATTCGAAGCGATGAAGCACGATGTCCTGTTTTGCCGGGAACATGGCGTAAAAGGCGTGGTATTGGGCCTATTGAAGGCCGATGGTTCGGTGGATGAAGACCGGACGGTGGAGCTCATCCGGCTGGCCCGCCCGATGGAGGTGACCTTTCACCGCGCATTCGACCAGTGCCGGGATCCTTTTCAAGCGCTGGAAGACATCATCAGCCTGGGCTGCGACCGGATCCTGACCTCGGGCCAGGCGCCTCAGGCTATCGATGGCCTCACGCTCCTCCATCAACTCAACCGTTTATCCGCCGGCCGGATATCTATCATGCCCGGCAGCGGGATCAGCGAACAGAATGCCGAACGGATCATGCGGGAAACCGGCGCCAGGGAGATCCACGCTTCGCTGCGGTCGGAATGGCCCGGCAGAATGCAGTTCACCGAAAAAACGGTCCCGATGGGTAATCCAGGCAGCAATGATCACACCCTTATGGAAACCGATCCGGAACGGGTAAGGGACATGATGCGCATTTTACAATCACTGTGAACCTTCTCTTTACGGCCCGGACGGGCAGTTCTTTCATTGCCGTGCGACTTAAAATGCTATTTTTGAAAATCATTTAATAGCCCCTGAACCAAATGAAGTACGGCCTGATCAGTCTCTTTTTCCTGGTATTCTCTCTTGGATTGACCGCTCAGTCGCTGCCCGACTGGCAGAACCCGGCGGTAGTCGCTATAAATAAAGAAGCGCCACATGCCACCATGATCCCTTTCCAGGACGAGCGCTTTGCCCTGGAGCATAACCGGGTCAAATCCGCGTTTATCAAGATCCTGAACGGGATATGGAAGTTTAACTGGGTGGAACGCCCGGCCGATGCGCCGAAGGATTTCTTTCTCCCATCTTATAATGATAATGCCTGGAACCCCATGGTCGTACCTTCCAACTGGGAATTCCAGGGTTATGGGGTGCCTATCTACGTGAACATCCTGTATGAATGGACCCGCAACCCGGAGCCGCCCCTGGTCCCGGTCGATTACAACCCGGTCGGTTCTTACCGTGTGGAATTCACCGTGCCCGACCATTGGGCCGGCAAGCAGGTGTTCATCCATTTCGGGGCGGTAAAATCGGCATTTTATATCTGGATCAACGGGGAACAGGTCGGGTACAGCGAAGACAGCAAAACCCCGGCTGAATTCAACATCACCCCGTACCTCAAACCGGGCCGGAACCTGCTCGCATTGCAGGTTTTCCGCTGGTCTGACGGCTCTTACCTCGAATGCCAGGATTTCTGGCGCATCAGCGGAATCGAGCGCGACGTGTACCTGGTGGCCCGGCCGCCTGCTTACCTGCGCGATTTCTTCGTCCATGCCGGCCTGGCCAACGACTATCAGGACGGTGATTTCAAACTGGAAGCCGAGTTCCGCAATAATTCAGGGAAAAAGGCAAAACCCTTCGTATACAAAGCAAAACTGCTTTCCCCGGACCGCAAGACCGTGATGGCTTCCTTTAGCCAGGAAATAGCCATGGGAAAAGAAATAAGCAAAAACATCGGGTTCTCATCGGAAATCCCCGCCGTGCAGCCCTGGAGTGCGGAAACACCGGTGCTGTACACCCTGGTCCAGGGGTTGTATGAAGAAAATGGCGCGTGCATCGAGGCCTTTGCGACAATGGTCGGGTTCCGGACGAGTGAAATAAAAGACGGCCTGTTGCTGGTCAACGGCCGGCCGGTCACCCTCAAGGGCGTGAACCGCCATGAACACGACCCGCAGACCGCACATGTGGTCGGTGAAAAATCGATGATCCGCGACATCGAATTGATGAAGCAGTTCAACATCAACACGGTAAGAACATCTCATTATCCCAATGATCCGCGCTGGTATGAACTGTGCGATCAGTACGGTTTATATGTGATCGACGAGGCCAACATCGAATCGCACGGCATGGGGTATCACCCGGACCGCACGCTGGGCAACGATCCGAGGTTTCTGCCGGCGCACAAGGCCCGGGTGACAGCCATGCTGGAGCGCGATAAAAACCACCCGAGCGTGATCATCTGGTCGATGGGCAACGAGGCGGGCGACGGCGAGAACTTCGACACCTGCTTCAACCTGATCAAATGGCGCGATCCCTCCCGGCCGATCCACTATGAGCGGGCGGAATTACGGCACAACACGGAAATCTACTGCCCGATGTACCCGGATGTGGAATATCTGGCCGAATATGCCTCCAAACCGCAGGACCGGCCGCTGATCATGTGCGAATACGCCCACAGCATGGGAAACAGCACCGGCAACCTGAAAGAATACTGGGATGTGATCGAAGCTCACCCGCAGCTTCAGGGTGGCTCCATCTGGGATTGGGTGGACCAGGGCATCGGGCAGAAGGATGATGAGGGAAGGATTTATTACGCCTATGGCGGGGATTTTGGCCCTCCCGGGACGCCCAGCGACAGCAATTTTTGCATCAACGGCCTGGTGCTGCCCGACCGCACACCCCACCCTGCACTGTACGAGGTTAAAAAAGTCTACCAGTATATCGATATTCAATCCTCCGCCCCGGAAGAAGGGATCATCACCGTTCGGAACAAATATGACTTCATTAACCTCAGGGATTTTGATATTCACTGGAATCTCATGGAGGACGGGATCAGCCGCGCTTCAGGGGTCATTCCCGCCCCGGATGTCCCTGCGGGCGGACAAAAGGACTTCACCATCATTCTTCCCGATATTCAGCCGGTTCCCGGCGCGGAATATTTCCTGAATTTCAACGTGAAAACCCGGGCGGCTTCCGGCCTGGTGCCCGCCGGCCATGAGGTCGCTTCGGAACAGATCCTGCTGGGCTGGGCGAAGGAAGTCGAGCAGAAAAAGGAAAAAGGCAACCTGGAACTGGTCTGGAGCAAAGACCGCAGTAACCTGGATGTCACCGGGGTTGATTTTTTCGTCCGCTTTGACGCCACAACGGGAAACATGACCTCGCTCCGGTTCAACGGGACGAGCTTTCTCGAGTCCGGGCCTGTGCCCAACTTCTGGCGGGCCCCGATCGACAACGACTTCGGCAACCGCATGCCGAAACGCTGTGCGGTGTGGAAGGATGCCAGCAACAGCAGGGAATTGAAGGATTTCCAGGCCGAGAAATTGCAATTCGGTGAAGCCCGCGTCACGGTCGAATACCTCCTGGGTCACGCACGGATTCCGTTCGAAGTGATTTATCATATTTACAGTTCCGGGGATGTAATCATCACCGGTGCCATAGATCCGGGCGCCATGGAGTTGCCCGAGATGCCCCGTTTTGGATTCAACCTCAGGGTGCCGGAGGCGTTCGGCCACGTAAAATGGTACGGACGCGGCCCGTTTGAGAATTACTGGGACCGCAACAGCGCCGCTTTTGTTGGGATTTATGAAAGCAATGCCGAAGGGCTTTACTTTCCCTATGTACGCCCCCAGGAGAACGGCGCCCGGACCGATATCCGCTGGATGCTGCTCTCTGACGGCAACGGGGAAGGCCTGCTGATCGACGGCCTGCCGCTGTTTTCCGCTTCCGCTTTACGATTTACCATCAGCCAGCTGGATTACACGGAAAGCCGGCACCGCCATACCGCCGACCTGGTCCCGAATGATTTTATCGATGTCAATGTGGATTACCGCCAGACCGGCGTTGGCGGCAATGACAGCTGGGGCGCGCGGCCTTTGCCTGCTTATACCCTGCCTGCCGGAATGTACGAATTCCGGTTCCGGATCCGGCCGGTGAACCGCAATATGGATCCGATGAAACTCAGCAAAGCAGTTTTTTAGCCATAAATAACCATAAATCATGATCAGAATCCTTGTATTCATATCCCTGATCTCATTGCTGGCGGGGTGCTCTGACAAAACGGAAATTCCGGCGATCATTCCGCTTCCTTCGGAAATGGTGTTGAAGAACGGCACCTTCAAAGTAGGCGAACAGACCCGGATCGTGATTGCCCCAGGTGATGCGGAAGCCCGGTTCATGGCCGAAGGGCTGGCCCTTCGCATAAAAGCCTCTTTCGGTCTGGATCTTGACATTGAAGCGCATACCGGCGCCGCGCCCCGGAACTCCATCTCACTATTGCAGGATCCATCGCTGAATTCGGACCTGGGACTGGAAGGGTACCGTATGGAGATCAATTCTTCGCGGATGGTCATCCGCGCGGCAGCGGTTCCGGGCCTGTTCTACGGCGTACAGACCCTTTATCAGCTCCTGCCCCCGCAAGCATACGGCAATAAAGTGTCTGAGAGATCCGGCGGTCTTGAGATCCCCTGCCTGGAAATCACCGACAAGCCCAGATTTTCCTGGAGAGGCATGCACCTGGACGTGTCCCGGCATTTCTTTCCCAAGGAATTCATCAAAAGATACATCGACCTGATCGCCATGCATAAAATGAATATCTTTCACTGGCATCTGACTGATGATAACGGATGGCGGATTGAAATCGACAAATACCCGCTGCTGACTGAAGTGTCGGCCTGGCGTGTCGACCGCAGCGGGCAGAGCTGGACGAAGCGGGAGCCGGCCCGCGAAGGGGAACCGGCTACTTATGGTGGTTTTTATACGAAGGAAGATATCCGGGAAATCGTTGAATACGCACGGAGGCGGTTTGTGACCATCGTTCCGGAAATTGAAATGCCGGGACATACCAGCGAGGTCTTCGCCGCCTACCCCGAATATTCCTGCTCCGGGAAGAAGATACCCGTGCAACCTGGTTCCTACTGGCCCAACAGCGATATTTTCTGCGCCGGTAAGGAGGAGACCTTTGTATTCATTCAGGATGTCCTGGATGAAGTCATGGAGCTGTTTCCCGGACCTTATATTCATGTAGGCGGGGATGAAGCCGACAAGACAAAATGGGCGCAATGCCCCAGGTGCCAGGCGCGGATGAGGGAAAACGGGCTGCGCAGCGAAGAGGAACTGCAGAGCTATTTCATGAAACGCATAGGCAGCTATATCACCGGGAAAGGGAAGAAATTGATCGGCTGGGACGAGATCCTGGAGGGCGGCCTTCCGCCGGATGCCATCGTGATGTCATGGCGCGGCTTTGAAGGCGGCATCGAAGCCGCCCGGCTCGGTCATCCCGTGATCATGTGCCCCACAACGCACAGTTATTTCGACTACTACCAGGCTGATCCGGCCTATCAACCCGAGGCGATCGGCGGACTGATCACACTGAAAAAAGTGTATTCGTTCCATCCTGCCCCCTCCGAGCTGAATGAACGAACAGCCCGGCTGATCCTTGGCGGACAGGGGAATCTGTGGACAGAATATGTCGAAACGCCCGAACATGCCGAATATATGGTATTACCCCGCATGACCGCATTGGCCGAAGTATTATGGACCCCGGAAGAACTCCGGGAATGGTACGGGTTCAGAAATCGCCTCCAGACCCAGTTCGCCCGGTTTGAAAAAATGGGCGTCAATTATTTCGCGGGCTCCGGACGGGTTAATGTGATCCCGGTTCCGGATCCGGAAAACGGCCAGTACGCCGTGAGGCTGGAAACCGAGGCGTTTGGCACGGATATCTATTACACCCTGGATAACCGGGAACCCGGTCTCAACGGTTTTCAATACAAAGACCCCGTCATCATTAACCAGAGCCTTACTCTGAAATCGCTGGCCCTGAAAAACGGACAGAAACTGGAGCGCTATTCGACCCAAATCATTACCCTGCACGACGGGATCCATCAACCTGTGGATTACCGCATCCCTTACAGTGAGCGATATCCCGGCGGAGGGGACCGGGCGCTGGTCGATGGACTGAAAGGCTCCCTGAACTACAATGACGGATTGTGGCAGGGATTCAACGGGACGAACATGGACCTCGTTATCCGTTACGACAGCGTCATCACCTTAAAATCGATCAATGCAAGCTTTCTTCTTGACCAGGAAAGGTGGATATTCCTTCCCGACCAGGTTAATTTTTATTTTTCAGATGATGGGAACTCCTTTAAGCGCATCGCCAGCGGATCGCATAAGATCGACCAGCAGCAGCTTGTTCCTATGACCAACGACTTCAGGATCACCCTGAGCAGACCGATTCAGGCCCGGTACGTCAGGGTGGAAGCCGTAAACATGGGAACCTGCCCCGAATGGCACCCGGGAAAAGGCGGAAGGGCCTGGATATTCGCGGATGAAATTGTGATCAATTAACCTTCTGAAATCGGAAACAAGATGAAACTTCCCGGAATTATAGCACTGAACCTGATCTGCTCGCTTTTTTTGGCCGCATTGCATGCACAGCCTGATCCGGACCATTACCATGCGATTTCCCGGCTGGATTATTACTCCGTTGAGAAAACCGGGGAGATCGCCGTCTATATCCCTGAAAGTAAAAGCAACCTGGCCATTACCATCGACCTGGTCTTTGAATTCCAATTCCTGCAAAAGGGAGCGCAGGTCATACCGCATGGCTTTTCCGGGGTGCCCTTTTCTCTGGAACTGATGCGCAAAGGCGATAACGAAGTCACCGTTTCGTTTTATGAGAACGGGAAATGGGTCGATTCACGGAAAGTGAATGTGAAGATCAGGGAAAGCGTGCCCAATGAAGTGAAGACAGACCGGATCACCGGTCTGCTGATGACCGGTGGATTGCCTTTTCTTCCCGTTGGACAGGAGGTCCGGTTGCCTGCTGATTTCGCCCTCCTTGACGGCATGGCCGGCGGTGGGATCACCATGGTGGCTCCTGAGGCGGAATGGGTGCGCAAGGCCTGCCGGATGAACCGGATGGCGTTCATGGACCGGTGCGATGCCATGGGGCTTAAAGTCAATTATGATGTATCAGGATTTGCCGCTCTTGACGGTACACCGGGATTCTCGGATAAAGAGCTCGGCAAGCTTCAGAAGGAGATTCACAGGCTTCGTGAGCATCCTGCATTGCTGACCTGGACCCTCGCAGCAGACCCTGTTGCCACCGGCCTGCCGCCGGAAGCCCTGTGGAACGCCTTCCAGGTACTGAAGTCTGCCGATCCGCATCACCCGGTATGCATGCATTTTCAATCGCCGGAACAAGGTCTTGACTACCTGGAAGTGGCCGATATGATGATGTTTGATGAATTTATCAAAGAAGGTGATCCTTCTGCCGAAAGATCGCTGGCTTTGCTGGACCGCTACGGAGTGCCGGTCTGGAGTTGTCCTTGTCAGGATGCAATTACGGGGCCTGTGACAGGCGCATTAACGGAACAAATGTTCCGGCACAGGGTATATAACGACCTCAGCAACGGCGCTTCGGGATTTCAGCGTAAAGGCGGCGGAGGGGACTGGGGGAAACAACTCCCCCTTGAATTGATGGAACTGGCGCCGGTTCTGGCGTCAGGCGATGCAACCCCGCCCGTGGGGTTTTCCGATCCACAGGTCAAAGGGAGGGTGTTCAACATGAATGGCCTTTTTGTCATTGTCGTGGTAAACCATTCCATGAATGCTGAAGATTTCTCCGTTCAACTCGGGGAGCTCGACCTGACCATTGAAGGGATGGCCATTTTTGAGGGCCGGAAGGTAAAAATGAATGAAAGCAGGATAACCGATGTTATTTTTGGCGAAGGCGTCAAGGTGTATGTGTTCGATAACCGGATGAAACCCGACTGGAAGAAATACATCCTGCCGGGTAATTTAACCCTGAATCCGGGTTTTGAGCTGACATCCTCACCTGCGCGGCCCATGCATGTGACCGCACCCGGTGACGCAGGCCACGGGACCTATTGGTTTGCCGATGGCCGCCTCAGCCGCCAGGGCGACCGCTCCATCAGGCTTAACACATCCGGAAAAGGAAGAGGGACGATCCTCCGGATGGACGCAGAAATGATTGAAACCGGGCGGGATTACGTCGTTTCGGTATGGGCTAAAGGAATTGCGGGACGGAATGAAATGAGATTCTCCTTATCGCTGGGCGCCGGCGCCAGCCGGGAATTCACGCTGAGCGGGGACTGGGAGGAATATCGTTTCACCGTACCCTCGGCGGACCTGGAACCGGACAATGAAGGATTCATCCGGCCGGCCCTTCAGCTGGTTTCAAAGGGCGCCGCCTGGTTCGACGTGCTTCAGCTTACGCCTGCCCCTCCAGCCCGGCCATAGCATTGATCGCCAGCTCCGCGAACTCGTCCAGCGGCACGCCGATGAGTTCGCATTCCAGGATGTTCTCCCTCTTTACCGATGCGGCGAAGGCTTTCTCCTTCATCCTTTTAACCACCGATTTCGGCTTGACGCTGGCGATCCTTTTGTCGGGATAGACCAGCGAGGTGGCCAGCACCAGCCCGGTAATGGTCTCTCCCGCAGCCAGGGCATGGTGGAATTCTTCGGTCCGCGGCTGACTGGTGGCCATTTCATTGTGCAATTTGATCGCCTCGACCACATCTTCGTCAACGCCCATCCCGGAAAGTATACGCGCGGTCTCCAGCCCATGAGTGTATGGATCGGCGTTGGTAACCTCCACATCCAGGTCGTGCAGCAGGCCGGCCAGGCCCCATTTCTCCGCATCACGGCCCAGGCGGCGGGCCAGCGACCGCATCACGGCCTCCGAGGCCAGGGAATGAAAGATCATCCGTTCGTTCCTGATGTATTGGTGAAGCAGTTCGAGGGCTTGTTCCCGGTTGATCAGCATAAGATTGTGTTTTCTGCAAAGATAAGACAATCCCGGACCGAAAGGCAGGACCGGTTGAGGCGGGTTTGCCAGCCTGAATGCAGGAAAGATATTATTCGCTCTTCTTTGCCACCAGCACCTTATCGATCCGGGCCCGGTCCATATCGACAATCTCCATCTCAAAGCCCGACCAGCTGAGTTTGTCACCTGCTTTGGGGATGAAGCCCAGCTTGTCGAGAATCAGCCCGCTGAGCGTGTTGTAGCGATTGTCCTCATACAACTCCTGGAGATCGAAATAATTCAGGAATTCATGGAATGGATACTGCCCGTCGACCAGCCAGGAGCCGTCATCCCGCTCTACGATCTGGTATTCCTCTTCTTCCGGCGACACTTCGCCGACCAGTGATTCGAGGATGTCGTTCACCGTCAGGATGCCTTCGACGCTGCCGTATTCGTCGATCACCAGGGCCTGGAACACCTTCCGGTCACGGAATTGCCGGATGGCGTCGTAAGCGGAGGTGTTTTCCGGGAGGAAATAAGGTTCACGGATGCACCGGCGGAGATTAAATCCGGGTTTTTCCATCCCGGCGAAAAGATCTTTCAGGCTCACCGTGCCTACCAGGTTGTCCAGCGTCTTGTCGGCCACCGGGTAATGTGTATGAAGATTATCGGAGACTTTCTCCCGGATCCTGGCCTGGGAATCGGAAATATCGAGCCAGACGATGTCACTCTTATAAGTCATGAGCGACTTGACCGAAGTGTCGCCCAGGATGAAAACGCGGTCGACGATGTCTTTTTCCACGTCCTGTACTTCGCCGTGCTTTGTGCCTTCCTCAACGATCGATTTGATCTCTTCTTCAGTGATTTTACCCTCATCGGAGGGTTTAACGCCCAGGATTTTAATGACCAGTTTCGAGGAGATGCTCAGAAGCCATATGAACGGCCGGGTGATCATGGAGAAGAGGTGGATCGGACGGGCGACCGCGCGGGCGACCCGTTCCGGCATGGCCAGGCCGATCTGCTTGGGCACCAGTTCGCCGAGCACCAGGGAGAGGAAGGTGACGATCAGGACCACCAGAACCAGCGCCAACCCACGGGAATACGGCGCCAGGAAGCTGACCTTTTCGATCAGGATCTTGAGGTCGTCGGCAATGTTCTCACCGCTGTAAACGCCCAGGAAAATTCCCACCAGGGTGATGCCGATCTGGATGGCGGAGAGGAACCGGTCGGGACGATTGCTTAAATCCAGCGCATGCCTGGCTGATTTGCTTCCTTTGCGGGAGAGGTACTGAAGCCGGGATTTGCGGGCTGAAACCAGGGCTATTTCCGACATCGAAAGAACGCCATTGACCAGGATCAACAGCAACAGGATCACCAATTCCATCGAAACAATCTTTACGGTAAATTTACGCAAAGATCAGGGAATTTCTGATGATTCACCCATCAGTTTGATAAATTTGCCCTCAGGCGGCTGTCAAGCTCTTTCAATTATTGTTCTAAATTTGCCCAAAGCCACATCAGTCTCAAACCTATACTAAAAACTTATCACTTAAAACCTCAACTTAAACCTTAAACCTCAAACCTCAACACTATGACCAAACGGGGCTACGTCATCTCCATCGCCATCATCGGCATCTTCTTCTTTATCTTCGGGTTTGTGACCTGGCTCAACGGCATCCTGATCCCCTACCTGAAGATCGCCTGCGAGATCACCAACTTCCAGTCATTGTTCGTCGCCTTTGCTTTCTATATTTCCTATACGGTGATGGCTTTGCCTTCTTCGTGGATCCTGAAGAAGACGGGATTTAAGAATGGTATGATGGTCGGGCTGATGGTAATGGCCCTGGGCAGCCTGACCTTTATTCCGGCGGCATACACCCGCACTTATGGCGTGTTCCTGCTGGGATTGTTCATCATGGGCACCGGGCTGGCCATCCTCCAGACGGCATCTAATCCCTACATCACGATCATCGGGCCGCGCGAGACGGCGGCCCGCCGCATCAGCATCATGGGCATCTGCAACAAACTGGCCGGGGCCATCGCGCCGCTGGTGCTGGCTTATTTCATTTTCAACGACGGCGATGCGTTCATTCAAAGCCTGGATGCGATGGATTCGGCGGCCAGGAGCGCAGCCCTCGACGGACTGGCGCAGCGCGTGATCGGGCCTTACGGGGTGATGACGGCCGTGCTTTTCCTGCTGGGCCTGTTCATCCGCTATGCTCCGTTACCGGAAGTGGAGGCGGAGGAAGAGACTGCTGAAGAACTCGCCGCCATTGCCGGTAAAACCAACATTTTCCAGTTCCCCCACCTGATCCTGGGCGTGATTGCCCTGTTCTTCTACGTGGGCATCGAAGTGATCGCCGGCGATACGATCATTCGTTACGGCCTGGCGCTCGACGTGCCCCTGGAGTCGGCCAAGTATTTCACCTCGCTGGTGCTGGTGGCCATGGTCGTCGGCTACATCATCGGCATCCTGCTGATCCCGAAAGTGATCTCACAAAGGAACCTGCTGGCCTTGAGCGCCGTTTCGGGCATTGCCTTCAGCCTTCTGGCCCTCGCGATCCCGGCCTCCGCCACCCTGAACTTCGCATTCATCGACCTGATGACCTTTCAGAAGGTAGAGCTGATGCTGCCATATACGGTATTGTTCATCGCCCTGCTGGGCATCTCCAACGCCATCGTCTGGCCGGCCATCTGGCCCCTGGCCATCCACGGCCTCGGCCGCTTCATAAAGACCGGCTCCGCCCTGCTGATCATGAGTATCGCCGGCGGCGCCATCCTCCCGCTCGTCTGGGGCTGGCTCTCGGATGCGTATTCACCGCAGCAGGCTTACTGGATCGCCATCCCCTGCTATCTCTTCATCCTCTATTTCGCCCTCTACGGCCATAAAACCACCAAATGGTAGTAATTTTGAATTTTGAATTTTGAATTTTGAATTAATTTCAAAATCGAAATTCAAAATTCAAAATTCAAAATTCATCGTGATGTATCCAACACTCCTGATACTGGCAGCCGGCATCGGCAGCCGCTTCGGCGGACTGAAACAGGCTGAAGGCGTCGGCCCTTCCGGCGAAGCCATCCTCGATTATTCCATTCACGACGCCATCCGCGCCGGTTTTAAAAAAGTGGTGTTCGTGATCCGCCGCGACATTTTAGATGATATGCAAAGGCTCTTCTTCGATAGATGGCGGGATCAAATCGAGGTCGATTATGTTTTCCAGGAAACCGACGACCTTCCCGGCGGGTTAGAACCCCTTGCGCAACGTACCAAACCATGGGGTACCGGGCACGCCATCTGGGTGGCGCGGGAAAAGATCCGGGAGCCGTTTTGCATGATCAACGCGGATGATTTTTACGGCAAGGCTTCCTATGAAATGGCGGCCTCCTTTCTCAGCAATATGGAAAATCTGTTGGAGGGACGTTATGCGCTGATCGGGTACGTGCTGAAGAACACCCTTTCGGAACATGGGTACGTGTCCCGCGCCGAATGCGCAGTTGACGAAAATGGCCTGCTGTCATCGATCACCGAAAGGCTGAAGATCAGGCGGGAAGGCGATCGCATTGTGCGCCGGGATGAATCCGGCGAAACCTGTGATATCAGCGAAGATGCCCTCGTTTCCATGAACATGTGGGGATTCATGCCTTCCCTGTTCCGGCACCTGGAAGATGACATGCGCAGCTTCCTCGAAGAAAACATCGCCAGCGAAAAGGCGGAATTTTTGCTGCCCGACGTGATCGACCGGCTCATCAAATCCCGGCAGGTGGAGATCCCTGTGTTAAGGACAGAAGCCCGGTGGTTCGGAATGACGTATATCGAAGATCGCGATATCGTCAGAGCCAGGCTGAAGGCATTGGTGGAACAGGGCGAGTACCCCACGCCGGTCTGGACTTAATCCGTGCAAATCCGTTGTATCCGTTTCATCCGTGTTCTACCGGATGACTATTTTGCAAAACACGCTGCCAGATGAATGAAATCCCGTTCCTGATATCAGAAATATTTAAACTGGAAGCCCCGCCCGGCCCGATCAAAGCCTGGGGCGAAGGCCATATCCATGATACTTATTTTGTGGATGCCGGACCGGACCATCCGGGTTATATCCTGCAGAAAATCAACCGCAATGTGTTCCGTGACGTGCCGGCCATGATGCGCAATATCGGGCTGGTCTGCGCGCATCTCAGGGCTAAGCTCGCGGCCATGCCCGGCGGGGATCCCGACCGGGGAGCGCTGACCCTGGTGAAGACCGTTGACGGAAGATCCTGGCACGAGGATGAAACGGGCGGTGCCTGGCGGGTCTTTCTCTTCATACCGGACACGGTCACGCACCAGCGCATCCTTAACCCCGCCATGGCGTCTGGAGCGGGAACGGCCATCGGCCAATTCCAGAAAATGCTGTTTGATCTTCCATCGCGGCTGAAGGAGACGATACAGGATTTTCACAACATCCGCTTCCGTATCGGGCAATACCGGGAAGCTTTATCCAAAGACCCCGCCGGCCGCGCCGCATCGGTTCCGGCCGACCTGGAATTCGCCGAAAGCAAATTCCCTGTTGCCGAAGAGTATTTTACGCAACTGGAGCGGTATGCGGTGCCGAGGGTGACGCACAACGACACCAAGCTCAACAATATCCTTTTTGACCGGAACGGCAGCCCCCTCTGCCTGATTGACCTGGACACGGTCATGCCCGGCTACATCCATTTTGATTACGGCGACGCCCTCCGCACCATGGCCAATACGGCGGCGGAGGATGAAGCTGACCTGGAGAAGGTTTCTTATGACCGTGAGGTTGCCCGCAGTTTTCACAGCGGATACATGGATGCCATCGGGGAGGCCCTGACACCGGATGAAATACGCCTGATAGGCTATGCGCCGGTTTATCTTACATTCCTGATCGGCCTGCGCTTTCTGACCGATCACCTCAACGGAGATGTGTATTACCGGGTGCATTATCCGGGGCACAACCTGGTGCGGGCCCGGGTGCAGTTCAAGCTGGTGAAGGAAATGGAACAGCCTTTGCTTTAGTTTTTTTGCACGCAGATTACGCAGATTACGCAGATTACGCAGATTACGCAGATTACGCTGATTATTGCGGAAAATTCTATCAGTCTTTCTTAAAAAGTAAAAAGACCTCAGAATGATAGAGGAAATATCCAGATTAATTAAAACATTTAATATAGATAATCCGGAAGCTCAAAATAATTACCCGGTGCTTAAATTGTTTTTTCCGTCAATCTTTAAAAATCCGCGTAATCTGCGTAATCTGCGTGCAATTAATCCAGTCAGATCTTACTGTTTCGCAGCCGCAGGCTGTTGCTGACAACCGACACCGAGCTGAACGCCATGGCGGCGCCGGCGATCATCGGGTCCAGCAGCAGGCCGGTGAACGGGAACAGTATCCCCGCCGCCACCGGGATGCCGATGATGTTGTAAAAGAAGGCCCAGAAGAGGTTCTGCCGGATCGTCCGCAGGGTCCGCTTCGACAGGCTGATCGCCGTGGCTATCTTGTCCAGGCTGCCCTTGACCAGGGTGATCTCCGCCGTTTCTATGGCGATATCGGTTCCTGTTCCCATGGCAATGCCCACATCGGCCTGCGCCAGGGCGGGCGCGTCGTTGATCCCGTCGCCGGTCATGCCGACCCGCAGGCCCCGTCCCTGCAACTCTTTCACATACTCCAGTTTCCCCGCCGGCGTAACCCCGGCCCTGTACTGGCTGATCCCGACGCTGCGGGCGGTTCGTTCCGCCGCTTTTTCATGGTCGCCGGTGAGCATATGCACCTCAAGCCCCGTGTGCTGTAACCTGCGGATGGCCCGCGCCGAATCCTCCTTCACCGGATCCTCCACGGCGATGATGCAAACAAGTTCCGGGCCTGAAGCGATATAATTGACCGACTTCCCTGAATCGGCCCATTCATGGCTGATACGCTCCGCATCCGGTGAGATCCTGATGCCGTGTTCCTCCAGCAGCGTACGGTTGCCCAGGAGCATCACCCTGTCGCCAAACTGCGCGCGGATCCCTTTGCCCGTCAGGCTTTCGAAAGAGTCCGCAGAGATCTCCCGGGCGCCTTCATCCTTTAACTTCGCGGCTACGGTCCGGGCCACCGGGTGTTCTGATAGTTTTTCCGCGGAGTAGATAAGATCAGTGAAAGTGGATTGTTCCTCCCGGGGAACAAACCAGTTCCAGCCGGTAATGCCGGCCTTGCCGCGGGTGATGGTCCCGGTCTTGTCCAGGACGATCACATCGAGCTTACCGGCGGTTTCCAGGGATCCCGCATCCTTGATGAGCAGGCCCTGTTCGGCCCCTTTGCCGATACCCACCATGATGGCTGTAGGCGTGGCCAGCCCCAGGGCGCAGGGACAGGCGATGATCAGCACGGTGATGGCCGTTACGAAGGCGTAGGTTAGTGCGGGATCCGGTCCGAACAGCCACCAGGCAAGGAACGTGATGATCGCGATGGCGATGACCACCGGCACAAAGACGCCCGCGATCCGGTCGGCGAGTTGCTGCACGGGCGCTTTGCTGCCCTGGGCTTCCTGCACCTTGCGGATGATCTGTGCCAGTAAGGTGTCGCGGCCGACGCGTTCGGCCACCATGGTAAAACTGCCCGTGGTGTTCAGGGTGGCGCCGATGACGGTGTCGCCGGCTTTTTTCAGAACCGGAAGCGATTCCCCGGTGATCATGCTTTCGTCCAGGGCGGAACTGCCGGAAATGATCTCGCCGTCGACCGGAACCTTGTCCCCGGGCCTGACCCGGATCTCGTCGCCGATGACCACCCGGTCGACGGGAAGTTCCATTTCCCGGCCCTGGCGGACCACTGTGGCCGTTTTAACGCCCAGATCCATCAGCTTCCGGATCGAGCCCGATGTCTTGAATTTCGCCCGATCCTCCAGGAAACGCCCCAGCAGGATCAGGGAGACGATCACCGCCGCCGCTTCGAAGTAAACATGCGGCTGGAGGCCCCTGTTGATGAGGGTTTCGGGGAAAAAGGTATTGAAGGCGCTGAAAAGGAAGGCGGCGCCCGTGCCCAGCGCCACCAGGGTATCCATGTTGGCGCTGAGATGGATCGTTTGCCTGAACGCGTTGATGAAGAATTCCCGGCCAAACCAGGCCAGGACCGGCAACGTCAGGAACATCATGAACCAGTTCAGGAGGGGATTTTGGTGGAACGCCATGGCCATGACAAAGACCGGTATCGTGAAGGCTATGGCCAGGACTGTTTTCTGCCGGCTTTTTTGCAGCCCTTCCGCTTCGCGCTTTTCAAGGGCCTCCGCTTCCTCTTCAGAATCCCCGGTCAGATCATAGCCGGCAGATTGGACCGTCTTGCGGACGGGCTCAAATCCCGTTTCCCGGTCGTCAAACTCGACCGTGATGGTATTCAGCGCCAGGTTGACGGCGGCCGTTCTAACGCCTTCGGCATGGCGTACGGAAGATTCCACCTTCGAGGCACAACCCGCACAAGACATACCTGACACGCGATATGTCTTCTTGACAATGGCCATAATTTACTCCCAAAGATAATGAATATAAACCGAATTGGTCATTCCGCTGCTGATGATGGGTTTTCCCCAGACGAAGACCACGGGTTCTCCGGGCCGGGCCCAGCCGTTCTCCAGGATCATTTTATTGGCCGCCCGGATGAAATCGCTGCTGTGGGCCGGCTGCTCCATCAGCACGGGGTGAACGCCATATAAAAGTGCGAGCCGGTTCAGGGTCGACGGATAGGCGCTGCAGGCCAGTATCGGCCGGGGCATATCGAGTTGCGACAGATAAAGCGCCCCGCCGCCGTGGATGGTCCAGACGATGACCAGCCGGGCATCGATGTCACGTACCATGGATTTAACGCCATGGGCCAGGGCCGCGCTTCTGTACCTAGAGTTTTGTATGGCCTTGGGTACGGGACGGGAGATCTTCTGTTCCCGGATGTACTTGTTGGTCAGCCGGGCGATCCGGTTCATGATGCGCACGGTTCCGGAAGGGTATTTGCCGACGGCGGTCTCGCCCGAAAGCATGACGGCGTCGACGCCGTCGAAGATGGCGTTGGCCACGTCGGAAACCTCGGCGCGGGTCGGGGTGGGGGCGTCGATCATGCTCTGCAGCATCTGGGTGGCGACGATCACCGGCACTCCGTGGTCGTGGCACGCGCTGATGATGCGCTTCTGCAGCACGGCCACCTCCGCCACGTCCATCTCTACCCCCAGATCGCCACGGGCGATCATGATGCCGTCCGATTCGGCGATGATGCTGTCAAGGTCCGCCATCGCCTGCGGTTTTTCTATTTTGCTGATCACCGGGATGAAATAAGCTTCTCCCGTGTGTTCCGGTTTCCCTTGCTCCCGGTACGTTCCCGGCTCCACCGGGCGTGCCCCGAGGACGTTCAGCTTGTGTTTCAGAAGCCGCACATCCGCGGAACTGCGCACAAAGCTCAAAGCCAGGTAATCCACTTTTGCCTGTACGGCGAATTCGACGCATTGCTCGTCCCAGGCGGTCAGGGCCGGGACGGACAGCCCCGTGTCGGGCAGGTTGATCCCTTTTTTCGAGGTGATCAGCCCGCCGTTGACGACTTCGCAAACCAGCCTGTCTTCCGCTCTGCCCGTGCAGGTCAGCAGAACGTTTCCGTCATCCAGCAGAACCCTCTGTCCGGGTCGCACCTCGTCGATCATGGAAGAGAGCGTGGTTGAAAAGACCACCTTCCCGTTTTCAAGATCTCCCACCCGCTCATGCCGGCAAAATTCCACGGTCATGCCCGGCGTCAGCATCACCCCGCCCCCGGTCACCTGCCCGACCCGGATCTTGGGGCCCGACAGGTCGCCCAGGATGGCCACCGGAATGGCAACCTCCCGGGAAGCCTGCCGGATATTTGAGATCAGCAGGGAGAAACTGTCGAAAGTTCCATGTGAGAAGTTGATCCGGAAGATCCGGACGCCTTCGAGGATCATTGTCTTGACGGTTTCCACCGTGGCGCTGGCGGGGCCCAGCGTGGCGATGATCTTGGTGAGCAGGAAATCCGGCCGGGAGTCTGGGTCAGTCATCGGTCTATATTTTAAGAACGTACTGGAGCATGATGCTCCGCATGGGTTCCGCCTTCAGGGGGCGAAGCGAGTAAATATTGTTCATCAGGTTATTGCTCAGCAGCGAAAGCGCGTGATGGTCGTTGAAACTGTATCCGGCACGGACGTCGAAGATCCACTTCCCGTTATTGTTGGTATAGAAATAATCCATGTAATAAATGGGCTGGATCGTACCGCCGGCAAGCTTTGTCGTGTTTTCAAACTCCTCTATAGCTTTATCCAGGTTTTCGATCCTGCTGAAATATTTCGCGCTGAGTCCGAAGGAAAATTTACGGATTTCGAGATCCAGATCACCCTTGAAAGTATGCAGGAACCTGTATTTTAAGATGTTGTCTTCCGGGTTGACACTGGTTGATTCGTAATCATAATCGTTTCCCCGGATATCGGTGGTGTAAATATATTCAGGATCGAGTGTTACGGGCATGATGTAATTGTAACCCAGCATGGTCTTCAGGACGGTCTTCTCGGCCAGTTGGGCGGCTCCGGTCACCGAGATGTCCACCCCCATGATCCGGGAATGGCCGGTGTTGAGGAACTTGAACCCCGCGCCGCCCAGGGTGCTGAAGGTGGAATCCCAGAACCCGAAGAGGTATTCAACCGTGTTCCGGTATTCCTGCTGGAAAAACGCGATGTCGAAATACCCGAAGTAATTGAAGAACTTGAAGCCCTGCTTGACCCCGACCTCCGCGTTCCAGCTCCGTTCAGGCTTCAGTTCCGGATTCTCGAACACGCCAAAGGTGCCGACGGTGGTGCGGATGTACCGTTCGGCGATGGTCGGAAACCGGTATCCCTGACCGTATGAAAGCCTGACGTAGGTCTCCTTCATAACCTTGAGATTCAACCCCGCCCGGAAAATCGGTTGCAGATCGCTCTCTTCGCCGTTCATGTTGTAATACTCCAGCCGAAGCCCGAGGGAAAGGGTAAGGGTTTTGAAAAAGGTGTTTTCCAGCTGGGTGTAACCGGAGATATTCAGGAAGTTGTTCTCTTCGGTGCCCCGTCCGGCGTACATCGTTGCATGAACGTGGGAATACTGCGCCGACAAACCGCCGATGAACTCCAGGCCCTCCAGGAAATCGTAGTTTCTCCGGAAATTATAATCCCCGAAGAAAAACGTGCTTTTCAGGTCCTGGTCGTTCGACTGCTTGTTGCTGTTGAACAACGCACGGGCTTTGATGCTGTGTTTGTACCCGGCGCTGGAGTAAAAATTGGCGAACGGGTCCAGGTTGAAAATGAATTGTTCCTGGAGGAGCGTGGCGCCGGGGTATCCCCGGAAAAAGTTCGCGGTGTCGTCGAGCCAGGCCAGGACCATGGGCGCGTGCTGGTACATGACGTTCCCGTTGATGCCGTAGTTCAGCCCCTGGTATTTTTCCGATCGCTGGCGCAGGTTAAAGTTGATGCGGGCTTTTTGCGTGGCCATTTTGCTGTCGGCGAAGTTATGGCTGGTGTCGACCACGTCGGGATTGGTCCGGGGCGCTCCGATATAGCCATGATCAAAATAAAGATTGCCGCCGAGTACCACATCCAGGTTGCCGGCTTTGCGTGAATGCAGGAAGTTGGCCCCGGCGATGTACGGGTAATCGTCCCACCACTTCTGATCTTTTTCAGGCGGTGCGCTGTGCATGCCGGTGAAAAACGTCAGTTTAGTAAGCGGCTTGGAGTTGGGCAGGGCGGTGCGGATGTGGATCGCTCCGCTGAGCGCCGAGGTGCCGGATAATACGGATGAGGCTCCTTTCAGCACCTCGATCTGCTCGATGTTCTCGACCGGGATGAAATCCCAGTACGGCCGTCCGGCGTCGCCCGACACCATGGGCATATCGTCGACCAGGACCGCAACCTTGCTGCCCACGCCGAAGGTGAAACCGCTCCCGCCGCGGATCTGCGGCTCGTTGTCGAGGATGTTCAGCCCGGGAGTGTAGTCGAGAATGGTCTGGATGTTCTGGGTGTTCTTGGCTTCAATGAGATCGGCTTTGATGATCTCCATGCTCACCGTCATCTCTTCGATCGGGCGGTCGAACTTGCCCACCTTGATCTCGACCCCCTGGAGCTGGCTGATCAGCGGTTCCATGAGGATCTCGCGCGTGACCAATTGTCCCGGCCCGATGTGGAAGGAGACCGTATCGGACTTCATCCCGGTGTAACTCACAAGGAAGGTGTAGTTGCCCGGGCTTAGCGACAGGGAAAAGGCGCCGTTGATATCGGCCGCCGTGCCAAAAGTGGGGTCAAGCTTGAGAATGATGTTCGCGCCGATGAGGGCCTCACCGTTGGACTGATCTTTCACCGTGCCCTTGAATGTCCCGTAATCCTGGCCCGGGGCTATCTTCACGGCCAGGAATAAGATTAAAATAACCAGCAGCTTCTGCATGCTTTACTTTAATATGATTTTTTGGGAATATTTTTGTGAAGGTCCGTTCAAAACGGCGATGTAAATACCGGCTTCTGTTTCTGCGGGCAGCAGGATGGTCTCGCTGCTGAGTCGTGCATTAAACACCGGTCGGCCGGCAAGGTCCGTCAGGTAGAACATGCCGCCCATAAAATCCTTTTCAGGCAGGGTGATCGCGAGACGGTGATCCATTACCCGCAGAAAAGCCGCCTCCACTGCCGGCTCTCCTATGGAGGAGGAACCATAGATGAACTCCAGGTCATCGACCAGCAGGACGCTGTTCTCAGCCGCGTCGGTGCTGTCGCCGGAGTTGATCACGCACAGGAAATATTCCGGTAAGATTTCCTGGTAATACTCAAAAGGTACGGAAAACCGCGTCCAGTTCTCATAAGAAACTCCGGCATCGGTATTGTAAACCGCCATGCCGACCCAGTTGGGAAAAGTGCCGTTCTCCGGAAGTTTGCATTCATCCACGTGGAGGATCACCTTGAACTGCGCCCGGTCGTCCTCCTGGGGGATATATTTGAACCACCCGGCCAGCGAATCCGGCCGGTAGGTGAACGGTGTGTGCCAGCGGGGATCGGCAGGATCGGTGAAGGAATAACTTTTGCTCAGATCGAACTCGGCGTGGAACCTGCCGTTGCAGATCGCGCCGGTGGCAATGAGACCAAATGCTTTGACATTGAATACTTTAAGCGAAAGATTTCCTGAATGGGCGTCGTGACTCGTGTCGTAGGTGACCGGAGCCACCGAAGCAATAAACTCATCGTCGGCGGTCTTAATGGTGTTCCAGTCGACCGGCTCGCTGAGCAGGGTGGTTATGGCTTCCCAGTTTTCAAAACCGGCATTCTCAAACTGCTGGCTTTGAACAAAAACGGGGATCATCAGAAAAATGAAGCTGATGGGGAGTAGTACGTTCTTCATGACCTGTTTTTCTCGGTTAGACTTAATAAAACTGACCAGATGACAAGCAAAAATACAAAAATCCACTTTGCTTAGAATAAATTTAAATTAACAATGAACAGGAAGATGGATTCAGATTTCTTTCGGAGATGGATTCAGCAACCGGATCGGCTTTTTCGTCGGTATTCTCCGAACCATGTTGATTCGGAAGACCCCCGTGTCAAACCCGATATTTTTTTCGGGCAGGGGAGCCTGGTTGGTCTGGGCGAGATTTACATACGAGAGGCCAACGTACCACCGTTCGCTGTTGTAACCGGCCGAAAGCAGGAGTTCTGCCCGCACGCCCAAAACCGTTCCTGATTTGACCTTGGTATCCTCTTCGACAAGCCGGAGCGTTGTCAGGCCGATACTGCCGGTGCCGGTCACTGCCCCGGTAAGAAAATAGTGTTTCTTATAAACAAAAGTGTAGGCGTATCCGACTATGGGCCCTATGCTGAAATTGGACGACCTTCTGAAGTTAAAACCATTGTAAAAGTTCGGAAATGCGATATTTTTCGGAACCAGTGACGAGTCTCCGATCGTGGTCTGGTAGAGGATACTGCCTCCGACAAGGAAGGAACCGGCGCTTTTTTTCTGCCATTCGTTCTGGATGAATGCGGCGCGCAGGGAAAAGCGCTCGCTGTTAAAGATATAGGTCAGATCAAGCCCTGCGGTGTACGCCCTCATATCGCCGCGGATATAATAGGGATCGCCCTCCGTCCATCCCTGGATCATCGTTGCCGTGTTCCTCAGAAATAAGCCTTTGTATCGTTGGAGATAGAGACTGGCATTAAACCGGGGCGCGTACATCCGGAGGGTGAAATCGTTGTATTTCGTTTCTCCGTATTTGTCATCATCCTGGTTCAGCCAGGGCAGATTGAACCCGATATTGATCCCCAGGATGCCGTGATTGGCTCCTACGCCGATGATCAGCTTGTTGTTGGGCCTGTAACGAAGACGCTTATTGATGGCGTTGTCGCCATACTGCGTCATGCTGTACTTAACGGAACTGAAAATCCTGGCGGTATAATCGGTGGTATAGGTTGAAATATAATTGGTGTCGTAAGTGACGCTCAGCAGCCTGGGCAGAAAATCGAGCTGCCCCCGGGCAAAAAATACCGGGAAGAATAGGAACAACAGGATAATATGGATCCGTTGCCGCGACACGAAGGAAATGCTTACGGGATCAGAATCTTGCTTTTGATCAGCTCTCCGGCCATTACTTTGGCGAATTCGGAGGCGGTGTTTTCCAGCCCGCCCATCGGTCGGGTTTCGGATTGAGCGGCCCAAAGGAGTTTCCCTTCGGGATAGCTGAACAGGTTCGTCTGGAGGATCAGCGTGACCGATTCCTCATAATAACCCGGAGAATAGACGTAACTGGACATTTGCCCGTAGTAATCATTGAACGGGACATCATAATATCCGCCGACGTAGTAATAGCTGCCGGGTATGTAACGGCTCTCTTCGTCCTTTTTCAGCAGGCTGATGGTGATGATGCCGTCGAATTGATTGGCGTCGAGCAGCCCGACGACAATCTCCCGCGAAATGTTCTCCTTGCTGGCCTGGGGCGGCAGGAACATCAACGCCCCCGTAGTGTTGTACCCGGCGGCGTCCAGCAGGCTTTCCAGGTCGTCTTCCACCGTTTTTCTAACCTCAGGCTTATTGGCAATGCCTATGATGGCAATGTTCTTCAATGAGTAGCCTTTTCCCGGCTCAGCGCTCCAGGTACCGGTGAGTTTCGTCCCGGAACTGCATGAGGCGAATATGGCCAGGAGTAATAGAATGGCGATATTTGTTTTCATTTTGAGGATAATTTTTTCGTTAAAGGGTAAGTGGGGCAGGACGACGGCCGGTTATTCTCCGTGGTTCATATGTAGTTGCAAATTTAATCGATTTTCTTTCCGGAAGATGATCCCGTTCAAAGTTTATCTTTATTGGGAAGATGAAGGACCGCCATACCTTTTTTTATAATTTCGCCGCAGATTTTTCTTAAAAGAAACCTGATGAAAAGAAAGAAAGAGGATTTCGGCAATGACCTGCGTTCAGCATTTGAGGCCAAGACCGAAGCGCAGAAGATCGCCTTCGGCCCGGTCATGTTCGAGGCGGCGCGGGCCCTGTGCACACTGGGCATTTTACAGTATGTCAGCGATGCGGGGAAAACCGGCGCCACATCCGCGCATGCCGCCGCAAAGCTGGGAATTTCAGAATACGGGGTCGAGGTGCTGCTCGATGCCGGCCTGAGCATGGGCCTGGTCATGCTGCGCGACGGAAAATACATCCTTACCAAAACCGGCTTCTTCATGCTCAACGACAGCATGACCCGGGTCAACATGGATTTCATCCATGATGTTTGCTACGAGCCGCTTTTTTACCTGGAAGACTCTGTGAAAAGCGGTAAACCGGAAGGGCTGAAGATATTCGGGGAGTGGAAGACCATTTATCCCGGCCTGCAATTCCTCCCGGAACAGGCCAAAAAGAGCTGGTTCGCCTTTGACCATTATTACTCCGATCTCGCATTCCCTGAAGTGATCCCGATCATAGCCGCAGGAAATCACGCCAGTCTGATGGATGTGGGCGGGAATACCGGAAAATTCGCATTTCAGTGCGTATCGCAAATCCCGGGCCTCAAAGTGACCATTGTGGACCTCCCGGACACCCTGAAAGCCGCGGAGAAGAACATCCGTGAAAGCGGGTTTGGCGACAGGGTTGGTTTTTTTGCCGCCGATATGCTCAATCCGGACCATGCGCTGCCGGAACATCATGATGCCATCTGGATGAGCCAGTTCCTGGATTGTTTCTCAAAAGAGGAGATACTGAGCATCCTGACCCGCGCACGGGCGGCCATGCATGACAACTCCGTACTGTACATCCTGGAACTGCTGTGGGACCGTCAGAAATACGAGGCATCTTCATACAGCCTCAACGCCACTTCACTCTACTTCACCTGCCTGGCCAACGGAAACAGCAGGATGTACCATTCCGCCGACATGTTTGAACTGGTGGAACAGGCCGGACTTGAGGTGGCGGAAGCCATCGACCACATCGGCGTGAGCCACACCCTGCTGAAATGCCGTAAGGGTTAAAATCCGGAACGTTTCCCTTAACGAACTTCGACCACCTTCTTATAATTCCCTGGTTCGTATTCCTTCCAGTTGGTGAAGATGTTGAATGCCAGTGAAATGTAAAATACGTTGGCTTTGAAATCGTAGGGCAGGATATCTGCCCCGTCAACCGTAGCTACGTAATCCCTGTTGTGAAAGTTGGAGAAATAATACTTGAACTTCAGGGTCGGGCCATATGGGAATTGTATCCCGGCAAGCACTGAATGCTGAACCGGCTCCACCCGGTCGGAGAACCACACGGTGAATTTGTCCTCCTTCACTTCATTCACGAACAGCTTTTCTTTGTAAACAAAGGGAAACTCAATTTCGTAGCCCCCGAAAAAGACGAAATCGTTCAGTTTTCCCACTTTAAAACCGACCGGGATTCCGAAATTGTAGGTGCGGTACTTGTATCGGTTGCCATCCAGCGGATTATCATAAATGAATCCAACGTTACGGATCGCTGCACCCGAAAACAGGCCGAAATGATCTCCGAAGTCGAAATTGGCCATGGTTTGCGGATTGAAGAAGGTGAATCGCAGGATGTTTCCCTGATCATATCCTTGATTATCAATTTCTGCGAAGGAGAATATCATTTCGTTGGAAAAGGACCAGTAGATCCTGGTTTCCTGTGCCCTGGCCGTTAGCAGGATTGAAAAGAGGGCAACGAATAGCAGGGTAGTTTTTTTCATGTTTTCAGATTTTTCTGTTGAAACGCTTGAGATGCTTTTTTGTTACAAATGAAATGATTTTGAACCAAACCGATCAGAATGGATACCCGATCCCGAAGTTGATGATAAAATCTTCGAACTGCCATTTGTTCACCACCCAACGCTCACGTTCCGGCATGGATGGGTCCCGGATTGGAATGGCAAAATCGACCCTGAGAATGAAGAAGTTGAAATCCAGCCGGAGTCCCAGGCCTACGTCGATGGCCAGTTCCTTGTAAAAGCGGTTGAATTTAAAGTCTCCGCCGGTATAGGTTCCCTCGTCCTGCAACAGCCAAATGTTGCCAATATCCGTGAACAAAGCGCTTTTTATGAATTGGTACACCGGAAACCGGTATTCAAGGTTGAATTCCAGCTGGATGTCGCCCATGCGGTCGAAATTATCCTCTGGATTGCTGTAAGAGCCAGGCCCCAGGAGCCGGTACGGCCAGCCGCGCATGCCATTGGCGCCTCCTCCGTAGAAGCCTTTCTCAAGCGGCAGGGATTCCCCGTTACCATAAGGGATGCCTGCACCCAGGTAAAATCTGTAAGCCAGGGCATTGTTCCGGGAGATCACGTTGAAAAACCGTAAATCGCCATCCAGTTTTGCATACTGGGCGTATGGAATTCCGAACAGGATATAATTGCCGAGCGTATCCTTACCGCCACCGAAAATGGCATTGCCGGTGCGGAGCAGGTTGCCCGCGGTTTCAAATGTCCCCCGGAAATAAAAGAAATCCTGGATTTTCCGGATATCCTGGGTGTTATAGGTGAACGCGTACCGGATCGCCATGATCAGGTTATCGGTATACTGGTATTTGATCCTGTCGTTGGGTTCGTTGTCGATGACTTCCTGGAAGTCGGGCGTGGTCTGGATGTTCACCAGGCTCCAGTCGAATGGAAAAACCTGGTGGCGTTTGGTTTCAGATTCCTTCCAGTCATACCCGAACGAGAAATTGGTCACCCAGCGTGAATATTCAGGCCTGTCTTCATAGCCCAATCCAAAGCTGAGGGTTGTTTTCGGGCGGAAATTCCTGCTAAACAACTCCTGTCTGACCGGAACCAGGAACCTCGGGAAGATCACACTGGCCTCAAAACCGGTTTCCACCGTATTAAAAAACGGCAGGGTGGAGGAATAATCCGCCTCATCCCCGAAGATTTGTTGTGCTTCCAGGGCCGCCCTGACCTTCAGGCGGAATATCTCCGAACCTCTGAAGATGTTGCTGTTCTGGTAGGTGAAATTCGCACCGATGCCCGGTCTTCCGCCTGAATTGGTCGCTTCGGTTTCGATGGTGAAGGAATGCAGTTTTTTTCTCGTCAGATCGATATAGCAATCGAGTAACCCCCGGCTTGCGGTGTCGGGCAGCGGTACTTCACGAAAACGGATGTTGCTGTAGTTGAACAGTCCGAGTTCATTGATCCGGGAACGGGTTTTGGTGACTTCGTTCTGTCGGAACGGATTTCCCGAACGGATGAAAACGGATTGCGCCACGGTCTTCGGGTTAATTTTGATCATGCCCTGGGTGAGGAAGAAATAATTGCTGGGGGGGTGCTTACCCTTCGGGTCTGAGATGGTCAGCTGCGTGGTATCGTAGGATCCCGGTACCGGGGCAAGGGCGTCGTAGGAAGGCCGTACATATATATCTCTGATGAAATACTGTTTATGGTCCCGGGGAATGGTCTTCCAGGGCTCACCCGGGGCGGGAACCTGGTCCGGCCGGATCCGGATGGTCAAACGCATCTGCCTGTTTCCCAAGGCGCTGTCGACTTCAAAAAACACATAGTCCCTGCTGAAATAGTAATAGCCATTGTTGAGCAGAATCCGCGTGATCCGGTCCCTTTCATCATCCAGTTCAAAGGCGTTGTATATCATGCCCTGCCGGATCCGGCTTTCCTGAGGGCTCGAACTGATGATGCGATGGATCAGGGAATCCTCTGAAACATATTCAAACTCTTTAATGGTATAGGGCAGGGAGGGTGAGATGGTGTATATGGCCTGCACTTTCTTTTTCCGGTGATGGTGCGTGCTCAATTTGACATCTGAATAGAAATAGCCCGTTTTGTTGAGGTATTGAACCATTTCCTGGGCTGCGTTGAGGGCTGAGGCCGAATCAAAAACAGCGGGGCGCTCACCGACGCTCTCCCGGAGCCAGGTCCTGAATTTGCCGTCCTGATTTCCCTTGACCCCGCGACTGTAAAAATATAGTTTGGCCCGGGCGGTCCCCAGAAATTTTTTATTGGGTTTTGGCCGGGCAATAGAATACAGTTCGCTGGAGCTGATACCGGGATTCTTTGTGCTGAATTCAATCTTGTTGCTGGTCAGAAGGTATTCGTCTTCGCCGAGTATCCTGGTGACATTGCAGGATGAAAGAAGCAGCAATGTAATGGAAATGCTGATGAGTAAACGGAGACGGTATGACCCGGAGCTGTTCACGGAACCTTTGGCTGTTGGCGCAAAGATATGTATTTCAGCGCCTGTGTGCGCCCGTGTATTTTTATATTTTTGTGATAAAATATCGGATCATGTTATCGCTTTTTGCCAAATTTATGCTGCGGATACTGGGTTGGAAAATCACCAATGTAATTCCCCCGGGCACGAAGAAAGTCGTCATCGCCGTTGCCCCGCACACGAGCTACTGGGATTTTGTGATCGGGAGGCTGGCCTACTGGGTAATGGGTGTGAAAGCCAAGTTCCTGATCAAGAAAGAAGTTTTCCGTTTTCCCATCCGCGGTCTTCTGTTGCATATGGGCGGCATTCCTGTCGACCGTGGCCGCAGTTCGAGAATGGTGGACCAGATCGTCGAGCTGTTTAATCAGTCAGAGTCCATGGTTATCGTCATCACACCGGAAGGCACGAGAAAGCCGGTCCGGCACTGGAAAAAGGGATTCTATCATATCGCCAACCAGGCAAAAGTGCCCATTGCGTTAGGTTACCTTGATTATGCCAAAAAAGAGGGAGGCGTGGGGAAAGTCATCATGCCGAATGGAAATATCGAGGAACAGTTCAGGGAGATCATGGATTTTTACAGAGGCAGGACGGGCAAACATCCCGAAAAATTCATGCTTCATGAGCATTGATAATGAGGAGGATATAAAGTTATTAACAATTCTGACCGTCCAAGGGCTGATCTGGCTGAAGATCGGGATCGCTCTTAGAAATTTTAGCGATTTTTGCAAAAAAAAAATCAACTCCGGAATTTTTTATAATCCTATACTTGCACCACAAAAAATTGGTTGGGCGTGGTCTTATTACCTCTTTGATTTCGAAGTAAATAATCCCGCCCTGCCTGGATAAATGGAAGATTAATTAAATTGACAGGGTTCATTTAACTCATATTCCGGGGGCAATTGCAATATTACTTTTTTCAGTTTTATCGATAAAGGGATGCTTGCCTGGAGGCAAGTTTTTACTGATGTCATATATCTGCTTAAAATGGAGGAAACTGTGCAAACAGGTCATTATATCCGGACAGCATTCGTTCCTAACAATACAGGGTTCATAAGTTAAAGAAGGCGTTCGGGTAATACCATGTTTTACAATTAGTTTTGTAGATACGAAAAATGGGTTCAAAAGAAATCACAATATAAGTTCCATAAAAATCAAAAGCCATGCGCAAATTAATTCTCACAGCTGTTCTGGTAATCATCAATTATAGTTTGCTGGTAGCCCAGGTTGCCATCAATCCCGGTGGCGACCCGCCTCATCCTTCGGCGGGCCTTGATGTGAACTTCACCGATAAAGGTTTGTTGCTCCCACGAATGACCTATGAGCAGCGCAATGACATAGTCAGCCCTGCAGAGGGCCTGATCATATATTGCACAGACTGCAATACCGATGGTCACGGAGCACTGGCCATTTTCCAGAACGGGATCTGGCGGGTGTTTGACCTTAACTGCTCGGAGCCGGGCCGGCCTTCAGCCGGGACCCGCGTGCCGGCCACCAATTCCATGGAGTGGAACTGGAGCGAGGTCCCCATCGCCCTCGGGTATAAGTTCAACACCACCAATGATTACAGCACGGCCATCGATCTGGGCTCCCAAACAACCTATACGGAATCAGGTCTGACCTGCTGGACCACCTATACAAGATATGTCTGGGCTTACAACGAGTGCGGGCCCTCACTGGAACTGACGCTCACCGGATCAACCCTGGAGATTCCGTTCTCCCCGGCCCCTTCGCCCGCCATGATCATTCCCGACTTTTCCTCCATCATTTGGGACTGGACGGATGTTTCCGGCGCCATTGGCTATAAATTCAATACGGTCAACGACCCGGAGACCGCTCTTGACCTTGGCAATGCTTCCACTTATTTTGAAGAGGGACTGGACTGTATTACATCATATACACGTTATGCCTGGGCTTATGATGATTGCGGGACCTCCACCGCACTGGTAATGACCCAGTCGACCACCGCCCAGTTCATTTCCCCGCCGGGACCTGGAACGCACAGTGCAACCGTGTCGCAGATAATCTGGGACTGGAACCCGGTTAACTTTGCCACGAACTACAAGTGGAATACAACCAACGACTTCGGGTCTGCCGAAGAAATGGGAAGCGCAACATCCAAAACAGAAACAGGCTTGTCCTGTAACACGTCGTATACGCGTTATGTTTGGGCATACAACGACTGCGGCGTTTCAGCGCCGGAGGTCCTCACTTTTTCGACCTTATCCCAGCCGCCAAATGCGCCCGCAGAGGCTACCCATGTTCCTTCAGCATACCAGGTAGTCTGGAACTGGAATTCGTCGGCTGGCGCGACAGGATACCGCTGGAGCTCCACCAACAATTACAATACGGCACAGGACCTGGGCAATGTGTTGACAAAAACCGAAGACGCGCTCAATTGCAACACCCCGTATACCCGGTACATCTGGGCTTACAGCCCGTGCGGCGTTTCCACAGTTACCACCATTACGGCCACCACGGACCTTGATCCCCCGGCGGCTCCGACTGCCGCGACCCATGTAGCTTTGCCGACCCAGATCACCTGGAACTGGAACACGGTGCCGGGTGCAACGAGCTACAAGTGGAACACGGTTAACAATCCGGCCACGGCCATCAGCACCGGAACCAATACCACCAGGGTGGAAACAGGCCTTACCTGCAACACCGGTTATACCCGCTATGTCTGGGCGGTGAGCAATTGCGGCGAATCTCAGGCGGGCGTTCTCACACAGACCACCGCAATGGATCCGCCCCCGGCGCCTGCCGAAGGCACGCATGTCGCTTCCACGGACCAGATCGTTTGGAACTGGACCTCTGTGACCGGAGCAACGGGCTACAAATGGAATACGACCAATGATTACAATTCGGCTCAGGATGTAGGCACGGCCACGAACCGGACCGAGACCGGTCTGACCTGCAATACGCCTTACACCCGTTATGTCTGGGCATACAACAACTGCGGTGTATCTGCCGCGACAGAACTGACGGAATCGACTTCTCAGGCTCCCCCGCACGCCCCTACTGCGGCCACGCATGTTTCTACGGTGACTCAGATCACATGGAACTGGAATGCGGCACAGGGCGCCACGGGGTACAAGTGGAACACGACGAATGATTATGGTACGGCCGAAGACATGTTTACTGCCACCACCAAGGTGGAAAACGGACTGACCTGCAATACCCTGTATACTCGTTATGTATGGGCTTACAGCCCCTGCGGCGTATCCAACGTAACTACGCTGACCTTCTCCACACAGCAGGATCCTCCGGATCCGCCAGCGGCCGGAGTGCACAACAGTACGCTGCCTACCCAGATTGTCTGGAACTGGAGCGCTGTGACCGGTGCGGCCGGATACCGCTGGAACACCACCAACGATGTGAACACCTCCATCGATCTGGGCAACGTGCTGACCAGAACCGAGAACGGACTAACCTGTAATACGGAATATTTCCGCTATGTCTGGTCGTATGATGCCTGCGGCATCTCAGCTACCGCCACTGAACTAAGCCACACCACCGCCCTTGACCCGCCTTCGCCGCCGAGCGCAGGGTCGCATGTCGCGTCTGCATCCCAGATCATCTGGAACTGGAACACTGTTGCTAATGCGACCGGATACCGTTGGGGAACAACCACAGACTATAATGCGGCGGAGGATATGCTCACAGCCTTGTCCAAAACCGAGACGGGGCTTTCCTGCAATACACCTTATACCCGATATGTCTGGGCTTATGGCCCTTGCGGGGTTTCGGGCCCGGCCACCCTGAACAGCCAGACCACCCTCGATCCGCCTGCAGCGCCGGTTGCCGGCACCTCCGTGCCCGGGGCTTACCAGGTGACCTGGAACTGGCAGGCCGTGCCCGGCGCCACCGGGTACAAATGGGGCGTGACCGATAATTATACCGGTGCGACCGATGTTGGGAACGTTACTTCGACCATTGAAACCAGCCTGAGCTGCAACACAGGGTATACCCGCTATGTGTGGGCATACAATGGTTGTGATCATTCCGGCAGCACGGTGCTGACCGCAACAACCACACTGGACCCGCCACCGGCCCCGCAGGCAACCACCCATACGCCCTCCCTGACACAGATTATCTGGAACTGGGGAGCGGTTGCCGGCGCAATCAATTACAAGTGGAATACAACGGATGATATTAATACCGCTTCCGACCTGGGTAATGTCACTTCTTACACGGAAAGCGGCCTGACTTGTAATACGCCTTATACAAGATATATCTGGACCATTAGCAACTGCGGGACTTCCACCGCCGCCGGTGTATTTAACCAGAGCACGGCCGCTAATACTCCTGCAACCCCGACTGCCGGCACCCACGTGGCATCTCCCACCCAGATCGTCTGGAACTGGAGCGCTGTGGGAACGGCGACCGGTTACAAATGGAACACATCAAATGATTATGGCACAGCACTGGATATGGGAACGAACATTTCCTACACCGAAACCGGGCTGGCATGCAATACCCCCTTTACGCGTTATGTGTGGGCTTACGAACCATGCGGCCATTCCGCACCGGTGACCCTGACGCAGAGCACTACAAACGGACCGCCAGCCCCACCGGTTGCCGGTACGCACGTCCCAAGCGGAACGCAGATTGTCTGGAACTGGAATGTTGTGAGCGGAGCTTCCGGATACCGGTGGAACACGGTTGACAACTATAGCACCGCCACGGATCTGGGCACGGCTACCACAACCACGGAGAACGGGCTGGCCTGCAACACCCAGTTCACAAGATACATCTGGTCGTATAACGCCTGTGGAAACTCCACCTCCGTCGCAATCAGCGAATCCACACTGAATGACGCCCCGGCAGCCCCGGTGGCAGGGACCCACGTCGCCCTCGAAACCCAGATCACCTGGAACTGGAATACGGTGGCCGGCGCAACCGGATACAAATGGAATACCACCAACGATTACGGCAGCGCGCTGGAGATGGGGACTTCAACTTCGCACACCGAGACCAGCCTGGCCTGCGGCACAAGCTTCACCCGCTATGCCTGGGCATACAACAGTTGCGGGGAATCCACACCGGTAACCCTTACCAAATCAACAACGAGCTGCTGGGTGTGCGGACAGTCATTCCCCGTTATCCACACCGCTGGACTGGTGGCTCCGGTCAACAAGACAGTAACCTACGGAACGGTGAACAATTTACCCGGCGAGCCTGGTAAATGCTGGATAACGCGGAATCTTGGCGCCTCGCAGCAGGCAACTTCCAGATCTGATGCAACGGAAAGCTCAGCAGGATGGTACTGGCAATTTAACCGCAAACAGGGATACAAGCACGATGGAACAAACCGTACCCCGAACTCGACCTGGATTTTGGATATCTCAGAGAACAGCGACTGGGCTGCCGATAATGATCCTTGCCTCATAGAACTTGGCACAGGATGGAGAGTCCCCACAAAAACGGAGTGGGAAAATGTCGATAACGCCGGTTCATGGAATAATTACACTGCAACATATAATTCTCCGCTGAAACTCCACGCAGCCGGCTACCTGGATGCTTCATCAGGAACCCTCTACCTGAGAGGGACATTCGGGAATTACTGGAGCAGCACCCAGGTTAGCGCGCTGACGAATTATGGTAACTACCTGGGAATTTCCGGCGGAGCCAGTGGGATCAGCACCACGGTCAAAGCGGCGGGACATACCCTGCGTTGTATAAACGATTGATCCTGAATCAATCAGGCGCAATTTTTCATAATAATGAATGACGAAGGTCCCGGGCAGATAATGACCGGGGCCTTTTTTTTTGGTCCATTACCCGATATAATAGGTTTTCTGCGTTGATTTGCGCTTAAAGGATAATTTTATATCTTTGCAGCCCTTTCAGGGGAGTTTAGCTCAGTTGGTTCAGAGCATCCCGACCTTCAGGTCGGGAGGGTAACTGGATCGAAGACATAAGAAGGGGAGTTTAGCTCAGTTGGTTCAGAGCATCTGCCTTACAAGCAGAGGGTCACTGGTTCGAATCCAGTAACTCCCACAAGACATACAGAATCCTGACAATCGTTTGGTGTAACATTTGGTGTACTTTTTACCCGCCTGATTAGATTTTCACACGTCAACTAAACAAAAATTTTCCATTGTTTATTATCGATTAGTTGCCATTAATTAGCAATCTATTTTCAATACATATTCATTTTTTATCATCATTGACCTTTGATTGATATATATCAACGATTTGGGGTCATTAAACAATAATTTATTGCAAACTCGCAATAATTTATTGCTATTTCTTCTAAAGGCTCTCCTTACTTTTATCATCGAAATTGATTGACAATTAATTCATTATTAAGCTGATAACTAATTACGATTATGAAAAAAGAAGAAAAACCAATCCGTCTCAAGCAGGCCGCTGAATACGTCGGCCTCTCGCCCCGCACCCTGAGATGTCTTAAATATTCCGGCGAGCTTGAAGGGATCGCACACCGTTATGGGCCGCGACTGCTTTATTTCTATGAAAGTGAGCTGCTTGCCTGGATGAAGAATCGGGGCAAGCGGAAAGGTTAAACGCATTCGACTAATATATATATGTTGGAAGGCTGGGTTAAATTTTACCGGAAGTCGCTGGATCATTGGCTTTACTCCGAGGACCGTCCCCATACACGTCGTGAAGCCTTTGAAGATATGTTACTGTTGGTCAATCATGCTGAAACTAATGTTTTGGTGAACGGAGACTTGGTTGGCTGCGGAAAGGGGCAGTCCGTTATGACTTTGAAGAGCTGGGCGAAGCAGTTTAAATGGTCAGTGTCGAAAGTTAGGACTTTTTTCAATTTGCTCGAACGTGAAGAGATGATCACAACGGAGGGATTGCGAAAAACAACACGGGTAACTATCTGTAATTATGCCTATTATCAAAATGAGCAACAACGAGAAAACAACGAGAAAACAACGAGAAAGCAACGAGAAAACAACGAGATAACAACAAACAAGAATGATAAAAATGAAAATATTGAAAAGAATGAGTTATATAAATCGCTGCTCGATTTATATTTTACCTGGCACGAGGAAAAATTTGGCGTAATTCCAAAAATGGACGGTGCGAACGGGAAAGCCCTGAAAGCCATAATCACCTACATAAGGTCAATTCAGAAAAAAAATAATTTGCCCGCGACCGATGAAGAAGTTGCACGTGGTTTTGAAACAATACTCCGGGGATGGAGCCGCCTCGATGCCTTTACCCAGAAGAAAACACGGCTCATCGACATCAATTCCAATTTACAATTAATCATAAACACTTTTAAAAATGGACACGCTAAACGAAGTGCTGTTGCAGATCAAGAACTCGAAAGACTCATTGAAGAAACTTTCGCCGCTGCAAATAACAAGGATTGACGCTAACACATACGAGCTGGTACCATACACCGACACTTTGACGGTCAAAGGGATGAAGGCGGAGTTTGATCGCCTGCGCAGCGCGTTCCCGCAGGTAGATGAGGGCTTTTTTCGCGTCCTGGCTGAAAGAATCGTCGAGAGAAAGTTCACCGATCAACAACTTCAGGCGGCGGTCAATTATTTAATCGATCACTTTAAATATCCACATCCAACGATTGCAGACATACTGGGATTTAGTTCAAACATTAGGCTATACACATATGAGGAGCTCTGCCATCAGGTAACCAGTGGGCTTGCTAAATGGACTGATTTCAGGGACATTGATCTTGGCCATGGAGTTGGCATAAGATGGGTCAGAAGAGTCGATGCCGAAAGGTACAATTTACCATTTTCTCAGGGCATATAGAATTTACAGCCTGACATAGTCGGTTTTGAAAATAACAAAAAAATACAGCGACATGCCGCACAAAAAATGCAGAACCAACAACCCCGCCGGCCGGCCAAAGGGCAGTCCAAACAAGGTGACCCGCGCACTACGACCGCTCCTGCAGGAATTTCTCCAGGGGGAAATTGAAATCCTTCCTAAGCTGATCGACCAGCTTGAACCCAGAGATAGGGTTCAACTCGTCACCAAGTTATTGGAGTTTGTCGTGGCCAAAGCCACGCCTGAAACCGAGTCGACTCAGCAGAATGTACACACCTCGTTTGGTATTTCTGATTTCGCCGCCAAAATGTTGCAGGCTGACCTTGAATGGAGGGAGAAAAAGTTGGCTGAGGCGGGCCAGGACAGACCTTTAAATGCACAATAGCACCCAACCTCGGGGGCTTTAATGATCCTTTTCATATGGCTCGTTGTTCTACACAAGCGGCCCGCAGGTCTTGCATATCCTAAATCTTTCGGTAAAGCCGCGTCTGTTTTCCATCAGCCAGTTCTTGATTTCCTGGACATCATTGGCACAAACTTTAATGTAATTCCTCGTGGTATAAGCGCCCTCGGGCATGTTGGTTGTTGTTTTGATGTGGTGGCATGTCCCTTTATGCAAGACATTGTAATTCAGATTATTCGTCCGACGGGTATTGAGTACAAAGCCATCGGGGTTTATTGCAATCCAGTCCAGGTAGGCAGAATCATCATGGTCAAATAATATTGCTTTCATAGACTTTTTTAATTAAGTTTCACTTTTATTATTCAACCCCTCCACTATCCTCCGAAAACTCTCCAGCCCTGCCTCCAGGTTCTCCACGATTTCGATAGCAAGCACGTCGGGTTCTGGCAGGTTGTCCAGGTCGGCGAGGCTTTTATCCTTCAGCCAGAAGATGTCAAGGCTGGTCTTGTCCCGGGTGATGATCTCGTCATAGGTGAATTTACGCCAACGGCCTTCCGGGTTAGTTTCTGACCAGGTCTCCTGACGCTGGTGCCGGTTCTCCGGGTTATAGCAACGGATAAAGTCTTCCAGGTGGTCAAACTTCATCGGATTCTTCTTGAGGGTGTGATGGATGTTGGTCCGGTAATCGTAGTACCAGACTTCCTTTGTCCACGGGTCTCTGGAGGCCGGGTGGGCGTCGAAGAACAGAACGTTGGCCTTCACGCCCTGGGCATAGAACACGCCGGTGGGCAGGCGCAGGATGGTGTGGAGGTCGGTCATCTGCAGTATTTTCTTTCGGACCGTTTCGCCGGCCCCGCCTTCAAACAGCACATTGTCCGGGACCACTACGGCGGCCTTGCCGGTTGTCCTGAGCATGGTGTGGATGTGCTGCACGAAGTTGAGCTGCTTGTTGCTGGAGGTGGCCCAGAAGTCCTGGCGGTTGTAGGTGCGGTCTTCCGATTCCTCTTCACCGGCATCGTTGGTGAAGGTCATGCTGCTTTTCTTGCCAAAGGGAGGATTGGTCAGCACGTAGTCGAACCGTTTTCCATTGTCGGCAATCAGGGAGTCGGTCGGGTCGATCATGGATTCCCCGAACATCTCTCCGATATTGTGGAGGAACATGTTCATCAGGCACAGGCGGCGGGTGTTGGCCACGATCTCGTTGCCGGAGAAGGTATGGTGCTTCAGGAACTCCTTCTGTTCCTTGTCCATTGGGTAGTTCTTCACCAGGAAGTCATACGAGGCCAGGAAGAAGCCACCGGTGCCGCAGGCCGGGTCTGCGATGGTTTTCTTCGGCTCGGGGCGGAGGCATTCCACCATGGCCCGGATGAGCGAACGAGGCGTGAAATACTGCCCGGCTCCGCTCTTGGTGTCCTCGGCGTTCTTCTCCAGCAGTCCTTCATAGATTTCCCCTTTGACATCGGCGCCGACCATCACCCAGGTCTCTTCGTCGATCATCTGGATGACCTTGTACAGCTTGGCCGGGTCCTGGATTTTATTCTGTGCTTTGGAGAATATCGCGCCAAGCATACCGGGTTTCTGCCCCAACTCCCGCAACAGTGTGGAATAGTGCGTTTCCAGCTCAGCACCCCTTCTTGACCTGAGGCTCTCCCAGTTGTAATCCTCCGGAATGGTGATGGCCCGGTTATACGGAGGCTTGCCGTATTCATCCGCCATCTTCAGGAAGAGGAGGAAGGTGAGCTGCTCCAGGTAATCGCCATAACTCACGCCATCATCGCGCAGGACGTTGCAGTAAGACCAGACCTTGGATACTATGGTTGATGCGTTCATGGTGTTACACTATTTTGGCAGATTCATATCAAACGATTCACTTAGAAAATATCCCCCTGCTTTTGGCGCCCCTCTAAAGTAAATAACCTCTAATCTTCTGAGAATTTTGATGTATCTCTCAGTTGTGGATTTTGGTCTGCCAATATTCTTAGAAATGTCATCAGTCTTAATTCCAGGTGCTCTGATAATTGTCTCCAGAATCTTAACAAGTTCTTGTTTTACACCCTCAGTTACACCCTCAATTACACCCTCACTTACTCCCTCACTTATAACTTCAGTTAATCTTTCATCCAGAAACTCATCCAAAACGGTAGAAGTAACCTGATCATAAGGCTCAATAGGAATAATGGTCGTGAAAATATCACCTTCTGTAAATTCTGGCACTGCTCCCGGAGAATACATTTGACAGTACTTATAGGTATTCCTGATACCGGACCCTAATTCTTCCGCTCTTCCAATCTCTTTAAAAAACTTTGCGATAGTTGGATTTTTAGGGTAAGGCGAAAATGTATCCGGATCAATATTGCCTGAACCATGCGGACGATTCCAGTTTTCGATAAAAACCCGTCGTCGTTGGATAATAAATTTAGCGGGGAATGGATTCAGATACTCACGGTGAATGAGTGTGTTAGCCAGAACCTCTCTGAATAAGTGATCCCTGATGCTAATCCTCTGATTTCCATCCAGATGGAATTTGTCTGGAAGGTGCTTGATGACAAATGACATCAATTTTTCGTAACTCTCGATCAGGTTCGTTCTAATTTCTTCTCTGTCATCATATCTATCGGTGTCGGCTACTCTGCGAATCGCATCAGTTTTATAGGAAGGCAATATGTTATGGATTACTTCATCCTTTCCAAATATTAAAGCAGCCGCCAGTGTATAGCCTTCATTTCCGGTTTTAAAATCCTTCATATAAAGTCCGGCACTTCGAAGGAGTTCTTCATTGCTCATGCCCAGCCATGGGTGATCCGGTTTCTGACTCCTTGACAGGAAACGTACCCGGTCGAATAGATCGGCCCTAAAGTCAGTTATTTTTAATGAAGGATATAGATCGTTCTCATTAAAAGAATTTTGCTTCGTTTGATACAGTTGCGTCAGTTGATCAGGCTGCCTTGTGATATTCATATCCCCTTCATGGTTCCTGACAAAGATTTTCCCTGCTGTTGAATGAACCTGAGAACTTTGAGGGACCCTGATATAAATTATCTTTTCAACATCATAATCCACCACCTCCGGAGACAGGTAATATGTCGGATTGAGCTTATCTGGATTATTTGCACTTGTAATAATATGATTAACAATATGTTCAATCCTGTCATTCCTGACGCCTTCCAACTCCCCATTGTCTTTAATGCCCAGAATAAGATGACCACCAATCTTATTAAGAAAAGCAACGATAGTTTCAAATGCATCCCGGCTAAGTTCCGTATGCGATGTTTTGAACTCTACTTCCAGCCCTTCACCCAGTTGAATTAATGATACCAGCTTCTCTTTATTCATGACTTTAATTTCAACCCTTCAACCCTTAAACCTTAAAACTAATTAAATCAGCCTCCCCTCAAACGCACTCTTCAATATCGACTGCCGTAATGCCTCTGCCTTTTGTAAACTTTCATCAATACTTTGATCAACTTGATCCGCAAGCGAAAATTTAGATTCTATTTCTTTAACGATAATGGATTGTTCCAATATATCATTAGGTATTGCAATTTCAAATTCCCTCATTGCTTTGAGACCAACATTTTTTATGGTGCTTCCAGTAGCATATTCCATTGCATAACTGAAAAATCGTTGACTTTTAATCACATACCGAATGTAACGCTTATCAATGTCCTCTTTAACATTAAAATAACAGGCACTTTTACCTAAAACAACTCTTTCTCCTCTAAAAAAAGCCACATTGCCAATAGTTCCATTAATAGAAACTAATATTGTATTTTCATTCAATGGCTTTTTATATTTTAGAAATTCGGTGTGGTCAACTTTTTTCGTATCAGGTTTAATTGTAATATATCCTTCCTGAAGGTTATTTCCATTGATAAAATAATAATCACCATTTTCCGAATATTCAGGAGTTCCATGTAATCCATCGCCAAGAATTGAGGTTATTTCTTTTAGTTTCCTCCACTTCCACCCCTCTGGCAACTCCCCTTCTTTCAAATCCTCATTCGTCAGCTTCCCCTCGAACGCCCACTTCAACACGCCCTGGCGGTAAACCTTGAGCTGCTCTTTGGCTTGCTTCAGGCTGGCAATGCCGTTGTCCAGCTCACTAAACAGCTCTTCGATCTTCGCTACAATGCGGTGCTGCTCGGGGAGCGGGGGGAGGGGGATGGAAAGATTAAGTATGTGTTCTCGTTTAAGATTATTAATATTTGTGCCAGTTGCTATTTCGCTTATCAGTTTCCTATACTTGTTTCCTTGAAAATAATATCCAAGGAAATCATCTATAATTGATTGATTTGTAACTCTTAATAAAGCGCAGAATGCACCATAACTCCCATCAAAATCAAATCTGGCCTTTGCAGATTTTCCAACAAGATGCTTACTCCCGCTTGACATAGCAAAAATGAGGTCGCCTTTTTTAATGAATTGGTTAGGAGCAATCAAGTGTTCGGGAACATAGACGAAATCATCAAAGTTCAGTTCTCCACTAATGTTATTTGCCCTCAAAATAGGTTTATATCCGGGTTTTAATTGTCTAATCCCTTGTTCTTTTAAATAAGAAATACCTCGGATTAGTTCTGCTATTTCAGAAATTCTACAATGTTTCCAATGACCCTTATAATTCTCATTTCCCATTTTATGCCACCAAAGCCTCATTCAACTCATTAATAATCACCTCCATCTCCTTGCCGAACAGCTTGTACATTCGGCCAATGCCCCCTAAGGAATCAAACGGGGTCAGGTCCAGGTCTTCCAGTTCCAGGTGCATGCTGGCGGCGATGTGGTCTTTGATCAACCGTAAAAACTCCATCTGCTCTTCGTTGAACTTCAACGTGCCGGCCTGTTTGCCGAATACCCAGGTCTGGAAGTTGCGGTTTACGGTCTGGTCGAAGGGGACCAGCACCTGGTCGAGGCCGGTCACCCTGCGGATCAGCGAGACCAGTGCCGTCAGTTCCTGCTTTGGCGAACGGCTATCTACCTGCTCCAGCCGCGCATAGGCTTCCCATACCCGGAAGGGTGACAATGCCGGCCGGTTCGCCTTGAGGACATCCAGCACCTCCCTGACCATCCGGTACGTCACCTCCCGGCGCCGGTACGGCTGGTCGTAGAAAATGCCCAGGGCGGTAATCTCGTCCTTGTGCTCCTGCAGGAATGCCTGGAAGTCGTTAACAATCTGCACTGCGGTTTCGGCAGAATCTTCATTCCACCCGGCATAGGTCACCTGGTCGATATTGACCGTATCAATAACCTGGTCGAGTACTTTTTGCGTATTGACCACGAAATCGATCAGGTGGCCGTTGAAATTGCCCTTAGCCGTTCGGATCAGCAGCTCCCGGGCCTGGCCCAGGGCTTCATCCGATGGATCACTGCCGGGTTCAACCTGGAATTGCTCCCGGGCCAGCATTTCCGCCCGGTCCGGATCGTATGCGTTCAACAAGTCATGAACCACCTGGCTGATCTCCTTCCCGCCGCTGTGATCTTTGAAATGCAATTTGTCCTGGTCCGACATCTTCTGCGCCAGCCGTGCCATCCTCCCGGCCAGCGAAATGAACGTATCTTCATCTTTGGCCCCGAGCATCACGGCGTTGAGCAGTTCTTTCAGCGGCACGCCCTTTTTGCGTTCCAGGGGCCGGCTTTCCGTTTTGACCGACTTGGTGACGCCCACCGCGTCGACCACCACGAAATGGGTCTTGGCTGAAGCGGCCGAGGGAGTGACCTTTTTCAGGTCGTCGGCGCTCTGTGTCCGGGTCCCGCGGCCTTTCATCTGCTCAAAGTAGTTCCGCGAGCGTACGTCCCGCATGAAGATCAGGCATTCCAGCGGCCGGACATCCGTTCCGGTGGCGATCATGTCGACGGTCACGGCGATGCGGGGATTGTATGCATTCCGGAAGTTCGCCAGAATGGTCTTCGGGTCTTCCTCCGCCCGGTAAGTTACTTTCTTGCAGAACTCATTGCCTTCACCAAACTCCTCACGGACAATTTCAATGATGTCGTTGGCATGGCTATCGTCCTTGGCGAAAATAAGCGTCTTGGGGACCTCCATACGGTCAGGGAATATCTCAGGCAGCCTGGTGCGAAAAGCCTGTATGATAGTACGGATTACGCTGAAATTGACAATATCTTTATCCAGCTGGTTCGGGGCATATTCCAGCTCTTCGTCCAGCTGCTCCCACCGCTTCTGCCGGGTGAGCCTGTTGCGCCGGTCGACATACTCCTTCGCCTCTATCTTTGCCCCATCCTTAGTAATCTGCGTTTCGATCAGGTAGACCTCATAACCCACATTCACCCCGTCGGCCACAGCCGCCTCGTGGCTGTACTCGCTGACGATGTTCTGGTTGAAAAAACCAAAGGTCCGTTTGTCCGGTGTGGCGGTCAGCCCGATCAGGAAGGCATCGAAGTAATCCAGGACCTGCTTCCAGAGGTTGTAGATCGACCGGTGGCACTCATCCACGATGATGAAGTCGAAGAACTCCGGAGGCACCTTCGGGTTGTAGGCCACCGGCACCGGTTCTTTCGGCTGGTAGGTTTCATAAGGATTGACATCCTCGGCCGCTTCTTCCATTTCCTCCCCTTTGAGGATGGAATACAGACGCTGGATCGTGCTGATGCATACCTGGTTGGTCGGCGAGATATACCTTGAATTCAGCTGCTGCACATTATACAGCTCCGTGAACTTTCGGTTGTCATCCGAGGGGATGAACCGCTGGAACTCCTGTTCGGCCTGTTCGCCCAGGTTGCGCGTATCCACCAGGAACAGTATCCTTTTCGCATCACAATGCTTCAGCAGGCGGTAGATCGCCGTAATGGCCGTGTAGGTCTTACCACTGCCCGTAGCCATCTGGATCAGCGCTTTCGGGCGGTTTTCCCGGAAGGAGACATCCAGGTTCCGGATGGCCTGGAACTGGCAGTCGCGAAGCCCATACGGCGCCAACACCGGAAGATCATGCAGTCTGGACCGAAGGGATTTCCCGTTCGACTGCCATTCACGGAGCGTTTCCGGCCGGTGAAAGGCGAACACTTCCCGGGAGCGCGGCAGCGGATCATGCAGGTTGATGAAATGAGTGATCACCCCATTGCTCGCATAGACAAAGGGCAGCGGAAGGTTATCAAAGTACTTCAGCTTGCTGGCTGCGTAACCCATGGCCTGATCCGTAGCAGAATCGATCCGGACCCCCTCCTCCGCTTTCTTCGCCTCGATCACGCCAACAGGCTGGCCATCTGTAAAAAGGATATAGTCAGCAGGGCCTGAATCCGTCTGGTATTCCCGCACTGCAATGCCCAATCCCGCAGAGAAGTTGATCTCATCCTTATCCTGGATAACCCAGCCGCACTGCAGCAGCATAGCGTCGATCTGCTCTCTGGCTTTCTGTTCAGGGGTCTGGTTGGGGGACATAGATGGTTAATATGCGGGTAAATTTAGGGAATTGTTGGAATTAATCAGTCACATCGAATAAAGGAATTTAAATCACCATCAGTAATCTTAAAATGTTATAAATTGCAAAGAAATTAACCAATCCATTTTGTGCTCGCACAACCAAATATTTTATTGATAAAAATAATATGACAGTAATATCCGCATTAATAACAAAGGACTTTATTGTTGCTGCATCTGATTCCTTATTGACAGAGATCGATAGAGTGAGACATGTAACCAGGAAAGTCGAATTTAGGCGAAGCAAAATCGTTTTGCTGCGCAGATACAGGGCATGCGCTTCTTTTTGGGGACTGGCAAAGTACGGAAATTGGCGGTTATATGAATTTATTGAACAAAAAATGCACGAAGCTCCACCAGAATATGATTTTCAAAGATTTGCGGACTTTTTATGTGAGCAATTAAGGCACAAACTAAATTCCTTTCACTTTGCAAACATCATAGATAAAGGATTAGGTATTCATTTGGTTGGTTACGAGTTAGTAAATAGGGAATATATACCCGAATTATTTTTAATCAGCAACTATTCTAACACAAAATATAGTGAAATAAGGGACTTGAAGGTATCAAGGAATCTCTATGAAACAATGCCTTCTTATCTTAAAGATATGCACGATAATAATCAAGAAAAACAACTAAAAGTAAATCACTACCTTAAAAGTGGAGGTTACTTTATTTTTAACAATGGTGATCCTTTGATGTTTAATCCTGCGGCCAACACACTTTTGAATTTGTATCAGATAGCTTTAAGAGGAGGAAAATTAAACGTTGAGCCTGATAACAGAATTGCGATGAAGCTTGTTTCAAGCCCGATTGAATTTCTTAAAACCTTTCAACAAAAATTCTATAAAAGCGAAAGCATATTGATTGGAGGGAAGATACATCGCCTCCTTATCTCTAATCGTGGTGATTTTTTTTCAGACACTGATAATATTGTTTAAAGCTGTATGTGAAATTATACTAATAAATCAATAGAAAGCAAATACAAATGCTTGATTAGAAAGTGTTTGATGCATAACCACCATACGATCCATTAAATTTAGTTGCATAAATACATAGATATAGATATAATTGATTATGAACTTTCAAGAGGAGGATATAGTTAAAATTCTTAAACCTTCATTTAAGAATCGATTTCAGGACTTTACACCGCAAGCATTTGAGGATTTCATGGCTAAAATTTTCATTGATTTGGGATATGAAGTTCAGCAAACGAATTATTCGGGTGATTTTGGAGCGGATCTTATTGTTGAGAAGGACGATCAGAAAATTGCAGTACAGATCAAGAGATACAGTGAAACAACTAAAGTGGGCGTTCAAGATATAAACCAGGTTATCGGTGCAAGAAATTATTATCAATGTAATAAAGCTATAATTGCCACTACTTCAACATTCTCTATGCAGGGGATAAAATTGGCGGAAGAAACATCCGTTGAACTTTGGGATTGGGATCAACTCATCAAGACTTTTAAAGCACTGTATTGGAATGGTAAAGACTATTATTCTTTTTATTCAAATCTGGAAGTTACAAATAATGACAAGGAACCATTTAATGTTAGCATTGAAAGCTGCCGCCCAGGCTTGGAACTTAAAGGAGGTTCTTACGGCACATTTATATATATGTCTGTCCAAAATACAACACAGGAAAATATAGGTTTATATTTTTCTTTACCAACATTAATCACGACAGATTTTGATCAAATTGAATGCAGCGGTCCTGTTGGGAATTGCTTTAGTGGGGGGGTCATTTATGCTGGGTGTAAAGTAAAAATCGGGTATTGTTTTCCATATCCTCAAGTTAGAGGGCTGAAAATTGGCGATAAAATCATTTCAAGGTTCACGCTTGGGTTAGGAGGCACTACCGATGTTGAAAAAGAATATATTTCGATATATGCACCCCAACAATCTGAAATATTACCTGAAAGCTTCCCTCAATTGGAGCAAGAGAAAAGTATTGCATTCCAAATTGGCTCCAAATTGAGAAAGATTTGGTTGAGATTTTCTACTAAATAGTGTCTTAACCTCCCATAAGTTCAGCCTTTAATATGGGATTATACATAGCTTGCTTTTTCTATTGCCTTCAATGTTTGGTTCCACCGTTCTGGACGACCACCATGGGAAATCCCATACTGAGGCTGTTGGGGGTTCTATCGGTCAATGTAATAGGTCAATCCAAATTTGGATTGACCACCCTTCAACCAATCTTATCCCTAAATTTATGCCCAGTGTCATGAAAAAATTACTAACTTGCTTCTCACTGTTTTTCTGAATCAAATTAAATGAAAAGGATCGTTTACATCGATATGGATGGCGTCCTGGTTGACTTTCAATCAGGGATCGACAAACTTAGTGAGGAGGTGAAGCAAGAATATGCAGATCATCTGGATGATGTTCCGGGCATATTCAGCCTGATGGACCCTATGCCCGGGGCTATTGAAGCTGTCAAAAAGTTATCCGAACATCATGACCTGTATGTCCTTTCCACGGCTCCCTGGAAGAACCCTTCCGCATGGTCGGATAAGGCCCTCTGGATTCAGAGGTACTTTGGCGCTGAGCCAGATAGCATCTTCTATAAACGTTTGATCATATCCCACCACAAGGACCTGAACCGGGGCGATTTTCTCATCGATGACCGTCCAAAGCACGGAGCTGAAAACTTTGATGGGGAGTGGATTCAGTTTGGCTCGGAGAGCTACCCCGATTGGGATGCGGTTTGTGATTACTTGTTAGATATTGGAAAGAAGTATTATGTTCCTGAAGTATTGTCGATCGTCACTTGAAGATTGTTCCCATTGATAAATTCTCTCGAACCAAGGTATCCCAACAGTTGATACCGTTACGGAAATTCCCGTAGCGAGCTTCTGGTGCTCCCAGGTTCCGCCGTACTGCCCCGGGTTAGATTCAATTATGGGAATTCCCATAATTAACTTATCTTGCAGAACCTCAATAAATTCCTATGTTTGTTTCAGGCGAAGAAAGTCCGCCGGTAGTTTATCAAAGGGTTTGGCCATCTCGGTGAGGTTGACCATCACATCACCATTTTCCAGCCGAAAGGTGAAAGCAAAACGGGAATTCCCGTATTGCCCCTCCTGAGTTATAACTACGGGGATTCCCGTAGTTTGTCTATCTTGCAGAATATTAATATATTACTAAAGATTGGCGAGCTTTGCCCTCGCCTTTTCTCGCCCTTGGAATCAATGTATTCAACCAATCCAAATTTGGATTGGTTGACTTTTTCCCATGCAGGCTCCATGCTGCGTATCACCCTCATAATATGTGCGTGTTGTTTACCAGTCAAATCCGCGATCTCGCGGCTGGTCATGGTCTGTTGGGCCGGTGTGTTAGGTCAACTTAAATTTAAGTTGACCTACATTACCCAGGCAGGCTCCATTAGTCAGCATAAAAGGTCAGTGGAAAATTCCGCCGACCTTCATTTACCCACTCTGGTTCCTTTAATCGGTGTATTCAATGGGGGAAATTTTTCCCCCATTGATTTTTAACTTTGCCTGTTGGGTCGGCGTAAGGTCAATCCAAATTTGGATAGACCGTTATGTGATTTCCCATAACGAGAGTTAAATGAAACATTCCGAATGGGAGAGTTTCTGATTAGCCCGGGTACAAGATGCGGCCCCATCGTATTGTTTGGCCGATATGTGAATTCCCATATTGCCCCCTTTTGGGTTCAATTACGGGAATTCCCGTAATTGAACTATTATTCATTAAATCAGTAAGTTGTCTGGCATGATAACCATTATGGGATTTCCCATACTGCCCACGCAAGGATTCCTTGAGCAGTGGATCATACTATCGATCCAGGTAGTGCCTATTCTCAGTCTTTTCAAAGCATCGCTACCGCTTTTTGCTTATCATCCATCCCGGCAGCCTGGACGTACAGCATGGTCGTGCTGATCTTTTCATGCCCGGCCAGAGCCTTGACAATGTTCAGGTGCAGTCCTTTTCGGATGAGTTCAGTGAATACGGAATGCCTCAGGACATAGGTTGTGAGGTTACTTTTTATCTCGGCCTTTTCCGCTATGGTCTTCAAATCTTTATTGAATTTCTTCAGCACTTTCCTGATCCTGTAATCCTGCTGTGCCGGTGTGAGATGTTCACGCTTATTTAAGATAGGGAAGATGTAGTTTGACCGGTCGATGCCCGTCAGCGGTTTGTAATGGCGCAGGATGGCCAGGGCCTGATCATTCATTGGTATTTCTACCTTGCCCACGTTTCCGCCATGGTGTTCCAGCTTCTTCCGGGTATAAGTCAGAATATTGTCTTTGGATATGTCTGTCCATTTCAGGAAGGCCATATCGATGAAATTGATCCCGAGGGCGTGATACATAAATAAAGTGTACCGGTAAGTATCAGACTCGATATCCTGGCTGAGCAACGATTTTATCTCTTCACTTTGCAGGGCCCTTTTGTCGTTATTGCCTTTAGGTATCCTGTACTTCTTATCCTTCGCATGCTGGCTGAATGGATAATCATTGGCATGAGCAATTCCTTCTCCAATCGCCTGATTGTAAAGCGCACGGATCGTTCTCATGTAGACCGAAATGGTTCCGGCCCGCTTTTGCTGGTCAGTATGGTCTTTTAGCAGATACCGCTCAAAGTCTTTGAGGAATTTAACGGATAGTTCAGCGAAATCAAGGTCTTTTTTATTGGTGAACTTTTCAAGAACATTACAGACGTGTTTGTAGATTTTATAGTTACCCATTTTACCCTGATCCTTGTGCGCCTCATAAATTTTTTTGAAGTACGCCAGAACTGTGTAATCTTTCTGGGCAGGTTTGGTTTTTTCAGCCAGGGTATCCAGTGAGACTTTTTTCTTGCGGATGAGTAGTTTCCTGATCTTTTCGGCGTACTCAGCTTCGGTGTCTTTAATCAGTTTGGTGATTTCAGCATTTTTTGCATTGATTTCCCCGATCTGTTCCTCCGACATGTTTTCGTGAATCGGATAGGGCCTGAAGGCGTTCTTTTTAAAATTCCATCTATCCTCCGGCAACGATACATGCAAGGATAATCTTTTGATCCGGTCCCGGTCGCGCAGAACCAGCATGAGGGGGTGCTCTCCGTTCGAAAGGGTTTTCTGCTTATACAGGATCACTGAGGCTTTCATATTGGTGTAACATTTGGTGTAACATTCATTAATCAACCTTAAAAAACATTAATGATACAAATATAATTGAAAATAAAGATTATACAACATATTCTCATGAATTAATATTAACAAATAGTCGTAAAAAATTACCAAAAACTATGCCTTACAAGCAGAGGGTCACTGGTTCGAATCCAGTAACTCCCACGAAAAAGCAGCCGAAAGGCTGCTTTTTTTTTGAACAGACCGGGTATAATTCCCGAAAATCCGGATAAACAGATATGATTTACCGATTATGGATTTTTGGGTGTATATCTTGTATTCTGCCGGGCAGGACCGGTTTTACATTGGTTCAACCGGCGATTTGGCGGGGAGGTTGCGGCGCCACAACACCAATCATCGGGGATATAGCGGCAAAGCAAATGATTGGGTCATCGTCCACCAGGAACGATTCAGTGAAAAAAGTGCTGCCCTGGTCAGGGAAAAACAAATTAAATCCTGGAAGAGCAGGAAACTACTGCTGGCGCTCATTAAAAAAGGTTCAGAGCATCCCGACCTCTAGGTCGGGAGGGTCACTGGTTCGAATCCAGTAACTCCCACCAAAAAGCAGCCGGAAGGCTGCCTTTTTTTTCACGGAATTTGCTGGCGGAAAGGGAAACACTGATCGTCCTGTTAATCACGGACGCACCGCACATGCAATCCCCAGGTCTTGTAATAATGATTGGTGCCTAAACCTTTTGAGTTGTAAACCATGTACCGATAACGGGCAAATGATGTACTGACTTCATGGGTGGTCCACCAGTATCCGCTGTGGCCGGCATTCATATAACTCCCGGTTTCCACACGCAAACCGCCCGGAAGACCTGAAAATCCGCTGGAATTGGTGGCTCCTGTATTGGGAGTGTTCCATAATCCGCTCACTGATTTCAGCTTTCCGCCTGAGAAATAATCTCCGCCAATAGCATTCGACAATGCAATCCATTCCGCATCGGAAGGAACATGCCATCCTGCCGGGCATATTTTCCTGCTGTCCATTACAGCGTACCAATTATACAAATTCCCGTAGTCCCCATAATTCTGGTAATCGTTGCTGTACCAAACCCACGCCCCGGTTGTCAGGTTCGACCAGGCAGTGTTATCTACCACGTTATCAATATGATCGCCATTATTATAATGATATACACGCAGGTTTTCTGCCATCCATTCCATGTTACCAATCCTGAATGTGGGATAAACGGTGCCTTCATAATCCGTACAGCCGGATGTCATTTCCGAATCGATCAGATTTACCCATTGGGTGCCGGTAAAATAATAAATTCCTGAGGCCGGGTCGGTCTGATATACGACCAAACCGGCGGCGGGGCTGGTTATGGCAATACGCTGAACGGCTGTCATCCTTGGCGGTAAAATGCCTTTTGTGGTGTAATCGATGTCCAGCGCGGCCGACGCATCGGGCGCGCTCCCGTCATCGTTGATGGCTACCTGGGCATTTAAACCTGGTATGAAGATGCTGAACAACAGCAGAATGGGTATAAAGGACGATCTCATATGGATATAATTTAAGTACATTCCTGAATGTTGACGACGATGCCTTAAACAGACAGGCTATATCATGGCACTCCTTAAAACATTGGCACCATAAATATAAGGATATATCCTCATATTTTCTTGCGCCATTTGCTTATTTTTACCGTTCATTTACTGTCGATGATCACGATGCGAAATATCTCAGGAATACTTTGTTACTTAATAATCTTTGCTTTTGGGCTCAGTCCTTTACCTGCCCTGGCCCAGTCCCGGGAGGTTTCCCTCACCATCCATCTCCGCGGCGTCGCAGAAAGCAAAATATCCCTCCTGGCCCTTACGCCTGCCCATCTGTTTAAACCCATCCTGGAGCAGGAAGGCGTGAAAAACGGCGAAACAACCACCTTCCGGATCCCGCCGGACAAACTACCGGGTGAGTTCGTGATCCGTTTTGATTACCGGGAAAAGCCATCCAGTAGTCCTTACCCTTCTGAAAAATATATTTTCATCGGCGCTCAGGACCTGGAACTCTGGGTCCGCCCCATCTATTCCAATAACGCCGATAGCACGTATTTCCAGCCCGGAGAGACTGAAAATAAAACCTGGACAGCTTTTTCAGCCGAGAATGGCCTCAGAAGGGAAAAACTTGGCGTGCTGCACTATTTCCTGATGAATTACGACGACACCGGATCGAAATTTTATTTGCAGGGCGTTGCGGAATATGACGACCGGAGAAAAGAGTATAATGCCTGGCTGCTTAAAAAGGTCCATGATGACAGGGCATTGTTCGTCAGCAGCCTGTATCGTTTTCATTATGTCCCGGAATATGATTGGACGGGGAGCGAAACAGTACGTTTAAATAATATGATCGAGCATTATTTCGACGGGATCGATTTTGATGACACACTGATGATCCGCACTTCGGAGATCGTACAGTGGATGGACAACTACGTCAATCTCTACGGTCAGCAAGTCACCACGGCGGCATTGCGCGATTCGCTGTTCCCGCTTGCCGGGACCCGCGCCATAGAAAAGGCCCGCCAGGGCCATCCGCGGGTCTATGGATGGATGGTGGATTATTTCTACCGCGGCTTCGAAACCAATGGCATCGACGCCGGGATCAAAATCCTGGAGCCCTATTTGAACGACCCTGCCTGTTTAACTTCAAAACGCCTGGAGATCTCCCGCCGCCTCGAAGGCATCAAAACGCTGGTTCCGGGCAGCACCGCTCCCGATTTCACCCTCTCCGGGCCCATTCATCAAAACTTTAAATTATCTGAATACCAACCCGATACAGAATACATCCTGCTGGCATTCTGGTCGGCCGACTGTACCCATTGCATGGAGCTGATCAACAAGCTGTATCCCTGGCAGCAGCAAGCGGGCCGCAAAGAGAAAATCAGCGTGGTGGCCGTCAGCCTGGATGAAACCGACACGGAACTCGCGGAATGGCGTAAAATAGTTCCAACCCTGTCCGCATGGACGCACCTGAATGCCCCGGAAGGCGTGAACAGCCCGGTGGCTTACGATTACTATGTCCTGGCTACGCCTGTGCTGATCCTCATGGATGCGCAAACAAAAAAAATCATTTCCCTTCCCGGTTCACTCAATGAGCTTGAAGAGACTGCTTTCCCTCTGAAACACTAAAACAATGTTTCTTACCTTTGTTCGTTCAAATAACCAAACTCTGTTATAAATGAAAAACCTGATCACGTTCTTTTTTGCCACCTTGCTGGCATGCGCCGGTCTGACCGCTTCTGCGCAGGATGTCGCCTTTGATCCCAAAGCATCCGTTCCCCTCGATCCTGCCGTGATATACGGAACGCTGGATAACGGCATGACGTATTACATCCGGGAGAACCGAAAACCCGAAGAGCGTGCCGAGCTGTACCTGCTGGTCAATGTGGGCGCTACCTCAGAAGACGCCGACCAGAATGGACTGGCCCATTTCACGGAACACATGGCGTTTAACGGCACGAAGAATTTCGACAAAAAAGCCATTATCAATTATCTTCAGTCCATCGGCATGAAGTTCGGACCGGAGATCAACGCCTTTACAAGCAGCGACGAGACGAATTACATGCTTCAGAAGGTGCCTACGACGGACCCGAAAGTGGTTGATACGGCCCTGTTGATCCTTTACGACTGGGCCTGCAACATCGCGTTTGAGGACGAGGAGATCGACCTGGAACGGGGCGTGATCCACGAGGAATGGCGGACAGGACGCAGCGCCATGTTCCGCATGATGAAAGAGGCCAGCAAAGTGACCTTCCGCGGCTCGAAATACGCGGACCATGATGTGATCGGCGATATCGAAATCATCGATAATTTCCCCTATGAAACGATCCGCAGGTTTTACGCCGACTGGTACCGGCCGGACCTCCAGGCCATCATCGCCGTGGGCGACTTCAATGGAAAAGAGATGGAGAAAAAGATAAAGGAGCTGTTCTCCACCATTCCGAAAAAAGAAAATCCCCGGCCCCGGGATTATGCCCAGGTGCCGGACCATGCAGAAACCCTGATCACGGTTCAAAAGGACAAGGAGGCGCAATATCCCCTGATCCAGATCCTTTATAAGCATGAACCGGATATGTCCCGGGATATGAACTACTACCGGGAGAACTACAAGCAGATGTTGTTCAACAATATGCTCAATGCCCGCCTGCAGGAACTGACCCTTTCGGCCGACCCGCCCTTTACGTATGGATTTTCCTACTATACTAACCTGGTCAGGACCAAAGACGGATTCTATTCGGTCGCCCTGGCGAACAACAACGAGATGGACAAGGCGTTGCGCGGCCTGCTGACGGAAAACAAGCGGGTCCTGCTTCACGGGTTCACCGCCACGGAACTGGAACGCGCCAAAAGCGCAGCGATCAGGGATATGGAGAAACAATTGGCTGAAAAGGACAAAATGGAAAGCGACGCCTATGTCTGGCAGTATTATTCCAATTTTCTCAGGCAGGAACCGGTGCCCGGAATCGATTTCAGCTATGCTTTCGTGAAATCTGTACTGCCGGGAATCACCCTGGAAGAGGTGAACGCCCAGGCTAAGGACTGGATAAGGGATGAAAACCGGGTCGTGGTGCTCATGGCGCCCGACAACCCCGATATTAAAGTCCCGGACGAACAGGAAATCAGGACGGTTCTCAATGAGGTAGCAGCTGTCACGGTGGAAGCCTATGTTGACAAAGTGATCGATAAACCGCTGGTTTCTGAAGAACCGGCGCCTGTTAAAGTCGATAAGAAGTCGAAGAACAAGGAACTGGGGACGGTCGCCTGGAACTTCCCCAATGGAGTCCGCGTGGTGCTCAAAACGACGGATTTCAAAGATGACGAAGTGCTGATGAGCGCCTTCAGCTATGGTGGAAATTCTTTGTATGAATTGAAAGACCAGGTGTCGGCCATGTTTACGACCGATGTGGTCAATGAAAGCGGATTGGGTGCGTTTGACAAGGTGGCGCTGGAGAAAAAGCTGACTGGAAAAATCGCGAATGTCAGTCCGAGGATTACCGGTAATTACGAAGGATTTGACGGCAGTTGTTCGGCAAAAGATTTGGAAACATTGCTCCAGATGGTTTATCTGTATTTTACCGAGCCCCGTACGGATGATGTGGCGTTCAATACCTCCATGAAACGGATGCGGGCCTTCCTCGACAATAAATCACTGGATCCGGAATCGGCCCTGATGGACACGCTGACCGTGCTGCTCGCCAATCATCACCCCATGGTCCGGCCCATGTCCTCTGCCTTGCTTGAAGAAGCCAGCCTGAAAAGGATGCGGTCGATTTACAAGGACCGTTTTGGTGATCCCGGGAGTTTTACCTTCTATTTCGTGGGAAATATAGACCCGGAAACGGCCAGACCGCTCATGGAAAAATACCTGGGCGGCCTGCCTATAGTGACGCGGCAGGAAAACTGGAAGGACCAGGGAATCAGGCCCCCGGAAGGGCAAATCACCAGGGAGATCAAAAGGGAGATGAAAGTTCCCAAAGGAACGGTATACATTACCTACACCGGAAATTTTGATTACGATGATTACCAGGCCAGGCTGAACCTATCGGCACTGTGCGACATCCTGGATGTCCGCTATGTGGAAACCATCCGGGAGGAACAGAGCGGGACCTATGGCGCCGCCGTTTATGAATCAATGGATAAATATCCCTATGAGAAATATTCCGTAACCATTTATTTCGATTGCGACCCGGCCAATACCGGCAACCTGAAGGAAATCGTATATCAGGAGATCGGGAAACTGAAAACCGAGGGTCCGACGGAAAAGGATCTCCACGGTGTGATCGAAAACAAGCTGAAGACCCACCAGGAAAATCTCCGGCAAAACCGATACTGGCTGGGATTGCTCCGGAATGCCGATTATTACCGGGCAGATGCTTCACAGTCGCTCAAGTACGAGGACTATGTGAGCAGTATGACCCGGGAATCCCTGAAAGCCGCGGCAAACCAGTTCTTCGGCGATAATATCGTGGAAGTGGTGCTTTTGCCCGAGAATATCGGGGATAATGTCGTGAATCCTTCGGTGAAGCACTAGAGATGTTGGCCTACAGCCAATAGCTCACAGCTCATTTAACAATTTTTTAACATTTCCACTACCCCGGCCGTCGTAATTTTGCCGGCATATTTGATTAAGTCTAAATAAAAATAAATGAATACATCTGAAAACATTAAGGATACCCTCAAACAGAGGTTCAACGATATAGCTTATCAAAGCGAAGAATATTACGAAGAAGAATGCGGGTGCGGCAGCGGAAGCGGTTGTGGCGGCGGAACGGCGGATTATACGGACGAGCCCGGCTACCATCCATTTGCCGACCTTGGCCTGGGCGCCGGAATGCCCACCCGGTTTGCTGAAATTAAAGAAGGAGATACGGTTATCGACCTGGGCTCGGGAGCAGGCATCGACAGTTTCCTGGCCCGGGAAAAAGCCGGACTGACAGGGAAAGTGATCGGGGTGGACATGACCGAGCGGATGATCGAGAAAGCCCGGAAGAACGCCGATCTCGCCGGCTATAACAACGTGGAGTTCCGCCTGGGCGAGATTGAAAATATCCCCGTTGCGGAGAAAACCGCGCATGTGATCCTGGCCAACGGGATCCTGAATATGGTGCCGGACCGAAAAAGAGCGATGGCCGAGATTTACCGTGTAATGAAGCACCACGGCCAGTTGTGTGTTTCAGACTTTATGACCCGTGGGGATTTGCCGAAAGGTCTGCGGATGGATGCCGAAATGTATGTCGGTTGCATGGCCGGCAGCATGCCGGTCGATGATTTCGTCCGAATGCTGGAAGAAGCCGGCCTGGAGGAAATCTCGATCCGCGAAGAGGTGAAAAAAGAACTCCCCGACGCCATGCTGCATTACTATCTGCCCCCCGATGAAGCGCAGCAGTTCCGTGAAGGGACTCCCGGCATTTACAGCGTCACCATCACGGCACAGAAACCCTGCTGCCATGCCGGGGAAGAGGATCATGTTTGCTGCGGGAAGCATTGAGAGTTCTGAGTTCTGAGTTCTGAGTTCTGAGTTCTGAGTTCTGAGTTCTGAGTTC
>CAZAZE010000020.1:0-56180 GCA_964489545.1 uncultured Bacteroidales bacterium
AACTCAGAACTCAGAACTCAGAACTCAGAACTCAGAACTCAGAACTCAGAACTCTGGAACCTGGAACCCTCATTCGCCCCTTCCGGGCTCTATATCGGAGGTGCATCCCTTTTCCTCCCGCCAATAAATTGGCGGGCTACTATCATGAATCCCTCCGGGATGTGATTTTGTGATTTGTGATATTCACCCGCCAACCATCAGTTCCCTAACCCGCACATCCCACCAAAACCCTGAAACCTGGAACTTTGGAACCTGGAACTCTGGAACCTGGAACTCTGGAACCTGGAACCGTGGAACCAAGGAGCCGCCCTCAGGCTCGCTCCGGCTTGTGCAGCAGCGATGCCACGATGCTCACGGCCAGGATGCCGAGGATGACGACCAGGGAGATGTTGATGGGGATCTTGAAGAAATCGTGCGCCAGCATCTTCAGCCCGATGAAGCCCAGCAGGGCGGCCAGGCCGACCTTCAGGTAGAAGAACTTCCCGAAGAAGTGGGATACCAGGAAGAAGAGCGACCGCAGCCCCATGATGGCGAAAATGTTGGAGAAAAAGACGATGTACGGGTCCTGCGTGACGGCAAAGATGGCCGGAACGCTGTCGACCGCGAAGATGAGGTCGCTGAACTCGATGACCATCAGCACGATGAACAGGGGCGTGGCATAGCGGCGGGCGTTGATCCGAATGAAAAATTTCTCGCCCTCGAATTTCGGATGGACCGGGAACAGCCGTTTGGTGAAGCGGACCATCGGGTGGTGTTCCACATCAATCTTCTCCTGTTCCTTCTTCAGGAAGCTCTGCAGCATCTTGAACGCCGTGTAGATGAGGAATGCGCCGAACAGGTACATCACCCAGGAAAAACGGTAAATAATCGCCGAAAGGGTGAAGATGAAGAAAAAGCGCATGACGATGGCGCCGAGGATGCCCCAGAACAATACCCTTTTATAATATTTTTCCGGGACGTTGAATGAGAGGAAGATGAGCAGGATGACAAAGACATTGTCGAGGCTGAGGGAATACTCGATGACGTAACCGGTGATGTATTGCAGGGCCAGGGTGCGGTTATACAATTCCCGGGCCTGCTCGAAATCCAGCCCCCCGATGCTGATCGGGTGCCGGAACTTGTCGATGCCGGCCTGGATCTCTTCAATGGTCTGCAGGCCATGGATCAGGTCGCCGTGATAGCGGATCAGGAAATAGAAACCGATCGAAAGCCCCACCCACAGTGAAGTCCAGCCGACCGATTCCTTCAGCGAGACTACGTGGCTGTTCTTGCTGAACACCCCAAGGTCAAGGAAGAGCAGGAGCAGGATGATGACGAGGAAGCCGCTGAAAAAAATGATTTCGTTACTCATGAAGTGAGGAGGCGATTTAGGGGCAAAGGTACAATTATTTGCCGTTAATTAAACCCAGTCTAATTTACCCGCGGACGGCCTTTTATACTGCAAAATTTAATATGTTTGCCGTCCTTTGTCTGAAAATCAGACTTGAAGATTACATATGAAAGCTTACACCGAGATGAACCCGAATCCGCTGGTACAGTACCTGAACAAGCCTGCTGAAGATTTTACCCGGCAGGATATCATGAAATACGTGGAAGACAATAATATAGAGATGATCAACTTCCGGTATGTCGGCTGGGACGGCAGGCTGAAGACGCTGAATTTCATCATCAACAGCCGGGAACACCTGGAAACTGTGCTGACGATGGGAGAACGTGTCGACGGGTCCAGCCTGTTCTCATTCATCGAGGCGGGCTCGAGCGACCTGTATGTGATCCCCAAATACCGGACGGCATTTGTCAACCCGTTCACTGAGATACCGACGCTGGATATTATCTGCTCCTATTTCAACAAAGACGGGGAGCCGCTGGAGAGCTCGCCGGAATACATTCTCGCCAAGGCCGACCGGGCGCTGAAGGCGCAGGCCGGGCTGGAGCTTCAGGCCATGGGCGAGCTGGAATATTACGTGATCAGCCCGCGCGAGGACTTGTTCAATGCCGTAGACCAGCGCGGGTATCACGAGTCGACGCCATTCACCAAGTGGGAGCTGCTGCGCGCCGAGGCCATGCAGGCCATCGCCCAGGCGGGCGGAAAGATCAAATACGGGCATTCCGAGGTGGGCAGCTTCGCCGTCGGCGACCTGCTGTACGAGCAGAACGAGATCGAGTTTCTGCCCTGCCCGCTGGAAAGCGCAGCGGAACAACTCCTCATAGCCAAATGGATGCTTCGCTCGCTGGCTTACAAGTACGGCGTGCATATCTCCTTCGCCCCGAAGATCACCCTGGGCAAGGCCGGAAGCGGCATGCACATCCACACCCGCCTGATGAAGGACGGCCACAATGTGATGATCGACAACGGCCGGCTCAGCGATACCGCCCGGAAGATGATCTCCGGTTTCCTGGAACTGGCGCCCTCGCTCACCGCTTTCGGGAACATCAATCCCACATCTTACTTCCGCCTGGTGCCGCACCAGGAAGCCCCGACAAACATCTGCTGGGGCGACCGCAACCGCTCCGTGCTGGTGCGCGTCCCGCTGGGGTGGACCGGCAATGTGAACATGGTCCACCTGGCCAACCCGCTCGAAGGGGCGGCCAAAACAGCCTTCTCGGAGAAGCAGACCGTGGAATACCGCGGGGCGGACGGCTCTGCCGACGTTTACCTGCTGCTGGCCGGCCTGGCCGTGGCCGCCAGACACGGCCTGTGCGAGATGCAGGATGCCCTGAAGTACGCCGAGCGCACTTATGTGGATGTGAATATCTTCCATGAAGAGCATAAAGACCGCGTCAGGACCCTGTCCCAGTTGCCGACGAGCTGCTGGGAGTCGGCGCTGGCGCTCGAAAAGCAAAAAGACTTCTATCTCAAGGACGGTATCTTCTCCTCCGGGATGATCGACTGGATCATCCGCTATCTGAAATCCTTCAATGACCAGAACCTCCGCAAGGAAATCGGCAACAACGAAACAGAAATCATGAAGCTCGTGCAGCGGTACTTCCACTGTGGTTGATTTTGAGTTCTGAGTTCTGAGTTCTGAGTTCTGAGTTCTATTAAGTAATTCTCCACACAAACTGCCATATTGGCATTATGCTTTCAATCTAAACTGCCACTTAGGCAGATTTTCTTTATTTTTTTCTTTCGGAACATAGTTTGATCCCCTTAGGTCATTAAACACTAAACACTAAACATTAAACACTAAACACTATGAAAATGATAGCTTACGACCCCGTTATGCGGATGTTAATGAACAATTTCAGGAACCAGGAACAGGAAACCGAACGCCGGTGCAACTGGCATCCGGCCACGAACATCACCGAGGAAGAACAGTCCTTCCGCCTGGAGATGGCGGTACCGGGCTTCAGCAAAAAAGATTTCAGGATCAGCCTGGAAAAAGACCTGCTGGTGATTTCCAGCGAGCGCGAACAGAAAGAGCAGGAGGGCGGCAACTACCGGATGAGGGAATTTGCCCGCCGAGATTTCTGCCGTTCATTCCGGCTTTCCGAAGAAATTGACCAGGAAGGCATCAAAGCCGAGTACAAAAACGGGATCCTGACACTCGTACTTCCCCGGAAGGAAGAAGTGCGCGTGAAAAAAGAGATCCAGGTACTCTGATCGAAAAGGAACTTGTTTTCATAATTGATTTTAAATAAAAAAGCCCGGCTCGAAAGGCCGGGCTTTTTTTTTGGTGCATTTCCGTTCATTTAAATTCCGCCTTCAGCATATCCACCCATTTGGATAGCCTTTCATTGGTTTTGTCCGCCTGGTTTTCCTGGTCGATGATCAACCCGACGAAGTGATTGTTGTGCAGGGCCTCCGATTCATGGAAAAGGTAACCGGCTTTGGGCCACTGGCCAACGATCTCGGCTTTTTTGTGGATCAGTTTATAAAGCACGCCGACGCCGTCGGCAAAGCTGTCGGGGTAGGTGTCCTGGTCGCCCAGGCCGAAGAGCGCTATTTTCTTTCCTTTCAGGTTCGCTTCCTGCAGGATTTCCGCGAAGTCCTCCCAGTCGTCCTGCATTTCGCCAAAACCCCAGGTAGGAGTTCCCAGAACCAGGTAGGGGTATTTTTCCAGGTCTTCGCGGGTCGCGATGTCCACGTTCATAATGTCGGACGCATCCTCCCCGAACAGGGAATGGATCTTTTCAGCGATCATTTCAGTCTGCCCCGTAGATGAACCGTAGAATATTCCGATTTTCTTCATGATGGTCTGCAAATTTTCCGCAAAATTAATCTTTTTATTTTGATGCAGTCCAGATTAAGATAACCAATGGGTCCGGATATAAAAAAAAGAGGCTGCCTCTTGTCGGGGCAGCCTCATCAGGGATTCACCTGCAAACCTCGTCCTTAATTTTCGAGCAGCTTTTTCCCCTGGATGATCTGAGTTTTGCAGTTCAGTTTGAAGAACAGCGTCCACTCCGCATGGGTTCCACGGATCGCGTAGATGTTGTATTTGTAAACCACGCGAACAGTGTAGAAGGGCAGGTCATCCTTGAGGAATCCCGGGTTCAGCTGGGCATACATGGCGTTCATCAGGCCGGGATCGGTAACAGCCACCGCGTAGGTGATCTTGATGACCTTCATGGCTTTCGGCTGGGCCTTGAATCCGTCAGCGTTTGCTACGTTCGCTGCCACAAAGGCAACCAGAACAGCGATCAATGCTAATCTTAAAGTTTTCATAACAACCTCCGTTTTTTAAATAATGAATGAACTTTTTGTTTTTGTCTGAAGTATCTTTTGTTTTATCTTCAGTGTTGATGAATCAAAGGTATGCCGACCACAGTCGCTGACCGTGGCGGATTCTTGCCAAAGTTTTTTTTAGTGGTTTTCATTGAATAGGATAGATCTATTAAATAACAGAATATCAATAAGATAAATAATGCTTGACCTTTTCACCCGCTATGATTATCTTTGTAGGACCAATTAATCCGACCCTCCATGATTAACATTTTAGTTGCAGATGATCACCAGCTGCTGGTCGATGGGATCAAGACCACGCTGGCGGGGGCTGATGACCTGATGATCGTCGCCGAAGCCTCCAACGGGTACCAGGTGCTGGAGCGGCTTGATTCCGGGATTGCTGTCGACGTGATCCTGATGGACATCAACATGCCGAAGCTCGACGGGCTGGCCGCCACCCGGATGGTGGTGAAGAAGCATCCCAACGTAAGGGTGCTTGCTTTGTCGCAGTATGATGAAAAAAGATTCGTTAAGCAGATGATCAAAAGCGGAGCCTACGGCTATCTCTTAAAGGATGCCGGCCGGGACGACCTGATCGAGGCGATCCGGACGGTACATTCGGGCAAGAAGTACTTTTGCGAGCGCTTGTCGGTCCGGCTCATCAACCAGGAGCTGAAAATGGAAGATACCAAATCGCTCTTCCCCAAACTTACCGAACGCGAACTGGAAATCCTCCGCCTGATCGGAAGGGAACTTTCCAGCCAGGAGATCGCCGACAAGCTGTTCATCAGTTTTCATACCGTGGAAAGCCACCGGGCCAACCTGATGTACAAGGCCGGAGTCAAAAATACCGCCGGCCTGATCCGTTGGGCAGTGGAGAATGACTTCCTGGATTAAAAAGCAAAGCCCGCCTTACGGGGCGGGCTTCTTACGGATCAAACACTGCCTTCCTTTTCCCTTCCTATCCGATCATGATCTTATCGAAATGGACCGGCAGTTTGAGATGCAGACTGAAGAACAGCTTCCACTGTTCATAGGTTCCGGTGATCTTGTAAATGCTGTCGTCATAAAGGACATAGACGGTGAAGGTCTTCTGATTGATGTTGTTGTTCAGGAAACCTTCGTCCAGCTGCTGGTACATGGCCAGGAGCAGTCCCGGGTTCTTGACGGCCCGCTCAAACGACATCACCACGATTTTTTTGGGGCCGGGCTTCAGCTTAAAGTCGTCGACCGATGAATACCCCGCCAGGGTAATGGTGGCAAGCGCCATAATGATCAAAATCTTCAAAGTTTTCATAACATCCTCCTTTTTAAAACATGATTACTGGGTTCACGATATATTTCCTTTCCGGATTTTTAAATGATGGATATGATCACCACCACAACGATAAAAGCCGCATAAAGTGCACACAGGGCGATGTTCAGGGTTTCTTTCAGGGTTTTCATGACGTACCTCCTTAATTTTTTAGTGGGTGATTGGATTCATTGAACTCAATGAAACAAAATTATATCCGTCCGCTGTGCTATTCATCGCAGAATGCAGCCAAACAATATTTTAGTGGTTTTCATTGATTGCACCGGGCCGGTAAAAAAAAGCCCGCCGGAATGGGCGGGCGGGCCTGAGTGGGTGGTAAACGGGGGATTAATTGGCGGGTGTGCGCGCTCAGTGATCAATCGGGTATTCCCATTGCAGCTTGAAGAAAAGCAGCCATTGCTGGCAGGAACCCGTGATCCGGTAGATGGTGCCCCCGTACGATACTTCCAGGGTATAAAACGGCTGGTTGTTGTACAGGATGTCACCGTCGAGCTGTTGCAACATGGCCACCACCAGGCCGGGCACGCAGATGGCCCGTTCAAAGGCCACATCCACGGTATTTTTTGGTTTGAGCGTGAACTCATCTCCTTTGCTCATGCCGAAGGCAGTGGAGGCAATCAGCATCGCAACCAGGATTATTGTTAAGGATTTCATCTTCCCCTCCTTTTGTAAGTATTTATGTTCCGTGATCATGCACCAAAATTATCATCAGGCGCTAAATCAAGCCTAGCGGAAGATGAGGATACATTTTTTTAGTGGTTTTCCGCTATTGCAATCTGCAGAATTCCCGCTAAAATTGCAGAACATGAAGAACAATGTTAGATATGTGAAGGGGATCCGGGTGGTCCGGAACGCGGAGGGCAAGGATGAAATGGCGGTCAAGGCCAGCGGCGTGGCGCAGCTCCATTTACACATGACCCCGGTACTGATACCCAGGGAATATACCACACCTCCCGCGGACGGGATCTATGAGCTTGATTTTACGCTGGACGAAACGGTGGGCGACATCACCCGGCTGGAGATCGAGGTCGAAGTGGTCTTTCATGTCAGAAACCTGCCCGGTTGGGTGAAAGGCGTTCGAATCAACGCATCCGAGAATTCAGACATCGAACTCATTTAGGATAAAAAGCAAAACAACGGGGCTCAGGCGAACAGCAGCAGGCTGGCGGCCATAACCACCATGCCGGCGATGAGTCCGTAGATGGAGAGATGATGTTCGCCGTATTTTTCTGCCGAAGGCAGCAGTTCATCCAGGCTGATGAACACCATGATGCCGGCCACTGCGGAGAACAGGATCCCGAACATGACCGGCCCCATGAACGGCATCAGGATCAGGTACCCCACCAGGGCGCCGACCGGTTCGGCCAGGCCCGAGGAAAACGATAACCAGAACGCTTTACGTTTGCTGCCCGTGGCATAGTAAACGGGCACGGAAACGGCGATCCCTTCCGGGATGTTGTGGATGGCAATGGCCACGGCGATGGCGATCCCGAGCTCGGGTGAAGTGAGCGCTGCCGTGAAAGTGGCCAGCCCCTCGGGGAAGTTGTGGATGGCGATGGCCAGGGCGGTGAACACCCCCATGCGCATCAGTTTTCGTGACCGTAAGGCCTCGTCTTTTTTTTCAATATCCTCTACAGCCTTGATCTCATGGGGGTTTTCGGCGGATGGGATCAGTTTGTCGATGATCCCGATGAGTGCGATACCGGCAAAGAAGGCCAGCGTGGTGATGACGAAACCGTTCCGGTCGCCGTAAACCACGGCCAGCTCATTCCGGGCTTTGCTGAAGATCTCCACGAAGGAAACATAGATCATGACGCCGGCGGAAAATCCCAGGGCAAGGCTGAGGAATTTGGTGTTGGTTTGCCGGGTGAAAAAGGCGAGGGCGCTGCCAATACCTGTGGAAAGGCCGGCGAAGAGCGTCAGGCCGAAGGCGAATAAGAGGGTGGTCCATTCCAGCTGCTCCGGGGCCATGCGCTAAAGTTCTTTGCGTTTGTACATGATGCGGGTCCTGACCTTTTGCATTTCCCGTTCAATCACCAGGTCGGCCAGGGAAAAGGGTATTTTTTCCGGGGCTTCCCGGGTCAGCACCTCGTCAAATTTACGTTCGGAAACATCCAGCCGGTACATGGCCTGGCAGAGCTTTTCGAAGTTATGTTCCATCAGGTGGGCGATCACAAAGGCCAGTTTTTCCCGGATGCCGTCACGGTCGATAGCTCCGGAGGCAGGAATAATCATTTCTTCTTCCCCGCCGCCGAAATCCTTGTTGATCAGGCCGGCCAGTTGTTCGTTTTCTTCCGTCATGATTGCGCGGGCAACCCGCTTTTGCGAAGTTTGATCTTTTTCCAGACTTCCAGTTTCTGCTGATCCGAATAGACCACCCAGTTGGTGATTTCTTCCCGGTTGCGCCGGCAACCGGCACAGTAGCCGTCATCATCATAGCGGCAGATCAGTTTGCAGGGACTGGGGACGGACATGATTCAGTGTTGAGGTTTGAGGTTTAAGGTTTAAGTTATAGTTTTGAGTTGTCAGTTTGCGTGATAAACACAAATATAGAGATATTGTTTTGCCCAACTGCCAACTGCCAACTGCCAACTATTTCTGCTTGACCACCTGGAAAGTCCGGTTGATGTTGAACCCGATGTGGATGTCGCCTTTGCCCCATTTGCCGGTGGTTTCGGCGATGAATTGCTCTTCGAGCAGCCCCTGGGAGTTGGTCAGGTAGAGTTGGAAGACGTGGCCGCCGGTTTCGAGGTCGATGCCCAGGGAGAAAGAGTTGGTGTAATCATCCGCGGTTTGCCCGGGCAGCAGGTAGTAATATTCCCCGGTAACGGCCAGGCGGTTGGTGATCTTGACCCGGCCCCCGAGGCCGACCGCAAAGACGTCGTTCTGGTCATCGATGGTCTCCACCAGGTTCCGGTGGACATAAGTGGGCATGAGCTGCACCGAGACCCGCTGGCCGAACTTGCGGGCGATCAGCAGCTGATGCACGTACTCCATGCGCGAGGTGAAATAGTTGGTCCGTTCCGGGTCCTGCCACTTGAGCGAGGTGATGGCCACATTGCCGAAGTAGGTCATTGTGACGGGCATGTTGCGGTAGCCGGTACTCTGGCGCAAAAACTTCAATTTCAGCGACCCGTCGTAGACTTTATTGACAGAGGTTCGGCCCACGCCCACCGCCAGCCAGTCGGTGATGCCGTATTCGAAACCAAATCGGATGTTGGCCTGGTCGAGACCGAAAAACTCGTACCAGCCATCGTTGATCCGGCCGAAGTGGTGGGAGATGACGAAGTTCAGCGCACCTTTGGGCGGGAGTTCAACGGACTGTCCGTTGATCACCCGCGTCGCTTTGAAGGTCGCATAGGTGTATTCGATTTTTTTGGGATCTTCTTCATTCAGCAGATCCATCAGATCCTGCGCCCCTGTCTGAATCCCCAAAAGGAGCACGAACGCCAGCAACAAAAACGTCTTCGCTTTCATATCATTGGTCATTATTAATCACATTGATTTATTCCTGGGCACCCACGATCGATCCGTTTTCCACGATCACATCCACGCCGTTATAACCTGTGCACAGGCCCTTGATCTTAACAGGCTTGAACGGATTGATCCCTTTGGAGGCCTGATGGAATTCGGGAAGCATGGACACCCTGATGCCTTCATCGCCAAAATCGCCTTTGCGGTAAGCAAACACCACGATGACCATATTATCGGCTTCTTCCACGCGCATGATCGTTCCCTCGATTTCCAGCACCTTGCCGGTATAATTTTTATCCGCGATATCCTTGTTCATCATATAATCCGTCCACAGTCGCTTGCCCCGCACAGTCAGATCTGCCTCTTCCGTGACATAATCAGGATGCGGCTTGTTATAGACGTATGTGTAATATGTGTAAATAAGGTAACCGGCTCCGGCGATGACTACCAGCGCGATCAGGATGAACAGCAGTATTTTTTTCATGGCTACTTAGAATTGTTAAATTGTTACACTGTTACACTGTTACACTGTTACATTGTTATATTGTTAAATTGTTATATTGTTATATTGTTATATTGTTTTATACCAAATATTTACATTCTAAAATCAACTTAAACCTTAAACCTTAAACCTCAACACTAGTTATTGGGCGTTCCCGCATCGATCCAGGCCTTGATCTGTTTGATTTTACAGTCTGACAGCTGGGTTCCGTTTTTGGGCATGGGAGAATTGCCCGGGTCGTGGGAGATGACGCCGTAGAGGCTGCCGTATTGCCCGGCCGCTATTTTTCCGGCCGCCGAGATGGATGCATAATCTTCGAGCCGCACGTTTCCCTGAGGCGCCCCGCCGCTGTGGCAGGTTTTGCAGTTGTCGTTGATGATCGGCAGCACCGTGCCGGAATAGGTCACATTGAGCGTGTCGCATTCGCCGCCCCCGCCGGGATAAAGCTCTTCTTCATTATCATAATAACAACCACTCAGAATGACCAGTGCAATAATGATCAGTTTCTTCATATATATTGATATATTAAATATTTAAATCTCAAATCCAAAATCCAAAATCCAAAATCCAAAATCTAAAATCTAAAATCAACTTAAACCTTACCCCTCAAACCTTAAACCTAATTATTGGGCGTTCCCGCCTCGATCCATTTCCGCACCTGGGTGATCTTGCAATCCGGGAGCATATTCTGGTTTTTGGGCATGGGCGAGTTGCCGCCCGCATGCGTGATCGCTCCGTACAGGCTGCCGAACTGCCCGGCGGGGATCTGCGCGGCGGCGGCTACCTGGGTGTGGTTTTCCAGGTGAACGCCTCCGCCGGCGTTGGGCCCGCTGTGACAGCCGAGGCAGTGTTTCTGGATGACCTCGGGCCAGATGGTGCCGGAGAAGGTTACATTGACCGTATCGCATTGTTCATCGCAGAACAGGTTCTGGGCGCCCTGAACGATCCATTTGCGGATGATTTCTTTCTGTAGGTTATCCAACGGCTGGTCTGGTGGCGGGGGCATGATCTTGTCCGGGTCCGTTTCGTTAATGTTTTCCCAGAGATCGCTGTCGTTTGGATTGCCGGGGGTCACCACATCGGATGCCATCACGGCGGCGTAACTGTCAAGCCTGACGCCGTCCTGTGCCGTAGCGTCATGGCAGCCCGATTTCCCGCATGATGAAAGCAGGATGGGCAGCACGTCCATCTCGAAGTATATGGTATCCGGATCGCAGGGATGGGTGGTATCGGGCGGCGGGGTGAACACCGTGTCGCGGATCCAGATCTCGATCTGCCTGATCTTGCAGGAGTCCAGCTTTGTGCCACCCTGGGGCATGGGCGAATATCCCTGCAAGTGTTTGATGGCGCCGAGCAGCGCTCCGTTCTGGGCGATGAAGGCGACCTGGCTGTAATCGGTCAGGTCGAGCATGCCGGAGGGCGCGGAACCGCTGTGGCAGGAGATGCAATACTGGTTGAAGATGGGATAGACAGTACCGGGATAGGTCACATTAGCTGTGTCGCACTCGGTGGGATCAGGGTCCGGATCGGGGCCGACGATCTCGTCCGGCTCGTGCTTACATCCGTAATAGGCCAGCATAACCAGGGCAGCGAGCAGGCCGGTCAGAAAAAGATTTCGGTTCATTGGACGTTGGGATTTAAGCAAAAGTAGAATTTATTCTGACATAATTCAAGGCAGCCGGGAAGATGCCGGGAACATGACCGAATGAAGAACGGTTCAGGCGCCAGCCTGCCTGGTTACCAGTGATACCTGAATCCGATAAAGGCCATACCGAAATATGGGTTAGCATAGGTCTTTTCCTGGCCCAGGATCTGAAACTCCACTCCGGGATTCAGTTCTGAGTAGAGGTCAACATGGCTGAAAAACGACGAGGCCTTTTTCGACAGGCTGAGGTCAATGCCAATTGGGATAAAGATCCGCACGAAATGCAAGGGGTTCTCCAGGTTGGTCGAATTGGAAGAGTAGGAGTATTTTCCATTGTTGCCATAATAGCCGTAAAAACCCGATTCATCATCGACGGGCTTGTCGTATTCATTGTAGTAATAGACTGATCGCCAAATATCTTCCGTAACATTCACCGATGATCTGAGGGTAATCCCGTAATTAACCCCGGCACCGGCGTAAAAATGCACCCTTCTCGACACATCTGTTTTGAAGAGGTAGCTCAGGCCAAAGTTGACCTCTGAAAATTCAAGGGTATAGGTGTAATGTTTATTGATGACCGAGTCGGCGTAAACGATTCCGCTACCACTGACCGACTGGAAGGTATCGATCACGAATGAGTTGTTGTCGTAATAAAAGAACGAATTACGGGTTCCCAGGCTCCCGCCGATGCTGATCCTGAGTTCCCTGTTATCACGGTATTGTTCATTTTTTTTACTGTATGGGGTTAGCCCCAGGTTGAAGAGCAGGTTACCATTCCCCCCTCCGTTGCCGTAATACCCATAGCTGTTGTAATAAATGCCATTGTAGCTCCAGCTGGAACTTCCGTTTTCGTAGCTGCTGATATCAATGAACAGGTCCGGATTTTCTGCAGCATTTTTCAGGAGGTAATAGTCATTATCCGTATTCGAGGTCGTTGCTCCCCCGAAACCCAGGCTGGAGCTGAAAGAAGTAACCTTGAAGCAGGATGGCTTTGAAGCTTCATTTTGTGCCGTCAGTGATCCTATCAAGGCAAACAGGCAAAGCAGCGAAACGATTGATTTTTTCATAGAATTGGTTAATGATTTTTGTAAAAACGGCCGGTTATGGTTTTTATTTCGGGTATCTCAAATAATCCTAATTTTACTTTGAAGGATGAACGGGATTCATCGCAAAATTATAAGCCAGCTAATGAGAAAAAGAATCGCCCTTTTCATTTTACTCTTTTCTCCCTGTCTCCTGGTCCCCTTGTATCCAATTGCCCAGCAAAGATCCTTCAGGCAGGATGACGTATTTTCCCTTTTTATCAAAGAAAGCAAGCGGGCTGCCCGCGACAGTGCAGCTGCAAAGCCTGTCATTCTTCGCAAACCGTACTTTTCGACAACGCCTTACATTGGTTATAATCCGGCTTATGGTTTGCTGATAGGGGTTGGCAGCACGATCGGTATGTATTTGGGGGAGCCGCCGGTAACGCCGATATCCACTGCAGTGGTTGCCATCAATCTCACGACAAAAAGCCAGGTACTGTTCAATCTCAGGACAAATATTTATACGAGTGATGCCCGGTTTGTCCTGCGCGGTGACTGGCGTTTCCTTCTGTTTTCGCAATCGACCTACGGGTTGGGGACCGGTGTGAAACACCAGCGCAGCGGGGGCATTATCCTGAATGACGGGGGCCAGACCAACCCGATCATGCCCGATGAAGAGCCCATCAAGTATAATTATATCCGTTTCTATGAGTCTGTTTTTTTCAGGCTTACCGACTGGCTTTATGCCGGCCTGGGCTACAATCTTGATTATTTTTCCAGCATTGAAGATGAAAAACTCAGTCTGGACCCGGATTCCCTGAACATCACCAGCCATTACCGATACAGCGCCGAGCACGGCTTTGATCCCTCGAAATATATCATGTCGGGAATGAGCCTTGAGTTGCTGATGGACAGTCGCGACAATACGATCAGGCCAACCCGGGGCCTTTTTGCCAACGTTTCGTTTCGGCCCAATTTCTCTTTTTTGGGGAGCGACCAGAATAGTCTGATGCTGAACACGGAATTCAGGGGATACAAGAATCTGTCGAAAGAACGTCCTGATCACCTGGTTGGATTCTGGTATATCGGGCAGTTTACCCAGGACGGTAAAGTGCCTTACCTGGGACTGCCGGCGATAGCGTGGGATATGTATAACCGGACGGGACGGGGCTATATCCAGGGGAGTATACGGGGGACTGATTTCATTTATGGCGAGGTGGAATACCGCTATCCCATCAGCCGTTATACCGGCATCTTGAGCGGGGTGGTCTTTTTCAACCTGACCACCGCCAGTTCCGATGACGGCACGCGGGACCTCTTTCAGTATCTTGATCCCGCCGGCGGGGCCGGTTTGCGGATCATGTTCAACCGCAGAACACTTTCCAACCTGGGGATTGATCTGGGCATGGGCACCGACCGGAAGCTGGGGGTCTACTTTAACTTGAATGAAACCTTTTAGGAACCTGGTCACACCACGACAGAATACCATCATCTGATTGTCAGAAATTTAATTGCTTATTGCCACGGGATTTCGCATCTTAGCAATACCATTATAACCGGACTGGGCAGTGAAAAATTTAATTTTTCTTATTCCCTTTATAGTCCTTATCGGATGCAAGACAGAAGATGAAATAATAAATCCATGCAAGGACTTAAAACAAGTTAGCTATGGTGGGATAGTTTATAATACCGTAGAGATTGGAAGTCAATGCTGGATGAAGGAAAACCTGAATATCGGGACCAAGATTAACCGCGATTCCGCTGTAGGCTATCAGCAGAAGAATAATGGGATAACAGAGAAATATTGTTTTGATAACGATACTTCTCTGTGCGCTATTTATGGGGGCTTATATGAATGGGGAGAAGCGATGCTATATGAGACAACTGAGGGGGCACAAGGGATCTGCCCAAATGGATGGCATATTCCCACAGATAAGGAATGGTGCACTCTGGCCCAATATCTTGATGAGAATTCCATTTGCGGCAAATATGATTTTCGTTCCAGTATTGTGGCAGGTGGTATGCTGAAAGAAGAAGGAACAGAACATTGGCGGTCACCCAATGAGTGGGCTACAAACTCAAGCGGTTTTACGGGTCTTCCGGGTGGAATACGTGATGGAAACAGTGGGGGATTCGGGGAACTTTCGCTTGGCTACTCGGGTGAGTTCTGGACCTCTTCACAGGAAACCGAAGACTATCTGGCGTATAGCTGGGGTTTGCAAAACAGCTTTGCCTATCTTAACCATATGTATGAATGTGAAGCTCACGGAATATCAGTCCGCTGCTTAAAAGACCATTAAAAAATGCATCCCGCAGGGATGTCTGAAAGTAGCCCGCCAATTCATTGGCGGGGAAAAAGACGGCCAAACCGGACCATTTCAGTTTCCAAAAACCAGCGCCGCGTTGCATCCGCCAAATCCTGATGCGGTTTTAAGCGTGTACCGTATGGTGGCGGGAGTATTATTCGTGATTACGTTGATCGGTTTGGAGACCCCGTTTTGCCCGTATCCCAGGGATCTGATGAGCAGGTTGTTCCGCATGGACCAGAGCGAGAGGATGGTTTCAATGATTCCGGCGGCGCCGAGCGTATGGCCGATATATCCTTTGAAGCTGTTGACCGGCGTTGAATCCATTCCGGCCCAGGACAGGGCCAGGGATTCCATTTCGTCGTTATAGGGTGTTGCAGTTCCGTGGGCGGAGATGAAGTCAATATCTTCCGGGCGCAGGTTTGCTTCTTTGAGCGCCGCTTCAATGGAGAGATACAGCCCTTCCCCGTCGCGGGAGGGGCCGGAGATGTGGTTGGCGTCGTTGCTGGTGGCGCCGCCCAGGAAGGCTATGGGCCGGGCCTGCCCGGTTTTGGCCGGGTCGGCGGTCAGGATGATGGTTCCGGCTCCTTCGCCCAGCGACAGCCCGGTGCGGTTGGCGTCGAAGGGCCGGCAGGCTTCTGGGCTGAGCGCCTGGAAAGACATGAAGCCGCTGGCCACGAATTCAGAGACGATATCGCCTCCGGTGACGATAGCATGGTCGTATTTTCCGGCGGCGATCATTCGGGCAGCCGCCATTATGGCAGCGGAGCCGGAAATGCAGGCGTTGCTGACGACCAGGGGTTTGTTGGGGTTTTTGAAGTGTTGCGAGATGACATCTCCGAGTTTCCACAGATGAACCCGATCTTCGCTAAAAAGCCCGTTATTTCTGCCTTCCAGAAGATCGACATTGCCTTTGGTGGTCGACAGGATAAACACCGTTCCGGGATCGCTCGGATCGACCGTGCTGCTCTTCAGAGCATCTGAAACAGAATGAATTAGGAATTTTTCCAGGCGTGTGAGGGGGCTTGATGAAGGTGAAAATAATTTTGACGAGATGTCATCTCGCACCCTCGAAGCCGCTATAAATGAAGGATATAGCTCAAAATCATTAAAAATTTGGATTCCGGACTCCCCGGCAGCAATCCTGCCGGCGTTCTCCTGAGTGGTCAGGCCCAGTGCGGTGATGATATTGTCCGATCCGAAGTAAACCCTGCGCATGCCGGTCTGTTGAGGCGGCAAATTTAACGATTTCAGCGAACGCGCCACTTTTTCTTCCAGGCTTCGAAGAACGGGGGGGTGGCCAGGATCAGCTCCCGGTTCATGTCGAGGAATACCTGTATGCTTTCTCCCGTAGCTACCAGCGCCCGGTCTGAGGCACGGTACATCCTGAAGGAATAAATGATCTTGGCCGCATCATCATCGACGAAACGGGTTTCGACGATCACCCGGTCTTCGTAAGCCAGCGGTTTTTTATAGTCGCAGGTCAGCTTTACCACGGGGGCCATATATCCCTGTTCCTTGATCTGCTTGTAACTGATGCCGTATTTACGGCCAAAATCCTCCCGGCCTTCTTCCATGTATTTGACATAGTGCCCGTGCCAGACGATCTGCATCGAGTCGACCTCGCTGAACCGCACCGGAATTTCTGTGGTGGAGACCAGGTTACCGGCAGTGGATTTATCACTCATCCTCATCATCTTACCTAACTTACCTCCTTATCATTGTATCTTCATACAGTCCTAATGTCCTAAAATCTTACAGTCCTACAGTCTTACAGTCCTACAGTCTTATCGTCTTCAGATTCACCCAGATCGCGATGATGAAATTCACCGCCGCGAGGCCGGTCAGTGACAGGAAATTCCCGGCCATTTCCCGGAGCCCGCCACCGCGGAGCATCAGATCGTAGAAACCTTCCAGCGCCCAGTTGAGCGGGGAGATGATGCTGGCGGTCTGCATCAGGTCGGGCATCATGAATACCGGCACCCAGATACCGCCGATGGCTGCCATGACGATCACCGAGACCACGCCGAATACCGCGGCCTGATCGTGCGTGCGGGCGATGGAGCCGACCAGGACGCTGTATCCTGTGGCGGAGAAGATGGTTGCCAGCGCCATCAGCAGCAGGCCGGCCTTGTGCGGCCCCAGCACCAGGGGCGGGAGGTCCAGGTAGGGAAAGCCCAGTTTGCCGATGACCACCATGATGGCGAACTGCACCAGGCCCACGGCCATGAACACGGCCACCTTGGCCCCGAGGGCATGGATCCTGCTTCCGGGCATCATCTGCAGGCGGCGGGCCAGACCCGATTCCCGTTCCTTGATAATATTTCCGGTCAGCGGGATGATGATGAAGAACATGGCGAAGATGGTCCAGGCCGGCACGTTGTGCTGCACAGAATTTGGGATGGTTTCCGTGTATTCATCCTGGGCGTATATTTCTTCATAAACGATTCCTCCGCCCGGGTCCGCCAGGGGCGCAGGCGGTTCAGGAAGGTAGTACGCCAGCTCATCGCTGAGCGCCTGGAACAGGATCCCGGCCTCGATCTTTGAAGTGAAATTTTCCAGCGCGGTCCGCACGGTAACCTTGAACGATGCCTTCATGGCCGGGTCGAAATACATGACGATCGTAGCTTTGGCCATGCTGTCCGGCGGGACAGGTTCCTCCACATGGAGCAAGGTTTGTTCCACAAGCCGCTGACCACGGGCACGGATGGCTTCGGTGGCGTTTTCCCGGACCACCACGCCCATCTGGTATTTGCCTTTTCTGACCAGATCAAGCAGGATGGATTCATCCAGAGGCCGGCCGTCGCCAGTAGTTGTGACCACCTGGAAATAACCCGCTTTTTCCAGCCCCTCCCTGACCTGTGTTCCCAGCTGGTCGCCGTCATCGTCAAGATAGAGCAGCGTAATCTGCGTTTCGTCCAGCTTCCGGAAGGAGGCGTCCTGTATCAGGGTCATCACCACGACCAAAACGGCCGGCATGAGAAAAATAAGGCCAAGCCCTGCCCAGTCGCGCGTGAGCAGCAGAATTTCCTTTCGTATGGTGGCCAGGAACCTTCTCATTAGTAATCTCTTAAATTTCTTCCCGTGATATTCAGGAAAATACTTTCCAGGTTGGTAAATTCCGGCTGACTTCCAATGAGCTCTGATGGCCTTCCTTCCGTGATGATCCTGCCCTGGTCGATGATGGCGATCATGGAGCACATTTGTTCCGCCTCTTCCATGTAGTGCGAGGTGTATATGATGGTGGTCCCCTGGCTGTTCAGCAGTTTCAGGTATTCCAGGATAACGTTGCGCGATTGCACGTCAATGCCCACGGTAGGTTCGTCGAGGAAGAGGATGCGGGGCTGGTGAAGGATGCCCGCGATAAGGTTCACCCGGCGTTTCATTCCGCCGGAGTAAGTTTTTACCGGCCGGCTGGCGTGTTTCTCCAGCCCGAATACAGAGAGGTAATGTCCGATACGGTCTTTCAGTTCCGTTCCGTGCAATCCATACATGCTGCCGATAAACCGGAGATTTTCACGCGCCGACAATGCATTGTACAGGGCGATCTCCTGGGGGGCGATGCCGATGATATGGCGTATCTCACCCTGGTCTTTCCTCAAATCATATCCGGCCACAGAGGCCGTACCCGAAGTAGGGGAGAGCAGACCGCACAGGATGCTGATTGTAGTCGTTTTGCCTGCGCCGTTTGGCCCGAGCAGTCCGAAGATCTCTCCTTCCGGCACATGCAGGTCCAGGCCTGAAAGAGCGGGTGTTTCAGCACCTTTATAAACCTTGACCAGGTTATGGGTCCTTATGGCGGATGGATGCTGCATCAGGACAGTTTGATCCGGCGGAGCCGGCGGAAAATCTGTTCTTCACGGTCGGCGATATCCATGAGGAGGTCGGAAGCGGCGCGGTAATTTTCATCCTGGCCGGCGCGGTTCTTAAAGATCCTTCCGGCGATCAGGGCGAATTCCCGCCAGCGGTCGCCCACCTCGGTCATTTCTTTCGACAGCTCATTGAGCCACGTTTGATTCAGTTCCCTGGCCGCTTCCTGGAGGAACGCCGCATAAATAAAACGGAACCCCGCACCGCCGGTGCCGATCTCCTCCAGCATCCTGACCACTTGTCCCATGTAGAGGGACGCTTTTTTCTCCCCGAGTTTCCTGGGCCAGTTGCGCATCTGGCGGGCTATGTACCGGATGCCCTTAACTCCGAACAAGGGTATCGGGATCGTGAGCATGTCTTTGCAGGTGTGCCGGATGCCTTTGACAATGGCGTTTTTGAGGTCGAATGAAGCAGGCGTTTCCGTAATGTAATACATCCGGCCTTTGGGCGGATAGGTGCCCTTGGCAAAGCGAACCCGCTTAAAATCATGGGCGGAGAGTTTCTCGATGCCGGGCATGATCGGGTCGCTGATGAGGTATTCACCGTTTTCTTTGCCGATGACCACCAGGTTGTGGGCATTGAAATGAAAGCGATACGCCTGGGGGAAATACGACAGGTGGTAAACTCCGACCAGGCATCCTGTCGGTATGCCCTGCTGCAGGTTTTTATCCACCGCATCCATGGACGCTTCGGGATCCCTGAACTTGTGCCGTTGTATTTTTAATCCCAGCCGTTTGGTGATCCGGTTGAAGATCATGCCCGGCCAGGGCCGGAAAGAAACCACCGGAAGATCGTTCAGCTTCATGAACGGCATATAGGAGAAAAACAGCCCGGAACCGATCCCGAAGACCATGGGTTCGCTCAAGGGTATATTGTAATGGCGCAGGAGGTTGGAAGTAACCCCGTTTTCACAGTGTGCCGCCTGCTGGTGCGCAAAATTGATCCTGGAGTTGTTCGTGGTCATTGTTTTTTCAGCGTTTCCTGGAAATTGCGCAGTTCTTCCACAGTAATGTCAAAAGTTTCGGAATAAAGAGCCAGTGTCCTGTCGTCAAGCTGTCTGAAATATTCCGGCTGCAAATGTTTTCTTACTTTTCTCTTCGGAAGTTCGACATAATCGGCCAGCAGGCTGATATCCATAATGTTTTTTTCCATGTAGAAGGCGATGGGACTTATTTTACCCGCCAGTACTTCCTCGCGGACCTTTTCTACCTGCTCGTTGATGACGTCCCAGGCCTGGAGCATCGCGTCGGTTTTGGGTTTCCATCCTTTACTGAGGACGGCGACATAATTCCCATTCTCATCGAGGGCGTAGCACACGTCCTCGAAGCGGCCTTCTGTAAGACCTTGATCCTGTGGAACTTCTTTCTTTTTCATGGTTGAAGGGGGTGTTCCTCCGTTAAAAATATTTTGAGCCTGGCTTCAGCCGCGGGCAGGCCGTTAACGCGGATGACGCCTTTCACGATGGTGGCCATGAGGACTTCATGTTCCAGCAACAGGCTGGTCTGAAGTGTTTGCCCCACTTTTGGCCGAAAATGGATAACGGCATCCGAGATACTACCGATAACACCAATCGGCGGTATTTTGTTTTCACCGGGATGGCCCTGCCGCATCAACCAGCCGGTGCGTGCTGCAGCGGTCTGGGCCATATTCTCGAGCATGCCCGCGGCGGAGTAGCATCCATCACAGACAAACAGATTGTCTTCCCTGACCATCATTTCTGACGTTGCGGAGGCATGATCGCACTGAATCAGGCGGTCGACCTGGATCATGGGTGCACGCTGCGGGATCAGCTTCTGGATATCTGCTTCAGATTCAGTCATGGAGGCCGGGCTTTGCCGGCCTGCAAAAATACGGAAAGAAATCAAACTACGGTCACCAGGGCGTAAACATAGGAGAATCTTGCACTCTCAGGCACGCCCAGCAATAGTTTCTGGCCTTTTTTCAGCTTGCCGGAGTTGAACAGCTCCTCCAGCATGAAGTAGATGGATGCCGCGCCGACATTACCCAGCCGGGTCAGGTTGGTATACCATTTTTCCTGCGGGATGTGCACGCCTTTTTCGATGCTGTCGGCGTCAATCCGGTAGCGGAAATATTCCGAAGAGATGTGGGGCAGGAAATAATCGATCTCGTCGAGGCTGATATTTCTTTTTCTGATGATATCGGCAAGAAAGCGGTTGCTCATCTGGACAATGTTATCACCCAGCAGTTTGACATCCTGCCGCAGGGCGAATACCGAGCGGTTGAGCAGTTCTTCCGCTTCAAACTCCCGCCAGCCCTTCATCCGTCCTTCTTCGGTTTTTTCGCCCCCCGAGTACATGCATGTTTCCAGCTGGTTGGCAAAGGAGATGGTATCGATCCATTCGATCCGGAGGGAATCGCCTTCGGGATTGGGTTTGTTTTGAAGCAGGGCGGCGCCGGCGCCATCGGAAAGCATCCAGCGGAGGAAATCCTTTTCGAAGGCCAGGATGGGTTCCTGGTCGAGCAGGTGGAGCTTTTCCGTTTCTTTTTCGAAATTGCGGGAAAGCATGAACGTTGAAAATTTTTCGCTTCCGGTGCAGACCGCGTTGTTCTTATCTCCGGAGCGGACGCTGAGCCAGGCGTATTTCATGGCGTGCATGCCGGTGGCGCAGGATCCGGCGGGGGAGACGATCTCGACCGGTTTGCCGCCGATCTCTCCGTGAACCATGGAGGTGTGCGAGGGCAGGATCTGGTCGGGTGATGTGGTGCCGCAGGCCAGGAGTTCCAGGTCATTGGCGTCGAATCCGCTGCCAAAAAGTTTTCTGATGGCTTCCGCGGTGATCTGGGCGTTGGTATGGGTCGACCGGCCTTGTTCGTCGAGGGCGTAGTAGCGCGTAGTGATCTGGTTGTTGCGCATGATGATCCCTTTGGCCTTGGAAGGTTTTCCGTCGATCATTCCCAGGAACCGTTCCATTTCGTCGTTGGTTACCGGTCTGTTGGGCAGGAACTTGGACAGGCGCGTGATGTACACTTCATGAATCATGTCAGTCGGCTTCAAATAAAAGAGGGGCAAAGTTAAAAATTTTAAAGTTGAGGTGTAAAACCTTTCTCAGGGACTCCGTCCCTTATGACAGGGACTCCGTCCCTAAACCTGGATTATTTCATTTACAGTGAATTGCAAACTTATCTGAACCAGGGACTCCGTCCCTTATGACAGGGACTCCGTCCCTGTGGACCGAAATCTCTCGGCTATTTTTCTCGCCGCTCCCGGGTTCAGCAGGAAAATCAGCCGGAATAGGCCCGAAACAAATGGCGAAATGAGATAGATCACAGCGAAGAGGTAGTACTTGAACATTTTCAGCCGCCCTTCCCGGCGGGGATCGTTGTACCCGCCCTTCTTCAGAATAAACCGCGACCAGATCCCGAACATCATTTTGCCTCTTTTTTCGATGTTGTACAGCACGGGATCGACGTTAACAGCGCCCTGCGCCACCAGCGCGCGCTGAAGGCCGCCAAAATCATCCTCCCTGATTGCTTTCGCAATGGTCTGACCAAATCTTCCCGCGTTCCGGATTTCTTCCGCGGGCACGCCGGCTGCCGGGAAACCGATCCCGTACTTCCGGAACGGGGTCCGCTCGCCCTTCATCATCCAGCGCACGATCGTGATCACACTTTTGAGGTTCGGCGCGGGGTCGGCCAGCACGATGTTGCCGGCCAGCCTTCCGCCTGCAGCGGCAATCATGGCTTTCACCCGCTCCTGGGCCATGATCCACATATTGCGGACGCCCAGCAGCGTGACCACCGGCCTGCCTGCCAGAATCTTTTTGGCCTGCCCGCTCTGAAGGAACGCGGTTACCGGGATGGCGGGAGAAAGATACCATACCTGGTAAGCGAGGATCACCAGGTCGAAGGGCTCGTCAGGGTCTAACCTGAGCGGTTCCAGTTCGCAGGGGATTTCCCGGACCGATTCCGGAAATACCTGGAAGAATGGCATGCCGTTCCAGGGAAAAGGATATGCCGGCACCGGCCGCAATTCTTCAAAAACCACATCAAACTCCTCTGCCAGCGGCCCGGTGACCGAACCGGCGATCTCTTTCAGCTGCCCGGTCTGGGAGTAACAGACGACCAGTATCCTTTTTCTTTGCATGTTTTTATGGTTTCAGAGTTCCAGGTTCCAGGGTTCCACAGTTCCAGGGTTCCAAAGTTCCGTGTTTCTATCTTTCGACTGTTGACCGCTGACCGCTGACTGCTGACTGCTGACTGCCCGTCCCCTCATTCCTCCCAAAAATCATAATAATTAAACCACTGCTCCGGGTATCTGCGAAGCATTTGTTCCAGTGCGGCCACGTAATCCCGGATGACCGGGATCAGGTGTTCTCCGCTGATCCTTTTGCCTGCCGGGATGCTGTATACTTTGGGCGGCGTTGCGTGGAAGTGGTAGCGCCGCGGGCCGGATTTCATGGCAAAGGCGAAGCTGACCGGCGCACCCATCCGCAGGACCAGATAAAACGGCCCTTCGGGCAGCAGCGCGTCGCGACCCATGAATTTCACCTTCATCGTTCTGGCCCCTTCACGAAAGCGATCACCATGGACCGCTACCAGTTCCCCTGCATCGAGCACCCGGCGGATCTCGATCAGATGCGACAGGTCGTCCTTCAGCGGGATGACGCCAATATTCCGCTCCTTCATCACCTCCTCCAGGTATTCTTTGATCCGCCGGTGCTCTTCATCCAGCATCAGCAGGTTCATTTTCTTTTGGATCCGGTCCGATTTCTTGCCGGCCATTTCCCAGTTGCCGATGTGTGCGCTGACCATGAATCCTCCGTTTTCCATTGCGGCCAGGTGCCGCTCATCTTCTAGATCAAAAGAAAAACGGTCGGCGAAGCCGGCATTGATGGCCACTTTGTCGATCAGGATCTGGCCAAACGTGTAATAATTCCGGTAGACGGCCCTTCGGGCGCGGCAGGGTGAATACTGATGTATGTCTCTGAAATACCGGTAAATGTGCCGGTTGGACTTACGGGAAAAGAGAAAATAGTAGCCGGATACAAAAACAAGCAGGAGGTATGCGGGACGGAGTCCCAGGTGCCGCAGGATTAATACAAAGATCTGATGCCCCAGCAGACCGCCGCGGGTTTTGCCCTGCCAGCCGGCCATGATCTAATTCTGGTTTTGAATTCGTTGGTAGATATGATCGTAAAACTGGCCCAGTGTTTTGATGTTGGCCATTTCTTCCCCTTTGAGCCTGAATCCGTAACTCTTCTCGATAATTACCACAATATCGACAAAATCCAGGCTGTCGATGCCGATTTCCTTCCAGGAGGCCTCCGGGTTGATGAGGTGCTCCTCAATCTCAAACTCTTCAATCAGAAAACCGTTGATCTCCCCTATGAGCTTATTCATTTCCATGTTCTGATCCTTGTCATATCCAAGAAGGATACAAATTTAGGAAAATTTTGTTCAATATGCAGTGCAATAAGCGGATGACTTTGGTAACTATTTTCCGCATTATTGACCATCCGTTGACGGGTCCACCTTAAATTCCCTGCCCGCATCATGGCAGATCATCATGGCCACATCGCGGGCGGATTTGATGGCCACCGGCAATCCGCCGCCCGGCATGGTCCAGTGCCCTGACATATAAAAATTCTTCAGCCCGGGAAGTTGTGCGCTGACCGGTGAGGAGGCAATCATGTTCTTCCCCGGCAGCCATCCTTGAATGCTGCCCAGCCAATTGTTGGTATAACGCTGAAACGTTGCCGGGGAGGCAATGCTGGTCTGCTCAATATGCCCGTTAATTCCCCCCAGTTTTTTTTCCAGGATCTCAATGACCTGCCGGCCAAAGTCGTCCTTAGCGCGCCTGTATGTTTCATGGTCTGTCGCCCGCAGCCGGATCCAGTAATCGCCATGATGGGTGTACAGGCAAACCGATAAAACGGTCTTACCGGGAGGGGCCAGGCTGGGGTCGTAATTATGGGCATGGACTTCCATCCTGTTGTAAACCGTCCCGTCAGGCGATATCAAAGGCGTTTCAAGCGGAAATCGCCTGAGCCCTGAAAATTCCGGGAACGGCTGGTCCAGGCCGAGGAACACAAAAAACACGGAATGAAACACTTTCAGGTGTTTCATCCGGCCTAATGCCAGTATTTTCTTATTGATATAAACTTCTTCCAGGGCATCAAAAACGGTAAAGCGCCAGTCGGCCGCCGATATGAAATAGTCGGCGCGCACTTCATCCCCATGCTCAAGCTTCAGCCCAACCGCCTTGTTGTCCTTAACCAGGATCTTTTCAACTTTGCTGTTAAAATGTAAGATTCCGCCCAGTGACCTGTATTTTTCCTCGATCCTTTGCGCAAATACTGTCGCGCCTCCGGTTGGATAACCGGCGGCCTTTTTATCAAAATAAGCCAGGGGAATGGTATGGATCATGATGGGAAGGTCTTCTCCATCCAGCAATAGTTGAAAAGCTTCCTGCAGGAATGGATTCTTCAGCGTCCGGGCAAATGAAAAAGTGGTGATTTTACTGTATTTTCTCAGGAAAAACAACAAAGGGAGATAGCGGATATATTTTATTTTCCGGTACCAGGGCAAGAGTTGCGGGACATTCCGGATCATCGGCGGCAGCTCGAATTTTTGAATCCTTCGGATCTGGCCGATAAATTTTCTGATCACACGGGTATCTTCCGGGGCCAGGTCGAGCATATATCCTTCGAGGCGATCCAGGTCGGTGTAGAGTCGAAAAATATTGCCGCCATTTCGGTCGCGGGTGTTTAATGTTTCGATTTCCAGCCTGATTTCGGGCGTAACAAAACTGATGGAGTTCATGTCGATCAGCTCAGACCACAGTTTATAGAAAGGGCTGTCTTCGCCGGAACCCATCAGCCAGTGCAGGCTCCCGTTGAATGTATATCCGCCCTGTTTCCAGCTGGTGCACAGTCCTCCGGACCTGGAATGCATTTCAAAGATTTCCGTATCAAATCCATTCATCTTCAGGTAACAACCTGCCGACAATCCGGATATTCCCGCGCCAATAATCGCTATTTTCATTACCCGGATTTCATGGATTGATCAAGTTTCTGGATTTACTGGCAGGCCCGGACGGATCAGAAGCCTTTCACGATGAGGGTGCTGTTGGTGCCGCCGAAGCCAAAAGCATTGGAAAGGAAGGTATTGAAGGAGTGCCGGATGGTTTGCGGCACGATGTTGAGTCTTGCCGAAAATTCGTCCGGATTTTCGAAGTTGATGTTGGGGGCGATAAACCCGTTTTGCATCATGAGGATGGAGTAAATGATCTCGCTGGCGCCGCCCATCCACATCTCATGGCCCGTCATGGATTTGGTGGAACTGACAAAGGGCATGGATTCGGCAAACAAAAGCCCGATGGCTTCGGCTTCTTTTGCATCGCCGACGGGTGTGCTGGTGGCGTGGGCGTTGATGTATCCGATGTCTTTCGGGGCCAGGCCGGCGTCTTTCAGCGCCAGGGTCATCGCTTTGACCGGCCCTTCCAGGTTTGGTACGCTGATGTGGTCACCATTGGAAGAAAACCCGTAGCCAACGATCTCCGCCAGGATCTTCGCACCGCGCTTTGTGGCGGATTCATAGCTTTCCAGGATGAGGGTGGCCGCTCCGCCGCTGGGCACCAGCCCGTCGCGGTCGCGGTCGAAGGGGCGGGAGGCTTTGGCGGGCTCATGCTCCCTGACCGAGAAGGCGTTGAGCGCATCGAAATTGCCCATGGATTCCTTGTTGATCTCCTGTCCGCCGCCGGTGATGATGCATTCCTGGAGCCCGCTGCGGATCAGCAGGTAGGCCAGCCCCACCGCGTGTGATCCGCTGGCGCAGGCTCCGCTGACCGTCAGGTTGATGCCTTTAAGTTTGAAGATCACCGACAGGTTCATGGTGATGGTCGAGTTCATGGTCTGGAAGATGGAACCCGAGCCGACCAGGGCGGTGTCTTTCTTCTCCCGCATGATGTCGATGGCTTCGATCACCGGGATGGCCGAGCTGTCGTTGCCGAACAGAATGCCGGCTTCGATGCGGGTGAGGTAATCCTGGTCGATGCCTGCCTGCCTGAGCGCCTCAATGGTGCTGATATAGGCATAATCGGCCTGTTCGGGCATACCCACCCGCTGGCGCCGGTCGAGCAGGCCTTTCAGCTGGGGGCGCTCCAGGATGCCCGTCAGCGAGGACCTGAATCCCAGCTCCTTGCGGGTAAGATCGAGCCCTATGCCCGATTTTCCCTGGAATAACGCGTCGCGGACCTCATCGAGATTTTTTCCGATGGTGGAGTAAATGCCCATGCCGGTGATGACCACGCGCCTCACGTATACAATCCTCCATTGACTGATATTACTTCTCCGGTGATGTATGATGCTTTCTCTGACGCCAGGAATGCTACGACTTCTGCAACTTCTTCAGGATTGCCGAAGCGGTTCATGGGGATGAGGGCCTTGTGCTGGCTTTCGTCCAGGTCTTTCGTCATGTCGGTGCGGATGAAGCCCGGCGCCACGGCGTTCACCGTCACGTTCTTCCGCGCCACCTCCTGCGCCAGGGCTTTCGTGGCCCCGATCACGCCGGCCTTGGCGGCGGAATAATTCGTTTGCCCGGGCAGGCCTTTCAGCCCGGAAAGAGAAACCACGTTTACGATCCGTCCGTATTTCTTCACCAGCATATTCTTGATTATCTTACGGGTAACATGGAAAAAACTGCCAAGGTTGGTGTTCAGCACTTCATCCCATTCCCCGTTGTTCATGAAGACCAGCAGGTTGTCGCGCCGGATCCCGGCATTGTTCACCAGCACGGAGATATATTCACCCTCATGAGCGGCGGACCAGCGGTCCAGCGCCTGTTCGGTATCCTCCACAGAAGCCACGTCAAAACGAAGCAATTCACCGTTTCCGCCGTCCAGGCGGATCATATCCAGGGTCCGCAGCGCTTCTTCCTCACTGGATTTATAGTTGATGACCACATCATAACCTATGGAAGCCAGTTTCAGGCATATGGCGCGGCCAATGCCCCTCGATCCGCCGGTGACAAGCGCGTACCTGGTCATGCTCAAAAGTTAAGGCTGTTTGATCGTATAAAATCCCGGATCTTTTCCAGGTCGGGGGCAATGTAATGATCCTCGCTGAAGACCGGGACCTCGGCCCGGAGCTGATGGTATATTTTACGGGTGATAGGGGCCATCCGGTTTTCGATCCCAAGGAAATCCACCGCCTGCACCAGGGTGAGCAGGTGGATCGCCATGACCTCGTAACTGTTTTCGATGATGCGGCAGGCCATCAGCGCGGCGTTGGTGCCCATGCTGACCACGTCCTGGTTGTCGTTGTTGGTCGGGATGCTGTGGACGTACACCGGGTTCGACAGCGACTGGTTCTCGGCCACGGTGGAGGTAGCGGTGAACTGAGCTCCCTGCATGCCGAGGTTGAGTCCGAGCACGCCCAGGTTGACGAAGGGCGGGAGTTTGCCGTTGAGTTTGTCGTTCATCAGGAAATTGAGCTGGCGTTCGGCGAGCATCGACAACTTGGTGATGGCGATCTTCAGCTTGTCCATTTCCAGGGCGACGTAATCGCCGTGGAAGTTGCCGCCATGAAAGACATTCCCGTTGCGGTGATCGATGACGGGATTGTCGTTCACCGAATTGATTTCATTGAGGATGACCGCTTCGGCCTGGTGGATGGTGTCGGTCACCGGGCCCAGGATCTGCGTGATGCAGCGCAAAGAGTAGTATTCCTGGATTTTTTTGGAGAAGATCTTTCCCCCGTTGGTTCCGTTGAACAGTTCATCGGCCCTTTTCCGGGTAAGCTGGCTCCCGGAAAGGATCTTCTGCAGTTTTTCCGTGATCTCCGCCTGGCCGGGGTGCAATTTCACCCGGTTGAGCTCGAACGAGAAATGGTCGTCATAACTTTCCACCACCTCGTTGATCAGGGCCGAGGCGGCCACGGCCCAGTTGAGGAGCTGACGGGCGTACAGTACGTTGAGGATGCCGATCCCCGACATGGCGGAGGTGCCGTTGATCAGGGAGAGGGCTTCACGGATGTGCATTTTGACCGGCTCCAGGCCGTTTTTTGCCAGCGCTTCTGCCGCCGGCATCCGTGATCCGTTGAGGAAGACATCGCCTTCGCCGATCAGGGCCAGGGCCAGGTGGGCGAGCTGGACCAGGTCGCCGCTGGCGCCAACGCCGCCATGACGGGGAACAACGGGATGAATGCCCTTATTGATGAATTCTTTCAGCAGTAAGACCACTGAAGGATGGATCCCGGAATAACCTTTCATCAGCGTATTGAGCCGGGCGACCATGAGGGCCTTTACGTGGGGCTCCTCAAGCGGTGTTCCGGAGCCTGCGGCATGGCTGCGGATCAGGTTGTACTGAAGGGCGATGCGGTCTTTGTCCTGGACCTTGTACTGCGACATAGGGCCCAGGCCCGTATTGATGCCGTAAATGATCTTGTTCCGGGCAAATTCCTCCAGGAACCGGAAGTTCTGTCCGACTTCCGAAAGTGCGCCTTCATCCAGCGCCACAGCGGAGCCTTCTGTCACAATTTGCCGGAAATCCTCCAGGATGAGGTTACGGGATCCAATTTTGGTCATTAGCTGGATTTCTTCCAATTAGGGGAGCAAAAATAGGAATTATGAATTAATTACTCCCTTCTTCCCATGAAAATCATTATATAATACAACAAGGTGGCCAGTGAGCCCAAAGCTGCGACTATGTAAGTATATGCAGCCCATTTCAATGCGTCTTCCGCCTTGTCGTGATTCTGAACATTGGTGATGCCACTCACGTTCAGCCAGGCCAGCGCCCTTTTCGATGCGTTGATCTCCACCGGCAGGGTAATGAAACTGAACAGGGTGGTCAGGGCGAAGAGGACGATCCCCGCCAGCAGCAGCGCCGGGAATGTCTGAACCAGTAAAATACCGGCCAGCAGGACCCACTGCACCCATTTTGAAGCGAAGCTGACGACCGGCACCAGGCGGGACCGCATCATCAGCCAGCTATAGGCAGTAGCGTGCTGAACGGCATGGCCGCATTCGTGCGCGGCAACCGCGGCCGCTGCCACATTGCTCGAGCTGTAAACGCCTTCGCTCAGGTTGACGGTCTTGTTCAACGGATTGTAATGGTCGGTGAGCTGCCCGGGTGTGGAGATCACTTTTACGTCCATGATCCCGTTGTCGCGCAGCATTTTCTCAGCCACTTCCCGCCCGGTCATGTTGTAATTGATCGGAACGGAGGAATATTTCTTGAACTTGGAGCGCAGCTGCATGGAAATCAGCCAGCTGAGCAGCATGAATATACCGAATATGATCCAGATTGGTGCTATCATTTTCTTAAGTTTTTTGGATTAACAAATCTCCATCAATTTTGTTGCCATGCGGATCCGAAGATGAATATGCGTCATATTGGCAGTCGGTCGCCGCGACAAGGACCGCAAAGGTACAACAGATAACTGAAAGCACGAGGGGTGATCTCATAAATAAGAATTTCAGGGTATATTTGCCTTAATTATCTGCCAGATGTCAAATTACTTTCTCCGGATCTGTTTCCTTTTTTCATTGCTGATGCCCTGGTGGGCCATGGGACAGGAGAAAACTGCAAATATGTTCCGCCTGGATGAGTCTGACCTTTCGCAGCGTATAGATACCGGCCAGGCCCGGGTGATGGCGGCCAGCCGCTCGCTCAAAGACCTCGACGATCTGCCGGTTACCGTTTATGTCATCAGCCGGGAAGAGATCCTGGGAAACGGCTACATCACACTGGTCGACGCCCTCAGCTCCCTGCCCGGCATCCGGGTATCTCAGCCCGGATCCGCCGCCAGCGGAGAGATGTTCCAGATGCGCGGCATTTACGGGAATTATTATTGCAAGATATTGCTCGACGGGATGGAGATCGCCCCGTCGGTGACCAGCGGCATGCCCATCGGGGCTCAGATCCCGGTCCGCCAGGCGGAGCGCATCGAAGTGATCTTCGGTCCCGCCACGACGGTTTATGGGGGCGAGGCGCTGGCCGGGGTCATCAATATAGTGACCCATCAGTCGGAACGGCCGGTCACCGCTCAGGCCGACATCGCCCTGGGATCCAACCGGTTTGAATACCTCAACGTGATGATCGGCGGTAAAGCCGGTAAAAACAAGAACGTGCTGCAATACAGCCTGTTTGGCGCATATGGCGGCCAGCGGGACCTGTCGGTCAAATATGACCGGTCGTATCTCTATAACCCTTCCTTGTACGACAGTTCCTATTCCTTCCTGGATCAGCCTTTTTTTCAAGGCGATTCGAACTCGATCGTCATGGACCGGCTGCCGCAGTCGTCCCGGATGCTGGGCATTTCCCTGCGCTGGAAGGGCTGGAGCGCCCGGGCGGTCAGCATGAGCCGCAGCGCACATTCATCCATCGGCCGCGCACCGGATGTATTCCGATACGATAATCCCCTGGATTTCTGGGCGGAAAACATCGGGAGATATGATCTTTCTTATGAGAAGAACTGGGATAAGGTCAGTTCAATGACCGCAGTCACCTGGCTGAACTACCGGATGGATGAACGCTCGGGATTTGGCCTGGCGGATATGGAAAGCGCGGATGGAAAAGCCTACCAGTATGCCGCTTCCGATGATTTGATCATGGAGGAGCAGATCACCTGGCTGCCGTTTTCCGGCCTGGAACTGGTGGGCGGTCTGACGGGACAGGTTTCCGGCAACCTGCCCCTGACCAACTATCTTTCCCGCCCGTTTGATACCCGGCAGTACAGTCCTTTTTCAAAACAAACCATCGAAGACACGTCCCTGTTCGCCGGGTTCGGACTGAACCCGCTGGTGTATTATCGTGCGGGCGCTTACCTGCAGTTTTTTTACCTGACCGGGAAGTTCACGATTTTCGGCGGGTTCAGGACCGAATACCATTCCCTGTCAGGCACCACCCATAATCCCAGGATCGCGCTGATGTACCGTGCAGGGGAAAAGCTGACCCTCCGGGCTTCCTTCGGCACCGGGACCCGCGTTCCCTCGGCAATCTACATGTACAGCTCATTGGCGCGGCGGCAGGACGAAGGAATTTATTACGAGATCATCCCCAACACGGACCTTGAACCGGAGCGGCTGATCGCTGCAGAAGCGGGCTTAAGATGGGACCGGCTTTCCTGGCTGAGCATGGATGCCACGGTATTTTATCACCGGATATTTAAACAGTTCACCCGCTCCTTTACTGTGCTGGATACCGGCCGGTATCCGCTCGCCGTCAACCCCGCGCTACTTACCCGGGCTTATGTGAATGATGACGATTCCTACGCACAGATGCTCGGCCTGCAGGCGGATATCGGGTTCAGAAACGTCATCCGGCCCGTCCGCCTCGAAGCCGACCTCAATCTCACTGTGGCCAAAGGAAAGGAAGTGCTGCCCAACGATCTGGGGACGATAGATGATTACAGGCAGATGCCGCTGTTCCAGGGACAGCTCAGTTTTTCCTTATGGCCATTTCAAAGACTCCGGTTGTTCGTCCGAAACCACCTGTCGACCGGTTGGGTAAGGGCCTACCTGCCCCTGGAGCCGGACCTGCTGGAAGAGATCGGTTATCCCGTTGACAATGACGGCTACTACCGGCTCGACGTGCATGCCCGGGTCCTGATCGGCCGAAATTTTGAGGCCTTCGCGCAGTTCAACAACGTCACCAATGCGCATTACGGGGGGATCGACGCTTATTCTGATGAAAATGATCTTTTTTACAATCCCCAGTATGGATTTAATTTCCGCGTTGGATTGAATTTCAGGATGGAATGAAGAAGGAATGGGCATATGGGCTTCTGATGATCCTGCTTCTGGCGATGAGCCAGCGCAATCCGATATATGGACAGGTAGCGGATTCACTGATCCGGCAGGCCACGATCCGGCTGGATTCCGGCGACATCAACGGGGCGCTCCAGATCGCCGGGCAGGCCTATACTGAAGCTTCCCGGGATGATGATCATCAGGCGATGGGCGATGCCCTGATGCTGATAGGACATGCGGAAAACCGGCAAGGCCGGACCAGCCAGGCCCTTCGGAATTACTTCACCGCCCTGAGGGAATATGAATGGGTCGGCTCCGCAGGGAAGCAGGCCGCGGTGGCGCTGACCATCGGAGATGTCTTCCTCGACGCCGGCCTGAACGAGAAAGCCCTGGAGTATTACCAAAAAGCGATGGATGCCGGGTACATGGAGTTAGCGGAGAAAGAGCGGCTGCATTTGCGGGAATCCGTTGCCCTGGCCAATACGGCGCTTCAACGGTACCATGAGGCCCTGGCGCTGTACCGGCAATTGGAAGCAGATTACCGGGAGCAAGGAAATTCCAAAGGCCAGGCTTTTGCGCTCGGGCAGATCAATACCTGCCTGTATGCGCTGGGCCGTTATGAAGAGGCGGTTAGGTACAACCTTGAAATCCTTCGTTTATCAAAAGAAAGCGACGATCCGGTCCGGGAAATGGCCGCCCTGAACAACCTGGGATATACCTATAAGCACCTGGGGCGCATGGAGGAAACGCTCGACGCGTTTAGCCGGGCCGCCAGGCTGGGCAGGGAAATCCAGGCGCCAACGGAAGAGGTGACCGTTATCCTGGCCAATATGGCCATCATGCTCCAGAACCAGGAGAAGTACCCGGAAGCCCTTGACCGTTTTTTCGAGGCAGAGGCGCTCGCGGAGCGGGCGGGACTGGCGGACGAGGCGGCCCGGATCCGCTACCTGGTCGCGACAACATATTATTTGAATAAAGATTATTACAATGCGGGACTGTATGCCCGTGAGGCCTCGGAGCAGGCCGAACGCGCCGGAAACGCCGGCCTGGCGGCGTCAGCCCACCTGCTCCGGTCGCAGGTATCCTCTGCGGTCTATGACTATGAAGCCTCCCTGCAGCAGTACCAGCAGTACCTGGCTCTCAGGGATTCGGTCATGAGGGTTGGGCAGGTCCGCAAAGAAAGCCTGTCGCAGCAACAGTACCTGGTGGAACGAACCGAAAAGGAGCTTGATGAAATGATCTATACGCGGCAGGTGGAGCGGATGGAGCTGGCGCAGTTAAAGCTGGAGGCCGACAAGAAGGCGCAGGAGCTGGAGTTGCTTAAGAAAACCACGGCGCTGCAGGAAGCCGAGCTGGCGAACCGGGAGCTGGAGAAAGACCGGGCATTGCAGGAGTTGTTGCTGGCCGAGGAGCGGCTGGCGGCCGAACGCAAGGACCGGGAGATCAAAGACCTGAAAGTTCAGCAGCAGTTGCAGGAGTCGGAACTCCGCCGCGGCGAACTGGAGCAGGAGCGGCAGAAGCAGGAGATCCGCGTGCTGACCCAGGAAAAGGAGATCAGCGAGCTCAACCTGCAAAAGATCAGGTCGAGAAACCTGTTCCTGGCCGGCGCGACCTTGCTGTCCCTCATCATCCTGGTGATCATCATCCGGAGCTGGCGCTTCGCCCGCCGCACCAACCGGAAACTGGCCGACCAGCGCAGCAAGATACAGCAGCAGAAGGAAGCGATCGAATCGCAGTATGACATCATCAAAACCGAACGGGAGAAATCGGAGCGGCTGCTGCTGAACATCCTCCCGGAGGAAACGGCGGCGGAGTTGAAGGAGAAAGGCTACGCCTCGCCAAAGCACTATGACCGCGTCACGGTCCTGTTCACCGATTTCGTGGGCTTCACGCAGGTCACGGAAAAGATGACCCCCGAGGCGGTGATCCGGGAACTGGATTACTGTTTCCTGGAATTTGACAAGATCATTGACCGGCACAACCTGGAGAAGATCAAGACCATCGGCGATTCATACATGTGTGCCGGCGGCATTCCGGTGGCCAACAACACCAACCCGTTCGACGTGATCAGGGCGGCGCTGGAGATCCGGGACTTCATGGACAGTACCCGAAAAGCGCGGGAAGCCCGGGGCGAAGAGTACTGGCAGCTGCGGATCGGGGTGAACACCGGGCCGGTGGTCGCCGGTGTGGTGGGCAAGAACAAATTTGCTTACGACATCTGGGGCGATGCGGTGAACCTGGCCAGCCGCATGGAATCGAGCGGCGAGGCGGGCAAGGTGAATATTTCCGGTGAAACTTACGAGATCGTGAAAGGCCAGTTCCGTTGCACCCATCGCGGCAAGGTCAAAGCCAAGAACAAAGGGGAGGTGGATATGTACTTTGTAGAGGGCCCTCTGGAAACTAGCGAATGATAAGCTTTTCCGAATGCGAGATGTCATCTCCGGTGATCCTGACCAGGTAGAAACCGGGGGGGAGTTGGACGGTATTTAACATAATGCTGCGAGATGTCATCTCGTGAGCGCAAATCACAGATCCTCTGGAGTTTATAAAAACAAGCTTTTTACCGGCCGAATCTCCGGCCAGTTCAATGAAAACCCAATTTGTCGCCGGATTCGGATAAATCCGCACCCCACTGTGAACTGTGAACTGTGAACTGTGAACTACTACTGGCTGCTGGTACTCATACGCGCCCATATCCACAATGGCATTGACGATCCTCGGATCGCCATTGAGATCGGCCGAAGGCAGCCACAGCCCGGTGGTGTCGGGCGTTCCGGCTTCGATGCAGGGGGAGTTCCACGCCAGTTCGTGACTTCCCGTTTCCAAATGAGGATCATCCTCAATATTACCTTCGCCCCACGTGTACTGCGCTCCGGCGACCCTTTCGATGCCCTGTTCACCGTTCAGGATGCTGGAATAATCAACGCTAAGGACGTTGCGTGGTGTCGAAACGTCAAGATAAATCATGGAGCTGGGGAAAAGGGGGTCTTCATGCCAGAGAATGCTGTTGGTTATGGCAATAGTGTGGTTGAGCGTGGAAACGGCCGATCCCTGCATACTTTCGTTATCGGCCAGGGTGGAGTTAACCAGGGTTGAAGTCATCATACCGGCGGCTCCGGCGTGAATGGCGCCGCCGCTGACCGCGGCCGAGTTCGTTGAAAACAGGCAATTGATTATGTCGCAGGGGGAAAAGAATGCCATACCCCCACCTTCCCGGTGGCTGTAATTGTTTTCAAAAACGCAGTGCCCAAAAAATGCGTAACTGCCCAGTTTCACGCTCACCCCGCCTCCGGAGTATAAATTTCCGGCATTGATGGCTCCTTCATTATTCCTGAAACTGCATCTCCGGAACGTCGGGCTGGCTGAGTTGATATAGATCCCCCCGCCGGAACCGTAGCTTTCGTTATCATGGAATTCGCAGTCTTCGACCAGCGGGGCGCTGCCGGAATAGACGACGAGCCCGCCGCCGGCTCCATCGGCCCGGTTGCGGGTGATCGTGCATTGCCGGATCACCGGGCTGGAAGCCTCGAGAAAGATACCTCCACCGTCGAGGGCGCGACAGGAATCGACCGTTACCTGTTCGATCCAGGGGCTGGAATAGGAGCAGTAAATACCGCCTCCCCTGAACGCATTGCTTTTTCCGACCGTACATCCGCTGATCCGGACCCGGCCCGACGCGACGAGATAAAGCGCGGATGACTGGAGGCAATGGAAAATCTGGCAGCCTGTCAGCACAGATGAATCGGTAATGGAGGTGTCGGTGGTGTTGAAATAAATGCCCCGCCAGAATTCCGTGGTGTCGTGCCGGTCGAAAATTACCGGAACAGCGGTTGTACCATTGACCAGCAACTGCCCGTGCACTTCCAGCCAATAGGGGCCGGTGAACAGCACCGCGACGCCTTCCCCGATCGCCAATGTGGAATCGGCATGCACCAGCAGATTGCCCTGGACATAGTACGGCGAAGCGGAAGCGGTCCATGATCCGCTGACGTGACCGCCGCTGACAAAGGTCTGTCCATGCAAAATGCTGCAGGTCATCAGCAGGGCGACGAGTATCGTAAAAATGGGGAATTCAGGGATGTTTCCCGGATTTTTCCATCCTAACTTTGCCATAGTTTGAGGTTTCAATCATTAAAAATAATCACAAAATGAACCGGCTGGCTGTCATTCTGATCATATTCCTGGCCGCATGTTTATGCCCGTCGTGCGATAAGGACATCGGGGCCGAAATACCGTACAATACAATGGCTATCACCAGCGGTGATTTCGCCGGTTATGAGCATACGTTTTACAACAACCTGGGCTTTTGCCAGAGCACCGAAAAGGGGAGCCCCCGCATTCATCTTGTCCTGGGCGCCGTGAATGATTGCGCCAAGATGGGAGAGAACGTGATGAGCATCATCTTCTATGACAACGGAAGCGAACAGGTCCTCTTTCCGGGCTGCGACGGGCAAAGTATCGAGTTCGCCATCAGGTTCGACGACCGGGTATATCTGTTCCGGGAACATAAGGCCACTCTGACCATCCGGGATTTCGACGCCGTACATTTTGACGGATCGCTTTCGGGTGATTTTATCGATATCTATGATCCTTCGCGTAAGATCTCCCTGGAAATGAATCTGATGCTGACGATGGAGGATTTGTAGGTTCCAGGGTTCCAGGGTTCCAAAGTTCCAGGGTTTCAGGGTTCCAGGTTTCAGGTCCCTTTCGAGAAGTTTTCAACAGGCCGGGTATATTTTCACTTTTTCCGGATAAACAAGAGTGAATGCCCTACGGGCAAGGGAGGGGTGAGGCCGCGTCTTTTACAAGATTGGATGCCCTCAGGGCAATTACCGCGTAGCGGTCATAGTATTGTTTAGCGACAGAGCCGGTCGAACTCCCGAGCTGCGATCTCATGCCCCTGCGCAGCGGCCTGCCGGAGGTCCTCGCAGCCCTGGAGCGTATCGCCCTGGCGGATGAACGCCAGCCCTCGCATGGCCCGGGGGATGGCGCTGCCGGGCTCCAGCTGCAGGCCGGCCGTGAGCTCGCGGACACAGGCGGCCCAGTCGCCGAGGTTGTAATGACAGTATCCCCGGTAGAAATAATATTCTGCGATGCCCGGATTCATCTGGATGGCCTGGTTCAGATCTTCCAGGGCTGCCTTGAAATCCTTGAGGTTATAGCGGGCGAAGGCTCTCTCGAAATATAGGTTGTGACGATTCAGGCCCGCTTCGAACGCCCGGTCGGCGTCACTCACGGCGCGGTCAAAGCGCCCGGCTTTGTTGTTCAGGGCGGCGCGGGTGGCGTAGGCTTCCGCGAACTGAGGATTGATTTCCAGGGCTTTGTCGAGGTCTGCCATAGCGGCGTCGTACTGACCGAGGCGGTCGTAGATGAGCGCCCGGCTGTGGTAAGCCAGGGTGAATTCCGGCTTCAGCCGGATGGCTTCCCGGGCGTCGGCCAGGGCCAGGGCCGGCTGGCCGGTGTAGAATAAGGCGTTGGCCCGGTTCAGCAGCGCGTCGGCATAGCCGGGCTGGAGGCTGAGCGCCCGGTCGAAATCGCGGATCGCGCCGGCATAGTCGCCGGTCCTGGCCTTGACGGAACCGAGGTTGTTGTAAGAGTATGGATTATCCGGGGCCAGGCGCACGACTTCGGAATAATCTTCGATCGCCAGGGCGTGTTGCCCGGTTCGTGCATAGGCGTTGCCCCGGTCGTTCAGGGCCTGCACCGAACCAGGATGATGCCGCAGCACCTCCGTCCACAGGCTGACGCTGTTTTCCCAGGCCGGAAGCCGCCGCTGCATGGTCCACCCGCTGTGTACCAGCATGATGACCAGCAGAATAACCCCGGCGATCCGGGTGTTCCGCGACCGGGCGATGAACCAGGCGCCCGCGGCGAAGTACAGCCCCACCGAAGGGAGATAGGCGTAGCGGTCGGCCATGAAATAATCCCCGGCGGGGAACGGGAGGAATTTGAGCAGCAGGATGATGTTGGCCAGGAAGAAGAACAGCCCGAAGAAAGTGTTGTGAAGTTTCTTTTTCCAGGAAAGATAAATAGCAAACACCAGGGCCGGAAGCGCCAGGAGCAGGGCGAATGCCGGTGCGGCCTGTTCGATGGTGAACGCAGGATAGGGGTGCAAGGGCGACTGCCCGAACGGCACAAACGGCCTGGCGAGATACAGGACCAGGGCCCAGGAGCCTGCGATGAGCCGCGTGGCCAGGCTTTGTGCGCTTTCCGGGCTTTCGCTCCAGAAGGATTGCTGGGCCAGGATGGCGATGATGCCGAAGGCCAGGACAACGGCGTAAAAGGGCAGTTTCTCCAGGATGACCGGTCTGGATTTCCAGTCGCGGCCGAGGTAGATGTCGAGTGCGGAGAGGACCAGCACGAACGGGACGCCCTGGGCTTTGCCCAGGAGCGAAAGCACGAGCAAAAACAGGGACAGGACATAATCCGCACGCCGTTTGTGGCGGGCATAGCGCAGGTAAAAGATCAGCGCGGCGAGGAAGAAGAAGGTGTAGAGCAGGTTTTTCCGTTCCGAGATCCAGGCGACCGATTCGATCGACAGCGGGCTGAGGGCGAACAGGGCCGTGACCGCGGAAGCCAAAATCGCGGAGCCTTTCAGTTGCCGGATGAACACATACACCAGGATGGCGTTGAGCAAATGCAGGAAAAGGCTGGTAAGGTGGAATGCCTGCGGATTTCCCCCGCCGATCCGGTAATCCAGCGCATAACTCAGCAGGGTGAGTGGGTGGTAGTGTCCGTCAAAAAAAGTAGTGAAAAAGCGGAAGAAATTATGCAGATCGCCGATCAGCGGGTTTTCCAGGATATAGCGCGTATCGTCGTAATTCAGGAATTCGAATTGCCGCACCGGAAGGTACAGGATGAAGGTCACGGCCAAAACGGGCAGCAAAAAAATGATGTCGGTCCCTGATTTCGAACGCATCATCAAATATAATTTTTCCAGATTATTTTTAGAAGTGAAGAAAATCAAAAATACACAAATCGAACATCACAAATCAACTTAAACCTTAAACCTTAACACATGTAAGTGTTGAGGTTTAAGGTTTAAGGTTTAAGTTCGGGATTGTTCTTTTAAGTGTTGAGGTTTAAGGTTTAAGTAACTAACTACTAACAGTTTAACAATTTAGCAGTGTAACAATTTAGCAGTCCTACCGTCCTACCGTCCTACCGTCTTACCGTCTTACCGTCTTACAGTCCTACCGTCTTACCGTCCTACCGTCCTACCGTCCTTCCGCCTTCAGCTCCTCAATCTCCCTGCGCAGTTCCTCGATGATCGCCTGCTGCTCCTGGACGGCTTTAAGCAGCGGGGTGATCAGGGCTGAGTAGGATACTGTTTCCGGAAGGCCTTCTTCGTTATAGCTGACCAGCCCGGCGTTGATCAATTCGACCTCTTCGGTGATCAGGACATATTGCTTCACCTGATTTTCATCAGTTGCCGGCTTCATAACCTATGGCTACGTTTGCGACAAGGTTGGTGGAGTCATAATTCCCGCCAGGCGCCATGTATCCGATGGCAATGTGTAGTCGCCGGTACTGTTATTGCGCATGGCCCAATATCCGAACCCGCAATTGTATGCTCCGGTGGTTGTCGAAATCAAGGCGGTCGCGCCCATAGCTGTGTTGCGGTCAGCCGTGGTCAAAGTGAGCGCTGCACTTCCAATGGGGCCGATTGTTATTTCCCGCGCTGTTCACCAGCAGCGGCTCACTTCCGAGCGCCGTATTGAATCGCCCGGTATTCCCGGCCGCATTAGTACTGCCCCGCAGGGCCGTGTAACCCACAGCCGTATTTCCCGTTTCCAATCCGAAATTCCCGTTATCTGCGTAGTACATGGCTCCGTATCCTGCGGCAGTGCTTCTGCTGTTTGTCTTATTCTAATGGAGTGCATACATGGCAATTGCCGTATTCCTTTCTCCCGTGGTGTTCTGATACAAGGTGCCATAACCACATCCGGTATTTCGGCCTCCTGAACCGTTAGAATACAGCGAAGCATAACCCATTGCCATGTTTTCATAACCATCAGTATTCGGGCGCAATGCATTTTTGCCAAAAGCACAGTTGTGATATCCGCTGCCAATAGTTTTGCCTGCAGATTCACCAATGAAGATATTTGATAAACTATTCAGGGGTTCAATGGCATTCGCAGAGATCGTAAATCTCTCTTCCAGGTCGAAAAAATCCGAAGAGTATCATCATCATTGCTGTCGTAGCGAAGAGTCATATAGCTGTCGCCGTCGTTGTCCAGCAGTTTGTGGTTGTTGGTCTGATCCGTGATCTGCTCCCAGCCGAAGGGCCCGAAGAAATAGAAACATTTGCAATCGGGGTTGTAAACGATCAATCCTTCAGCAGGGTTTGAAATCAGATACATTTGTCCATCTGTTAGCGGTGGAATGAGCGTCCCTTTATCAGTGCTGCTCATATCAGGGATGGCGCTCGCATGGGGTATGTGTCCCGAAGTGTTGATCGCTAAGCCCTGCCGGGCAAATATCCCGTTGAATCCTGCAAAGCATAGCATCAGCAGAAATAAAATCCTGTTTTTCATAATTTTATTTTTTTGGTTTGTTTTTTCAGATGAAAGGGAATTCGCATCCACGGTAGCGTTGAGCTCCCGGATAAGCTTCAGCAAGGCTTCGTTCTCGTTCTTCAGCCGGTTGGAAATCTCGCGCAGTTCCTGCCTGATCATTTTCTCCTTTGATGGTTCCATACGTACGCTCCTTGTAATTCATGGCAAACATATACCGGCATGCAAGCAGAGTCAATGTTCAGCTAATTACATTTATGTTACAACAGGCCACTCGTCATATTACATTTTAGTTACAATTCCTGAGATGCCTGTAGGACAGTCGATTAATTCCGGCTCATTAATATTGTAATAAGCCATTAGTCTCATTGTATTAATAATGTAATACCGGAAATTTGGAGGCATCGGCCACCCATCCTACATTTACCCTGCCTAAACCAAAATAGTATTATGAAACGAATATTATTGCCTGTTCTCCTGCTGTTCATGTCAGTCTTCAGCTATTCTCAGGCCTGGATGCAGTATCTCCCAAAAAACCGGACGCAACAGGAACTGACTTTCTTTGATTACCGGGATGCGTTCAATCAATGGTGCCAGGAGAAAAAGATCGACAAGACAGGTTACTATTACGAAGACGGGGAAAAGAGAAAGGCATACGGCTGGAAGCAGTTCAAGCGCTGGGAGATCCGGATGGAAGGGTGGTACGATAATCAAACCGGCAGATTTTTTGATGAAGAAATCCGTAGAGAACATGAAAGGTTTGCTCTGTTAAAGCGAAACCTCACCGACAGTTACCAGGGGGATTGGGTGAACGTGTGCTATGATGATGAAGGGTATGGGAATGACGGAAACGGAAGGATCAACTGCATCGCTTTTCATCCGACCGACATTAATGTCTGGTGGGTCGGAACCCCTTGGGGCGGGCTTTGGAGGACCGATGATTTCGGAAGTTCCTGGACCCCTTTGTCGGATTTCATAGGTCACACTGCCATTGGCGCCGTCGCGATAGCCCCGGATTATCCCGTGTCCCAGACAATCTATCTGGGGACAGGCGACAGGGGCTATTTCAGAGACCGGGGTGTCGGGATCCTCAAATCAACAGATGGCGGGGCAACCTGGGAACAGACCAGTCTCTCATTCGATTCACCCGAGAATTTTCTCGTCGGCCGGATCCTGATACTGCCCGGCAATGACAGTATCCTGCTGGCCGCCACCAGCGAGGGCGTTTATAAATCCACAGATATGGGAGAGGAGTGGAACGAGCCGCTGAACACCCTGCGCGCAATCGATATGGAGTTCCACCCGGCCGATGATTCCATTATCTATGTTTCTACCCGGGATGTTGATGATATCGTATATATCTACCGGTCTGTCGACCAGGGGGATACCTGGCTTCCCGTGTTCGGCGAAACCGGCAGAAGGATTGAACTGGCGGTCAGCCCGGATGAGCCGGATTGGGTTTATGCCGTTGTAGCGGACCTCCAGGACGGACTCCAGGGCGTGTACCGCTCGACCAATAAAGGGGCCACTTTTCAGTTGCAGTATGATGCAACCAATATCCTATCAGATAATTGTACCGGCAACGCCCCAGGTGGTCAGGGATATTATGACCTTTGCATCACGGTGAACCCCAATGACGCTGAACATGTATTTGTCGGCGGCATCAACATCTGGAAGAGTTTTGATGCCGGGATCAGCTGGGAAATGGTCAACGACAGCTACTGGGACTGCGGCGGGGTGAACCATCATGTGCATGTCGATCAGCATTGGCTGGAGTACCATCCCAGCGGCCAGGCGCTCTACGTATGCAACGACGGAGGAATATACGGTTCGCCTGATCACGGGATCAGCTGGACCAACTTCTCCGGAGGGCTGACCATCAACCAACCCTACCGGATCAGCAACGCCCAGCAAGTACCCGACAAGGTGATCATGGGCCAGCAGGACAACGGCACGGTCCTATGGGAAAATAACACGGTCGATTATGTGGGCGGGGGAGACGGCACAGATTGCCTGATCAATCCCATCAACCATCTTCATCAAATAAGGACCAATAACAGCCCCTATGTTGCATTTACAACAGACAACTGGTGGACAACCCACTATTTTCAGCTGGTCAATGATTCCACCGAAAGCTGGTTCAAGCCTTTTATCCTGTTGCCGCACGACACGGTTTATTACGGCCTGACGGATGTCTGGAAATCCTATGATACAGGGTTTACCTTTCAAAAAATAAAGGATTTACCTGGAAACGAGCCACTTAAAAGGATAGCCGTTGCGCCTTCAAACCACCAGGTATTTTATTTCTTTAACAAGTATGATTTTTACAAGACCTGGAATGATTTTACCAATTACAGCCCGCTGACAAGTTATCTGCCTTATCCTGCCGATCGTATTTATCAGATGGAGATCAAAAACGACGACCCCAATACGATATGGATCACCAATGTCTTGTGGCAGGACGGACATAGTGTTTCCAGGTCGACTGATGGCGGATTTACCTGGGAGAATATTTCTGATGGCTTGCCGGATGGCCCCTGGTATGACATCATTCAGAACGATCTCCAGACGGGTTATGAGGAACTTTATGTGTGCGGTTACTTCGGGGTATGGGTAAAACTGGGTAATCAGGACTGGGCCCCGTTCAGTAGTGGTTTGCCGAATGTCGTATCATTTGATATGGAAATCTACTATGATGGCGAAAACAGCAAATTAAGGACCGGCACCCACGGGCGGGGCGTCTGGGAATCGGACCTTTTCAGCACCGATTACAGTCAGCCCTGGATATGGACGGGACTTGCCAATCATAACTGGCACGATGCCCGGAACTGGAATTATTTGGAAGTGCCGAACGGATCGGTCGATGTCATTATTCCCGCCTACACGCCCCATTCGCCGACCATCGATTACTTCCCGGCCACCTGCGGAAGCCTGACAATCAAGATGTACGCAGCACTTAACTTATCCGGCGAGGTGCTGACCGTGGTGGACAGCCTGGTGATCAGCGGCGCACTTAACCTGACAGCTCCCGGCAGTGAAATTGAAGTGGATGGAGATGTCATTTGGAAGCCGGGATCATCGTTTAACGCCAACACTTCTGTGGATAACAAAATAAGGGTATACGGTGACTGGACTTTCGGCGACAATAACGATTTCCTGGTGATAGACAGCGCTGATGTATACTTCATGGGCAATAAAGACAGCAAACTCCTTTCCCTGGCTCTGGGTTGCGGATTCAGGAATGTGCATATACTGAAAACCCCGTCTTACCAGACGATCGTCGATGCGCAATCCACGCACACCTTTTTAATCTTCGGCAATCTCAACATTGCGACAGGCGCGGCCATGACCCATAATTCCTTATTTAAAATGTATGTTTATGGTGACCTGATCGCGGAAGGCAACCTCAGCTTTCCTTCCGGCACCTTGGTTCTGGATGGTGGCAATTCCATGATTCAAACGGCAACACCGGGGAGTTTTATCAATCACCTTAAGGTTGAAGCAGATGCCGACAAATACAAAACACTGGCCTCCGATATCGATGTCAGGGGAAGCCTGACACTGCAATCCGGGCACCTCGACCAGGCCGGCTATAGCATCAGCCTGGCCGGCGATCTGGAGCGAGTGAACGGAAGCCTGGATGACTCCGGTAGTCGCATCATCTTCAGCGGCAGCAACAAGCAAACCATCAAGGATGACTTTTCGTTCCATATCATGGAACTGGCAAAGACTGCCGATACATTGTTTATTGATAACTCGATACAGATTACCTGCCAGACGTATGACTGGACAGAGGGAACCCTTGCCGTAACCCAACAGGGGAAGTTTACCGCGCAGGACCTGGCTGATGACGGCATCTACGGCTCATACTTTCTGAACAGTACCCAATCCATCAACCTCACGCAGGATGCCGGGCAGTCTGTGGACCTCAACGGCAAGATCAACATTGAAGGAGGAAGTTTTGTCGTCAACGGCGGTTCCGGGACCAGCCAGTGGCCCGGCGGGGTGAACGCGGAGCTCTGGATCAGCGATGGCCTGCTCAACTTCAAGGACCAGGGGATACACCTGTCGAACTCGGCCAGCTTCCTGGAGGTGATCACCGGCGGGGTGATCCGAACTTCTAAAAGCTTTACCGGTGAGCGCAACGATTTCACACCGGCCGGCGGACGGATCGAATTGACGGGCCCGGCCGATGCGGATCTCTCCCACGGCATCGGAGGGGCTTTCTGGGACGTAAGAATCTTCAAGGCGGGCACAGTGAGCGCTGCCCAAAACCTTTCTGTGGATAACTCGCTCACAATCGTTACCGGGTCACTGGATGTCAATGGAAAAACCGTGCATGTCGAAAACTTGCTGGATATAACCGGTGATTTGAAAATGACTTCGCCTTCATCACAGGTGTCCGTCGACGGAGATGTGATCTGGAAGTCGGGTTCATCCGCCGATATCAGCGAAGGGACCATCAGCTTCAAAGGCAACTGGTATTTCAACACAGGTACCAATGCTCAACTTGCCGGGAACAACACGGTCAAGGCAACCAGTACGACAACGAATCAATATGTTTATCACCAGGATAGCGATGCCTGCTTTGCCAACTTCAGCCTGGAGAAACCTTTTGTAACCATTCAAAGGCACCTGGTCCTGGATAACAGCAGCGATTATCCCATGCGGGTGAACGGTAACCTGACCCTGCTGAGCAACAACAGCCTCAGGATAGATTCCGTTGAAATGATCGTTGGCGGGAATGTCCAGGCCAACAGCACCTCGTTTATACGGGTTTATGAAACCGGGTCCCTCACGGCCACAAGCGCAAGCATCGATGGGATCCTGAACCTGTTCGGGGGTGATTTTACGGCCGTCAGCGCTGCGATCAATTATGGGCTGGTCATGGACGATAGCGCCACGGTCATAACTGAAGACCTGACAATTGACGGGACAGTCAATATAAACGGTGGCGCCACTGCCGAAATGGACAACCTGACCCTTGACGGGACCATTGATTTGAACGATGGCGCCCTGACGGTCCACAACAACTTCACCCAGGGCGCCGGGGGCCACCTGATTCTCGACGGGGGAAGCTTTGTCCTGGATAAACCTTATACCGGAAATCTTTTTGGCTTTTCGGGAATAACCGACCTGAACGGCGGTTTCTTCGAGATCTCTTACGATGGCATACAGTTCGGCACCGGCGCCACGGTCAACTTCAACGGGGGGACCCTTAGGGTGGGCGGACATTTCAGGGCCATCAACCCCAATTCCTTCCAGCCTGCCTCGGGCACGGTCGAACTGATCAATACCATCGGCGCCAATATCGAAGTGACCAATGGCAATTATTTCCACAGGCTGGTCATCAACAAATCCGGAACCAACCCCTGTTTACCGGTCTATGCACTCACTGTGAACGACCAGTTTGTCCTTCAGCGGGGAGAATACACCACCCTTGGCAATAGTCTTTACATCGGTGACGACCTGGTCATTGAAAGCCTGGGTAAGCTTACGGCAGGAAACGCCGAAATACATGTCGGCGGCGACTGGGTTAACAACCGGGGAACAGCCGGTTTCGTGGAGGGGACTTCGAATGTCTGGCTCACACCTTCCCGGGAAATCTCATTGAACAGTGAAACGTTTTATGACCTGACCATACACGCATCGCAGGATCCCGATGAATATGCGGCATTGACAGATGGAACTGTAATCCATGTTTTACGTCATATGACCTTCAGCGAAGGAGCCTTGCTGATGGGCAGCAATACGACCTTGACCGTATCCGGCGATCTGCATATCAAGAATAACGCCGGACTGAATGCCAATCCCACCGCGACCGGCACGGTGATCAACTGCCAGCGCCACTGGTGGGATTACAACACAGTGGCAGATGCCCGGCGCAGTTTTACCTGCGGGCAATCCACCGTCAATTTCACCGGCGCCGGCGACCAGCAGCTCATCGCTTATCCCGGGACGGTGTTCCATCACCTGAACATCCAGAAGTCCGGGGGAAGCCTTCTCCCTTCCAACAACATCACGGTGCTGGGAGATATGAACCTGCAAAGCGGCAATTGGAGCTATGGGGCCACCGGTCTGACCCATACGTTCGAAGGTGATTTCAGCTGCCTTTCCGGCGCTGCCTGGATGGATGACCAGAATACGGTTTCCTTCGAAGGAGACCAGTTGCAATCTATAAGCAATGCAACCGGTAATCCGCTTGATTTCGGGATGTTCCGGGTCGACCGGCCCGGGGACATGAGCGGGTTTGGAAGCCTTACCATCGGTTCGGACATAGGTTGTTCTGCGGCGAACTTCGTCAGTGGCTGGGTTCAAATGACGGACCATGATTTCGATTGCATGGGCGATATGAATATCCTGGCGGATGCCAATGTGCAATTTGTCTTTAACTCCACCATTCGCATGGCGGACAACAAGTTGATCAATGTTAACGGCGGATATCTCTCCATTGGCGGTGACCCTGTAAACCGCCCCCTGGTCACGCATTTGAATTCAGGGTATTATAAGGTTTATGTGCACAACGGGGGAAGCATCAATGCCGTCCACAGCATTTTTGAATACCTGGGAACCCGGGGTATAGAGATTGCTTCCGACGGTACGGTGTTCGGATCCTATCCGTTTTACGGAACTACACTCAGGGAAGGGATCGCCGGCGGATCGTTATTTTATATGAGCAGCGCATCCGATATCACGCTTCATAATGTTTTCTTCCCGGCTAACACATGGTCAGGAGCAAGCAATGTAGCCAAATATGAAGATGCCGGCAATGTTTACCTGCCGGGAGCTTATGGCAGTTTTGCAGGACCTGCCCATGAGAATGATCCCAATGGCCGGGTCCATTGGCCTTCGGCCGGTATCTGGGAAGGCGATGAATCGACCGAATGGCATGATATCAACAACTGGTACTATGATTTCCAGGTGCCTGATATCCATACCGATGTCATCATCCCGGCCGGTGCTGCCTATTACCCGGACTTCCACCAGGAGGAAACCACGGTCAAATCACTGAGGATCGACCCCAACGCCTCGCTGACCATTTCGAAGGATTCACTCACCGTCCTGACCTTTTCTGATATCCATGGGATACTCAACCTGACTACAGATAATACGGCCATTTTCACCGACAGCCTGGTGTGGCAGGCCGGGTCATTCGCCAATGTCGTTAACAAAGGGACGATATATGTTTCCGGTAATATGTTCATCAAAAGGAACTCAGTCCTCCAGATGACCACCGGGGTGATACAGTTCCACGGCGAAGGGGAGAGCGACCTGGTTTGCCACGATACGGCGCAGGTATTTCACCTGTATAATTACAAAACTCCCCCTTACAGTCTAAACCTTGCAGGTGACACCCTGGCGCAGCTGACCATATCCGGGAATTTCCGCAACGGTGCCGGCGCCACGTTAACATGCCCTTCCACCCAGGAATGGGTGTTTGGTGGCCAGTTCCGGAACACCGACGGCGGGCATTTCCGCTGCCAGGATGGAACATTCCGCTTCACGGGCGGCACCCCTTCGACCTATTTCCGGCCCAACCAGGGGGATTACTTGCACAACCTGGTCATCGAAACGACATCAGCCCTTAATCTTAACAATACTTACTCCGACTCATTGAGGATCCGCGGCGACCTGGTGATCAACCCGGGAACCGGGACCAGTAGCCTGACGGCCAATAATTTCAAGATCGTCCTGACGGGCGATTGGATCAATAACAAAGGAGTGGGCGGTTTTATCCCAGGCACCAGCACCCTGGCTTTGGTTAACCCGGTGGCACAATCCTTGACGGGCAATACGGTGTTTTATGATGTGGAGGCAGGTTCTTCTTCCCCTGGATTGATCTCCTTTTTTGGCGACAATACGATCAATAACCGTTTATGGGTGGTGTCGCCGGTCGAAGTGCATGGCACGTTGAATACAAACCTGGTGTTCAACGACGATGGAAATTCCGAACTGCACCTCCGCCAGGGCGGTTTAATGCAGATTGGCACTTTGCTCCAGGGCGGGCTGGTACATGGCGATGGCGGCACCCTGATGGTCAGCGACCTGGATGAAGATTATATCACCGGTATTTATCAGATCGAAGACGGGCTGGTTGCCTTGAACCAGGCTGAATTCGATTCACCGCACGATCTGCGCGGAAGCATCAATATCAGCGGCGGGGAGCTCAGGTTCACCGGCGGGACCGGCAGCAGCGCGTGGCCATCGAACCTGGTCAGCAGTTTTGCCAGCATCACCATGACCGGCGGCCTGTTCAACCTTCAGAACCATTACGTGGATATCCTGAACAACAATTTTACGGAAAATATTTCCGGCGGGATAATCAGGGTAGGATATGCTTTTGTTTCTACCCTGGGGGTGACGACATTCCACCCGACAGGCGGCGCCGTGGAGATCGTATCGGAGAACGATGCCAACGTCAGCATCCTGCAGCCTGAATCACACTTCTGGGACCTGTATATAAACCACAGCGATGCGGGCGGCACGACCTACCCGGGGAGTAATTTCAAGATCAAGAATGAATTAAGGATCAGCGGCGGCAGTTTCGATACCGGGGGATTTATGATCACCATCGGGCCTTAGCCAGGGAGTTGCACATTCCTTGTTCCGGAACGGGTTTTCAGAGATTATGTAAAAATCCGATGAGATTTTCATCGCTGGAGTCGATGCCCAGCTTCTTCCTGAGCCTTGTCCGTGCCACGTTGATGCTGTTCACGCTCTGGTGGGTGATCGCGGCGATGTCCTTGGTCGACATGTTCAGGCGCAGGAAGGCACAAAGTTTTCTTTCGTTGGGCGTCAGGTCGGGGAAGCGCGCCTGGAGCTTGTCGTAAAATCCCTGGTGGGTTTGAATGAAGTGGATTTCAAACTCTTCCCAGCTTTTATCCTGTTCTATTTTTTGCAGGTTCTGAATGATCTGGAGCAGCTTCTGGTTATCTTCATGTTGTTGTGAAGAATTTTCCACCGCTTCGACCATCCGCATCATCGTTTGGTTGTTTTTGACGATGCACATGGCGTTCAGGGTCAGTTCCTTATTTTTCTGTTCGAGGTTGGCCCGGAGGGCCTGGTTTTCCTTTTCGGCCTTAAGTCTGCGGTTCTGCTGGTTGCGCAACCGTATCAGCATGGCCAGCAGGATAATGGTGAGGACCAGCCCGGTAATGGTAAAAATAAGCCGGGTGTTAAGGAGCCTTTTCCGGTCCAGTTCCTGGTCGCGCTTTATCAGTTCGATCTGTTGTTGTTTGTTGTCAAGCTCAAACCGGGCCTGGAATTCCATGAGCTTTTTCTGGCTTTCTGCCGTAAAAATGGAATCTTTGATGGCTATGAATTCGTTCTGGGCTTGCCAGGCTTTTTCGTATTGACCGGCCTGACCGTAGAGGGAAGAAAGCATTTCCAGGTTATTCATGACCATGCGGTTCAGATTTCCTGGCCGGCTGAGTTCCAGGGAACGCAGGAAAGCGGTTTCGGCCTGGCGGAATTCTTGGCGGATCATGTGGCAGGTGCCGATGTCTGTCAGCGTGGCCGCCGCGTATGAAGTCATTTGATTCTTTTCGAAATAATCGAGGCCCAGATGGAGGAAAGTCAGCGCCTTATCGGTTTGTGCCATCGCCAGGTATGTACTGCCGATATGAGCTTGCCGTAGCGCTATCTTCTCTTCATTCTTCAGTTCCCGGTCGATTGCAAGGGCCCGGTTGAAATAATCGAGCGCCTGCTCGTATTTTCCCCAGGCTTTGTAAACGATGCCCAGCCCACTCAGCCGGATGGCGATTTTATCTTTCAGATTCAGGCGCTGGTCGATTTCCAGGGCTTCTTCAAGGTATTCAGCGGCTTTGTCGAAGATGCCCCAGGCTTCATAGATCCGGCCGATCGTGTTCAGGTCGGTGGCAATGACCGACTCATCGCCGGCAGCGCGGTCAATGGCCAGGGCTTCTTCCATGCGGGCCAGCGCATCCCGGTAATTGCCCTGGAGGGTAAGGATTTTCCCGCTGTTGGCCAGGTTGGTGGCGATTTCCGCCTTGTTGCCGAGCGCCCGGGCGCTCTCCAGGGCCCGGTTGTAATGGTCGAGCGCGATCAGGTGTTGCTCTTTCAGGTCATACAGGAAGCCGAGGTATCCCAGTGTTTTGACCTGCTCATCGGAGACTTCCCGGCCGGATAGCTGGTTGATCTCTGCGGCCTGCTGATAATGGGCGAGCGACTGGTCGAGGTTATCAAGGTAATAAAACGCATCTCCCAGGAGCGACTGGGCATCGGCGGCCAGGGCCGGGTCTTCTTCCGTATCAATCCTGGCCAGCAGGTCATGCAGCATCCCGATGGCTTTTTCTGGTTCATTCTCCACCAGCTCTTTTATTTTGCCGAGCTCTTCATCGTGGTTTGCCGGGGCGTCGGGCAGGGCCATAACTATTTGTCCTTCAAGGAAAAACAGACAAATAACGCTAAGCAGAAAAAAGACTCCAACGACCTTTTTCATGTTTAAATCAGTTGCAGCCGTCTAAGGTAGGAATTTTGGCAAATCTAAAATCCCCGAACCTCACAAGTGTTGAGGTTTAAGGTTTAAGGTTTAAGTTCGGGATTGTTCTTTTAAGTGTTAAGGTTTAAGGGTTTAACACCTAACAATTTAACAGTGTAACAATTTAGCAGTCCTACCGTCCTACCGTCCTACCGTCTTACCGTCTTACCGTCTTACAGTCCTACCGTCTTACCGTCCTACCGTCCTACCGTCCTTCCGCCTTCAGCTCCTCAATCTCCCTGCGCAGTTCCTCGATGATCGCCTGCTGCTCCTGGACGGCTTTGACCAGCGGGACCACAAATTGAGAATAGCTGAGAGAATAAATATCACCGTCCTTGTTGACCCCTGAGAAATCGTACCCGCAGGCTTGGGCGGCCTGCTCCACCTCCTGGGCAAGGAAGCCGGTCATGCGGATGTCTTCGATCTCCTTATAGCTATCTCCCAGGTATTCCCGGTTAATACCCATCTTATCATTCAATCCGTCGATGTCCCAGTTATAGGAAACAGGGTTCAGCTTCATGACAAACTCCAGGCCGGGGATGTCGCTGGAGACATTTCGTTTGTAGCGCTCGTCGGAGTAGGTGCCCCACGTAACCTGCCCGCCGATCCAGGTCATGGCCGTGTTGCCGATATGGGCGCGGTTACTGGCTGTAGGGACATAGGCGGTGTATCCTAACGCAATGGTATTACTCACATTGATATTACCGGTCCCTGCATTGCCAAACAATCGTCCGATCCAGACATTATTCTGCCCGTTATAGATATCTCTGCCTACCTCTTCTCCGATCAGCACATTTCCCTCCCCGGCGAAGACTTTACCTCCAGCCAGGTAACCTATGGCAATATTATTGCTTGTATTGTATGCTTGTGTCCGCTCACCCAGGGCCATATGTCCAATGGCAATGTTATTATCACCGCCGTAATTCCAGGTAGAGGTCAGATACCCGATACCAATATTTTGAATACCACTGGTAACTTTGGACAGTGCCTCTTTACCAATAGCAATATTATTACTGCCATCGCTTAAATTCTGTAACGCACTCACTCCCACCGCAGTATTATTACTACCTGTTGAAAGATTACCCCAAAGCGCATGGAAACCGAGGGCAGTATTATTGTTACCACTTGTGATAGATAAAAGTGCCTCAGCTCCTATGGCAGTGTTATATTTCCCTGTATTCGCTGACGCAGGGGCAGGCCCTTGCAGGGCCCTGTATCCTACAGCCGTATTGTACGTTTCGGTTCCGGTCGTCTGGTCATCTGCATTTTTCATGGCTTCGTAACCAATGGCTGTGGAACGTCTATTGGCCTTATTTGAATACAATGCCGAAGTGCCAATGGCGGTGTTGAAGTTGCCGGTGGTATTGGAATAGAGTGCATCCACTCCACTGGCAACGTTCTGGCTGCCGGTGGTATTGGAATAGAGTGAATGGTGCCCTACAGCTACCGATGAATCCCCTGAGGTGTTGGACCGAAGGCCCTGGTCGCCCAAAGCGGTATTGTATTTTCCGATATTGGAGGCCGGGGTGGCTCCGCCGCCTTTGAGCGCTTCGTAGCCCAGGGCCGTGTTGAAGGTTTCAGCCCCCGTTGCCGTATTGCTGGCATTGCCCATGGCGCTGTAGCCGATGGCCGTGCTGCGTGAATTATTTCGGTTGTAATACAACGCGCCGCTGCCAAAAGCCGTATTGTAACTGCCTTGCTCGTTTGTAAACAGCGCCTGGTTCCCGGCTGCGGTGTTGTGATCGCCCGTAGTGGTGGAATTGAGCGCAGCATAGCCGTGGGCTGAATTGAAATCGCCTTCCGTATTGGACTGGAGGGAGTTGGTCCCGGAAGCGGTGTTTTGCGTTCCGCTGGTATTGGCTTTGAGGCTCGATGCCCCCAAGGCGGTGTTGTTGCTGGCTGTATTCAGGGTCAGGGCCAGGTAGCCCATGGCCGTGTTGCTTCCGCCTGATGCATTGGACATAAGCGCACGGTAACCACTGGCAGTATTGTAGGCTCCGGTTGTGTTCCAAAACAGTGTTTTAGATCCGACTGCCGTATTGCCCGTTCCCTCGTTTCCCGTCGCACCATTACCGTTGAAGAACAGCGAGCTGTCACCAATGGCCACCACATTGGATATGGTCTCGTTCCAGTATAGAGCACAATATCCGACAGCGACATTATCCGAGCCCGTTTCATTTTTATAAAGACCTTTAGAACCGATGGCTGTATTATTTTCCCCTTGTGCATTTAGACGCAATGCGCCATATCCGGTTGCGGTATTAAATTTGCCGGTATTGTTTGATGCCATGAAACTTCCTTCAAGCGCTTCACTTCCCACTGCTGTATTGCCGGTTTTTTCTCCTGTCGTTTGATCATTTGCATAATACAGGGCACGGTATCCCACTGCCGTGTTTTCCTGGTTGGCTGAGTTTGAATACAGCGCCCCCATGCCTATTGCCGTGTTGTTATAACCCGAGGTATTATTATAGAGGGCCAGGTATCCCATCGCGGTATTCGTATCGCCGGAAGTGTTGAAGAAAAGCGTCAATCCGCCAACGGCCGTATTGTACCTCCCTGTGTTGTTGCTAACGGGCAGCCCTCCTCTGAGCGCTTCGCAACCCACTGCTGTGTTATACGTGTTGACCCCGTTTTCCGTGTCGCCTGCATAGACCATGGCACGATATCCGATAGCCGTGCTTCGTGAATTATTTCTATTATAAAATAATGCGCTGCTTCCAAAAGCCGTATTGGATGTACCTTCCTCGTTTGAATAAAGCGCCTGGTAACCTGTAGCGGTGTTATGATTTCCAATAGTGGTTGAATTGAGCGTTTTAAAGCCATGCGCGGTATTGTAGGCTCCGGTTGTGTTTCCAAATAAGGCCTTGGACCCGACGGCAGTATTGCCCGTTCCCTGGTCCCCTGTCGCCCCGGTGCCGTTGTTGTACAGCGCACTGTCGCCAATCGCCACCAGTTTGGAAATACTTGAATTAAAGTACATTGCATTGGTGCCGATGGCTACATTCGCGCTCCCTGTGGTGAGACTGGATGCTGCACTTACACCGACCGCCGTATTGCCTGAACCCGAAGAAGCTGAGTAGAGCGCCTGGTCGCCTACGGCGGTGTTGTACCGGCCTGTGTTGTCGGCAGCCTCATAACTTCCTAAAAGTGCTTGATAACCCACGGCTGTATTAAAAGTCTCTCTTCCTTCAGTCCGGTTGTCTGCCCGGTTCATCGCATCATAGCCGATTGCTGTGGAGCGGGAGTTGCTCACATTAGAATACAGTGCTGATGTTCCCATTGCAACATTACTACTCCCTGTTTCATTAGCACGCATTGCATCCTTTCCGGTTGCTGTGTTGCTTGACCCGCTGGTAATATTGCCCAGCGCGCTACTCCCGATGGCGCTATTATTGGATGAAGTGGTTTCATTAGACCCCATGGCACCGGCTCCAACGGCTGTGTTGTATTGCCCTCCGCCACCTTCCAGCGCATTTGATCCAAGGGCGGTATTAAAGGTGCCGGCACTGGCCAGGTTCATAGCTTTATACCCAACGGCGGTGTTGTTTATTCCAGATGTATTGTTCGCAAGGGCATCGGCCCCCACAACAACATTGCAGGTACCGGAAAGAAGGTTGATTGCCGCGCCTTTACCCACGGCCGTGTTACTGCTTCCGGTATTCAGCGCAAGCGCCTTGTAACCAATGGCTGTATTGTCCGATCCGGCAATGTTAGCCCGGAGCGTGTGGTAACCCAGGGCGGTGTTGGCATAACCAAAGGTGACAGAGAACAAGGATTTGGCCCCCACGGCTGTGTTGTACTGGCTCAAAGTGAGGTGTGTGCCATAGAGCTGGTACATCGCAGAGTCACCGATCGCAACGAGGCCGGAAACAGTGTCATTATTTTCCAGCGCCGCCCGGCCGATGGCCACGTTTCCACTACCAGTGGTGAGGCTGGAAAGGGTATTTGTCCCCAGCCCGACATTGCCCCCGCCGGTCGTGACGCCCGCGCCCGTCCCTTCCCCGATATAGACCGAGTTGTTGTTGTTCAACTGCTCGATGGCCCTTGCCGTGATCCGGTATTTTTCGGTTTCTTCAAATAAGATGAACAGCGTATCATCATGCCCGCCGTCATATTTGAAGGTCAGGTAGCTGTCGCCGTCCATGTCGATCAGCGAATGGCTCTGCTGCTCTGCTATCAGCCGCTCCCAGTAACCGGTAAAGGTGCCTGTTTTGATGTAGTAATAAAAGCTGTTCTTATCCGTATCGTAAACCAGCAGACCATTTGACCGAATGATTATGCCTTCACGCTGGCTCGTACTCATCCTGGGTACCAGCATGCCCTTGGTCGTGCTGCTGACATCAAGGATGGCTGAGCTGTGGGGTGGTAATGCGGTCTCATTGATCGCCACGCCCTGGCTGAACCCGGCTAAGCATAATAGTACGCTTACGATCAGTAACAAATACTTTTTGGTTTTCATGGAAAATATTGTTAAATTTTAAATTTTGAATTTTGAATTTTGAATTTTGGGTTCTGAGTTTTTTATATCGAATACTATTTCATTCCTACCGTCCTACCGTCCTACCGTCTTACCGTCCTACCGTCCTACCGTCTTACCGTCCTACCGTCCTACCGTCTTACCGTCCTACCGTCCTACCGTCTTAC
>CAZAZE010000021.1:0-55295 GCA_964489545.1 uncultured Bacteroidales bacterium
CGAATTGCTCGCCGACGGTTCGTACCCCGAATATTTCCTGACGCTGGTGCAGGTTAATGGCGTGGAGATCAGTTCCTGCCACTTTGAGCATAGACTCCGGGGCATAACGGATTACCGAAAGCGCGGCCGGGGGATCTATGCCATCGATGCAGGCTTTGAGGTCATGCCCGACACCAATTACAATCAAAGTAATTTTAAGGACCTGGATTGCGGCATTTTTGCGTTAAGGCTTTTTGAAAATCAAACCGTCGAAATTCATGATTCCTATTTTAGTGATAACCTCACCGGTATCTATGCCAGCGCGATTGAAGGGATACGAATATATTCGAATGATTTTAAATTTAATTTCGATTCTATCCCGGAAAGCAGCCAGATCTTTGGGGGTATTTACCTGGATAATTGCACGGGTTATATGATTGAAGAAAATGTTTTTGGTGAAACTAACCAGTTTAGCCGTTTCAGTCCCAGTATCGGCATTACGCTTAATAATTCCGGCGAAGCATACAACGAAATTTACAAAAATACATTTGGGAAATTATATATAGGTACGCTTGCGCAAAATGTAAACAGGAATAAAAATTATGATGATGGCCTTAAGTTAAATTGCAATGTTTTTTATCAAAATGAATACGATGTAGCGGTTACTGGTCCTACAGGATGCGAAGAATGTGGCATTTCAATATGGCAGGGCTCTTCGTCAGTCCCTGCCGGCAATTTATTCAGCCAAAAAGGAGACCACTCCGCAAGCGATTTTGATAACCATATAAGTGAAATTACCTATTATCATCACAAATTTATTATTGGAAATGATACGGCAGATTATCCATGGGTTCCCAGGTATTACTCCGATAGTGTAGCACTGATTAATGTTTTAAATGTTATTTATGATAGTTTAACAACATGTCCATCACATTTGGCAAGGTCTCTTGATTTGGAAAATCTCAGGCAATTTTATTTTTCAAGTAAACAGATCAGCGACTCATTAAGTAGTGCATTAAGCATGCTAACCGATGGCGGAAACACCTCTGAACTGGAAACGGATATCACATTCGCCCAGCCGGATGATGCCTTGGAACTCAGGGAAAAATTGCTCGGATATTCTCCATACCTTTCAGATACCATTTTAATAAAATCTGCTGAGAAAGAGGATGTTTTATCGCCAGTTATGATTAAGGAGATCATGGTAGCAAATCCTCAAAGCGCTAAATCAGATCAGATTCTGCAAACTCTGGAAGATCGGGATAACAAACTTCCGGAATATATGTTGGCTGAGATCATGGAGGGGAAAGATAGCATAGCTCATAAAGAAATGCTTGAGTCGGACCTCACTTTCTGGAACCTTCAAAAGGAAGTCGCTATGAACCAATTGATAAACCATTACAATAAGGAATTAGTGGACTCAGGTCATGATAGTATTATTAGTTTGCTGGAAGAGGCAGAGAATCTGCCGGCAAAATACCGATTGATTTTGGCTTTTCTTGAAAAGGAAGACACAATCTCCTCCAATAACATTCTGGAAAGCATTCCCGAGCAATTTGATCTGACTGCGTCACAAATCCTGATCCATCAACATTGGGCGGAATTTAGAGAATTCATCAACCAGATAATTAAGGATTCATTAACGATTAATGAATTGGATTTACTTCTAATAGAATCACTTTTAGAACTCTCTTCTTTTGAGGATCAACCCGGAAGTCTGGCCAGAAATTACCTGGATTATCTTGGATTCGCAGAAATCAGCCCATATTATCTCTTGCCTGAAAATCAACTGAAATCTGACCACGAGAAAACGCCTCAAATTAAGAATTCATCCTTTTACACAGATCCTTTCGTAAAAATATACCCGAATCCAGTTAAGAATTATCTTATTGTGGAATATCATTTAGGAAAGGAGTGTAGTAATGGTACATTAAGAATATTTTCTTCAGAAGGCAAGCAAATGGTTCAGAAATCACTTGATCATCAAAAGCATGATATGATCATTAATACGAGAAATTGGAATCAGGGAGTATATTTCTTTAGTCTTATTTCACCAAACCATAAAAAGCAAAATGGGAAATTTATTATTTCCAGATAATACATGAGCGTTTAATCAACTCTAAAAAAAGGATGAAATTTAATCTTCGCATATTAATTCTTCTACTAATGGTAATCTTAACCAGGGTTGGAATCTCTCAACCCTGGTACTTTAATAATCTATATAATCCGAATAATACCTGGTCGGCCGGTTTAAGTATTACAAGTCACCCATCCGGTTATATGGCTTGCGCAATAAGTGGGGATATTTATAATTATTATCAAATTTGCATCCAGGAACTATCACATGATGGCACAATACTTTATTATAAAAATTATGGGCAAAGCGGGATGGACTATTATCCGGGAGAAGATGGCTCTTTTAAGAAAGATGAACAAGGAAGGTACTTTTTGTTCGGTTCTATTGATTCTTTCAATTATGTTGTCAAGGGTCTATTCATTTATTTTGATAGCGATGGTGATACTATCTTTTCGAAAAAGTATGAATCTATCTACACCACCCGGCTTGCAGGAAGGAATTGCAGTAAAACCAGAGATAATGGATTTATATTAACAGGAGATGAAAATATTTCTGATTCATCTGGAGTAGATTTTTATTTGATTAAAATTGACAGCACAGGAACAGAACAATGGCGTAAACATCACGGAATGAATATTGGAGATGTGCCTTATAGCATTATTCAAACTCCTGATTTGGGATATGCTGTTGGAGGCTTGACATTCTCAGGTGCACAGATAACCTATGATCCATTAATTATCAAGACAGACAGCCTGGGCGAGTTGGAATGGATGTTAAATCTTGGTGGTGACTATAAAGATGACAAAGCGATCTTATGCAACACGCAGGATAGCTGCATTATGGTTATAACTGCTTATGCTGATTCGATGTACACACCAGAACATGCTTACGCTCGGGTAAATCTGGTTAAAATCGACCTGGAAGGTAATATTATTTGGAATAAAAAATTTGGAAATTCCAATCCAAAGAATTGTGTTTCAAATATTAAATTAATTAGTACTGGTGGCTTTATTGCTTGTGGTTATGTAAAATATTCAGATTTTTTAAATCCTGTAGGATGGATGTTCAACTTCGATTCTAATGGAGATAGTCTATGGTATCGTGAATATTACTATTATCCTGATGACCCAGATTATGGGATTAACTTTTTATTTGATGTCTCTGAAACTACAAACAATGATTTTGTTTCCACTGGTCAAGCTTTTACTCTATCTCCCCCACACAATATTCAGAAAATGTGGGTCCTTAAAGTTGACAGCATTGGCTGCGAGATTCCGAATTGCTGGGTGGGCGTTGAAGAGGACCAGGAGACATGGGGACCGGGGGAAGAGGAGACGAGGGGAGGATTAAAGATTTTCCCGAACCCGGCATCTGACCTCATCACCATAAGTTTCCCGGATGTAACACATACCGGCCAGCGGGAAATAATCATTTTTAACAGCCTGGGAGCTGAAGTTAAACGGATTCGTCTGATGAAGGGGGATGAGGAAACGCAAGTGGATATTTCTGAACTTCCGGCGGGAATTTATTTTGTGGTGATGATGGATAATGGGAAGAGGATCGGAGAAGGAAAGATGGTGAAGTGGTGAATAGTGGTCCTCGGCAGTATTGTCCCATCGCCCATGTGCCCATGTGTCCATGCGCCCGTCATATATGCCATTTCGGATTTGACCTTCCAAAATGATTCTCGAAAATGATTCTCGAAAATTATTTTTCATCAATAATATGTGATGTTGGAAATCTCATGTCTCATGGGCAACATGGGCGCATGGGCACATGGGCACATGGGCAGCATGGGCGCAACAGAGAGATGTAAATTTATCTTCCAACCTCAATCCTCACGCCCTATGCTCCTGATCTCAGCGTACTTCTTCGGCCGGAAGATCCGCAGGTAAAAACCGGCGACATACAGCGGCCATTTGTTCAAAACATTCATCCGCAGCCGATGGGGAAGCATGTCCACGATTTGGGTCATCAGGGCCAGGATATGCGCCAGGGTGATGCCGGGCAAAGCCTGCAGGTAACATACCGGTCCGAAATGCCTGTATTTCCTCGTGTATCCGGCCTCTTCCGCGATCTTCCCCACAGCCAGGTCCGACATCCGGATCTCTTTTTCCGTTAACTTCTCCTTCCAGATCCCGGAACGGCTCTTGTTCACCTTTTTCACCAGGTTGGCGTGGTAGCGCGTGATGAATTCCTTCGGGTAGACTTTGAAGACTTCATCTTCTTTTTTATAAAAATCGAGCATTTCCGCATGGTACGGAATATCCAGGAAGGCGCACAGACCCCGCAGTTCCCGCTCCGGGTCCTCCACGAGGTCTTCATACCGCACCGTTCTGAAGCGATCGGGATATTTCCGGGTAGCCCGGCGCACGCTTTTATAGAAAAACCTCCACTTCGTCGCGACCAGCGAAGGAATGGGCAGCTCGAAATCGACATCCTTCACCGAAACGTAGTTGTCGCGGTAATCGCGGAGGATCTGGATGAATTTCGCATCGGGGAAGAGCTGCAGCAGCCGCTCGGTATAGATCGTATAGCCCGGGTTTTTGTCGCCGAACCACAGGACTTCGGTTTTCGGGAAGAACGACTGGTAATTGAGGTAGACCACTTTGCACAGCGTGCTGTAGCTTGTGTGGCCCGTGCAGCGCAGCAGGCCGGCTTTGAGCTGGTCCCGGTCAAGGGTCCAGGTGTCGAAACGCCAGTGGGCAGTGACGTCGTTGTAAAAAGCCAGGATGTCGTTCTCATCCCATGATTGCTTCCGGCCGTATTTCGGGTAGAGGTCCAGGACGAACTTGCACTCGGGCGGGATGCGGACGCCGGGATGACCGTCGAACAGGGTGCGCAGCAGCGTGGTCCCGGATCGGGGGCGCCCCAGGATAAAGAAGAAAGGTATGTGTTCTATTTTTTCCATTTTTCCAGCAGCCTGGCAACGATGCCTGTCATCGCCAGCACATCGTTTTTCTGAAAGCGGATGATGTCAAAGTATCCGCATCCGGTCTGCCGCGCAAAGATAATCCAGTAACCGACAGCGCCGAAGGCATAGCTGATATTTGTGGCAACGGCGGCGCCCAGGGCCTGGTAGCGCGGGATCAGGATGAGGTTCAGGACGATGTTGATGATGAGCGCCGGCAGGAATACGTAGATCGACAATTGCGGCTTGCCCATCCCGGCGATCTGGCCGCTCAGGATCCGGAAGATGACCATCAGGACAACCCCGGGAAGGATGGCCTGCAGCAGGAGGACGCTTGGGGTGAATTTCTCCCCGAAGACGGGCGGGATGATCCAGGGCGCAACGAGGAAGATCGCGACGGAAAGCCCGATGGAGAGCACGAGCGAGGCACGGGCCAGGGCGAGCGTCCTCCGGGTCATTGCGTGCGGTTCTTCCGTGCTGGCGGTCCGGCTGAAGAGGATGATGCTGATGGCCAGCGGGATCTGCCAGAGCTGCTCCGCGATGTTCACCCCCAGGGAATACCAGCCGACCTGCTCCAGCCCGGCCAGGCGTTCGAGGATGATGATGTCGACCCGGAAGTTGAGCATGATGATGAAGAATGAAGCGGAATAGAGGATGCCGAGCAGGAAGAGCTTTTTGATGAGGACCGGGTCGAAACGGAAGGAGATGCGGTAATGCTTCGATAAGGCGAAGAAGCCGTAAGCGGCCACGGCCACGTTGGCCAGCAGCGCCGCCACCACGGCCCCCGGCACCTCCAGCCGCATGCCCCAGACCAGCCAGGCGGCCAGTGCCAGGTTGAGCAGGTTGACCGGCCAGTTCATCTGGTTGGCCTTCCTGATCTCGTCCTTGCCGATAAAGATGCCGCCAAGGTACACCAGGGCCAGGCGGAACGGGATGACAGCCAGCACCAGCGCGATGAGCAGCGCGGTGAAGTCCGGGTTGTCGTAGATGCGATAGGCGATGAAACTGAGCAGGATGCCGGCGAAGGCCGAGAGCAGGTAAAGCGTGAGGATGGAAGAGACGATGCGCTGTTCCGGGTATTTTTTCTGGCCGAGCAGGAAGATGGCTGCGCCGCGGATGCCCAGGTTGGTGATGCTGACGACGATCAGTGGGATCACGATCAGCGAGGAGAAGAGGCCGAAGCCTTCGGGGCCCAGCGTCCGTGTAAGAAGGATGGAGAGCAGCAACCCGCAGATAAGCGAGAAGACATTGCTGCTGAACACCCCGGCGACATCCTTTATGAAATGACGTTTGGCCAAATTGTGTTTAGAACGATTAAATGCATCAAATATTTTGCGTGAAACCTTCGTGGACCTTCGTGAAACCTTTGTGGATCTTCGTGAAACAGAAAGAATCTTACACGAAACTACACGAAGAAGACACGAAGTTACACGAAGTTGTCCCCATTGAACGGCATTCAGATCTCTTTCATCAAATTCCCCAGGAACTTTGCCGGGTCCAGCGGGTCTTTGCTGCCGAACACCACGTTGTGTCGCTCCACGTTCGACAGATATGACCAGGCCGCCGCTTTTTTGCTGCCGGTGGCCTTGAGCGTCTGCAGCATCTTCTTCTGGATGATCTTATGATCGTACATGATCTTCCAGTTTTTCCACATGGCTTCCATCAGCTCTTCCGGTTCCATGGTCACCGGGCGGTGGATCACTTCCATGAAATGATAGCGTTCCCAGTCGGCCGGGTAATCCGTGAACAGGAGGCGGCCTTCGGCCTGGAGCCGGTTGAACAGCGCGGTGCCGGGCAGGGGCGTGACGATGGTGGCCTGCATGGCGTCCATGCGGCATTCGATGGCGAAACGGGTGCGGTCGAACAGGTCCTGTTCCGTATCGCTGTCGAGCCCGTAGATCAGGGCGCCCAGCACGCTGATGCCGTATTGATGGATACGGTCGAACACCTCGTTGTAGCTGTCGATGCCCATCCGCAGGTTGAGGGTCTTGTTGGCTTCCTCCAGCTGGTGCACCTTTTCTGATTCTATACCGATGAGGATCATGCGGCAGCCGCTGTCGGCCATGTACCGCAGCACTTCCTCATCATCCGCTACATTCAGTGAAGCCTGGCAGTACCAGTCTTTCTGAATGCCCCGGTCGATCATCCCCCTGAAGAGTTTTTTCGCCCGTTCCTTTGATTTTTTTGAATAACCGATGATATTATCGTCAACAAAATAGACTCTTTGATGGGGAATGGTTTCGAGTTCGTCGAGCACTTCTTCCACGGGCCTTTCCCGGTAGTGGCTGCCGTTGAAGGTATGCACCGAGCAGAAGTCGCATTTCATCGGGCAACCGCGGGTGGTTTGTATATTGGCGTAAGTGTAGCCGGGATGAAAGAGATCGCGTCGCGGCAGCGGGGCGTGGTCCATCGGCATGAGCTTCCCGTCGTATCTTTCCTGCAGTCTCCCCTGCTCGAAATCCTGGATCAGTCGCGCCCAGACGCTTTCGGCCTCACCGGTCACCACGCAGTCGACAAATCCCAATGCTTCTTCCGGCAGCATGGAAGCGTGGATGCCGCCGATGACGGTCTTAACGCTCTTTTCGCGATAGATGCCGGCCAGTTCGTAGGCCCGGTTCACCGAGGCGGTCATGGCCGTGATGCCCACCAGGTCGGCTTCGCGGTAGGAGAAATCCTCGAAGTTCTCATCCAGGATCTCCACCGACCAATGCTCAGGTGTCAGGGCGGCGATGATGCCCAGCGCCAGCGGCGGCGACATGGCGTGCACGTCGACCAGCTCCTCTTTCTTATAGCGGGAAAAAGGGTTGATGAGCAATAGCCTATATTTCTGCGAATTGGGCAAAGTGATCGTTTCGGGCAAAAGTAATAAAATTGGCCGATTGGCCAATCGGCCAATCATTTGACGACTTCGATCCTTGTCGCCAGCCGGTTCCCGAATTCGTCGATCAGCGTCAGGGTGTGAGGTCCCGGTCGCGGCGCCAGGCTCATTTTGTGCAGGTCTTTTGTAAATCCGGCATATTCACCGTCGAGATGCCAGTAGATGACGGTGGCGGGCGACTGGTGGGCCGCTTCGAAGACGACTGCTCCCGGCTGTCCGTCGAGTCCGGTGGGGATGAAGATTTTCCGGTCGCCGGCGGGATAGATGAACTGCATCGGCTGTTCTTCTTCACCCTGGCAGCCCGGCATCCAGGGCGGCAGGTCGCGGTAGGCGGGATGCTGCTGCCGGTAGTACCACGCCCAGGAGGGCGGCAGGATGAACCAGGGCACGGACCGCAGCTCCGCCGCGTTGTAGCAGGCGGCCGTCACCCGCCGCGACAGGGTGGCGTCGAGGTGAACGGTCTTGTGGTAGGGGCAGGGACCGGAACGCAGGCCGGCGCGGCAAACGAAGACGGAGTCCGTTTCCGGGCATTGGGGGCCCGCCCGGTGCCCGCTCTGGCGGCAGACGGCCACCTTCTCCAACTCGTCGTAGGGCTCCGGAAACCATGTTGATGAAATCGGCAGGATGCGGAAGATGTCGAACATCAGCGGGGAAGCGGCCGCCACCCCGGTCAGCCCGGGCCTCCCTTCCCCGTCGGCGTTGCCGGCCCACACCCCGACGAGATAATCCGGCGTCATACCTATGGCCCAGGCGTCGCGAAAGCCAAAGCTGGTGCCGGTTTTCCAGGCGATCTGCCGTGAGGATGCGAACGACCGCCATCCCTCCTCTTCCTCCGGCCGGTTGACGTCGCTCATAGCCTTGAGCGTAAGCCAGGACGAGGCGGCAGAGTACGCTCCATGATTGAGGGACTCCGTCCCTGTCCGGAGGGACTCCGTCCCTGTCATCAGCAATGGCTTCTGGTCCTCAACACCTTCGTAATCGCCGTAATTCTGCACATACTCCTCCGGCGTGCGCGCCAGGTTCATGTACATGGTGCAGATATCCCACAGCGTTCCTTCCGCGCCGCCGAGGATCAGTGAGAGGCCATAGTGGGAGGCAGGGCGCGACAGCGTGCTCATGCCCAGGTTTTTCAGCAGGTCGTAAAAAGGCTGGACGCCGTATTGTTTCAGCATATAGACCGCGGGGATGTTGAGCGAACGGCTGAGGGCCTGCGTGGCTGCGACGGCGCCGTCGTACGTGAGGCTGAAGTTCTTCGGTGAGAAGCCGGAGAAGTAGCTGGGGATGTCGGGCACGAGGGTTCCTGGCAGGATCTCGCCCGCATCCATCATGGCGGCGAAAAGGAAAGGTTTCAGGATGCTCCCGGTGGAACGCGGTGCGGTGATGAGGTCCACGTCAGGGCTGTTTGCAGGTTCTGCGGCATCGGCCGTATTGCCGACGTAGGCGATCACTTCGCGCGTCGGCAGGTGGATGACCAGCACGGCGGCGTTGTGCACCTGGTTGGCCGAGAGGATCCGCTGGTGGCGTGCCGCGATGCGGGCCGCCTCATCCTGCAGCGGCCCATCGATGGGCGTATGGATGGCGGCGCCCGGGGCTGAAGCGTGGAGGCGTCCGACCAGGTGCCGGGCTCCGGAAGGGAGCGGCTGCGGCGCCTGGGGCAGCGGCTCCGAGCAGGCCAGCTCACAGGTCAGCCGGTCGATCAGGCCCCGGTCGCGGAGGCGGGCCAACAGGCGGTTGCGTTTTTCCAGGAGCACCTCCGGGTTCCGGCCCGGGTGGATGGCCGCGGGAGCGTTCGGCAGAACCGCCAGCACAGCGGCCTCGGCCCAGGAGAGGTCGTGCGGCGACCGGCCGAAGTAACGCCACGAAGCCGCTTCCAGCCCGACGACATTCCCCCCGAACGGCGCATGGGAAGCGTATAAGCAGAGGATAGAGCTTTTGGAGCGGATCAGCTCCAGGCGCAGCGCCAGCGCCATCTCGATCAGCTTCTCGCCGACGTTCCTGGGTTTGCCCTTGCGGGAAAGGCGGATGGTCTGCATGGTGAGGGTGCTGCCGCCGCTCACCACGTGTCCGGCGCGGATGTTTACGACCAGGGCACGGGCCAGGGCCGCCGGATTCACCCCCGGATGACGGAAAAAATAACGATCTTCAAATTGCAGCAGGCAGGTCTGGTACTTTGCCGGCAGGGAATCGATCCCGGGAAAACGCCATTGCCCGTCGGCCGCGATGCGGGCGCCCAGAAGCCGCCCCTGCCGGTCGTAGACCGCCGTCGAGAACGGATCGTCGAACAGCGGCCCGCTCCCGGCGAGCCAGAATGCAGCAGCGATCAACAGCCCCGCCGCGAAGAGGGCGCCGCGTTTAACGGACCACCTCAACCCACTGCCCTTTTGTGTTTGCATGGATCCCCTGGTCGTACATCGCATGGCAACTCACCGCCGGCAGGTAGTATCTTCCCGAATAGGCCGCGTTGAGCCGGACCCGGAAAGTCTTCTTCCGGTACCCCTCCAGGTCGAAGAACGTGTCGACGCGGTCATCCCTCACATCCCGGTATTCAAACGCATCCTCTTTCAAACCTGCCGGAACATCCTGCATCCTCTGGTTCAGGATCTCCCATCCCGACGGGAACACCTGCGAAAGCGCCAGGTCGCGGATCTCACCGGAGAAACCGGTCTGTTCCACGGTCACTTCCGCGACAAACCCGGTACCCTGCCGGATCCGGGAGACATCCAGCGCGTTGCCTGCATCGTCCGTATAGCGCACCGAGAGTTTGATCCCGGACGTGCGCTCCGTCTCCCGCATTCCTGAGGGATCGGGCTTGCCGGAAACGGTCAGGCTGACAAACAAACGGGCGTCCTGCTTTTTGTTAAGAATACGGAACTGCCCTGATGCGGACTGATCTCCGAATTCCAGTGTCGACACCGGCTTGTTTGTGGTGATTTTCCGGGTTTCACCCGGGCCGTCCGTGTATTCAAAATCAAGCCCGGCGCCGGTTTGCCCGCCGGCATATAAGGCGATGGCATGCAGGCCGAATGCCGCGCTCTGGGTGCTGAGCCAGCCCGTGCGCATCTCTTCGGCCATGGATTCCAGCAGGCGGAACGCATCGGCATCTTTCTTCAGCAGGGTCAGCGTTTCCAGGATGAAGGCCCGGTCGCGCAGCGGGGAGCCGTAGACCGGTCCGGCGTAATCATAAGCATCTGTGGCGGTGATCGCTTTGCCGGCGATCAGCTCTTGGGCCACTTCCGGCTTCCCGGCATAGATATAGGCCGAAGCCAGGACCCAGGCGGAAGAGGCCGCGAGCCGGCCTGATTCCCGGAGCCTGTTCATGGCGGAATGGTTGGGCCGTCCGCCCAGCGCCAGGGTGTAGAGCCGGTATGCCTGGTTGAGCGGCGCCCAGGCGACGTTGTCGGGGCTGGTGGGTTGGAAGTTGCCCGCAGCCCGGTACTGGTAATCAAGCCAGCGCTGCCTGAGGCCGGAAGGCAGCAGGCAGCCGTTTTGCTCTGCCAGCAGCAGAAAATGTCCGGCATAGGAAGTGACCCAGCTGTCGGCATGGGTTTGCCCTGGCCAGAGCGTCATGCCGCCGTCGGGCAGCGCCTGCCGGTCGACTTTCTGAATGGCTTCCCGGATGTTTTGCTCCATGCGTTCCGACAGTTCCGGTCCGGGATCCGTCAGCCTGCGCAGGTACAGCTGCGCGAAGGCGGCCGAAACGACCTGTTCCAGGCATCCGTAGGGATAGCTGACGAGGTAGTGCAGGTGTTTCTCCAGGCCGAAATCGGGCAGGCCGCTGAAGGTGATCATGCCGTTGTTTGTGCCCGGCGTGCCGATGAACGCGTAAGGCAGGATCAGCTCCTGGCCCGGGGCGGCTACGGCGCTGCGTGTTTCCGAAAGGACTGGGACCGGGTTCCTGACCTCCAGGTTCACCTCGTATACAGCCGTTTCCCCACCTCCTTCCGCTGTGATGCGTATCCGCGCCATCCCCGTCTCCTGAGCGGTATTCAGCCGGAAATACGCCATCTGCTCCCCGGGCCGGTCGATGCGCAGGCTTTGGCTTGGCTGCACCAACCGCACCGGGCCGTTTATATCCACCCTGACATCGACAGCTCCGATTCCTTCCATCATTGCAAATATGGTCACCGGCAGGTCGACCGCTTCGCCCGGGCCCAAGACCCGGGGCAAGGTCGCCAGTACCATCAGGGGTTTCCGGACCGGTGTGGTTCGTTCCGCATTGCCGTATGCGCCATCGTACCCGGCGATCACCATCGTCCGGACCGAACCCACGTAGTTCGGCATGGTGAAGGAGAGTTCACGGCTTTCCCCTTTCCGGAGGGTGTAAGGCCCGGCAAATTTCACCACAGGCTCAAAACGCTGCGCTTTGCGGTCTTTTTTCAGCAGGGCGTCCTGGTCGCCCCCGATGGCCAGCACTTTCTCGATCTTTCCGCCGTAGGCGCCCAGGACGAGGTCGTAAATATCCCAGGTTTTCACGCCCAGGGCTTCACGCGCATAGAAGGTGGCGTGCGGATCGGGGGTGGCGAAGCGCGTCAGATCCAGCAGTCCTTCATCGACCACAGCCAGGGTGAAGGTCATGGGCCGGCCGGTGTTTTCTTTCACAGCTATAGAAAACGATTCGCCGGGCTTGAGCTCATTTGGCATGGTGATGACAGGCTGAAGCACGGTGGCCGGGTCTTCCACGAACAGGGGAATGACGCCGTACAACCGCGACGGCGCATCATTGTCCGTCCGGGCATGGGGCTGGACCAGGCTCAGGTAAACGTACACATTCGGCGCCATCTCACGGGTAATGTCCAGTTCAATGGTTTCTTCCGCGGCCCGGCAGAGTTTCCACTGGCTGAAAAGGACGCGACTGCCGTTCTCGACCGTCACCAGGGCGCGGCTGCCCTCCGAGGCGGGGAATGAGATCACGGCACGGTCGCCGGGGCGGTACTTCTCCTTGTCGGCGTTGAAGACCAGCATGGTGGCTCCTGCGGGGTTCGGACGCCCGGAGCGGTCGACAGATCCGGGCCAGTCGAAATACACCGTCTGGCCCGACTGGTGCCCGCCGGACGGATCTTTGACCAGGATCAGGTACCGGCCCCAGTCCGGGTAGTTAATGCGGAACCGGAATGAGCCTTTCCCCTGCGCGACATCCACCGTCCCCCGGTAGACCACTTCGGCATCCTGGCTTCCGGTGTAATAGGCCAGGTCGTCGTCGCCCGCATTCCACCACCAGCGCCACTGTATCTTGTACACCTTCACCTCCAGCCCCTTTTGGGTAACCGGCGTGCCGTTCCATGCAACCAGGGCCACATCGACCTGCTGGTCCGTGTCGGTCTCGAGCATCCGGTCCCAGGTGCCTCCGCCCGGTACGCGGATGCCGACGTAATTCTTGAACGGAGAGAACCTGCGGGTGAATACATCCGTGCTGAAGTCTCCGCCTTTTTCAAAAGCCCGGACGAGGAACACGGCGTCCATCATTCCCGGGGCATTGCCGCCATCCGGGAGGGCCGGCGAAAAGACCGCCTTTCCCTGCTGGTCGAGCGCTTGCTCCAGGATGTTCCGCTCATCGGCCCAGAAATACCCGGCGGGATTGTGAAAGGTGTAGGATTCGAATCCGGGGAAGACGGCGGATGATTTACGGAAACTCAGGTCCACGCTGGCGTTGATGCCCGGCGCCGGGGCTCCGTGCAGCCAGCTTACTTCAAGGGCCGCTTCGGGTTTCCCGGAAAAGGTTTGCAGGATCTCCTGGTTGAAGTCCAGTTTGATTTTCAACCGGTTGGGCTTGACCGTTTCGATCCGCAGTGATCTCTCGAAGGTTGCGCCCCCGGCCCGGACGATCGCGCGCCAGGACCCGGTCGGGGCATCCGGATCGGTATCGATACGTGCCGTGTAGAACCCATCTGTTCCGGGCAGATTTCGGTTGAAGTACGCTTTTTGCCCTCTGGCATTGAACAGTTCGAGGGAGACCGGGTGGCCTTCCGGCAGCGGGTTTTCCCGGTCGTCGAGGATGAAGGTGAGGAAGAGGGTGTCGCCGGGCCGCCACACACCGCGCTCACCGTAGATCATGCCCTTGAGGCCCTGCTGGACGACGGCGCCGCCGACGTCAAAGCGGCTGAGCGACAGTGAGGTCCCGTCGTCCAGGCGCATCCAGGTCTGCTGGGGTCCGTATACCGCGCGCAGGAAGAACGGCCGGGCATCCAGGCTGGCCTCCGCCATGCCGCCGGCCCCGGTCGTCACCTCCCCGATCGGCTGGTTCTGATAATTGAAAAATGATACCAGGACCTTTTCCAGCGGCGCCGCGGTCATCAGGTCCGTGGTAAAGACCCCGAAGTTCAGGCCGTCGGATGATTTGGCCATCACGCCAATGGTGGAGGAAAGGACGATCTTCTGCGGAAAGCGTTCGCTGATGTAATAGGAATCATGGCAGGGATTGTCGCGCTGCATCCAGCTATAATCCTCCGGCCATTCATCCTCATCATACCATCCTTCCCCCTCATAAGACCGCAGTTGCCGTTCCGGGACCGTTCCCGTAAGCAGGTACGGTCCAAGGTCTTCCGGAGCCACGCCACAACGGTTCACCGCATAAGCCTTACGAAAGCTGAGTTTAACGCGGTAGGCGGCGCCAGGGTCTTCCTTCACCAGGGGGCTCAGGTCGATAGCGTAGCTATTCCAGCGGCTCAGGTCGCGCGAAGGGTCATCGTCGAGCAGGATGGTCCGGGCCCAGACCGGGCGGCCGTATTGACGAAAATTGTATAAGTATTGCGTGGTGAATTCGTTCTGCTGGAGAAAATATGGAATGTTGTTCTCAAAGATCTTGTAAACGCAGACATCAACGGCCCGCAGTCCTACGGCCCGGAACGGCAGGGAAAGTCCTTCGGGATCGGGCATGATGACCCCCTGCCCGATGAATTCCGCCGCAGGCTTCAGGTCTTCGAAAGAGATCTTTTCCGATATCCTGGATTTGAGGTTGTTGCACAAATCGTTCCGAAGCGAAGATTCGATGACCAGCGTCCTTTCTCCGGAAATGGGCGACACCGGGTAGATGCGGATCACGTTGTTTTCAGACACAAGCCTGACCGGATCCCCTTCCTGCAGGTAGACCAGGCCCGACAGGTCCTGAGCCGGGTCCGGCGGGTCGGAAAGGATGGCTTCGACACACTGGTCTTCGCCCTGGAGGATGCTGGCACCAAGGAACACGAAATCCCCTGCTGCGGGAATTTCCAGGGATAGGTTGCCTTTGCCTTCTATCTTCAGGGGCTTTCCGTCCCAGGAGATATCCAGAACGCCGGTCTTTTCCGGGCGGGGCAGGCTGTCGACCACAAAATCAAAAGTATTGGCTGCGCTGCCGAAGTCCCAGCGGACCGGCATCCGGCGGCCGTCGTAAAAGGCTTCGACGAGCTGCTCCGCCTCAACCAGTTCAAGATGGTCCGCAGAAGCCAGGCTGCCTTCGTAACGGCCCATCCTCTTCCCCTGGCTTGTGAAGAACACCAGCTTGCCGGGCCTGACGCCGATGGCCGGGGTGATGGTCCGGAATTCAAAATGGAAGACGCCGAGTTGTTTGGGCACCTCCATGAATTTCGCCAGGTCGAACTCCGCCCCGATTTCGCTGCCGGAGGGCCAGGCGGTTTCCGGCCGGAATTCGACCACGCCTCCGGAGAACATCACCGCTTTGCCCTTTACCGGAGGGTGAAAACGGAACACTTCCGCCGGGACCTCCTTGCCGGTTTCGAAGGCGACCTGTCCGGCGGCCAGCCGGATCCGTACCGGTTCTTTTTTAGAGATCACGCCCGAGGTAAAGCCGGTGATATAGGGAGCATATTCGCTCTTGTCCGCCTGCCTTCCGCTGCGGGAGCAGGCCAGCGACATCAGGATCAACAGGATCCAGACCGATAAAATCCTGGTTTTCATCATCATTAAATTGAAGGATAAGAAAGTACAAGGTAGGAATAATTTCAGGAACCATCAGGATTTATCCCCATATTTGAGGTTATATTTGCAACAAACATTGATTTATGCCGGAGATCTCTGCCGTCATCATGACCCTGAACGAAGAGCGGAACATAGGCCGGTGCCTTGCGTCGCTGCAGGGCATCGCCGATGAAATCGTGGTGGTGGACTCTTTTTCGACCGACCGTACAGAAGAGATCTGCCGGGAATATGGCGCCCGCTTCATGAAGCATCCGTTCGAAGGATACAGGGAACAGCGCCAATATTCGGTCAACCAGGCCCGTCATGACTGGGTGCTGGTGATCGACGCCGATGAAGCGCTGAGCGAAGAGCTGAGGGCCTCGATCCGGGCTGTGCGGGAGCATCTTCAGGCTGATGGGTATTATTTCAACCGGATGGCCAATTACTGCGGGCGGTGGATCCGGCACGGGGGCTGGTATCCTGACCGGAAGCTACGGCTTTTTGACCGCCGGAAAGCCTCGGTGGAGGGTCGAAATCCGCACGACGAGGTCAGGATGCATCCCGGGGCGACAAAAAAGTTCCTCAAAGGGGATCTTTTCCATTACACTTTTTACACGGTCGAACAGCACATCCAGCAGATCAACAATTTCACCACTATCCAGGCCCGCAATAAATACCTGGCCGGAAGGCGCCCAGTGATGTTCCAGATCCTGTTTGCGCCCATGTATAAATTCGTCCGATTTTACATTGTCCGCCTGGGATTCCTGGACGGATACTATGGATACCTCATCAGCAAAAATGAAGCTTATTCAACTTTCCTCAAGCATGCCAAGCTGAAAGCGCTTTACCGGTCGCGGGAGTAGAAGCGGTTTCGGGTTCCTTAGTTCCAGGTTCCTTAGTTCCAGGTTCCATAGTTCCAGGTTCCATAGTTCCAGGTTCCAGGGTTTAGTCCCGTAGGGACGCACCATCTGTAGCCCGCCAATTCATTGGCGGGGAAACGGACGGCCACCACGCGACATAACAGTCCCAACGGGACGAATGAGAATTCCAAATGTTGAACATGGAACCGGTATTTCCCGGAAGGATAAATCCTTCCGGCCTTTCAACCGTGCCTTTGGCACTGGAATAAAATTGGGACCCATCGTCAACCCGCCAATAAATTGGCGGGCTACTGTCAGATGTCCTTTCAGGACAATAATTGATCATATGAATTATCCTCTCCCGCAGAATGGTCAAAATCGATTCAATTCTTCTTTGCTGGTATCTTGAATAATTTTATTATTTTTGCACCCCCAACGGGATGTTAGCTCAGTTGGTTCAGAGCGCATGCTTCACACGCATGAGGTCACTGGTTCGAATCCAGTACATCCCACCCCAGCCCTCTCTCCCTTCTTCCCTGATATTTATTTAACTTTGCTGAAAACCTCAGCTTATGAGCAATCCCATCTATTCCGTCATTATCCCGGTTTACAACAGCGAAGCTTCTTTGCGGGAGCTCTTCGACCGCCTCGAACCGGTGATGAAGTCCACCGGCAAACCTTTTGAGATCCTGGCCATCGACGATGGCAGCCAGGATGGCAGCTGGCAGGCGCTGCAGGACCTCAAAGCGGCTCATCCCGATACTGTCACCGCAATCCGGCTGGCCAAGAATTTCGGGCAGCACAGCGCCACCTTCTGCGGCTTCAACTTTGCCAAAGGCGATTACATCATCACCATCGATGATGACCTGCAGTGCCCGCCCGAAGAGATCCCCAGCCTGATCCGGAAGATGGAGGAAACGGACGCGGAACTGGTTTATGGCGTGTACGACAAAAAGGAGCACTCGCTCACACGAAACGTGGGCAGCCATGCTTTCAAGCGCGTCTCCTACATGATGGGCCGTTCGGGAGCGGGCTCCTCGTTCCGCCTGATCTCGGCCAACATCATCCGGAAACTCATCATCCACCACCAGAATTTCGTGTTCATCGACGAACTGTTGCACTGGTACACCGACTACGTGGCCTTCACCACCGTGGCGCACCACCCGCGCAAGTACAAACGCTCCGGCTACAGCCCGCGCAAGATCTGGAGTCTGCTGGCCAATATCATGATCTACTACACCACCATCCCGCTGAAACTGATGGTATACGGCGGCCTGCTTTCCTCCGGGTTCTTCTTCGTCCTCTCCCTCATCTTCGCCGTTAAAAAGATCTTCTTCAACGTGCCGCTGGGCTATACCTCGCTGATTGTCGCGGTCCTCTTCTCCACCAGCCTGATCCTGCTGTCGCTGGGCGTGCTGGGCGAATACCTCAGCCGGATCTACATGGTGCAGAACAAAAAACCCCTGTACTCGATCAAAAAAGTGCTCTGATGATCCTGACCAAGGGGAATTTCCGGTTCATCAGGCTGACGCAGGATGACCTTGAACTGGTGCGGCAATGGCGCAACTCGCCACGCATCAGCCAGTTCATGGAATACCGGGAATATATCACCCCGGAAATGCAGCAGGCGTGGTTCCGGTCGGTCGACAACGACCGCAACCTCTACCTCATCATCGAGCATGAATACAAAAAGATCGGGCTGATCAACGCCAAAAACATCGACTGGGAACACGCCACCATTGAAGGCGGCATCTTTTTCTGGGACGAAGACGTGTACAGCACCCCGGTGCCGGCTTTCGTCTCGATCCTCTTTGCCGAACTGATGATCCGCATCCTGCGCCTGTCGATCTACGCCCATGTGCTCAAAACCAACGACCGTGCCATCCGGTACAACCTGCAGCTCGGCTTCGAACTTTGCCCGGGACAGGAAAACGTCGAGAACCAGCAATACATCCTGACGCCGGAAAGTTACCTGGAAAAATCGGCGAAACTGAGAAAAGCGTTCTATGTGCTGATGGAGAAAAGCCCGTATGTGTTTCTCCTGGAAAAACCCGACTTTGAGGCCGGCATCGCCCAGCGGCTCCTGGAACAGTTCGACCGGTCCGTATTGAAAGAAATCAGCGAAACACCGGACGGCACGCTGATGGTGTTTGATTTCGGGAAGTGATTTCAGTTGGACAACAGGCAGTTGGACAGTTCACAAAATAACCCCTCAACACTAATCACCAGTCACTAATCACCAGTCACTAATTAGCCGGCACTCGTAGCCTTCGCTCCGGGCGTACTCCAGCAGCCGGGGCAGGGCATACAGCACGTTCCGGCGGGCTTTAATGTTGTCGTGGAACACGATGATGGACCCGGGAGCCACACCTTCCAGCGCTAAGTTGAGGCATTCTTCCGGGCGCACCGAAGGATCGAAATCCCGGGTGAGTACGGTCCACATGACCACGGTGTATTCCCGGGCCAGGGCCTTCGCCTGCCAGGGCGTCATCAGTCCGTAGGGTGGGCGGAATAATTTTGAATCCACATAGATATTGGCTTTCCGGATGTCCTCCAGGTACTCGTCCAGCCCTTTCCCCACCCCTTTCATATGATGCTGGGTGTGGTTTCCCACCGCATGTCCCCGCTTTTTGACCGCGGAGAAGATTTCGGGGTATTTCCGCACGTTTTCTCCCACGCAGAAGAACGTGGCTTTGGCGCCGAACTGATCGAGTATATCCAGGATCTCTTCGGTGAGGCCGGGAATAGGGCCGTCGTCGAAGGTCAGGAAGATGGCTTTTTCGCGGGTATCAATCTTCCATAACAGGCCGGAAGGCATCAGCCGGCTGATGAGCCCGGTAAAGAATTTGTCCGTAACGGGGTTTCCGATCATACCGGATTAAGGCTTGAGCTGCTGGCCCGTGTAGAGGCTGTAATAGAAGTCCAGTGATTCTTCCGTTTCCGCAGCCAGTTCATCAAGTCCGTAACCGCCGGCGGTCTGGGCGATGGCGTGCAGCATCGCCAGTCCCTGCCGGATCTCCATGGAAAGGAACGACCGAAGGTCTTCCGGGAACCGGAAGTAGTATGCGAGCTGTTCCCGGTTGATTTCAGTCAGTCTGCCCAGGATCTCTTTTCCCTGCTCTTCCCTGCCTGCGGCCAGGTAAACCTCCGCCATAGGCATATTGAAATAGTTGTACGGGACGATCCGGTCGGGAATTTGTTCGAGGCTCCGGTCGCACACGGCAACGGCGGAATCCAGGCTGTTCTCCGCCGCCAGGGCTTCTGCCAGCCTGCTGTAGGTGCTGCGCATGGTTACCGTCATCCGGAACACATCCTCGCTGACCAGGAAGCCGGGTTTGCTCATATCAAACTCAAACCTGTTCATCAGGTTGTCGTACATCGCCTTCGTATTCACCCCGCCGACCGCGTCTTCCGTCAAGTCCTGCCTGACCGGCACGAGGCGGTAGGCAAAGCCTTCCTGCTGCAGGTAATTCTCGAGGCCGATGTAAGGCTCGCTGCCTGAAGTGGTCACATAATAGATCGGCCGTTCCCAGTCGTTGTGGGCCAGGATGTCGAGCATCATCAGGTAATTCTTGGTCAGGGCCGAACGCTCGATGCGCCACTCCAGGTTCGTGATCCGGTCGGTCTGGCCCGCGGGCACGGTGCCCGTCCGCACCGCCACGGCCGGATCGACGGTGATCCGGAACTTCTTCGTCGGGAAATAATCCACAAACCCGGTGCCGGTATTGATCTGCAGTTTCTTTTCATCTCTTTTGATGAGGTCGAACAGGTCCTTCACCTCCACGTAATCCTTGATGCTTTCCTGTTCGACGAGGAAGGTCACGTCGTGTGAACCATTGCGGTACATTTCTTCGGGAAGGGTGATCGGCAGGGGATCGGAAAGATAGGCTTTCCGCGCCATCTGGTCGATGTACCAGTCGGTGTTGAACAGGCTGAGGTTGCACACCCTGACATCGGTGCGGATGCCTTCGACCTCCTGGGCGTACCAGAGCGGGAAGGTGTCGTTATCGCCGTTGGTGAACAGGATGGCGTTGGGCGCACAGGAGTTGAGGTAGTTTTTGGCCACCTCCAGGGCCGTATAGCGGCCGGATCGGTTGTGATCGTCCCAGCCCTGGGCGGCCATGATCACCGGAACCAGCAGGATCAGCAGGCCGGTGGAGAGGAGGGCGGAGACCTTCGGGCTGATCTTTCTGGAAAGCAGATCGAACAGCCAGAGCACGCCCAGGCCGATCCATATGGCGAAGGCATAGAAAGATGCGGCATAGGCGTAATCGCGTTCCCTGGGCTGCGGCGAGTGCTGGTTAAGGTAGACCACGATGGCCAGGCCGGTCATGATGAACAGCAGCATCACCACCATCCAGTTCTTCGCATCGCGCCGGAACTGGTGGTAGAGCCCGATCAGACCGACAAGGAGCGGAAGGAAGAAGAATGTATTGCGGGCCTTGTTCGCCATGCTGCCGGGGATGTCGTCCTGCGGCCCCAGCCGGCTTTTGTCGAGGAAACCGATGCCGCTGAGCCAGTTGCCGTTGAGGATGTCTCCGTACATCGCCTGGTTGTCGTTCTGGCGTCCGACGAAATTCCAGAAAAGATAGCGGAAATACATGTGGTTGACCTGGTAGCGGAAGAAATAACGCAGGTTCTGGCCGAACGTCGGAATCTTTTTGTTCTCCGGGTCGCCGGTGATGCCGGCCCAGCTCTTGTAATCGTTGATATACCGGTCTTCCTGGTTGTTCCACATCCTCGGGAAGACGGTCATATAATCGGGATCATACACCGGCACGGTGCCTTCGCGGTTGTCCCAGATCACATATTTACCGGATTGATCGTCGCGTTTGTAAAAGGGCTTTCCGTTTTCGCGTTCAATGACCGGGGCGTTGTAGTACTGCCCGTAGAAAAGCGGGAAACTGCCGTATTGTTCGCGGTTCAGGTAGGCCAGCAGGCTGATGGCATTCTCGGGGTTGTTTTCGTCGATCGGCGGGTTGGCGTTGGAGCGGATGACGAGCATGAAGAATGAAGCGTAGCCGATGAGGATGAACACCAGGCTGAGGATGATGCTGTTGAGCAGGGCTTTCTGCCTGCGCCACAGGTAGAAGAGCCAGACGATGGCGCCGGAGGCCAGCAGCCGGAAGAAGAAGTTCCCTGCGGAACTGCTTTCCAGCAGGAAGAGGAGGACCAGTATTGCGGCCAGGGGGATGATGATCCTGGGGTAGAGCGGATGGTCATTGTGGGTGTACAGGAGACTGGTCACCAGCAGGGCGATGATCAGCAGGATGAAGAAGAAGGTCCCGGAGTTGAACGGGAGGCCCAGGGTGTTGACGAAGAGCAGTTCGGTGTTGGCGAAGAGCGAGGCGATCTCCGGGACCACTCCGTAGAGGATCACGGCCACCAGGATGAAAGAGACGCCGAGGGCGGCCACGATGCCCTTCCAGCCGGGGTTAGGGTATTTTTTAAAGAAGAACACCAGGACGACCGCCGGGATGGCCAGCAGGTTGAGCAGGTGCACCCCGATGGAGATGCCGATGAGGAAGGCGATGAGGATCAGCCAGCGCAGTGCGTGGGGCTGCCCGGCCACCGCTTCCCAGCGGAGGATGGCCCAGAAGGTCATCGCGGTGAACATCGACGACATGGCGTACACTTCGCCTTCGACGGCGGAGAACCAGAAGGAATCGCTGAATGTATAGGCCAGCGCGCCGACGATGCCGCTGCCAAAGATGGCGATCATCTGCCCCTGGCTGACTTCCCCGGCCTTGACCGCCATCTTGCGGGCCAGGATGGTGACCGACCAGAAAAGGAAGGCGATGGTGAGCCCGCTGCTCAGCGCCGACATGGTGTTGATCATCCGCGCCACCTGGCTGGTGTCGCCGAAGGCGAACAGTGAAAAGAACCGGCCCAGGAGCTGGAAGAACGGCGCCCCGGGAGGATGGCCTACCTGCAATTTGTATGCGGTGGCGATGTATTCGCCGCAGTCCCAGAAGGATGTGGTGGGTTCGGAGGTGATGATGTACATCGCAGAGGCGAAGGCGAAGAGCGCCCAGCCGATCAGGGCGTTCAGTTTTCGGTACAGAATTTCCATGTGCCTGAGAAAAGATTTCTGCGAAAATAGGAAAATAAAGGATGCCGTCCGACCGTTCCCTGATTCATGCTGCTCAAGAGGAAAAATATAAGTATTTTTGCATAAAATTCTTTAGATATGAACAGGCTGGTATTGCTTCGTCATGGAGAAAGCACATGGAACAAGGAAAACCGGTTTACCGGGTGGGTCGATGTCGGCCTTTCGGAACAAGGCGTCAAAGAGGCGGCCGAGGCGGGCCGGACAATGAAAGCGGAGGGCTTCCGCTTTAAACTTGCGTACACCTCCTACCTCACACGGGCCATTAAAACCCTCAACCTGGCCCTGGAAGAGATGGACCTGATGTGGATCCCGGTGATCAAGACCTGGAGACTCAACGAAAAACACTACGGCATGCTGCAGGGGCTCAACAAGATCGACATGGCCGAAAAATACGGCGACGAACAGATCCTGATGTGGCGCCGCAGCTTCGATGTGGCGCCGCCGCCCATCGCAGAGGATGACGAAAAAAACGCCAAATTCGACCCACGATACGCCGGTCTTGACGACAACGACATTCCCCGGACCGAATCACTGAAAGACGTTATCGTCCGGATGAAACCCTTATGGGAAAACGAGATCTCCGTAGCGGTGAAAGAACAGCATGACGTGCTGATCGCCGCGCACGGCAACAGCCTCAGGGCTGTTGTCAAAACCCTGAAAAATATGGGCAACGACGAAATCCTTCAATTCAATATTCCTACAGGCATTCCCTATGTCTTTGAATTTGATGACCAGATGATCCTGCAAAAAGATTATTTCGTCGGCGATCCGGAACTGATCCGTCAGATGATGGAAAAAGTGGCTAACCAGACCAGGAAGAAATAGTCCAGATGAAGAAACACTGGGTTATCCCCGATATCCACGGAAATTCCGCAACACTTAAAGCGCTCTTCGAACAGATCAAACCCAGCAGAAACGACTGGGTGTATTTCCTCGGAGATTATATTGACCGGGGTCCGGACGCCAAAGGAGTGATCGATTTTATCATGGGCCTCAGTGCCGATGATTATAATATCCGGACGCTTCGTGGCAACCACGAGGATTACCTGCTCCGGACTTTCGATAATGAAACCACCCGCCGCAGATTCCTGGGAATAACGTATCAGAATAAGCTGAAAAAAGAGTGGTTTAAATACGGCGGAAGAGAAACGCTGAACAGTTTTGGCGTTTCTGACGTGCACCAGATCCCGGAGCAATATATCGAATGGATGCGGGGGCTGGAATATTACGCCGAAACCGATTCCTGCGTCCTGGTCCATGCCGGGATGAATTTCATCATCGACGACCCGTTCGACGACAAGCACGCCATGCTTTGGATCAAGGAGTTTAAGGTGGCCCCGGAAAAGATCGGGTTTAAGAAGGTCATCCACGGGCATGTGCCGGTCAGCCTCGACTTCATCGACCTGCTCACCAGGAGCAACGGCTTCGACTTCATCGACCTGGATAACGGGGTTTATATGCCCGGAAAAGAGAATTTCGGCAACCTGGTCGCCATGGAACTGGGATCCCGCGAATTATTAATCCAGCCCAATATCGACATGAACTGATCCGTTATTCTAACGGGCCAGCATGATCTTACCCGACACCACGCGATTCCCTGACTGGATCCGGTAGACGTAAAAACCTGCCGGCAGCGGATTTCCATCGTCCGATACGCCCTGCCAGCGAACTTCATGGATCCCTGCGGCATAGGAGGCTTCGGCCAGCCGGCTGATCCTTTGTCCATGAATGGTGTAGATATCCAGCACCACACCCGACGTCTCCGTGGTTTCAAAACGGATCACGGTTTCGCCGGAGAAGGGGTTCGGGAAAGCGCCCGCCTGCAGGTTCAGGCCCGGTTCGGGTTCTCTCACATCGGTCCACACCCCTTCGATCCCGAAGAACTCCAGGATCTGGATCATAAGGTCATCCTTGGTGCGCTCGCCATCCTGCAGTCCTCCGAATTCGAACGACATCCCAACGGTCTTGTAAGTCCCGCCGTCATAGCTTACCGCGGCGCCATACTCAGGTGCAGTGTTCATGAATATCATCTGAGCAGGTGCAATATAGTCGATATGATCGATATAGCTATTGTCCCCTGTGAAGGTAAACGTCATGTCCTCGGCTATGGATCCCACCTGACCGGCGACATTGCCGAGGTCGCCCGAACCGTCCGCAATTCCGGTAATGTGGAACATGGTATGCACCGGGGTCGGTGTGAACTGCTGGTCGTAATACCAGGTGTCGGCTCCTTCAAGGTACAACTGACCGCCGGCATTCAGATAGGCCGCAAGCATTTGCCCTTCTTCTGCCGTCATCACGTGATTCTCGCTATATGTGCCCAGGCAGACGAAGATGGAACTATAGAGGTTGAGGTCAGCGGGAAGCGTTTCCACGCGGTCATATCCGACTTCCAGGTTGGTCAGGCACAGCGCGATGGCGTCCGGGGAGTTGTGGTTGCCGTCCCAGTCGACGAGCAGCATAGGGATCTGGCCGACGTATTCGGTAAAGCCACCGGTGGCGGTGATGTTCATGTCGGCCGACAGTTCGATCGTGAAGGCGGCCATATGCCCCGAGGGGGTGGCGGCGTCTGTGGAAATTTCGAAAGATTGCACGGCCGATGCGCCCGCAGCGAGGTCGCCATAAGCAAGCGGACTGTTGTTGATACTGATGAAACTGCTGAGGGTTGACAGGCTGCCGTTGACCAGGTAGGCGTCGGCACTGCCTTCATTTTTAACGGTGATGGCGATCAGGGCCGTTTCCCCGGCGTCGAGGCGCCCGTTGCCGTTGCCGGCGGCGTCATCGATCACATAGCTCTCCATGGCCAGCAACGGGGCATGTCCGTTCAGTCCGAAACTGCTGACCCAGGTTTCCGGGATATTGTCGGTGATCGACAGGTCGAAGAGGGCGAAATGGAGATCAGGGATATTTTCAGCGGCTGCGACCTGAAATCCGTTGGTAACGAACACGGTGTCGCCGGCCGGGATGGTGCCGTAATCGGCCATGCCGCCGGTGACGCTGACAAAATCATCGGTAGTGGTCAGGACGGCCGAAACGCCGGCTGCGTCGGCGGTACCGACGTTGACAAGGGCGATGGTGAGGTCGGCGGTTTCGCCGTAATCGAGCTGGCCGTTGCCGTTGCCCGCACCGTCGCTCACTTCGACCGAAGCGATGGTCACATAGGCTCCGTCGGGCGGGATCACGCTGACATCCGTGTAGACCGTGCCGGTATTGAAGGCGGTGACCACCAGTTTGGCGTTGCCCGGGTTGAGGGCATGCCCGATGGTCACGTTGCCGGCGGCGTCAGTGATCCCTGTGAAGTACAGTTCCCCCTGGCTGAGGGTAACCATGGCGTTTTCCACAGGACCTTCACTTGTGGTGATATTTGTGGTGAACGGTACGCCCACTATGACCAGGTTGGTGGACACATTCAGCGCCAGGGGCATGGCGGTCCGGGCCTGGAGCGAGGGGTCGCCGAAGAGGTTCCAGGTTTTGGCGGTTTCCCAGTCGGAGGCATAGCCAGACTCGGTGCACATCAGCGTGAGGCCGTTGAAGACGATGGCGCCGAGGGTGGTCCGCTGTTCGGTGGTGCTGATGCCGTTCTGCCCGGTATGGGCGGTGTAATCGTACCCGCCGATCAGGATATCCATGAAATAGTCCTGTCCGCGCATAGGCTCGGCCCAGGGCTGACTGATGGAAGCGCCGAGGAACATGATGCCGCCGCCGTTCTCCTTGCGCAGCCAGGATTCGGCGAAGCAGGTGCCCAGGTCGAAGTCGCCGTTGTTGCAGGCAACAGAAACGATGAACGGCAGTTTGTCGCCGTTGGTCAGCCCGGCGACATTGGAGGAGCTGAAGCCTGTGGTGCCCCAGCCGTCGCCCCAGCCGTGGCCGGTATAGTTAATCACGCTTACCCCGGTATTGACCGATGCGGTCACCTGCGCGGCGCTCGCACCCGGATCGTAAACCGGTGTAAAACTTCCGTAGGTAAAGGGATCGAGTTTATCGTTATAGATCACATCCTCGTGCTGGATATCCGACTCGCCGTCGTCGCCGATGCCGGCGCCTTCGGCGGAGGCGATACCCATGGCCGAAGCGTACCAGGTGCCGGCCATGTCGGGCGTCCGCTCGTAATTGATCACCTTGTTGACCTGCACGGTCACGTCCGCCGGGGAATTGGCCGAGAACCGGCCGACAGCGATATCGGCGAAATCATCCGTGCCGACGACGCAGCCGACCTGCGGGTCCTCCGGGCGGCCGGACGGGCTGGTCTCCGATTTGACGTCGGCCCAGTCGCCCACCAGCAGTACGTAAAGAATATTGTTGTTATTGTCGTATGCGGCCTGCACAAAGGGGTTGACCACCGTGTTCACCGGCACGACCTCCATGGAAACGTTAAAGCCTTTCTCCCGCTTCCACTGCACATAGGGCTGAATGGCTGCCTCATCCCGCGCAGTGGTGATCACGTGGATGTCGCCGGATTCGCCTATGGTCAGATTGTCGCGTGATGCGGTGGCGTAATTGATGAACACCGACCGGTAAACGCCGTCCATCTCCCTGGCGATGGCAAAATGCTCTTTAACCAGCGGATTGACCGGGGTTGTGGCGACCTCTTCGAGTTCAATGGTGATGGAATGATAAACGCGCAGTACCTGCTGTACCGCGTTGTAGCGGAAAGGGTAGACGTACACCGAAACCCCGCGGATGTCGCGCAGGATGAACGGATCGGTGCTTTCGGCCAGGCTCACCGGGTACCAGGTGTCAGTCAGGGAGCGGGGATCGATAGCATAGGGCACCGTCGCGGGGTCCTGGCTGCGGTAGATCACCCCGCGGGAAGGCACCAGCGGATGATCCAGCCGGATGTCGGTGTATTCGCCCGGAATTACCCTGAGTGCTACATTCTTCAACGGGTCGATCATCACGGTGGCGTTGACGAACGGCAGCTCTGCGAAGCCCGCTTTGCGGGTTGCCACTTTCCCTTCAAAATCGATGGCGGTGTATGTATTCCCCTGAAGTACAACTCCGGAAACCCCGTATTCGCCGAGGGTGAATTCAAGTTTGTGGGTATTCGCCCGGGAGTTGTCGTTGTAGCGGACCTGGAAACCGTTGCCGGCCATGATCGTCATGGCTGAAAGCAGGGACAATGCCGAAATGATGATTTTCTTCATAAAATAAGATTAGCCAATGCGAAAATAGATAAATATTATTTACTGATGATCAATTTTTTAGAGATGGTCTGTTCCGTCGTAATGAGCCTGACGAAGAACATTCCGGGGCCCAGTACCGATGAATCGAACGGCACGCGGTGCATCCCTGGCCCATAGCTCGTTGATGGGATGATTTCAGCGACTTTCTTTCCGGTCAGGTCCAGCACTTCGAGATTGACCACAGACGCCGATTCCAGGCTGAACGCCATAGTGGCATGATCCCGGGCGGGATTCGGGAAGATCTGAAGTTTTACCGGAGCTTTTTCCGGGCTTTCCGACACCGATACTGCAGGCGACGTCACCGGGAAGATAATATAATCGATCCAGGCGGCGTCGGCGCCACTGGCCACCGAATAATCCTTCCGGTACACCCATTTCAGGGTGCGCTGGCCGGCCGTCACCGGGTATGCAAAGCGGGCCCAGCCCTCTTCCCCGTCCCACCGGGCTACCTGGACATTATCGATATAAAAGCCAAGCCAGTCGTAATTATTGCTTCCCGGATCGTCTTCGCAGGAAACCCGGCGGTAGAAGGAAATGCTGTCGTCGACCATCACGTCCAGGTCGATGACCAGTTCGGAGGTCTGATTATCATTGATCACGCCGGAACGGGCGGAGAAAGCGCCTTCAAACACATCCGATCCGGTGACCTGCCAGGGCTGATTGCCGCCCATCATCCAACCAAATGCCTCAAATCCCCCGGTTTCGAAATCTTCGACCAGCAGGCCAGCCTGCGGATAGAAAAGCTTTTCATCAGCGTAATAACCGGAGGCCATAGTCACCTTGAAGTCAATCACAGTTCCGGTTTCGATGCTGTCGGCCAGGGTGATCGTGAACACCGCCTGGTGCATGCCGCTCCAGGCCAGGGTGTCGAAGGTCACGGAATCGTTGTGCAGGGTGATGTAAGGACTGTAAGACTGCAAGACGGTAATAATGTTGTGCGCATCACAGTGTCCGGAGTTGTGGCAATTGACGACCAGGTCGACGGTTTCGCCGGCGTCGAGCCGGTTATTGCCGTTCCCGCCGGCGGTATCCACGATCAGCAGGTTGCCGATCTCCATCACCGGGGCGTTCAGGGTCAATGAAAATGATGAGTTCCAGGTTTCGCGCTCCGTATTCTCGATGAGTACATCAAACAGCACCTCATGCTGGTCAGGGATCAGATCATTGCTCATAAAGTGGAACGCTTCCGGGAGCATCACGGAATCCTGGGCTGCGATCACCCCATAAGCCGCGCTGGTCCCGATCAGAGTCACGTATTCGTCATTGGTCATCAGGATTGCGGTGACATCCGCCGCATCGCTGTTTCCCCAGTTCTTCAGTTCCATGCCGATCTTAACCTCTTCGCCCGGCTCCACCATGCCGTTCGCGTTCGGGTAATCATTCACCTGGTAACCGTTCATCATCACATACGGGCCTTCGGGGCTGGCCACGAGCACCTGCCCCGTCCAGGGCTGGAAGTTTTGCGCCGTCGCCACGATATCGGCCATCCCTGGTGTGGTTATACCGGAAATGTCGAGCACGGCCAGGCCGTTGCTGTCGGCCAGTGCGGCCGCAAATAATTCACCATCCATGGAAATGGCAACGTAGGCATACGGCGCGGCGGTCACTTCGAACACGGCGCTGCCCAGCGGCGCCAGGGGGGCGTGACTGACGGTCATGGCCGGGGGCGTGCTGAAATATACCATCAGGGAAGGATCGCCCATCAGGCAGTAAGCCTCCCAGTAATATTCCGCCATCCCCGGCGAACCCAGTGTCACGGCCAGGTTCCCGGCATAGATCATTTGGGAGGAGGTGGTGTACCATTCGGCGAACGGCTCACCGTGGGTATGGAAGGCCCGGTCGTAGAAACCCAGTGTCGTTTCTTCATAGGAAGGCGGGTTGCCGGAGATCTGGCCCACGCCGATCCCGAAATAATAATCTTCATCCCAGTAGGTGCTGTTGGAGGCGCCGATATATCCTACCGCGCCCTTGTTTTCCGCCCGCAGCAAAGCTTCTCCGAAACATTCCCCGACCTGGTATTCGCTGGTCGAACAGCAGTTCCCCACCAGGAGCCCTACTTTGCCATTGCTGGCCAGCCCGGCGATATGTCCGACCGTGAAACCGGGATCGGCCCAGCCGTCGGGAGATCCGTGGGCGGTATAGTTTGCATAGGTGACGCCGTCGCTGATGTTCTGGCGGATGGCGGCGCTGCTGCTACCGGAGGCGGGGTAAAGGTAGGTATGGGAATAAAGCCCGTTGGTTTCATTGAAATAGTTGATGGTGCCGTAATTGATCTGCCCGTTGCCGTGCGTCGGCGCGAAAGTCCCGTCAACCCCGGCGATCATGACCACCGTGTCGAGGTAAGCCGGAGATGGGACCAGGTACTGTTCATAGGCCAGGGTCTTGTCGATCTGCGGCTGCAATTGCGCCGGGTTCTGCGCCGAGAACCGGCCGTAAAAGACTTCCGGGAAATAGTCGCCCGTGTATTCGCAGTAGTAAAGGTCGGTCACATGGTTGTCGGCTTCGCCGATCCAGGCGGGAACCTGGGCGATGTCGCCGACGAACAGCACGAAGCTGGGCGCCGGATCCTCCGGGGTGGCGTTCAGATAAAGCCCTTCGAGGTAGGTTTTGATCTGGTAGGTGGTCGTTCCAACGTTCGGATCATCGGTATAAGCTTCGATCACGCGAAAGCCCTTCCTGGTCTTCCATTCGATGAACTGCTGGAGTTGCGCCTCGAACATCCGGTCGGACACGATAACGTACTTTACGGGATAACGGGTCAGGTTTTCGCGGTTGCCCGGCAAAGGTTCGCGATAATTCGCCAGTGAGCGGTATACCGGTTCGAAATAGTGGTTGCGGTACGCCGCATCATTCCCGCCGGGCAGAAGGGCGCCGCCCTCATAGCTGATTTCTATCTCCAGGCGTTCCAGGATGCGGAACCGGCCGGAAACAGGATTGTACTGGATGGGGAAGATATCCAGCCGGCCGATGCCGGTCCCGCGCATTTCGCCGAGATATTCCACCCCGGAAATATCCGCGGGAAAGAATGCGTCAGTCCGGTATGCGACCGGATCATAAGCAAATTCGCCTTGACCGCCGCTTTTGGAAACGGGCGGCTGGTTAGGCAGCAGCGGGTAACGGACCCCTATCTCCTCCATGCTGAATTCCCTGAACGTGGTGCTGAGGATACGGACCGAGGCGCCCGCGCCGGCGGGTAGTTCGATGAATTCACTTTTTACCGGCAGTTCCGGACTGCCAAAGGCCCCGCTCCGGGCATGACCGCCGGCCACCAGGCGGGTAAAGATCCCTTCGGAATTCTTCACCTCGGATGAGGAAAATTCTGCAAAAGTGTACGTCGCCCTGAAGCCGGTGGCATGGTTTTCCGGGATGACGAGTGCATTCTCCCCTTCGCTGATCCGGACCGGATTGGCCTGGGAAACCTGGGTGGTGAGTAAAAATATCAGGCAGATCGCTGCCGGAGTGCAGGTGAAGGAGAAGAATTTTCGCATGCTGATCGGGTTAAAATGAAGGGATTGAAAATGACTTAAAATTTTTGTTTCGCAAAAATATTCTTTTTTCCATATGTTTCGGGAGAAGCGGGAAAAATGAGACGGTAGGACTGTAGGACTGTAGGACTGTAAGACGGTAGTACTGTAGGACTGTAGGACATGGAACTTTGGAACCTGGAACCCTGGAACATTGGAACTCTGGAACCTGGAACCCTGGAACCCTGGAACCCTGGAACCTGGAACAACTAACGTTCTGCGAGGAACACCGGCTGCCCGCCGAGGTATTTGCGGGAGATCTGCCGGACTGGGTACCAGGTGGTGGCCAGGCCGATGAGGATGACGGTGACGAAGACGAGAAGAAAATCGGAAAGCATGACTTTGACCGGGTAGGCGTCGACGATATAGGTGCCTTCGCCACCGCCGAGCCGGATGAGGCCGAACTCCTGCTGGAGCAGGGCGATGAGGCCGCCGAGAAGCAGGCCCAGCAGTCCGCCGGAGAGCGATATCAGCAGGCCTTCGGCGTAAAAGACCTGTTTGATGAGGTTTTTACCGGCGCCGAGGCTGTGCAGGATACCAATGTCCTTTCTTTTGTCGATGATCAGCATGGAGAGCGAGCCGACCATGTTGAAGGCGGCGATGATGAGGATGAAGGTGAGGATGAGGAAGACGGCCCATTTTTCCGAGCGCATCACTTTGTACAGGGTCGATTGCTGCTCATAGCGGTTTTTGATGTCGAACCCGCCGCCCATAACGCGGGAGATCTCCCGGCGCACCTGTGTTTCACCGGTACCGGGCGCAAGGCCGATCTCCAGCGCAGTGCACTCCCGGTCGTATTCCATCAGTTCACGCGCCAGGTGAACCGGCAGGATGACATAGGAAACGTCGTACTCCTGCTGCAGGGCGAAAACCCCGGCCACGTGCACCTGTGCAGCATTGAGCGTCTGATCGGGCAGACCGGTGAGGGTTTTGCGGGTGCGCTTGGGGACGTACAGCGTCATTGGGATGGAGAAGTCCTGCGGATAAATGCCCAGGTAATAGGCCGCCCCGGCGCCCATGACGGCCGCTGGCCGCCCGGCGCTGCCCAGGGTGTAAAAACCGTTGAGCATAAAGCTGTCCAGGGGCGTCATCTTCAAAAAATCATCCTCCACCCCTTTCATCGTCACGATGTGCTGCTGGTCGCCAAAACGGGCCAGAGCCGTTTCTTCCACAGTTTCCACAACGTAGGCGATGCCCGGAATGCGGCCCAGCGACTGCTTCTGATCTTGCGAAAGGGTAAAGGCCTTCCCTTCGGCCACGGTCACCCGGATGTCAGGGTTGAACGAGTTGAAAAGCCCCATTACCAATCCCTCGAAGCCGTTGAATACCGACAGGACGATGATGAGCGCCCCGCTGCCGACCATCACGCCGATCACCGAGATGAGCGTGATGATATTGATGATGTTGTGCGATTTTTTCGCGATGAGGTAACGGCGGGCGATGAAGAGCGGGAAGAGCATGGAGCAAAGATAAGGGGGATTTGGGTATTTAAATCCTCAAATCACACATCTCACACCGTTCCGGTCCATTTCCGCCACGCAGATGTTGCAGTGTGTGCATCCGGAAACGTGACCGGGATCCTTCGCTACGTTCAGGATGAAGTCCGGGTCATGGATCAGCGCCCGGCCGATGGCCACCATATCGAACCCTTCCGCAATAATTTGTTCTATGCCTCTGGCCGAAACAACCCCGCCGAGGTAGGCCAGCGGCATCTGCACGGCTTCACGGATCTTACGGGCCAGCGGCAGGAAAAAGTTCTCTTCAAAACGGTACTTGCCTATGACAAACTTGCCGAAGACGGCGAAGGCCGCTTTATGCTGCCATTGTCGTTCCGCTTTGATCATCCGCCACAGAGGCACATCGCCCCGCATCAGGTAAAACGGGGTTTTGCTGGTAAAGCCGCCGCTGAGCACCAGCAGGTCGACGCCGGCTTTTTCGAGTTCCCGTGCCAATATCACTGATTCTTCGATAGTTAATCCTCCTTTGAAGCCATCATCAAGATTGATTTTGCATATCACAGGGACTCCGTCCCCCACCGCCACCCTCACCGCGTCGACCACTTCCAGCGGAAAGCGCATTCGGTTTTCCAGGCTGCCGCCGTATTCGTCTTTTCGCCGGTTGGTTTTCGGGCTGAGGAACTGGCTGAGCAGGTAGCCGTGGCCGAGGTGCAGTTCGATGGCGTCGAAGCCGGCTTGCAGGGCGAGTTGCGCTGATCTGGAAAAGTCGGCAGTCAGCAGTCGGCAGTCAGCAGTTGTCATTTCCCGGGAGCAGAATATTCCGCTAAGGAGGCCGTAGTTGTTGAGGATGCGGCTGGGCGCCAAGGGCCGCCTGCCGCTGACCATGCGGTTGTTGGTAAAGAAGCCGCAATGGGTCAGCTGGATGCTGGCAGCCCCGCCGTGGTGATGCACCGCATCGGTGAGGGCTTTCAGCCCGGGCAGCACCTCCGGGCGCAGGTACATCTGGTGTTCCATGGTGCGGCCGTCGGCATTGACTGCGCCGTAAGCCACGGTAGTCAGCCCCACGCCGCCTTCAGCCAGCCGGGCATGGTGCTCTGCCAGCCTTTGCGTGGGCAGGCCGTTCTCCCACATGCCCTCGTTGGTGGCGGTCTTGATGAACCGGTTCTTCAGGGTAAGGTTGCGGAGCTTAATCGGAGCAAATGGCGTTATGACGGAAAATGAACGCATGAGGCATGGTTTGGGGGCGAAGGTAAAAAAAACAACCTTGCAAGGGTTATAACCCTTGCATGCTGTTTTGAGCTATAAAAAGGTCCGGCCAAACCCCACATGGGGGAAATTCCGGGCTTAATCAAAAAAACGTAGTACCACTATAGTGGTCGTACGTTTTTTTTGCATCTTTTTTTTTAATTTTAAAATCTCGTTGCCAACATCTCTTATTACTATGAATTTTGACCGTCAAATCCTTTATGAATAAACCGGTCGTTTTCTTTGTTGTTCTGGTGTTTAATTGGAATTTCTCTTTTGGAGAAATCACCGGTAAAGATACCGCCCTGGTTCATCAGTTGCTGTGGAAAGGATTGGCATGGCACGACGAAAAGCCCGATTCCGCCATCTATTATTTCCAGCAGGTTATCAATCATCTTCCTTTCCGTGCCGGAACTATCGGAGCGAACCCGGATGAACTGGAACAGTCTTACTTCATCATCCTGATCAAAGCCTTGAATAAGACCGGGGATATTTATTATTACAAGGACGAATTCAGCCGCGCGGAAACATACTACCGCCGGTCGATGGAGATCGCCGGTGCGGCCGGGCTGAGACAATACACAGGCAAGGCGCATTTTGACCTGGGATACGTCCGATACGTGGGCAGCGATTATTCCGGGGCGCTGGATCATTTTCTGAAAAGCCGGGAGATATACAGGGAAACAGAGGACCTAAAGGGGATCTACCATGCGAACCTGGCACTGGGTTTGGCCTATCGCCGCCTGGGAAATGTCGCGGAGGCGGATGCAAGCTTTAGTGCCGGGCTGCAGGCAGCCGTTCGACTGAACGACAGCCTGAAGATCGCCGACATTGGCCTGGACCGCGGCATACTCCTGTGCGAGCAGGGGAATATGGAAGAGGGAATGGCGCTGTTTGAGCGGGCCTTGAATTACTATGAAAAGACCGGCAACGATCTTGCGGTCTCCTCAGCGCTGCTCAATATCGGGGTGGTCATGAAACTGATGGGGGAATACGATCTTGCGCTGGATTATATAGCCCGGTCGACCGCCATGGAAGAGATCCGGCAGCAAAAATCGGACCTGGTGGCCCGGTATTACAATATGGCAGATCTGTACATGGACATGGGCGCGTACGACCGGGCGCTGGATTATACCATAAAACTGGAGACGGTGGCCGGGGAGATCGGCAGCAGGCCGTTCATCACTGAAAGCAATTTTCTCAAGGGAAAATACCATTATCTCACCGGTGATTACCAATTGGCTGCCAATTGCTTCGATAAAGCGGCCGAACATATCCTCATCACCAACGACCGTTCTTTAGCGGCCAATGTCAGCCTCTGGACGGCAAAGACGCGGATGCAGCGCGGGGAAGTCAGCGCTGCTCTGGAGCAGGCCCGCAACGCCTATGCGCTTGCCTCGGAAATGGGCCTGCTGCCTGTAATGAAGGATGCAGGCCTGATCCTGGCCGAAGGATCGGAACAGCAGGGAATGCAGGCGGAAGCGCTGAAATGGCTGCGTTTATCCATGCAGGCCGCCGACAGCCTGGACCGGGTCAGCCGCGAGCACGAGATCCGAAGGATCGAAGCCCGGTATAATTTTGAAAAGAAGGAAAAAGAGAATGAGTTGCTACGCAACAGGGCCAGCCTGCAGGAACAGAAGATCCGGAACCGGACCATCGCCACCGTCGCCTCCATTGCCGGCGTACTGATGAGCCTGGTGATCATCTCCCTGCTGGTGAAGCGAAGCCGTGATGCGCACAAAATGCATCAGCAGCAACAGATGCTGAACCTGCAGCACCTGGAAGCGCTGGAACGGGAACTCGACGGAAAGAATCGCGAACTGACTTCAAAAACGATGTTCCTCAACCAGAAGAGCGACATGATCAACCGGCTGATCAGGCGGCTCCAGGAGATCAGGGACAACTCCGAAAATTCATCCGATGAGATCGTTTCGCTCGTCAATGAACTGCGCGCCGATGCCCCGCAGAGCAGCTGGAAAGAATTTGAGGTGCAGTTTTTGCAGGTGCATCCGGGTTTTTACCAGCGGCTCTACGAACGCCATCCCGAACTCACCTCCTACGAACAACGCATTTGTGCCTTCCTGAGGATGAACCTCAACACCAAGGAGATCTCCGCGATCACGGGCCGGTCGGCCAAAAGCATCGAAGTGACCCGCAGCAGGATCCGGCAAAAGCTGAACCTGAAGCGGGACGATAACCTCAGCAGCTTTTTAGCTGCGGTTTAACTTCCCTTTATGAGGATGTCTTAAAAGGTAAGATTTATCCAGGATTACTTCGTGTGGCTTCGTGTCTTCTTCGTGTAACTTCGTGTAAAAGAGACCGTTAAAAATTTCACGAAGTTCCACGAAGGTTTCACGAAGTTCCACGAAGGACTTTTGAGACCTCCTCTTAATCTATTACCCGTCGCTTAATTCTTTACGATGAGTGTTTTTGTAAGGTGCCCCGAGTGCAAATGTAGCCTTGAAAACTTGCCTGCAGCCCTGTCGCTGCCGTAACTTCATCCTGCCAATTCTTTATATACAACCGGAATTATGTCAGTGAAGGCGGAAGATATCAGGAATGAACACCTGGTCAGCAGGAAATGGAACATCAGGAAGACTTTTCTCTCCGATTACCGCGCAGGAGTGTTGGTTACAGGCGCCAATTCGTTCCTTGGGGTGCACATCGTCAAGGCCCTCCTGGAACATGACACCGGCCCGGTTCATCTATTATTGAGGGCGACGACGGTGCCGGAGGCGATATCCAGGATGCAGCAGGCATACCTGAACTGGGGGCTCGGAGTGTTTGACCCGGATAAGGTCACCATCCACACGGGCGATGTCACCCGCAACATGATGGGCATGACCCAAAGCGCCTTCAGGTCCCTATCCCGCGCGACCGGCGCCGTCGTCCACCTGGCCATGACACCGCTGTACCATTTGCCCTACCATCACTTTCAGAGAATATGGGTGCCCGAACTGGAACGCATGATCGCCTTCTGCGCGGATCCCGAAGCGCCCAAGTCCCTGCACTATGCCTCCTCATTCAATGCCAGTTTCTTTCAGACCGGGGATGATTTCCGGGCCCTGAACACCAACGCGTGGCAGTCGGGTTATGCTGGTTTCAAATGGGTTGCGGGAAAAGCGCTGGAGAATGCCTTCCGGCAGCACCTCAGGGGCTGTGTGTACGACATTCCGCTGGTGCTGGGAACAGAGAGAGCGGGGATCTGCCCGCGGCATTATTCCATCTGGATGATCCTTGACATTTTTCTGAAAACCGGGCATTATTTCCCTTTCAGTTTCCGGGTGGTGCCCGTGGACAAGCTGGCGGAAGTTATGGTCTTCAACATCCGGCAGGAGCGTGAAGGCCTGGGGGCTGCATTCATCCGGCCTTTCCTGGAAGAACCGGTGACCGATGGATTGTTCTCCCGCACCGTGGCCGGCATGCTCGGTTTGCGACTAAGCGACCTGGAGACCGTCAGGGGCATGTGTCAGAACCGGCTTCGGTTTGATTTCCTGCTGCCGGGGAATTTCTATGAGCTGATGGAAAAGGTGAACCGGCTTCCTGCGGTGTTTCCCGGCGGATTCGATGCCAGCCAGTTACCCCTGACGCCCATGATATTCATGAGCAACCTGAACCGGGCCATGTCATCAAATAAAGAAATGATTAAAGTCTAGTGTTATGAAAAAAATATTTCTCCTTCTCTTTGCATTCTGCACTTTGCACTTTGCACTTTCGCAACAAGTGGTTTATGTGGACGTTTCCAACAATACAGGTATCGAGGACGGTACAGAGCTGCATCCATTCAACACTATCAAGGAAGGCATTGCCGCTGCAAATGCCGGGTCGACGGTCATGATCAAAGCCGGCACTTATCATCCCGATTCCACCTGGCAGGAATACCAGAATGCGCTGTACATCAAGCCGGGTGTTGCCATGCAGGGTGAAGGGATGGAAAACACCATCATTCAGGGTGTCATCGTTGATTGGGATCAGGGAAACCTTTCATGCACCATGCAAAACATTGCCTTCCTGGAGTATCATTTTGCACGGGGAACTTCGGAGGGACCTTTTGAGCAACAGAATATCATCAGGAACTGCCAGGCTGATCTGATTGAAGTCATCCATTCCGCCGGGATACCCGTCAATGACACCACGCCCGGGCCCATCTATGGATTCCTGATAGAAAATAATGATCTCGGGGAGGGTGGCATTCAATTCGCGCAGGGTAGCGGTGCGGCAAACAATACTATCCAAAATAATACCTGCGGAACTATACTGATATATTCGGGCGCAGGTTATACTTATCTTTTGAATAATAATGATATCCAATATGGGATCATTGATGCCTCAGGAGTATGCAATACAACCATCAGCAATAATCGTATATACAACGGCTGCATCATTGATAAGAGCGGCAGCAACTCCTATGGTATTGAAGACCAATTCATTGAGTTTAACATGATCACCTGTAATGAAAATTCACCCCTTTTCCAGGATGAAGATGCCAAGGCAGCGATCATTGCCCGGCCTACTTCTGTCACCATTCGAAATAATTCAATTACCTGCACAGGTGCGGTTTATGGAATATATTCTAAATCAGGTGGGCCATTTCACGTCATTGATAATACGATCCTGATTGATGAATCCTATGAACCGGCGCAGGATCCTGACGAGGCCGTATGCGGTATCTATACCAAGGCCGGCTGGGGATTTGTAACCGGAAATATTATCCGCGGTGGACAGATAGGATATTACAGCAAAGCCGGTACGGAAGATTTCTCAGGAAATGAAATTTCAGGTTCCTATATCGGATTTCTCTCCAGCGGTGCGGAAGAGGTTCATCATAATACCATAAAAGATTGTCATGGAGATGGAATGATCATGTATGGATTAAGAGGTCCCATCCATAATAATGTGATCAAGGATAACACCGGCGCGGGGATCCGCGTTATCAGGCCTGATATCGACCTGGGCGGAGGTAATTTTGACGGACCGGGTAACAATGTCATCACCGGAAACGCGAATTTCGATGTCTACATAGAATGCCAGAGCACCCAAAACCCGGTGCTTTATGCAAAGTATAACGTTTGGGACCATACTGATGCCTCAGAAATCAGACAGTTTGATATCCGCGACAGCCAGGATTCAACAGGACTGGTAACTGTTGATTTTACGCCGTTCGCTTACCTTGCGGTTGAGGAGCAGGGAAGCATGGAGGCATGGGGGCAGGGGGGCGTGGTGGTGTGGCCGAACCCGACCCGTGGGGAGTTCAAAGTTCAAAGTTCAAAGTTTAAAGTTGAGTTTGAGAGTTTGGAGTTGGTGGATCTTTACGGGAAATCACTAAACTGCTCTCCCCTCCACCGGCTGGGGGAGGGGCCGGGGGTGGGGGCTGAAACCCTGGAACTGGATATCAGCCACCTTCCGTCTGGAATCTACTTCATCCGAATAAAAATCAAAGATCAAACGATCGTGAAAAAGATCATTAAGATTTAAACCATTACCACTAAGACACTAAGGGGACTAAGAAGCACTAAGAAGGAAATCAGAAGAACTTAGTGTTCCTCAGTGATCTCAGTGCCTCAGTGGTGAAACAAAACACCAACTATGAAAACAAAAATCCTAAAACCCGCCTCACGCCTCACGCTTCAAGCAGTAATGCTGCTCTTAGCCCTGTGCCCTGTGCTCTATGCCCTGGGCCAGAACCACAAATGGTACTACAGCTACAACAATGGCAAAAGTGAGATCGGCCAGGACATCGCCTACGGTCCGGACGGCTATATCTACGTAGCCGGAACGGAAGATGATGATATCGACTATGACATCATCGTCATCAAAATCAACAAATCCGGCGGACAGGAATGGATCTATACCTACGAAGGCCAACCGGATAGAACCATGGTAGTCGCCAAGATCCAGGTGGGCGAAGACGGCAACATCTATGTATGCGGATCCTCCAACAATGCGAATGACGACAAAAAATTCCTGGTAATCAGCGTAAATCCTGATGGAGGCTTGCGGTGGGAATACATCTATGATGTGGATGGGAACTATTCCAGTGAGGCGTTTTCTGTCGCCTATGGCGGCAATGGGATGGTTTATGCCGCCGGTGTGGCCAATTATGATTTCATCGTGGCGGGGATCAATGCCGGCAGCGGCGAACAGGAATGGATCTATTGGTTCGATGGCGGGTGCCCGTATTCCTTATGCGACGACCAGGCCAATGCAATCACCATAGGGGAAGATGGTAACATTTATGCGGCAGGCTACTCCAATGAGGCCACCGAGCCGCAGCTCACCATCCTCAGCCTCACCCCGGAAGGCAGCAAGAACTGGAAATACCTGTTCCCTTCTACGGAAGGGCGGAGCTGGGCCACCGATATCGTATTCGGCAACGACGGCCGGATCTATGCCTCTGGGTTGATCCATTCGAACATCGCCGTGATCTGTGTGAACGCCACGGGCCAGTACCAGTGGAACTGCAATGTCGACGGCCCTGGTCCCGAACCATACTGGGGAGAAACCTGCTATGAACTGATCTATGGTTTCGATGACAACATCTATGTCACCGGGCGCGCCGGGGGCCGCGATAACCAGGTGGATACCGACATGGATGCGGCTGTGATGAAAGTCGACCTGCAGGGCAACCCGGTCTGGTTCTACCGTTATGAAGGATTGTATGGCGATCATGATATGGCCTTCTCCATCACGCAGACACCCGACACCAATATACATGTGGCCGGTTACTTCTGCGGTTTGCTGGCGGAGGCCGGCACCATCAGCCTCGACCACCGCACCGGCCGCGACCTCTGGGTGATGCGCTACGTGGGCCCGGCCATCGACATGGATGTTGCGTATGCCATCACCTCCGATGAAGACGGCTTTCTTTATGTAACCGGCTATGACTACAAGGCCAACCGGCTGCATGACGTGTATGTCTGGAAACTGCAACCCCCGAAAAACACCGATGGCTATTACAACCTCGAAGGCTATGCCACCTGGGGCGAAGGCCATGCCGTGCTGGAGACACCCGACAAAGGCTTCGTCATCGCCGGTTACCAGGGATCATCCATGACATCCTCCACCTATAACATGCGGCTCATCAAGACCGATATCAACGGGGATACCCTTTGGACCCGCAATTACGGCGGCAACAACGAAGAAAGGGCGTTCGATGTGGCGATCTGCCCGGACAACGGCTACATCCTCACCGGTTTCACCAAATCTTTCGGGGCCGGAGGAAAAGACCTGTACATTGTCAAGACAGACGAGCAAGGCAATATGCAATGGGAAAAGACCTACGGCATCGAAAGCGACGAGGAAGGCTACTCCATTGTCACGGCCACCGACGGCGGCTATTTCATCGCCGGGAAGACTTACCAGTACGACGGAGCGGGCGACCTGTGGTTCATGAAGGTCAATTCCCAGGGCGACAGCCTGTGGACGAAAAGATACGGCGGCGACCGGCGCGATGAAGTGGGCGAAGTGCACCGGACGGCCGATGGTGGCTATATTTTCGCCGGCACACGGGGGCATGCGCTGACGTTGGGATACATCACCAATATTTACGCAATCCGGTTCAATGCAGCCGGCGATACACTGTGGACCCGGGAGATCGGGTTCGAAGACTACTGGGATGCCGGCGGGGATATCCTGGAGTTGGATGATGGGACCTTCCTGCTGGTCGGTTACTACCACAACAAAGAATACATCGCTAAACTGGATGCCGAGGGTAAGACCCTCTGGGAAAAAACCAGCGATACAGAACAGAACGGTGGGTTCACGACCATTGCCAAAAAGCCCGATGGCAATATCCTGCTGAGTCGGAACGGATTCGGCTCACAATACATGATGAACGTCAGGACCTATGATACCGGAGGAAATTTCATTTCTTCCGATACCATGGGCTGGTCGCCCGGATATGTAATGTATCCTACCACAGCAACTGCCAACGACGCCCAGCCTACATCCGGCGGCGGTTACGTTGCAGCAGGCCGGGGAAGCATCGCCGGCAACGCCAATAACTGGAACATCGTGCTTTACCGGAAGGGTGGCACCCTCACCATGCTGCCGTTGCCTCCGCTGGGTATCAGAGAATTACCTTTCATCACCCAAGATCCGAAAACAAAACCCATAAATATCTCACCAAATCCGGTCAGCGACCAGGCAAGGTTTGAATTTGAGCTTTCCTCCCCTACCGAAGCCATCCTGGAAATCACCGATATCACAGGACGTGTTGTGCATACCAGTGTATCTAACAGTTTTCCGAAAGGAAACCAGCGTTTCGAATGGAAAGCAGAAAACCTCAGGAACGGACTTTATACCTGCAGAATCATGGCCGGAAACGAAATCTTCACCGGTAAATTTATCATCCTTAAAAATAAATAACATGAAAAAGCGATCCCTGATCACCCTGATAACGCTTATCATTTTTCAGACTGAAATATACACCCAGTCTGTAGGCTGCGAAACCCTGGCCATATCGTATCCCGATTCGGTCATCACCTGGAAGTTCGACGCCCAGGGCGATTCAGCGTTGAATGCCAAGATGACGTTCCGCTATGACAATCATATGCATGTCATCGAATCGGAAAAGTTTGTCAGGGAGCAGTCCCTCAATCTCTGGATCCCCAACCGCAAAGAGGTACGGGAATATGATAATTATGACCGGCGCACCCTGTGGGCGATCTATGAGTGGGATAATAATAATTCTTCTTATAAAGGATGGATAAAAGAAACGACGTCGTATAACAGTCAGGGGAATCAGACCGAATATCATTATTACACCTGGGACTATACATCCTTTGACTGGGGAAACCGCTTCCGGGACCTGTTTGATTATGATAATGAAAACAAACTCATGCGCAGGGATCACCTGGAGTGGAATACGGTTTCTGAACAATGGGATACTGCCTCTTATGATATTTATGAGTACGACGGGGGAGGTATTCTCCAGCGCCTGACTACCTGGGAACCTGAGGAAGGATCAGGGATCATCTATCCTTGTGACAGGGGGGATTATGAGTATGATGGATATGGCAATGTTGTAAAAATCACCCATCAGATTTATAACCCTTATACCGAATTATGGTATTGGTCGGTAATGTTACAATATGCATATGATGCACAGAACCGGAAAACGCACTTGATGTATTCCGAATATGATGAACAGGGGGAAAAGTGGATTGAAAAAGAAAAGGATGAATGGGAATGGGACGATAACGACAGCCTGACATTGTATGCCTATTACCGGATCGGGGAAGACCTGGTGACCTGGTATCCTCAATTAAAAACTGAAATGACCTATAACAATCAGGGTAAATTGACCCATTACAGGGGATACAGCGGAAATGACCAGGCCCAGTGGGTGCCGACCTATGAGCGGCGCTACCCCTATCAGAATGACACCTTGCTCCTGGCGGATTCGCTCTTTCAATGGATGGAGGATGATCAGATTTGGGAATTCGTAGACTGTAATAATTACCAGTATGATTCCCTGTTCCGGATGCACACCGACTCGTATTACAAGCTGGTGGTGCACACCGGGGAGTATTTACTGAGCTTCAGGGACTATTACTTCTATTCAGCCACGGCTGGTGTCGAAGAGCAGGGAGGCATGGAGGCAGGGGGGCAGGGGGGCGTGGAGGTGTGGCCGAACCCTGGCAGGGGGATTTACAATTTACAGTTTACAAATTACAATTTACAATCTGAAGAGGTTAAGGTTGAAGTTATTGATTTATATGGGAAGATCCTGAAATCCAATAAGAATAGAGCAATTGAACTATTGAACAATGAAACCCTGGAGCTGGATATTAGCAATTTGTCATCAGGAATCTACTACATCCGTATATCTCTTGAAAACCAAACGATCGTGAAGAAGATCATTAAGATTTAAACCATTACCACTAAGACACTAAGGGCACTTAGAAACACTGAGAGTAATTCAAAATTCAAAACTCAAAATTCAAAATTCCTACTATGTGCCTCCTATGTGTTCTATTGTACCAATTGTGGTGAAAAAAAACTCAACTATGAAACCACAAACCCATAAACCCGCTGCACGCTTCAAGGTTCAAGCTGCATGCCTCCTCTTTGCCCTTTGCCCTTTGAACTTTGCAATAGCGCAGCAGTACGGCTGGACCGATATCTCCGCAAACCTTCCCGATTTTTACAACGACACGGTGATCATCAACGGCGGCGCCGATACCCTCATCGCAAACATAAGCGGGATATCCTTCCTGGATGACAACCACGGCTGGATCAGCACCTACCATCCGTTCGACGGAGAGCCATCGGCAGTGCTCGAAACCACCGACGGCGGGCAGACCTGGACCGAGCATTCCGCGCCATTGGCCGGCGCCGATATCCATATGATCGATGAAATGAACGGGTATTTTGGCGCGATCAACGGATTCGTTTATAAGACAAATGACGGCGCCCAAACCTGGACCCTGCACGGTCTCCTGCTGTCTCCCTTATACGACCTGGGGTTCCCGCCCCGGCCGGCTCAAAACGGTTGGGCCGGCGGTAAAAACGGCCACCTGTCACAGATTACCCCGGAAGGGGTGTTCCCGGTGGATCTTGGCCTGGCCGGCAGCGTCTATTGCATCGACTTTCCTTCAGAAGAAAGGGGATATGCCCTGCTGGACTACCAGATGATCATATTTTATATGGATGGGGAATGGCATGTGGAGGCCTCTTATCCATTTTCTTCAAAAGACTGGATTTATTTCCGCAATGACACGGTGGGCTGGTGTGTCGGCGAAATGTTCCTGAAAACAACCGTTGGAATAGACTGGTACCGGACCGACCCTGAATTTGTCCAGACCGGCGCCATGATGGGGGTTTACTTCACGGACCTGAACAACGGATGGGCCGTCGGGACACAAGGACAGATCGCCTATTCCAATGACGGCGGAGAAGACTGGACAATGCTGGAGCATGACCTTACTGATGAAATATTGACCGGCGTACTTTTCACTTCACCAAACAATGGTTACATCATCGGCGGGGAGAAGACATTGCTCAGGTACACCGCGATCACCGGCACTGAGGAGCACGGAAGCATGGGGGCATGGGAGCATGGAGGCATGGAGGTGTGGCCGAACCCAACTTCAGGGCAGTTCAAAGTTCAAAGGGCAAAGGGAAAAGTTGAGATTCAAAGTTTAGAGTTGATAAATATTCATGGATTGATTGTGGAATCCCATAACAATAGAACAATGGAACAATGGAACAGTGCTGCTATTGATCTTGACATCAGCCATCTGCCGGCCGGCATCTATTTCATCAGAATATCCCTTGAAAATCAAGCAATTGTGAAGAAAGTCATAAAATTGTGAGCATAGAACACGGATAATCCGCAATTTTTAATTCCTTAAAATCAAATACTGATAAGGATCAAGCCCGATTACTTCCGGTAAGATGAAAGTGGCAGTGTTCATAGCATGTATCCAGGAACTGTTTTCCAACGCTGAAGGGATGTCGTATTCAACTGAATAATTTCGGACATTCACCAGCACCAGCACCTCCTTCTGCTCATGCTTCTTCCTGAAAGCCAGCACATTCGGATTTGAATATGACTGCATCGCTCCTTTCTTCAGGGCGTCAGAAGTATTGTAGAATCCCAAAATATCCTGATATGCAGCAAGCATTTCCGGATTCAGCGACCAGTTGATGGGCGAATGGCTGAAGAACGGCACATTGTCAACGACGCCCACTTCCTGCGATCCATAGATCATTGGAATTCCGCCCAGGTAAATGGCGATGACCGATGCGGCCAGAGCGCCCTGCTGTCCGTTAAAGATCACCATCGGCGTGGCATCCCAGGCCGATTCGTCGTGGTTGGTCGTAAAGCGCAGTTTGTGCTTTCCCGGAGGAAGGCCATTGTATTCCGAAAGATGGATGCTGACCAGGTCGTTTGCCGGGGAATTCTGGTTGAAGACCTGTTTTAGCCTGGTGTAGAAATTCCAGGAGTAATTCATTTGGAAACCGGCGGTGAAATGGTCGCTTCGGGCCCCTTCCGCCAGCAGGATCAGGTCCTTCTCGTATTCGGCCTCAAGAGCAGCCATGGCCTGCTGCCAAAAATCGAACGGGATGAAATCGGCCGCATCGCAGCGAAAACCGTCGATATCCGTTTCCGATACCCAGTAACTCATGCTTTGGATCATTTCCTGCCGCATTTCCTGGTTGTCGAAGTTCAGGTCGGCCACATCCATCCAGTTGGTGCCGGGCGGGTGAATGATGTTTCCATTACCATCCTGCGTGTACCAGTCGGCATTGGCGATCCAGGGATTGTCCCAGGCAGTATGGTTCGCCACCCAGTCGATGATGACGGCGATACCCAGGTCATGCGCTTCGCCCACCAGCGATTTAAAATCATTCAAGGTACCGAACTCCGGGTTGACTTCCTTGTAGTTTTGCACGCTGTACGGCGAATTGACCGAGTTGATCTGCCCGATCGGGTGTATGGGCATGAGCCAGATGACATTGGCGCCCAGTTCTTTGATATCATCGAGCCGGTCGATGACGCCCTGGAAATCGCCCGTGGCGCTCAAGGCCCGGAGGTTTACTTCATACATGACGATGTCCTCCGTTTTTGGGACCGTAAATGTGGTATCGCCGGGCGGCGGCGGGTTGATATTACCATCATTTTTATCCTTCTGGCAGGAGTAAAAGGCAAGGAAAACAAAAATTAAAATAAAGATGTATTTCATGATGACAAAGTAACTATAAAAAGCTATCTCTTCCTTCTGCTCTGTGTCCCGGGCTCCATGCCCTGACCTTCGCTGTCACGGATCATCCGATCTATCAGCAATTTGAAGTCGGGTAAAATATTCCTGGCCGTATTATATACCTGTGTCAGGTTGATTTCAAAATACTCATGAGCAATATAATTCCGGAAGGATTTTGGCAGATGCCAGGGATAATCGTAAGATTCCAGAATCTTTGAATCCACAAACCTGATAGCCTCACCTATGATCAGAAACTGGTACAGTACACTGCTGCTCAGCATCTGGTCCGAAAGGAATTCATCGACGGTTCTGTCTTCAATGAACCGTAGGATCAATCCTGTCGCTTCCGAGACATGCCTCATTCTGACAATATCAGCGCTATTGTCCATAGATCAGTATTTTATCTTTTTCAATGGCCTCCCTGGCAAACGGCTTGATATAACCTTCTTCCACCAGGTCCACGCGAATGTTCAGCAGCTGCTCCAACCGGTGCCTGATATCGGCATAATCCAGCAGGGTTCCTGATGCTTTTTCGGAAAAAGAGACCATCAGGTCGAGATCGTTGCCGGCTTGTATCTCGCCTCTGGCCAACGACCCGAAAATCCATGCTTTCCTCACTCTTCCATCTTGTTTCAGAAAATCGCATATCACTTCGATGATATAGCGAATGTCGCGCTGTTCTCTTTTCCGGTACATCGCTTTAGCTTCCGCCACCTGGATGGCATCCAGTCCAAAATCCTCATCAGCCACTTGATTAACAAGCCTATCTGACAACCATGCGATAAAAAGTTCTTTCGATGCGACCGGAAAGAAAGCCGCTAATTTTTCAACCACTTCCCTGGATGCCTTTCTTTGACCCCTCTCGATCTTGCTGAGAATGGCCGTGTCGACACCCGCTTCAGCTGAAAGCGCCTGCAGGGAAAGCTTACGATCTTTTCTCATTTTCCTGATCATACTTCCGAAAGTTTCCATAATATCGCTTTTTGACAAAATTAGTCAAAATATTACAAATTAATTGTCTTTGGTTTTAGAAGTTTAACCGCCAAAGATTCCTATCATTGTATTTTAATAACAGAACACGGATGACGCAGATGCAACGGATAATCGCGGATCAGTTATCCGTGTATATCCTTCAGGATCCGTGTCATCCGTGTGCCATAACAAAATGCCAGCTATGAAAAGACTGATCTTCATTTTTCATTTTGCGTTTTGCATTGTTCATTTTTCATTTGGGCAGGATAGCAGCCGCATGCAATGGTTCGCCGACGCCAAACTCGGCATTTTCATCCACTGGGGCATCTATGCGGTCGATGGGATCAACGAATCCTGGTCGTTCTACAACGCCGAAGTGACCTACGACGCCTACATGAAACAAAAAGAAGGATTCTCTGCTGCACAATACGATCCGGCATTTTGGGCCCAACTGATCCGGGAAAGCGGCGCAAAATACGCGGTGCTGACCTCCAAACACCACGACGGCATGGCTCTTTGGGATACGCAAATGGCAACACTGGATGTGGTGGGACAGACGCCGGCCGCCAGGGACCTGATTGGCCCTTACTGCAATGCGCTGAGGCATGCAGGAATGAAGGTAGGTTTGTATTATTCTTTGCTCGACTGGTCGCACCCGGATTATCCGAATTTCACCCGGACGGAGCAGCGCTATAACAGGGACTCCGTCCCTGGCCGGTGGGACAGATTCACGGTGTTCAACCACGGCCAGATCCGGGAGATCATGGAGCAATACAATCCTGACCTGTTCTGGTTCGACGGCGACTGGGAGCAGAGCGCCGAAATGTGGAAAGCTGCTGAGATCCGTGAAATGATCCTGGAGCACAATCCGGGAGCGATCATTAATTCCCGTCTGCAGGGTTATGGCGATTATGCTACACCAGAGCAGGGAATTCCGGTAAAGCGCCCGCAAGACAAGTACTGGGAGCTGTGCATGACCATGAACGATTCCTGGGGATATCAAGGACGCGACACCAATTATAAGCCCGTCAGCCTGATCATCCGAATCTTCGCCGATGTCATCTCCAACGGCGGCAATCTTTTGCTCGACATCGGCCCCAAAGCCGATGGCACCATCCCGGAAGAACAGGTCAGCATCCTGCAAGATCTGGGACGCTGGACCCGCAGGCACGCTGAAGCCATTTACGGCACCCGGGCCGGACTGCCTAAGGATTGCTTCTACGGCCCCAGCACGATCTCAGCCGACAGCACGATCGTTTATCTTTTCCTGGCAAATCCCAAATCCCAAAATCAAAACTCAGAACTCAGAACTCAAAACCCAGAACTCATTCCTCCTACCGTCCTACCGTCCAACAGTCCTACAGTCCTGTTGAAAGGTCTGCTCACACCCATAAAATCCATCACCGTCGTCGGTGCCGGCGAAGAACTCTCACACAAAACCTGGCTCAGGCCCTGGTGGAGCAGCCACGCGGGGCTTATTGAGATTGAAATCCCTGATCAGTCGCTGGACGAGGAGATGACGGTGATCGCGGTTCGGCTTGACGGAACGCTGAAACTGGAGTTTTAAGGTTTAAGGGTTGAGGTTTAAGTTCGGGCCTTATTAAATTTTGAATTTTGAATTTTGAATTTTGAATTATGAATTTTGAATTATGAATTTTGAATTATGAGAGAAAAGCTGGCCTTGGTGTTTATTATTGTCTTAAACAGCCTGTATTCAAATGCGCAGGACTTCAGGCCTGAATTCAGGGACACAGCGCTGGCTCCAGACCGGCGCGTCGATGACCTGATCGGCCGGCTGACAATGGAAGAAAAGATCTCCCAGCTTCTGTACAACAGCCCGGCCATTGAGCGCCTGGGCATCCCGGAGTACAACTGGTGGAACGAATGCCTGCACGGCGTAGGACGGGCCGGCCGCGCTACGGTCTTCCCGCAGGCCATTGGTCTGGCCGCCACGTTTGACGACAGCCTCATGTACCGCATTGGAGACGCCATCTCCACTGAAGCCCGGGCCAAGTATAACGCAGCGGTCCGCAAAAACAACCGGGCGCAATACACGGGACTGACCTTCTGGACGCCGAACATCAACATTTTCCGCGACCCGCGCTGGGGCCGCGGGCAGGAAACCTACGGCGAAGATCCGTACCTAACCGGCCGGATGGGGGCCGCATTCGTAAAAGGCCTGCAGGGCGACAATCCGAAGTATCTAAAGGCAGCAGCCTGCGCCAAGCATTTCGCCGTGCACAGCGGTCCGGAAAAAACGCGCCATGAGTTCAACGCCGTTCCTTCCGAAAAAGACTTTCGTGAGACCTATCTGCCTGCTTTCAAGGCCTTGGTGGAAGCCGACGTTGAGGCCGTCATGTGCGCCTACAACCGGCTCTACGATGAGCCGTGCTGCGGGAACGCTTTCCTGCTCAAGGAAATACTCCGGGATGAGTGGGGTTTCAAAGGACATATTGTCAGTGATTGCTGGGCACTAGATGACATCTGGCAGAGACATAAAACTGTTGCAACGAAAGAAGAAGCCGCCGCCATGGCAGCATTGGCGGGGGTTAGCTTAAATTGCGGATATATTTACAAGTATCTGGGAGATGTCATCTGGCAGAAACGAGATGTCATCTGGCAGAACTCCCTCCCCGACTCCCTCCTCAGACCATTACTGGCAACCCGCTTCAAACTCGGCATGTTCGACCCCCCGGATGCCGTGCCATTCAACACCATCGGCCCGGAAAAAGTCAACTGCCCGGAACACCGCGCCCTGGCTTATGAAGCCGCGGCCAAATCCATCGTCCTGCTTCAAAATAAAAACAACCTGCTCCCCCTGAACCGAGACTCCATCTCAAACATCCTGGTCGCCGGACCTACCGCAGCGGATATCCAGGCCCTGGTCGGCAATTACAACGGCTGGTCGGAAAACATCGTCACGTTCCTGGAAGGCATCGTCGGCGCGGTCGACGCAGGCACCGTGGTCGACTACACGCTCGGTTGCCAGATGAACACCCCTGGTAATTATTACGGTTTCTGGGAAGCCCAGATGGCCGATGTGATCATTCTCTGCCTCGGAAATTCGAAGTTGATGGAAGGTGAAGACGGGGAAGCCATGCTGAACCCCTATGGCGGCGACCGGTCCGACATCCGCCTGCCCGAAAGCCAGCAGGAATACGTGAAACTGCTGCGGGAAAAAATCCCCGGCAAGCCCATCATCGCCGTCATCACCGGCGGCAGCGCCATCGCCCTGCAGGAGGTCCTCGAAGCGGCCGACGCCGTAATCTTCGCCTGGTATCCCGGTGAAGAAGGCGGCACCGCCCTGGCCGATATCCTGTTCGGAAAGGTCAATCCATCCGGCAGGTTGCCCGTTACCTTCTATAAATCCACCGAAGACCTGCCGCCGTTCGACGACTACTCCATGGAAAACCGGACTTACAAATTCTTCTGGGGAGAGCCCCTGTTCCCGTTCGGGTATGGGCTGAGCTATACCACGTTTGATTACCAGGATTTTCAAACCGATAAACCGGCCTATCAGGCAAACGAAATTATCAAGGCGGCAATTTATCTCAGGAATTCCGGTGACAAATCAGGAGACGAAGTGGTGATGGTGTATGCGGCCAAAGCGGAGAATCCACAAGAGAAACACCTGGTGGGGTTCGAACGGGTCAGCCTCAGGCCCGGCGAAGTAGCCTCCATCATCATGGAAATCGACCTGATGGAGATGTACCAGTGGGATTCAGGCAATCAAACTTATTACGTCAAAGAAGGCGAATACCTCATCAGCACCGGACAACCAGGTGAAACTCTGAAAACAGTTAAGGTCAGCATCAAATAGGCCGCTTATCCACCCTACCATTCATTGATATTGTTAAAAATATTTTTCAACCAACGGGTATATCCACCCATTTTTCCGAATTAAGCAGTATAATTCAACCCCTGCGGGGTTGGGCGGTATAAAACCGAAATGCCTTACCTCCGGATTTTCCGGAGGAGATTGAAATTCAAGTCCTTCGGACTTTAGCTCCAATAACCCCTGGCAAAACTGCATAATCCGAGCCCTTGACCCGGTACACCCCGAAGTCCGAAGGACTTCAACGCTCAATAACCCCCAGCCTTGATGGAGGATCCAGGCCCGCTCAACCATCCAACTCATGTCTAACCCCCAACCCCGCAAGGGGTTGAACAAAAACAATGACCTATGACCAGCTACCGTCAAATCCTCTACCACCTCGTCTTTAGAACGAAGTACAACATCCCGGCCATCGTCCCGAAACACAAAAAAGAGCTCTACAGCTATATCTGGGGAATCATCCGCAATAAAAAATGCATGCTCTATCAAATTAACGGCGTTGAGGATCATATCCATATCCTGTCAGATCTTCATCCCAGCATTGCATTAGCCGACTATATGAAAGATATCAAGGTTGCTTCATCTATCTGGATGAAAGAATCGGCCTTGTTTCCAAAATTCAGGGGCTGGGCGGAAGGCTATGGTGCATTTACAAAAACGTATAGAGATAAAGGAATCATCATCAATTACATCAAAAACCAGGAAGAACACCACCGAAAAGTCAGTTTTGAAAAGGAATATAAACGACTGCTGAAAGAACATGGAGTAAAATATGATGAGCGTTTTATCTGAATTTTCACTAAAATTGTAGTAATAAAAAAAATGCCGGTTCAAAATTCAGGCTCTACTGCATGCAAATAACCATCGACAACATCGTCCTGATCGGCTCTATCCTGCTGTTCATCAGCATACTGGCCGGCAAGACGAGTTTTCGCATCGGGGTTCCCACTTTGGTGCTGTTCGTGGTAGTAGGCATGCTGGCCGGGTCGGAAGGTGTCGGCGGGATCAAGTTCAATGATCCGAAACTGGCCCAGTTCCTCGGGGTGATCGCACTGAATTTCATCCTCTTCGCCGGCGGCATCGACACCGACTGGAAAACCATCAGGCCGGTATTGTGGAAAGGAGTTTCCCTGTCGACCCTGGGCGTGTTTCTCACCGCTACCTTCGTCGGCCTGTTCGTCTGGCTGATCACCGATTTCAGCTTCCTGGAAGGGATGCTGCTGGGCGCCATTGTATCCTCGACCGACGCCGCGGCGGTCTTCTCCATCCTCCGCTCCAAAAACCTGGGCCTCAAAGGCAGTCTGCGCCCTACGCTCGAGCTGGAGAGCGGCAGCAACGACCCCATGGCCTATTTCCTGACCATCACGCTTACCATGCTGATCACCGAGCAGGACAAGAGCATCATCGACGTGATCCCGCTCTTTCTCAAGCAGGTGGCTTTCGGCACCGCCATAGGGCTGGGTATGGGCAAAGCCGCGCAATGGATCATCAACCGCATCCGGCTCGACTACGACGGCCTGTATCCCGTGCTGGTCATCGCCCTGATGCTGTTCACCTTCTCAGCCACGGATTTCGTCGGCGGCAACGGCTTCCTGGCCGTATATCTGTCGGCCCTGTACCTGGGCAACCAGGAACTGATCCATAAGAAATCGATCATCCGGGCGTTCGACGGGTTCGCCTGGCTGATGCAGATCGTGCTCTTCCTAACGCTGGGCCTGCTGGCTTTCCCCAGCCAGATCGTCACCGTGGCCGGCATCGGCGTGCTCGTGGCCCTGTTCATGGTGTTGGCCGCCCGCCCGTTGAGCGTCTTCATCTCCCTGGCCATGTTCCGGCTTAAGCTGCGCGACCGCCTCTTCATCTCCTGGGTGGGCCTGCGCGGCGCCGTGCCCATCGTCTTCGCCACCTATCCCCTGCTGGCCGGGGTCGAAAAAGCCGGCATGATCTTCAACCTGGTCTTCTTCATCTCCATGACCTCGGTGCTGGTACAGGGAACGACGCTGCCCCAGATCGCCCGGCTGCTGCACGTCACGCTGCCCGAAAAGGTGCGCAAACGCACTCCGCTGGACATCGCCCTGTCGGAAGACTTTAAATCGGAGTTCCTGGAAATCGACGTCGAGCCCGGCAGTCCCGCCGCGGGAAAACAAATCATGGCCCTCTCCTTCCCAAAACGCGCCCTCATCGTCCTCATCAAAAGAAAAGGCAAGTACATCACCCCCAACGGATCGACCGTCATCGAAGCCGGCGATACCCTGCTCATTCTGGCCGAAGATCCCGGTACGGTTGAAGTGATCAGGGAAAAGATTGGATAAGTTGATTGGCCATGCAGGTAGCAGCATAACTACCATCAAGGGTTTTACTTATTTCTACTATGGAAACGGCAAACTCAACTAATCGTTTCTCTATTTCTTTTCGCATAGTGTTTTTATTATTAATCCGGTTTTTTCAAAAATATACCCGGTCCTCCTAAAAGATTTTTTAAATACTTAAAATTTCCCTTAAAATGGACAACGGAAAATGGACAATGGGCAACGGACAATAATATTCTTTCCTTAATTTTGTAGAAAAAGTTCCGCCATGACAAAAAGCCACGATCAGAAAAAAGAAACCAAAAAGGCCCCGGCTAAAACCCTGAAAGAGAAACGGCTGGAAAAGAAAGAAAAGCAGGCGAAGAAAGGGCAGGGTTGATGCTGCTTCCGTTGGGATGAACAGCATAGGGGCATCAAAGGATCATAGCATCATAGCGTCAGAGCAGCAGAGCGTCAGAGCAGCAGAGCGTCAGAGCAGCAAAGCATCAGAGCCTGATTGTCATCTGCAACCAAAACGCTAAAGCACATAAGGACACCAAAGGACCGCCACCCGAACGCGTGTCTTTGGTGATCTTTGGTGTTTTTGTGCTTTTGTGGCCTTCTTGCTCGTGCGCACCTTCAATCATTCCCGCAATTTCTTAATTTTGACCGACCAGAACCCTGGAACTTTGTAACCCTGAAACTATGGAACTTTGGAACCTGGAACTCTGGAACCAGTCAACCCACTCCCTCATTGAACGGCGGCTCAGAGATCACGCTGACCAACGTTGAATATCCTTTGAAAATTACATCAAACCACAACCCCTCGCCCCTCATTTTTTCATCGAATGAGGTTGAATATCCTTTGAAAATTACATCAAACCACAACTTGATCGATGTTGTTGGCATAGATCCGAAGGTTGAATATCCTTTGAAAATTACATCAAACCACAACTACTGAGCATCGACGGTGGGGCATCGTTCAGTTGAATATCCTTTGAAAATTACATCAAACCACAACTGGATACCTTTTTGATGAAACCGGGGATATGTTGAATATCCTTTGAAAATTACATCAAACCACAACGCCGTTTCTGAACTTATTGTCCGAAGAATCGTTGAATATCCTTTGAAAATTACATCAAACCACAACGGGGGGATCGGGCATGACGATATGAGTATAGTTGAATATCCTTTGAAAATTACATCAAACCACAACTTCCTTTAGTTGAAAGTGCATCCCGTCGCGGTTGAATATCCTTTGAAAATTACATCAAACCACAACAGCGCAAAGGCGAAGCTGGGGACGCGGGAGTTGAATTATAATTCCCCCCAAAATTAGGACAGTGAGCTAAGTTAGAATTTTACTTAATT
>CAZAZE010000022.1:0-54808 GCA_964489545.1 uncultured Bacteroidales bacterium
GCTCCGCGCCTCAACGTCTCGGCGGCGAACAAAAAACCGCAGGGACGCAAGGACGCAGTGGCCGCTCCACGCCTCCGCGCCTCGGCGGTGAAAAGGATCTTCAAAGGATAAAATCAAATAATCGGAAAAATCCTTTGCCGTATCAAAAAAAATTCCGTTCTTTGCACTCCATTTTTGAAAAGTAACCGGAAAAACGTCGAACCATGGCACGTGTTTGTGAAATAACTGGAAAGAAACCGATCAAAGGAAACAAAGTTTCCCACTCTAACCATAAAACCCTGCGGAGGTTCCTGCCTAACCTGCAGACCAAGAAATTTTACATTCCCGAGGAAGACAAGTGGGTCACCCTGAAAGTCTCCGCCGAAGGGATCCGGAACATCAACAAAAAAGGCATCTCCGAATGCCTGAAGGAAGCCCGCGAAAAAGGCTTTACCAACCAGTAAGACACTGAGCTCCGGCTCGAAAATGCTGTCACCCTGCCGGATGACAGCATTTTTTTTAACCGCCTCAGCTCTGCCTGCTAAAATAAAAGCGCCCGCCCGCCGTTTCAAGGTTATCCTTATTTTTATACCCGTTTAACCCAAGATAATCATATCGCTGACCATTACCCATGAAGACACCCGCCCTGATCATCCTCTGGTTGTGCCTCTTCATGACGCCGGTCGCAATGGCACAGGACAACGAAGATCACCGCGATGAATACTACAGGAACCTGGTGCAGTTCTCCGGCGCGGTGGTAACGGGCGACAGCCTCAAGCCCATCCCGTTCACGCACATCATCGACCGCAACACGGGCTTCGGCACCATCAGCGATTATTACGGCTACTTTTCCTTCGTTGCCCGCAAAGGTGATACGATCGACTTCTCGGCCATCGGCTTCAAAAAGGGACAGTTCATCATCCCCGACACCATCCACGGCAGCCGCTACACGATGTTCCAGGTGATGACCTCCGACACGATCTACCTCACGGAAACGGTCATTTATCCCTGGCCGACCAAGGAGCAGTTCAAAGAAGCATTCCTCAACCTGGAGATCCCCGACGACGATATGGAGATCGCCCGCAAAAACCTGGCCCGCTATGAACTATACGTCAGGGCGCAGGCCATGCCGATGGACGGCAGCATGAACTACCGTCATTACATCGACCAGCAGGTGAGCAAACTGTATTACGCCGGGCAGACACAGCCCATCACCCTGCTCAATCCCTTTGCCTGGGCGCAGTTCATCCAGGCGTGGAAAGACGGGAAGTTCAAACGAAAAGAGTACAAACCCTGACCCTGGCATGAACATCCTCCGAAGGATCATTATCACTGTCCTGCCGTTACTGGCGACGCTGGCTCTGAGCGCCCAGCAGAACGGCGTGCTCCGCGGCCGGGTTACCGACACCGAAAACCGCCCGCTGGAGCTGGTCAACGTGGCCATCGTGGGCAGCACCTCCGGCAGCGCCACCGACCGCGACGGAAAATACGTCCTGATTGTCCCCGCAGGCCAGGAGCAGGAAGTCGATTTCTCCTACATCGGATACGAACCCCGGCGATTCAGGCTAACCCTGAAAGCCGGAGAAACACGGGAGCTGGACGTGGCGCTGAAGATGGCTTTTACGGAACTGAAGGACGTGGAGATCAAAGACGAACAGGTCCGCAGCTACAATTACGTCCGGCTCGATCCCAAGGACGCCAAATTCATCCCAACGCTGGGCAGCGGGATAGAAACCATGCTCAAGACCCTGCCCGGCGTCAGCTCGGCCAACGAGCTCAGCTCGCAGTATTCGGTCCGCGGAGGAAACTTCGACGAAAACCTGGTGTACGTGAACGGGATAGAGATCTACCGCCCGTTTCTCATACGGGCCGGGCAGCAGGAAGGGCTTAGCTTCGTCAATTCCACCCTGGTCTCCGGGATCGTCTTTTCCGCCGGCGGCTGGGATGCCAAATACGGTGACAAAATGTCATCCGTTCTCGACATCACCTACCGCAAACCCGACTCCCTCGCCGGCTCGGTGCAACTGAGCCTGCTGGGCGCGGAAGGCCACCTCGAAGGGCGCGCGTTCAAAGACAAATTCACCTACCTGGCCGGGGTCCGCTACAAGACCAACCAGTACGTCCTGAGCGGCCTGGAAACCCAGGGCAGCTACCGGCCCAATTTCATCGACGTTCAGGGCGTGCTGACGTATGATCTCTCCGACAAAATCGAACTGTCGGCCCTGGGATACTATTCCAGGAATTCCTATCAGCTCGTGCCGGAAAGCCGTCAGACCAACTTCGGCACCATCGAGGAAGCCTACCGGCTGATGATCTATTTCGACGGCCAGGAGGTCGATAAATACAAGATGTATCTCGGCGCGTTTACGGTCGACTACAAACCGAAACCCGAACTGCTGATGAAGTTCATCGTTTCCGGGTTTGAGACGAGCGAGAGCGAGACATTCGACGTCCGTGGCCAGTACTGGATCGGGAGGCTGGAAAGCAGCTTCGGCGATGAAGAATTCGGCAACGTAACGGAGGTGCAGGGCGTGGGCACCTTCATGGAACATGCCCGGAACTACCTCGACGCCGGTGTGGTCAGCACCGAGCACAAAGGGACCTGGATCCGGAACCGGAACATCCTCAACTGGGGCCTGAAGTATCAGCATGAAGAGGTACGCGACCGGCTGAGCGAATGGGATCTGATCGACTCGGCCGGATACGTCCTGCCCAACCCCCCGGTGAACATCGGCGGGATCACCGATCCCAAACCGGCCCTGGAACTGGATCATGTGCTCCGGACTAAGATCCGGCTGTCGACCAACCGCATCATGGGTTATGCGCAGGGCTCGTGGGATCTGCTGGGCGAAGGGCGCGACCTGAACGTCACCGCGGGATTGCGCTTCCACTACTGGGACTACAACGGGCAGTTCCTGGTGAGCCCGCGGGCATCCATCGCCTACAAACCGATGTGGCGCAGGGATTTCGTGTTCCGGTTCGCCACCGGGTATTATTATCAGCCTCCTTTTTATAAGGAATTGAGAGACCTGGATGGAAACCTGAACCCGGAGATCCGGGCGCAGAAATCCATCCACTTCGTCGCCGGGATGGACATCAACTTCCTGGCCTGGGGGCGCCCGTTCAGGTTCACCACCGAAGCTTATTACAAATATCTCGATGACCTGATCCCATACTATGTCGACAACGTCCGGATCCGCTACCTGGCCGAGAACAACGCCAAAGGCTACGCCACGGGGATCGATTTCAAGATCAACGGGGAATTCATCCAGGGGACGGAATCCTGGTTCAGCCTTTCGTTGCTGAAAACCGAAGAGGATATCCTCGATGATTATTACTATGATTACTATAATGAAAGCGGTGAGCTGATCATCCCGGGCTACACGCCCGACCAGACGCCCGTCGACAGCATCCGGTACGAACCGGGCTACATCCCGCGTCCAAGCGACCAGAGGGTGAACTTCGCCCTGTTCTTCCAGGATTACCTGCCGCTCATCCCTTCATTCAAGGCTTACATCACCCTGGTATTCGGCACCGGACTGCCCTTCGGGCCGCCGGATTCTCCCCGATACGAACATGACCTGCGCTATCCTCCCTACCGGCGCGTCGACCTGGGATTCTCCAAACTGCTGATCGGCGAAAACACGCAATTCCGGAAGAAAAACCCGCTGAAATACATCGATAACGCCTGGGTCAGCCTCGAAGTCTTCAACCTGTTCCAGATCAGCAACACCGTATCGTACATTTGGGTGAAAGACGTCAACAACCGCCAGTACGCTGTTCCCAACTACCTGACCCCCAGGTTAGTAAATTTGAAACTGACCGTAGATTTCTGATTTAAGACTTTTTTAACAAAATTTTTCTTGGGCCGGAAACATTTTGTATCTATTTTTGTTGATTAGAATGAGTCTAAATTAAAATAATTGATTAATTTAAATCATTCTGAAAGGAACTAAATATGAGTTTTGTTTTCGAAAATCTGCCTTATTCTTTTGACGCGCTCGAGCCGCACATTGATGCCCGGACGATGGAGATCCATTACACGAAGCATCATCGCGCCTATTTCGACAAGTTCACCGGCGCGATCGCGGGAAGTGCCCTGGAGCATATGAGCATCGAAGAGATCTTCAGCGGCATCAGCAAGCATCCGGCCGCGGTGCGCAACAACGGCGGCGGTTTTTACAACCACAATCTTTTCTGGAACGTGATGGGCCCCAATGGCGGAGGTCAGCCGGGCGGAAAACTTGCTGAAGACATCAACAAATATTTCGGATCCTTTGACCAGTTCAAAACCACCTTCGGCGACGCCGCCGCCAACCGATTCGGCAGCGGATGGGCCTGGCTGATCGTGAAGGACGACCGGTCGCTACAGGTAGTATCCACCCCCAACCAGGACAATCCGCTGATGGATGTGGCCGAAGTGAACGGGGTTCCGGTCCTCGGGCTCGATGTCTGGGAACACGCCTACTACCTGAAATTCCAGAACCGCCGCCCGGAATACATCAGTGCATTCTGGAACGTGGTCAACTGGAACGCAGTGGAAAAACTTTACCTGAGCGCTTTGAGCAGGTAGGATCTTTCATAGGTACAGTTATTTGAGTCCTTCAAATAACTCTTTTGGTTTGGTTAATAATCGGCAAACAGGTCACGCGCCCGCGTGGCCTTTTGCTTTTTATGTCAGACCTCGGCGAGGGATTTGCGGATGATCGCGATGGCCTGGTGGATCTGCTCCTCGTTGATGACCAGCGGCGGAGCGAACCGGATGATGTGCTCATGGGTCGGTTTGGCCAGCAGCCCGTTCTCTGCCATTTTCACGCAGACATCCCAGGCGGTGGTACCGTTCATGGGCTTGATCACCACGGCATTCAGCAGGCCTTTGCCGCGGACCAGCGTAATGCGGTCGGACTGGATATTCCTCAATTCTTCACGGAAAATGGCGCCCAGGCGCTCGGCGTTCCCGGCGAGCTGTTCATCGCGGATCACTTCCAGGGCCGTGATGGCCACGCGCGCCGCGACGGGATTCCCGCCGAAGGTGGAGCCGTGCTGCCCCGGTTTGATGCAGAGCATGATGTCGTCGTTGGCCAGCACCGCCGATACCGGGTACACGCCGCCGGAAAGGGCTTTGCCCAGGATCAGCATGTCGGGCTTCACGTTCTCATGATCGCAGGCCAGCAACTTGCCCGTGCGGGCGATACCGGTCTGTACCTCATCGGCAATGAACAGCACGTTCTTTTCTTTGCACATCCGGGCGGCCGAGGCCAGGTATCCTTCATCCGGAACAAAAACGCCCGCTTCGCCCTGGATGGGCTCTACCAGGAAGCCCGCCACATTGGGCTGTTCCAGGGCCTGTTTCAGCGCGTTGAGATCGTTATAGGGAATGGTGATGAACCCGGGGGTGTACGGCCCGAAGCCGCCCCGCGCATCGGGATCGGTCGACATGGAGATCACCGTGATGGTCCTTCCGTGGAAATTGCCCTCGCAAATGATGATCTTCGCCTCGTGTTCGGGGATGCCCTTCTTTTCATACGCCCATTTGCGGCAGAGTTTCAGCGCGGTTTCCACGCCTTCGGCGCCGGTGTTCATCGGCAGCACCTTGTCGAAACCGAAATATCTGGTGATAAACTGCTCATATACCCCCAGCGCATCGCTGTAAAAGGCCCGCGAGGTCAAAGTAAGCGTCCGTGCCTGGTCGACAAGTGTTTGCACGATCCTGGGGTGGCAGTGCCCCTGGTTGACCGCCGAATAGGCCGACAGAAAATCAAAATATTTCTTCCCTTCTACATCCCAGACAAAAACCCCTTCGCCACGCGACAGTACCACGGGCAGCGGGTGATAATTATGGGCGCCGTACTTGTCTTCAAGTTCCATTGCTTTCTGCGAAGTCATCACATCGAACATTTCCATATCAAAACGTTTTATTGTTTATTTATTAACGACTGCAAAGGTAGGATTTTCAGGGGGAAGAAAAAAGAATCCCTCAATTATTTCCCGGGCCACTCCGTCCGGAAACAGCCTACAACAAATGCCGGAAGGGCAACAGCAGCCATTCGATAAAGAGCTGCAACCTGGGCCGGGCGTGCCACTTCTCGTAGTCGAACGGAATGCTGTCTTTCAGGGTTTCCTGTAAATGGACATCCAGTTGCCTGATGATTTCCGGTTCCCGTCCCACCAGCACGATCTCATGCATATACCGGAACGAACGGTAGTCAAAATTAGGCGACCCGACGGCAAAGATTTCATCATCAATCAGCAATGCTTTGGCGTGCAGGTTCGTGGGCATGTAATACAGAAACCGCAGACCTTGTTCGTGCAGCGGGCCCAGGTAGCGGTTGCGCAGGATATCCACCAGCAGCACATCGGAATGGCGCGGCACAATGACGGTTACTTCAACGCCCCTTTTGCAGGCGTTGATCAGTGCTCTCCGCAGGAAATAACCCGGCAGGAAGTAGGGTGTTTCGATGATGATCTTGCGTTCCGCGTTCCGGATCAACTGGATGAATTTCTTGTTGATGCGCTTTTTGGTGATGGAAGGCACATCCCGCACGATTTCGTAATCTTCATGCCGGATCAGGCGGATAAAAGAGTTTTTCTCAAAAACGTAAGTATTATAGATTTTAAAATCGAGATTGAAGACCTTCCGGAAGGATGCAGCGATCTCGTGCTCCATCCGCAGCATGAGTTCCCGCCATGTAAGGCTGTATTCGGTGATGTTTGCCGAACCGATCCAGGTGATCCGGTCGTCGATGACCAGCAGTTTCCGGTGGTTCCGGCGGTGATTCTTGGTGAAGAAATCGATCACAAATTTGATTTTTGTGAAAAAACGCACCTCTCCTCCGCTGTCGGTCAGTTCCTGGAAAAAGGCCTGGGAAACGCCCGCCCCCCAGGAGTCGATGAGCACCTTCACTTCAAGCCCCTGTTTGGCCTTGCGCACCAGCGCCTCGCGGAACCGCCGGCCCACCGCGTCATCGTAATATTTGTAGATCTGAAGCAGGACGTATTTGCGCGCCTGTTCGATGTCGGCGATCATGGCATCGTAATACTGCGATGGCGAATCGATCAACAGGTATGGTGATGACGGGCGCGACAAATCCTGAAGTTTTATTTTGATGATAACTGGCCGATCAGGCGCAGAAAGTCCTCCTTCTTCCGGAACGTGACCGGTATGCGTGTTTCATCGCTCAGGATGATCATTCCGCCATGGCTCTTTTCATAGCAACGGATATGGTCCGCATTGACCAGGAACGATTCGCTGACCCGGGCAAAGCGGTACCGGCCCAGCAGCTCCCCGAATTCCTTCAATGGCCGGCTGGTCCGGACCGTCTCCCCGTTCACCAGGCAGAACAGCGTACCTTCCTTGTCCGCCTGGCAGCGGATGATCTCTTCCAGGCCAATGATGCGGAGGCTGGACTCCGCGCGCAGTACGATCTTTCGGCCTTCTTTGAGAGATGGGTCCAGGTTTTGATATAAAACCTCCATTCTTTTTCCGGCCGCCCCGGTCTCAAGGCTTTCCGTAGCTTTGGCGACAGCGGTCTTCAGGTCTTCCGGGGCAATAGGCTTCAACAGGTAATCCACTGCCGAAAACCGGAACGCAGTGACCGCATACTCCTCAAAGGCGGTGGTAAAGATGACCTTATGCTGATCATGGTCGATGCTCCGCAACACGTCAAAAGCATTGCCATTTCTCAGCTGAATGTCGAGAAACAGAAGCTCCGGCATTGTCTGCCGGATCAGCGATACGCTCTCCTCCACCTCGCCGGCCTGACCCACAATTTCGATATCGGGGCAATACTGGCTGATGAGGGCATGGAGCATGTCCCTGGCCGCAGGTTCGTCATCGATCACTACCGCTCGGATCATATTTTCTGGATAGGCTTGAAACAAAGATAAGAAGATCGATTCATTCAAAACACAGGGATCCTGATTTTTAGCAACGATCTGCGAAATTTGGGTTTGATCGCCCGGAGGAGTATCTTTGCATGATAAAATCCTACAGCACATGATCAGATCCATGACGGGTTATGGCAGGAGCCAGGCGGAATTCAACGGGAAAGTGATCACCGTTGAGATCCGGTCGCTCAACAGCAAACAGCTGGACATCAGTTTCAGGGCGCCGTCCATATACCGGGAAAAGGAGATCGATATCCGGGCCCTGGTCGGACAGAAGCTGGAGCGGGGCAAGATCGATGTGAGCATCAACGCGGAGTCGAAAGTGGATAATCCCGGCATGACCCTGAATAAGAACCTGGCGATGCAATATTATGCGCAACTGAAAGAGTTAGCGGATGCCATGCCCGGGGCCGGCGACACCGACATGCTTTCCATCCTGGTGCGCATGCCCGACGTGATGAAGGCTGAAAAGGAGGAATTCACCCCGGAGGAATGGGAGATCATCAATGCTTCGGTACTTTCTGCACTGGCAGATGCCGACCGCTTCCGCGCCGCGGAAGGGGCACTTCTGGAACAGGACTTCAGAAAGCGGATCACCATCATTCTCTCACTGCTGGAACAGGTCCAGCCTTTCGAGAAAGAACGGATCGCCGCCATCAGGGCTAAGTTTGAAACCCAGCTCGAAGACATGTTCCGCGACAGCAATTTCGACCGCAACCGCTTTGAACAGGAACTCATTTTCTATTTCGAGAAACTGGATATCACCGAAGAAAAAGTCAGACTGCGCAAGCACTGCGATTATTTCACCGAGACTTTGTCCGACAGCGATTCCCCGGGGAAGAAGCTGGGGTTCATCACGCAGGAGATCGGCCGCGAGGTCAACACCCTGGGATCAAAAGCCAACGACGCACGCATCCAGAAAATCGTAGTCCAGATGAAGGACGAACTGGAAAAAATCAAGGAACAACTCGCCAATATCCTTTGACATGCGGGGGAGGATGATCATTGTGAGCGCCCCTTCCGGCGCCGGTAAGACGACCATCGTGAAGCGCCTGATGACTGCGGGACTCAGCCTGGAGTTCAGCGTATCGGCCGCGAGCCGGCCGCCCCGGCCCCACGAGCAGCATGGCCGGGATTACTATTTCATGAGCGCCCCGGATTTCAGGGAACTGATCCGGGCCGGCGCCCTGATTGAATGGCAGGAGGTGTATCCCGACCATCTCTATGGCACCCTGAACTCGGAAGTTGAACGGATCTGGTCGAACGGCCATCATGTGATCTTCGACGTGGATGTGGAAGGGGGCATAAATCTTAAAAAATTATACCCGGACATTTCGCTCTCGCTCTTCATCATGCCGCCATCCATCCTGGAGCTTGAAAAACGGCTCAGGCTGCGGTCGACGGAGTCGGAAGAGAAGCTGGCCATGCGGCTGCGCAAAGCCGAAACCGAAATCGGGAAAGCCGGATCATTCGACCGGATCATCATCAACGACGACCTGGAAACAGCTGTTGCGGAAGCGATCCGTGAGGTCAGGAAATTCCTGGAGATATGAGCCTTCCGGTGAAAACAAAGAAAACAGGGTTGTTTTTCGGATCTTTCAACCCGATCCACATCGGCCATATGATCATCGCGAACTACATGCTCTCGTTCACCGACCTGGATGATGTATGGTTCGTCATCTCCCCGCAAAATCCGCTGAAAGAGAAGAGATCGCTCCTGGCCGACCACCACCGCTTCGCCATGGTGCAGATTGCCGTGGAGGACAATCCCCGGCTGCGGGCCAGCAATATTGAGTTCAAAATGCCCCGGCCATCCTATACCATCGACACACTGGTCAGGCTGGAGGAGAAACACCCCGAGAACCAGTTTGTCCTGATCGCCGGAACGGACATCTTTCCCACCTTCCACAAATGGAAAAATTACGAAGAACTGCTGGCCGGCTATAAGTTCTACATCTATCGGCGCCCTGGTTATGATGCGGGTGAATATGCCGGCCATCCCGGCGTTAAGATCTTTGAAGCCCCGCTGATGGAACTCTCTTCCAGTTTCATCCGGCAGGCCATCGGAGCAGGGCGCGACGTGCGGTACATGGTCCCCGAAAAAGTATATCAGTATCTCCGGGAAATGCATTTCTACGAAAAGTGACCCGGCGCACAGCGCAGGTTGCGATTACTTTCCGATCTTTGCAGAAAGCAAACCCGGCGTGAAATTCAATCTTAGAAATATATGCGGATGGATGGCGGTCATCCTGCTGTCGGTCGCTGCCAGTAGCTGCGCAAAGCAGGGAGCCCCGACCGGAGGACCGAAAGATACCGAGCCGCCTGTTGCGCTTTCGCAGAATCCCCCGAACAGATCTTTAAATTTTACGGCTGAGAAGGTTACCCTCACCTTTAACGAATTTGTTCAGCTAAAAGATCCGGCCAAGGAGATCTTCGTTTCGCCGCCCATGCGGACGAAGCCCGAATACAAGGCTTCAGGGAAAAACATCATCATCCTGTTCAAGGAACCGCTGAAGCCGGACGCCACATACACGATCAATTTCGGCAAGGCCATTGCCGATTTCACCGAAGGTAATCCGCTGACCAATTACGAGTATGTCTTTTCCACCGGCGATCGGCTGGACTCGCTTTCGGTCTCAGGAAAAGTGCTCAACGCCTTCAATCTTCAGCCGGAACCCGACCTGGTCGCGATGGTGTATATGGACGACAACGACACCATCCCGCTGGATTCGCTGCCGCTGAAGGTTCCGCCCAAAAGCGCTTCCCGGACCATCAAGGACGGCAGCTTCCGCATCAACAACCTGCCTCCCGGTGAGTATCTGCTGTTTGCCCTGCAGGACCTGAACAACAACTTCATTTTCGACCTGCCCAACGAAAAAATCGCCTTCCTCGACAGCCTGGTGACCCTGCGGCCGCCCTCTGCGCCCGATACTGCCGGGACCATTACCGACAGCCTGGCGGAGCTGCTGCCCCCCTTGGTGGATACCGTAAAGATCGCCATCGACACCCTCATCCCGGAAACACCTGAGGCCATTATCATTACCGAAAGCCAGTACACCATGTACCTGTTCGAGGAAGTCAGCACGATCCAGCGCCTCCTGGGGAAAAAACTCATCGGCGAAAACCTGCTGACCTACCAGTTCCGGTTGCCGGTGGATTCCTTCCATATCAGCCTGGTGAACCATGAACCCGAAAGGCCGGACTGGTACCTTCCCGACATCAGCAAAAAACGCGATACGCTCAATTTCTGGCTGCGGGCCGGTTTGCCGGACACCCTCCGGATCCGGCTTTCCTACGGCGATACCCTTGCCGACACCTCCCGGTTCATTATCGCCAAAGGACAGGACCGCCCCGGACGGAGAAAAAGCGAGGCGGCCAGCAGCCTGAAAATCTCATCGAATGCCTTCGCCGGTGCGCTGGACCTGGGCAAAGAGCCCGCGCTGTTCTTCTCCTCCCCAGTAGCCTCCTGGGATACCTCCAGGATGATCCTGGCCACAAACGAGGATACCCTGCACCCTTCGATCTTCTTTCCCGATACCCTGCTCCGGAAGGCCGCTGTCATCAAATACAACCTTCAACCCGGTGACATCTTCCGGATCGTTGTCCTGGATTCCGCATTTACGGATATATCGGGCAATGCGAACGACAGCACCGGATTTGGGTTTAAAATGAGAAAACCGGAGGAATACGGCCTGCTGATGATGAACATGATGGTGCCGGAGGAAGAAAGTTCCTACATCATCCAACTGATGACGGAAAAAGAGTTCATCATCTCTGAAAAGATCATCAACAACAATGGTATGATCAGTTTCGGGAGCCTGAGACCGGGAAAATACAAATTAAAAGCCATTCACGATAAAAACGCAAATGGCCAGTGGGATGTGGGTGAATATATTTCCGGAAAACTTCCGGAATCTGTTGCGTACTATCCCCTGCCTATAGAGATCAGGGCCAACTGGGAACTGCAGGAGGAGTGGAAATTGTTCCTTCCCTGACTATTCGTCACCGCAACGGTTCAGGCAATCAATGATCTCGGTGAGGGTTTTGCTCTTCAATGAATAGAAGATCTTCTTCCCGTCGCGCTGTGACATCAAAACGCCTTTGTTCTTCAGAATATTCAGATGATGCGATGCGGCAGCCTGCTCAATCTTGAGCTTCTTGTAGATGTCGGTGACGCTCATCTTGTTACCGGAATATAACAACTCGATGATCGCAATTCTCATCGGGTGTGCCATGGCCCTTAATTTGCTCGCGGCGGCTTCCAGTTTTTCTATCTGCAACTGAGATTTTCCCATAAAATTTAGATTTGATGCAAATATCGGAAATAACATCCGAACTTCGTAAATATGTATATATATTTTATGCTATTTATATTTAGTCTAAAAACAGGGAAGAAAATACGAATTGCCGGCCGTCGAAAAGCCCTTTATCACTGAGCTTCAGCTCCGGAATAACCAGCAGGGCCATGAAGGAAAGGGTCATGAACGGAGCATTCAGCGCACTGCCCAGTCCACGCGCCCGGAGATCGATCTCCTGGTATTTTTCGGCAACCTGATATCCATCCAGGTGAGACATCAGGCCGGCCACCGGCAGGGGCAGCAGGAAAATTTCCTTTCCGTCGGCGCAGCAGATCCCGCCCCGGGAACCGACCAGGGCATTGATGGCGGCAACGATATCCTCATCGCGCACGCCAACCGCGATGATGTTATGGCTGTCGTGCGCCACGGTGGATGCGATGGCGCCGTGTTTCAGGCCGAAATTGCGCACAAAGGCGACGGCCGGCCGGGCCGGCTCATAGCGGTTCAGCACCACGATCTTCAGGATATCCCGTTCGGGATCGCTCACCACATTGTTCCCACCCCCGGTCATCCGCTCGTCGAGTTCCTGTGTGATCAGCTGGCCTTCCAGGGCTTCGATGACGCGGATCCTGCTCCCCGAAGGCCGGACGGCGATGTCTTCTGCACGGACCGGTGCTGCGGCAAACCGGTTAACCGGCTCTTCCGCTACGCTGGCCAGCAGGCTCCGGCCGGATTCTGCGACGGTCTGCCCGTTGATCATCGTCAGCTTTACCCGAAAAGAAGCGGGATGGTCGACCACAACCAGGTCGGCCGGGTCGCCGGGTTGCAGCAGGCCGGTATCCAGCCCGTAATGACGGACCGGGTTCAGGGTGCAGGCGCGGATCACCGCAAGCGGGTCGTAACCCAGCGCGATCGCACGGCGGACCAGGTCGTCCATATGCCGGCGGACCAGGTCGTCCGGGTGGCGGTCGTCGGAGCAGAACATGACCTGGTCGGGAAATTCATTCAGCAGGGGGATCAGCGCATCGAAATTGCGGGCGGCGCTGCCTTCGCGGATGAGGATCTTCATCCCCAACGCAGCTTTTTCACGGCCTTCTTCCAGCGTGAAGCACTCATGGTCGGTGGAAATGCCGGCGGCAATGTACCTCCGGGCATCCTCACCGGTCAGGCCCGGCGCGTGCCCGTCGACCGGCTTGCCATACCGGGCGGCCAAAGACAGCTTGGCCATCACCTCCGGGTCGTTGTTCAGGACTCCGGGAAAATTCATCATTTCCGACAGGTAGCGGATCTCATCCATCTGCAGCAGTTCATCGATCTCTTCGACGCCCAGGCGGGCCCCGGCGGTTTCAAAGGGCGTGGCGGGAACACAGGAAGAAGCGCCGAAGTAAAAACGAAACGGCACTTTCCTCCCGTTCCTGATCATGAACCGGATCCCTTCCATCCCCAGCACATTGGCAATCTCGTGCGGGTCGGAAACCGTGGCCACGGTCCCGTGGACGACGGCCAGCCGCGCAAACTCCGAAGGAATGAGCATTGAACTCTCTATGTGGATATGGGCATCGATCAGGCCCGGCAGGATGTAATCCGTGGACGTGACCGCGCATTCGGTCACAGAAGCGATCCGCCCGTTGTGAATGGCGATCTTGCCGGGAAAGATCCGGTTACCGGCAACGTCAACGATATTTCCCTCAAGAATCAGGTTCGGTGCGTTCATAATTAATGGGTGTAATATGCTTACTAAAACTTCTGGTTGATGATCTTGTTGGCCAGCTGGCCGCAGGCGGCATCGATGTCCTTGCCCCGGCTGCGCCGGATATTGACCACCAGGTTCCTGGTTTCCAAAAAGTTCCGGAAGGCTTCCGTTCGCTCGGGCCCGGAATCTACATAAGGTGAGTTCTCCACGGGATTGTACTGGATGAGATTGATCTTTACAGGGAAGTTCCTGCAGAATTCAGCCAGGGCACGCGCATCCTCCATCGTGTCGTTGAATTCTTTCAGCATGATGTACTCCAGGGTGATGCGGGTCTTGGTCTGTCCGTGGAAATATTTAACGGCATCGATGAGGTCATCCAGTGAATTCCTCAGGTTGTAGGGAATGATCTTATTCCGTTTCTCGTTGATCGCGGAATGCAGCGAAAGCGCCAGGTTGAAGCGGACCTTATCGTTCCCCAGTTGCCGGATCATAGACGCGATACCCACCGTGGATACCGTGATGCGCTGCGGCGACATGCCCATGCTGTCGGGCGCGGTGATCCGCTCCACCGACCGCAGCACGTGATGGTAATTCAGCATCGGCTCGCCCATGCCCATATAGACAATATGGGTGAGCGGCGTCTGGTATTCCTGCCGGGCGGCTTCCCCGATGATGGCCACCTGGTCGAAGATCTCGTCAAAATTGAGGTTTCTGACGTAGCGGATCATCCCGGTGGCGCAGAATTTACAGGCCAGGTTGCAGCCGACCTGCGACGAGATGCAGGCCGTCATTCTTTTGCCGGATGGGATGAGCACGCCTTCGATGATGTGCCCGTCGTACAACCGGAACGACATCTTGATGGTCCCGTCCGAGCTTTTCTGCACACTGTTGACCGCCACCGCCGGCAATGTGAAATGCTCCTCCAGCAACTGGCGCGTTTCCAGTGAAATGTTGCTCATCCCGCCAAATGACCGGGCATACTTCTTCCACAGCCATTCATAGACCTGATTCGCCCTGAATTTCTTTTCTCCATGGGAAAGAAAGAACGATTCAAGGGCTTCGGGCGACTGGGTCCTTATATTCAACTGCGGTTCGCTCACGGATCGATGTTTTGGTAAACAGGGGTCAAATCTAATTTAAAATTATGGAAAAAAGCCTTTGTGGCTGGATAATCCCGGGTGATGACCAGCAGGTACCCGCCACCGCCTGATCCGCAGAGCTTCATTTTAAAATCATCCCGGTTCAGGCCCGCTTTCCACAGGGGCCGCATGGATTCCGGGATCATCTCCGCCAGGTATTCGAACTGGAACGCCGATAGCAGGCCAAGATTATGGAAGAAGTCCTCTGCACGCGACTCCAGCAGGCTGAGGATGCACGCATTCCCTGCGGGGATAAAAACATCCAGGACTTTCTTCCGGTAGGAGTCATCCCGGCATCTTTCCAGGAAGAGTTTGACCAGCGGGCCGGTGTTGCCGAGCGTCCCGGTGTCCGCAAGGCAGATCGCGCTGCCCGGCCCAAGCAGATCTCGAGGGATAGCTACCGGTTCAATCCTGGTTTTGCTGCGGATCAGCAGCGGCGTTCCCAGGTAGCAGTTCAGGGGATCGAGCCCGGAACTGGTACCGTGGAAATGAGACTCCATCCCGGAAAAATTCTTCTTCAGCCATGAAATCTTTTCGGAGGAAAGATCCTCCCTCCCGGGCTTATCCAGGCCATACCGGTCGTACAATGCCGCGACCAGGGCGCCCGAACTGCCGACCCCGTATCCCTGGGGAATGCCGGAAGCAAAGTACAGGCCCTCAGCCAGGTCTTTGCCGATCTGTCCCAGGTTGAACCGAAAGCCGAAGCCGGCCTGCTGCTGCAATTCTGCCAGGTAGGCCACAAACCGGGCGATGTGGCGGTTCGACTCCCGGATCAATTCATCCTCCTCCATTTGCTTCCTTCCGGCAAAATCCAGCCTTCCGCTGAAATGGGTATAGGGCACGGTCAGGGCCATCGAATCCCAGATCACACCGTATTCGCCAAAGAGCAGGATTTTTGCATAAAAGGTATTCGTCATCATGGAAAAAGACCGGGGTTATGATTTACAAAGTACAATGTACAATTGACAATATACAACATTCAGGTTCGGTTTGTCGGGGCAGTGAGTTATTCGAGCCGCACCGGGCCCTGTCCGATGGAATCGTCGATCACCCGGCCAGACTCAGTGAATCCTGATAGTTCCGCTCCGATCCAACTGTGCACCTTGTCCCTGTGATTCATGGGGTAAATGAGATGCACGTTGGGGCCGGCGTCGAGGGTGAAACACACCGGGATGCCGGTTTCCTTGCGAAATCTTCTGACTGCGTGAATGATGCTGACTGTAGCGGGTTCAATCAGCAGGAACGAATCCGGCGACGACATCATGAGGGAATGCAGGTCCATGGCTTCCAGTTCGGTGATGCGGACGAACTCTTCCAGGTCGCCGGTTTCAAGGGCGCGGGCCAGGCGGCCGATGTGTTCATGGGCCCGGCGGTAACGCGCTTCTGCGTATGGGTGTCCATCCATCAGGGCATGGCCAGCCCGGGAAGAGACGCTTTTCTCCTTACCGCTGACCACCAGGATGGCGTCGCCCATATCCCGGAATTCCGGGTGTATGGTGAACGGCACCGGAACGGCGTATTGATCCGTACTGGCCCCGATCGCCTCGTGCCGACCCCAGACCGTGTAGCCGCCATAGACGGAGCGGCAGGCGCTGCCTGATGCCAGCCGGGCCAGCTCCGAAGCCCGCTGCATCATCCCCGCCGCATCAGCGCTTCCGGCCCTGTCCGCCTCAATGGTGGCCAGGCATAAACCCAGTGCGCCCATGCTGGAAGCTGAAGACGCTATCCCCGCCGAATGCGGGAAGGTGTTCCGGCTGGAAATGCGAAAGCGCGTATGTTTTATGAACGGCAAATTACCGGACTGTGCAGCCAGGTAATTTTTGATTTTGCGCTCAAAATCAGGCCGGGGATTGCCTTCGAAGAGGAATTCCACAGATAACTCCGGAGAAGGGCCGTATTCAACGGACATTTCGGTGTAGGCCCGGCTCAAAGTCATGCTGAGCGAGGGGTTGGCCGGGATCTGCACCGGTTTTTTGCCCCAGTACTTGACCAGGGCGATATTCGACGGGCACTGCCAGGCTACCTTCCCGGTATTCATGTCCGGTTTTTTCATCTGTTGCATTTTGAAGAATGAAGATACGAAATTTCAGTATACCAACTCGTTGTAACTGAATATGACTCCGAGACCCTTCGACCTGAAATATTCCCTGATCCGGTGATCGGGCCAGTGCGACGCCGCCATCACAAAATCTCCTCCCCAGGCGCCCAGCGATTTGACCGACCCGTCAAAATCGGGAAAGAGCAGTTGTTTCACGGGTGTAAGGCCCAGGGCCGGCGAGAGCAGGGCCTCGTGCCGTTCCATCACCAGCATGAATTCGTCAAGGCTCTTAGCCCCGGCCATTTGTCCGGTCAGCCGGGTGATTTCTTTGATGACACCTGCTTCCGCTCCACCTGAGCTCCGGAAACGTCCGATCCCCGCGCCGGAGTCCTGTTTGCGGCCGAGGTAAATGAAATAAATCCCACGCCGGAAATCCGGCCGGAAGGGAATCTCCCGGTACACGGGCCGGCCGTCTTCTACACGGTATGTTATGGGTTGGCTGGCCCGTGCGCAGAAGACGTCGTAACCGGATCCGTCGGAAACGCTTCTGAGCAAGGCAAACGGGTCGATGTTCCACCACCAGGCTACATTGGAAATCAGGGAGGAACTGCTCCCGAACCCCCAATTCCGGTCAAATTCCAGGATGGTGTCGACCTGCCAGCCCTGTTCAGGGACGGCAGGCATGCCTGCGAGCTTCGCGGCAGAACGCATCAGCCGGCCAAGGTATCCGGCGGTATAGTCATCGGAACAGTTAACGGTGTCGAATTCCGGCAGCCTGAAGGCGGCATGGAACCAATTTCCATGCGGATGGGAGGCGGTCCAGGTCATGATCCCGGCTTCCCGGCCTTCGGTGACAATCAGCCGGTGGCCGGGCTTCAGCGGGACCGCCAGCGCCAGCGCGCCGTCGAGTACGGCATATTCGCCTGCCAGCAGCAGTTTTCCCCGGGAATAGAATTCGGTTCTTTCCAAGCGTCAGCTTTTAACGCCCAGTATGTGGGACCTTTGATGATTGATGAAATCGGTAACCGCCTTGAACGATACCTTGTGGCTCTTGAAATACTCAACCGCCTTGAGCTTCTCCTCCTGTGTGGCAGCATAGAAGTTCAGGATATTGAGCAGGTGCATCTTCATGTGCCCTACCTGTATCCCTTTGGTAACAAGCGACTTGACCGCTCCGAAATTATTGGCCAGGCCGGCGGAGGCGGCGATCATCATCAGTTCCCGGGCGGTTGGGTTGCCGAGCATCTCCATGGAGAATTTCGCCATCGGGTGCAGCGAAGTAAGCCCACCGACAGTACCCACGGCCAGAGGCACTTTTAATTCATAATGAAAGCGGCCATTTTCCAGAGTCAGATCGGTCAGGCTCTGGTATTTCCCGTTCCTGCATGCATATGTGTGCGCTCCGGCTTCAATGGCGCGGAAATCATTGCCTGTTGCCAGGGCCAGGGCGTCGATCCCGTTAAAGATGCCCTTGTTGTGCGTGGCTGCGCGGAATTCGTCAACCTTGGCGATTTCCACGGCTTTGTCGAACTTCCACACGAATTTCTCCGGGGTCATCTCCGTATCCGGCAGCTTCAATTGTTCAATATCGCATTCCACCCAGGCCCTGACCAGGCAATCGGGAGTATAATTCGAAAGGATCGCCATGATGATCTCGCAGTCTTTTTCCTCATCGGTGAACCGCGGGCTCTTAATGAGGAATTCCTTGAAGAGGCGCGCGAATTCTTCCAGGACGGAATTGATGAAATTGGCGCCCATCGAATCGACGGTTTCAAAAAAGACCTTGAACTGGTAGTAATTCTCGATGCGGTCCCGCATATTGATGAGCTGCACATCGGTGATCCCGCCGCCCCTGGCTTCCATATTGGATGTGATGCCTTTGGCGCCGCTGATCAGTTCCTGCTTCAGCTCCGGCATCGCCTGTTCGAGTTTCGACGGGTCACCGTTCCAGGTGAAGTGCACCTGCCCGATCTTCTGGGTCGAAATGACCTCAGCGTGGAACCCGCCCTTTTCCGCCCAGAACTTGGCGCTGCTGGAAGCCGCGGCGATGACCGAGCTTTCCTCGATCACCATCGGAACCATGTAGTTCTTTCCGTTGATCAGAAAATTGGGCGCGATGCCGAACGGAAAGTAAAAGTTCGACAAGGTGTTCTCGCTGAACTCGTCGAATAGGGTCTGTTTCCTGGGGTCGCGGTGCCAGTAGGATTTCAGTTCCCGCAGAACCTTTTCGGGATGGTCGAAAAGGCTGGCGACCAGCTTGAGCTTCTCCTCCTTCGACATCTTGGAGAAACCGTTGATGATGCCATTGATGTTCATCGTTCTTGCTCTTTGGTGATGAAGTAGGCCTGGGCGATTTTCAGCCCTTCTATCTGATATTGAATGTATCGTTTAAGGTCGTCGTAAGATTGGGCGGCGAACTTCAGGAATCCGGAGGCCTGTCCATAGACGGCCGGAAGCGCGCAATGGTTGATCAGGTAATAGCCGTCGAGGAAAGACCGGATCCCGCCGGAGATGATGATGTGCCGGCAGTTCACCGGGTGTCCCTCTTCCACGATGCGGTTCACCATATCCGTCATCTCGAAGGCGTCATGGCCGATGCGGCTGACAGGCTCAAAGTACTGATGCTTGTTCTCATCGGAGCGGAGCAGTTCCAACAGCGCAAAATTAGTGCCTCCGAAGGCCGCGAATTCGATGGCTTCCAGGGGGAGTTCCAGCAGTACCCGCAGGCTTTCCGGCCCCATCCCCTGCCCCACTTCTTTTACGATCACCGGGTAGTCGGCCATATCAAGGAAGGTGCGGATGGTGTCGATGGGCGGCTGGCTGAACAGGTCCCCTTCGGGCTGAAGCCATTCCTGCATGGGATTAACATGAATGATGAGGCCATCGGCCCGAAGCTTTCTGATCAGCTTGTCGATGACTGAAATATCATCACCGAGTACTATTTCTTCCAGTTGTGCGATGCCGATGTTGGCGAAAAACGGCAAATCCGGACCGATCACATCGCGCATATCAAAATCGGCGAGGTGCTCGTCGCTTTCCAGCAGCGGGCGGCATGAGCCCAGACCCATTCCGAAGCCGAACTCCCGGCAGGCCATCGCCAGGTTGCGGTTGATCTGACCGGCCATTTTCGTCCCGCCGGTCATGCTGGAAACCCAGAGCGGCGCCCGCGTTGTCTTTCCCAGGAATGTAAAGGGGACCAGGTCGCGCGTGGGGTGCTTGGACAGCATGGGTTCGTAATAAAACCTCCGGTCGATCTCTGCAAGCCCGGTCCTGGCCTGGAACGCCAGGTCGATATGGTCTTTTTTACGGTCCGTCATAACTTTACAATGGGTTGATATTAAGGCAAAAACAACTGCAATCGAATTATGTTCATCACCATTCCGTTTCCTGGATCACTTCCTCAGGCTTCATTTTCTCCTTCAGTGATTTCACCAGTTCATCCTGAACGAAGGCGTTGATCTGTGAAAGATAGTTCATTGACTTCTCACTGTAATCCTGCCTGCTTTTGTCCAGCCAGTTCTCGATCGGGTATTTGGTTAATTGCTTCAGGATAAAATTATCGACCGTATACCGGTACCTGTTTTCCTTGAATTCAATTTTCATGCTGTACAGGATCATGCCGGCGTCGATCTTGTTCCCGTTCTCGTCCAGGTCGTAAATCCTGAACTGATGCTGGATGCGAATGAGACCGGTGGCCTGGTCCCGTACCTTGGTGGCTTCCCAGGGATTGGGGTAAAACGTGTGCAGCCAGGAGGAGCAGCGGTTGAACAGTTCATCCTTGGTGCCGTCCTGTTGAACGACTTCTTCATAAGTGATCAGGCCGGTGATGGAGCTGACCGGCATGACGGGCTCCGGGACGTCCTGCGTATAAGCCCGCGTGATGAAGCACACTGCCAGGACAATGACGGATATGGTTCTCATGTGCATATTTTTCTATTCTTAACAAAATTACGAAATATTGAAGGGACATGAAAAAAAAAGAGGGTGCCCTGACGGACACCCTCCCGTAACGTTGGTGACGTTCTTTTAGTACATCCCGTCGTGCATTCCTCCGCCCATGGGCATTTTAGGCTCCTTATCCTCCTTCACCTCGGCCAGCAGGCATTCGGTGGTGAGCAGCATTCCGGCGATGGATGCGGCGTTTTCGAGCGCGATGCGGGCCACCTTGGTGGGATCGATCACGCCGGATTCAAAGAGGTTCTCATACACCTCGGTGCGGGCGTTGAAGCCGAAGTCATCCTTGCCTTCCTTCACGCGCTGCACGATCACCGAACCTTCGAGGCCGGCGTTGGCCACGATCTGGCGCAGCGGTTCTTCCAGGGCGCGGCGGATGATATTGATGCCGGTATCCTGGTCTTCGTTGTCGGCCTTCAGTTCGCTGATCGACTGGATCGCCCTGAGGTATCCGACGCCGCCACCGGGGATGATCCCCTCTTCAATGGCTGCGCGGGTGGCGTTCAAAGCATCGTCGAAGCGGTCTTTCTTCTCTTTCATTTCCACTTCGCTGGCTGCGCCGACATAGATCACAGCGACGCCACCGGCCAGTTTGGCCAGGCGTTCCTGCAGTTTTTCGCGGTCGTAGTCGGAAGTGGTGTTCTCGATCTGAACCTTGATCTGTTTGACGCGGGCGTCGATGTTTTCCTTCTTGCCCTTGCCGCCGACGATCGTGGTGTTGTCCTTGTCGACGGTGATCTTCTCGGCAGTACCGAGATAACCCAGGTTGGCTTCCTCGAGCTTATAGCCTTTTTCTTCCGAGATCACGGTACCGCCGGTCAGGATGGCGATATCCTCCAGCATTTCCTTGCGCCGGTCGCCGAAGCCGGGGGCTTTCACGGCCACCACCTTCAGGGCGCCGCGGATCTTGTTCACCACCAGGGTGGCCAGCGCTTCGCTCTCCACGTCCTCGGCGATGATCAGCAGCGGGCGCCCGGTCTGGGCCGCTTTCTCGAGGATCGGGAGCAGGTCCTTCATGATCGAGATCTTCTTGTCGTGGATCAGGATGAAGGGATTCTCATAAACAGACTCCATCTTCTCGGTGTCGGTCACGAAATAAGGGCTGATGTATCCGCGGTCGAACTGCATTCCTTCTACAACGTCAACATAAGTTTCCATCCCTTTGGCTTCCTCGATGGTAATGACGCCTTCTTTCTTCACCTTCGTCATGGCTTCGGCAATCAGTTTACCGATGTACATGTCGTTGTTGGCGGAAATGGCGGCCACCTGCTCGATCTTGTCGTTGCTGTCGCCAATCTGGCGGGTCTGTGTCTTGAGGGAATCGATGACTTTCGCCACGGCAATGTCGATGCCTCTTTTGATCTCCATCGGGTTGGCGCCGGCGGTCACGTTCTTCAGACCGGTGGTGTAAATGGCCTGTGCCAGAACGGTGGCGGTGGTGGTGCCGTCGCCGGCCAGGTCGTTGGTCTTGGAAGCCACTTCCTTCACCATCTGGGCGCCCATGTTCTCGGCATTGTCTTTCAGCTCCACTTCCTTGGCCACCGTCACGCCGTCCTTGGTGATCACGGGGGAACCGAAGGATTTCTGGATGATGACGTTGCGGCCTTTAGGCCCGAGGGTCACTTTTACCGCGTTCGACAACTCATCGACGCCTTTCTTCAGTCTTTCCCTTGCGGTCAGGTCGAATATAATTTCTTTTGCCATGATGTTTTAAGTTTAGGTTATGAATGATTGATTTGGATTATACGATAGCGACAATGTCTGATTCGCGCATGATCAGGTAAGTCTGGCCTTCATAGGAAATTTCGGTGCCCGCGTACTTGGCGTACAATACCTGGTCGTCGACCTTAACGGTCAGGGGCTCATCTTTCTTTCCCGGTCCAACGGCAACAACGGTTCCGCGCTGGGGTTTTTCCTTGGCCGTGTCGGGAATAATGATTCCGCCGGCGGTTTTCTCCTCTGCGAGTGCAGGTTCAATAATCACCCGGTCTGCTAAAGGTTTGATACTGATCTTTGACATATGCATAATGATTTTAAAGTTTGACAAATTTTCACCCTGCTGCGCGCACAATCTGTGCCAAAGCGGGTAATAAAAAAAAATGTCAGGATGTTATGACATTCTGACATTTTATGAAATGATATGACCCGAAGAAGCTATTCCTGTGCCGGGGGAACCATGTCGGAAGGGATCGGCTGCATGTTTTCGATCTTTTCCCGGAGTTCGGTGTCCTCGCCGGTACCTGCACCACTGCGCGGAATCACCAGGATGGAGATGAGGCTGAGCGAAAGCAGTGCGATCGCGAGCGACCAGGTGGTTTTTTCCAGGAAGTCGGCCGTTTTGCGCACGCCCATGATCTGTCCGGTGGAGCCAAAATTAGCGGCCAGTCCGCCACCTTTTGAATTTTGAACGAGAACGACCAATATCAGTAGAATACAGGCGATGAGGATCAGGACGGATACTAAGATGTAAATTCCCATTTTTCAGGTTTTTTAAAGTTCTTTTCTCAATTTTTCAATTTGGGCTGCAAAGTAACTACTTTTTTGGGGATTTTTCAACATGAGCTGCTGATAAATTTTTATGGCCTTATCGATATGCCCCTGGGCGGCGACCAAACGGGCCAGGGTCTCGCTCAGCACACCGTAGTTCTCTTCGATGCTCCTGCGGGCCGACTCTTCCGGACTGAAGAAGGTCGCCCGGGTGGTAGTCTGAAGGCTCCGCTCCCGGATAAATTCTTCCAGAAGGTCGTCCTTGGGCAGCGACCTCAATCTGAATCCGGAGGCTTCTTTTACAGCAATCTCTCCCCTTTTGTCAGCCGTCAGTTCATTTTTTTCTTCGATCAGCCGGTCGAGCTCCAGTTTCTTTTGCGCCAGTTCTTCCATGCCCTGGTTGATCTGCTCTTCCAGCAGGCGGATCCGCTCCCGGCCGTCGGATGTCGCTGGCTGTTCCACACCTGTCCTCTGCAGCGGGGCTGTGGCATTGATCATCCGGCGCAGGATGGCCCTGTCGGGCGCGTGGGCCGCACACCGGCGCAGTTCTTCTGAAAAGCGGAGGTCCTGCTGCGCTTTGAGTTGTAATAAATAAAGGGTACGGGCCGTCTGAAAATAAGGAAACCGTTCCACGATCTGTTCCAGTTCGCCCAGGTTGCCGGCATCCATTTCTGCCGGCGCTTCCATCCATCGGTAAAATTGCGGTCGGTTCATGATGCTCAGGCAGATTACCAGTTAACGACCGATTTATTGAAGATGTCCTCCACCAGCGCATCGTTAATCTCTGTGATGAGCTGGTCCTTTACGGCAGAGAGGTCCTGGCTGCTCGGATAATCCGCAAAGCGCGTGAAGGTGGATTCGTAGTTCCGGGTGGGATCGATATTATTGGTGAAGGTTACTTTCACCTGCACGGTAAGCCGGTTCAGGGCTGCGGTCTCATTGCCCTGGATGGCGACGGGCCGGGTGGAGTAGTCCGATATCGAGCCCTGCACATCGAGATCACCATCGGTGTTCACAAAATCCAGGCTGGTTTGCGACTGGAACCGGTCGCGCAGGGCGTCGGTCAAGCTCTGGCTGAGGCTCGGCTCCACAAACTGCGCGTTGTTCACGAAATAACCGATGCTGATTGTTTTGGCTTCCGGAGGAATGGACGCTCCCGTGAAGGAATATACGCCGCAACCCGTCATCAGGGTTGCGATCAGCATGCCGGCCAGGATCGCCGGGAAAAACCGGAAGAGGGACTCCGTCCCGTTCACCGGACCTGCCGCTGGCCTAATTGATGTCATATTCCTTGATCTTTCGGTACAGGGTGCGTTCGGATATCCCCAATTCCTTTGCCGCGTTTTTGCGCTTTCCGTTATATTTCTCCAGCGCCTTGCGGATCATGTCAATCTCCTTTTTCTGAAGTGAAAGCGATTCCTCGATGACCTCCGGGTCTTCAATTTCCTCGTCGAAATCGCTGACCGGTTCCTTCAGGATAGAGATCGGTTTCTCGGGCGAATGGATACTGAAGGGCTGTGATTCATGGAGATCAAGAAACGGATCATCATGGCCTTTAAACCGAACCGGTTCTTTATCCTCCTGCAGGATGTCGGCCACGATCTTTTTCAGATCATGGATATCTTTCTTCATATCGAAGAGGACTTTGTACAGCAGGTCTCTTTCCGTAAAAGGATTTTCCTGTTTGACCCCCTGGTAGAGCACGGGAAGCTCGTTCATCGACCCTTCAGGCAGATACCGCCTGAGCACATCGGGCGAGATCCGCCGGTTGCGTTCGATGATCGAGATCTGCTCGGTGATGTTCTTGAGTTGCCTGATATTCCCCGGCCAGCGGTAATTTTCGAGCATCAGCCTGGCCTCTTCGGTCAGTTCGATGACGGGCATCCGGTACTTCTCTCCAAAATCAACGGAAAATTTCCGGAACAACAGGTAAATATCGTCTTTGCGTTCCCGCAGCGGAGGGATGATGATGGGCACGCTGTTCAGGCGGTAATACAGGTCTTCCCTGAATTTTCCCTGGCCGATGGCGCCTTCCACGTTCACATTGGTGGCGGCCACCACCCGCACATCGGTCTTCAGCACCTTGGATGATCCCACTTTAAGGAACTCCCCGGACTCCAGCACGCGCAGCAGCCTGACCTGGGTGGATAGGGGCAGTTCCGCCACTTCGTCCAGGAAGATCGTGCCGCCATTCACCACTTCAAAATAGCCTTTGCGGGCTTCCAGGGCGCCGGTGAAAGAACCCTTTTCGTGGCCGAAAAGCTCACTGTCTATGGTTCCTTCGGGGATTGCCCCGCAGTTCACCGCGATATACGGTCCATGCTTCCGGGCGCTGAGCTGGTGAATGATCTGGGGGAAAACCTCCTTGCCGGTTCCGCTTTCCCCGGTGATCAGCACGGTCAGGTCCGTTGGCGCCACCTGCCGGGCTATATCGATCGCACGGTTAAGGAGCGGGGAGTTGCCTATGATGCCGAAACGCAGCTTGATTGCCTGGATATCCATAACGCAGCAGGAGTCTTTTCTGCAAAAATAATCAGAAATATTGACATTTTGACAGTAAAACTGACATCATGGAGGCCTTACCGGATCGAAGCGCCGAATTTTTCGGTAAAGGCTTTCAGGATGCGTTCCATGGCTTTCTCGATGCTTTGGTCGGTGAGGGTCTTCTCGTCGTCGCGCAGGATGAAACTCAGGGCGTAGGATTTCTTTCCCGGGGCGATCTTTTCCCCTTCGTAAATATCGAACAAACTAACCGCCCGCAGCAGGTGCCTTTCGGCCTGGAATGCGGCCCGCCGCAGCGATTCAAAATCGACGGCCGGATCCAGTACCAGGGCCAGGTCGCGCCGTACCTCCGGGAATTTCGGGATTTCGCGGTAGTCCGTCTTCATCCGTTTTACGAGCCGGAGCATGGCCTCCCAGTCGAGATCTGCATAGTAAACTTCCTGTTTTATGTCGAAATATTTCAGGAGCTTCTTCGAAACAATGCCCAGCTTTGCTATTTTTTCGCCTCCGGCGGATAACTCCAGCCCCTGGCTGAACGGTTCGTCCGGCACATGCGCCATTTCAAGGTCATGCAGTTTGAAGCCCATACGGGTCAGAACGACCTGAACACCTTCCTTCAGATCATAAAAATCAGCCGGAAAATCCTCATGCCGCCAAATTTCCGGGTTGCGGCGGCCGGTAATCCACAAGGCCATGCGTTCCCGTTCCCGGTATTTTGCCAGCGCGTCGTCGCCCGGGGCCGTTCCGGTCATCAACTCGTACACCCGGCCAAACTCGAAGATCCGCAGATCGGGCGCCTTCCGGTTCTGATTGAATGCGACGGTTTCCAGGCCGCCGAACAGCAGGCTTTGCCGCATCACGTTCAGGTCGGCGCTCAGAGGATTGAGCAGCCGCACACTGGCCTCTGGATTGAGGAAACCGCTGTCTTCAGCGTACCTGGCACGCGTGAGGGAATTGTTCATGATCTCAAGAAAGCCCCGGCTGGCCATCATATTGGAAACCGTATCCCTGAGGTATTCCGGGTCCGGCTTTTCTGAGAAAGAGAGTGAAGACCTCAGCTGGCCGGGCATTTCGATGAAATCGTACCCATATATCCTGAGGATGTCTTCGATCAGGTCTGCTTCCCGGGTCACGTCGGTTTTAAAGAGCGGAACGGAGACTTCGATTCCATCGGAATCCTCCCTGACCAGGGAGACGCCGAGGTCGGAAAGGATGGATTTAATGGTCCCCTGCCCGATTTCCTTACCGATCAGGCGGGTGATGTTTTTCCATTTCAGGCTGATGCGGGCCGGCTGAACCGGGTTGGGATAAACATCTTCAATTTCAGAAGAGATTCTGCCGCCGGCCACCGCTTTGATCAGCATGGCGGCCCGTTTCAGCGCGTACACCGTGATTTCCGGATCGGAGCCGCGTTCGAAACGGAACGAGGCATCGGTCTGCAATCCATGATAACGGGAAGTCTTACGGATGCTCTGGGGCTGGAAATGAGCGCTCTCCAGGAATATGTCCGTTGTGGCATCGGTAACACCCGATACGGCGCCCCCGAAAACGCCGGCGATGCACATCCCGGCCTCCGTGTTGCAGATCATCAGGTCGTCGGCGCTTAATTTCCGCTCCATTTCGTCCAGGGTGACAAAAGGCTCATCTTTCCGGGCTTTTCGCACAACGACCTTTTTGCCGGTGATGCGCGCCGCGTCAAAGGCATGCAGCGGCTGGCCCAGTTCCATAAGGACGAAATTGGTGACATCCACGATATTGTTGATCGGTCGGATTCCCGCCGCGTTGAGCAGGTTCTGCATCCATTGGGGGGAAGGGCCCACCTTCACGCCGGTCAACGTCAAGCCGCTGTACCGCGGACAGGCTGCCGGGTCTACGACCTCCACCGGGATGACAAGTGCATGGTCGTCTACCTTAAAATCCGCCACGGAGGGCCATTCCAGGTTAAGCACTTTTTTCCCGGCCCGCTGGTTGATCACGGCAATAAGGTCGCGGGCGACGCCGGTGTGGGACGTGGCGTCGGTGCGGTTGGGTGTGAGCCCGATCTCAAATATGTAGTCAGAGGTCACCCCGAAATATTCCGAAGCTGGCTGCCCCACAGACGCTCCTTCATCCAGGACCATGATCCCTTCGTGGGAAGTGCCCAGGCCCAGCTCATCCTCTGCGCAGATCATTCCTTCTGAGAATTCACCCCGGATCTTGGTTTCTTTGATCTCCAGAGTTTTATCACCAAAATAAAGAACGGCGCCTACTGTGGCGACAGGCACCTTCTGTCCGGCGGCAACATTCGGAGCGCCGCAAACGATCGACAGCAGCCGGCCAGTGCCGATATCCACTCTGGTCAGGCTCAGTTTATCGGCATTGGGATGCCGGGCGCATTCCATCACCTGGCCGATCACGACGCCTTTGAGGCCTCCCTGCACCGATTCGAACTTTTCCAGGCTTTCCACTTCCAGCCCGCAACCGGTCAGCAGGCCGGCCGCGGCTTCGGGTTCAAGGTCAAAACCGGCGTATCTTTTCAGCCAGTTGTATGAAATTTTCATGTGATGAGATTATTTTGCAGAAGCGGACAAAGGTAAGAAAAATAGCAAAATTCTATTACTTTTGCACTTTCCATACCCGCATCCCCCAAGGAATGAGCGACCCCATAAAACACGAGTGCGGCATCGCAATGATCCGCCTGCTGAAGCCCTTCGAATTCTACCTCGCCAAATACGGCACCTCTTTTTATGGCCTGAAGAAGCTGCACCTGATGCTTCAGAAGCAACACAACCGGGGTCAGGACGGGGCCGGCATCGCCTGTGTCAAATTTAACCTCGATCCGGGCCACAAATTCATCGACCGGGTGCGCTCCAATTCCAACACGCCGATCCAGGACATATTTCAGACCGTGTATAACCGGATCAACGCGATTGGCGAGAAGGACAGCCATTTGCTGAACGATCCGGTCTGGCTGAAGCAAAACGCGGAGTTCACCGGTGAATTGTTCCTGGGGCACCTGCGCTACGGCACCTTCGGGAAACAGGGGATCGAGCTCCTGCACCCGGTGTTGCGCGGAAACAACTGGAAGACCAAAAACCTGGTCCTGGCCGGCAATTTTAACCTGACCAATGTTGATGAGCTCTTTGAGCGCCTGATCGACCTCGGGCAGCATCCGATCGAAACTTCCGACACCATCACCATGCTGGAAAAGATCGGTCATTTCCTGGATGAGGAGAATGAACGGCTGTACCGCGAATTCAAACAGGCGGGCTACCAGAAACGGGAAATCTCCGGGATGATCGCAAAAAACCTGGATCTGCGGGAAGTCCTTTCCCGCTCGAGCCGTGACTGGGACGGCGGATATTCCATCATCGGTGCGATCGGCCATGGCGACGCGTTCTGTTTGCGCGATCCCGGCGGGATCAGGCCGGCGTATTATTACCAGGATGAAGAGGTGGTGGTGGTGGCCTCGGAACGGCCGGTCATCCAGACCACGTTCAATGTCCCCTACGAGTCGGTCCGGGAGATCCGGCCGGGTTATGCGCTCATCGTTAAAAAAGACGGCCATATCTCCGAACAAATGTGCAAGGAGCCGCTGGAGCGTAAATCCTGCTCTTTTGAACGGATTTATTTCAGCCGGGGCACAGACCTGGAAATTTACCGGGAACGGAAAAAGCTGGGCAAACTGCTGGCGCCCGCCATCATGGATGCCATCGGCCATGACCTGGAAAATACGGTATTTTCCTACATCCCGAATACCGCCGCCGTCGCCTTCCAGGGGCTGATGGATGAGCTCCAGACCGTTTGCGACCGCATCAAACAGGAAAAAATCCTCAGCCTGGGGAAAAACCCTACTGAGGAAGAACTGGGAAAGATCTTCGCCATCAGGCCCCGCATCGAACAAATCGCCGTGAAAGACGCCAAGCTACGGACTTTTATCACCCAGGAAAGAGAGCGCGACGACCTGGTGGGGCACATTTACGACATCACCTACGGCACGGTGAACAAGGGGATTGACAACCTGGTGGTGATCGACGACTCCATCGTTCGGGGCACCACCCTAAAGCAAAGCATTATCCGCATACTGGACCGGCTTCATCCCAGGAAGATCATCATCGCTTCCTCAGCCCCGCAAATCCGTTATCCCGACTGTTATGGCATTGACATGTCGAAACTCCACGATTTCATCGCTTTTCACGCGGCCATCACCCTACTGAAAGAAACGAACCAGGGCCAGGTCATCAACGAGGTGTACCGGAAGTGCAAGGAACAGGAAGATGCGCCCAAGGAAGAGGTGATCAATCATGTTAAGCTGATCTACAAACCTTTCTCCGCCTTGCAGATATCCGAAAAGATCGCGGCCATGCTGACGACTACGGAGATTTCATCCAGGGTGCAGGTGGTTTACCAGACCATTGAGGATCTGCACGAAGCGTGTCCGAACCACCCGGGCGACTGGTATTTTACCGGCAATTACCCCACGCCGGGCGGCAACAAGGTCGTCAACAAAGCCTTCATCAATTATATCGAAGGCCGGGACAGCAGGCCCTACTGACCAGCCTAATTGAGTTTACGGCTGATTTCGGCTGCTAGGGCGGAAAATTCCTCCGGCGTATATTTCAGTTTGGGTTTGCTGAAATCAATGTCATACACCGTATTGATCGGCACCAGGTGGATGTGCGCGTGCGGCACTTCTAAACCGAGAACGGCGACGCCAATCCGCTGGCATGGAACCACCTGCTCGATGGCCAGGGCGACTCGTTTGGCAAACAGGAACAATCCGCTGTACAACGGATCGTCAATCCCGAAAATATAATCGACTTCTTTTTTCGGGATGACCAGGGCATGGCCCCTGGCCAGGGGATTGATGTCAAGAAAGGCCAGGTAATCCTGATCTTCAGCGATCTTGTAGCAGGGGATCTCCCCGCTTGCAATTCTTGAAAATATGCTTGGCATGGCGATATGGATTAAGATCTGGTGATTTCAACAATTTCCAGGTGGAGCTTTCCGGCCGGGACGTCGATCTCGACCTGTTCGCCAACGGTTTTGCCCAATAGCCCTTTGGCAATGGGAGAATTGACAGAGATTTTCCCCAGCTTCAGGTTGGCTTCCGACTCGGGAACCAGGGCATACGTCATTATCGCATTATTCCTGAGGTTTCGCAGTTTCACATTACTCAGGATCAACACCTTGCTTGCATCGAGCTTCGACTCGTCGATGATCCGTGCGTTGCTGATCTCCTCCTGTATCTTGGCGATTTTCAACTCCAGCATTCCCTGCGCGTTCTTGGCGGCGTCGTATTCCGCATTTTCCGAAAGGTCGCCTTTTTCGCGCGCTTCGGCAATCTGCCGCGAGATGGCCGGCCGTTCAACGGTGGTCAGATGATCCAGTTCCTGCCGGAGCTTATCCAGCCCCTCTTTGGTATAATACTTAGTCTCTGCCATGATTTGCTTGCATTTCAGGTGATTAAAAGACAAAAAGACCCTGCCTGAACAGGGTCTCTTTGTTACTGCAAAGATAATAAAAATCCCGGCGGGTTGTTAAAATTTCAACCGTGCGCCGATCGCTTGTGTTCCGTTAAAATTATCGGTGGTCTGGTAGGCGTAATCGATAGCCAGGGCCAGGTCATTCTTCTTGCTGAGCGGAACTTCTACGGAAGCCCCCAGGCTAAGGCCTTTGTATGCGTTGGTCCTGTCGACATCATCGACCGGCTCATAGATTCCCTGTTCATAAGTGTAAGCCACGCGGAGCGAAAGGTACTGCTTCAGGCCATACTCCAGGCCAAGAGCCACCTGGTCCTTGGTGAAGGAGTTGGAAGTGAAATTCGCCGCAACGGTAATCCTGTTCCAATCACCGATCAGGAAGTCATAGGAAGCGCCGATGCGCAGCTGGGTCGGTAGCTCAAAGTTCTCGGAGCGCTGGTAGACCGACATGGAATAGTCGTCGCCCTGGAAAAAAGCCTTGATGGAGAAGCCATCCCCGGTGAACTTCATTTTCGGTCCGAGGTTGCGCAGTGCGATGCCGAACTTCGCCTGGTCACGCTCCCCGGTAACATACATAACCCCGGCGTCGAGGGCGATCCCTTGTGCACTGGCATCCGGTATGGATTCGGATATGATCCTGACGGTCAATCCAGCGGAGATGCTGTTTGAGAACGCTTTCCCGTAAGAAAGGGCGAAGTTGAGCAGGCTGGGCTTATAGGTTGCTCCGGTTCCGTCCGGTTGATCTGTCGTGGTCACGGCGAGTTCTCCGAATTGCATCGAGAACACACTGAGCCCGATCACGCCGGTTTCTCCGGCCCGAACGCCCAGTCCGAAATTGGATATGGTGATGCCGGAGCCTTTGAGCCATTGAGTGTGGCTGAAGGCCAGGTCGACTTTGTTGACGAAAGAAAGACCGGCCACATTGGCGAACAACGATTCGACGCCCCTGACATTCGCGGTGTTCACTCCGCCCCAGCCGGCGCTGCCGGCCCACGGATTGATCAGCAGTTCCGGTGCGCCCGCCTGTCCCGACCTGTCTTTGTTACCGGCCTGTACATCAGAGAAATTCAGAGAAACCGCAGTGATGAGGATCAAAGCTTCCAGGTATCTGTAAAAGTTCTTCATATTAGATGAATTTTTAATATTAGTCATAGTCCTCCCTGATTAGAATACGTTAAGGTCAGGTACCCTTAATCCTCCGAACCATTTGACGATCTTTTCGCCATCCCTGGTTTTCACATGGATGATGTATACGCCGCCCGCGATAGGCACCCCGGCGAAGTTCTTGAGGTCCCAGTCGATGGAAGTCTTGGGTTCATCCTTGGTGAGTTGCCGGATCAGCGTACCGCTGACGTTATAGATGGAAATCGTACATTCTTCCGGCAGGTTGGTGATTTTCACGCGCGTATCCAAAGCATTGTTCTCATAACCCGGTCCCCCTGCATAAGCATAGTAGGGATTGGGAACCACCTGGATGAGGTCGAGGTCGGTTTTGGCCTTTTCGCCATCATATTCGGTGTAGGCCACGCCTTCGGTTTCAAAGCGGTACATGGGCAGATGGCCGTTCTGGGAATTCGCGATGGAAGCTGAGTCCAGCGTAGTGGAATAGAACCGTGCGTAAGGTTTAGCGAGCCGGATCCTGACTTTCACTTCATTGTTCAGCCATTCTTTTCCTTCAACGGCCAGCGGCATGCCCACCCATGCGATGGAAGAGAACCAGGCCTGTTCGTACAGGAATGTCGGAACTTCATACAGCGTGTACCCATTGCGGATGAATTTGCAGGCATCATAAGCCGGGAAATCATAAACCCTGCCCTGGATATCGCGGGTAATGTGGTGCATGACATACACATAGTGTTTGCCGCCAAACCTGGCCCTGCCGCTAACCGGGTCAAAGAGGGTTGAAGTGGGGTTGTAGACCATATCCCTTCCGTTATCCTCCACCAGCCAGCTGTCTTCGCCGAACATGATGTTCATGCGCTCGCCGGTCTCAACGTTGATGGCATAGCCGGGGAACCAGCTCATACTCGAGTCGGCGACATAATTCGGCGCTGAAGGATCATCGCTCGGGCCGCTGCCTGCGGGCGCCGGATTGCCGTCCTTGTCAACGGAGGGCGCTGCGCGGAACTTGAAGCGCGAAACCTTTCCTTGTGACAGTGTGGCATCGGGGCACATTTCTATGACCACCGAGCGGGTCCATTTGGTTTTGTCGGGCGTGAAGACGATGTCTACACTGAACATATCTTCCATTTGTGAGGTCTGCTTGGAGATCTGGTTATAGGCCGGCCCGACATTATCCTGGTCGTTGAACGCCGCCAGGGTATAGGGTGCCCAGGTGCCGCCCACGATCTTTTCATAGTTCTGATTCGGGTCGTAAGGCTTGTTTGGCGTATTCCAGTCGTTCAGGCTGGTGTTCGCGTCATCCTGGTAGGTACCGGCCCGGATCCAGTTCCGGGGATCGCCGGGAACGTCATTGTCCTCAACGCCGCCCAGCCATTGAATCGAACTATCCTTATAGGTAATCGCAGCACTGAGCAGTCCGTTATTGGGCGCCAGGATCTCATATATATCCACCGTGGTGCTGCCGTCCGGCTTCACGCCCAGCTTTTTCGGTCCGGGGGTGTAAATCGATTTCATGTTGATGGAAATCCCCAGGTCGAGGAACAACTGTTCGTTCTGCTGATCCAGTGTTGCATCGGCGGGATAAACGGTGTTCGTGGATTCATCGATGAGATGCCATGATCCGGTCACGATGCTCGCGGTGTCGCCTCCGGCATTGAGGGCTTCATTGCCGGTGATATTGGTGTTCTTGATCTTATATAAGGTGTCGAACTTCAGGATATAGTTCCCCGGGGTGACCTTCAGCGGGTCGATGATCTTGACGTTGACCGGTCCGAAGCCGTTCTCATAGCTGGCTTCATAGGCGATCGGATACTCCGGATGCCCGAAAACGACGGTATCTCCATTAACCACGGAGCCTACCGGTGATTTGGACATGATCTCGTCGATGGTTTTCTGGGTCAGTTCCAGGATCATCCCGTCGTTGCCCTGGCCTTCGATGCGGGTTACCGCCGGGCCGTCGCCGTACTGGCTGTTGGCCATGGTGCCATTGACAATTTTATGCGGAATGGCGGTATAGGTCTTGATGTTCTTTCTTCCGGGGAGATAAGGCTGTTTCTGGCCAAATTTACCAATCTGGTCTTCCGGATCATACGCCATGTATTCATTATGGGCATAAGCCACTACCGTGAAGTAATATTGCTTGTGATTAACCAGCCGTTTGTCGCCGGTGGCGAAGGCATCGTCTGTCAGGCGGAAGGAATGCTGGATGCCTTCGTCGCCGCCGTCCACTTCCACGATCGGGATATTGAACCCGATGGCCTTGTTGAAGTAATGGTTGATGATGCGGCCCACGCCGTTCTTAACGTCAAACTGGGCCACCAGGCGGACCTGGTCGGGGTTGTAGTTGCCATACTGGTCCTTGGCGTCGCCAAGGGTGACCGATGCATCCTTTAGCTGGAACACCTGGTACCCCTCGAAGCGATAGATGGAGTCGCTTCTTTTCGTAGGGTCGGCCGGGTTGGGCTGGATGATGTTCGGGTCGAATTCGGCGTATTTTTCCTGGAAATTATTGGATCCCTTGGGATTGTCGATGTAGACCAGCAGTTCGCGGTCCAGTTCCCTGAAGACCAGGTCTGGTGCGTTGGGGCCGTCGATCACCTTGAAGCAGTTGTCGAACAGGGCCTGGCATTTGTCGTCGACTACGCGGAGCAGTTCCACGGAAGCCCAGGGGCCTCCGGAGACGGCGCGTGCCCAGGGAATACCGACCGTGATGTAGTTGACGGCGCCCGGTTTCAGTGTGAAGGGGCCGGCAGACTGCATGAACCGGCGGTCGCCCGGCTGATTGCCGGAGGTTTCCTCGGTCCAGTATTTCCCATTCTGGTTGTATCCACCATTAGGCGGCTGGAAGCGGGTTCCCCAGTTACAGGGGTCGGAATCGCCCGGGAACATGAACTCGCAGATCGGTCCTACGGCGGCCGGGTCGCTCTGGTGAGCAGTGCCGCCATAATACATCGGGCTGTTGTCTTTCCAGATCCCGCGCAGGAAGTTGTAATATTCCGCCGCGATCTGCGGGTCGGTGGTGGCCTGGTTGGAGGAGGTGTTGTTGTGGTAAACGAACCTTCTCATCCCGAAGCGTTCATCATCGACAATGCCGTTGCCGAAATTGACGCCGTTGATGGCCATCTGGTCAATTTCGAAGTTGGAGCCCTGGCTCAGCAGCGAACAATCGCCGGTGAAGCGGGGGTTATCATATCCATCGGGATCGATGTACGGTCCCTGGAAGAAGTCGACACCGATCGCCGGCGGCTGTTCGCCGTAAGCTTCCGGTTCACCGCTGCCGTCGATGGCCTGCCCGTTGTAGCAGTAACCCAGACCGCGGAGGACATCGCATCCCACGTAGTCATCCCATGCATAACCCAGGTCGGTATCTACCCAGGGGCAGAAATAGGTATTCGTAAGCTCAAAAGTAGAGCGGTTGATGACCTCGTAAGAATAGAAGGTCATGTTGTTGATTTCGTCGTTGGTGGCGAAGGCGAAAGCCTGCGCACGCACTTCCATGCCGATGGGGGAGCCCTGGGTTTCGGTGTGGGTGTTTCCTTTGTCGTTGAACACCCACCATAAGGTCTGGTCGCCTTTGATCACCTGGTCGACCAGGATACTTCCGAACAGCGGAACATCGTATTCCGTCAGGTCCTCTTCAAGCGTTCTTGCCGGGATATAATTAGGATCGCCGGCGAAGTTGATCGGGCAGAGTTCGTTGTCGATATCATAGTACGGGTAATCCCCATTGTTGGGATCGTATTCCCCATCACCGTCCACATCCCGGAAAGGCGCCAGGTAGTAGCTCTGGAGTTTGGTTTCGTCTCCGTGGGCCGGCCAGTCGAGAATGGATTTGGGGATGCTGTACCCGGGAAAATCCTCGGCTTTGTTGTCGCTGTTCCACCATTGCAGGAACTCATCCACTTCCAGGCGGGTGATCAGGCTGTGGCGGTCATATTTGGCGCAGGTTTCCTGGTCGACGGCGGCAGTGCCGTCGGTGGTCAGCGGTCCCGGCCAGTAATCGTTACCCACCTGCCTGTACCGGATGGCGGCCAGTTTGAGCTGGTTATTGATATCAAGGCCTCCGATCCACAATGAACCTGAGAACATGGATGTTGCGGTCCCGGATTTGGGGATATAATACTGGGCGCCTATTCCGCCCGGCAGGTCCCACCACATGTCGCCACCGGTATTGATACGGGTCCTGACATTGTTGATGTCGAGAAAACGGAAGCCGGAGGCGGCCGAGCAACCCGCTGCGGTTGACTTTATCGTGCTTGTGCTTTTGGTGGCGCCCACGAATTCCCTGGGGTAAGCGACACCTGCCAGTAGCAAGCCTATGAGTAATAGAGATAGGAACCGATAGATATTTCTCATTTTCATATTATGATTTCTTATGATTATCATTTCAGGCAAATGTCTTTTTGATTAGAAATTAAAGATCACGCCAAGACGGATGGTTCTGGGCTGGCTGTAGTTGCCCGGGTTGTTCACGGCGATGGCATAAAGGTCGCGGTAAGCCTGTTCGTCGAGCGCTTCGCTGATCTGCTTCTGGGATTCGGGAGCCGACAGGTACCCGTCGTCATCCGGATTCCCCGTGTAGGGGTACACACCTAACACGTTCTGGGTGTTGAGGATATTGTTAATGCGGAAATATACATTGACGATCCCTTCGCGCTTGTTCTCGCCATTACCCAGCTGGAACCGGAAATCCTTGTCGATCGTGGCGTCGATCCTGAACTGCCAGGGCCCGCGCGCGCCGAAATAGGTACCCTTGACCAGGTTGGTCCCGGCCTGGTTGATCCCGACAACGTTACGGGATTGCGTATAAGGTGTTCCGGAACCGCCGTTGAGGGTGATGGTAAAACCGGTATAGCTCAGCCACTGTACCGGGGGTTTCCCTTTGGCCGACCGGTTGGTCACCGGGCCGTTGTATTCGGCCCCGCCGCCATAATGGAAGTCAAAGAAGAAGTTGAATGAATGCCGGCGGTCAGTGGAGATCGGGAACGTGCTCCTGAGGTTCGGAAGGCCCGACGCCACCAGGGCAGCGGTGGAGGTCTGGCTGGAACCGGTCGCATTGGCGAACTGCAGGGTATAGTATGCGCTCATCCTGACGTTGCCGGTCCGGCGGAGGTCATACTGGGCAGTTAACCCCCAGACCGTTCCGAAGTCGAGGTTATTATATGAGGTATAATCTTTCGGATAAGCCCCGTTGAACCGGTAGATCTGCAGCATGTCGCGCATTTCACGGTAGAAGGTGACCAGTTTCAGGGATGAGGTGTTTGTCAGTTTCTGCTGGAAACCCACTTCGTAGTCGATGGTCTGGGTTGGCTTCAGGCCGGGGTTATTGATAATTCCCGATACGTTGTCGAAGAAGTAATAAGTAGACGGGTCAGCGAAGACACTGTTCGTCGGTCGCTGGGTCAGCACGTCATAGTGGGCGAAGAACAGGGCCTCGTCGGAGATCGGGAAAGAAAACGAGATACGCGGCATGACGGACCATTGCGGGACATAATCCTGGAATGCGGCAATGGTGGGCCGGGTGAGGGTTGGGTCGACGAGGTAGGGTGAAATGCCGGAACCTACGTCAAGCACGTTGGGGTCCTGGATTTCCGTACCGCTGGCGTTGAACCAGGTGTACTCGTTGCGGTACCCCACGACTTGGGAAGGGTTATTGACATTATCGACATAAACAACATAATCCGGACCCATGTTCGAAGGATGGATGACGGATTCGCCGCCGACGCCGGACACTTCCCGGACGGTACGGGCTTCGTAAAGCAGGAAGGGATCCTTCAGCATCTTCTGGTTGGCGTCGAAGCGGTCGGCCCGGACACCGATGTTGAAGATCAGGTCGCGGAACGCGAATTTATCCTGCACGTAGAAGGCCATGTAGTTCGGTTCGTAGGCGCCGATGGGGCGGGTATAGTTACCGTCTTCGTCCTGCTCATTGAAAAAGTCCTCGAAACTGGGTTTCGATTTCAGTTTGTTTCCTTTGTAATCATAGCCGTTGTATCCAACCAGCGATGAGATCCCATCCTGGAGCAGGTCATCGGCGCTGAACAAATCAATGGTGAACATACTGCCGTCGGACGATACGGTGTGCATCACCCCATTCTTGTCATAATAATTGATGGTATTGGTATTGAAATCATAGGAGTCGATGTCGATATAATCCAGTCCGTCGACCGGGAGGCCAAGTTTTTTCCTCAGGTTGATATCGAAGGTGCGCTGGGAGATCTGGTCGTATTTGCGATAATATTTAATAGTATCCAGGTTAGATCCTTCCACCACAAACGGGTTTTCGAGGTCGAGCTCACTGATGTGGAAATTGGTGATGCTGCGCATCAGGGTCCAGAAGGCGACGGGTGCATAGCCGTAGCCGCGGTCGCTGCGCTGGTCGTACTGGAATCCAAAGCGGAATTCATGGTTCCCGATATCCATGGCGCCGGAAACGTTCACCGCCACCTGGGTATTGTCGAACTCGTTATATCCGGACTGGATGGTGCCGGGGGCGCCCCACAGCCCGTAAACGTTCGACGGCCCCTGGCCGTTGAGCAGTCCGCCGCCAAGCTGGATCTGGTCGGTATTCTGATAGTTACCGACGGGCTGTCCGGCGAAAATGTTGTAATAATTGGTGGTATAATTGGCCACGATGGGGTTGAAATCATAGGGCTGCCAGGTGACCAGCGTATCGAAATCCCAGCTGTTGAGCACCCAGGCCTGTTCATAGAAGTTGCCGTTCACCGTATCCGAACCGATCTGGTAGGTCGGGGTTTTGTAGGTGTTGAACCGGCCAAGGTAACCATATTTGAAGAGATCGTCGCGGTGGTCCGGATCCTCATTATAGCCGGTGTTTTTGGTATAGTCGGCCTGAAGGGTGTAGTAGAAGTTCTTAATGAGGGCCTTGCTTTCCGGGCCTGAGGGGAACCTTTGCGTATAGCGGCCGAACACCCTCCAGGTATTGGCCACGGAATGGACGTTCTTGTCGTAATTGAACAGGGAGTTATTGTAGCTGTAATTGTTGGAATTGAGATAATAGTAAGATCCTCCGAACGTCAGGTTGATTGTTTCGGTGGTCTTGATGTCGATTTTACCCGACAGGTTAACGTCATAGTTGCTGCTGTTCTGGGTGGTTTTTATCTTTTGTAGGTCGTCCTTATGGGTGAACTGGACATTGTCATAGGTGCCCAGGCCGCCCTGTCCCGGTCGCAGCGGGGTATCTTCAAGGTACTGCAGGTAATCATCCTTTGCCTTGTAAAAGTCGCTGGAAATGGGCCGGCCATCGAGCCGGTAGGTGAAGTCGCCGGCAATGAAGAAGCCCAGCAGGGATGAGATTCTTTTTCCGTTTTCATCCTTTTTCGAAAAGAGTGGACCGTTGATGTTGATCCCGGCGCGGTTGTAACCGAACGGGTCGAGGAACTGGGAAGATTCGAGTTCCACCCCGGCGCCAAACGTACGGGAAGGGCCTTTGGTGGTCACGTTGATGATACCTCCTGTGGCATCGCCATATTGTGCGGGGACACCGCCCAGGACCACGTCGACCTGTTCGATGGCCGAAGCCGGCAGTGAAGAAGATCCTCTTACCCTGATCCCGTCAATGTACATGACGGTGGCGTCCTCACGGGCGCCGCGGACGCGTCCGCGCTCCCCGTCGGCCGAGAAGACCCCCCCGACAGTGGAAGCGATAGCGTTGGCCGAACGGTTAGGCATCTTGGCGATCTCCTCGGAGGTTACGCTGGCTCCTGATGTGGTCTGGTCCTTGGAGATGAGCGGAACTTTGTAATCGATCACCTCGAAGGTTTCCAGCACCTGTGCCGTCGACTCCATTTCCACGTCGAGAAACTGGATCTGGTCCGCCACGATGATAACGCCCTTATACATGGTGGGCTTGTACCCCACGTATGTGGCTTTCACGTCGTACCGCCCCGGAGGAATCGGCTTGATCATGAAGTTCCCGTCGAAATCGGAAGCGGATCCGCCAACGTTCGTACCGCCTACTTCCACCACCACATTCACAAACGGAAGCGGCTCCCGTGTATCCTTATCCAGGACTTTTCCTTTGAGTGCACCGGATTGTGAAAAAACTAACAAGTTGGAGGAGAGAATGATGCCAAGGGTAAAGAGTAACTTTCTTAACATACCATATAAATTTATGTTAGGTTATCTATTGCGCGAATTTAAAGCGGGTAAAGTTATAAATAAATCGTTCTAATCAACAAGAATTATTCTCAGCGGGTTTAAAAAATTATCCTGTCTTTTGACCTTAATCAAGCATAGGGCCTGTTCAGTATTTCCGCGTAAATAACCGCCTGCCGGAGGTTATTCCGGATTTCCGATGCATAGACCGGCTGCATTTCCTCATAGATATCTTCCTCGGTTATTGACGGCTTTCGATCCGGGTCGACAGGCGCCGGCCGGTCCAGTTCTTCGATGGAGGTGATCCCCCTGAGGTTGTACTCCCTTTCGAAAACGGTCTCGGCGGGTGAGGTCGGTTCCATTCGGAAGACTGGTGCCTTTGGCAGGGGTTTTGTCGCCGGTTGTTCCTCCGGGTAATACTCCTCCCCCATCAGGATCTCTTCCAGGGTGGGCATGGTTCGCTCCTCCGGTTCACTGACCTGGCGCCGGGATGCCGCTTTGCGCGCTTCATCGGCTTTCTTCTGAGAACGCCGGTAATACGCAAAAACGGCCCAGGCGATCAATACGAGCAAGTATATGAAATCGTCCATAGCTATGGTTTCTGGTCGACATAAAAATACAAATTTCAACTTTCGTTCGGCAGGCAAAATCAGTTAAAGGCCCCGGATAATCAGTTTACGGTGGGAAAATTCTTTGTATCTTATTGACTATAAGTTAAATATGATCTCCATTATTTTATCCTTTTTTCTCCTGGAAACCGGGATCCGTGTGCCGTCGGTCATCAGGATCACCCCTCCTTCATGACGTAAGAAGCTTTTAATATACTTGATATTAATAAGGTGTGATTTATGGGGCCGGATGAAGTTATGATGGCTCAGCAATTCCTCGTTCTCTTTCAGCGTTTTGGAAACCAGAAGTTTACGGCCGTCGGTAAAATAAAAGTAGGTGTAATAGTTATCTGATTCACATCGGATGATATCATCGATGTTGATCACATGGATCATATCAGACGTGGAAAGAATGATTTTCTGGTTCTGATCCTCCTTCACCTGGTTGCCTTCGAGCATCACGCCCAGGTTCTTTCGCTTCTGCAGTTCGGCCTTCTTCTTTTCCACTTTCTGGACCGCTTCGATCAGTTCCTGCGGTATGATGGGTTTCAGGAGGTAATCCAGGGCGCTGTATTTGATCGCCTTAATGGCAAACTGGTCGAAGGCGGTTGTAAAAATAACTTCAAAATTGATCAGTTCCATTTCTTCCAGCAGTCTGAAGCCGCTCCCGTCGGGCATCTGAATGTCGAGGAAGATCACATCGGGCTGATGTTTCCGGATTTCCTCCATGCCGCGCCGATAGCCATCCGCTTCCGAAACCACATCAACGGTCGGGCAATACTTTTGCAGGAGTTTTCGCAGTGTTTCCCGCGACATCTTTTCATCTTCGATGATAATGGCCCTGATCATATGTTGTACGGTTAAATTTCCTGGTATTGTATGTTGATTTCCACGCGGGTACCGGCGGCTTCGCCTCGTTCATCCTTCAGGTCGGTGATTTGCACCGAGTAGTTCTTCCGGCTCTGCTTGTTGAGGATCTCCAGTCGTTCCTGGGTGATCAGCATGCCCCTCGGTTTGCGGGTGATGCCCGACTGCTGCCGGATCTCGATCGCTTTTTCCCGTCCGATACCATTGTCTTCGACTATACAGCGCAACGTACCCTCCGGCAGGTTGTGGAACATGATTTTCAGGCGGCCCCGATTCGGGCTGTTGACGAACCCGTGGATGACCGCGTTTTCTACATAAGGCTGCAGCAGCATAGGGGGAATGACCACAAAACTTTCATCGATCGATGGGTCCTTGATGATTTCATATTCAAATTTATTATCGAAACGGAGCTGCTCCAGGTCAAGATAATACGACAGCGACTTCAGTTCATCTTTGAGAGAGATCAGCGGGGTTGTGGAATTGGCAAGGATCATCCGCATCAGGTGGGAAAACTTCGCCAGGTAATTGACGGCCTTGTCGGTTTCGTTGGACAAGACGAAATTCTGGATCGCATTCAGGGAATTGAAGATGAAATGCGGATTCATTTGAAGCTGCAGGGCTTTTTGCTCCAGTTCAAAAACCTGTTTCTCGATATCCAGCATCTTTTTTTCGACCTCATGTTTCCGCCGGAGGCTTTTCGATCTGAAATAGACGAGATTCCACAGGATGACCGTGATCAGGACGGCGGCAATGACACGGAACCACCATGACTGCCACCAGGGAGGCTTTACGATGACGGTGATGCTGACGCCATCCTCATTCCAAATTCCGTCATTGTTGGATCCGGTGACGATAAACCGGTAGGCCCCCGGGTTCACCTTCCTGTATTCAGCCCGTCGCTGGTCGAAACCGACAGTGATCCAATCGGCGTCATAATCCTCCAGTTTGTACCGGTAGAGATTTTTCCTCGGGTTGGTATAATCCAGGGCGGAGAACTCAATCGAGAAGTAATTTTCCAGGTGGCTGAGGCGGAACGTTTCCCCTCCTTCCAGGTCAGTATCCACGGCTTCATTGAAAATACTGAAGCGGGTCACGACGACGACGGGCGGAATGCGGTTCAGGGTGATGTCGCGGGGATAAAAAACATTGAACCCGTTCATTCCTCCGAAGTACATTTCCCCCTTCCGGTTCCTGAAATAGGCGCCGGCGTTGAATTCATTTCCCTGTACCCCGTCCTTTGGATCGTAGTTTATAAATGTGCCCGAATTGCGGTTGAACCGTGTCAGGCCCCGGTTGGTGCTCATCCAAAGGCTGCCTTCTTCATCTTCCAGAACAGCATAAACCACGTTATTGGGCAAGCCCTGCTTTTCTCCGAACCGGGTTATCTCTTCCGTTGCCGGGTTAAGCCGGTTAAGCCCACCGCCCATGGTCCCGATCCAGATCATGCCTTGCTGATCTTCATAAATGCTGAAGATCCAGTCAGCCCCCAGTGAAGTAGGATTGAACGGGTCGTTCCGGTAAATCTTTTTGCGTTTAAGATCCGGGCCCAGCACAGTCAGGCCATTGGACGTTCCCACCCAAAGGTTGTCTTCCCGGTCCTGCAGAATACTCCAGACCACTTTATCGCTAAGTCCCCCGGCATCCTGATCCCCCGGTGCGATCTTCCGGATCACTCTTCCCGTCTCTACATCCATCATATTGAGTCCTTCACCGGTGCCAACCCACAGCTGGCCTGAGCGGCTAACATACAGCACATAAATCTCGTCACTGCTGATCGTTTCCGGATCCCCGGGATCATGGTTAAACCGGGTGATCTTTCCCGACCGCGGGTCAATACGGTTCAGGCCCTGGAATTCCGTCCCCGCCCAGATCATACCGCTGCTGTCGCGGGCTATGGTGCGCACTTTATCCTCGGAGAGGCTTGATGGGTTACCGGGCTGGTGCCGGTATGCCCTAAAGGTCTCCCGGTCCCGGTCAAAAACATTGACTCCCCCGTATGTACCCAGCCAGATCCTTCCGGTGGCGTCGTCGGTAATGGAATAGACAATCGGGTCAGACAGGCTGCCGGGATCATCCGGGTCATGAAAATAATGAGTGAACCGGCTGGGGCTTTGATCCGCCTTGTTCAGGCCATTATAGGTTCCGATCCACAGGGTTCCCGACCGATCCTGGAAAATGCAGTGGATGTCGTCGTTGGATAGCCTTGTGTTTTGTCCACCCGCCCTGTACAGGGCCATCTCGTCACGTTCCGGGTTGAAGCGGTTCAACCCGGCGCTGGTTCCGATCCAAAGCTGTTCTTTGTCGTCAAGAAAGACGACGTAGGCCAAATCCGAGGCAAGCCCCTGCTGCTCCGGCGGTCCTTGCCGGAGGTGGCGAACCACGCCTTTTTCAGGATTGATGATGTAAACGCCCTGCCTGGTCGCAGCATAAATATTCCCTGAGCCGTCAATGACCAGGTCGTTGATATGGTTGGCCCGGCGATAGTGATCGGGGGACGATTCCCCGGCCAATTTAAACGATTGATAACTCTGCAGTCCCGGATCGTAGCAATGAATGCCATTGAGCGTCGCGATCCAGAGTCTGCCCTGTCCGTCTTCCTGCACCCGGGTTATATGATTGGTCAGGGAACTGTCTTTTCCTTTCTCATAAAAGTTAATGGCCCGGAAAACGTCCTGGTCAATGTCGTATGCATTGAGGCCGTTGGCCGTGCTGATCCAGAGGATGCCCCTGCGATCCTGGTGAATATGATTGATAAAATCCGAAGTAAGGCTGTTGAATTCTGAGGGGTCATTGTGAAATTGCCTGATATTGCCGCTCTGCCGGTCGAACAGGTTGAGGCCGTCATCCGTCCCGATCCAGATATTTCTCCGGCTGTCTTCCAGCAGGGCGTTGATCGTATTGTGGCTCAAACCCTTCTCCCGGTTATAGATGATGAATGAATAACCGTCGTATTTATTTAATCCGTCCCATGTTCCGATCCAGATGAATCCTTTATGGTCCTGAATCATGGAATAAATCGAATTCTGCGACAGGGCCTTGACGCGGATGGTGCTCTCGGAGGTGATGCGGTCAAAACGGATATCAGCCCTTTGCCCCGGGGTGGATTTAAAGCAGCATATCAGCATGAAACCCAGGCACAGGGATTTTCCGGCGCTGGCAATGGCATGCCGGGCAGGACCGTGGAAGAGGGCCGCACACCCATTTAACGCCTTCTTGAATTGTTCCATTTCCTGGATTGCTTTTCGGTATCCCGCATCATTTTGAGCGTGGTCTTTGACTGGTTCTTTCTGAGTTGCTTCACCTGGTCTTCATAAGCCTTCTGCTCCATTTTGAGCATCTTTTCCTCCTGTCGTTCGTACTCCTTTTCGCCTTTTGGAGCTGTGCGGCAGGATGCCACAACGAGCAAAAAGGCCAGGAAAATCAGGATATTTCTCAGCGGATGCACCGATTATAAATTTAAGGCTAAAGTAAAGAAAATACCCGTCCTGATTTACCGTTGGATCATATAAACGTGCAGATTACGGATAATTCAGGCTGATGATGACCTGGTGAACACGGGAATACGTAACTTTGCACCGAGATTCAATTTTTATCTGCATGATCCGGTTAAAAACACCTTTGCAGGCCCTGCTGGCCGCCGCCCTGCTGGTTGTGGCGGCGCTGCATTCAGGTTGTATTGACGACGACGGGGGCGATTTGCCGCTCGCCCCGATCGACATAACGATTGACCCCAATTCAACGCTATACCAGGAGATCAACACGGTTGGCGGATGGATGTACCTGGACGAGTTTGACGGGGTAGTATCGCCGAGCCGGGGGATCATTGTCTACCGGGCATCCACCGACATGTTCCTGGCCTTTGAGCGCACTCCGCCCTTTGCGCCCGACAGCTGCTGCAACCCTTCGGGCACGTTGTGCACCAGGCTGCTCGTCGATAATTACTATCCATTTGTGATGGACACCTGCACCCAGTCGAAGTACCTGATCCTTGACGGATCGCCCGTTTCCGGACCTTCAAACAGGCCGCTGGGCCGGTATTTTACGGAATACAACGGGATGCTGCTGTACATCCACAATTAGCTGTTCCAGGTTCCACTATTCCACCATTCCACCATTCCACCATTCCACCATTCCACTATTCCACCATTCCACCATTCCACCATTCCACCATTCCACCATTCCACTGTTCCACCATTCCACTGTTCTACTTTTCCAAAACCGTGGAACCCTGGAACTGTGGAACTATGGAATCTAGTACCGGTAATGATCGGATTTGAACGGTCCGTCCTTGGGGATGCCCAGGTAGTTGGCCTGGTCTTGTGTCAATTTAGTGAGTTTGGCCCCGATATGATCCAAATGCAGGCGGGCGACTTCTTCGTCAAGGTGTTTCGGGAGGCGGTACACATCCAGCGCGTAGTCCTGCTGCCACAGTTCGATCTGGGCGAGGACCTGGTTGGTGAAAGAGTTGCTCATCACGAAGGAAGGATGGCCTGTGGCGCAGCCCAGGTTCACCAGGCGGCCTTCCGCCAGGATGTAGATGACATGCCCTTCGGGAAGAATGTATTTGTCGACCTGGGGCTTGATGTTGATTTTCTTCACGCCGGGCATTTCGTTCAGCGGGTTGACCTGGATCTCGTTGTCGAAGTGCCCGATATTGCAGACTATGGATTCGTCTTTCATCCGCCGCATGTGTTCCGTGGTGATCACATCACGGTTACCGGTGGCGGTCACGTAGATGTTGCCGCGGGAAAGCGCCTCTTCCAGGGTGGTCACTTCAAAGCCTTCCATGGCGGCCTGCAGGGCGCATATCGGATCGATCTCGGTGACGATCACGCGAGCGCCGTATGCCCGCATCGATTTGGCGCAGCCTTTGCCCACGTCGCCGTAACCCAGCACCACGACGACCTTTCCTGCGATCATGACGTCGGTGGCCCGCTTGATGCCGTCGGCCAGCGATTCGCGGCAGCCGTATAGGTTGTCGAACTTGGATTTTGTAACTGAATCGTTGACGTTGATGGCCGGGACCAGCAGTTCTCCCTTCTCCATCATCTGGTACAGCCGGTGCACCCCGGTTGTGGTCTCTTCCGACACCCCTTTCCATTCAGCCACGGCCTTATGCCATTTGCGGTTGTCCTCCACGTAGATCCGCTGCAGCAGGTCAGTGATGGCCTTTTCGTCCTGGCTTTGGACCGGACGTTTCAGCAATGAAGGATCCTTTTCCGCCTGGTAGCCCCAATGGAGGAGGAGGGTGGCGTCGCCTCCGTCATCCACGACCAGGTGCGGGCCTTTGCCTCCCGGGAAGGTGAGCGCCTGGCTGGTGCACCACCAGTATTCTTCCAGGGTTTCGCCCTTCCAGGCAAACACGGGAATGCCCCGGACCGCTATGGCTGCGGCGGCATGGTCCTGCGTCGAAAAGATGTTGCAGCTGGCCCATCTTACCTCAGCGCCAAGTTCCGTCAGCGTTTCGATCAGGACGGCGGTCTGGATGGTCATGTGGAGCGATCCGCTGATGCGGGCGCCCTGCAGCGGCTTACCGGCCCCATATTTTGCCCTGAGCGCCATCAGGCCCGGCATCTCCTTCTCAGCGACTTCAATCTCTTTCCGGCCCCATTCCGCCAGGGATATATCTTTTACCTTATATTTCATCTTTTCGTCAATTATCAGGTGTTCCATCATATTTAATTTTGGGCTGCAAAATTACAAAAAATCAGAACGCTCTGGAAAAACGATGCTTCCCTCCTCAACTAAATCAGGGATGATTGACGATCACCTATTTCCTCGTACCTTTGAACCGAAGAATCAAAAGTAAATATGGGCGAGATCATCAGGGAATCGGTCGATCAGCATAGCGTTTACGCTGTATGGGAGATCCGTGAACAACTGGATGAACTCAGGCAGATGCTCCGGTTAAGGCCCCCGGAGCAGAAGCTGTACGATTCCTTTGTTGCGGAGGAACGAAAGAAGCAGTGGCTGGCTTACAGGATCCTGATCAGAAAACTGCTGGACCCGGATGATATCCCTGTCGAGTATGACCCGTCGGGAAAACCGTTCCTCGCGGGGATCGACCATCATATCTCGGTTACGCATTCCTTTGATCTGGCGGGCATTATCATCAGCAGGAAAAAACCCGTCGGGATCGATATTGAAAAAATAAAATCCCGGATAGAAAAAGTCAGGGACCGGTACCTTTCAGAAGCGGAACTGAAGGAGATCAGAGACGACCAGCGGCTGGAAATGCTGACCCTGGGATGGTGCGCCAAGGAAGCCCTGTATAAACTTTACGGGCTGCGCAACCTTGATTTCCGGGAAAATATCCGGGTCCATTTCCCGGAGTCGATGGACGAGCCTTTATTCCTGGGCGACATTTTCCCGGAGACAGGCAAACCCGCTCATTACCGGCTCGAACACCGGCGAATCGGGGAATATATCCTGGTCTATGCCATGGATCCGGGTTATTAGCCGGGATGGGGGCTTTGACACTTTATTTTGTATTTTTGCACTTTTCCCCTTTGCATGAGCATTTACAGCGATATATTGAAACAGCCCCGGCAGAAGCGATTTGCCGTGCTGATCGATCCGGATAAATATCAAGAAGAAAGCCTGCGGAGCATAGTGGCCCTGGCCGGCGAACATGCCGACCTGATCCTGGTCGGCGGCAGCCTGCTCACGGCCGACCATCTGCAATCGACCATCACCCGCATCAAAGAGGGCACAAACCTGCCGGTGATCCTGTTCCCGGGCAGTCTGCTGCAAATTGACGCCCGGGCTGACGCGATCCTCCTTTTATCCATGATCTCCGGCCGCAACGCCGACCTGCTGATCGGCAAGCACGTGATCGCCGCACCCTACCTGAAGCAAAGCGGGCTGGAGATCCTGCCGACCGGGTACATGCTCATCGACGGGGGAACCGTCACCACGGTCCATTACATCAGCAACACCATTCCCATCCCCCGCCAGAAAGCGGATATCGCCGCATCCACCGCCATCGCCGGCGAAATGCTCGGACTCCGTTTGATCTACCTCGATGCGGGCTCGGGCGCCGGGCACCCCGTGCCTCCTGAAATGATCCGCAGGGTCAAAGATAATCTCAGCATTCCGCTGATCGTGGGTGGAGGGATCCGGACCCCTGAACAGGCCGGACAAGCGTGCAAGGCCGGCGCAGATGTCATCGTGATCGGCAACGCCATCGAAAAAGATCCATCCCTCATCCGGGCGTTTTCCCGGGCAGTGCACGATCAGAATTAAGGGACTGAGAAAAGATCTCGAATGAATTCCGAAAGGCAAAAAGTAAAATTTTGGTACTACCACTATAGTGGTACTACATGTTTTTAATAAAAAATATTGAAATGCATCGCGTTCAACAACTTATCTGCCTCTTGCTCCTGGTTCCCGTTTTAGGGTTTTCCCAAAAAAAACTCTCGATTGAAGACGCCAGCGGCATGAACCGGTCGCTCTACCCTCAAAGCCTGCGCAACCTCCAATGGATCGGCGACACGGACCAGTTCAGCTACCTGGAAAACAATACCATCCTTAAAAGATCCGCCACAGGCGCACAGCCTGACACGCTGCTGCGCCTGACGGAGCTGAACGCCATCATGGGCAAATCAGGGCTCGACAGCCTTGCCCGGATGCCCGGCATAACCTGGATTTCTTCCGGCGAGTTCACCTTCAGCAGCAATAACAAGGTGTCCCGGGTTAATCTGCAGAAGAAAACCGCCGCGCTCATCAACACGATACCGGCTGACGCCGAAAACCCCGACCTCTTTGGGGAGGGCAGCCTGGTGGCGTATACCATCGGGAATAACCTGTATATCTCCGACAATGGCGTCCAGACCGCCGTTACCTCGGACGATATACCCGGGATTGTCAACGGTCAGACGGTCCACCGCAACGAATTCGGGATCAGCAAAGGCACGTTCTGGTCGCCCTGCGGCAATTACCTGGCCTATTACCGAAAAGACGAAACCATGGTGACGGAATACCCGCTGGTTGACATCGACACGCGCATTGCCACGGTTAAAGGCACAAGATACCCCATGGCCGGGATGACCAGCGAGCAGGTGACCCTGGTGATCTACGACCGAAGATCCGGGAAAAGCGTGACCGTTCAAACCGGGGAACCGGCCGATCAATACCTCACCGCCGTAACCTGGAGCCCTGACAGCCGTTCCGTGCTGATCGGGCTGCTGAACCGCGGCCAGAATCACCTGCGCCTCAACCGGTATGACGCGGGAACCGGCGTATGGACGGCCACCCTATTCGAAGAAAAACATGAAAAATACGTGGAACCGGAACATCCCGTGTATTTCCTGGACGACCGTTCGGGCCGCTTCATCTGGATGAGCGAACGCGACGGGTACCAGCACCTTTATCTGTATGGTCCTGACGGAACGCTGACCGGTCAGCTCACCCGGGGGGCCTGGGTTGTGACCGAATACCTGGGCACAGATCCAAAAAATACGCGGGCTTATTTCCTTTCCACTAAAAACAGCCCGCTCAACGAGGATATTTTTTCCGTCGAATTCAAAACCGGCCGGATCCTTGACCTTTCGCTGAACAAAGGAACGCACAGCCCTATATTCAGTAAGTCTGGCAAATATTTCATCGACATTTACCAGGATACGATCGTAAGCCGGGAATACGCCGTGGTGGATACCCGCGGGCGTGTGGAACAGGTGGTGTTTCGCAGCCCCGACCCGCTGGATGAATATGAACGGTGCACCACGCACCTGTTCCGGCTGCGGGCGGCCGACGGAACGGATCTGTACTCCCGCATGATCTATCCTCCCGGTTTTGATCCCCGGCAGAAATACCCGGTCATCGTTTATGTGTACGGCGGACCCCATTCCCAATTGGTTACCAACTCCTGGCTTGGCGGTTCGGGACTCTTTCTTTATTACCTGGCCAGCCAGGGTTATATCGTGTTTACACTGGATAACCGTGGGTCATCGGACCGGGGGCGCGAGTTTGAACAGGCCATTTTCCGCGACCTGGGCGCCCGGGAATCGGAGGACCAGATGACCGGCGTGAATTTCCTGCGCAACCTGCCTTATGTGGACGACACGCGGATCGGCGTACACGGCTGGAGTTACGGCGGGTTTATGACCATCAGCCTCATGCTGCGCCATCCTGAAGTTTTCAAGGCAGGCGTATGCGGCGGGCCGGTGACCGACTGGAGCTATTACGAGGTCATGTACGGTGAGCGGTATATGGACACCCCGGAAGAAAATCCCGAGGGCTATAAAAATGCCAGCCTCCTGGAAACAGCCGGCAAACTCCGGGGCAACCTGCTGGTGATCCATGGCACGGCCGACCCGGTCGTGGTCTGGCAGCATTCCCTCTCCCTGATGAAACGATTCATCGAAGAAGGCATCCAGGCCGATTATTTCGTCTATCCCGGCCATGAACATGGCGTCGGCGGCAAAGACCGCATCCATCTGAACCGAAAGATCGAAAAATATTTCAATGAACATCTCTAAGCTTATACATTATTCCATCAGACGGATATGGCTGGTTTTGGCCTTGTACACTGCCTGGCCATCAGTACATGCCCAGGTGCCCCTTTTTGAAAACAATCATTCCGATTATGTCATTGTGATCCCGGACAAACCGGCTGCAGCGGAAAAGCAGGCCGCGGAACTCCTGGCAGATTATTTCAAGCAGTCAACGGGCTATAGTCTGAAAATCAGAAGCGACCGGTCGGAGCCTTCCGGGCGGGAAATCCTGCTGGGCAGCACCAACCGGCTGGAGCGATTCAAAATCAGGACCCGGGCTGAAAAACTGGATCCCGACGGATTCGTGATCCTTACCGACGAAGAGCGGCTGATCATTCAGGGAGGCAGCCCGGCAGGCACCCGTAACGGGGTTTACTTCTTCCTGGAAGAATACCTGGGCTGCCGAATGTATGCACCCGGGGCGACCGCGGTGCCCCGCATGGAACGCATAGCCCTGTCCGTGATCAAATACCGCTTTAACCCTGTTTTCGACTTCAGGGAGGTCTATTTTCCGGCCCGCCAGGACAAGGAATTCGTTCAATGGCACCGGCTCCACTCCCATCACGACGGTTCATGGGGTATGTGGGTCCATACCTTCGATGACCTGGTATCCCCGAAATCTTATTTTAAGGAACACCCTGAATATTTCTCAGAGATCAACGGTCTCAGGGTTCCGGACGGGCAACTCTGCCTCTCCAACCCCGGGGTGTTCAGCCTCCTGACGGAAAATCTCCGGATAAAGATGGAAGGCAGACCGAAAGCACAGTACTGGTCCGTGTCGCAGAACGATAATTTTCTTGCCTGCCAGTGCCCGTCCTGCACGGCCATCGCAGAGGATTACGGCGGCCAGTCGGGCCTGATGATCTGGTTCGTGAACCGGGTGGCGGAACAATTCCCTGACAAGGTCATTTCCACACTGGCCTATCAGTATACCCGATCAGCCCCAGCGGGGATCAAACCGCTGCCGAACGTCAATATTATGTTATGTTCCATTGAATGCAACCGCAGCAAACCTTTGAATGAGGATCCCACCAGCGAATCGTTTGTCCGTGATGTGAAAGAATGGTCCCGGCTCACCGACAATATCCTGATCTGGGACTATGTCGTCCAGTTCCGTAATTACATCAGCCCTTTCCCCAATCTCCGGGTATTGCAACCCAACCTTGCATTCTTCGCCGATGAAGACTGCCGCATGGTGTTCCAGCAGGGCAGCATGAACAGTGTTTCTGAATTTCACGAACTCCGGACTTATCTGATCGCCAAACTCATGTGGGATCCCTACCAGGATGCCCGGGCCGTAATGGAAGACTTCATGGCCGGGTATTACCGGGCTGCAGCGCCTTTCCTGCTGGATTATATCGACATGCTGCATGATGAACTGGCCATTGCGGACGATAATCTATGGATCTATGGTTACCCTTACAGCGGTATCGACAGTTATCTCAGGCCGGAGCTGATCCCGGAATATGAACGGCTGTTCGACCGGGCCGAAGCCGCGGTCGCTGAGGAACCGGAAATACTGAAAAGAGTCAAAACCGCCCGGCTTCCGCTCGAGTTCGCGATCCTCGACATCGCATTGCACCGGAAGAATGATTATCCGGCGTGGATCACCATCGAGGGCAACCAGGTTGACGTCAGCATGGACCTGATGCAACGCCTGGGCGTATTCGTCAGCGAATGCGCTGAAGCCGGCATCTCCATCCTGAACGAGCAGGGCCTTACGCCCGTCGAATACCGCGAGCAGATCAATCATTACCTGATCCGGAGCAAGGAACCCAACCTGGGCGTAAACAGGGAGGTCACGCTCCTGACGGAATACAGCCCCAAATACGATGTCGGGGGTGCGGCTGCACTTACCGACGGGCTCAGGGGTACCAACAATTATTATTTCAACTGGCTTGGATTCGAAGGCAATGACCTGGAAGCCGTAATCGACCTGGGCAGCGAAATGACTGTCCGGGAGGTCAGCGCCGGATTCCTGCAGGATATCCGTTCCTGGATTTTTCTTCCCAGATCAGTCGAAGTTCAATACTCCGGGGATGGGTTTACTTACACTTCCGCCGGCATCAATGACAACATCACGCCCGACAATAAAACCGGATCTTTCATTCAGACGTTCCGGGTATCATTCACCCCCGTTCAGGCCCGGTATATCAGGATAAAAGCCAATGCCCTCAAAACATGCCCCGGCTGGCACCTGGGTAAGGGAAAACCTTCCTGGATCTTTACCGATGAAGTGATTGTTAAATAATATCCTGATGAAAAAAGCCTTCGTTGCCATCGTTTTTATCATCATTTCAGCGGCGTTGTTCGCACAGGACGAATTGAAGGTGATGAGTTTCAATATCCGCTTTGACGACCCTGCCGACGGAATCAACAGCTGGGAAAACCGCAGGGAATTTCTCGTCGAAAGGCTGCAGCATCATGCACCGGATATCATTGGCATGCAAGAGGTATTGGAAAGACAGGCGAACTACCTCCACGATCACCTTCAGGGCTATGGTTATGTTGGTGTGGGACGGGATGATGGAATGTCTGGCGGTGAATATTCCCCGGTATTCTTCAGAAGCGACCGCTTTACCGTCCAGGATTGGGGAACGTTGTGGTTGTCGCCAACCCCCAACGATACCGGCAGCGTGGGATGGGACGCCGCCCTGCCCAGGATTTGCACCTGGGTGCGGTTCGGAAGTCCGGATTTACCCGGGTCTTTCTACTTCATGAATACCCATTTTGACCATGTCGGACTGCTTGCCCGGGAAGAGAGCGCCCGGCTGATCACCGAATTCATCGAAAAAAATACCGCCGGCCTGCCGGTGATCGTCACCGGGGATTTCAACTGCGCACCGGGGTCCAATCCCTATGACATCCTCACGCATCCGGAGTCAGGCCTGGCCGATGCCTGCCTGCTCGCTTCAAGCAACAGCGATTGCGATGCCGGGACCTTTAACGGCTTCGGGTCCGCGGAGGAAAACGAACGGATCGACCTGATCCTGCTGAAAGGCGACTGGGAGGTCGAATCCGTTGAAATACTCCGGGAGAAAAAAGGCGCCCTGTACATCTCGGACCACTACCCCGTGCTCACAAAACTCAGAACTCAAAACTCAAAACTCAAAACTCAGAACTCAGAACTCAAAACTCAGAACTCAGAACTCAAAACTCA
>CAZAZE010000023.1:0-53909 GCA_964489545.1 uncultured Bacteroidales bacterium
GCCCCTGCCCCATGGCGCAATCTAAACCCGGCCCAGGGCGCTGCGCTCGAGCGTTGTAGCCAATTTTAGGACGACAATATCGAACAGAAGAACTTGACAAAAAAAATCACAAGAACCTAAACCCTTGTGATTTAATTAAACTGAAGGTAAACTTAATGATTAAGCAGAAACCCCGCCCAAAACACTTTCAAGCTGCATTTCTTTCAAAATTCTATCTTGAATAGGTTGCGTTAGGTCGTTGATTTCGTCAGTACCCCAAGTGATACCGACAACTGTTCTTGTAGGACGACTTCCAAAAGGTTGTTCTGCCAATTTCAAATACGCGTCCACTACCCATTGTGGGTCGGGAGCATCTTCGCTTTGTAACATTTGAGCGAAATTTTCGCCCATTGCTGTTGGCACACCTGCCAATTCCCCATAAGTTTCTAAAACTTCATTATGTGCAGGAGCTTGACCTGATGCCAATAATCCTGTGCCGAAAGGTCCAGGTTCAACCAAGACAATATCAACACCAAATGGTGAAACTTCGTAACGCAATGCTTGTGTATAACCTTCCAAAGCGTGTTTAGTTGCGGTGTAAGTACCAAAAAATGGTGGCGACATACGACCAACCAACGAAGATGTATTGATAATTAAACCTGAACCCGCTTTACGCATAGAAGGTAAAACAGCTTGCATCACTCTAATAGCACCAAAATAATTGGTTTCCATTTGAAATTTTGCTTGTTCAACGCTGAATGCTTCGGTAATTCCTAAATACATAATACCTGCATTGTTGATAAGAATATCAATGTTTCCTGCTTCTGCAAGAATAGTTGACATAGCTTCTTTTACCGAAGCATCGTTGGTTACATCCATATCTACCACTTTAATATGTGTAGAATGGCTTTCTAATTCTGCTTTTGCACCTTTGTTTTTCCCATCGGGATTTCGCATTGCTGCAAAAACTTGATGGCCTTTGTCAGCAAAATCTTTTGCAGCTTTCAGACCAAATCCGTTGCTGCTTCCTGTAATGATTACATTTTTCATTTTTATATTGTTTTAAATATCAGTTCGTAAATAGGTTAGAAAGATGAGCTTCTAACCTCTTGAAATCATTTTCGATGTCACCATTTTTCATCACATCGAAGCAAGCAAAGGTTGGTAACTGCTGCATGCCAAAAAATTTAAAGTTCATGTGCTGCGGAAAGAATAAGTCGTCCACAATTTTGCCTTCAAAAAAATCTTTGGAATTGTTAAAGGCTTCTTCGGGGGCATTAAATGTTAGCGAAAGCATATATTTGGTGTTGTGTAAAAGTCCTCCACCACCATAATTCTTTTTCGGTGATTCTGCTGTTCTTCCATCATTTTGGCTCATTTTACCAAACATTCCTGCCGTGTAAACCTCGTCCATATATTTCTTGAAACTCCAAGGCAAGCCCATCCAGTTAGTAGGAGATTGCAGAATGACCACATCTGCCCAGGTATGTTTATCAACTTCCTCATCCGCATCCCAATTATCTTTCATAGTTGTGGTTTTTATTTCATAACAAACACTTTGAAGATATTCTCCAATCCTTTTTGCGATTTCTTGATTCAATTCGCCTTTAGCGAATGGATATTCCTGATGTGCATTTATTATTAGTGCTTTCTTCATGATTTATTTATTTTAAAATCCACCAAACATTCCGTTATTGTGAGCCAAACCTTCAGTAGGTATTTCTTGAATCACATCCCAATGTTCTACGATTTTGCCATCTTTCATTCTAAACAAGTCGTAAAACACGTGTTTCTTGCCACCATTCCATTCACCTTCGCTTACGGTAAGGACGAAATTACCTTCCCCTAAAACCTTGTGGATTTTGGTGTATTTAAACATATTATTCTGGGAAGTGAGATATTCAACTGCTTCCACAATGCCAGTCAATCCGTCTTTAATTTGCGGGTTGTGCTGGTGGTACTCTTCGGAACTGATGTAGTCGCCAATCTTACTTGGATTTTTACCCATTAAAACGTCTTCAACTAAGGAAACTGCCAACGCTTTATTTGCCTCGGTTTTATCTATATCTTCAACAGTTGTTGGTCCATCGGTTTGTGTTCTACCACTGGCAGTTTCTTTCACTAAAACGGTCATTGCATCCCAATGCTCGGCTACTTTTCCGTTTTTATCAACACGGATAATGTCAAATGCCACCATTTCATCCGACCCAAAAGGTTTGGCGTTCTTCCAGATATTGTGCATAAACACAAAATCGCCATCTTGAAACATTCTCACGTTTTCGGCATAGGTTCCGTGTTCTTTTAAAACTGGTAATAATCCAATAAAAGGTTCTAAACCAGTTGGCACAAATGGATTGTGTTGAATGTAATCGGCATTTGCAAATTTGCGCATAGTTTCTGCGTCTTGTTTGGCTACTGCACCTAAGAAAGTGCCTACGATTTCTTTGTTTGTCATTTTTGATGTTTTTGATTGATTAACCTCGCTTGTTGGTTTCGTTTGATTAACACCGCAGGAAGCGAGAATACCTGATAGAGCTAATACTGCTAATACTTTTCTCATTGTCTTTGTCATTTGATAAATAATTATTACTTTTGTTTCGCAAGCAAAATTACATATTAACTTTCAATATGCAAGTAATAATAAAAATAAATTTCATTTTGCAAGTAAAATTTAATATCGACTTAACAGATGCGACAAGATTTCAGATGTAATTGCCCGTTTACCTCAGCCTTAGATGTTTTGGGAGACAAGTGGATATTGGTCATCATAAAGCAAATGCTCATTGAAGGGAAAGAAACTTTTAAAGACTTTACCGAAGCCGATGAAGCTATTGCGACCAATATTCTTTCTGCCAAACTCAAATTCTTGGAAGAAGTGGGGCTTATCATAAAAACCCAACGACCAGACAATAAAAAGACTAACCTCTACCTCTTGACCGAAAAAAGTTTGGCTTTGACACCTGTTTTAGTTGAACTGGCTTTGTGGAGTGATAAAAATCTTAGAGACATACATCCGACCATTGTGAATGGAGAAGCAATGGAATTGTTACGGACTGACAAAGCGGCTTTTGCGAATGAAATAGAGAAAAAATACAAAGAAAAACTGGCTACAACATTGTATAAGAGCAATAGCGGGTGAAGTGGTAAACTTAAGGTCTGTGCATTTAATAAACTTTGGTGGTGGCGGAAAGGTAATTGCATTGAAATCCGCTACTGCTCTTATACTTGACCGTTATGTGAGATTATTTTAATTAAAGCTTGCTTGATGTACCAATATTTGGTACTTTTGTAAAAAATAATTCTTATGAGCAAGAATACATCAATATCATTAGGCGAACATTTTGAGATCTTTATCTCAAAAAAAGTAGGATCCGGAAGGTACCATTCAGCCAGTGAAGTCATTCGGGCAGGATTAAGATTACTGGAAGAGGAGGAAAAAAAAGTTGAAGCGGTAAAATATGCCCTTGAACTTGGTGAAAAAAGTGGAATTGCACAGGATTTTAATCCAAAAGACCACTTAAAATCACTTCACGCGAAGCAAATGTAGGTATGGCCGGGTACATGTTTACAAATGAAGCCGTTAAAGATCTTGAAGAAATTTGGTCTTATACAAAGCAAAAATGGTCGATCGTCCAGGCGGACAGATATTATAGTTTGATTATTGATGAAATAGAATTCATCTCCTCAAACCCTCTTCTTGGAAGATCGATTGACTACATCAAAGAAGATTATCGGTCAACAAAAGTAAAGTCTCATATAATCTTTTATAAACAAGAAAAAGATGCGATTGTCGTTGTAAGAATCCTGCACCAGAGAATGGACACCGAAAACAGAATGAAATAATTCCAGCCAGGGAAAATAACCCCACATAACATGCCAGCAGCCACAAATATGATTGTGTTGAGGTTGTATTGTTTGCTGCATTCGTTTCAGCGGCTGCTGGCCAAGCGCTTGCAACAGACTGAAAAACGAAACAATATGAAAAAAGGCTTTTTTTGGATAATGATCATTGGATTTATAACCTTTTCATGCGATAAGGTGAATCCAGAGCCGAAGGATGAGATAATCTACACAGATGTGCAACCTGATATTGAGAGAACTACAATCAGGGATTATTACAACAATATGAATCCATTTTGTGGACCATTACCTTTACCGAATGACTCTCTATCATCTTTTGACCTTGACCTCAATAATGATTCGGAAACGGATTTTAAGATTGAAATCAGACATTATGAACAGGAGCTGACTCAATATTGCGGCCATTGTGGAATTTTTCATATTAAGACAATTCAGGTAAAACCTCTTAATTTAAAGGGATTTATCAGTCTGGATACTGCTTCACAATACTGGATCCGAAATTATGACACTACACAATTAATTTCAAATAGCGATTCATGGACACAAGAATCTGTAACTGCCTTACTAAAAGATGGTTGTTTGATTCCAAATGTTAGCTTTGATGATACGTTTTGGGGGCTTAAACTTGATGACAGGCTTGCCTGGATCCATGTTGAAAGAATAGGTAACAATGGCTTCAGATTAAAAGATTTTGCGTACAACATGACTAAAAATAAATCGATAAAAACAGGACAAAAAGATTAGTTCAGTAGCTAATACGCATTGGAGGTAAACATGATGACAGACTGCACGAAGAATTGAACAAGAATTTAATTTTTTAAAAGACATAAAATGAGTAACGATAAACAAACCATTCACGATTTTGATCTGAACATCATTTACGAATTTTTCTCAGATACGGAACGGCAAGGGCCGGGAAATGCAGAAGAAACGCTTAAAGCACTGAGTTTCATACCGGGTCTTACCGAAAAATCTAAAATTGCGGATATTGGTTGCGGTACAGGCGGTCAGACCATGATCCTTGGAAAAAATACACCCTGCGAAATCATCGGGATTGATGTATGGGAGGATTTTATCCATAGATTTAATCGTAATTCCCTGGATCATAATCTTCAAGACAGAGTGAAAGGCACGGTCGGGAATATGGAGAATCTTCCGTTTCACGAAGAAGAACTGGACTTGATCTGGTCGGAAGGCTCGATCTATAACATTGGATTTGAGCGCGGGCTGAATGAATGGCGGAAATTCTTAAAAATCGGCGGACATATTGCGGTTACTGAAAACACCTGGTTCAGGGATGAACGACCGGATGAAATCCAGGAATTCTGGCAAAAAACCTATTCGGAAATAGATACAATCCCAAATAAAGTCGCACAGATGCAAAAAGCAGGGTATCTGCCGGTTGCCACCTATATGTTGCCCGAAACGCTGTGGACTGACTATTACAGAAAGCAAGCCTTGAATATTGATGCCTTTTTAAAGAAGCATAAAGGCAATAAAACAGCAGAGGAATTTGCCTCTTCACAGCGATATGAAGCAGAATTATACCACAAATACAAAGCGTATTATGGGTATATGTTTTATATCGGAAAGAGAATAAAATAAGCCATCTACTAAAAGAAAAAATGTTAAGTGAAAATACGTAAATGCGCAGAACGCATTCGGCGTAACGTTATTATTCCCGAATATGACTGATGGTGATCGGACGTTTCATCATAGCAGCCGGCAAATCTGGATTTTTTAAGTTATTGCATCAGCTACCGAAACAAATTTCCATACCTTTAAAGGCACTTTTTCAAATCCAAATCTTAACCAGGACGAATGAGTACCAATAAAGAAGCCTGGGGATCCAGGATCGGCCTTATCCTGGCCATGGCGGGAAATGCCGTGGGCCTGGGAAACTTTCTCCGCTTTCCGGTGCAGGCCGTGCAAAACGGCGGCGGGGCGTTCATCATCCCTTACCTGGTCTGCTTCCTGCTGCTGGGCATCCCGTTGCTTTTTGTAGAATGGTCGATCGGGAGATACGGAGGGCGCTTCGGGCACCACACCACGCCCTTTGCCTTTGAAAAAATGGGAGGCCGAGCCATGTGGCGCTATGTCGGGGTGTTCGGTATCTTTTCCAACGTCGCCATCGCCGCCTATTACTGTTATATTGAGAGCTGGACGCTTTCCTACACCATGCACTCAGCCTTTGGCTCCTTCAGGGGCCTCGACCAGCACGGGGTAGCGGACTTCTTTTCCAACTACCTCGACCTTTCCACCACCACCACTGGCATACCGTATGAAGCGGTGGTGTTCTTCCTGCTCTGCATGGTGCTGAATACCTATATCCTCAGCCGGGGCATCAAAGGAGGCGTGGAAAAGATGGCGATGATTGCCATGCCGATGCTCATCTTCTTTGGGATCTTTCTCGCAATCAAAGCCATCACATTGAAGGCCGGGCAGGAAGGTGCCGTCAATGATGGCCTGACTGGCCTTAATTTCCTCTGGACGCCGCATTTTGACTCGCTGACCAACCCGAAGGTCTGGCTGGCCGCCGCCGGGCAGATCTTTTTCACCCTGTCGCTGGGGCAGGGATCCGTGCAATGTTTCGCATCGTATGTTAAAAAGAAAGACGACATCGCCCTGAATGCCATGTCGGCCGGTTGGATGAACGAATGGGTGGAAGTGGTGCTGGGCGCTTCCATCATCATCCCGATCTCCATTGGGTATCTGGGCATCGACCGGGTGGTGGAACTCACCGGCCTGGGCGGTCTCGGACTGGGCTTCCGGACCATGCCGTTCCTGTTCCAGCAGTGGGGGCCGATCCTGTCGGCCATGGCCGGCATCTCCTTCTTCGGATTGCTGTTCTTCGCCGGCATCACCAGTTCCCTGGCGATGGGCACGCCCATCCTGTCGTTTATGCAGGATGAGTTCAACTGGTCTCGGCGGAATTCCGCGATGGTGTTCGGCGCAGCCGTCACCGTCCTGGGCCTGCCGACCGTATTCTTCTTCCAGCAGGGAGTGCTGGATGAATATGACTACTGGGCGGGTACCGTCTCGCTCGTGGTCTTCGCGATGCTCGAGATCATCTTGTTTTCCTGGGTCTTCGGCATGAAGAAAGGCTGGAAGGAAATCACCACCGGCGCCGACATCAGGGTGCCCGGGATCTATAAGTTCATCATCAAATGGATCACCCCATTCATCCTGATCATTGTATTCTTCGGATCGCTGGTCCGGCCCGTCGGCGACGACTGGACGAAGGTTTCGCTGCGCAACTGGCCGCTGCATAAGGAAAGCATCATCGGTCAGCTCATCCACAAGGACATCGGGCCCAATGATGCATACTTTGCGGATCAATTCTATGCGGAATTCGAGGGCGTGATCGACTCGGTGTACGTCATGGATCAGAAAACCTTCATCCAGGTCACCGCTCCCGATCAGATCAGAACGGCGACCTATGAACTCGGGAAAAAGAATGCGCCGGCAGTGCTGACCGGCGACCAGATCAAAGCCGGCGATGTATTGTTCACCGGAAAGGTGGTGAACCGGGTTCTGTATACCGACGTGGCCAGGCTTCTGCTTCTTTCGTTATTTCTGTTCTCGGGCGCACTGGTTTTCATGGCGGCACGCAAGCGCAAAAAGAATGCATCTCATTATGTATCAAAACATTAAAATATGAATACCTCGGCAATCATCTTCATGGTGCTGGCCCAGACGACCATCACCCTGATCACCTTCTCGTTCCTGTACCGGGCCATGAGAGCCAAGAAACGCCCGGAGCCCGATTCATATGAAGACAATGACGATGAAGCGTAGCAGATCCGTGGTTTATTCCAATGCAGAATAAAAGCCCCGGTACGCCAATTTTGTTATCAGTTTCTGAAGTGCAATGAGAATCTTTCTTCTGGCCTCGCTGTTAACGGCATCATTTTACCTGTGCGCACAGGGAACAGCAAATCATTCACCCCAACAAGATCCTCAATTTGTCATCTTATTCAGCTCCCCCACCCCTGAAGACGGGAGCTGTTACCGTATCCCGGCCCTTGTTACCGCCGGTAACGGGGACCTGATCGTGGCAGTGGACGAACGGGTGCGGTCGTGCGCGGATCTGAGGGGACACCGCGACATCAACATCGTCATGCGCCGCAGCAGCGATAACGGAGCGACCTGGTCGGCTCCGGAAACCGTAATCGATTATCCCCCGGGGAAACCGGCCTCCGACCCGTCGATGATCGTCGACAAGACAACAGGGGTCATCTTCCTGTTCTTCAATTACATGGATCTTGACCTTGAGCCGGATGTTTACTATTTTAAAGTCGCCCGGAGTGGTGATCACGGCAAAACGTGGAGTGAGCCGGTCGACATCACCGCGCAGATCACCCGGCCCGGCTGGGCGCGCGATTTCAGGTTCATCACCTCGGGACGGGGCGCGCAAACCCGCAGCGGCCAACTGATCCACACCCTGGTGAACCTGGAGCACGGCCTGCACCTGTTCGGCAGCGACGACCATGGCATAAGCTGGCATCTGTTCGATGTCCCTATCCTGCCCGGGGATGAGTCGAAGTTCATCGAACTGGATGATGGTACCTGGATGATCAACAGCCGGGTAAACGGCGCGGGCGTCCGGTACGTCCACCGCTCCGCCGATAGAGGGAAAACCTGGATCTCCGCACCCGATTCCGCGCTGGCGGATCCTGGGTGCAACGCGAGCCTGGTCCGTTGGAGCCCTTCAACCGGTGCAGCGGGCCGGGAGCTGCTGGTGTTCTCCAACGCCAACCACCCGTCTGAGCGAAAGAATCTTGCCGTTAAGATCAGCGCCGACGAAGGCCGGACCTGGGCGGCCGTGAAATCCGTGTATGCCGGCAGCGCGGCTTATTCTTCCATGACCATTCTGAATAGTGGCGACATCGGGCTTGTTTTTGAAAAAGATGACTACCGGGAGGTAGCGTTTGTACGGCTGGCCAAGGGGTGGCTTACCGAGTGAAGGCCCCGTCAGGCTAATATGAAAACCGGTCAAAGATGAATATTACCCGCTATTACGAACTCAAAGACCGCTGCCGGCAGGGGTTGATCCCCTACCTTGAGTCGGCATGCGCACACATACCCCGTACGGAATCCATGGAACTCCTCGACATCGGCTGCGGATCGGGAGTGCCAGCGCTCTGGCTGGCCGGACATTTTCCCGGGAACATCACAGCCATTGACAATAATAAGGAAGTTACAGATTACCTCATACAGAAGATCCGGCAGCAGGAATTGCAGGACCGGGTGGAGGTGTTCTGCACTTCCTTCTTCGATTTTGAATTCAATGCTGAAGGATACGACCTGATTCTGGCGGAAGGGTTTCTGAACATCATCGGTTTCGAAAAAGGCTTCCCGGTGATGATGAATTATCTGAAAACAAACGGCTGGCTGGTGCTTCACGATGAATACAAAGACCATGATATGAAATTACGATTCATCGCAAAACATCGCGGGATGGTCACCAAAACACTGATCCTGGATGAAACCATATGGTGGAACGACTACTACCGGTTGCTTGAAGCAGAGATTGACAGGATGCAGGATGATTCAGCCTTGGGATTATTTCAGCGTGATCTGGAGGAGCTCCGGATGTACCGAAGAGCTCCGGATTTATTCCGGTCCGTTTACTATGTGATTAAAAAGTTTTAGCCGGATTCTGACAGGGACTCCGTCCCTTTTGAAAGGGGACTCCGTCCCTTTATTCTGAGTTATGGAATCATTTGATATTCTGCTATCTGCCTTCTCCGGGACTCCGTCCCTTACGAAAGGGACGGAGTCCCTGTAGCAGAAAAAAATCTTTTCATTTAAGAATTTACTGAATCATCGCTTTGCTTTACTTTAGCATAAGTATTATGATCATCAATCGTATCTGACGAAAAAGCCATGAAGTACAACCAACTCCGGAGATTGGCGTTTTTCCTGCCGCTGATCGTGTTCCACTGTTCGCTGACTGCCCAGAGCCTGAGCTCGTTCAATCAGTTTGTGCCCGCGGAAATGGTCGATGCCCGAAGCAGTGTCTTTAAAAATGTTATGGGCATTGGTTCCTTCGTGCAGGCCAGCGTCAACGCCGGTATTAAGAATGCAGATGCATGTTCGGATTCAGATTATGGAAATCTTCATATCGATATTTCCTGGTACAACGAATCCGATGAAGGGGGAAAGGTTATGCTGCAAATGATGCGGGATATGAATGGCATTGAATCCCAAAAAGATGATTTCTTCCATTCAGGCTCCTTTGATCCAGATCAATCCGTTTCGGAAGATCTGGCCGGGGGCACGCTCCTGTACGTAACGCATGCCAAGCCCTGCATCAATACCATTTCGGGCCCCACCGGACAGACGGAGCACAGCACGGAGGCCCGGTTCTTTGCATTTTTTGAGGATCGCGTCATCACGGTTGACCTTTCGGCCAAGATCAAGCCGGAGACCGCACGGAATCTGATTATCCGGATCGCCGAAAAGGCGAATAACTTTGATTTCTCCTCCTATAAGAGCGTGGTTGCACAGGGAAATGATTGACCGACCGGGCCTTTTCAGTCTACGTACCTGTTCATAAAAAATCTTCAACCTGGTCGTTCATTCGGCAAGGATTTCGGAAAAAATATGCTTAACTTTGCACTATCTCTTAAAAGAGAATTATTCTTAACAGAGAAATATTCAAATGAGTAATCATTCACAGGAAATACGAAGTAAACTTTCCGAAAAAGGCTTAAAAGTAACCCCGCAGCGGATCAGCATCCTGGAGGCCGTGTACAGCCTGCGCAACCACCCCACGGCCGAGCAGATCATTGCGCACATCCACCGGTCGAACCCGAACATCGCCACCGGCACCGTGTACAAGGTGCTCGACACGCTGGTAGAGAGCCATCTTATCCGGAGGGTCAAGACCGACAAAGATGTGATGCGGTACGACGGGATCCTGGAGAACCATCATCATCTGTACTGCACTCAGAGTGATCACATCGAGGATTACGTGGACCGTGAACTGGACGAGTTGCTGGTTCAGTATTTCAATTCCAGGGGGATAGAAGGGTTCAGGATCGAGGACATCGTAGTGGAGATCAGGGGAACATTCAGCAAAATTCAATCATAAACCAAATAATAATCAATATGGAACATCAATCTGACAGCAAGAGCAAATGCCCTGTTACCGGGGCAACGAAGCACAGTGTTGGCGCCGGTGGCACGAAAAACCGCGACTGGTGGCCGAACCAGCTGAAGCTGAACATCCTCCGCCAGAACTCATCATTATCCGACCCCATGGGAGAGGATTTTGACTACGCGGAAGAGTTCAAGAAACTCGATTACGAAGCGTTGAAACAGGATCTGCGCCAGCTCATGACCGATTCTCAGGACTGGTGGCCGGCCGACTTCGGGCATTACGGCCCCTTGTTCATCCGCATGGCCTGGCACAGTGCGGGCACCTACCGCATGGGCGACGGCCGCGGCGGCGGCGGGACGGGGCAGCAGCGTTTCGCCCCGCTGAACAGCTGGCCCGACAACGTGAACCTGGACAAGGCCCGCAGGTTATTGTGGCCGATCAAGCAGAAGTACGGCCGGAAGATCTCCTGGGCCGACCTGATGATCCTGGCCGGCAACGTCGCGCTGGAATCGATGGGATTCAAGACCTTCGGTTTTGCCGGCGGGCGCCCTGACGTCTGGGAACCGGAAGAGGACGTGTACTGGGGTGCGGAGACCAAATGGCTGGACGATCAACGCTACAGCGGCGAGCGCGACCTCGACAATCCCCTGGCCGCGGTGCAGATGGGGCTGATCTATGTCAACCCGGAAGGTCCCAACGGCAATCCCGACCCGCTGGCTGCGGCGAAAGACATCCGCGAGACCTTCGCCCGCATGGCCATGAACGATGAAGAGACCGTGGCTTTGATCGCCGGCGGCCACACCTTCGGCAAAACCCACGGCGCCGGGGATGCAGGGCTTGTCGGTCCTGAGCCGGAAGCGGCGGGATTAGAGGAGCAGGGCCTGGGCTGGAAGAGCAAATTCGGCACGGGCAAAGCCGGCGACACCATTACCAGCGGCATTGAGGTCACCTGGACCACCACGCCCACCAAGTGGAGCAACAACTTCTTCTGGAACCTGTTCGGTTATGAATGGGAGTTGGAGAAGAGCCCGGCGGGCGCGCACCAGTGGCGGCCGAAGCACAACATGGGCGATGGCACCGTGCCAGACGCCCATGACAAGAACAAACGCCACGCTCCCAAGATGCTGACCACCGACCTCTCCCTGCGGTTCGATCCCATTTACGAAAAGATCTCGCGCCGCTTCCTGGAGCACCCGGATGAGTTTGCCGACGCGTTTGCCCGCGCCTGGTTCAAGCTGACCCACCGCGACATGGGACCGAAATCCCGCTATATTGGTCCGGAAGTACCCAAAGAAGACCTGATCTGGCAGGATCCGATCCCGGCCGTGGATCATCCGCTCATCGACGAAAAGGACATCGCCGCACTGAAGAGCCAGGTGCTGAGTTCAGGGCTTACCGTATCCCAGCTGGTTTCCACGGCCTGGGCATCGGCATCGACCTTCCGCGGATCCGACAAGCGCGGTGGCGCCAACGGTGCCCGCATCCGCCTGGCCCCGCAAAAGGACTGGGCCGTCAACAACCCCGCCCAGCTCAAAAAGGTTCTGGAGATCCTCGAAGGCATCCAGAAAGCGTTCAACAGCGCCCAAACGGGAGGCAAAAAGGTCTCCCTGGCCGACTTGATCGTGCTGGCCGGATGCGCCGGCGTAGAGAAAGCCGCCAAAGACGCGGGCTTCCACGTCACCGTTCCGTTCATCCCGGGACGCATGGACGCAACTGCAGAACAAACCGATGCGGAATCGTTCCACGTGCTGGAGCCGGCGGCCGACGGCTTCCGCAACTACCAGAAACGGAAATTCTCCGTTTGTCCGGAAGAACTGCTGATCGACAAGGCCCAGCTGCTCACCCTGACGCCCCCCGAGATGACCGTCCTGGTTGGCGGCATGCGCGTGCTGAACGCCAATTCCGACGGCTCAAAGCACGGCGTGTTCACCGGTCGTCCGGAGGTTCTGACCAACGACTTCTTCGTCAACCTGCTCGACATGAACACCATCTGGAAGGCTGCCGATGATTCGCACGACACCTTTGAAGGGCACGACCGCGCCACAGGCAAGGTAAAGTGGACCGGCACCCGCGTCGACCTGATCTTTGGTTCCAACTCCGAACTCAGGGCGCTGGCCGAAGTGTATGGCAGCGCCGATGCCGGGGATAAGTTCGTGAACGACTTCGTGGCGGCCTGGAACAAGGTGATGAACCTGGACCGCTTCGACCTGAAGTAGTTTTTTAACAGGGATAAAGATTTTCGACTCTTGTCCCGCATCCATAAGAGGCTGTCTCACACACCCTCTGGGGCCTCCATGAACCCTCCGTGTAAGTCCGTGAAAGTAAACCAGGTTTCTTGTTCACGGAGGAACACAGAGGAGACACGGAGGGACACGGAGGGGATGGGACGGCTTCTTTATTTGCCGACAAAATGATGTAAAAGGAAATTCACTGCGATATTCATCTTAAGTATTTAAAAGACTAATTTTATCTATGTGAAATCAAATTCCAGAGCCCTATGAACAGAATATTTACTTTGCTGATTTTCACCTTACTGACTTCATCCGCCTTTACGCAGGCACGGATTATTTCAGGGAAAGTGACCGACGCCCCGGGAGATCCGTTGCCCGGCGTGACCATACAGTTGCTGGGCACCGAAACGGGCACCATCACGGATGTCAACGGATTATACCAGATCACGGCCGAAGGGGGCGTCCTCCGCTTCAGTTACATAGGTTTTGTGGCGCAGGAAATTGAAATATCGGACCAGCCGGTCATCAACGTGACCTTGCAGGAAGAGCAGACGCTTCTGAACGAGGTGATCGTGGTGGGGTACGGAACGCAAAAGAAGAAAGACCTGACCACGGCCGTTTCCGTGGTTGACCAGAAGGCGATCGAAGAGCGGCCGATCGTAAGCGCAGCGCAGGCCTTGCAGGGCAAGGCGGCCGGGGTCCAGGTGACGCAGCCCTCGGGCAAGCCCGGCGTCGGGCTGAGCGTGCGCGTCCGCGGCGCCACCTCGGTGATGGCCGGCAATGAACCGCTGTACGTCATCGACGGGGTGCCGACCACCAACACCGCCGGGCTCAACCCCAACGACATCGCCACCATGAGTATTCTGAAAGACGCCTCATCCTCCGCCATTTACGGCGCCCGGGCGGCCAACGGGGTCGTGCTGATCACCACCAGGCGCGGTTCGGCCGAGGAGCCCACGGTCAGTTTCAATGCTTACGGCGGCTTCTCAAAGCTGAGAAAAACGATCCCCGTCCTCAACACCAAACAATACCGCGATCTAATGGAAGAGATCGGCATCGCCCTGGATCCCAGCCAGACCAATTTCGGCAACTGGAGCGATTCGGTGTTCGGCACCGGCTACAACCAGAACTACCAGTTGTCGTTTTCGGGCGGGACCGAGAAAACCCGCTATTTCTTCAGCGCCGGGTACATGAGTGAAGCGGGGCTGGTGAAGCCCGCCCGCTTCGACCGTTATTCCGTGCGGTTGAACCTGGACAACCAGCTGAAACCCTGGCTGAAGATCGGCACCAGCATCAACATCAACCGGCTGCGCACGCAGGACACGCCCGACAACCTGAGCAGCGGCCGCGGCGGAGTGTTCATGAGCACGCTCAACACACCGCCCTTCCTCAGCGTATGGAAAGACGACGGCAGCGGCTGGTATGACCCCAATCCGTTCCAGCCCTCCTGGGAAAATCCCATAGCCTACATGTACGGCGCGGACCAGGAAGCGATCGACAACAGCCTGTTCGGAAATGTTTACGCTGAGATCAAAATGCTGAAATCGGTGGTCTTCAAAACCAAATTCGGCATTGATCAGACGGCCCACCAGTGGAACTATTACCTCGACCCGATCACGACCAATTACGGTCGCCAGAACAACGGCATCGGGCAGGCCGACAAGCGCAACAGCCTGACCTGGCTGTGGGACAACACCCTGGACTATGTCAAATCGTTCGGCGATCACAATTTCACGGCCATGGCCGGAAGCAGCATCCAGCGCTTCAAGACCGACGATTCGTTCATTTACGGCACCGATTTCCCCAAGGACACCACCGTGACCACCATCAACGCGGCGAATGTGACGACCGGCACGACCAGCATCGAAGAATGGGCTTTGGTTTCCTTCTTCGCCCGGGCCACCTATGATTTCAAGAGCAAATACTACATCACGGCCACGTTTCGTGAAGATGGATCGTCAAAGCTCAACCACCACTGGGGGTTCATGCCTTCCTTCTCGCTGGGATGGCGTATCTCCGGCGAAAAATTCATGAGCGGCGTCCGCTTCATCGACGATCTGAAGATTCGCGGCGGATGGGGTGAAAACGGCAACCAGGAAGGGATCTGGCCTTACATGCGCTTCGGCCTGATCAGCTATTACCCACAGGCGCCGACCGTTCCGCCCAGCGGACCGGCCGCCGTGCAGGTCAGCTACGGCAACCCCGACCTGCGCTGGGAAACCACCACCCAGACCAACCTGGGGATCGACGCCTCTTTCTTCAACTTCAGGCTGAACCTGACCCTCGACGCTTACTACAAAAAGACGAGCGACGTGCTGCTGAACGTCCAGCTGCCGAACACCCTGCCCATCACCAACATCCAGACCAACGCCGGCGAGATCGTGAACAAGGGGATCGAGTTCTCCATCAACTCGGTGAACATCAACAAAAAACTGATCTGGACCACCGACCTGAACATGTCGTTCAACCGGAACGAGGTGACCGAACTGGGCGACTACGGGAAGGTATACTATTTCGGCCGGATCTACAGCAACAATTCCGACGTGTCCATCGCCCAGGTCGGCCTGCCTCTGGGCACCTTTTACGGGTATATTTCCGACGGTGTGGATCCCGCCACCGGCGACCTGGTCTACCGGGACGTCAACGGGAACGGCATCTTCGACCCCGGCGACCGCACCGTCATCGGCGACCCAAACCCGGATTTCACCTTCGGGTTCACGAACGTACTGACCTACGGGCGCTGGGACCTCAACCTGTTCTTCCAGGGGAGCGTCGGCAATGACATTTACAACGCCACCCGCGTCGACCTCGAAGGCATGTTCGACAGCAAGAACCAGTCGACCGCGGTGCTCAACCGCTGGACGCCGGAGAATCCCGACACCGATATCCCCCGGGCGGTCGGCGGCGGAAACGTGGACAATGTCCGCAACTCCACCCGCTTCATCGAAAACGGAAGCTATGTGCGGTTGAAATCCGTGACCTTATCCTACAAGATCCTCGACCACAACCCGAAATTCAAGGCCATTCCCCTGCTGTCGGTTTACGTGACCGGCCAGAACCTGCTGACCTTCACCAGCTACAGCGGGTTTGATCCAGAGGTGAGCGCCTACGGCAACAGCGCGACGGAGTTCGGCATCGATTACGGCACCTACCCGCAGTCGATCAATGTGATTATCGGTGTCAATGTCCAATTTTAAAAAATGACCGCCATGAAAAAGATAACTTCAGCCCTGATTTCCCTGACCGTTGTCACGACCTTCATTTCGTGCAATAAATTCCTTGACCTCGAGCCCATTTCCCAGGGGATCATCATCGAAAATACCAGTGCCGACTCGATCCTTTACGAGACCGGAGCCGATGTGGAAGCCGCCCTGGCCGGGGTTTATGCCGATTTCAGGAATGAATACTTCGAACTGGATTATTTCGTCAACGGCGATGCCCAGTCGGACGACGCCTATGCGGGCGCCGACAACCCGGCCAACTTCCAGATCGACGATTACAACATCGACGCCCTCAACAGCAATGTCAGCCGCGACTGGGCCTACCTGTACAGCACGATCGGCAAGGCCAACCCGGTGATCAACAACGTGATGGCCTGTCCCGATCCGGACCTGACGCAATCCCGCCGGAACGAGATCCTCGGCGAGGCCAGCTTCATCCGCGCCTTCATGTATTTCCAGGCGGTGCAACTCTGGGGCGACGTGCCGCTGCAGATCAAGGATGTTACCACGATCAGCGCCGAGCTGCTCCCGGAGATCTACCCCCAGCTCTTCCCGCCCAGGGTAGCTAAAGACAGCATCTACGCCCAGATCATTTACGACCTGGAGGTGGCACTGCAGTATGTCAAACCCACCGCCGTCAACAAGGGATACGCGACCACCGGGGCCGTCAATGCCATGCTGGCCAAGGTCTATGCCACCATCGAGCCGAGGGACTACAACAAGGTCGTGCAGTACTGCGACGCCGTGTTCAGCGGCCCGTACAGCCTGCTGGCCAACTACGACGATCTGTGGAACGGCTCCGTCGAGAATTCCGCCGAATCGATCTTCGAGATCAACTACGAAGGCACCAGCACCAACGCCAACTGGGGCGCCAGCATGTTCATGGGCATGGACTGGAAGAAGTTCAACATCCCTTCGAACGACCTGGTAAACGCCTTTGACGCCGAGCAGGACCAGATCCGCAAGAACGCCTCGATCATCTTCCTGGATGTGACCGGCAAATGGTCGGATATCCACTGGCCCCAGACCCATTACCCGTTCCTTTACAAGTACCGGAACTACACTTTTCCCAGTCCGCAGAACTATATTTTCATCCGGCTGGCCGACATTATCCTGCTGAAGGCGGAAGCCCTGAATGAGCTGGGCGATGTGGCCGGCGCCGCCGAACTGGTCAACCAGGTCCGAAGCCGTGTGAGCCTGCCCGGCACCATGGCGGCAGACCAGGCCGCGATGCGCCTGGCCATCGAGAAGGAACGCCGGCTGGAACTGGCCTTCGAAGGCCACCGCTGGTACGATCTGAAGCGCACCGGCCGCGCGATCGAGGTGATCAACAACGCGGTGGATGAGAACGGGAGCAAGCTATACAGCATCACGGAGCAGGACCTCCTCTGGCCCATCCCGCAGGCGGAACTGGACAAGAACCAGAACCTGGTGCAGAACCCGGGATACTGATGTTGAGTTTTGAGGTTTAAGGTTTAAGGTTTAAGTGTTTGGTTTTTAGTGTTTAGTGTTTAGTGTTAAGTGTTGATTGTTGAGTTTGTCATTATTAAACGTTATTTTGTATTGTTATTGAGAAATGGTATTGCGAAATGAAGAGGACTGGTTTTAGGGTTGTTTTGGTGATGGGGTTGATTTGGATGGCGGCGGGGATGCTGTCGTGCAAGGAGAAAAGCAGTGATCCACCGGATCCGCCGCCGGGGCCTGCGGAGGTGGGCAAGGCGCAGGTGTGGCTGACGACGGGCGACCGGTCGAAGCTGTTCAGCCGGGAGGCCGACGTATCCATTAAAGACAGCAACATCACCTTATTCCCGGTGCTCGCCATCGACACCTCCGAGACGTTCCAGGAAATCGAAGGCTTCGGCGCGGCGCTGACGGGCTCTTCGGCCTACCTGCTCCACCGGGAGATGACCAGTGAACGAAGGGCGGAAATCCTGAACAGCCTGTTCCACCCCGAAACGGGCATCGGCCTCTCCTACCTCCGGCTCAGCATGGGCGCCTCCGACTTCTCCCTGTCTGATTTCACGTACAACGACCTTCCGGCGGGCCAGACCGACTTCAACCTGGAACAGTTCTCCCTGGCACAGGACCTGGAAGACGTGGTGCCGGTGCTGCAGGAAATCCTTCAGATCAATCCCGGCCTGAAGCTGATGGGCAGTCCCTGGAGCCCGCCGGCCTGGATGAAAACCAATCAGAGCCTCAAAGGCGGACGGCTGAAACCGGAATGCTACGATGTGTATGCCCGGTATTTTGTCCGGTACATCCGTGAGATGGAATCCCGGGGTATCAACATCACCTCAATTACGCCCCAGAACGAACCGCTGCATTACACAGCCGGTTACCCGTGCATGGAAATGCAGGCGGAACAGCAGGGCGAATTCATCCGCGATCACCTCGGGCCAGCCTTTGCTTCGGAAGGGATCAGCACGAAGATCATCGTCTACGACCACAACTGGGACCGGCCGGATTATCCGATCGATATCCTGAACGATCCGCAAGCCCGGCAATACGTCGCAGGCTCCGCTTTCCATGCTTATGCCGGGAATGTGACGGCGATGAGCGGCGTCCATGCCGCGCATCCCGACAAGAACCTGTATTTCACTGAGATTTCGGGCGGCGGCTGGGCCACGAATTTCAGCGACAACCTGATGTGGTACCTGCGCAATATCCTGATCGGCACCGTGCAGAACTGGTCGGCCACCGCTCTGTTCTGGAACCTCTGCCTGGACCAGAACGACGGCCCGCAGAACAACGGGTGCACCAACTGCCGGGGCGTGATCACCTGGAACACGATTGGCGGGACGCTGACCCGTAATGAAGAATACTACGCGCTGGCCCATTTTGCTAAATTGGTCCGTCCCGGCGCGCTGCGGCTGGGCTATCAGAAACCGGCGGAGCTGGCCAACGTGGGCGTATCGGCCTTTCGCAACACCGACGGCACAAAGGTCATGGTGGCCGCCAACTACTCTGACAACGAGGTGATCTTCAGCACAAAGCAGGGCGGGCGCTATTTCACCTGCCTGTTGCCCGGTAAATCGGTCGCAACTTATTCCTGGTAATTTATATGATGAAAATAATGATGAAAAAACCGATCATGATCCTGATGAGCGCTTCCCTGGCCCTGTCGGGCACCGGTCTGACAGCCCAGACGGATGACGCAAAACAACAAAAAAAGGTAAAAGTCTACCTGACCGCCGGAGGCACCGATTTCCGGCTCCGGGAATCGGCTGAGCTGAACTTCGCCCCGTTCGGGCAGCCCCTGGAAACCCAGCCCAGCATCTTCCTGGATCCTTCAAAAACCTTCCAGGAGTTCCTGGGCATTGGCGGCGCCATCACCGATGCGGCCGCCGAGACCTTTGCAAAACTGCCCGCCGCCGAACAGGAAAAGTTCCTCAAAGCCTACTTCGACCGGGAATCGGGCATCGGCTATTCCCTTTTACGCACCAATATCCACAGTTGTGATTTCTCGAGCGGCAGCTACACTTATGTTGATGAAAACGACGTCAGCCTGAGCTCATTCCGCATCGACCACGACCTGGAATACCGGATACCCATGATCAGGCGGGCCAACCAGGCGGCGGGCATGGCCATTCCGCTGTATGCCAGTCCGTGGAGCCCGCCGGCCTGGATGAAGGACAACAAGAACATGCTCCGGGGAGGAAAGCTCCTGCCCGGATATTATCCGGCCTGGGCCGATTATTTCGTGAAATTCATCAAGGCTTATGAGCAGCAGGGCATTCCCGTGTGGGGGCTCACGCCCCAGAATGAGCCGATGGCTACACAAACCTGGGAATCATGTATTTACACGGCCGAAGAGGAGCGCGACTTCATCCGCGACCACCTGGGCCCGGCGCTCTGGAAAAACGGAATGCAGGATAAGAAGCTGATTGCCTGGGACCACAATCGCGATCTGATCTATCACCGGGCTTCCACGATCCTTGACGATCCCGAAGCGGCGAAATACGTATGGGGCATCGGGTTTCACTGGTACGAAAGCTGGACCGGGGCGCCCATCTATGATAACGTGAAAAAAGTGTCGGATGCCTTCCCGGGCAAGCAGCTCCTGCTGACCGAAGCCTGCAACTACCCGTTCAGCTGGGATACGTTTGACCAGTGGCAATGGGGGGAGAACTATGGCGAGTCGATGATCAGTGATTTCAACAACGGCGCGGTCGCCTGGACCGACTGGAACATCCTTCTGGACGAGACCGGCGGGCCGAACCATGTCGGCAACTTCTGTTTCGCGCCCATCCATGCCAAAACGCAGGAAGGGACGCTGCATTTCATGAATTCGTATTACTACATCGGCCACTTTTCCAAATTCCTGCTGCCCGGGGCCAAACGGATCGCCTGCAGTTCCAGCAGGGCGCAGCTTATGGCCACCGCCTTTATCAACCCCGACGGCCGGATCGTGGTGGTGGTCATGAACAAGCAGGAGACTGAGGTCGCCTTCCGCCTTTACCTGGGCGATCAGGCCGCCGAGGCCGTCAGTCTCCCCCACTCGATCATGACGATGGTATTATGAGCCTGACGGACCGGAAAAGCCTGAAAAAAAAGCTTGCATCCGCATCATTCCACCTTGGGAACCTGCTCCTTTCCCTTGCATTGCTTCTCCTTGGCCCCGCCGGGGTTTCCGGACAGCCGGCACATCCCGCGCCCGGCCCGGTCGTCCCGTCACAAGAGCAAACAGCCTACGAGGACCTGGAGCTGACCGGCTTCATCCATTTCACGATGAACACCTTCACCGACAAGGAATGGGGGTATGGCGACGAGGCCCCGGCCCTGTTCAATCCCACGGCGATGGACGCGGAACAGTGGGCCCGCGTGGCCCGGGACGCCGGCATGAAGCAGCTGATCCTCACCGCCAAGCACCACGACGGGTTCTGCCTGTGGCCCAGCCGGTATACCGATCACAGCATCCGGAACAGCCCGTACAAAAACGGCCAGGGCGACATTGTCCGGGAGTTCACCGGCGCCTGCCGGAAATACGGCCTGAAGGCCGGGTTGTACCTGTCGCCCTGGGATCGCAATCACAAGGACTATGGAAAACCGGAATACATCACCTATTACCGGGACCAGTTGCGCGAACTGCTGACCGGATACGGGGAGATCAGCGAGATCTGGTTTGACGGCGCCAACGGCGGATCAGGGTATTATGGTGGCGCCAACGAAGAGCGGCGGATCGACAAAGAGACCTATTACGACTGGGACAGCACCATCCGGCTGGTGAAAGAACTGCAGCCCGGCGTTCTGATCTTTTCCGATGCGGGGCCCGATATCCGCTGGGTGGGCAACGAGCGCGGCTTTGCCGGCGAAACCTTCTGGTCGGCCATTGACCGGGACCGCCTCGGGATCGGTTACTCCGATCCGGAATACCTCAACACGGGCGATCCTGCGGGAACGCACTGGATCAGCGGCGAGTGCGACGTTTCCATCCGGCCGGGCTGGTTTTACCATCCTTCGGAGGACAGCCTGGTGAAACCGCCGCACGAACTCGTGGATATTTACTATAAATCGGTGGGCCGGAACGCCGTGCTGCTGCTCAATCTGCCGCCCGACCGCAGGGGACTGATCCATGAAAACGACATCATCGCCCTGAGTTCTTTCCGGAAAACGCTGAATGCCACCTTTCGCACGAATCTTGCTTTGAATGCCGCCTGTATCGCGGATCAGCAATGGAGCGAACATAAAGACCATGCAGCAGGCAACATCACCGACGGCGACCCAGAAACAATCTGGGCGGGCAAAGAAGGCATGAACACGGCCGAGATCCTGATCGAACTGGGCCAGGAAGAAGTATTCGACCGGATCATGATCCGGGAACCCATCCGGCTGGGTCAGCGGATCAGCCGCTTTGAAGTGTCGGCCTGGATTGACGGCGCCTGGTTCACGGTGGCGGAAGGGACGACCATCGGGCGGAAGCGCCTGCTGCGGATTGAACCGGTCACCAGCAGCCGCTTGCGACTGCGGATCCTGGATGCCCTGGACACCCCGCTCATTTCTGAATTCGGGCTGTTTAAGGCTTCGGCTGATGAAATACCGGGATCTGGCTGGTATTGATGGCATTTAACTATGGATCATTGATGAAACTGTTAAAAAATATCATTCCGATATTCCTGCTGGCCCTGATCGGTGCCTGTAAAGAGGACGATGTCCCCCCCGATCCTCCCGGGCCAGTGGAAATCCGGGGAGCGGACCTTTCGTTGCTGCCGGAGGTGAGGCAAAGCGGGCTGGAATTCTTTAATTTAGCGGGCCAGCCGGAAGATATGCTTCTGACGTTGAAAAACACCGGTTTAAACACGGTCCGGCTGAGGCTGTGGAAGGATCCGGGGTCGCCGGTATCCGGCTTTGAATCGGTCAGCAGCCTTTCACGGGAGATCAAATCGGCGGGGATGAAGACCCTGTTGTCGGTGCACTATTCCGACACCTGGGCCGATCCGGGCCGGCAAACAAAGCCCGCCGCCTGGGAAAACGCCGGTCTCGCGGCACTACACGACAGCGTTTATCAATATACCCTGAAGATCCTCAGGGAAATAAAGCCGGATTTCATCCAGATCGGGAACGAGATCAACAACGGCTTTCTCTGGCCGGAAGGCAGCAGTACCGACCTGCAGCAGATGAAACAACTCCTGGAAACAGCCATCCGGGCCGTCAGGGAGAGCGGAGAACCATCCAGGATCATCATTCATTATGCCGGGTACGCCGGTGCAGATGCGTTCTTTTCCGGCCTGTCCGGCCTGGATTACGATCTGATCGGCATCAGCTATTATCCTTTCTGGCACGGAAAAGACACTGCGCTCCTGAGAAATTCCCTGGGCATGCTGGCGGAACAAACCGGCAAGCCGGTGCTGATTGCCGAAACCGCCTACCCGTTCAGCCTGGGCTGGAACGACTGGACCCACAACATCATCGGCCTTGAAAACCAGTTATTGCCCGGGTTTTCCGCCACCCCGGAAAGCCAGAAGGAATTTCTTTCCATGATCCGGAAGATGATGCTGGAAATACCCGGCGGAGCCGGGTTTTGTTACTGGGGCGCCGAATGGGTCAGTTACCAGGGGCCTGAGGCCACGAATGGGTCTCCATGGGAAAACCAGGCCCTGTGGGACTTTGACCGGAGGGCGCTCCCCGTATTACAAGTTTTCAACAACCCTGCACACTGATTCGAAGAAGCCTGTAACTTTGATCGGACAAGAGGTTCATCACATGATACCGGATGCTAAATATTTTTAGATCATGAAAAAATATTTAAAGCTCTTCGTGGTCCTGGCGACCACCCTCAGCCTGAACAAAGCCTTCACAAAAGACACCCTGGTTTACCGCATCGCGGAGAGAGCGCCGGTTTACTATACCGACAACATCCAGGCGGAAAAACTCATCTTTTACGCTGAAAAAAATGAAAAAGTGAAAGTTCTTTCCCGATCCGGCCAATACCAGGTTTTATTCGCAGATGGCAGGATCGGCTGGCTCGACAAGCTTTCCTTCGCCGAAACCCGGAAAATGGTCGCTACGGACAGCATCAACGTATACAGCAAACCGGACTTTCAGTCGAAATACCAGGCCAGGATCGGAACCGGTGATACCGTGCTGTATATGGATGCCGATGAGAAGCACGTATTTTACCAGGTACGGTATAGAAAAACGACCGGCTGGATCCCCAGGCAGTATTTTCATCCGCTCGGGGAGCAGGAGATTGGGAAATACAACCGCGACCTGGCCATTTATTCTTATGCCAACCTGTCCAAAAAGACCGGAAAAATCACTCCGGGCAACCTGGAACGAAAGTTTGGGCCGCCTGAGTCCGTGAACCGGCAAAATGGTCTGCAGGTGGTTTATTACGGCGGGATCACCGCCGTGAAAGATGCGAAACATTACCCTGGGGTGTTCTTCTTCCTCGACCAGAATGGCTTTGTTAAAGACAGCCTCGTTGGGGACGGGTACGCCAAATGGTTTGAAAAGCTCCCGCTCGCGGCATTCATGCGCGACATCAGCCTGGGCCGCGCCCTGAACATCGCCAACTGGCCGGTTTTTCAGCGCCTCGACCGCGCGGACGACAACAACCGTACATTGAAAATCCTGTTTCTCATCCTTAAGTTCGCCATCCTGGCCCTGTTCTTTATCGTTCCCGTTTTTGCCTCAAAATACTTTTACACCTGGGTCCGAAGAGTCAGGTTCCTACCCAATCTCATGGTGAAGATCATGAATTTCGTCTTTTTTCTGCTTATCTTTTATCTGTACTACCTGTTCATGCTCCAGCAAATCTTCCACGTCATGGCGACCACCTTCACCATAGGCATGGCCGTGGCCTTCTTTTACGCCATCAAGCGCAACAACATCTTCGCATTCAACAGGCAGAAGATCGACCGGGAACGCTGTGTGCGATGCCATCATCTTCAGACATTAAGATTGCTGCAGACCGAGACGCTGAAAAAAGTCCATCGTTATAAAACAGCTCACTGGCGCTCCTATTTAGGCCGGGACAGCCGGACCGTTTCTGATGGCCCGGTCAGCGTCCACGTGACCACACAATACTACAAAGACAACACCAGCACATCCGCGATCACCGTTTTTTCCCTGCGCGACACCCTGGAATGCAATCATTGTCATAAAATCAAGACGCTGGATTACAAAACCGAAAGATACGGTCATGTCTGACATACCGGCAAAACCATCATCATCCTGACCATCATCCTAAAACTCATGAATAAAAAAATAAGCATCTACTTCACCACGATCGTTCTGTCCATCCAGTCTTTATTCCTACTGGCGCAGGTTCCGTTTCCTCCTGCGGTCCGCAACGATTTCACCAAAGTGACATCCTATGATGAACTGATGGCGTATGCGGCGGAACTGGACCAGGTTTCCGACCTGCTCCGGACGGAAGTGATCGGAACGTCCGTGGAAGGCCGGGACATTCTTGCCCTGAAGTTTTCAAAAGATGAGTTCGGTATCACTAAAGACAGGCTTAAAGTGCTGATTTTCGCGCAGCAGCACGGCAACGAGCAGGCGGGCAAGGAAGGGGCGCTCCTGCTGGCCGAACAACTGCTTCGCCCGGAAAACCGGCAACTATTCGATTATTTCGATCTGATGCTCATTCCCCAGGTCAACCCGGATGGTTCTGAGGCGAATAAACGCCGCAATGCCCGCGATATGGACCTGAACCGAAACCATCTCATCCTGACCGAACCGGAAACACAGGCGGTGCATCGCGTATTTGACCGTTATCTATTTGAAGTGACCCTTGACGTGCATGAATATTCGCCGTACGGCATAGAATGGATGCAGTTCGGGTACCGGAAAAACAGTGAAGTGACCGTGGGAACACTGACCAACATCAACATACCTTATGGCATCAGGCATGTGTCGGAAGAAATGTATCTCCCGTTTATTCTTAATTATCTGGGAGAACATCACTTCACTGCATTTGAGTACCTGCCGGGCGGCCCGCCGGACAAGGCGTACCTCAGGCGCAGCACATTTGACATCAACGATGGCCGGCAAAGCCTGGGTATACAAAACACTTTCTCCTTTATCCAGGAAGGGATGAACGGAGAAGACGGCCTGATCCATAACCTCAGGCGCCGCGCTGAAGGACAGGCCGCGGGAATGATGGGGCTGCTCCGGTTCTGCGCCGGAAACAGCGAAATGATCCGTCTGACGGTCCTGAAATCCAGGTCAACCCTTTCGAATCCGCTTCCCGGCAGCGTGGTCAGCATCCAGGCTATTCATGCGGCGGATGGAAGCCTGCTCGAGCTCCCGGTATTTTCTTACACAACGAAACGCGATACGGTCATCACCGTCGATAACTACCGCCCGGTTGTGAAGTCGGGGCTGGATATTGCAAAGCCTTATGGATACCTGGTCCCGAAAGATTCACTTCGCCTGGTGGACTGGGCCCGGAGGCACAACCTTGAATTGAGAAGTTGCAAGTCTGTCAAGAAGGCATCTGTCATGCAATTCCTGATCAAAAATATCGCCCCGACGGATTTCGAGGGGGATACCATTGGCGACCCCATCATGGAGACCCGGGAGGTCGCCAGAGAGATTGATTGTAAGAAATACTGGCTCATCCCCACCAACCACATGAAAGGGAACATGGTGATCATTGCCCTGGAACCCAGATCTATGCTTGGGTTGGCAACATATAAGGAATTTAAGGGGATGATGAGAAAGGGATCCGCCTTCCCTGTTTTAAGGGTCGAAACGGAAAAAGGGGTGCGATGAAGTAGCAGTGAATGCTTCAGCAATTACCGCGTGAGGATCTTTCCCATTGACATCACCATTTGGATCTTCCAGTCGTCATCCATCAGGACAATATCGGCATCATATCCTTCTTTCAGGTGGCCTTTCCCGGGCAGACGGAGGATATCCGCCGGGTTGGATGTCAGGACCCGCAATGCCGTTTCCATGGGGATGCCTTCTTCCAGCACCGCATCTTTCAGTTCCCGGATATTGGCCGAAGGATATCCCATTTCGATCTTCACCAGTTTGCCGGTAACGGGGTCAAATCCCGGAAGGCTGCCGCAGGCATCGGAGGTGAAGGTGATGTGCCCGGCCGGCACGCCGCTATCGAGCAAAATCTTCAGAGCCTTTGACGGTTTGATCTCCTCGTCTTTATAATAAGGCCAGGAGCTGGTCGTAATGTCGATGTATCCTTTTTTTCCGTATTCCCTGGCCTCCTCGAAAATATACTCATTCCGGTTACAGTGTGTCGGCATGAACTGTTTGTAGCCCAGTTCGCTGGCCGCCACCACTTCATGGATGGGCCGGAACGGGTCGCGCGCATCTCCCATGTGGAGGTTGACGATACCCGCTTTCCCCCCGAGCATCCCGGCTACGCGGGCGTGTGCCGCGATCCGGGCCAGTTCCGCCGTTGAGGGTGTTGAGGAACGGTGGTCGGATATAGCCACTTCCCCCACCCCCACGACTTCCTCGATGTAGATGATGTCCTTCATCAGGTCGCCGGTGATCGATGGCGGCGGAACCTGGTAGGCCCCCGTATACATCCAGGCCGAAACACCCTGGGCGCGCAGCGATTTCACTTTCATCAGCACGCTGTCGACCGACCGGGTGACGCCGTCCGTTCCCAGGCAGCCCACTACCGTGGTCACCCCGCCTTCGATCATCATGCCGACCTGAAGCTCAGGCATCCGTGTTCCCGGGCCGCCTTCCCCGCCACCCCCGGTGATATGAACGTGGGAATCGATCAGCCCGGGAATGGCGACCATACCCTGGCCATCGATGTGTTCGACATCCAATCCGGCGGCAGGAGTGAGCGCTTCGCCAATGGCCAGTATTTTATCCCCGCCAATGAGTACATCCATCAGCCCCTTATAATCCGGGTCGTAAACCCGAACATTTTGCAATAACCTGAGCATCATTTTATCCCGAATCTGTTAATAAAGGGCTATTACTTCCCTTTTGTTTTTAGACCTAATTTTCTAATTTCGTCATGAGTTTTCACAATCGAAATTAAACATTATTTTTCATTGTACATGTATTGCATGTGGATCAGCCGGCCGGGCACAGTTTTTCATAAGATCAGCATGATATTGCTGTTTGTGGCATATTCCATCATTGCCACCAGCCAGCCAGTTCGCCCCGGGAGCCTTGTGATCGTGGGCGGAGGCCTGGAACAGGACAACCGGGAGGTGTACCGGCAGTTCCTGGAATTCGCCGGCGGTCCGGACAAAGCCGTCATATCCGTCATACCCGCCGCCAGCGGCGTGCCGGTGAAGTCGTTCGCCAGTTTCAGAAATAACCTCATGCGATACGGCGTGAAGCCGGAGAACATCCACCTGATCGAAATCGCCCTGGTTGACGACGACAGCACGGATGATGCGGATGAATCGGCCTGGAAAGACAACGGGCGCAGTGAAAAAATGGCCGCGCTGGTCCGTTCCAGCACAGGCGTCTGGTTTACGGGCGGAGACCAGTCGAGAACGACCAAGGCATTGCTTGAACCTGACGGATCCAGGACCCCGGTGCTGGAAGCCGTCTGGTCGGTTTATCTAAACGGAGGCGTGCTGGGCGGGACCAGCGCCGGCGCCGCCATCATGAGCGAGGCCATGATCGCGGGCGGAAGCAGCATTGCCGCGCTGACCAAAGGCGTGGTGGCCAATTTCAACGGGGAAGACCTGCCGGAGACGGAAGGGCTGATGTTATCGCGCGGACTGGGCTTTTTCCCTTCCGGCGTCGTCGATCAGCATTTCAACCAGCGTTCACGCATCGGCCGGCTGATTATGGCGCTCTTCGCCACCAGTCCCGGATACACCCGGGGATTTGGCGTGGATGAAAATACCGCGCTGATCTATTCCGGCGCTGAAAACCTCATCAAAGTCGCCGGGGCCTCAGGGGTTACCATCGTCGATATCCGCGGCGCCAGCCTGGAATATGTCCAGGGCCTGCCCGACGTCCGCAATGTCTCGGTCAGTTATCTTGAAAACGGCGACAGCTTTGACCCGGCCACCGGCAATGTAATTCCCGACAGTATCAAAACCGCCACCGAGGGCAATGAGTCTTACGACATATCCAGGCCGGGGCAGGCGGGCATCCTGTCCGGCAACCAGACCGGCTTCAGGGACCTCCTGACGGCCTACCTCATCGATAACAAAGGGACCGACACCATCAGCAACATCAGTTTTTTCGACCAGGAATCCGGGTATAAGGTCATCCTCCGGAAAACCAGGGATAGCCGGGGATATTACTCCGTCCGGTCTTACGACATTGAAAAATACACCGTGACCGGCGTCATGATGGACCTCATTCCCGTCAGCATCTCGGTCATTCCTTTTAAAGAAAAAGAATAACCAAAAAACAGATCATATGAAGAACCCTTACATTTTATTACTGTTGTTCCTGTTCCTCGGCGGGCTCCTCCACGCCCAGGATATCCCGGTAAAGGGAACGGTCACCGCGTTAGAAGACCGGCAGCCCATCCCGGGTGTGACCATCATGGTCAAGGGAACCACTACAGGAACCATTTCCGATATCAACGGGAACTATTCCATCACGGCCCCTTCCGATGGCATCCTGGTGTTCAGTTATGTCGGGATGCAAAAAAAGGAAATCCCGGTTGAAAACCGCAGTGAGATCAATGTGGTGCTGGCGGAAGAGAAGGTCGACCTGGGCGAAGTGGTCATCATGGGCTACAACACCGACAGCAAAAAGCTCATCTCCGGCTCTTTCGACGTGGTCAGGGAGGAGGAGATGAAGTCCATCCCGCTGCGCACGGTCGACGGCGTTTTGCAGGGCAAATCGGCCGGGGTGTCGATCATGCAGAACTCGGGCACACCGGGCGGGCAGAACTCCATCAAGATCAGGGGCGGCAGTTCCATCAATGCCAGCAATCAGCCCCTGATCATTGTCGACGGCGTGCCCATGGTCACCGGCTCGTATGCCCAGATCAGCTATCAGGGACAGGAGATCGACGCGCTCTCCGACATCAACCCGAACGATATTGAATCGATCACGATCCTGAAAGACGGATCGGCTACGGCCATCTATGGTGCGCGCGCCTCGAACGGGGTCATCGTCATCACCACCAAGAAAGGAAGCCAGCAGCAGACCAACGTAAACCTGAACAGTTCTTTCGGCTGGCAGGTCCTTCCGCCGGAACGGCTGCTGGATATGATGAACGCCGAACAGTGGAATGAATACAAGGGGACCAGTGTCCAGGGTATCGACACCGACTGGATGGAAGAGATCCTGCAGGTGGCGCCCACCTCGAACACGGAGCTGTCAGTCAGCAGTGGAAATGACAAGACCCGGCTGTATCTTTCGGGCAGCTATTACAACCAGGAAGGCGTGATCAAATCGACCGACTTCGACCGCTACAGTGGCCGCCTGAACGTTGACCACAAGCTTCGCAGCAATCTTACCATAGGCGGGGCGGTTTCCATGATGTACTCCAAAAATAAGCGCGTGGAAGGCGACCAGACCCTGTTCGGGCCGCTCCCCAATGCCATGTCGATACCGGCCATCTACCCGGTCTACAACGAAGACGGTACGTACAATGAAGACGGGCCCTACGCTAATCCCGTGGCCATCGCCAATGAGACCCAGAACCTGGCCTACACCAACCGCACCAACGGCAATGTGTTCCTGGAATGGAAGTTCCTGAACGGTTTTACCTTCACGACCAAATGGAGCGCGGATATTTACAACCTGCGCGAACACGAATACGATCCGATCACCGTCCGCCAGGGGGCCAAATACAACGGCCTGGGGATCGAAGGCACCAGCTACGTCAGCAACCTGGTGAGCAACAATGTCCTCCAGTACATCAAATCCATCAAAGAGATGCACAACATTGAAGCCCTGGCCGGGTACAGCTTCGAAAAATATTCCAGCCGCTATACCTACATTGAGGCCATCGATTTCCCCAATGAAAACCTTCAGTACATCGAATCGGCCAGCACCATCCGCTATGCGTCCGCCTCGGCGGTCAACCGCGGGATGAATTCCTATTTCGGCCAGTTCAAGTACAATTACCGGTATAAATACATTATCACGGCCACTGCACGCGCCGACGGCTCCTCCAAATTCGGGGAGAACAATAAATACGGTTTCTTCCCTGCCGTTTCCGTTGCCTGGCGCATCGCTGAAGAGTCGTTCATGGATCAGGCCGGGAAGATCGACGAGCTGAAGCTCCGGGCCACCGTCGGGCTGACCGGCAACGACGGCATCCCGAACTTCGCTTCACTGGGGCTCTATGAAGGCAAGTTCGATTACGGTGGCTCCTCAGGCATCGCGCCGACCCAGCTGCCCAACCCTGACCTGAAATGGGAAACGACTTTGCAGACCGGCTTCGGACTGGACCTGGGAATGTTTGACAGCAGGATCGTCTTCAATGCCGACGTTTATTACAACCGGACCAAAGACCTGCTGCTCTCCCGGCCACTCCCGCCATCAACCGGCTACACATCGATCTGGGACAACATCGGGACGATGGAAAATAAAGGGATCGAGCTGGCGCTGAATACGCAGAACCTCACCGGGGCCTTTAAATGGAACACGGCGGTGGTGTTTTCCGCCAACCGCAACAAGGTGCTCAAACTGTACCAGGGACAGCCCATCGCCGACCAGGGACGCGGCGGCAACTGGGTCATGGAGGGAGAACCCATCGGCATCTTCTACAATTACCGCTGCCTGGGCGTCGATCCCACCACCGGCAACCTGGTCTATGAGGACATCAACAAGGATGGCCTCATCAATTCCGACGACTGGACCAAGATCGGCGACCCCAACCCCGACTTCAACATGGGACTGACCAACGATTTCAGCTGGAAAAACTTCGACCTGTCCATCTTTCTGCATTTCGTCCAGGGAAACGATGTGTTTAACGGCACGATGATCTACCTCGAATCGGGAACGGGCGAAGACAATCAGACCACCGACATGCTCAGAAGGTGGCAGAAACCGGGCGATGTTACCGACATCCCCAGGGTTGGCGACTCCTATAAATCATCCCGGTTCATTGAAAACGGATCATTCATGAGGATCAAGAATGTAACCCTGGGCTATAATTTCCCTAAGGAACTGATTGGAAAGATCAAACTGAAATCCGCCAGGATCTTTGTCATCGGTCAGAACCTGTACACCTTCACCTCCTATTCGGGTATGGATCCCGAGGTGAACTATTACAGCAACGACAACATCATCATGGGAACGGATTTCTTCACCTATCCGCAATCCCGGAGTTTCCTGTTCGGATTGAACGTGGGTTTCTAATCATTTAAAGAGTGAAAGACATGAAAAAGATCATTTATATTACCATCGCCCTTTCAATGCTGGTTTACTCCTGCTCCGACCTGCTGGACACCAAACCCACCGATGCGATTGCATCTGACGACGCCATCAGCAACAAGTCCGGCATTGAAAAAGCCATCACGGGCTCATACGACGCCTTGCAGTATGCTTCTCTTTACGGCCGCAACCTGGTCATCCTCGGCGACCTGGCGGCGGATAATCTCGTGTGGACCGGGACTACCTATGACTATTATGAGATTGAAAACAATGACGCCGCGATTGACAACGGGATCATCGAAGGCATGTGGTCGGTCTCCTATGACGGGATCAACCGCGTGAACAATGTACTGGCGGCGATCCCCGGCATAGGGGACATGACGGATGCCGAGCGGAACAAATACGAAGGCGAAGCGCGATTCCTGCGCGCGTTGAATTATTTCAACCTGCTCACCTTATTCGGAGGCGTACCCATTGTAACCACCCCTACCCTGAGCCTGGACGACATTGACCGGCCCCGGAACAGCGAGAATGAGGTTTATGGGCAGATCATCGCCGACCTGGAGGCTGCCGAGCAACTACTCCCTTTGCCGGGGCAGGCTGTATCCGGCCGCGCCAATAAATTCAGCGCAACGGCACTATTGGCCAGGGTATACCTCACCCGTTTCCATGCCAACGGAAACGCTGATGACGCGAACGCAGCCATTGCCAAGGCCCAGGAAGTCATCGACAATGGCGGCTTCAGCCTTGTCAGCCCTTATTCGGCGCTATATACCGGCGACAACAGTGAGACCATCTTCCAGGTGGTGTTCAGCGTCCAGGACCGCAACCGGCTTTCGGAATATTTCTATCCCCGGAGCCTGACCGGCCGTTACGAGATCGCCCCTTCCGCGGCACTGATGGATAGTTACACTCCTCAGGACAGTGAACGCTACCAGGCCACCATTGCCGTCGACACTGAAGGCAAGGTCTACGGCAATAAATACCAGGACCTGTCCACCGGCGCCGATGCCGTGCTGGTCCTCCGGCTGGCCGAAATGCACCTGATCATCGCCGAAGCGCTGGCGTTCACCAATGGAGCGGTCGACCGCATCCAGCAGAACATCAATGCAGTCCGCAGCAGGGCCGGCCTGGCCCCGGTGAACGACACGGGCATCCCCGAACTCATCATCGCCATCGCGGAAGAGCGCCGGCATGAATTCGCCCTGGAAGGCCACCGCTGGTTCGACCTGGTCAGGACCAAGACTGCCACCGTGGTGCTGGGCATCACTGAAAACCAGACGCTTTTCCCGATCCCGCTCAGCGAAATGTCGACCAACAGTAAAATGGAACAAAATCCCGGTTATTGATTCTGAAACAGTGTATTATGAAAAAGATCATCTTCAATACTTTGATGTTGCTGCCGCTTCTGCTGATGAACGGCTGCGAAGAATACGAACTGGGCTACCCGGCGGCAAGCACGGTGGCCGATTTCACTTATGTAGTAGGCAATGAGGGGTACGCCCCCGCCGAGGTGACATTCACCAACAAATCCCTGAACGCAATCGGCTACTCATGGGACTTCGGTAACGGCACCACTTCCACCGAAGAAAACCCGGTGGTATTGTTTGAAACCCCGGGCCTGTACCAGGTCACGCTCACCTGCACGCCTCAAAACGAGGTGCATTACAATCAGCTCGTAAAGACCCTGGTGGTGAACGTCAAGGATCCGCTTGCCGGGCTGACCAAGGTCATGTATTTCACCACGAGAACCCCTGAGGGCGGCGCGGTCCACATGATCATCATGAACGACGAGGCGCCGCTGGTACAGGACTTTGAACCGGTCGACCTCTCCAGGCCTTACGGATTGACGGTTGACACGGCTACCCGTAAAGTATTCGTCTCGGATTATTCGCTCGGGTATATTTACCGGTTTGACGCCGATGGGAAGAACCCGGTCAGGATCCTGGACGCCAGTGTGGCCGGACAGGAGATCGTCGATTCACCCGAAGCGCTGATGGTTGTTGAAGATAAGCTGTACTGGGGCCGGCCGGGCGGCATTTACCGCTGCAACCTTGACGGCACCGAACCCGAAGTATTCATCAACACTGAGGGGACTACTCCGGAATATCCGCTCGACATGCAGCTGGATCCGGCGACGGGAAAGATTTACCTGGTCAACGACCGGCTGGACTATACCGGGGGATATTTCTCCATCAATTTTGATGGCACCAACAACCAGGAATTGCTTACGGATATCGACGGAACCGCGATCGAGATCAGTCCCGAAACCGGAAAAGTCTATCTCGCCGTCTTCGGAGTATCGGGCACACCAATTACGGAAAACGGCATGTACATCTGCAACCTTGACGGCACAGGGATTTCCAAGATCGGGGAGTTCGGCAGCAAGGCCACCTGGGGGATCGCCATGGATAAAGACGACGGGAAGATCTTCTGGGGGTATAAAGTTTCCAACTCGGCGCCCGACGGCAAGATCATCCGGGCCAACCTCGACGGGTCCAACCAGGAAGACTGGGTCACCGGCACCAGCCCGCATTCCATGGAAGTGGTCTGGATCAAGCTATAAATGCCTGGAAAAAGAAAAGAGGCTGCGCCCTGTGCTGGACGCAGCCTCTTTTTTATCAGGCATTCCAATTATTTATTCACCGTTATTTTGATGGCCCTGACCTCGTCGTTGACCGACAGCCTGCAGAAATAAATCCCATTGCTGAGGGTGCTGGCGTCGCAGACCACCGATTGCGGCCCTTTGGCCTGAACGGCTGATACCAGGGTGGCCACTTCCGTGCCCAGCAGGTCATAAACCTTAAGGGTCACAAAGCCATCGGAAGGCAGTTCATAGTTAATGGTGGTCGTGTTGCGGACCGGGTTGGGGCGGTTCTGAGCCAGGGTTAAGCCGCTTTCTGAAATTCCCTGCTCATCGACGCCGGCAAACCATGCGTGATATTTCTGGACGGCTTCATCGATATTGGCCAGCATTTCCTGTTCATCGGCGCCCACGGCGAACGCATAATACACCTCGAAAGATTCTCCCGGGGCCAGTGTCGTTGCGCCTTGCGCCGAGATGGTCACCGGGCCGTCGGCTGTATTGGAGGCGTACAAAGGCATCAGGGAGCCATAGTTCATCCAGTTATAGTAATCCTCGTCCACGGTATAACCGTCGTACCACTCGAAGGAGTATAACGACGACAGCGTGGAGGACAGCAATTTCATACCCATGTTCCGGTCAGCGCCGCGGTGAAACCGGGTCACCATGGCATCGCTGTTGTACGACACCGAATCAAACCCATAGGTTTGCTCCAGTTCGGGAATAATGTCCAGGCCGGCCATGGCTTCGATAGAAGCTGCTTCTGCGCTCTCAATGGTGAATTTCAGAATGGTGTAGGCCTCATTCGTCCAGCCATAGGCATTGTGCCTGACCACCACGGCCGGCGGCGCCCCTGAATAGGAGTTGTCCACAGAGCCGTAGAGTTCGAAATCACTCATCATGGGATTACTGACCAAGGCGGTCGCCTCAAGCTCTTCCGCGTCGTTGTTGTAATCAAAAACCGCGGTAGGAGCAGTTGCCACCAGGATGGAAGCGCGTTGCAAATGACGGGTACCGTCAGGTGTGAACAGGCGGACCCTCCCGTACTGATTGATGTTTACCTCCAATGCACCGGTGTTGAAGGAGGCCTGTGAGATGCCATCTGCTGCAATCAACAGCATTACAGCAAAAAAAAGTAGAAGTTTTCTCATATTCAATGGTTTTAAGATTTGGTCGAAGAATATGCGAATATAATAAAAAAACAGCTTTGATTGCTTCTTGAAATTTAGTCGCCGGGATGATTTTTATTGGCTCACCCCGATGATCTTCCCTTCTTTTGCACTTTCAAAAGCCAGTTCGATGATCCTGATGACATTCCGCGCTTCTTCGGGCGGTACCAGCATCTGGGCGCCACTGACCAGAACATCGTAAACATTCTCATAGAACTCAAGATAGTTGCCGGGTTCCGTCCGAATCTGCCCGCGAAAATCCTGCCCGTTCAGCTCCGCATGCAGCAGGCCCCAGTTTTCCGGATCCTCCTCCCCCCAGCCTTCCCCGCCGGGCAGGTAACCCTGTTTTAGCAATTCTTCCTGTGGATCGGTTCCATATTTAATAAATGATCCTTTCCTTCCGTGGATTGCATATCGTGGCCCCTGTTCCTTCACATAAACGGAAGCCCGGAGCGTGACGGTCAGTTTTTCGTAAAACAGCTTCAGATCGAAGTCATCGTCCACCCGGCCCGCCGGTCTGAGTTGCGAAATCCTCGCAAAAACCGACCTGGGCATGCCAAACAGCAGCAGGGCCTGGTCGATCAGGTGGGAGCCCAGGTCATACAGCACGCCGCCGGCGGGCAAAGGCTCGTCACGCCAGGCACTGCGGCGAGGCCCCGGGGCAAAACGGTCGAAATGAGCCTCGTAATGAAGAATTTCTCCAAGGTATCCGTGGTATACAACTTTCTGAACGGTCTTGAAATCACCATCAAACCGGCGGTTATGGTATACGAAGATTTTTCTGCCGGTTTCCCGCGAAACCGCCATCAGTTCATCAGCCTCGGCTGCAGTCGGGGTGAACGGTTTCTCCAGGATCACGTTTTTCCCCGTTTCCATCAGCCGCTTCGCCATCGGAAAATGTTCCGTGTTCGGGACCGCCAGTACGACCAGATCAAGACCATCTGATGCAATGAGCTCCTCAAAAGTCCTCAACACTGCGACTTCCGGGTAAAGTTCTTTGGAAAAATTTCCCTTTCGTTCCACCACCCATTTCAGTTCAAAGCCCGGGTGTACGCTCAGGAACGGGGCATGGAACACCCTTCCTGAAAGACCGAAGCCGACGATGGCTGTATTAATCTTTCTTTCCATATCAGTCAGCTAAAATTTCCAGAAGGTTGTCATAACTGATTGAAATGCTTTGCATCGGATCGATATCGCAGGAGTCCTGTTCCACGAAGAAGTGCTTCATCCCGGATGATTCGCTTCCCCGAAGCAGGCCGGCATAGGGAATGATCCCCCGGCCGACTTCAGCGAACCCCTTTTCGGGAGCATCTTTCATGTCTTTAACATGCCAGAGCTCAAACCGACCGGTATATTCGCTGAAATATTCCTGAGGATCGGCACCGGCGTAAATCAGCCAGTAAATGTCAGCCTGGAACATGACTTTATCCGGATCCGTCGATTCCAGCAGGACATCATAACCTCTCTTATTCTCAAAGGGTATAAATTCAAAATCATGGTTGTGATAGCCGAACCGGATGCCCGCCGCGGCGCATTCTTCACCGATAACATTGAGCCGGTCGGCAGCGCGGCGGAAATCCGGGACCATCCCGTCCTGTTCGATGGGAAAGACGGGGTAAACCAGGTACGGTACGCCCAGCGCCGAATGCGCCTCGATGGCCTGTTGTTGCTGTTCCGGACTGAAGGTGGCATGGGAGCTGATCAGCTTCATGCCCAGGTCTTCCACCATCCTGCGGAATTCACTGGGCGGCAGACCGTAAAATTTCCCGTTGGAATAGCCCGCCGCTTCAAGATAATTATAACCGATGCGGGATATCTTCTTCAAGGTCCCGCTCAGGTTCTGTTTCAGGGCATCTCTGACGGTGTAAAGCTGGAGGCCGATATCAGGAATGTCACATCCGGCTTTTATCATGCCGGGCATCAAAGCAAGACCGGTTGCGGCAATGGTCGTGCTGCGGATAAACTTTCTGCGGGTTATCTTTTTCATCATCAGTGCCTTATTATGCAACAATCAAACAATCCGTTCACTGGCGGCATCCCAGAACACCTGCCTGTTCTCCTTATATGCGATGGTGCCCATATGCGCCGTCATCGCTTCCTCGAAGGCCTGGTCGATGTTGCAGCTCGGCTGCCCGCCGTTGCGGATGCAATCGAGCCATTCGCGGATATGGAGATAGGTCGTATCGACCCGCTTACCGCCCCGGTAGGTGTACATCAGGCCCTTCCCGGCGAAATACTGCTCCGTCGGGGAAGTGATGGCGTCCACCTGTTTCAGGCCCGGTGTATAGGTAAAAATAGGCAGTACCGGATCGATGACCCGGTTTTTGATTTTTTCCTGGTACCGGGTTGACCCGCTGTCGGCGTATATAGTCATCGAAGAGCCCAGTTCCATGGAGCCGTCGTGGCCCATGATCACACGGCCCCGGCGCCGGTTGCTGGCCAGCGTGGCGCTGTACATGAGCGTGAGGTCGCGCTCCGGATACTCGAAGACCGTGTGGAGCACGTCCGGGACCGTCCTGCCGTCCTTGAAGAAGTATATTCCCCCGCTGGATATGGCCGAATGCGGGATGCCCAGTTGCAGGATCTGGTTGATGGCGTCATACTCATGCGTAAGGAGGTCGCCCGAGAGCCCCGTGCTGTAATCCCACCAGCAGCGCCAGCGGAAGAAACGCTCCAGGCTGAACTCGTGCCAGGGCGCCGGCCCGATGAACTGCTCCCAGTCGATCGTCTGCGGATTGGCCTCTTCATGGATGGGATAGACCCAGGCGCCATTGGGATCATTGCGGTTGGTGGTCACCTCGATCAGGTTGATCTTTCCGAGAACCCCCTGGCCGATCACCTCCTTGGCTTTGAGGTAGCTTTCATTCTGCCTTCCCTGGTGGCCCAGCTGAAAGACGATATTGTTCTCTTTGACCGCCTTTCTGACCTCATAGGTTTCTTCCACGGTCCAGGTCAGTGGTTTTTCGCAGTACACATGTTTTCCGGCCTGTGCGGCGGCAATGGTCATCGGCCCGTGCCAGTGGTCGGGTGTGGCGACGATCACGGCATCGACCTCGGGTGATTGGATCAGGTCGAGATGGTTCAGATACCGGCGCGGGGCTTCTCCTATCTTTCCCCCGCTTCCCTCACGAAACAGGTTGGCACCGGCCTCGACCGCCTGGTTGCCGTATGTGTCGAAAATATCGCAAACTGCGGTAAGCCGGACATTCAAATCTTCCTGGCCCAGGTAATCTTCGTAACGTTTATCCTGCCTGTTCTTCAATGCGCCATCTTTCCAATCGTCGATCATGGACGGATGGGCAAACCCAGCCGCCAGGGCCAGGTCGCGCCCACGAATGCCATAGCCGATGAGGCCGATCCGGATTTCCCTTCCCGCCTGGGGCCTGGGCTGGAACGCCGGCACCTCCGGATTGATCTGCAACTCTTCCAGGATGTTATCCTTCAGATATCGTTCATAACTCCGCTTCCGGTACCAGGCATAAGCCAGCCCGCCCACAACAGGTATGCTGATCAGCGATTTAAGCACATCTCTTCTATCCATAATTAATAATTACTCATTTCACTTTGAACCTTGAACCTTGAACTTTGAACTGAACATAATCCTGTCCAACCCGAATTCCCTCCAGGTCGGGAAGATCAGCAGGACGCCCAGTGCCAGGAATTCAATAAATATCTTATTGACGATCAGATAACTGCCGTCGACAGGCAATGAATAACGAATGCCGGCAAAAGGTGGATGTGAGAAGTAGTATGCGGCCAGCAGAATCATTCCGGAGATAATCGCTACACGGGTCATGGCTCCCAGCATCATCCCGAGACCGATGAGGATCAATCCCCAGATATTGAGGAAATCCACCACTTTCAGCACTTCAGGGTTTGCCGCCAGGCTGAAGAAAAACTTTTTCAGGAAACCTCCGGAATCCATGAGGTAGCTGACAGCCGACCAGTTCGGATTGGTCAGTTTGGCCAGGCCTTCATACAAAAAATGCCACCCGATGCCGAGCCGAAGTGCAACAAGCCATAATTTCTGCGATAGGGTCATTTGATTGTCGTTTTTTCGTTTGTCCTCTTACAGTCCTACAGTCTTATCGTCTTACAGTCTTACAGTCCTTTCAATAAAACCTCCCGCCACCTGACCGCCACTCCTCCTCCGCTGTGAACCTGAAGGGCGATCACGCCGTGTCCTTTGCCGATCGCTTCATCGCGCAGGTCGGTCATCATTTCCCCGTTCAGCCAGGTCATCACCCGGTCTGCCTGGAGCAGGATGACCAGGTCGTTCCAATCGGAGGGTTTCAATATATTTTCCAGCTCCTCCGGGATCTCATAGAGCCAGCCACGGCCGCCGGACTCATAGATGCCACCCGTGTTCTGACCAGGCGGGGCCACTTCTACCTGCCAGCCGGTAATATCCGTCCCTTTGATGTTGGAACGGAAAAACACCCCGCTGTTTCCTTCAGCCTCCAGTCTGAATTGCAGGCGGAGGATAAAATCCTCGTATGACCGTTCGGTGGCCAGGTAACCATAGCCACCCTGTGCGCTGCTGGCCGCGACGATCATGCCATCTTCCGCGATCCAGGATTCCTCGCCATGATTGACCCATCCCGAAAGATCTTCTCCGTTGAACAGGGCGATGCCCGGATCGGTCAGATCCTTGATTTTGATGTTCCGGAACCGTATCGGGCTGCCATGATCCTGCAGGCCGATATGTCCTTTGCGGGCGAGCCCGTACCGCGGGTAATCCTTCCACTTCCCTTCCCTCGAAAGCCGGAACCATTCTTCCGTCCACAGGTCATATTCGACTATGATCTCACTATTGAGCCAGTGGGTAACATGTCCGCTTTCCACCCGGATCCTGGAGGAATTGAATTCCCCAACCGGCTTTAGCTTCTTTTTTACCGGATCCGCATCGTGCATCGCGTAATTCGCGCCGGCCTGCTGCCATTCTTCCAGCTTATGGGGAAATCCAACATCGTCGATGAGCTGGTACTCGGGACCGGTAAAATATGCCGCCGGGTAATCGCCTTCGAGCACATGAAAGAAGATCCCGCTGTTTCCTCCGGGCGAAATGGCCCATTCCAGGTACAATTCAAAATCCTCGTACTGATCAACAGTGATGATATCGCCGGTCAGTTCATCTCCACCGGTGCTGCTGGTCACCAGGCAACCGTTCTCCACATGCCATCCTTTGGGCATGTCGGTTCTGTTGTAGCCGCGCCAGCCTGTGGTATTCTTCCCGTTAAAAAGCAGGGTCCAGCCATCGGATTTTTCTTCAGGATCAAGCACGTTAAACTGCGCCGAAGCAACCGAGGGCATAGATAGACTTAATATACTGAAAAACAAGATAATAAAAAGATTATGCATAAAATTGGTTTTTGAGAGTTAAAAGTAGCAATACTGATTGTGGATCGTAAAAAATGATTAAAAAATTTAGTCAGGGACGGAGTCCCTTGCCTCAGGGACGGAGTCCCTGCCGGTTTGCTTATCTTTGTATATATTACCGCTTCTGATGTCGCCTTCAATGAAATACGCTGCACCGGTCCTCGCCCTCTTCACCCTGGGGCTGCTGTCCATGTCGGTGCAGGTGATCTTCATCCGGGAGTTCCTGGCGCTCTTCGAAGGGAACGAACTGGTCATCGGCATCTGCCTGGGAACCTGGATGATCTTCACCGCCGCTGGCGCAACCCTGGCTGCTCAATGGAAAAAAGAACGCCGGCATAAGCCCGCAGTCGCCATCCTGTTCACCTTAGCCACCGTTCTGCCCCTGCTGATGATCTGGGCCCTGGCCTGGCTCAGAATAAGCATAGCCCCTGCGGGGGTTTCGCCGGGTTTCTTTCACCTCATTGGACTGCTGGTCACGGTCATGGGCCCCTTCTGTCTCCTGTCCGGATTTTTGTTCCCTTTGCTGGCCGCCGGATTGCCTGGTTCGCATGCTCAACATCCCGCACAAACAGCCTATGGACTTGATTCCGCAGGCAGCATCGCCGGCGGAGCGCTGTTCAGCCTGGTATTCATCTTCCTGTTCCGCACCTCCTGGAACCTGGCCCTGCTGTCTGTGCTCTGCCTCCCGGCCGCCGTGTGGCTGGTCCGGACCGCAAAAGGAAGGACTGCAGCGATGTTCGCGGGGATCATCATCGTCGCTGGTGCAATGACCTACCTCGCATCTGACTGCAAAAAACCGGTCATTGCGCTGTTCTTTCCGGGCCAGGAAGTCATCCAGTCGAAGGATACCCCTTTGGGGAGACTGACCCTCACGATGGCCGGCGGACAGCTTAACCTTTACGAGAACAGCACCCCGGTGGCCCTGGAAGGCGATATCACCGCCAATGAGGAGAGCGTTCATTATGCTATGCTCCTGCACCCGGATCCGCGGCGTGTGCTAATGATCTCAGGAGGTCTCACCGGGGCCCTGGCAGAAGTGCAGAAATATCCCGTTGAACGGATCGATTACCTGGAATTCAACCCCTGGCTGATCCGTATGATCGCTCCTTTCCGGGAAACGCCCGAAGAAGACAGGCTGCACCTGATCATTCACGACCCGGCCCGTTACCTGAGAGATCAGGGGCCGCTGTACGATGTGATCCTGGTCAATACGCCCGATCCCCGTTCCGCAGCTTCTAACCGTTTTTACACGCAGGAGTTCTTCAGCCTTTTGAAAAACAGGCTGGAACCCGGAGGTATCATTTCCTGTTCCGTCCCCGCAGCAGGCCATTACATGAGCGAGCCCTCAAGGGTTCTGCACTCCGTTATCCTGGTTACGCTCAAAAAGGTTTTCAGCCAGGTGCGGATCATCCCCGGCCAGAGAGATTACTATCTCGCCACCAACGGGGCATTCAATCGTTCATTCTGGGAGAATTACGAACGCTTCGGGATCAGCAATCAATATGTACATCCCGGGTATATCCATGAAGGAATGCTGGAGGCAAGAAGTGCAGGAATTACAGAAGCCCTGATCACGGAACCCCCGGTTAATTCAAATCTTCATCCATATGTTTACAGGCAGATGATCCGGAAGTGGACAGACCAGTTCCGGGTGGATCTGCGCATTATTCCCGGAATCCTGCTCTTCGTGATCCTGTTGGTTTTCATTTTCTCGGGCCCGATCAGCCTTGGCCTCTTCTCTGCAGGATTTACCGTTTCTTCCCTGGAATTCATCCTGATCATCTGGCTCCAGGTGCTGTACGGGCATGTTTATCAGATGCTGGGTCTGGTCTTTGCGGTATTCATGGCTGGAATGGTCGCAGGATCGGTATTCACGGAAAAATTTTTCAGATTGGGATCTTTCAGGGGATTTCTTATCAATCAGTCGGCACTGGGCATCTTTTCCGTGCTCATTGCCACAATGATGATGTTATTTCCGCCACATGCGGATGATTGGCTGATCATCACACTCCTATCTATAATGGTAGCTTATTCGGGCTTTGCGATGGGAATTCATTTCGCACTGGGGGTGAACCTGCGTAAGGATCAAACAGTGAAAAGCGCCGGGGAATCATTCGGAGCGGACCTGGTCGGCTCCGCCATCGGGATGGTCCTGGTTTCGGTTTATGTCCTTCCCCTTGTGGGACTCCCGGCCACGGCGGCTATGCTGAGCCTGCTGAATATACTGGTCGTAGCGGTGATCATCCGGAGAAGGAAAATACAGGCCAACCCATCGCACGGTTGACCGCACAGGTCGTTTGCTGGTCCCGGCTCCTTTGATTATCTTAGCACGATTTAAGATTCTATAGCGAATTTCCGTACCTTTGCGCCCTCATTTCCGGAACCTTAGTCTCATCCATGCAAAACATCAAGAATATCGCCATCATCGCCCATGTCGACCACGGGAAAACCACGCTGGTCGACCGGATCCTCCACCAGGTTAAACTTTTCCGCGAAAATGAGGACATGGGCGAACTCATCCTCGACAGCAACGAACTGGAGCGGGAACGCGGGATCACCATCCTCTCCAAGAACGTTTCCGTCAGATACAGAGGATTTAAGATCAATATTATCGACACGCCGGGCCACTCCGACTTCGGCGGGGAAGTAGAGCGCGTGCTGAATATGGCCGACGGCTGCCTGCTGCTGGTCGACGCCTTCGAAGGCCCCATGCCGCAAACGCGCTTCGTCCTGCAGAAAGCCCTCGAACTCGGCCTGAAACCCATCGTGGTGATCAATAAGGTCGATAAACCCAACTGCCAGCCCGACCTGGTCCATGAAGCCGTGTTCGAACTCATGTTCAACCTGGAAGCCAACGACGACCAGCTTGATTTCCCCACCGTCTATGGTTCCTCCAAACAGGGTTGGATGGGGCCCGACTGGAAAACCCCGGAAAACGACGTGACCCACCTCCTGGATGTGATCATTGACCACATCCCTTCGCCAAAGACCGAGGAAGGCAGCCTGCAGCTCCAGATCACGTCCATCGACTATTCATCATACGTAGGCCGCATCGCGGTAGGCAGGATACATCGTGGTTTCCTCAGGGCCGGCATGCCCATCTCGCTGGTCAAAAGAGACGGTCGCATTCAAAGATCCGTCATCAAGGAGGTCTATCTGTTTGAAGGATTGGGAAAAGAAAAGACCAAAACCGAAGTATACGCAGGGGAAATCTGCGCCATTTTAGGCCTGGAAGATTTCGATATAGGCGACACCATTGCCGATGCCGAAAACCCGGAAGGCCTGATCCCCATTAAAGTTGATGAGCCGACCATGTCGATGCTCTTCACCATCAACAACTCGCCGTTTTTTGGCAAGGACGGCAAATACGTCACATCCCGCCACCTGCGCGACCGCTTGTACAAGGAAACGGAGAAAAACCTGGCCCTGCGGGTAGAAGAGACCGGGTCGCCCGATTCATACATGGTTTACGGCCGGGGCATCCTGCATCTCTCCATACTTGTGGAAACCATGCGCCGTGAAGGATTTGAGTTCCAGCTCGGGCAACCGCAGGTTATCCTGAAAGAAATCGACGGGATCCGGCATGAACCGATCGAATACCTTACCGTCCATGTCCCGGAGGCTTTTTCCGGCAAAGTTATCGACATCGTGACCGGCCGGAAGGGCGAGATCCTCCACATCGAGACCAAAGGCGACCGCATCCACCTGGAGTTTAATATCCCGGCCCGCTCGATCATCGGCCTGCGCAATACGATTCTGACCAGCACCGAAGGCGAAGCCATCATCGCGCACCGGTTCAAAGGCTATGAACCCTGGAAAGGCGACCTGCCCATCCGCCGCAACGGCGCCCTGATCGCCATGGAAACCGGGCTGGCTATCGCCTATGCCATCGATAAGCTGCAGGACCGCGGCTCCTTCTTCGTCGAACCCAATGATCCCGTCTACGCCGGGCAGGTTATCGGGGAGCATATCCACGCCACCGACCTGGTCATCAACGTCAGCAAATCCAAGAAACTCACCAATATGCGGGCTTCCAGCGCGGATGAGAAGATGATGATCTCCCCGGCCGTGAAATTCTCGCTCGAAGAAGCCATGGAATACATCCGTGGCGACGAATACGTGGAAGTCACCCCGAAATACATCCGGCTGAGAAAGATCTGGCTGGATGAGAATGAACGGAAACGCCGGAAAATCGCATCCCAGCAGGCAACGGAAAATTGACGGTTGCAATCCCGTTATTTGTAAAGACGTTGCATGCAACGTCTTTACAAATAACGGGATTTTACTAACTTTGAATCTAATATACCCCGTTTCCGTGTCCGGTCCAAAATCCATATCCAAACGTGAATTCCTCAGGTATTCCTTTCTGGGGGGATGCGGTTTGTGCCTGGGAGGATGGGCCGGAAGGTCCTTCGGGAATGAAATAAATCAGGAAACTAACCGGCTGGCCCCGTTCCTTCAGGACAAGCCGTGGAAATGGAGTACCGAAGCACTTTATTTTATTGACACCCCGAAGGGGATCAAATGCAAGCTCTGCCCCCAGAAATGCGAGATCGAGCCGGGCCAGGCCGGGGATTGCCGCACCAATGTCAACTATGGAGGTAAGCTCTATTCTATCAGCTATGGTAATCCCTGCGCGGTGCATATCGACCCGATTGAAAAAAAGCCGCTGTATCACTTTCTGCCCGGAACCATGGCGTATTCCATCGCTACGGCGGGTTGCAACCTGGCCTGCCTGAACTGCCAGAACTGGGAGATCTCCCAGTCCAGCCCGAAAGATACGCGCAATTACGACCTGATGCCGGAGGCCGTGGTGGCCGAGGCCGGCAAGGCCGGATGCCGCTCCATTGCCTACACATACTCCGACCCGGTGGCTTTTTACGAATACACCCTCGACACATCGATGCTGGCGCGCCAGGAGGGAATCCGTAATGTGATCGTTTCGGCCGGGTATATCAACCCGGATCCGCTGCACCGGTGGTGCAAATACATCGACGCCGCCAACATCGACCTGAAAAGCTTCAGCGACGAGATCTACGAGATGCTCAACGCCGGCACCCTGCAACCGGTGCTCGACAGCCTGAAGATCTTCCGCGACGAAGGAGTCTGGCTCGAGATCACCAACCTGGTCGTCCCTACCTGGACCGACGATATGGACATGATCAAAAAGATGTGCGCCTGGCTGGCGGAGAACGGCCTGGGCGATTTCCCGCTGCACTTCAGCCGCTTCCAGCCGTTGTATAAGCTGACCAACCTTCCCCCCACCCCGGCGGCCACCCTGGAACAGGCCAGAGCCATCGCCCTGCAGGAAGGAATTAAATTTGTGTACATCGGCAACGTGCCCGGGAACAGCGCCGAGCACACCTATTGCCCGAATTGCAAAAAAATGATCGTCGAGCGCAAAGGCTACACCATAACAAAAAACAACATCAACCAGTCAAAATGCAGCTTCTGCAACCAGCCCATCCCCGGCCACTGGACCTAACTGATAACTGATAACTAATAACTAATAACCCCAACTTAAACCTTAAACCTCAAACCTTAAACCTTATTGTTGTAAGTATCGTGTCCCGCTATAAAATCTGCTTCATACACAACCCCATATCCGGCGTCCGGAAGATCGGCAGGCTTGAAGACCTGGTCCGGGATCACCTGGACATGGACAAGTTCACTTATGTAATCCGGGAAACGGCACGCCCAAAGGATGCCATGAAACTTGCTTCCGAGGCGGTACAGCAGAAATTCGACATCGTCGTGGCGGTGGGCGGCGACGGTACCATCAACGAAGTGGTCCAGGGTATGGGCAGCGACCTGCTCACCCTGGGCATCATTCCAACGGGTTCAGGCAACGGCCTGGCCCGGCACCTGGGTGTTCCCCTCGATCCCGACAAGGCCATCCGGCAGCTGAACAAGATGAACATTGTTACCATCGACATGGCCTCCATCAACGGGTATCCGTTCGTCAGCATCGCCGGGCTGGGTTTCGACGCCCGGGTGGCGAACAAGTACGGCAAACTGAAAACCAGGGGATTTTATGGCTATTTCCGCGTGGTGGTCAGTGAATTCTTCCGGTACCGCGAAAGGGAATACACCCTCAATTTCAACGACAGGCGATTTACCCGCAAAGCGCTGCTGGTATCCATTGCCAATTCCAACCAGTTCGGCTACAACACGGTCATCTCGCCAACGGCTTCCGCTTCCGACGGACTGCTCGACGTGGTCATCGTCCGTAAATTCCCGCTGGGCGAACTGCCCCGGGTGATCAGCCTGCTGTTCACGGAGAAGATCGACCAGTCGCCCTTCTTTGAGATCCATAAGACCCGGGAGATCTTCATCACCCGGAAAAGAGGAAAGAGGGTGAACATCGATGGGGAAGCGATCCGGATGGGCCGGGAGATCTTCGCCAGGATACAGCCTGCCGCCCTGAAAGTCATCATCTGAGCGGCAAATCTTGTTTGTTACTTGTTTCACAATGAAAAAAGCCCTAACATTGCTTTCTGAAACAATGCATAAAATTTACCGAATATGAGTCATAAAATCATCCTGGAAACGTTGGGAACCATTGAAAAGAAAGAAATGCTCGGCCCTGTGGGATACGACCAGCTGGTCCTGGAAGCGTTCGAGCCATTTCCGGGATATCACGGGACGACCGTCCCCGATAAAGATACGCCCCGTTCCCTGTTTGCCATCACACGATCGAAATATACCGAGGAAAAAATCATCCGGGTAACCCAGAAGATCAAGTCGGACCTGGGCCTGAAATTCGATGGCACACCGGGCATGGTTACCCTGTACAATATGCTCAATCCCTGCATCCGGTTCAAGGACATTGAACGGTACGACGAGGTGCCGGGCATTCTGAAAGCCTATCAGGATGAAGGCATCGAGTTCATGAGCAACCGGAAGATCGAACCTTTTGCCGGCATCATCAAAGTCAAGAAATATTTCCTGGTCGAGGTGATCTCCGACACGACGTTCAGGGATGCCGAAGATCCGAACATGCATTATTTCAGCATCCCCGTTCAGTTGCGGTTCAGCCAGTTTGAGAAAATTACGCTCGATCTGAAAAGAAACCTGGAAGATCCGAATTTCGACGCAGCCCTGGGCAGCGTGTACCGTAAATCGGGCCTGATCGACCTGATCCGCATTTATGACGAAACCTGCAGTCCGGAGCGGCTTGAACTGATCCGCAATAAATACCTGCAGGCAATCGCCAAACTGACCAAATAGTTCGCCTCATGGCAAAACCCATTGAATTCGACAAGGATATCTTTGAATCCCTGACCCGCCATCTGAATGACTGGCTGGTCGACTGGGGGATCAACCAGGACTATGCCAAGCTGATCTCGGATTATTCCGGATTCCTGCTGGTCATCGCGGTGGCACTGGTGATTTTCTACATTGCCAAATTCATCATTGTCAGATGGGTACACCACCTGGCCAGCCGCTCCTCATCCAACTGGGATGATGCCTTTGTGCAGCGGAAAGTCTTCAAAAGACTGGCCTACATCATCCCGGCCCTCATCATCCATACCGGGGCATCCTTTGTGATCCCCGATTACCCGGTGACCCTGTCGGCGGTGCTGCTCCTGATCAAGGTCTACATGATCACCGTGCTGGTCATCGTGGCCTCCTCCATCCTGGATGCCGCCCACGACATCTACAACAGCTACGAGATCTCCAAAACACGGCCCATCAAAGGATTCATCCAGGTGGGAAAGATCATCCTGTACATCCTGTATGTGATCGTGCTGATCACCGTTTTGTTCCTCCGGACCAAGGGATTCGGCTGGCTTGCCGGTCTCGGCGCCTTTTCGGCAGTGCTGCTCCTGGTTTTCAAAGACCCGATCCTCGGTTTCGCCGGGGGCATACAACTGGCCACCAACGACATGCTCCGCATTGGCGACTGGATCGAAATGCCAAAGTACAACGCCGACGGAGTGGTCACCGATATCACGATCACTACGGTCAAGGTCCAGAACTGGGACAAAACCATTACCACGATCCCGACCTATTTCCTGGTCAGCGACTCCTACAAAAACTGGCGCGGCATGCAGGAGTCGGGTGCACGCAGAATCCGCAGGCATGTGCTCATCGACCTGAACAGCATAAAGTTCTGCACCCCCAAAATGCTCGAACAATTCTCCCAATATGAGTTCGTTTCGGAATATGTGAACCGGACCCAGGAGAACATCATCCAATACAATAAAGAACGGAATATCGACCCCGACGTGCTCATCAACGGACGCAGGCAGACCAACATAGGGGTGTTTCGCGCCTACCTGACCGGCTATCTTCAAAACAATCCGTATATCCACCAGGAAATGACCCTGATGGTGCGCCAGCTGCAACCGACAGAAACCGGGCTTCCACTTGAAATATACGCCTTCAGCAGGGAACAGAACTGGGAACTGTATGAAGCCATCGTCGCAGATATCTTCGACCATGTGCTGGCCGGGATCAGGTTCTTCGACCTGAGCCTGTTCCAGAATCCCAGCGGGGCCGATTTCAAGCTGCTCGGCCAGGAAAGCGCCGACCCGGAAATTACTCCGGATGAAAACCGGACCACGCCATTTGAAGACCAATAAGGGCCATCCGTCATAGATAACCTGTAAACTGCAAATTTTTTCATCTTTTTCTTGCCTGTTTGATCCAAACGCCTTATCTTTGACCGACCGTTCAATCATAAAATCATGCCCCGCACGGAAGCACAGTATGAAGAGATCCGGGAAACCAAAAAAGCCCTGATCATGCAGACGGCCCTCGAATTGTTCGCCTCCGAAGGTTATTATACCACCTCTATCGGTAAGATCGCCCAGAAGGCCGGAATCTCAAAGGGCCTGATGTATAATTACTTCGAAAGCAAGGAAGACCTCGTGCTGGAAATTATCGGCCGGGGCATCCGCATGCTTTTGCAGCATTTCGATCCCGACAAGGACGATTTTCTCACCGGGGCGGAGTTTGAACTGATGATCCATGAAAGCTTCAGGGTGCTCCAGGATAACAGGGATTACTGGAAGCTTTATTTTGCCATCATGCTGCAGCCCGCCGTCTATAACCTGGTCAGGGAGAATTATGCCGGCCTGGTATCGGGAATGTTGCAGGTGGTAAAAGGGTATTATGAACGCAAAGGGATACCCGATCCGGAATCCGAAGCCGCATTGCTGAACGCCCTGCTCGACGGAGTCAGCCTGAACTACATCATGAATCCGGAAGTGTTCCCGCTGGAACAAATGAAAAAGATGATCCTGGAACGATTCAAATAAACTACCATGAAAGTGTTGAAGACAATCTTAATGATGACGAGCGCGATGTTCCTCGCAATGATGACCGGCGCGGCCACCGCCCAGGAACTCAGTGCGCGCGACATCGTCGACAAGGCCAACCAGAAAATAAACGGAGAAACCAGCCAGGGAACCATGAAAATGACCATAGTCCGGCCCAGCTGGTCGCGCGAGGTGAGCATGAAAAGCTGGTCGAAGACCACGGAGTACAGCCTCATTTACATCACCGCACCGGCCAAGGACAAGGGGCAGGTGTTTCTGAAAAGGGGAAACGAAATGTGGAACTACATGCCTTCCATCGACCGGATGATCAAGATCCCGCCTTCCATGATGAGCCAGTCGTGGATGGGCTCCGACTTTACGAACGACGACCTGGTCAGGATGAACTCCATCGTGGAAGATTACACCCACCGGATCATCGGGTCAGAGGAAATCAACGGATTTGACTGCCATAAGATCGAGCTGATCCCGAAACCGAAGGCCGCGGTGGTATGGGGCAAGATCCATATCTGGATTTCGAAGAAGGAATTTTATGAGATGAAAGGAGAATATTTTGACGAAGACGGCGCGCTGGTCAGCAGCATGAACGCCTCCGAGATCCGGCAGATGGGCGACCGGAGCCTCCCTTCTAAAATGGTGATGGTGCCGGCCGATAAACCCGGGAACCAGACCATCCTGGAGATGACCGACGTGGTGTTCAACAAGCCCATAGATGAAAGCTTCTTCTCCCAGCAGAACATGAAAAATATCCGGTAACCGCGAATCAACGAAATTCAGATCACCATGAGCGATTATTTCAAGATAGCCTGGAGGAACCTGTGGCGGAACCGCCGCAGGACGCTGATCACCATCTCCTCGGTGCTGTTCGCCGTCTTCCTGGCGCTCATCATGCGGTCGATGCAACTGGGCACATACGGGTATATGGTTGAAAGCGCCGTCAAGAATTCGACCGGGTACATCCAGGTCCACGCCAAAGGGTATTGGAGCGATAAAAGCATTGATCATTCCCTGGACAGAACGCCGGAACTGGAACAAAAGATTACGGAAGCCGGCAATATTGCCGGCATGGTGCCCCGGCTGGAATCCTTTGCCCTGATCTCTTCCGGCAAGCAGACCAAAGGGGTCGGGATCATCGGTACGACAGGCGCCCTCGAGGATGCCGCATCGGGGCTTTCCAGGCGCGTGACCGAAGGAGAATACCTGGACGAAGGCCAGCCCGGCCTGCTGCTGGCTGAAGGTCTGGCGCGCTACCTGCAGGTGGGCGTGAACGACTCGGTGGTGCTGCTCGGCCAGGGTTATCACGGGGTTACAGCCGCGGCGGAGCTCCCGGTGAAAGGCATCATCCGGTTCGTCCAGCCCGATATGAACAACCAGTTGGTTTACATGGATCTCTACCAGGCCCAGGATTTCTATTCCGCACCGGGCCGCATCACTTCATTGTCGCTGATGCTCAGCGATCCGGATAAAATGCACAAGACCGCCGCGGCGCTGTCGGCCATCGACCCGGAAAACCTTGAAGTGATGACCTGGAACGAGATGCTCCGCGAACTGGTGCAATATATTGAAGGCGATAACATCAGCGGGCTGTTCATGCTGGGGATCCTTTACATGGTTGTCGGATTCGGCATCCTGGGGACCATCCTGATGATGACCCGCGAGCGCCGCAGGGAATTCGGCATCATGGTGGCCATTGGGATGAAAAGAGGAAAACTGGCGGCCATCATGCTCATCGAGTCCGTGATCATCGCGCTGATCGGGGTGTTGAGCGGAGTCGCCCTCAGCTTCCCGGTGATCCTGTATTTTTACCATCACCCGATACACCTGACCGGGGAAATGGCTGAAGCCGTGCTGGAGTACAACATGGAACCCATCATGCCCTTTGCCATGGATCTCCCGATGTTCCTCAACCAGAGCATCGTGGTCATAGCCATCACCCTGCTGGCGCTGGCATACCCCATCGGCGTGATCGCCCGCTTCAAAGTGATCAGCGCCATCAAAGGAAACTGATGAATTGTAAACGTATAAACGCAGAGATATGATACTGTCCATTGCCTGGCGGAACATCTGGCGCAACAAGCTGCGCAGCGGGGTGGTGCTGCTGGCCATCGCCCTCGGTCTGTATGGCACGCTGTTCATGATCGCCCTTTCGAACGGTATGGTCGAACAGAAGATTGCTGACTCGGTGAACAACGAGATCTCTCACATCCAGGTGCACCAGCCGGGCTTCCTGCAGGATCCCTCATTGCACTTCCCGATAGACAGTGCAGTTCAGGTAAATGAAGAGATCAGCCAGCTAGCCGGGGTGCGTGCGACGACCGCACGGATCAAGGCCACCGCTATGGCCAGCACGGCGGTGACCGGCACCGGGGTGATGATCAACGGCATCGATCCGCAAAAGGAAAAAACCGTCACCCGCATCCATCAGTTGCTGGTCGACGGAACCTATTTCGAGAAAGCATCGTCAACGCCCCAGATCCTCATCAGTCAGAAACTCGCCGGGAAACTCAGGGCCAAGACCGGCTCCAAGATTGTCGTAACGATCCAGAACACCTCCGGCGAACTGGCGTACGGTTTATTCCGGGTTACGGGAATATACAAAACAGCCAATGCGATGTTCGACGAGCCCAATGTATTTGTCCGCTCGGAAGACCTTGCTGAGCTGACGGGTTTCGATCCGGCCGCGGCCACCGAGATCGCCGTGCTCATGGAACAAACTGAGCTTACCGATCCCGCGTTGAAGGAAATAGAACGGCTGGCTCCGGGCATGAGCGTGTTGCCCTGGTATGTCCTGGAACCCACGCTGAACATGCTTTCCTCGATGATGGACCAGATGTCGTACTTCCTGCTGCTGATCATCCTGGCGGCCATGGCATTCGGGATCGTCAACACCATGCTGATGAGCATCCTGGAGCGGACGCGGGAGCTGGGCATGCTGATGGCCGTGGGCATGAACCGAAGCAAGGTGTTCATCATGATCATGCTGGAAACCATCTTCCTGGCCCTGACCGGAACATTGGTGGGCGTCGCGCTCAGCGTGGCGACCATCTCGGCCACGGCAAAGAACGGGATCAACTTCGCCGCCTGGGCGGAGGGGTTTGAGTCGCTGGGATACAGCGCACTCATCTATCCCTCCCTCTACGCCAGCCTTTATGTAGGATTGGCCGGGCTGGTGCTGCTGACAGCCATCCTGGCGTCGGTTTACCCTGCAAGGAAAGCGCTGAAGCTCAATCCGGCGGTGGCAGTCCGGCAAGACGCTTGACTTGCGAGTGCTTAGTGTTTAGTGTTTAGTGTTTAATATTTAATGTTTGAATAACCTGGAACCTGGAACCTGGAACCCTGGAACCCTGGAACC
>CAZAZE010000024.1:0-50449 GCA_964489545.1 uncultured Bacteroidales bacterium
AAGCTGCGATAAACAGATAACCAAAGGCCGGTTGCCTCAGGCAACCGGCCTTTTTTTATTCGGAAAAGTCTATTTTTGCCAAAGAAATACCCATGTTTTCCGTACAGAACATAAGCGTTCAGTTTGGGGGCGCCCCGCTCTTCCGCAATGCCACCTTCATCATCAACCTGAAGGACAGGATCGGCCTTGTTGGAAAGAATGGGAGCGGAAAAACCACACTGCTGCGCATCATCATGGGCCGGCAGGCCGTCGAAGAAGGCGAGGTGGTCATTCCTTCCGGTAAAACTGTCGGGTATCTGCCCCAGGAAATCATCCTGAACCATACCCGGAATGTCATGGAAGAAGCGCTTACGGCATTCCGGGAGATCCGGGAACTGGAACAAAGGATCCATGAAGTATCCCATGAAATATCCACACGGGAGGATTATCATTCCAGGACATACCATCAGCTGGTAGATCAGCTTTCGGAACTCAATGAGAAACACCGGATCCTTGGCGGCCATACCATGGAGGAAGATGTCGAAAAAGTGCTGACCGGTTTGGGATTCAAGCGGGAGGACTTCTCCCGCCCGCTCAGTGAATTCAGCCAGGGATGGCAGATGCGCGTGGAGATTGCGAAGATCCTGCTGAAACAGCCGGACCTGGTGCTGCTCGACGAACCGACCAATCACCTGGATATAGAATCCATCCAATGGCTGGAGAATTTTCTCTCAGAATACCCGGGAGCGATCGTCCTGGTTTCCCACGACCGGGCATTCCTCGACAATGTGACCAACCGGACCATCGAAATAGAACTCGGAAAGATCTATGATTACAAAGCATCTTATTCAGAATATGTAAAACAACGCGAGTCCCGCCTGGAAGGGCAGGTTGCAGCCTTCAACAACCAGCAGCGGCAGATCCGGCAGATTGAGCGGTTCATTGAGCGTTTCAGGTATAAAAACACCAAGTCCCGGCAGGTGCAATCCAGGATCAAGATGCTGGAAAAGATGGAGGAAATAGAGATCGATGACCTGGATACTTCATCCATCCATTTCCGGTTTTCTCCGGCCGCGGCTTCCGGCAAGGTGGTCGCGGAAGCGGTCGGGCTGACGAAACACTACGGCGCCCGGCTGGTTTTAGACAGGCTTGATTTCGCCGTGATCCGGGGCGACCGGATCGCGTTCGTCGGGAAAAACGGCGAAGGGAAGACCACGCTGGCCAGAATCATAACCGGCGCCCTGGAACATGAGGGCACCCTCAAATCCGGGTTTAACGTACAGATAGGCTATTATGCCCAGAATCCCGCGGAAATGCTTGACCCGGAGTTGACGGTATTTGATACCATCGACCGGGTGGCTGTCGGGGACGTCCGTTCGAGGATCCGGACGCTGCTGGGCGGGTTTCTTTTTGGTGAGGAAGAGATCGATAAAAAGGTCAAGGTGCTTTCGGGTGGTGAAAAGGCCAGGCTGGCGCTGGCCAAACTGCTGCTGACGCCTGCCAACCTGCTGGTGCTGGACGAACCGACCAACCACCTCGATATGCAATCCAAGGATATCCTCAAAAACGCGCTGATACAATACCAGGGGACGCTGATACTGGTTTCGCACGACAGGGATTTTCTGCAGGGATTGACCAACAAGGTTTTTGAATTCCGCGACCGTAAAATCAGGGAGTACATTGGAGATATTTACGATTTCCTGGAATCCCGTAAACTCAGTTCATTGCGGGACCTGGAGCTTTCCAGGTCCAGGCCTGGATCCGCAGGAACAGCGGATAATTCGGACAACAAACAGATCTATGAAAAGCGTAAGCAGCTTGAACGCGATATCCGGAAAATGAATAGCCAGGTGGAACGGGCAGAGGAGGAAATCCACGTCCTTGAGGCCGAAATCGAGCGCCTGAACGGTTTGCTGGCAGCGCCGGAAGCCCTGCCGGCCGGAACGACCATCCCGGATGTTTACCAGGAATACACCGGCATTAAAAAGAAGCTGGACGTCGCCGTCGACGCCTGGGAAAAACTGGTATTGGAACTGGAAAGATTACAGGAGGAGAAATCCGCAATGGGCTGAACAAGGCTAGAAGGCCCTTCCCATCAGTGATTCCGTGTATTGCGCCATCATCTTCTTCTTTTCCCCAGGAACGTTCAGATCTTCAAAGGCATTCCGCGCCTGGTGATAATGGGCCACAATCTCTTCTTCTGTATATTTACGGACATTTACCTGGTCAAAACAGCCCAGCACTTTCCGTACTTTATCATCCGCACCGGCTGCAGGATGGCTATATAGTTCAAGAAGCTTCTTCCGGTCGCGCTGAGGGAGCAGTTCCAGGGCTTTCAGGTAGAGGAAGGTCTTCTTGTTCGCCACAATGTCGCCATAAGGTTTTTTACCGAACAGGTCTGCATCTCCGTAAGTGTCGAGCAGGTCGTCCCTGAGCTGGAAGACCATCCCGGTGTGGATCCCGAATTCATACAGCCGCTTCTGGTCGTCGGTGCCGGCTTCGGCGACCAGGCCGCCCAGTTGGAAGGCCGCCCCGATGAGTACGGCGGTCTTGAGGCGGATCATCTCCAGGTAATCGGGAATGCTGACTTCTTCCCGGGTTTCAAATTCCATGTCATATTGCTGCCCCTCGCAAACCTCCACCGCTGTTTGATTAAAGACTGTTAAAGCGGGCTTCAGCAGGTGTTCCGGAAGGTTCATGAACTGCTCATACGCTTTGACGAGCATGGTGTCCCCTGAAAGGATCGCCGTATTGGCATTCCATCGTTCATGCACGGTGGGTTTCCCCCGGCGCAGGGGCGCGCGGTCCATAATGTCGTCGTGCACCAGGCTGAAATTATGGAAGATCTCTATGCCCAGGGCTGCCGGGATTCCCTTGTGAACCGCTCCCCCGAACATATCGCAGGCCATGAGCAGCATCACCGGCCTGATCCGTTTGCCGCCGAGCGAAAGGATATAGGCGATCGGATCGTATAAGCCAGCCGGCTCCCTGGAAAGATCTTCCCGCTCCAGGGCCTTGTTCACCATTTCGAGCAATTGGTCAGGAGTGTACATAAAGTTATGTTAAGATTTTTTATCGATCAGGCCGAGGAGGTACTGTCCGTACCCGCTTTTCAGCAGGGGCTGGGCTACTCTTTCCAGTTGATTGCTGTCGATGAATCCCATTTGATAAGCAACTTCCTCAATACACCCAATCCGCAGTCCCTGCCGTTCTTCGATGACCTCTACGAACTGGGAGGCCTGCAGGAGGGATTCGAACGTGCCCGTATCCAGCCAGGCTGTTCCGCGGTCCAGTATGGCCACCTTCAATTTGCCCTGTTCCAGGTAATGCCTGTTGACATCGGTGATCTCATATTCCCCCCGTGCACTGGGCCGGATGTTCTTCGCCACTTCCACCACGGAATTATCATAGAAATAAAGCCCCGGCACGGCGTAATTGGATTTCGGTTCTTTGGGCTTCTCCTCGATCGAAATGGCGTTTTTGTGCTCATCGAACTCTACCACGCCATACCGCCAGGGATCCGATACGTGATAGGCAAAAACCACGCCTCCGCTGGGATCATTGTTATCCAGCAGCAGTTTATGCAGCCCTGTGCCGTAGAAAATGTTATCTCCGAGGATCAGGGCCGCCTTATCTGTGCCGATAAACTGCTCACCGATGACAAAAGCCTGAGCCAGGCCGTTGGGTACAGCCTGTTCCGCATACCTGAAATGGCAGCCGAGCTGGCTTCCGTCGCCCAGGAGTTTTTCAAACCCCGGAAGATCGAAAGGGGTGGAGATGATCAGAATATCCCTGATGTTGGCCTGCATCAGCACCGACAGGGGATAATAGATCATGGGCTTGTCGTAAATGGGCATGAGCTGTTTGCTGATGGCCATCGTGATGGGATAAAGGCGTGTGCCGGATCCTCCTGCAAGTATGATTCCTTTCATACAACAATAAAATATGGGCTTAAATTAATAAAATTTTACCGTTTTAATGATTTAAATCCTGTCGTTAGCGCTTCATACCTTTTCCGCAGGCAGTTTCTCCTCAATCTGTAGCTCCTCCAGTTCAATATCGATCTCTTCATCGAAAATATCCAGGAACGGCTCTTTGAATTTCCGTGTGGTCGACCATTTGTCGAGGGTCAGGAGTAAGGAAGGTAGCACGAACAGGTTAGAGATCAGGGCCATAAAGAGCGTGAGCGAGATCAGGTACCCCAGCGCGGCGGTTCCTCCGAAGGAGGAAGTCATGAAAATGGCGAATCCGAAGAAGAGGACAACGGAGGAATAGATCATCGAGTAGCCCGTTTCTTTCAGGGCGGAAATAACGGCTGACCTGATGTTCCAGTCATGGATGATCAGATAAAGCCGGTACCGGGAAAGGTAATGTATCGCGTTGTCGACGGATATTCCCAGGGCAATACTGAAGATCAGTATCGTGGAGGGTTTGATGTTGATGTTCAGATAACCCATCATCCCGGCTGTCATCAGTAGCGGGATGAGGTTGGGCACCAATGAGATGAGGATCATTCTCGCCGAGGTGAAAAGCAGGGCCATGAGCGCCGCGATCAGGATGACGGCCAGGATCAGGCTGGTGACCAGGCTCTTCATCAAATATTTGGATCCTTCCAGGTAGACCACCGAAGTCCCGGTCATCACCACCCGGTATTCTGAGGCAGGGAAGATGGAGTCGATCCTGGGTTTGAGGTCGTCTTTGATCCTCTGGATTTCAGGTGTGGTGATGTTGGCCATCTGGGAGGTAATCCGGGTGACCTGCATATTGGTGTCGAGGAAAGAATGGATGATCGTCCGCTTTCCTTTTTCCGTCCGGGGCAGGTAGCGGAGCATGAAATTCAGTTCCTGGGTGTTGGGCAGGCCGTAATATTCGACATTTCCGTTATAGAATGCCTGCCGGGCGAATTTGACCACATCCGCCGCCGATAGCGATTTGGAAAGCTCCGGGTAGTCGTTCATCACCTGCTGCAACTGATCGATCTTTTCCAGGGTGGCGTACTTCATCACGCCCCGTTTCTTCTCTGTGTCGATGGAGATTTCAAAGGGCATCACCCCGCCGAAATGCTCTTCGATGAACATCAGGTCTTTGTAGATCCGGTCGCGCTGGGTCAGGTCATCCACGATACGGCCTGCGGTTTTCAGGCGCGTCATCCCGAAAGCGCCGATGACCACCAGGATGGTGGCGAAGATATAGATCATCGATCTTCTGCGTTCCACGATCCCGGTGATGCCTCCGATAAGCTTCAGCACGAATCCGCCTTCCAGGTGCCGGGTGTGGCGCGGCTTGGGTTCGGGCAGGTAGCTGAAGATGATCGGGACCAGGAACAGCGTGAGGATGTAGGCGACCAGGATGCTGATCGAAGCCAGGGTGCCGAATTCGACCAGGATCTTGTTCTGGGTGACGATGAAGGTGGCAAAGCCGGCTGCGGTCGTGGCGTTGGTCAGCAGATTGGCCGCTCCGATGCGCTGGATCATGCGGGAAAGCGCCTTGACCTTGTTGCCGTGCAGCCTGAATTCGTGATGGAACTTGTTCAGCATGAAGATGCAGTTCTCCACCACGATGACAATGAGCAAGGGCGGAATGATCCCTGTGAGAATGGTCAGTTTATACCCGAGCAGGACATTCATGCCGAGGATCCAGGCGACATTGATCAGCACGATGCCCATGGTGAAGAGCGCCGCCTTGATCGACCGGAAGAAGAACAGCAGGATCAGTATGGCCATGACCAGTGCGGCCACGACAAACATGATCTGTTCGCGTTGCAGCTTCTCGGCGATCTTGATCCGGATATAGGGCAATCCGGAATAGTGAATCTTAATGTCGTGATTAAGGCCGTATTTATCGGTGAGGTCGACAATGTCCCTGACCAGCCGTACCCGGTCGCGGTTGCGCAACTGGTCCTTATCCAGGGTGATCATCATCAGGGTGGCCCCGGTTTCCTTGTTCAGCAGAAATCCCTGGTAGAAGGGAATGGAGAGTACCACGTCGCGCAGGCTGTCAAGTTCCGCCTGGCTCCGGGGCTTGTTTTCAAAGACGAGTTCGAAATTTAGCTTGCGCAGGCTGTCATCTTTGACGAGCTGGTACACCCTGGCCAGGGAGACCACCTCACCGACCCCCTCCATGGCTTTGATGGAGTAAGTGAGGTCCCACCAGTCATTGAACTCCTGGAGCTCAAACAGCTGATCGCTTTCAATGCCGATGAACATCACCGAACCATCCTCCCCGAAAATATCCTTGAACTTCTGGTATTCGATGCTGGTCGTATCTGTCGAGGGCAGCATCTGGGCGAAATCATAGGAAATCTTCAAGCCGGAGGCCATATAAGCCATGTAACCGGTCAAAGCGAGAATGACGACCAGGTTGACCAACCGGTAACGAAGGATGAGCCTGACCAGATATTTCGACATGAAATGAATTTATTTTTGCTTTGTGCGCTTTTTAGCACAAAATTTGGTGCAAAGTAAAAGTAATATCTGTTAAGCGATCTTCAAATATAGTTTTTTTTCAAGAGAGAACTTCAAATAACGGCAGGAATGACAAGGAAGATAATGACTTTGGCAGCAACGGCTTTGCTTTTGCTGCTCAGCGGACTCCTGGCGGCGCAGGGAACCGCGGATCTGGACGAAGCGATCAGCAAAGCGGTGAGAAAACTGCAGCAATATCCAGGGCGAACCAGGGAAGCGGAAACACTCCGGGAAAAATATCCCCTTGCGGTCGCGGCCGACCTGGCCAGCATCGCGGAACTCCGGGCATCCGGGCAACCCGATATCTGGCTGCCTGTTTATAACACCTATAAAAAAATGGACAACCGGCAGAAGGACATCCAAAGCCTCCCTGCACAAACCCTGGAAATGGCGGGCCTGACCTTTATCGACCTGGAGAATGAACTGGCGGAATCTGAACACAGGGCCACCGCTTATCTGAATGCCCACAGCAGGAAGCTCCTGGCCACAGGGCTCCAGGCTGATGCCCGGAGTGCTTACGGTGAGCTGTATCAGTTGGCCCGGATCAATCCCTCCAGCCAGGATCTGGATAAAATGCTGCGGAAATCGATCCTGACCGGCGCCAGCCAGGTGGAATTCGAATTGCAGAACCGGACCGGCCAGGCCATTACAGTTCCCCTTGCGGAACAATTGTCGCGCATCGTCTGGGAATACCGGCGCGCCCGTTCCGTGCAGACGGATAGCCTGAACGCCGCGCCGGGCGACTTCAGGTTCATTTTAAAGGTCGTACTCCGCGACCTGGAGGTCGGGCCGGACCAGATCCGGGAGCTGGAATATGCCGAGGAGCGGGATATTCTACGGGAAGGAATGGCCGTGGACACGATCCGGTGCTCGGTCAGGGAGTACCGGCAGCTGAAAAAGGCACGGCTGAACGGCGCCATTGAGTTTTTTGATGTTCAGGCCGGCAGGGTGGTCAACACCCTTCCCGTCAGTGTCGAGTCCGTTTTCACGAATGCGTACGCCTTCCTGCAGGGCGATCCCAATGCGGCCGGCGAAGCCACACGGGCGCTGTTGTCATCCAAAAAAGCGGCTTATCCATCCAGGGAACAGATGATCCTGGACGCGGCGGAAGAATTCGCCCGCAAAGCCGGCGAGGCGATCCTTGCCGATTAGAATTTACCAGTTCAGGATCTTCCGGAAGTCGTACTGTTCCGGATCCGGAACATACTTCAGCGCCGCTTCGTAATCTTCCGGGGTGATGAATTGCATGTTCTGTTCGAAGACCAGCATGGCTTTCTGCGAATTGATGTTTACCATGCGCGGTTTGACTTTCCCGTGCTCGTCGGCCACATCTTTCAGGAACAGCGGATGTATGTCGCCCTTGGGGTCGGAAGTGACCATGCAGGCGGTATATCCCGCGTCAAAGAGTTTTTTTACGCCAAGGCCCAGCAGCGAGCAATACATCAGGTCGAAACCGGTAGGAATCACACAGCGGAGTTCATAACCCAGCTCCTCGGGGCGGCTCTTGACCGAGATATTCAGTTCCTTCAGCTTTCTTTGCAGCAACAGGTTGAAGATGTGCGCTTTGCTTACATTGCCCAGCTCGGGATGGCCATGGTCATCATAGGTAAAAGTGATGTTCGTGGATTCAATCTCTTCATCGGTCATGAAATGGAACACCCCTTCGCTCACGATGGCTACGCCGTAACTGATCCCCAGGATCTTACGCTTTATGATCGCGGAAATGATCAGCCGGGTGATCCGGTCGAAAGAGAGCTCCGCCTTGTTGAACATTTCCGGGATGATGATCATGGGCAGGTGGCAGGCGCCGCCGATGCCGAAGGCCAGGTGGCCGGCTTCACGGCCCATGGCGGAGATCACAAACCAGTTGCCGCTGGTACGCGCGTCCTCGTAAATCGTTGAAGTGATCCGCACCCCTTCTTCTTTGGCCGACTGGTACCCGAATGTCGGCTGTCCTTCCGGCAGGGGCAGGTCGTTGTCAATGGTTTTTGGGACATGGATGTTCTGGATCTTTACGTCGTGATTTTCGAGGAATTTCGAGATCCTGTTGGCCGTGGAAGCCGTATCGTCTCCGCCGATGGTCACCAGGAGCTTCACGTTGTTATCCACGAAGAATTTGGTGTTGAATTCTTCATCTTTGGGCTTGTAGCGGCTCATCACCAGGGCCGATCCGCCCTGGTTCTTGATCTTGTCGGCCATTACGAAGTCGAACTCCTGGATGGATGGATTGGCGGAAAAAAGGGTCTTATAACCCTCATGCATGCCGATGACCCGGTATCCGTCTTTCAGGAAAACCTTGGCGATGGTGCTGATCACGGTGTTGATCCCGGGGGCGGGCCCGCCGCCGGCGAGTATAGCAATGGATTTGTTCATGTTGCGTGGGATTGGTTGTATTGATGAAGTTGCAAAAATAGGAAGTTTCCGCTGATTTTTCCCCGGTCGGGAAGGAATTGATCGGGGCTTCTTTCAGCGGATGACATACTGAACGACCGTCCGGTTTTGTTGCTCGAGCAGAATCTCCTTGCCCTGCAGCACCGTCCCGGCTGCTTTCTCGTTGAAGTGCCGGATGGTGATCAGCTCCAGCCCGGTGTTGTAGCGAACCACGTAAAGCTCTGCGAGGCCGGCGATCATTTGCTCCATCAGCGGGTGGTTATCGATGCATACCGTCAGCGTCAGCGCGGAATTCTGGATCAGGTTCATGTGGATAGAGTGCTGCGAAAGAAGGTCAAAGACGTCGGAGAACATTTTTTCGTTGACGAACGACAGATCCCGGTGGGAGAGGGAGATAAGCGCCTGGTCTTTTTTGAAGATAAAGGATGGGATATACTGATCGGCCGGGGCATGGGCGTGGATCAATGTGCCCTTTTCGGACGGATGGAAGAAAGAACGGACTTCCAGCGGAATGCCTTTGTTTTGCAGCGGCTTGACTGTTTTGGGATGGATGACCTTGGCGCCGTAATACGCCAGCTCGGTGGCTTCGGCATAGGAAAGTTCATCCAGTTTGACGGTCTGGCGGAAATGTTTCGGATCCGCATTCAGGATGCCGGGCACGTCTTTCCAGATGATCACGGAATCCGCGTCCAGCAGCCTGGCGAAGATCGAGGCGGTATAGTCGGAACCCTCACGGCCCAGAGAGGTGCTGTGCCCTTCCGGATCGGAGCCGATGAACCCCTGTGTGACGATGATTGGTGCCGGGCTTGATCTGAGCAGCGGTTTGAGCAGTTCCTCTGTCTTCTGCGTTGACGCTTCCCAGTCGACCACCGCATCCCGGTAATTGCTGTCGGTTTTCAGGACGGTCCGGACATCCAGCCAGGTATTTTCAATGCCGGCTTCGGCAAGCGCATGGTGCACCGCGACGCTCGAGATCAGCTCGCCGTAACAGATGACCTGGTCGTAAAAGAAGTCAAACCGAGATGGAGTCTCAGATGGCATCTCAGATGGCATCTCATGCCGCAACTGCCCCCCCAAATCTCTTAATCGCCGGTGGGCCGGTGAATCGCCGGCAGGGAACAGCCCGTCGTAAATCGTTTCCTGGTATGTAATTACCTGATGAAAAAAGTTCTCCCAGTCGCCTTTCTGATGAAATGCGCTGTCGATCAGCGTTTCCAGGGCATTTGTCGTCTTGCCGAAGGCGGAAATGACGATGACCAGAGGGCCGCCGGGAAACATCCGGATGATGCCGGGAATGCGCTGCACCGCTTCTGCTGAATCAAGAATGCCCCCGCCGAATTTGAACACGTTCATCTGAAGATTCTCCGAAATAGGATGGACAAAAGTAATACATTTGCGGGACTGTTCAGGCTGTATCTTTTGAAGACTGAAGAGATCGTCAGGCTCTATGCCGCCACCCCGCAGGTTCAGCAGATGGCGGAATTGCTGAAGGACCAGGCCGCTCCCCGGGTTTACCTGGGGGGATTGTCGGGATCTTCGCGGGCATTTATTATTGCCGCCGTTTTCCATCACCTTCAGCGCCATCACCTGGTGGTCCTCAACGATGCCGAATCAGCGGCCTACCTGTTCAATGACCTGGAAACACTCTTTCAGGAGAAAGGCCAGCCTTTTGAGAAAAAGAACGCCCTTTTCTTCCCGACCGTTTACAAACGCCACTTTGAGCCCGACAAGCCCGACCGGACCAATATGCTCATGCGGTCGGAAGTCATGAGCCGGGTCGTTTCCTCCCCTAAAAAAGCCATCATCGTTACCTATGCCGAGGCGCTGGCGGAAAAGGTCGTCCAGAAGAAGGTCCTGACCAAAAACACCCTGAAACTGAAAGTGGGGGAGAAGGTCAGCCTGGATTTCGTGGCCGACGTATTGATCGAGTATGGATTCGACCGGGAAGACTTCGTCTATGAGCCCGGCCAGTTTTCGATCCGCGGCGGCATCCTCGATGTTTTCTCTTTTGCCCACGATCTGCCCTACCGGATCGAGTTTTTTGGGGAAGAGGCAGAGTCCATCCGTTCTTTCGATCCTTCCAGCCAGCTCTCCATCGACAAAATGGACCGGCTGACCATCCTGCCGGATCTGTCAGCACGGGTGGAGGTGGAGCTGCGCGAGCCTTTCCCGGCCTTCCTGCCCCCGGCCACCCTGGTCTGGACCGCCGACCTGGAGGGATCGGCCGACATCCTCCGGGCGCACTACGACAGAATCTCCGAACTGGCCGGGGGTGCGATCCCGGAAAACCTGATCTCGCATTTCATCACCGGGGAGGAATACCTGCGGCTGATCCTGGGGCATGCCATCGCGGAAACCGGCCCGCGGCCGTACCTGGAACCCGGCCTGCGCCTCGCTTTCGACACCCGGCCACAGCCTTCCTTCAACAAGAACTTCGACCTGCTCACGGCCAACCTGGCCGAAAATTCACGAGATGGCGTCTCAAACTTCATCTTATCGGAAAATCCGAAGCAGATCGAACGCATCTATTCGATTTTCGAGGATCTTCAAAAAGGGGGAAAACAGGCGGAGCCCTTTGCGTTCTCCACGCTGAACATCTCCCTGCACGAAGGTTTTGTCGACCTGGGGCAGCGGCTGGCGTTCTATACCGACCACCAGATCTTCGAACGGTATCACAAATTTCACCTCAAGGACAGCTACAGCAGCCGGGAGGCCATCACCCTTAAGGAGCTCTATAACCTGAATCCCGGCGATTACGTCACCCATATCGATCACGGCATCGGGCGCTTCGACGGGCTGGAGAAGCTGGAGGTCAACGGCCGGCAACAGGAAGCCATCCGGATCATTTACCAGAACGACGATCTGCTGTACATCAGCATCCATTCCCTGCACCGGATCGCCAAATATGTGGGCAAGGACGGTGCCGAGCCGCGCATCGACCGCCTGGGCAGCGGCGCCTGGAATCGGCTGAAGAACAAGACCAAGGCCAGGGTCAAGGATATCGCCAAGGAGCTGATCCAGCTCTATGCGCAGCGCAAGGCCGCCGAAGGCTTCCGCTTTATGCCCGATACCTACCTGCAGACCGAGCTGGAAGCTTCGTTCATCTACGAGGATACCCCCGACCAGGTAAAAGCCACCTCCGACGTCAAGGCCGACATGGAACAGACCTGGCCCATGGACCGGCTGATCTGCGGCGACGTGGGCTTCGGAAAGACCGAAATCGCCGTCCGGGCGGCCTTCAAAGCCGTCAATGACAACAAGCAGGTGGCCGTCCTGGTACCGACCACCATCCTGGCTTTGCAGCATTACAAGACCTTTCGCGACCGTTTGCGGGATTTCCCCTGCACCGTCGATTACCTGAACCGCTTTAAAAGCCAGAAAAGCCAGAAGGAGACCCTGAAAAAGCTGGAAGAGGGCAAAATCGATATTCTGATCGGTACGCACCGCCTCATCAGCCAGGACGTGAAGTTCAGGGATCTCGGGCTGCTGATCATCGACGAGGAGCAGAAGTTCGGGGTGGGGGCCAAGGAGAAGCTCAAGCGGATCAAGGTGAATGTCGATTCGCTGACCCTGACGGCCACGCCCATTCCGCGGACGCTGCAGTTCTCGCTGATGGGCGCCCGCGACCTCTCCATCATCAACACCCCGCCGCCCAACCGCTACCCGATCCAGACCGAGGTTCGTGTGTTCGGCGAAGAAATCATCCGGGAGGCGATCCAGTATGAACTGGCCCGCGGCGGGCAGGTGTTCTTCGTCCACAACCGGGTGCAGAACATCCACGATGTGGAGGTCATGATCCGCAGGTTCGTGCCCAATGTCACCATCGGCGTGGCACACGGCCAGATGGACGGGGAGCGGCTGGAACACGTCATGCTGGACTTTATCGAAGGCGTGTATGATATCCTGCTGGCCACCACCATTATCGAATCGGGGCTCGACATTCCCAACGTGAACACCATCATCATCAACGACGCGCACCACTTCGGCCTGAGCGACCTGCACCAGCTGCGCGGCCGCGTGGGCCGATCCAACCGGAAGGCCTTCTGCTACCTGCTCGCCCCGCCGGTGTCGCTGCTTACCACCGAAGCCCGGAAGCGCCTGAAAGCCATCGAGGAGTTCTCAGACCTCGGCAGCGGGTTCAATATCGCCATGCGCGACCTTGACATCCGCGGGGCGGGTAATATCCTGGGCGCCGAGCAAAGCGGGTTCATCTCCGATATCGGCTTTGAAATGTATCATAAGATCCTGGATGAAGCACTGCAGGAGCTCAAGGAGACCGAATTCAAAGGGCTCTTCCAGGAATCGGGGCCGAAAGAATTTGTCCGCGACTGCCAGATCGAAACCGACCTGGAGATCCTGATCCCGGGGAACTACATATCGAATACCACCGAACGGTTGATCGTATACAAGGAGATCGACAGCATCGAATCCGAAGAATTCCTGAGCCGTTACCGCGAGCGGCTCATCGACCGGTTCGGGCCCATCCCGCGGCAGGCTGAAGAGCTGTTCGACACGGTCCGCCTCCGTCGCATGGCGCGGAAAGTCGGGTTTGAAAAGATCGTGCTCAAGAATGAACGATTCATCGGGTATTTCGTCAGCAACCAGGAATCGGAGTATTACCAGTCGGGCGCCTTCCAGGCGGTTTTGTCATTCGTGCAGAAAAACCACCACAGCTGCCGCATGAAGGAAACCGAAAGCCGCCTCTCCCTGACGTTCCGCAATGTGAAGACGGTCCGGGACGCGATCCGGATACTGAAGGGGATTGAGGCTTAGGACGGTAGGACGGTAGGACTGTAGGACTGTAGGACTGTAAGACGGTAGGACTGTAGGACTGTAGGACTGTAGGACGGTAAGAAGATCAATAATAAGATAATAACAAAACGGGGAAAAGTCGCGGAAGAGTATTATTTTTGCCGATATTCATAACAAAATCTCATCCGATGAAAAAACTTTTACTTTCCCTGTCATTTCTCGCATTTACATTAGGCATGACGGCCCAGGACTGTTCCGACTTGTTCTTTTCGGAATATGTTGAAGGCAGTGCGAACAACAAAACACTGGAAATCTATAATCCCACCTCCAACCCGGTTGACCTCAGCCTGTACGTGATCAAGCGTTATTCCAACGGCAGCCCGGTTCCTACGGAGCAGCTCGCCCTTTCCGGCATCCTGCAGCCGAAAGACGTAGTCGTGGTCACCAACGGGCAGACCGATTCGCTCTGGGTTTCCAATGGCGGTTACTGGTCATTGCCGATCTCCGATGAATTGTACAATCTTGGAGATCTGCACTGCTCGGGCATTTATCCCACACCCATGTATTTTAACGGGGATGACGCCCTGACCCTCGAGACCCTGACCGGTGGTGTGATCGATATCTTCGGGAAGATCGGCGAGCAGCCGGAGAACGGGTGGAACGATATCCCGCCCAGCTACGTGGCCGGTGCGCAGTTCTGGACCTCATGGACCGAAGACCAGACGCTGATCCGCAAACCGGCGGTCAAGAAAGGCGTATCGGCCAATCCGGCCCTGTTCATGGTAAATATGGAATGGGACTCCATCCCGGAAGACACCTTCGACAGCCTGGGATTCCACCGCTGCGACTGCGGCGCGCTGGGAATCTTTGAAACCCCGGCCCGCATCCATTCCGTGGCGGTCTATCCCAACCCGGCTACCGGCAACGCCGTATTTGTCAACGCTTCCGCTCCGTGGTCGCAGGCTGAGATTTCCCTCATCACCGGACAGGTTGTCCGCACGATCAACCGTACCGGGGCTTCGTCACGCGACGGAAAGCTCGACCTGGTCGATCTGAAGGAAGGCGTGTACGTGGTACGAATCCTGTTCGATGACGAAAGTGTTTCCTTCGCAAAGATAATCCGGCGCTGAGCGCATTTCCGATAAATCCGTTTGACCGGTATGACTGAAAAGATCCTGAAATTGCTGCTTATCGCGCTATTTCCGGCCGGCCTGTTCGCACAGGGCGTGGTCGAAGGCGTGGTGAAAGACGCCCTCACGGGTGAGTCCCTGATCGGGGTGAATATTGTCTATGGCGCCGGCAAAGGCACGGTGACCGACATCGACGGGAAGTATTCGATTTCCCTGGCCCCCGGAGGGTATGAGTTGACGGTGTCCTATGTGGGATATGAGACCCAGACCCGCCGGATCACGGTTCCCGAAGGGAAGTTGATCGTGGATTTCGAGATGAAGACCCTCATGCTCAGTGAGGTGGAGGTGGTGGGCGACATGGCGCGCGCCCGCGAGACCCCTGTGGCGTTCAGCACCATCAGCCCCATCAAGCTGGAGGAGGAACTCGCCTCACAGGACATTCCCATGATCCTCAACACCACGCCCGGCGTCTATGCGACGCAGCAGGGCGGCGGCGACGGCGACGCCCGCATCAACATCCGCGGCTTCAGCCAGCGGAACGTCGCGGTGATGATCGACGGGATACCGGTCAACGATATGGAAAACGGCTGGGTTTACTGGTCAAACTGGTTCGGACTCGACCTGGTCACCCAGCGGATACAGGTGCAGCGCGGCCTGGGGGCCAGCAAGCTGGCCCTGCCTTCCGTCGGGGGCACCATGAACATCATCACCGCCGGGATACAGCAAAAACGGCAGGTGAAATTCAGGCAGGAAGTGGCCAACGATGGCTATTTCAGGACCTCGCTGGGCTACACCTCCGGCCAGCTGCCGCACGGATGGGGCGTCACAGCCGCGGCCTCATTTAAAACCGGCGACGGATGGGTCGACAGGACCTATACCAAAGGGTGGTTCTATTATCTGAAACTGGATAAGAAGATCGGGCAGCACATCATCAGCTTTTCCGCTATGGGCGCACCCCAGGAACACGGCCAGCGGAGATACCAGAAACCGCTGGCGACTTATGACCTGGATTATGCGGAAGAGCAGGGCGTGGATATGCCTCCTGGAAAATATTTCAGGACAGAATACATCGATACAAACTTCATGGTCGACAAAGGCACCCGGTACAATCCCGACTGGGGCGAATACATCGATAAGGACGGCAACAGGCATATTGTCAACGAGAAAGTCAATTATTACCACAAGCCCCAGTTCACACTCAGGGATTTCTGGAATATCAACGAAAAACTCTACCTGTCGAATATCGTATATCTTTCCCTGGGGAATGGTGGCGGCACTTCGCTGAAGCGGTCGGTGCGGACCGCCAACACTGCGGATCCCGGCTATATCACGCCCGATGGCCAGATCGACATGCAACGGTATTACGACATCAACATCAATTTCTTCAACCCGTTGTACCCGGATGAGCCGACATCATACCAGTATTTCCGCAGCCAGACCAACAACCATAAATGGTACGGCCTGCTTTCGACGGTGAACTACACGATCAGTCAGAAACTGACCTTTTCCGGCGGGATCGACCTGCGCCGTTACACCGGGAAGCATTACGAGAAAGTGTACGACCTGCTGGGCGGCGAGTACATTATTGAACAGAGCGACGCCAACCGCAATCCGCTGGCACAGGTCCGGGTAGGCGATAAGATCAATTACCACAACGATGGTATCGTGCAATGGGGCGGATTTTTCAGCCAGTTGGAATACCAGAGCGGAAACCTCTCGGCCTTTATCAACCTTACCGGCGCCTACAGCGGGTACAAGAAAATCGACTATTTCCTGCCGAAGGTCATTACCGTGGACAATACAACCCTGTATATACCCTGGGGGAAACCCGATACGCTGAACGGAGTCATTTACGATGAGAACAGTCCGGGCCTGGAGTACCAGCAGACCGACTGGTTCTGGAAGCCCGGGTTTACGATCAAAGCCGGCGCTAATTACAACCTCACCGAACGATCCAATATCTTTATGAACGTGGGCTATCTTTCCAAAGCGCCCCGCTTCAACAACGTCTATAACCTGTATGACCTCACCCTGACGACGAACATTGAGAACGAGAAGATCGCGGCCGTTGAAGTGGGTTATACATATGGGAGCGAGAAATTCTCCCTGAACGGCAATGCTTATTTTACCGACTGGAGAAACGCCCCGGGCAACCTGATCTCCTATCCGATCAACCAGGATGAGACGGGCTATTTCAACATACAGGGGATGGACGCCCGTCATATGGGCATCGAAGTGGACTTTGCCTGGAACATCCTGAAGAACCTGGTGGCCGAGGGACTGGTCTCTCTGGGCGACTGGCGCTGGACCTCGGAAGATACGGTCGACCTGTATGATCAAAACAACAACTTCGTCCGCAGCGAATCCTTCAACGCAAATGGCGTCCATGTGGGCGACGCCGCGCAGACGCAACTGGCCGCCAGCCTTCGCTGGGAGATCATCAAATATCTCTATGTCAAGGGCCAGTTTACTTATTTCAACCGGTATTTCGCCGATTTCAACCCCTTCGACCTCAATATCGAAAAGAATCCCAACGGTTTTGATGATGAAGGCAATCCGCTCGACACCTGGAAGATGCCTGCGTACTACCTGATCGACCTTCACGCCGGTTATTCCGTCAAATGGAAGGAAGTCAGGTTCGACCTGAGGGCCAGCATCCTCAACCTGCTGAATACAACCTATATCAGCGACGCCCGGAATAACGACGATTTTTCAACCACCACAAAAGACAATGACGCCAAATCTGCCGGTGTTTTCTATGGCATGGGCAGAAGATTCAACACATCCTTAACCATAACTTTCTGAGCAAGATGAAAAGATTTTTTTACCTGTTATCCATACTGACCCTCACCCTCACGGGATATGTCCAGGCCCAGCCCACCGGCTATTACAACGGCACGGAGAATAAATCGGGCGAGGAGCTGAAAGCCGCGCTGAATGACATCATCAGCGGCCACACTGTGTATTCATATTTCTATTCCAAAGAGATCTTCAAGCTGTCCGATGCCGACCCGAGCAACCCCAATAACGTGATCCAGATCTACACCGGGCGGTCGTGGCCGAACAATGACTACGGCAACGGGCCCGATCAGCTCAACCGGGAGCACATCTGGGCCAAATCACACGGCAATTTCGAGGATGTTCAGCCTATGGATGGCGATGTGCACAACCTGAAACCCATCGACGCCTCCGTGAACATGGACAAGAGCAACCTGGATTATGACAACGGCGGGACGCAGCATCCGGAAGCGACCGGGTGCTTCTTCACCAGCGATACCTGGGAGCCGCGCGATGAGGACAAAGGCGATGTCGCACGCATTATTTTTTACATGGACACCCGATACCAGGGAGAGAACGGCGAACTGGACCTGACGGTCGTGGATGAGGTGAACACCTATCCTTACCCCAAGCATGGAAAGCTCTCGACCCTCCTGGAATGGAACCTGATGGACCCGCCCGATGCGTTCGAACGCAACCGGAACAATGTGATCTATTCCTTCCAGCATAACCGGAATCCCTTCATCGACAACCCGCAATTCGCAGAACTGATCTGGAACGATGCCGAACCCGGCACCGTGCTGATCGCCGATGTATACCAGTTGCCGGCAACCCCGGTGGCCAACCAGCCCATCACCATCCATGCCACCATTTCGAGCACTTCCGGAGGCATCAGCGACGCAACCCTGCGGTACGGCGCCTCCTGGAGCAATTTAAACAACGCCCTCGATATGGAAGGCTCCGGAACGCAGCTCTATGCCGAGATCCCGGGACAGAACCAGGGAACGACGATCTATTTCAGGATAGAGGCCGAAGATGACGAGGGCACTGCCTCGACGGTAATCTATAATTTTTACGTTCCCAAGACCTTCAGCGGAACGCTTACTTCCATCTATGATATCCAGGGACAGGCCGCAAACAGCCCGTTCGATCAACAGGTGGTCAGCACCACGGGCATCGTAACGGCCAATTTCGGCAGCGGATACTTCCTGCAGGATGGCCCCGGCGAATGGAACGGGCTATACATCTATGATCCGGGCCGCAATCCCTCTGTCGGCGACAGCCTCGTCCTGACCGGGACCATCGCGGAATATTACGAAAAGACGGAAATGAAGAGCATCACCGGTTATTACTACATCTCTTCCAACCATCCCTTGCCCGCCGCGGTGGATATCTCCTGCGCCCAGGCCGGGGAGCCCTACGAAGGCGTGCTGATTACGGTCGACAATGCCACCTGCACCGATCCGCTGTACCAGGCCAATTATTTCATGTGGACGGTCAACGACGGTACCGGCGACCTGCTCATCCACAACACCAGTGTGTTTGAGTACGAACCGACCGAAGGTGAAGTTTACGTGGTGACCGGTCCGTTGGACTATGATTTTGACGAATGGAAGATCCAGCTGCGCTTCGAAACCGATGTGCGGACCGGCGCCGACATCACGGCACCCCAGGTGCTTTCGGCCGAAGTCATCACCCCGACCGTACTGAAGATCCAGTTTAACGAAGATGTGGAGCCTGTTTCTGCAGAAACCCTTTCCAACTACAGCATCAACAATGGGATCACGGTACAGCAGGCCGGGGTGCACTCCATCGTGAAATCGCAGGTGTTCCTGACGATAACGGCCCTGAGCGGCGGGGACTACGAACTGACCATCCAGAATGTCGCCGACCTGGTCGGGAACATCATGCCGGTGACCGTTGTTCCCTTCTTCTCAACCGGACTGGATGAGCAAGTCCCCGAGACCCGGATCAACGTCTATCCGAATCCCTCCAACGGCCTTATCAACGCCGAATGGTTGTCGGATCGCCCGGAACCTGTGACGGTAAGCCTGTTCAACCTGGCCGGGATGAAGATATACAGCCAGCCGTTCGAAGCTGAAAAACACCGGGTCCTGCAGATCGACCTGGAAGGCGTGCCGGCAGGCCTCTACTTCCTCGAGCTCAGGGGCGAATCCCAGGTGGGCCGCTCAAAGGTATTGGTTCAGTAAATCTCATTTCTGAATTATTTTGATTAAATTGTATCGCAATTTTATGTCGAACCAACATTAGCGAACGTGTCTGACAGCCTGGTCATCATACCGACTTACAACGAGAAAGAAAACATCGAGAAGATCATCCGGTTCGTTTTCTCTTTGCCCAGGGAATTCCATGTACTGATCGTGGAGGATAATTCCCCCGACGGCACGGCCGACATCGTCAAGGGCCTGATGGGGGAGTTTGCCGGGCGGCTGTTCATCGAGGAACGCAAAGGCAAGCTGGGCCTGGGAACCGCCTACATCCACGGGTTCAAATGGGCGCTCGCCAGGGGCTATGATTACATCTTCGAGATGGACGCCGACTTTAGCCACAATCCCCAGGACCTGGTCCGTTTGTATGATGCCTGTGCGGTGCAGGGAGCTGACGTGGCCGTAGGTTCCCGATACATCAAAGGCGTGAACGTGGTCAACTGGCCCATGGGCCGCATCCTGATGTCGTACTATGCCTCGGCCTATGTCCGGATGGTCACCCGGATCAAGGTGCGCGACACGACCGCGGGCTTCGTCTGCTATACCCGAAAAGTTCTGGAAAAGATCAACCTGGACAGGATCAGGTTCATCGGGTACGCCTTCCAGATCGAGATGAAATATACCGCCTGGAAGCTGGGCTTTAAGATCATTGAAGTGCCGATCATCTTTACCGACAGGACCGAAGGCCAGTCGAAGATGAGTTCCGGCATCTTCAAGGAAGCCATACTGGGCGTGATCAGCCTCAGGCTGCGAAATACCCGCAAGATACACGGCAAAGGATAATCTTTTCGGTATGGCCGGCAATATCTATATCTTCAATGCCCTGGTGGTCAACGAAGGGGAAATCTTCCCCGGAAGCGTGCTGGTGCGCGATGGCCTGATCCAAAAGATCGGCCGCCCGGATGCGCCAGTTGATCCGCAATATTTTGCGGATCTGACGAAAATTGACGCCGGCGGGAAATACCTCATCCCCGGCGTCATCGACGACCAGGTGCACTTCCGGGAGCCCGGCCTGACACACAAAGGGGAAATTTATACCGAAAGCAGGGCGGCCGTGGCCGGCGGGGTGACCTCCTTCATGGAGATGCCCAACACCCATCCCCAGACCCTGACCCAAGAACTGCTTGAGGGAAAATACGCCCTCGGTGCGGAGAAATCGTTGGCCAATTACTCCTTTTACATGGGGGCTTCCAACGACAACCTGGAAGAGATCCTGAAGACCGACCCGGCCAACGTTTGCGGCCTGAAGGTGTTCATGGGCGCCAGTACGGGGAACATGCTTGTCGATAACCCGGAAACCCTGCGGGGGATCTTCAGTAAAGTGAAGTTCCTGGTGGCGGTCCATTGCGAAGACGAGCCGACCATCATCCGCAACGCCGCGTGGTTCCGGGAAAAATACGGCGAAGAGGTCCCCCTCGACGCCCACCCGTTCATCCGCAGCGAAGAGGCCTGCTACCGCTCTTCATCCTTCGCCGTGCAACTGGCACAGGAATACGGCACCCGGCTCCATGTGCTCCACCTGAGCACAGCCCATGAAATGCACCTCTTCCGGAACGATATGCCCCTGGCGGAGAAAAAGATCACCGCGGAAGTCTGCGTGCACCACCTGTGGTTCTCCGAACTCGATTACAAGACGCTGGGCACGCGGATCAAGTGGAACCCGGCCATTAAGTCGGCCCACGACCGCGAAGCGCTCTGGACCGCCCTGCTCGATGACCGGATCGACGTGGTGGCCACCGACCATGCCCCGCATACGCTCGAAGAGAAAGCGGGAACCTATTTCAAAGCCCCTTCCGGCGGCCCGCTCGTGCAGCACTCCCTGCCCGCCATGCTGGACTTTCACGTGCAGGGAAGGATCACGCTCGAACGCGTGGTGGAGAAAATGTGCCACGCCCCGGCCACCTGCTTCGGCGTCGACCGGCGCGGATTTATCCGGGAAGGCTACTGGGGCGACCTGGTGCTGCTCGATCTGAACAAGCCCTGGAAGGTTGGCCCTGAGAACATTCTGTATAAATGCGGATGGTCGCCGTTTGAAGAACATACCTTTAATTCAGCAATAACGCATACTTTTGTGAACGGAAACCTGGTGAGCGAGTGGGACGAAGATGCGGGAAAACCGCGCATTCATGACGCTTCCAGGGGCATGAGACTGATTTTTAACCGTTAAACCGTACAATTCCTTATGAAGAGAATCCTATATGGCCTTTTTATCTTCGTGCTCGTTTCCTGCGGGCCTGATCTTCAGGAACGCCTGATCGAATCTTATCCCGAAGGTCAGAAGAAGAGGGTCCAGTATTATACGCCCGATACGGAAAACAGCTATATGGCCCGTGAGGTGTTCTACTATGAGAACGGAAACAAGAAGATGGATGGCTATTACAATGCCGATGGCAAGAAACACGGGAAATGGACCTACTGGCGTGAAGACGGAAAGATCTGGAGCGAGGGCTATTTCAATGAAGGCAAGGATGATAAGATGCGCCGCACCTGGCACGAAAATGGCCAGAAACATTATGAAGGCCGGTACAAGAACGGAACGCGCGTGGGCAAATGGAAATTCTATGACGAAAGCGGCAAACTTGTCAAGGAGATCGATTACGATAAAGAGCAGGAATAAAACCCGGCCGGCCTAATTCTTTTCCAGGTCGATGTAAACCGGGAGGTGGTCGCTGTACCCACCGTAATATTCTTTGGCAGCGGTCCGGCTCGGGCGCTTCGTCCCGTCGTTTGCCTCAAATAACAGGAAATCCTCATTGAAGATATCCGCTTCAACGGCCGGATAATGCAGGCCTTTTTGATTTTCGCGAACCTTTCCGTTGACGATCACCTGGTCGAAAACATCCCAGTCTTTCCAGTACAGCGTGCCTTCGCCGCGTTCGTAAGCAGGGAACATCAGATTGTATAGTTTGCCGGAAGCAATATCATCATCGACCGGTTCGGCATTCAGCATTTCTCTCAGGCTTTTATCAGCCGGTTCATCATTAAAATCTCCAATGATCACAATCAAGGGCATGACATTCAAATCAATCAGCGAATCTGTGGTGTACTTCAGGGTCTGCGCGGCCAGCATGCGCTTGGGCTCGCTGATCTCACGCCCTTCCGACCTTGAGGGCCAGTGGTTGACGAAAATGTGCAGGGTGTCCTTTCTGCTTTTAACCGGCACCCCTTTGACGTAAAGAATGTCGCGGGTAAGATCGCCGTTCACAGACGACAGGTCGACTGGCAGGGTTCTTACCGATATGGGGTTGAACTGGCCGGCGTCATAGATCAGGGCGTTGTCAATCCCCCGTTCGTCGGGGCTTTCGCGGTGGATGACCTGGTAATTGTACTTCGCGATGCGGGGCGAACGCACCAGCTCCTCAACTACCGCCTGGTTTTCGACTTCGCACAGGCCCATCACCGCCACCGGTCCGGTTCCTGACATCGCCGCGATCACCTCTGAAAGCCGGTCCAGCTTGGTTTCATAACGAGCTTCGGTCCATGGGATCCTGCCCGATGGAAGAAAATCCTGATCGTTCTTCAACGGGTCATCCACCGTATCGAACAGGTTTTCGACATTGTAAAAAGCGATGCGAAAACGGTCATTTTTGCTCTTGTTTCGGCTTTCCTGTGCGCAGGAAGCAGAACCGATGAGCATGAGGAACACGAAAAATGAGATGAGTCGGGGGTTCATAAGATTAATCCTGATTAAAGTCTTTGAAATTTTTCAGCCGGTCGATCATCCGGCGCTGGAGTTTGGTCGGCCGCCCGATACCACGCGGCCGGAATTCGGTCTTCATTTCCTTCTGCACCTTCAATTTCTCGTATTCTTCCTCCGGCGTCAGGTCATCCAGGAAATTGACCACCAGCGGCGCGCCCACGCGGTGGTGCAGCAGCGCCTTCACCCGGATGGTCTTACTGTATATGCCGAAACTGATGGTGAATTCATCTCCGGGATGGACCTCCCGCGAAGGTTTCACCGGCGCGCCGTCCGCTTTGACCTTGCCCGACTTGCAGGCCTCGGTGGCCAGGCTGCGCGTTTTATACAGCCGAACGGCCCACAGCCATTTGTCAATCCGGACATGATCCGTTGATGCGGGAGAAGACGCGGTCATACAGGTTTATTTCTGCCTGAAGAATAATCGAATGGGGACCCCTGAAAAATCAAAGTTCTCCCGCAATTTGTTTTCCAGGAAGCGTTCGTATGGCTCTTTGATGTACTGCGGCATATTGCAGAAAAAAGCAAAGGTGGGATACGCCATTTTGAGTTGCGTTATGTACTTGATCTTGACGAACTTTCCCTTGGTTTGCGGCGGCGGATAAGCTTCAACGATCGGAAGCAGGATCTCATTGAGCTTGGAAGTGGACACCTGGCGGTTTCTGTTTTCGACTACTTTTTTGGCCAGCTCCATCGCTTTAAAGATCCTTTGCTTGGTGATGACCGAGGTGAAAACGATCGGAATGTCGGTAAACGGGGCCGTCCGCGCCCGGATAAATGCTTCAAAATCTTTGGTGGTTTTATTGTCTTTTTCTACCAGGTCCCATTTGTTTACCAGGATGACCACCCCTTTGTGGTTTCTCTCAATCAGCCGGAGAATATTCAGGTCCTGCCCCTCGATGCCTTCCTTGGCGTCGAGCATCAGCAGGCAAACGTCGCTCTGTTCGATGGCACGGATGGCGCGCATGACCGAGTAAAACTCGATGTTCTCGGTCACCTTGCCTTTTTTGCGCAGGCCGGCGGTGTCGACCAGCAGGAAATTGAAACCGAAGGCGTTGTAAGGCGTGAAAATGGTATCCCGGGTGGTTCCGGCGATGGGGGTGACGATGTGCCGCTCTTCGCCCAGTAAAGCGTTGATCAGCGAGGATTTGCCGACGTTCGGCCTTCCCACGACCGCGATTTTCGGGAGATCCGGCAGATCGGCCGCGACGGTGTCAGCGAATTCCTTCACCACGGCGTCGAGCAGCTCGCCAGTGCCGCTGCCGTTGATGGAGCTGATGCCGTAAATCTCGCCGAGGCCCAGGGCGTAAAACTCGTTGATGTCATAGGTCCGCAGCGTGTTGTCCACCTTGTTGGCCACCAGGAAGACCTTCTTCTGCGTCCTCCGGAGCAGGTCGGCCACGTCCTCGTCCATGCTCGTGAGGCCGTCCTTTACGTCGACCAGGAACAGGATCACGTCCGCCTCTTCGACGGCCAGGGCCACCTGTTTACGGATTTCTTCCTCGAAGATGTCATCCGAACCGAATACGTACCCGCCGGTATCGATGATCGAGAACTCGACGCCGTTCCAGTCCGACTTGCCGTAGTGCCGGTCGCGGGTGACCCCGGCCGTTTCTTCGACAATGGCCTGCCGGCTTTTCACCAGGCGGTTAAAAAGAGTGGACTTCCCGACATTCGGGCGTCCGACGATGGCTAAAATATTGGGCATGCTGCAAAGGTAGTGATCAATTTTGAATCAGAGCTCAAAACCGAACTTGCGGAGTTCCTTTTCGTTGTCGCGCCAGTCCTTCAAGACTTTAACGCTCAGCTCCAGATAGATCTTCCGGCCGAGCCATTCCTCCAGGTCCCTGCGGGCCTGGGTCCCGACCCTTTTGATGGCCTGGCCCTGGTGCCCCAGGATGATGGCTTTCTGGGATTCTCGGGCTACAAAGATGTACGCGATGATGTGGATGAGGTTATCGCGCTCCTTGAACTGTTCGACGGCTACCTGCACGGAATAGGGGACCTCTTTCTTGTAATTGAGCAGGATTTTCTCCCGGATCTTTTCAGCTACGAAGAACCGCTCGGTCTTGTCGGTCAGGGCGTCTTTTTCGTAATACGGGGGATTTTCCGGTATCTTGTCCAGGATGCGGGCGAAGAGATTGTCGAGGTTGGCATTGAGCAGGGCGGAAACCGGAATGATGTCGGCGCCGGGAAAAATATCCTTCCAGCCCTGCACCTTGAGCTCCAGGGCCGGCTGGTCGGTGGTGTCGATCTTGTTGATGACCACGATGAGCGGCAGGTTCGTGTTCCGGATGCGGTCAGTCAGTTCCGTGACGGCGGGATGTTCGCCCGCTTCCACCATGAATAGCAACAGGTCGGCGTCTTCGAAGGCCGAGGCCACCTCGCGCATCATGGCCTCCTGCAGTTTGTAGCCCGGCTGGATGATGCCCGGCGTGTCGGAAAAAACCACCTGGTAGTCGTCCGTGTTCACGATCCCCAGGATGCGCTGCCGCGTGGTCTGCGCCTTGGGTGTGATGATCGAGAGCTTTTCCCCGATCAGGGCGTTCATCAGTGTTGATTTCCCGACATTGGGTTTTCCGATGATATTGACAAAGCCGGATTTGTGAGGCATATGGGTTCCAGGTTTCAGGGTTCCAGGTTCCAGGGTTCCAGGTTCCAGGGTTCCAGAGTTCCAAAGTTCCAGGTTTCAGGTTCCAGGGTTCCTTACTTTCGATCGCTGACCGCTGACCGCTGACCGCTGACTTATTTTCTCCCGAAAAGTAGTAAAAATTTCAACATTGAGATGGAGTCTCATCGGGAATACTCCGACTTGGTGGTGTTTTCCGGTGAAAGGATGATGAGCCGGCATTCGCCGGGGCTCAGGGTGAACGTTCCCCGCCAGATGTTCCGGCTGTTGAGGGCCCGGTATTCGTGGGTGCCCGATTTATATTTGAAGGTCAGTGTGTTCTCATCGCCGCATGCAGGTGTGTCTTCATTCCATCCGGCTTCCAGCTCGCCAGCCGGCAGTGTATTGACGAAGACCGTAATTATCCCTCCCGTAACATCGCCGCCCGCCCAGAAACTGAGGGTTCCGGCAGGGACCGGGCCGGAGGCGGATGAGGTGGAATCAATCGCGTATTCAATGAAGTAAAGATCAAGCGGCCGCGGTTTGTTCTTTTTTTTCTTCTTTTCTGTTGCGTTCACCAGCAGTATGGAGGATTTGCAGTCGCTGACCGGTGCGGAGGCCTGCAATAAATGATGTTCCCAGTCGTCGGTGACGTAATCGATGACTTCATTATCAAGTACCTGAACTTTAACGGTTTCACACAGGTCGTAATAGTTCATCGCCACCACATTATGCCATCCGTCGGCAATGTGGTCGGGATATTTTCTCTGCGTTTTGTAAAAACCGATCACTTCGGCCATGATCTGCTGCTGAGCGTCCCGTTTCATGGCTTCAATAAACCGCTCCGACCGGGCCGTTCCTTTTACATAGGCCGAATTGTACCGGGCCGCCCAGAACAGAGAAGGCGTATAAAGGTAACTGTACAGGTAGGGATTGATCCTATTACCCGGGTAAGCATTCCATGCCGGATCGACCTGGGCGGACAGGCTGAGCGGGGCTAAAAGACAAATCATGAAGAGAAGCGACAGATTCCTCATGGCTGGGTGAATAATAATCGATTAAAGATACGGATTTTTGAGGCGGGAAGCAAGGATAAGAGGGCGAGTAGAATTGAATGTATCCAAGTAGCTTAGATCATGTAAAAATCTGCGTTCAGGCCACTGATAGCTTTTTCAAATATTTGAAATGGGACAATAACGCCCCGGCGAGAGATTCCTTTTTATAGGAATAACCATTCTCCCGGCAGTACCGCTCAATGATCTGCGTCACCGTGTAATAATGTACATGGCACATCCTGGGGAAGAGGTGATGAGCCACATGTGTATTCAGTCCTCCTGTAATCCAGTTAATGATTCTTGATTTTGGCGCAAAATCGATGGTGGCCTCAAGCTCATGCTCGCTCCAGCTATTATCAATAACCCCGTTCTCGACCGATGGGAAAGAAGGCCCTTCCACAAAATGTCCGAGGACAGCGACAATAGAGAGCAACAGCCCGCCTGCCGCATGCATCAGTAAAAATAAACCCAGTACCTGCCAGATGGAAAGCGGTGTCAGAATCCACGGTAAAATGATAATATAAAAAACATAAAAAGCTTTAAATAGATACAATTTAACCCATTCACTATTAGCGTGTTTTATGTTCTTATAATTGCATATTTCTTTCTTTCGGAACAGCCTGAAATCAATGATAAAGATCCAGTACAGTGAATAGAGAAAATAGAATACAGGAGTATAGTAATGCTGGTATCGGTGAAATTTTTTGTGCGGTTGATGACGGCTCAGCCTGATTAAGGGTATATTCTCGATGATCAGGTCTCCCCCGAGAATGTTTGTATAAAGATGATGTTGTTTATTGTGCCGGATATCAAAGATATACGTATTGATCCCCATAATGTCGCCCAGGTAGCGGAAGTAATTATTCCATTTGCCCCCCTTAAAAACAGCATGATGCGATGCGTCATGAACAATATTGAAAACAACCATTACGCCCGCTAAGCCAAGAATTACATAACACATTGCCATTAACCACATTGAGAAATGCAGGAAAAATATCGATATATAGGCTGCCAGGAAGATGGAAACAGTAATTGCACCTTTAAGGTGAAACCAATTATTTCCCTTATCATCAATATTTCTCTCAGTGAAGTATTGACTTACGGATTCCTTTAAACCTACGAAAAAAGGATTCATGCTTGATCTGGAATACCTCATGGCTGTATGATTTTGATTTTATCGCTTTCGAAACGGCTCAGTTCACTATATTTTCAACGACGGGATTCCGGGTGATTATTATCAGGATCATTGTTGGTTTTGATAGCTGGAGGCAGAATCAATCATTCATAGCACCTGTTCCGTGCATGACAGTGGCGATCGCAACATCTACTGGTAAAGATATAATAATGAGGGGAAAGATCAAAATGCCTCAGCATGGAACATGATGATTTTTCGTTGATGGACAACCATAAAAAAACCCAACCTTAAAGATTTAGGGTTGGGTTTGGGCTTCGTAGCGGGGGCCAGATTCGAACTGACGGCCTTCGGGTTATGAGCCCGACGAGCTACCACTGCTCCACCCCGCAGTATCTCTTGAATTGGGATGCAAAGATAACGCATTTTTTGTAATTTCACCATTCAATTTTCGGGTATGACAAAAATATTTGAGGATTATCGCCAGAATGAGGACAGGTTGCGCGAACGCGCAGCTCACTTCGCCGGGCAACCGCTTTCTAAAGAAAAGCTTCGCCGGCTGCCCGGGTTCCTGGACATGACCACCCTGGAAGGAGCCGATACGGATGAAAAAGTACGGCAGCTTTGCCGCCAGGCGCGCTTCTCGCTCGACAAGCCGGGGATACCGGACGCCGCCGCGGTCTGCGTGTATCCTTCCCTGGTGCGGACGGCCTGCCAGGCCCTCAAAGGCACCGGCATCAGGGTGGCTTCCGTCGCCGGGGGCTTCCCGGCCGGGCAGACCTCCCTGCAGATCAAGCTGGAAGAGGTGCGCTTTGCCATACTGGAAGGAGCCGATGAGATCGATACGGTCATCAGCCGCGGCAAACTGATCGAAGGCCGAGAAACGGAAGTCTACGACGAACTGGCGGCCCTGCGCGAAGCCTGCGGCGACGCCCACCTCAAAGTGATCCTGGAAACCGGGGAACTGCCTTCCATTGCCCTCGTGCGCCGCGCCAGCGAGATCGCCCTGCTGGCCGGGGCGGATTTCATCAAGACTTCCACGGGCAAGGTGGCCCGGGGCGCCGAACCGGAATCCTTCCTGGTCATGCTCGACACCATCCGGGAATACCACGAAAAAACCGGGAAATCGGCCGGCATCAAGGCGGCGGGCGGGGTGCGGACTACCGCGCAGGCCGCCGTGTTCGTTCACCTCATCCTGGATGTGCTCGGCGAACAATGGTTCGACCCGGACTTTTTCCGCATCGGCGCCAGCAGCCTCGCCGGCGATTTGTTGTCAAAATTGTAATCTGGCATTAATTTTGTCGTTATCCCAGTAAATCCACTCCGTATGAAAATCATCAGATTCCTCATGATGGGACTGGTTATGGTCCTCTTCACTTATGCAAGCTGCGAACTGGAAGACGATGTCGACCCCACCGATCCGATGGAGAAGTTCCTCGGTGTATGGAAAGTCAACGAGACCTGCCAGCGGATGAATTATTCGGTGGACATACAGCCCGATCCGGGCAACAGCGCCCAGGTGCTCATCAGCAACTTCGGAAACCCGGGCCCGGGTTATTCGCCCGCCATCGGCATCGTCACTTCAAATTCCATCAATGTGTTCAGCCAGATCATCGGGGAAGACTGGACCGTCTCGGGCAAAGGAACCTACCAGGCCAACGGGACCATATCCTGGGAATATTCATTGATCATCGGACCCAACTCCTACGACTGTACGGCCACTTATTCAAGGAATTAACAGGCTTGCAGCTCAAGGCTTCAGAATGCTGCTTTCCATGATGCTCAGGTTGGTGATCACCTGCTCGTAGATCTTATCCAATTGGACGGTATAGTACGAGTAATACCGGATGCTTTCATCAAATTGCTCCGGTGTGAGCTGGTGCCGCTCCAGCACCGTGTAAAAGTATTCCCCGGCGAGCACGGAGGATGTCCGGCCTTTCTTCTGTTCAATGTTGATCATGCCGTCGGCCAGGTGAAAATCGGTTAGCACGCTGACCATGGTGTCGGCGGGAATAACCAGGGCCATGTCAAAACCCGGATCGGGGGCGTTGTTGTAACAGGATCCGAGCAGGAGAACGAGTAAGGTGAGGATCAGCGCGTTTCTCATCAGTTTCCTACCTCCGACATGAATTTGATCCGCATCAGCCTGATCTCCTCTTCGGTGTATTCATCCTCTCCCAGTGAAACAAGCGCTTCATCAACTGAATCGGATTCCGCTTCCCGGAAGTAATCGAAGATCTCCTCCTGGTGGTATTCGTCAACATATTCGTCGATGTAATACTTGATGTCGAGCTTGGTGCCGCTGGCTACGATGCGCTCGATCTCTGTAAGTAACTCGCTGATGGTAAGATTCTTGGCTGTGGCGATGTCCTCCAGGGCCAGTTTGCGGTCGATGTTCTGGATGATATACACCTTCAGCCCGGATTTGTTGACCACCGACTTGACCACCATATCGTTGGGGCGGATGATGTCGTTCTCTTCGACATACTGCTCGATCAGGTCGAGGAACGGCTTGCCGTATTTCTGGGCTTTGCCCAGGCCAACACCCGTGATTTGCAGCAGTTCATCCTGTGTGACGGGATACTGGATGGCCATATCTTCCAGCGAAGGATCCTGGAAAATGACGAACGGAGGCAGGTTTTCCTTCCGGGAGATCTCTTTGCGCAGGTCCTTCAGCAGGGCGAACAGGGTCTTGTCGGCGGTGCTGACCTTATGCGCGCCTTCCAGGATGTCTTCTTCCTCTTCCGGGTTTTCATAATCGCGGTCGTGCGTGAGCATGACCGAATAGGGCTTTTTCAGGAATTTATGCCCTTCTTTACTGACCTTCAGGATGCCGTAATTCTCAATATCCTTAACCAGCAGCTGGCTGATCAGCGCCTGGCGGACGGCGGCGTTCCAGAACCGTTCATCCTCCTCGGCGCCTTTGCCGAATTCCTCCAGCAGATTGTGCTTATACGACTTGATCGTGGTGGAATTCTTCCCGACCAGGATGTTCACGATATGCTTGGCCTTGAACTGCTGTTTGACCGAAAGCACCGCTTCGATGACCAGCTTGATATAATCTTTTCCTTCGAATTTGGCTTTCGGGTGGAGGCAGTTGTCGCAGGAGCCGCAGTTCTCCTTCGGATATTCCTCGCCGAAATAATGCAGCAGCAGCTTATGGCGGCAAACAGCCGATTCGGCATAGGCCACGGTTTCCTGGAGCAGTTCCTTGGCGATCTCCTGCTCGGCCACCGGCTTGTCTTTCATGAACTTCTCCAGCTTGAGGATATCGTCGTAGCTGTAAAATGCGATACAGTTCCCCTCGCCGTCGTCCCGGCCCACACGGCCCGTTTCCTGGTAGTAGCTCTCCAGGCTCTTCGGCATGTCGAAATGGATGACGTAACGGATGTCGGGCTTGTCGATGCCCATGCCGAACGCGATGGTGGCCACGATCACATCGACATCCTCCATCAGGAAGCGGTCCTGGTTGGTCTTGCGGGTGTTCGATTCCAGTCCGGCATGGTAGGGGAGGGCCTTGATCCCGTTGACGACCAGGGTTTCGGCCATTTCCTCCACTTTCTTGCGGCTCATGCAGTAAACAATGCCCGATTTGCCGGAGTTGGCCTTGATGTATTTGATGACGTCCTTGACGACGTTTTCCGTTTTGGGCCGGATCTCGTAGTACAGGTTCGGCCGGTCGAAGGAAGATTTGAAGACCGTGGAATTGGGGATATCCAGGTTTTTGATGATGTCCTGCTGCACTTTGGGCGTGGCGGTGGCTGTGAGCGCGATGACCGGCACATCCTGGCCGATGGTGTTGATGATGGGGCGGATCCGACGGTATTCCGGGCGGAAATCGTGCCCCCATTCGGAAATGCAATGCGCTTCGTCGATGGCGTAAAATGAAATGTTGATGTTGCGCAGGAACTCCACGTTCTCGTCTTTGTTGAGTGATTCCGGTGCAACATACAAAAGCTTGGTGTTTCCGGTCATCAGGTCCTGCTTCACTTCCTTCATCTCAGCCTTGCTCAGCGACGAGTTCATGAAGTGGGCCAGGCCCCGTTCCGTGCCGAAATTGCGGAGGTTATCCACCTGGTTCTTCATCAGGGCGATGAGCGGGGAGACCACGATGGCAGTTCCTTCGCACATCAGGGCCGGCAACTGGTAACATAACGACTTACCCCCGCCCGTGGGCATAATGACGAACGTATCCTTCTTCGAAAGGAGATGACGGATGATGGATTCCTGGTTCCCCTTGAAATTATCGAAGCCAAATACATCCTTCAATACTTCCTTCAACGATATTGCTTCTTTGACAATCATCCTCGCGTCCTAAAATTGAATATCTTTGTAAGTAAATATGAGATTTATATAAAAGTGCAACGCAGTTTTTTGTTTTATAAATATACTACTTTTTGAAAAAATCTCAACCGCCAAATTTTTCTTAAAAAATTTATACCGTCAATTTAACTGGTGAAATTTCAAGGATTTTGAAATCGAAAGACGAAATTAAGAAAATAGCGCTGCAGACGATTCAGTCGGAGCATGAGGCGATCGGGCAGTTGCGGAACTACATTGATGATCACTTTGCTGAGGTGGTAGAATTGATCATCCATTCCCGTGGCAGGGTGGTGATCACCGGCATAGGCAAAAGCGCGATCATCGCGGAAAAGATCGTGTCGACCCTTAATTCCACGGGAACGCCGGCCATTTTCATGCATGCCGCCGACGCCATCCATGGCGACCTGGGCATCATCCAGGATGACGATATCGTGATCTGCCTGTCGAAAAGCGGGGAGACGCCCGAGATCCGGGTGCTGGTGCCCCTGCTGAAACAGCGCGGGAACAGGCTCGTAGCCATCGTGGGCAACCGGAAATCCTTCCTGGCCCTGAGCGCCGATTTCATTCTCGACACTTCGGTGCCCAAGGAGGCCTGCCCGAACAACCTGGCGCCTACCTCCAGCAGCACGGCCCAGATGGTCATGGGCGACGCCCTGGCGGTTGCCCTGCTGGAATGCCGCGGCTTCACCCCGGGCGACTTCGCCCGCCTGCACCCCGGCGGATCGCTGGGCAAACAATTGTACCTCAGGGTGGCTGACCTGTACCTACGGAATGAAGTGCCCAGGGTTGAACGCTCAGCAGATATCAGGCAGGTCATCCTGGAGATATCCTCCAAACGCCTTGGCGCCACCGCGGTCATGGACGGTGAAGAACTGGCCGGGATCATCACCGACGGGGATTTGCGCCGCATGCTGATGAACAATACCGACATCTCTGGAATTACTGCAGCCGAAATCATGACCCGCAACCCGAAAACCATCGACGGCTCGGCGATGGTCGTGGAGGCGCTTTCGCTGATGCGCGGACACAACATCACCCAGCTCCCGGTACTGGAAAATGGCCGGTATGCCGGCGTGATCCACCTGCACGACATCCTGAAAGAAGGCATCATCTGAAACTTCCGGGCCTTATATTTGTTTAAGCTTATAGGGCCTGCGGGCTAAGTATCTCAACCCTGATCAAAATCTTACTATGGGAAATCAACTGGAACAATTCAATCAATACCGGTCACAGATGAACGAGCGGCTGCTTTCGGCCGGGAACAATAAGATCCTCAAACGCATCTTCGGCGTCGATACCATATCTTATATGGATGGCGCCCTGGATGCCCGCACCAAGGAGATGCTCGGTCTGGTCGCCTCAATGGTGCTGCGCTGCGATGATTGCGTCAGGTACCACATCATCCGGTGCAGGGAGCTGGGGGTGACCGAGGATGAAATGATGGAGATATTCGGCATCGCCAACCTGGTGGGCGGCACGATCGTCATTCCCCATACCCGCAGGGCGATGGAATTCTGGGATGACCTTAAGGAAGAATAACTTGTGAGGCCCTTCCGGATTCCGGCCTGACCCCTGATTTGCTGCCCATGGTGCGGATGACCGTAAATACTGCCCTCGTATTGTTGCTCCTGACCGGGATCGGACTGCTCCGTTTGCACGGCCAGGATACCCGGATCAGCGGAAAAATTTCCGATGCAGCCAGCGGCGCGCCCGTCCCATTTGTCAATGTATATTTTAAAGGCACCACCATCGGCGTTACATCCGACCTCAATGGGCAGTATTCCCTGCGCACTGCCAACCCCGGCGACTCGCTGCGCGCTTCTGCCATTGGTTATCAGACCCTTATCCTCCCTATAAAAAAAGGATCCGCGCAAACCCTTGATTTTGTCATGGTGGCGTCCAGCACCACACTGCACGAAGTGGAGATCATCCCTGAGGAAAAATGGATTGAGCTGCTGATGCGGCGGGTCATCAGGAGCAAAGATCTGAACAACCCGGACCAGATTAACTATTACGAGTGTGAGGTGTACAACAAGATCCAGATCGATTTGAACAACCTCGGTGAAAATATGAAGGAGCGGAGGTTGTTCCGGCCGATTGACTTCGTATTCGAGCATCTCGACACCAGCGAATTGAACCAGAAGGTGTTCCTGCCCGCACTGATCTCCGAAACCTTGTCCGACTTTTATTTCCGGAAAAATCCGCGCGCAACGCGGGAATACATCAAGGCCAGCCAGATCTCAGGGATCGAGAACCAGAGCCTGACCCAGTACCTCGGGAGCATGTTCCTGAGCGTGAATATCTATGATAATTATATCAACGTCTTCGATAAGAATTTCGTCAGCCCGATCGCGAATTTCGGTTTTTCAACTTATGACTATACGTTGGAAGACACGGTGGTCGTGGAGGGAAAAACCTGTTACCAGGTCGGTTTTAAACCCAAAAGGAAGCACGAGCTCACTTTTTACGGCCAGTTGTGGATCCATGACAGCACTTTCGCCGTCAAAAAGGTCGATATGAGAATGTCCGGCGATGCCAACTTCAACTGGATCAACGACTTTTTCATCTCCCTGACCTACGATAAAGTGAACGGCCAGTACTGGGCGCTCACCCGCGATTACCGCCTGGCCGACGCCAATCCCTTCCAGGGGGCGAACGTCAAAGCGCTCGGCCTGTTCGGACACAAGACGACCACTTATCATGATTATGTGTTCGATCAACCAAGGCCGGATGAGTTTTATGCGACACCCACAACGGTCATTGTTGAAAATGAAGCCTATGAAAAGGATGATGCGTACTGGGATGTTGCGCGGCCGGACTCCCTTACCCGGCAGGAGGAGCAGATTTATGAGATGATCGACTCCGTGAAGAACACGCCGGTCTATAAAACCTATGAGAAGCTGGGCTACCTGGTCACAACCGGTTATTACCTTGCAGGGAAGTTCGAGATAGGTCCTGTGTACAAATTCCTGAGCTTTAACGCGGTGGAGGGGACGCGGTTTCGGTTGGGCGGCAGGACCAGCAACAACTTCAGCAAGAAACTGATGCTCGAAGGACACCTGGCTTATGGCACACGGGACCAGGTCCTGAAGTACGGGCTGGGCATGAAATACATGCTGATGAAGAACCCCAGGCGCTCGTTCGGATTGAATTACAAATATGATATAGAGCAGCTGGGCGAGTACTACAACGCCTTCAGCCAGGACAACTTTTTCGCTTCGTTTTTCAGGCGGAGCCCGGCCGACAAACTGACAATGGTAAGGGAGTACCAGGGTTTTTACGAACATGAATGGTTTACCGGATTTTCCAATACCCTGCGTTTTATCCGCCGGGAAGTGTACCCGATTGGCGACGATCAGTTCATCATCAATGACCAAAGCGGACAATACGTCGATAATTCACTGGTATCAAACGAAATACAGCTGTATACCCGGTTTGCGTTCCGGGAGAAATATGTCTACGGTGAGTTTGAACGGGTGAACCTGGGCACAAAATACCCGGTTCTGGAATTGCTTTATGGCTATGGCATCCCGGGCTTTGCCGACAGCGATGTGGATTACCACCGGCTGCAGTTCAAAGTGAAACATTGGTTCAATATCCTGAATATCGGGTGGTCGAAATATATCCTGGAAACCGGTAAGATCTGGGGCCAGTTGCCTTATCCTTTTTTAAAGATCCATGAAGGAAATGAGACTTTTTTCTTTTACCCGGAGGCGGGGAATATGCTGAATTATTATGAGTTTATCAGCGACACTTATGCTTCCCTGTATTATACGCATCATTTCGATGGCCTCTTCCTGAACCGGATTCCTTTGCTGCGGAAGCTTCAATGGCGGGAGGTGGTGCATGCAAGGGCGGTTTATGGCACGCTTACTGATCAGAATGCCGCCTATTCTGTTTTTCCCGAGAACAGCAGCCAGCTCGGAAAACCTTATTATGAGGCGGGAGTGGGCATCGAAAATATTTTCAAGGTTGGCCGGATCGATGCCGTATGGCGGCTGTCACACCTGGATAAGCCCGACGCCGACCGGTTCAGGATCTTTATTTCCTTTCAGTTTTCATTCTGAAAATAATCTGAACGGTTATTATGCGTTATAGTGGTTGCGTAATGAACCTGTCACCCGGATAAATCCTTAATTTTGCACCTATGCTCCTCAGAACCGAAAAACTATTCAAAAAGTACCGGCAAAGAACGGTCGTCAACGATGTTTCCATTGAGGTGAAACAGGGTGAGATCGTAGGTTTGCTGGGGCCGAACGGCGCCGGAAAGACCACCTCATTTTACATTATCGTTGGGCTGATCAAGCCCTTGTCCGGCAAGGTCTTTCTTGATGACGACGACATCACCGAGGAGCCGATGTACCGCCGCGCACAAAGGGGCATAGGATATCTCGCACAGGAGGCTTCGGTGTTCCGCAAACTGAGCGTGGAGGACAACCTCAAGGCTGTGCTGGAATTCACCAAATTAAGCAAGGCCGGGCAAAAGGAGAAGCTGGAGTCTTTGCTGGAAGAGTTTGGACTGCAGCACGTGCGCAAGAGCCTGGGCATCCAGTTGTCGGGCGGTGAGCGCCGCCGCACCGAAATTGCGCGATCCCTGGCCGTCGACCCGAGCTTTATCCTGCTCGACGAGCCCTTCGCCGGGGTAGACCCCATCGCCGTGGAAGACATCCAGAACATCGTGGCCCATCTCAAGGATAAAAACATCGGTGTGCTCATTACCGACCACAACGTCCACGAAACCCTCTCCATCACCGACCGTTCCTACCTGCTCTTCGAAGGCCGGGTTTTGAAATCGGGCACTTCCGAGGAGCTGGCCCAGGATGAGCAGGTGCGGAAGGTTTATCTGGGGGAAAAGTTTGAGTTAAGAAGGTGATCACGAGATGACATCTCGGATTAGATTTTAATCACACAACCATTTCAATTTCAATTTCTTGAAAAATTCTCGTGGGTTTAAAAATCACGAGATGACATCTCAGATTAATTCTTAATCACCCAATTGAAACAAAATCAACCCTTTATCGCAAATTTTCCCGGAGGTAATCAAAAACATCCCGGCCTGATGATTATTTAATCAAACGAATTTCTGAAACCGCTTTAATGGCGCGGTCGGAGAAAAAGTCCGCAGCCGGGAAGAGCCGGTACATTCCGCCGTCCTGGTTGTCCGGATCCCCGATCAGCAAGACTTCCGCCTGGTCGTTGCGGTTGAATACCTCGCTGAAGGTGAATACACCGCGATAGCCGTCGACCGAAGCGACAATGAAGTAGCCGGTGCGCAGCAGCTCCGCCGAGCCCGGGAAATACGGACCGATCGCCTCTTTGAGCATGGCGCCGTGGAATGGCGTGGTGCTGTGTATGCCCCGGCCCCGGCCATAGAAAACGCTCTCGTACGTGACTTTCTGTATCGCACTCAGCGGCCTGCTGATCTCACCGGTCTGCGTTTCCCCGTTGTACAGCGTGATCATGGGCGAGAAGAGGGGCTGGAGTTCCCGCTGGACCAGGTATGACCTGTCTACGGAATGTATGGTGATCCGGACCGGCTTGCTGATGTTCCGCTCGGTCACGAGGTCATGCCCAGCGACAACCTTGGTCTCAACGGGCAGCGGCCAGAGATCCCTGGTCTTCGACGGAACGATCCGCGCCACTTGCGTGGCAATGATGACCTCATGCCGGTGGATGGGATAATACAGCTCGCCCCAGCTGAAAATGGCACTTTCGCCCCGGTCGTTTTCCACGGTCACATACAGGTCGATGATCGGGGGAAACTCAGCCTCGTTATTCTTCTTAAGCTCCACATAATTGAGGATGTCGTACAGGGAGTAGCCATCATAGCGATAAGCCCCGGTGAAGCGGTTGGAATCACCCGAAGCCACCGCTTCCTTGACGATCAGCGACCTCAGGGGAAAGGCCGCAATGTCGACCATGCCGGGATTGCCAATCTCTCCCGCGATCTCGATCAGCGTCGGTCCTTCGAGGGGATGGGTTGGTGCGTCATCATAAAAATCATTGGTTTGTTGTGCCTTCATTGTTGTGGTTGCCACCAGGGCAATGCTCATCAGGTTAATAATCCAGATCTTTTTCATCGTTTATTCTTCTAAGATATCGAATTTAATTCCCTGTGCCAGGGGTAGTTCTGTGCCAAAATTGAGGGTATTGGTCTGCCGCCGCATGTATGCCTTCCAGGCGTCGCTGCCCGATTCGCGCCCGCCGCCGGTGTCTTTCTCCCCACCGAACGCCCCGCCGATCTCCGCTCCGTTGGTGGCGATGTTCACGTTGGCGATGCCGCAGTCGGATCCGGCATGGGACAGAAACTTCTCCGATTCCAGCAGATTCTTCGTGAAGATGGCTGACGAAAGCCCCTGCGGAACCCCGTTCTGGTATTCGATGGCTTCCTCGATCGTCTTGTAGCGGATCAGGTAGAGGATCGGCGCGAAGGTCTCTTCCTGGACGATCTGGTAATGGTTTTCCGCTTCGGCGATGCAAGGGACTACGTAACATCCTGATTCATAGCCTTCACCTTCCAGAACCTGGCCGCCATAAACAATCTTTCCGCCTTCCCTGACCACTTCTTCCTGCGCCTTGACAAAAGCCGCAACCGCACTGCGGTCTACCAGCGGGCCAACCACCGTCGTTTCTTTGAGTGGGTTCCCGATTTTGATTTGCTGATACGCCCGGATCAGTTTTTCCTTGAAGAGATCGAACAGGCAGTCGTGTATGATGAGCCTGCGCGTGGAAGTGCAACGCTGGCCGGCGGTGGCGATGGCGCCAAAGAGGCTGGCCCGTAAAGCCATATTTTTATTGCCGTATTGAGAAATGATGATGGCGTTGTTGCCGCCCAGTTCCAGGATGGTCTTGCCCAGGCGCTCGCCGACGATTTTGGCCACATGCCTGCCCACCCGCACCGAGCCGGTGACCGAGATCAGCGGCAGGCGTTTGTCGGCCAGGAAGTCGTCGCCCAGGGTTGAGGAGCCGGCGACGACCAGGCTGAGGATACCCGCAGGCAGCTCATTTTCCCTGAGCACGTTCTGGATGATGTTCTGCACGGCGATGGCGCAGAGCGGCGTCTTTGAAGAGGGTTTCCATACCACCACATCACCGCAGACCATGGCGATCATGGCGTTCCACGACCATACCGCGACCGGGAAATTGAACGAGCTGATCACGCCCACTGCCCCGAGGGGGTGGTACTGCTCGTACATCCGGTGCAGCGGGCGCTCCGAATGCATGGTGAAGCCGTACAGCTGCCGCGACAGCCCGACGGCGTAGTCTGCGATGTCGATCATCTCCTGCACTTCGCCCAGGCCTTCCTGGTAAATCTTCCCCATCTCATAGGATACCAGCCTGCCCAGGGGTTCTTTGTACTTCCGGAATTCATTTCCGATCTGCCTGACGATCTCGCCGCGTTTGGGGGCCGGTATCATGCGCCAGGTTTGAAACGCCTCCTGCGCCTGCGTTATGGTCTTTTCATAATCATCCCAGGTCGCCTGCCGAACCGAAGCGATCAGTTTTCCATCAGCCGGTGAATACGATTCAAGAACCTTCCCATGGGTTTCGTGCCAGTGCAGCCCGTCGTGGACGCCGTTATTGATGGATTTTATTCCGAGTTTTTCTAATACATCATACATAATTCAGGAATTGTGAAGTTAAAATGGTTATTTATTCCGGGGGAAGGGCAAATTTTTTCAGCCCTTCGGGAATCTGCTCATAATATTTGTTTTTTGCAGGCACAACGCTGTTCTGGCCCGATGCTTCCATGATATTCAGCCCTTTTTCCGCGTCCAGAAGGAAGGAAATGAAAGCCTGCGCTCCCATGGGATTAGGGCACTTATCCGGGATCGTCACCGAGTAGATCATCGCTTCGCCCTTCATGTCGATCGTCTGCCCGGGTTGCCCTCCGCGGATCGGAACAATGGCCTGCCCGTAATGATCATTGAGGGCGGGATCACCCAGGTTGATGTCGGCGGGCAGCTCAAGGTAATTCAGACCGTGCTGCACCGCAACGGATTTGTAAATGAAGATGTAATCGATCTCGCTGATCTCCAGTAAGGCAAGTAAGTCCACTTCTTTCGGACGGATGTATTTCCGGTCTTTGGATTCCATTTCCTTCGAAAGTCCTTCGATCCGGTAATATTGATCAGCCAGCTGGAACGTCATCAGGGTCCGGTATCCGCAGGGATCCGAATCGGGGTCTGACCGGCCGAAGGCGACATCATCGCGCCGGAGTATTTCCATCCAGTTTGCAGGGGTGATTTCTCCGCCATACCTGGATTGGTCATTGTAGGCGATCACGAGCACGTTGGAGACGAATGGCAGGTGCCAGGACGCGAAATCAGGGATCAGAAGCTCTTCAATGACCTGGTAATCCGCCGATGCCATGATGTCGCAGGGCTTGCCCAGGTCGGTAATCTTCCGTGCCGATGCGACACTTCCCGCAGATTCCAGCAGGACACGCGTCCCGGGGTATTCGGCTTCAAACTGCCGGGCGATCTGCTGGAAAGGAACCGAAAGGCTGCCGGCGTGGAAAACAATGATCTCGCCATCCACACTCCCGCTCCCGGTCGCTTTTTTCTCCTGCTTCGGCTGACAGGCGAAGAAAACAAGGGAAAGAAGGATCAGCACATATTTAGCCAGGGACTTCATTTGCGGAGCTGCTGGGTGTTCTTTTTGAATTCTTCGTAGGCCTGTTCCACCGCGTCATCCATTTTGGTGTGCAACATTTCGTAGGCTTCCAGGAGTTTGACGGCCTTCTCGGTGAGTTGCGACTGCCCCCCGTCTTTTCCGCCCCTCTGCCTGATGATGAGCTCATAGCCGAGCAACGCTTCCGCTTTCTTCAGGTCGCCCCAGGCCTTGCGGTAACTGATATCCATGGCCTCCGCGGCCGCTTTGAGCGATCCTTTCTCCCGGATCAGCTGCAGCAGCTTGTAGCGGTCTTCTTCAATGATCCCTTCCCCGGTGACTGAGGATAGCCATAGTTTGTAGTTCAGGAAGATCTCGAACCTGCTGGGTTTTATTCTGCTCATGTTTTTTCTCCACCGATATGCGCTTATCTGCATATCGGCTGGCAAATATAAAAAAAATTCGTGGCTGTTGGGACGTTGCATGGCTGTAGAGACGTTGCATGCAACGTCTCTACAGCCATGCTGTGTCATTTGCAATGAAATATGGGTTATTCCTGCATATCTTTTACGACCTCGATCAGTTCCGGCAGGTCCATTCCAAGGCTTTTCAGGTGTTCGATCTTCGGCACGCCGTTTTTGGTCCATCCGCGGCGGAAATACACGGCATCCAGGAGTTTCTCATACTGGTCCTCGCGGTAAGCCCGCAGGATCTTCATCTTTTCCTCAGTGTTTTTTCCTGCAGGATCGACGCCGATCTTTTCCTTGAGTTGCTTGTCATACCGGTCGGCCCTGGATTCGTATTCCTCTTTGGTTACCGGCCCGGCGGCGCGATAGGGCTGAGCGTCGTATTTCCGGGTGCCGTACCCGCGGCGAATGTTGAAGATGCGCTGGAAATTATATACGCGCTCCGACATCCGGATCAGTTCGTGCTTATCGAAATCATTACCGGTAACGGCTTTGTAGATGGTAACGTAATTGTCGACATGCTCCGGTACCTTGGCCGGTTCGTCCGTTTCGGCGTTATTGGATGGTTCCACGTCGTTCCAGGGCAGTTTGCACAAACCGACCAGGCCGAACCAGGTTCGGAACATCGGGAAATAATGCAGCGCTTCGGCTTTATTTTCGAAGGTCGGGATCTGGTTGTTCACCATATCCATGAAGATCAGCCAGGCTTCGTCGTGCTGCGGCCCTTTGTTGGTCATGGCAAATCCGCCCTGCTGGGCCAGCGATTCCTTGGAGACGTATTCGGAGTATTCCAGGCCTTTGTTCTCCATGCCGATATCCTGCAGGAAGGCGGGATCTCCCCAGCCGCTCTCAGCAAACATCTGTTTCATTTTCCGCACACCCATCCCGGCGATCATGCCCATGCCTTCGCCCCGGGCGAGCTGGTGCAGCAGTTCCATGGCCGAGTCGGCGTTGCCGAAGTTCAGTTTTAATCCGCCGGTGCGTTCGTCGTTCAGGATGCCGTTCTCGTAACATTCCATTACGAAAGCCACGATGGTGCCCCAGGAGATGGTGCAGATACCGTAGGTGTCGCAGTAGAAGTTGGCTTCGATGATGTAGTCGGGGTTGAAGATGCCGCAGTTGGATCCCAGACCGCCGGCATTTTCATATTCGGGACCGTCGACGATGACACTCTGCCCTTTGTAGGGACCCGTGCGCAGGACGTAATTATCGACGCCCTTGGCACAGGCCATATTGCAGCCGATCCAGCATCCGTCGGGGATACCCTGGGTGAAGCGGGCCTTCCATACTTCCGAGTGGATGGCGTTGGCGTCGGGGTGGCTGCCGTATTTGTAGTTGTGCGTGGGCAGCAGGTCGTAGTCGTTCATGATATTGGTCAGGTGGGCCGTGCCCTTCGTCCGCATTTCCGCCTGCGAATCGTCAAGCTCGCGCATCTCGGCATTGAAGCGTTTGCCGCGCTCCATGATGGCTTCCAGGTCGACGACGTTATTCAGGTTGCCCTTCACCCCCGGGATTTTCACCACCAGCGCCCGGATCCTTTTATTGCGGAAGACGGTGCCGATGCCCCCTCTTCCGGCTTGCTTCAGCCTGACCAGCTTGCGGCGGGAGTCGTAAAAGCTGAAGTTCAGCATCCCGATGAGGGAAAAGTCGGCCGCGGCACCGGTGGAAACGACGCCGATGTTCTTCTTGTCTTTCTCGTCATCGGCATAGATTTCCGTCAGGTATTCCGCCAGCATATGGCTGTCGATATGTTCGGTGTTGATCTCGCTCAGGGTGACTTTATGGTTTACCCCGTCGATGAATACGATCACCTCATTGGAAGCTTTTCCCTGGATCTCGATGGCGTCGAAGCCGGAGAATTTCAGGAAGGGCCCGAAAAACCCGCCCACGTTGCTGTCAATGGGGATATCCGTCTGGGGGGAGATCGATACGCAGATCGATTTGCCGGTGCCTGAGTATTGGGTGATCCCGCCGATCGGCCCCGAGGAAATGTTGATCTCGTTGTCCGGATCGTCCCATTTTGTATCGGGCCGCGTGGCATCCCATAACAATTTCAGTCCGTAACCCCTTCCGCCGATGAATTTTTCCTTCATGAGCGGGGGCACGGCTTTTTCCCGGATGTCGCCGGTTCCGACATTTACATAAAGTATCTTATCTGTATATCCTTTGTCCAGGGCTTTCCAGGTATAGGCCCATTCCTTCAGTACTTTCTGGTTCCTTGCGATCTTTTCGGTATCCATGAGGGTCTTCCTTTATTGTTATTTTATTAGCAATACAAAAGTAGGAATTTTCATATCAGGATTTTCTGCTTAACCGCTTTATTTTCAATATGCAAACTTTTGCATAACGGTTTTTTAAAAGTTGATTTTTCATTCCCAAAGGATTAACCTGTTATTTGGAAAGCTTTTAGATTATGAGTTGTCTGTTCAAATATCTATTTTTGTGATGACGAATTTCATCACTCCTACAATGACGATGAATGACCATCACATCAGGTCCCGCCTGAGGGATCAGGTTGTCGGCATCGCCGGCTGCGGCGGGCTGGGCTCCAATTGTGCCGTGGCATTGGCCAGGGTAGGGGTGGGAAAGCTGGTGATCGCCGATTTCGATAAGGTGGATGTGTCCAACCTGAACCGGCAGTATTTTTTCCGCGACCAGGTCGGAATGTCCAAAGTGGCGGCCTTACAGGAAAGCATTCGCCGGATCGATCCTTTGATTGTGGTGGAGGTTCACGAGGTGACGCTTGATCCGGTAAACATTCCCCTTATTTTCAGGGATTGTGCAGTCATCGTCGAGGCGTTTGACCGGGCTGAGATGAAGCAGATGATCATAGAAACGGTACTGACCCAAATGCCCGGCGTCCCTCTGGTGTGTGGCATGGGGCTGGCCGGCTGGGGAGAAAACGCTGAGATCGGGCTTCGGGTGCATGGGCAGCTTTATGTTTGCGGGGATGCGGAACGGGAGGTTTCCGGCCAGCACCCGCCGCTGGCGCCGCGGGTCGGCATTGTGGCCCACATGGAAGCCAACCAGGTGCTCGAAATTTTACTCGGAAAAATGGAATCATGGATATCATTCTGAACAATACCAAAGAAACTTTTCCCGACGGTGATCTGACCGTTGCGGATATCATCCGGATTAAAAACTTTACTTTTAAGCTGCTGGTAACCAAAGTGAACGGCCAATTGGTCCGAAAGGAAGAGCGGGATCGGGTGTTTGTGAAGGATGGAGATGATGTCTTGGTGTTGCACCTGATCAGCGGGGGATGACCTCAGCCACGACAAAAGTGCTGCCCCCGACAAACACCAGGTCTTTCTTGCCTGCGTTGCCCAGAGCCGCCCGGTACGCCGCCGCAACGGAGGGGTATACTGAACCTTGCAATCCAAACTCCCTGGCTTTCGCTTTCAATTCAAGCGCATCCATTCCCCTGGGAATATTTGCCTTGCAGAAATAATAAGTAGCACCGGCAGGCAGCAGGCTGAGTATTGCGCCGGCATCCTTATCGTTAACCAGGCCCAGCACCCAGTGCAATCGATCGTATTTTTCCGTTGCCAGTTGCTCCATGAAATACCTGATCCCTGCCTCATTATGCCCCACATCGCAAATCACCCGGGGACGTTTCCGTATGGTTTCCCACCGCCCTCGAAGACCGGTCAGTTTAACCACATCCGCAAACCCCTGTTTGATATGTCCATCCTGGATCCTGAATCCTGAATCCTGCATCAGCTCCAGCGCCCGGAAGGCGGTCACCAGGTTTTTCTCCTGGTAAAGGCCCTGGAGCGGGCAGTGCATCGGGACTCCGTCCCTGTCGACAAAGACGAACGTTCCTTTCCCCCGCTCCGCCCAGCGCAACCGCACCTCCTGGTCCGCGAAATGGATCGGGGCGCTCTGCTCTGATGCCCTGCGATTGAAGACCTCAGCGCTCTCATCCTGGGTTTCCCCGATCAATACCGGCACCCCGGGCTTGATGATGCCCGCCTTCTCCCCGGCGATGGCCTGCAGCGTGTTGCCCAGGTAGGCCATGTGGTCCTTGCTGATGTTGGTGATTACGCTCAGAACCGGTGTAATGACATTCGTAGAGTCCAGCCGGCCCCCCATGCCGGTTTCAATGACCGCAATGTCAACCGCTTCCTCCCGGAAATACTGGAAAGCCATCACTGCGGTGTATTCGAAGAAGGAAGGCTCGATCCCCCGGAAGGCCTGCTGGTATTTTTGCACGAAAGCTGTGACATAGGATTTGGGGATCATTTTTCCGTTGATCCGGATCCGTTCCCTGAAATCTTTCAGGTGCGGGGAAGTGTACAAACCGGTTTTATACCCCGCCGTTTGCAGCACAGCGGCGATCAGGTGTGAGGTGGACCCTTTTCCGTTCGTGCCGGCGATATGCACGGAACGAAATCCGTTTTGCGGCTGGCCCAGAATATCACATAGCGCTATTGTATTGCTGAGATCGGCTTTGTAGGCCGCCGCGCCGATGCGCTGAAACATCGGCAGCTGCGCGTAGAGGTAATCCAGGGTCTGCCGGTAATTCATCTGCGGGCAGGGGAAAGTTTAATTCTGTCGGATAAAAGTGTAGGTGATGGTCCCCACCTGAATTTCAGGGGCATTGGCATCAGCGATGAACTTCGAGCGCAACGCGGCGTCTTTGGCCACGTTCCAGAGCGTCTGGTCCGATACGTTCGTTCCTTTCGCGCCGGGTACCGCGCTGGTCACGTTACCCTGCCGGTCGACCCTGATGGTGACCACTACCTTTCCTTGTTCCTTTGAGTCGTAAGAGGGCTTGTGCAGGCTCCGTGAGCCTCTTCCGCCCAGATCGAAGCCGATGCCATCTCCCGCGCCGCCGCTACCTGTGTAATTATCCACGCCGGGCTTGCCATTCGGGTTGCCCTGGTCGCCCGGCTGGCCGGTCGTGCCTTCCTGGCCGCCTTGCGTGGAACTGGTGCTTTTACCTTTATATAGGGCATTGGGATTGACCTTCGGCTGCGGCTCAGGTTGCGGCTCCACTACCTTTTGCTCCGGCTCCGGTTTGGGTTTGACCGGCTCCGGTTCTTTCTTTTTGGGCTCAACTTTCTTTTGTTCAATTACCGGGGCCTCTTCCACATCCTGCGCCAGGTATTCTTCTTCCTCAGGTTCGGGCTCCGGCCGGGATGCAGGCGGCGGCACCTGCGCCGGTGCGGGCTCCGGCTGCTGGTCCGTGCCCATGCCGGTTTCGTCGTAGCCCAGGTTCACTTCCACGCCTTCTTCGCCGGGAAGGGGCAAAGGCGTCCGCAGCGCCATGAACAGGAGCAGCAGGAGCAGCCCTGCATGGAACAGGATGGTCGCGGCGATCCCGCTGATCTTATTCTTTTTCTCGGACGTCATTTCGGTACGGTAGCCAGGATGACCTTGTGCTTGGTGCCGTTTTTCTGGTTGATGTCGTTGACCGCGTCGATGACCGTCACAATGTGCTGGACCGGTACGGTTTTATCGGCGCGCAGCACCACCGAGCCTTCATTCTGGCCGGCAAGGCGGATGTTGATCTTGTTTTCCAGGTTGCTTTCTTCCACTTCAAAATCTTCCACAAAGAACCGCTGCTGTTCATTGATATACACCGTAACGGTTTGTTTGGCCATGGTTTTGCTGGTGCTGCTGGGCAGCAGCAGCTTGATGGCATTGGGCGCGACCAGGGTGGAGGTGAGCATGAAGAAGATCAGCAACAGGAAGACCAGGTCGGACATGGAAGCCATGTTGAACGCGATACTAAGCTTATTTCGGGTACGGATGGCCATTTTATTTCACAGGTTCGTGCAACAGGTCCATGAATTCAGAGGCGCGGGCTTCCAGGATGAAGACGAGCTTTTCTATCCTGGCGACCAGTATATTGTAGAAGATGAAAGCGAGGATCCCGACGATCAGGCCGCCGACCGTGGTTACCATGGCCTGGTAGATACCGTTGGAGAGCAGGGCGATATCGATGTTGTTTCCGGCCATCGACATATCGTAAAACGCCACGATCATCCCGATGACGGTTCCGAGGAAACCGAGCATGGGACCTGCCCCGGCGATGGTGGCCAGCCCGGCGATATTCTTTTCCATTTTGGCCACTTCCAGTTTGCCGACATTCTCTATCGCAGAGTTGATATCACCCAGGGGTCTTCCGATGCGGATCAATCCTTTCTCGATCATCCGGGCGATGGGGCTTTCATTGTTCCGGCACAGGGCCAGGGCCGAATCCAGCCGTCCGTTGTGGATGAAATCACGGATGTTGTTCATGAAGTGCTTGTCTTCCTGGCTGGCTTTCTTAATAGTGAGAAATCTTTCGATGAAGATATAGACGGCAATAATGGAGAGCACCGCCAGGATGGCCATGATCCAGCCTCCTTTCAGGGCAAGGTCATAAATGGACAACGAAATCTCGGAAGGAGCGGCCTGGCTAAGCACATCATTGTTTGCGGCAACCTGCAATAAGATGAATCCGGTCATATTGATTAATTTGGGCAGTAAATAAACGAGCGGGGCACGCGAATATTTTTCGTCATGCGCAATTTCGGGTAAAATTAGAAAAGATGGCGAATGAATAACCGGAGGTCATCATCATAGTTATTCACCAAAAAGTGTTAATCTGTGCCTTCCGTGGGTTTCGCCACGGATGACACAGATTAGCACAGATTAAACACAGATCAGGGGGCGGTTCAGCCGATCCTTCTCCGGTAGATGAATACCGAGGCGGCCGCCATCAGCCCGATGGCCAGGTAAATGGCCCAGTCTGAGAGCGGAAGCGGGGTGCCGCATTTGGTCGGGATGCAGGTTACCGGATCTTCAAAGCCAAAGGAGTTGGCCCCGGCCTGGTATACCCAGTTGAACTGTTCCACGTTCTCAGTGGTCGGGAGCGATTCCGTAGGGTCAATGGCCGATTGCACCGTGAAAACAACGCCGTCATCGCCTTCCTGGATCCCCCCGAAGAAACCGCCCTGGGACGGATCTGCCTGCAGGTTCCAGACCAGCGCCGGGCAGAAACTGTCCACGCCCCGATAGATCGGGTTGTCGATCGTAAAGCAGATCTTGAACATCTTCTGCCATTCGGCCGTCAGAATGAAGCTGTCATCGAAAATGTCGGTAAGTTCAACCACGCCGTTGACATATTCCAGGTTTCCACCGAAACCGAACAGGCCGCCGCTGCCGGGGATTCCCGTCAGGACCTCGGGCTCGGTAAGTGTATACCCGCTAACCAGTTCACTGATTCCCAGGTATTCAAGGTCTGCGTCATCATAGATGAAACGTACGTTGAATCCGAAGATCTGCTCGCCCGGCGAGTCTGTTTTTACATGCACTTCCACGCAGTAGAGCTGCGTAGGGCAGTCGAAGGTGGGGTTGGCAAATTTGACGTACACTACCGGAAATTCATCCTGAGCGCTGGCAGTGTTGCCTGAGATCAGCATGACCATGATCAGCGGGATGATGAATCTCATCGAATGGATCAAGCGCACCGCAGATGAAGATACTGCTGAAAAAATATTGTGCCTTTTCATGATGTTCATGTTTTTTAAGGTATTGCAAATATAATAATTCATTTTCATATGCAGTGAAATTAATCCCTCGGAGCGCCTGAGGTTAAACCGTTGTTGTATTCCCAGGTGGTCCGGTCGTTGAAGTTACAGTCTGCGTTCATGTTATAGTCGCCATTGCGGTATCTTTTGAACGTATTGTTCTGCAACTGCCAGAAGCTTCGGTCGTCGCCGGTGATATCCGTATCGGAGTTAGCCGTCGCTGACTGCTGGCCGTTTCCGGCGTACATGGCCCAGACACCGGGCAGGATCTCCTTCTGTCCGACCAGGATGCCCGGTAGGAGGCTGAAGCTGTCGCCGGCACGGAAGTCGTGGGAGATGACCCCATTGACTACAGGCACCGGTTCCGGAGACATGACGAGCATGTGGTTGCGGTGTTCCACGACCACGTAGTACGACCCGGTGTGCAGCAGTTCGCAGCAATCGAAACCGTCGCCGACGAATTCGATCTCACCGCTCGTATGGAGCAGCGCTGCGGCCATGCAAATGGGTGATCCGAAAGCGTCATTACGCAGCGACACCAGCACCCAGTCGACGACGGTCGACGGATAATTGGCATCGCCCAGGGCGGCGTTTCCACCGGAATTGTACAAGCTGCCTTCAGTGCCCGGGTAGTTCCACGGAGCGATGCTGTAAGGTTGTCCTGCAGGAGAGTAAATCGTTCCGAACGTTCCGGTATAAGCCTGTCCGGGCAGTACCCTGGAGGCATTGAGGTTCGTACGCATCGGTACGTTGAAGCTCTGGATTCCTTCAGTGCTGATGGCTGCTCCTTCGAGATAGACCTGGATATCAAGTTCGATGGCGTCGATGGTGATATCGAACTGATTCTCCGCCCAGCAGTTGGGCGTGGTGCCGGATTCAGCATACACATACAGCGTCGTGGAACTGGTGATCACAGTGCCGGCAGGTACCACAGATCCTGTTTTGCCGGGACCGGTGTAATACTGTCCGACTGTTAAAGCAGGCAGCTCATACGCGCAGGTAACCAGGACATCGTCCGGATCATCCGGAACGGGTGTGGTGTTGATGGTGATGGTGAAGCTCTCCTCATCGAAGCAGTTGGGCGTGGTGCCGGTCTCGTCATAAATAAATAGAGTCATTGACGAGGTGATAACGGCCCCGGCCAGGTACTTGGTACCGCCCTTGTTGGCTTGGGTGTAGTAAGCCTGGTTGCCGCTGAGGTTGGTCCCGGTGATGGCCGGCAGGGTGTAGCTGTCACATATCGTCACGTCGTTAATGTCATTGACAACAGGCGTGGGGTTGATGGTGATGATGAAGCTTTCCTCATCGA
>CAZAZE010000025.1:0-50195 GCA_964489545.1 uncultured Bacteroidales bacterium
TTTAGTGTTTAGTGTTTAGTGTTTAGTGTTTAGTGTTTAGTGTTTAGTGTTTAATTTAATTGTTCGATGTTTAATGTTCGATGCTCAATCGTCCATGTTACTTTGTTCCTGGTGATGGCCGGTGGAAGCCTTTGTGCTGCCGATACGATCTTTGTCGGGAAGGAGCGGCAGTTTCAGAGCATCCGGATGGCGTTGGCGAATGCTAAGCCGGGAGATGCCATCTCGGTTGATGCGGGGTTTTACCAGGAAGGCAATATCCTGGTGAACAAGAAGGTCGCCCTGGTTGGACGCGGCCTGCCGGTTGTTGACGGGGGAGATTCCAGTGAAGTATTCACGATTACCGCCGACAGCGTGATGATCCGGGGCTTCCAGGTGCAGAACTGCGGGGTGAGCTACACCAGAGACCTCGCCGGCATCAAGGTCAGCGAATGCGACCACATACGGGTGGAGGATAACCGCCTGCTTAATACCTTTTTCGGCATCTACCTGAAAAATGCCAGGGATTGCGTGGTGCGGGGAAATTATATCGAAGGACAGGCTAAGGATGAATTTTCCTCCGGAAACGCCATCCACCTCTGGTATTCGAAGGACATTACCGTCGAAAACAACACCTGCATCCGGCATCGCGACGGGATATACCTGGAATTCGTCGAAAACAGTTCCATCATCCATAACCACAGCGAAAAGAACCTGCGCTACGGCCTGCATTTCATGTTCTCAAATCACGACACCTATGTGGAGAACACCTTTCGCGACAACGGCGCCGGGGTGGCCGTGATGTTCTCCCACCACATTTCCATGTACCGGAACCTTTTTGAGAAAAACTGGGGCCCTTCGGCCTATGGTTTGCTGCTGAAGGACATCTCCGACGGGGAGATCTCCGGCAACCGCTTCCTGGAAAATACCATCGGAATATATGGCGACGGGGCCAACCGGCTGCTGATGGAACGCAATGAATTTACGAACAACGGCTGGGCGATGAAGATGCTGGGGAGCTGCTCCGATAACCGCATCACCGGCAACAACTTCCTGTCCAACACCTTCGACGTCATCACCAATACCTCCGTCAACCGGAACACCTACAATGGGAATTACTGGAGTGATTACACCGGCTACGACCTCGACCGCGACAATGTGGGCGACGTGCCCTACAAGCCTGTCAAGCTGTTCTCCCTGGTGACCAGCCAGGTCCCTGCGGCGATCATCCTGCTGCGCAGCCCGTTTGTCGACCTGCTCAATTTCGCCGAGAAGGTTATGCCCTCGCTCACCCCCCAGACGCTCGAAGACCTGGCCCCGCTCATGAAAAAAATCAGCCTGCAATGATCGTTCGCGATGTACATAAAGCCTACCGGAAGAACGAGGTCCTCAAAGGCGTCGGCCTGGAGCTGAAGGAAGGAAACATCACCGCGGTCCTGGGCCCCAACGGATCCGGGAAGACCACGCTCATCAAATGCATGCTCGGCATGGTCATCGGCCAGCAGGGCCAGATTTTGGCGGGGGGAAAGGATATCGGGCGCGATTACCTGTACCGGCGAGACATCGGCTATCTGCCCCAGATCGCGCGTTTTCCGGAGAACCTGAAAGTGAAGGAGCTGATCGGCATGGTGCGCGATATCCGCAACCAGCCGGCCGACCCTTCGGAACTGATCGCGTATTTCGGCCTGCAGCCGCATATGGACAAGGCGCTGCGGCACCTCTCCGGCGGCACGCGGCAGAAGGTCAACATCCTCATCGCCTTCCTGTTCGACACCCGCTGCTACATCCTCGACGAGCCGACCGTCGGGCTGGATCCCCTGGCCCTGATCCGGTTCAAGGAGCTGCTGATCCGGGAGAAGCAGAACGGCAAGGCCATCCTGATGACCACACACATGGTGCATCTTGTGGAAGAGCTGGCCGACGAGGTCGTGTTCCTGCTCGAAGGGAAGGTGTATTTCCGGGGCGCCGTGCGGGAACTGAAGCAGAAATACAACGGATTGAGCCTGGAGGAGGCCATCGCCAACATTTTGTCCCTGGAGCAGCATGTTTAAGGTGCTCAAATACAGCTTTTACGACCTGAGCCGCAGCCGGTGGACCTACGCCTACCTGCTGTTTTACCTGCTGGTCACCTTCGGCCTGCTGAACTTCAGCCACGACCTGGCCAAAACCATCGTCAGCCTGATGAACGTCATCCTGATCCTCAGCCCGCTGATCGGCACTTTGTTTGGCGCCCTGTATTATTACAACTCCCGCGAGTTCATCGACCTGCTGCTGGCCCTGCCGCTGCCCCGCCGGTCGATCTTCCTGGGGAAATACCTCGGGCTCTCGCTATCACTGGGATTAAGCCTGCTCCTCGGGATCTCGGTGCCGATGATCATCTTCGGCATCTTCTCCACCGGCCTGGTGGTGAACTTCCTCGTGCTGCTCAGCACCGGGCTGTTGCTGACCTTTATCTTCACCGCCATCGCCTTCCTGGTCACCATCCGCTTTGAGAACCCCATCCGGGGCTTCGGCGCCGCCATCTTCATCTGGCTCTTCCTCGCCGTGCTTTACGACGGCATCCTCCTGCTCACTTTCATGATCTTCGAACGCTATCCCCTCGACCGCTTCGCGCTGATCATGACCCTGTTCAACCCGGTAGACCTGTCGCGGGTGCTGATCATGCTGCAGCTCGACATTTCCGCCCTGATGGGATATACCGGCGCGGTGTTCCGGAAGTTCCTCGGGACCACTACCGGTATGCTAATCGCGTACTCAGCCTTAACCATGTGGATCGTTTTGCCCGTTCTGGGATTCCTGAGGCTGGCGGGGAAGAAGGATTTCTGAGAGAGCATGGAAGCATGGAAGCAAGGGGGCATGGGAGTGGGGAAGCATGGGAGCATGGGAGCAGGGAATTTTAAAATTAATTGATTGCGCCGCTCCGTAGGAGCGAACCGTCTGTAGCGCATGGTATAAAAGGCGCATTTCAGAATTGAGTGCCGAAGGCACGAATGAATCCCAATATATCATAAATTTGGGTATCATTAATTTTCGGCATGAAATTACACCCCGTTGATCCCGCAAAGTCCCTGAGCACAGCACACCGGAAAGCCAATCTTAATCGAGGACAGGTTGAATCTTTCAAATCAGGCCTTAAACGAATGTTTTCCCGGATCAACGAGCAGGAATCCGAAGAAAATCTTAAAAATATCATTGCCGATTTCCTGAAAGAAGTCTGGTACAGGACCGACTATGAGATCAATACCAAGGACCGCAAAGATCTGGTCATTCATAACGGCAAATCTGCCACAGACCCCGTTGCGGTGATCATTGAAGCCAAAAGACCCGGGAACAAACCGGAGATGATATCGTCCGAAAAGCCCAACGTTAAAGCCTTCCATGAATTGGTCCTCTATTACCTCAGGGAACGGATCGACCATCAGAACAGCCAGATCAAGCACCTGATCGCGACAAATATCTGGGATTGGTATCTGTTTGACGGCGTCTGGTTTGAGAAAAATATCTTCAGGAACAACAAAATCAGGGCGGAATACGAAGCTTTTAAAACCAGCGGGCATGACACCCGGTACTTCTATGAAGAAATCGCCGCCAAATACCTCGGATCTTTGGACGAAGTTATTCCCGTTACGTATTTCAACCTGAAAGATTATGAAGAGATCATTGTCAACCGGTCGGAAGAAGACGACATCAAACTCATTGAACTTTATAAGATTCTTTCGCCTGAACATTTGTTGAGAAAGAGTTTTGCCAATGACAGCAATGCACTGAACAAGGAATTTTACAATGAACTGCTGCATATTATCGGCCTGGGAGAGGTGCGGGTAAAGAGCAAAAAACTGATCGGAAGAAAGCCGGAGGGAGCCCGGGACGAAGCTTCTCTCCTGGAGAACGCCATGAATATCCTGCGTGTCCGCGGCAGGGTTCTGCGATCGCCCGACACGGATCATTCCGGCGAAACAGAAGAAGAACGCCTCTTCAGCGCCGGCCTTGAACTGGTCATTACCTGGCTGAACCGGATCCTGTTTCTTAAACTGCTGGAAGGACAGCTCATTTCATACCACAAAGGCGATGAATCCTATAAATTCTTGAACAGCCGGGTGATTGAGGATTTCGACCAGCTCAATGAATTGTTCTTCGACGTCCTGGCTCAACCGGAAGACGAACGCGCGGAATCGGTACGGGAAAAATTCGGAAAACTGCCCTACCTCAACAGTTCTCTTTTTGAAGAAAGCCCCCTCGAACAGTCCGGTATCACCATAGCAGAACTCAAGGACCGGCTGGAATTGCCCATTTATAACTCAACCGTGCTGAAAGACGCCGGCGGGCGAAGGATCACCGGCAGGAAAAAGACTTTGGGGTATCTTTTTGAATTTCTGGATGCTTACGATTTTTCCAGCGACAGCGCTTCGGAAATCCAGGAAGAAAATAAAAGCCTGATCAGCGCTTCGGTCCTGGGGTTGATCTTCGAGAAGATCAACGGTTATAAGGACGGATCGTTCTTCACGCCGGGTTTCATCACGATGTACATGTGCCGCGAAACCATCAGAAGGGCGGTGTTGCAGAAGTTCAATGAAGCGAAAGGATGGGCCTGTACTGAATTCGATCATTTGTATGATAAAATTGAAGACAAAAAGGAAGCCAATGACCTGATCAACAGCCTGAAAATCTGCGATCCGGCCGTGGGATCGGGGCATTTCCTCGTTTCGGCGCTCAATGAGATGATCGCGATCAAGAGCGAATTGAAAATATGGCGCGACCGGCAGGGCAAAACGCTGCGCGACTACCAGGCCGAGGTGATCAATGACGAGCTGGTGGTGACCGACGACGACGGCCGGTTTTTCCGCTATAATCCGCGGAATGAGGAGAGCAGGCGGGTGCAGGAGGCGCTGTTCCACGAAAAGCAGACCATTATCGAGAACTGCCTGTTCGGCGTCGACATCAATCCCAAGTCTGTCATGATCTGCCGGCTGCGGCTCTGGATCGAACTGCTGAAAAATGCCTATTACAGGAAGCCGGAAAGGGACTCCGTCCCTGTTGCGGAACAACTCGAAACCCTTCCGAACCTCGACATCAACATCAAATGCGGCAATTCGCTCATCAGCCGGTTTCCCTTAGACGCCGACCTGGGCCAGGCACTGCGGGGCAGCAGGTGGAACATGGAAAGCTACCGCCTGGCCGTGCAAACCTACCGCAATGCAGAAACAAAGGAGCAGAAGCGGGCCATGGAAAAGCTCATCCAGGATATTAAAGGCAATTTTGAATCGGAGGTTGCCCGAAACGACAAACGCCTGCTCCGGCTGAACCGGCTCAAAGGCGATCTCCACAAACTGACCACCCAAACCGGCTTTTTTGAACTGACCAAGGCGCAGAAAGCTGCCTGGAACATGAAAGTGAAGAAGCTGACTGCTGAGATTTCGCAGTTAGAAAACGCCCTTGAAGAAGTGCGCAGCAACAAGATCTACGGGAATGCCTTCGAATGGCGGTTTGAATTCCCCGAAGTGCTCGACGATGAGGGGAGCTTTACCGGTTTCGATGTGGTGATCGGGAACCCGCCATATGGGGTAAAGTTTGATTTATCGGAAAATACTCTATTTGCAATTAATTTCTATTCGAGGGATGATATTTATGTATTATTTATTCAGCAGGGTTTGCATCTCATTAAAGATTCCGGTTTTGTATCATTAATCATTCCCGTTTTTTGGTTAACGGGGGATAACTATTTGTTAACTAGAAAATTCTTGATCCATCATGCAAAACTTGAAATTGGTATCAATCTTCCTTACGATATTTTTCTTGATGCTTACATCGACACTGGTATATACCTTTTTTCTAAAAAAGTTGATGACTCAGTTTCTTTAGTGTTTGAATTTAGTCCTAAAGATAAAGTTGACTTTTTTAGTTTGAGATCAATTAAGTATAATGTTTTGTTCAAGGAAGAATGGGTACAAAACCAGGATCATAAAATTATATTTAATGCAACAACACGTGCTATACTGAGAAAATTTGATAATTCACCTTATAAGCTTAAAGAGTTATGCGAATCAGTAAGAGGAATTCTTGCCCATGAAAGTGATTACTCTTCATTTCCTACAGATGATATATACGTACCAGTGTTCGTGGGAAAACTAAATAGGTATTGTGTTGAATTGGAAAAGTTTGTATTTGTGAAGTATGGTGAAAACCTAATTGAAAAACCTGCTAATACGGAGTTTTTTAGAGGTGAAAGAATTCTTATTCGAAGAATTGTCAATAGGCAATTCAGAATTATGGCTGTATTGGTTATGGATGAATTTGTTGTTAAAAAGGACATTTATATCCTCAAATTGATTAGTCCAATATTTACGTCAAAATGCCTTCTTGCCTTGATTAATTCAAGATTGATCTCATTCATAAAAACCACATGTTCGGTTTCTGCAAAAAAGGACGACTTTACGCAATTGACTCTTAGTGATATAAGGGAAATTGGAATTCCTGATATTTCAAATCAGGTTAAAAACAATCTGGAAAGTCTTGTAGACAAATTATTGTTAAGTAAGAAAAATTCACCATCTTCTGACACCTCAAACCTTGAGCGCGAAATAGATGAACTGGTCTATGACTTATATGGTCTGACAGAGGAAGAGCGGAGGATCGTGGAGGGGGGATTGGGGATTTGAGAAATTACCAGCAAAATAATCATAATATAATTTGCATTTATGCGTTTATGTTTTGTAATTTTGCATAAAATATGCAAAAAAGCAAAACATGATTCAATATTTTAAGATTAAAAACTTTCTTTCCATCAGGGATGAAGTTGTGCTCAGTTTTGAGGCAACGAGCGATGACCACCTCGAAGAGTACCTGGTCAGGGAAGTTTCTCCGGGTGTCCGTCTGACAAAACTCGGCATTATATATGGCGCCAATGCATCGGGGAAGAGTAACCTGGTTGCAGCCTTTGATTTCCTCCGGAAATTCTGGTTTGATATCAAGAATAGCAAAGACAAGCCAACGGAAATTGTCCCTTTTCTTCTTGATAATGAGTCCAGAATCCAACCATCAGAATTCACGCTATCATGTTATATTGCCGGCAGGAAGTATATTTATCATCTGAATCTTACCGATGCTCAGGTGAATTCCGAGTCTTTGGTTTATTATCCCGGCACCCAGCCTGCGGAACTGTTTACGCGTAAATTTGAACAAAATATATCAGAAATCCGCTTCGGTTCTACCATTAAGATATCAAAAACTGCCAGGGAAGAAATACAGGTCAAGTGCCTGCCCAATATGTCAGTCCTTTCCGCGTATAATCAGGTCAATGTTGGAATCGATGAATTGGATCAATTTAAAAAATGGATTCAGGATCAGTTTCTTCCTCCAGTACTACCTTCGTCCAATATTGAGAAATTCACCGAGGCTCAGATATTTAAAAATATTGACTTAAAGGACTTTATATTGAAATTTTTAAAGGAGGCCGATTTTAACATCAGTGATATAAAAGTTTTAACGAAAGAACAGGTCGTGCCCGATAAGCTGATTCACTTATTTCTGGAAGAAGAATTAACAGTAGAAGAACAGGAACGGCTTAAAAAAAGCAAAACCATTCAGGTGACAGAGATGAAGTTCATTCATTCGCTCAGGAATGAGGAGGGAGTGACCACCGAGTTTGAATTACCCGATGATTTTGAATCGTCTGGCACATTGCGGACATTGGGTTTGGCCGGAGTAATCGACATAGCTTTGAAAAATAACGCGTTCATTGCAATTGACGAAATAGAATCGTCCCTACACCCTAAGCTGATAGAATATTTCATCGAAATGTTCATTCGGAATTCAGAATCAGCGCAACTGCTCATGACTACGCATTATGACGGTCTTCTTGAGGAAGAGGATTTATTCAGGAAGGACAATATTTGGTTTACGAATAAAAAGGATGACGGATCCACGGAACTATACGGATTATCTGATTTTAATGGCGTAAACCGGATATCTTCCCTTCAAAAGGCATACCGCTATGGTAAATTTGGTGCGGTACCTAATATCTAATTATTAATTCATGGGAGGAAGAAGACAAAAGTTCAGGCCGCTTAAGCCGGGAATAATCATCCTCGGTGAAGGTTTGACCGAGCATCATTATTTCAGGCACCTGAAAGCTTTATTTAATTATCAATACTCCATTAAGCCGCGGCTTTTCTGTAACACTTGTGCTGATGATTTTGAAAAAAGGATAGAAGAATACCTTCAGGGCGACATCACTATTATATGTGTTTTCGACGCTGATGTATCAGAACGCAATAGGGAAGAAGGCCGTAAATATACGAGACTAAGGGAGAAATATGCCAATAATGCCAACGTTATCATTTGTGACAACCTTCCATCCATTGAATTCTGGTTTTTGATTCACTTTAAGGACACTTGTCGCCATTTTGCATCTTCGGAACAAGCCATTGTACTTCTGAAAAAATTCATAGCCAATTATGAAAAAACGGAAGACTTCCTGAAAAACTTAAAATGGGTGAGGGATATGTCAATGGACGTTGGGAGTCTTGAATCCGCCAGGTCCAGGGCGGCCAGATATGGAATGCAAAACCCTTCCTATTCAAATCTTCATAAAGCACTTATGCTATTTGAAGAATCCGTATCACCAAATATCACAAAACACATCTAATCAATATTATAGATATTTGGTGAACTTTTGTGTTTTGGTGTTTTCGTGGCAAGAGATTCCCGTTGAAACACCCTCTGGTCTCCCGTCTGACGACCAATTACTCTCCAAAAATCGCCGTTTCGCGGGTTCCGTCCGCCGTCGCCACCCCACGGAACATGCCGCTGGTGTTGAAGGGCATCGTGTAATTGCCGTCTTTATCCACCGCGATGACGCCTCCGGTGCCGCCAACAGGGAGCAGTTTATTAAAGATGACCTCGTCGGCCGCCGCTTCCAGGCTCAGGCCTTTGTATTCCATAAGTGCGGAAATATCGTGCGCCACGGCGTAGCGGATGAAATATTCTCCATGGCCCGTCGCGGAGATAGCACAGGTGTTGTTGTTGGCATAGGTCCCTGCTCCGATGATGGGCGTGTCGCCCACCCGGCCGGTCATCTTATTGGTCCGGCCCCCCGTGGAGGTCGCCGCGGCGAGGTTGCCGGCCCGGTCCAGGGCAACAGCCCCGACGGTGCCATGCTTCTGGGCTTTCATCAGGGCGTCATATCTTTTTTGGTCGAAAAAATAGGAGGGATCCACGATCTCCAGTCCCTGCTCCTGCGCGAATTTCTCTGCCCCGTCGCGCACCAGCAGCACATGCTCCGAGGCTTCCATCACCCTGCGGGCGGCCAGGATGGGGTTTCTGATGGTCCGGACTCCCGCCACGGCGCCGGCCGAAAGGTCCTTGCCGTTCATGATGGCGGCGTCGAGCTCGTTTTCGCCGGTTTCGGCGAAGACCGCGCCCTTGCCCGCGTTGAACAGGGGTGAATCCTCCATCACGATCACCGCGGCGGTGACGGCATCCAGGGCCGTTCCTCCCGCTTTCAGTATGGCTTCGCCGCTGTCGAGCGCCTCGTTCAGTTTATCCAGGTAGGCCTGCTCCAGATCCGGGGTGAAATCCTTTTTATCCATTACGCCGGCCCCGCCATGGATGACAAGGATATAATCCGGACTGGTATATTCAGTTTCAGAACATCCTGCCAGGAAGATCAATACCAAACCAAAAACAAAGATTTTCATATCAATAATTTTAATAGAACACGGATGACGCGGATGTGACGGATTTACACGGATAACAAAAACTCAAAATCATTAAGTTCCCGAACTTAAACCTTAAACCTTAAACCTCAACACTATTTGCTAAGGATGTAGCCAAACATCTCCTTAATATTATACACGCCCAGGAAGTGCCCGGCCATGAAAATCGTCACCACTACAACCGTCCATTTTACGAAGACGATGCCTTTCTTCACGGCCATGTTCGACGCGATGAAGGCCCCGGCCACCGAGCCGATCATCATCACCAGTCCGTAGGTCCAGTTGATGTCGCTCATCCAGACAAACACCAGGAAGGAAAGGGGCATGTACATCAGCACGATGAGCACCTTGACCGCGTTGGCCCGGACCAGGTCGTAGCCGGCGTTGAGCACCAGGGCGGCCAGCAGGAAATAGCCGATGCCGACATGCACAAATCCACCATACACGCCCAGGATGAAAAAGATCAGCCACTGCAGGGGCGTCACCTTTTTGTCGACCAGTTCCTGTTTGCCGTAGATGTATTTGTCGGGATTATAGAAGACGAAGACGAGCATGACCAGCATGATGATGGCGAACGCCCGTTCGAAGATCTGTTCGTTGATGTCGATAGCGATATACGCGCCCAGCAGGGATCCGATGGCGGAGGGGATGCCTAGGATCGTCCCTTTTTTCAGGTCGAGGACCTTCTGTCGGCGGAAGACCGTGGTGGCGGTAAGGGTCTGAATGGTGACGGCGATGCGGTTGGTGCCGTTGGCCACGGGCGCCGGCAGGCCCATGAGCATCAGCACAGACAGGGAGATCACGCTGCCGCCGCCGGCCAGGGTATTGATGAACCCGACCGCCAGGCCGGAGAAGATCAGAACGGAGATTTCAATCCAGGACATGTTTAACAGCTTTAATAATTCCATTCACATCAAATCCGCACTCCGCCTGCAATTCGCCCACGCTTCCCTGTTCGATGAACCGGTCGGGGATGCCCAGGCGTTTAACCTGCGACCGGTACCCATGATCGGCCATGAACTCCACGACCGCGCTGCCCAGGCCGCCGGTGACGGCGCCATCCTCCACGGTGATGATCTTCCTGAACTTTCCGAACACTTCGTGCAGCAGATCTTCGTCGATGGGTTTGAGGTAGCGCATGTCGTAGCAGGCTGCGCTGATCCGGCCTTTTTCCAGTTCCGACGCGGCTTCCAGTGCGTAATTGCCCACGGGGCCGATGGTGAGGATGGCCACATCGCGGCCTTCACGGGTCATCCGGCCTTTTCCCGGTTGCAGTTCCCGGAACGGCTGCTGCCACTGCGGCATCGTTCCCCGCCCTTTGGGGTAGCGGATCACGAAGGGCCCTTTGCCCGGGAGCTGGGCCGTATACATCATATTCCTCAGCTCCGCTTCATTCATGGGTGAGCAGAGGGTGATGTTCGGGATGGCCCGGAAACAGGCCAGGTCGAAGGCGCCGTGATGGGTGGCGCCGTCTTCACCGACCAGCCCGGCGCGGTCGAGGCAGAACACCACGTGCAGGTTCTGGATGGCCACGTCGTGGATCGCCTGGTCGTAGGCGCGCTGCATGAAGCTGGAGTAGATGTTGCAGAACGGGATCATGCCGCGTGCCGCCAGCCCGGCGGCGAAGGTCACCGCGTGCTGCTCGGCGATGCCGACGTCGAACGCCCGGCAGGGCATCTTCGCCATCATCAGGCTGAGCGACGAGCCGGTGGGCATGGCCGGCGTGATACCGACGATCCGGTCGTTCCGCTCCGCCAGCTCGATGATCGTCCGGCCGAACACGTCCTGGAACCTGGGCGGCATTCCGGAAGCGTCCGGTTCGAGGATCTCCCCGGTTTCCTTGTTGAACAGGCCCGGCGCGTGGTAGACGGTCTGCTGCTCCTCCGCCTTGCGGAAGCCCTTGCCCTTGGTGGTGATGGCGTGCAGCAGCTTGGGGCCGGGAATGCGGCGGATCTCTTCAAGCTGCTTCACCAGCGAGATGACGTCATGCCCGTCGGTGGGGCCGAAATAATGGAAGTTGAAGGATTCGAAGAAGTTGCTGCGCGTGTGCAGGCTCGACTGGCCCTGCCCGATCTTCAGCAGGTAATCCTTCATGGCGCCCACGTTGGGGTCGATCGATATGCCGTTGTCGTTCAGAACGACCAGCAGGTTGGCCTGGTGCACGCCGGCGTTGTTCAGCGCTTCCATGGCCATGCCGCCGGCGATGGCCGCGTCGCCGATCACCGAAATGTGGTGGCGCTGGTCATCACCCTGCAGTTTTGAGGCGATGGCCATGCCCAGTGCGGCCGACAAGGAAGTGGAGGAATGCCCGGTGCCGAAGGCGTCGTATTCGCTTTCACTCATCTTTGGAAAGCCGCTGATGCCTTTATACATGCGGTTCGTGTGGAATTTCTCCCTCCGGCCGGTAAGGATCTTGTGCGCATAAGCCTGGTGGCCTACGTCCCAGATCAGCTGATCATAAGGTGTATTGAACACGTAATGGATCGCCACGGCCAGCTCCACCGCGCCCAGGCTGGATCCCACATGCCCGGGGTTTTGTGAGGTCTGATCGATGATGAATTCCCGGATCTCATGGCAGAGCCGGGGAAGCTGGCTGACTTCGAGCTTCTTCAGATCCGAGGGGGAGTTTATTTTTTCAAGAAGAATCATTAATACCGCTGCAAAGACCGAAGGTCTCCAGGTCTGATGAAGCATTCAGATCGTTCGGTCCAACCGGCAAAGTTAATTTATTTCGAGATTGAGCTGCAATTAACCACTAAGGCACTGAGGGCACTTAGAAACACTTAGAAGTTTAAATTTAAAATACTGCCTTACCGGCAAAAAAAAACTTAAACCTCAAACCTTAAACCTTAAACCTCGCCCTAGTCTATTCCCAGTTCCAGCCGCGCCTCTTCCGAGAGCATGCTCATATCCCAGGGGGGCTCGAAGGTCAGCTCCAGGTCCACATCGGCGACGCCTTCCACCTGCCGCACCTTGTCCCTCACCTCAGCCGGCAGGCTCTCGGCCACCGGGCAGTTGGGCGTGGTCAGCGTCATCACGAGCTCCACCGAGAAATCATCCCGGATATGGATCTTGTAAATCAGGCCGATCTCATAGATGTTGACCGGGATCTCGGGATCATAGATCGTTTTCAGGGCATCGATGATCTTTTCCTCCAGGTTCTTCTTTTGTATGGCAATGTCATTCATGTCATTAATGAAAACTAAGTTCTACGGCACAAATTTAGCGGGAAAACTCAGACGGTTCTGAGAATATCCCACTCAAAAGCCCGTATCCCCACTTCCTGGTTGACGGCATCGAGTTTTTTAACGGCTTCCAGCAGGCTGTCCACCTGCTCATCCGCGACGATTGTGAGCGTGGCCGAGTTCATCTCCGGCCAGGTATGCGTTCCCATGCGGGGTTCGCCTGTTTCAGAGCCTTTCCCGTGGACTTCCTGCCATGATGTGAACCCCCTGATCTCAAGGCGGTCGAGCATGAACTCGACGCGTTCGGTGTGGGCCTGGTTGAATACGATCAATACTGCTTTCATTGTTTTTCTGTTTATTCCGGCGTCCTGTGCCAGCCTGTTAATCCATGAAGGTGAATTTTTTCCGGACCTTCATCTTTTTGTCGCGTTCCCCGCGCCGGGCCATGATGGCGTACATTACCGGCACAATGATCATGGTGACTATGGTGGAGAAGATCAGTCCGCCGATGACCGTAATGCCCATCGGGGTCCAGATCTCGGAGCCTTCGCCCCGGCTCAGCGCCAGCGGCATCATGCCCAGGATGGTGGTGGCCGCGGTCATCAGCACGGGCCGCAACCGGGAGTGCCCGGCCTTGGCGATGGCTTCATACAGTTCATATCCCCGGTCGCGCATCAGGTTGATGAAGTCGACCAGGACGATGCCGTTCTTCACCACGATGCCGATGAGCAGCACCGCGCCCAGCGCCGCGATCAGGCTGAGCGTGGTGCCGGTCAGGAACAGGATCAGCACCACGCCGGTGAAGGCGAACGGGATGGAGAACATGATGACGAACGGCATGGCGAATGACTCGAACTGAGATGCCATCACGATGAACACCAGGATCAGGCTCATGATCATCAGCAGACCGATGTCCTGGAAGCCTTCCACCTGGTCTTCATAAGCCCCGCCAACATTGACCATGATCTCCGGCGGCACTTCGACTTCCTTCATCTCCTCCTTGATCCGCGTAGCCAGTTCCCCGAGGGATACCCCGGCCGGCTTGACGCTCACCCTGGCGATGCGTTCCCTGCGTTTGTGCTCGATGTTGGGCGGCGACCAGTACTCCGTTACCTGACCCAGCTCGCTTAGCTTGATGCGGTTTCCCGCCGGGTTGATGATGGTGATCTCCTGCAGGTCGGTGATGGAATTGCGGTAATCTTCCTGGAAACGGACATCGATATCAAATTCATCGCCCTCTTCCCGAAACACCGAGGCCGTAAAACCGTCGACACGGTTACGGATATAGGTCGAGACCATAGCGCTGTTCAGCCCGTTCAGGGCCAGCTTCTCCCGGTCCAGGACGATCTTCAGCTCCGGACGGTCCTTCTCCCGGCTCAGGATCACCTCCGCCGCGCCGGGGATCCTGCTGACGCGCGTCCTGATCTCGTCGGCCAGCCTGTTGGTCTGCTCGAAGTCGTACCCGAAGATCTCAATGTCCACCTGGTTGGTGGCGCCGCCCATCATGCTGTTGGAGGTCCTGATCTGGTAACTGACAATTTCGGCGAACTGGTCCAGTTCATTGCGCAGGTCGTCGGCAATTTCGAAAACCGAACGCGAGCGCTCATGGACGGGCACCAGCCGCATCATCAGGTTGGCCCGGTTGGAGCCGGTGGCGGCGAACAATGAGAAAAAGCTTCCTTCGTCGTCGGCGCCTGTGGAATTGGAGATCAGTGTGATCTCGGGGTATTTTTCCCTGATGATCTGCTCAACCTTCTTCGCTACGATCAGCGACTCTTCCATTCTGAGCCCGGTTTGCATCTCGATGGCCACGCTCATGCTGCTTTCATCAGTTTCCGGGAAGAAGTCGGTCTTAACGAAGAATGCGCCCAGCACCAGGCTGCCAATGAATACCGCCAGGCTGAGGATGACGACGATGCGCTTATGGTGCAGGGCCCAGCGGATGGTACGCTCGTAAAAGTTGTCCAGCCGGTCAAGGATTCTTCTGACGGTCCTGTCGTACCAGGCGTTAAGTGTCTTCTCCTTCGGCAGCCGCATTTTGAGCAGCTTGGAAGAGAGCATGGGTGTGAGGGAGATGGCCACGAGGGTGGAGGTGACGATGGTGATGGTCACGATCCAGCCCAGTTCGTTGAACATTACGCCGGTCAGCCCGCCCACCAGGGTCAGCGGCAGGAACACCGCGACGATCACCAGTGTAGTGATAATGACCGCCAGCCACACCTCGTTGGTCGCGTAAATGGCCGCTTCGCGCGGACTGGCGCCCCGCTCGATGTGCTTGGTGATGTTCTCCAGCACGACGATCGCATCGTCGACCACCATACCGATGGCGATGGTCAGTGAGGATAGGGAGATGACATTCAGGGAACTCCCGGTAAAATAGAGGAAGATGAACGAGACGACCAGCGAGATCGGAATGGTCAGGATGATGATGAGGGTGGCGCGCCATCGGCCCAGGAAGAACAGGACCACCAGGATCACGAACAGGAAGGCCCACATCAGTGTTTCCGACAGGTTGCTGATCGAGCCGCGGATGAAGTCGGAGGTGTCCATGATCTCCTCGATCTTCACATCGGGCGGAAGCGTCTGTTTCAGCTCTTCGAGCCGGGATTTGACCTCCCTGGCGATACTCACGGTGTTGGCGCCCGATTGCTTCTGGACCAGCATCCGCATGCCTTTCTTGCCGTTGATGCGCTCGTCGATGTGGCCGTATTTAAGGGTGTCGTTCACCACCGCTACGTCTTTCAGGTAGATGGGTCTTCCGGCGATATTCCCCACCATGATGTTCCTGATCTGGTCGCTCTCGGAAAATTCGCCCTCCACCCGCAGCTGGTAGTCGTATTTTCCCATTTTTACGTTGCCCGACGGCATGTTCAGGTTCTCCGCCCCGATGGTGTTGCCGATCTGCTCCAGGCTGAGCGCATAGGCATCCAGCTTTTTGGGATCGACATCGACATAGATGATCCGCTTCGGGTCGCCCATGGTGGAAATGGACCCGATGCCCTCAATGCGGTTCAGCGGGTTGATGACCTTCTCCTCGATGATCTTCTCCAGTCCCGGATAGCTTTCTTCAGCCGTGACGGCGTAGAAGAGGATCGGCATCATGCTGGTGTTGAACTTGAACACCAGCGGGCGCTCGCAGCCTTCGGGCAGGTAATTGTAGGTCGCGTCGATCGCCGTGCGCACATCGTTCATCACCTCGTCGAGATTGGTGCCCCATTCGAATTCCATGCTGACCAGCGACAGGTTGTCGTAAGATACGCTGGTGACCTCCTTGAGGTTGTCGACGGAATTCAGCGCGTCTTCGACGGGCTTGGTCACATTTGTTTCAATGTCTGCGGCGTTCGCCCCGGCGTAGGTGGTCATGATGCTGATGAACGGCGGTTCCATTTCCGGGTACAGATCGATGGGCAAACGGCTGAGGGAATACATACCCAGTACGATCACGGCGGTAAAGATCATTACGGTCGTGATCGGCTTGTTGACGGCACTTTTATAGATACTCATCCTGATGATCTCAAAAGTTAATGTTGATGATTATGATGATCCGGGTTATTCTGTGACAATTTCAACCGGAACCTGATCGACCAGGCGGGCCTGGCCGGCGACGATCAGCTGATCGCCTTCCTTCAGCGCTTCGGAGATGATCTCAACCTGGTCGTCGAACCGCTGTCCTATGGTCACCGATACCCTTCGGGCTTTCCCGTCCTCCGAAAGGAAAACATAGCGTTCGTTGGATCCCTGCATTTTCAGAACGGCCAGCGCAGGCACCACCAGCGCCCGGGTTTCGCCCAGCTCCAGTCCCACGCGGGCAAACATGCCCGGGCGAAGCTTTTCCCCGGGGTTCGTGATCCGGATCTCCACCTGGAATGAGTGCGTGCTGGCGTCAATGGTGGGATATTTGCGAATGATCGTTCCGCTGAAGGTTTCACCGGGGTATATGTCGCTCCGCACCGGCGTGGCCATCCCTTCCTGTACCTGAGGGTAGAGTGATTCCGGGATATTCAGGAATGCCTTGAGCGGGCTGATCTGAACCACCGAAAGGATCGCCGCCTTGCCTGAGGCGGTGTTGGGCGCTCCGGAGTACATCTCTCCGTTCTCGAAGTACTTCCCTGAGATCACCCCGCTGAAAGGGGCGACCAGCCGGGTGTTCTCCCTGAGAAACTCAACGTTGGTCCGGGCGATCTCATACTGTGTGCTGATCTGGTCGAACTGCTGCCGGGTCACGCTGCCTACCTTCTGCAGCGTATCCAGTCTCTTGTAATCGGTCTCCAGGTTTTTCAGCTGTATGATCGCCTGCTGCAACTGCGTCTGGTCCATCTGCACCAGCATGTCGCCTTTTTGAACCCGGTCGCCCACTTCCACGTAGATCCGTTCGATCCGGCCGGGCGCGGCGGGAACAAGATGCACTTCCTCGTATGCCTTCAGCGTCGCGGTGTATTCGGTGTTCATCCCGATCACCCGGGGTTGCAGGGTCATGACCTTGACTTTTTCGACCTTGATCACCTGGTTTTCGTTTTCCGCGGTCCGGTCGGCCTTTGGGTCGGAACAACCCGTGATGAAAAGGGCGGAAAGGATGCCGGCGAAAATGAATCTTAATGATTTCATTTGTTGTATGATTGATTGTTTATTTACAGATTGTTCAGAAGTTTCTTCAGCGCCAGTTGCGCGTCGAGCAGGCTGAGTATGGACTGGAGATAGTCCGATTCGGCCTGGAGATAATTATTGTTGGAGATGGTCAGGTCGAGGCTGGAGGCGATGCCCTGCTCGTACTTGAACCGGTAGTTTTCATAGATCCGGAGCGTCACGTCCACGTTGTTCTTCCGGTTCAGGTACTGCTCGTAGGCGCTGGCCAGGTTGAACCGGAGCTGACGTTCCTGGAGCAGGAGCTGATCCTCCAGCAGGCTTTTGTTGTTGAGCGTCGTTTCATGCTGGATCCGGGCCTGGCTGACCTGAGCGTTCCGCATGCCGCTGGATAAAATCGGGATGCTCAGGTTCAGCCCGATGACATTCTTCGGGGTCATGTCAAAATCGGGCTTCAGGATCTTGCTGGTATACTGGTAATAACTGCTCAGAACGGGCAGGTAGTTCGTGCGCTGCATTTCAACCTGCTTCTTCGAGAGCCGTTCCTGGCTTTCCATTACCTGGTAATCCAGGTTACTCATCATATTGAATGATTTCCCCAGATCCTGGGTGAAGTCGACGTTGTCCAGAAAAGAACTGAGGGGATCGGTCAATTCCAGTGGCGTGTCTACCGGAACCCCGAGCTGGAAACGAAGGAGGTTATAGGCCAGTTCCCGGTTCCGCTCGGCCGACTTCATGGCATTTTCCAGGGTCGACATCTGTACCTCAAACTGGTCCAGGTCGAGCCGTTCTGCCATGCCCACCGACACCATGGCGTTGGTGTTTTCGTAGATTTTGTGCATGTTCTCAAGGTTCTCCCTGATGATTTCGATGGACAAACCGGCAACCAGGGCGCTGTGATAGGACCTGGTGGTCATTTCCCGGAGATTCTGCTCGGTTTTCAGGTAATTCGTAGCCGATAGCTCCTTGTAAATCTTCAGCATCTGGATGCCCACGATGAAATTTCCGCTGAAGATCATCTGCGAAACGCCGATGTTCAGGTTGCTGGTGGGATTGAACGGAATGGTCGTGGGGGGCATGCCCTCCTGGAAGGCGATCTCGATCTCCGCGCCCAGGAAATTGTTGTAATCAACAGAAGCTTCTGCCTGGGGGAGATACGAAGAAATAGACTCGTTGATGCGCTTCTGCGCCAGGGTTACCGCCAGTTCTGCGTTTTTGACCTGTTTGTTATGCTCCAGGGCATGGTTCACCGCCTGTTCCAGCGATAACGACAATGACGATTGGCCTGAAACCTGAAGCATGAGGCAGGCGCTCAGAGAAAGGAATATCAGGGACTTATTGAACATACAGTGCATGATTAAGTCGTTGTTTGTGTTTATGAGAATAAAAGGGGAATATGGTCCTTGATAAGCTGCCGGCCCTTGTCCGTGCATATTCCGTTGTAATAAGGGATGATGGCGTTCCAGAGGATTTCCTTGTCGGAAATGTTCGCCGGGAACACTTCCCGGTCGTGCAGGGCCTGCATCATGTAATGAATGAAGATGTCGACCACCTCCACGTTGATATCTTCCCGGAAGATGCCTTCCTGCTGGCCCTTGAGCAGCACCTTGTGCGAGATCGATCCGGGGCCCGGTCTGGTTCTTGACTTCAGGTTGCTGTGCAGTTGAGGGTAATATTTCCGGATATCCTCAAAAAACAAGCGGTTGATCGAAGCTTTTTTCTTTTCCCCGTGCACGCCAAACAGGTATAACGCTTCGATAACATTGGAGGCGCGCGACAGGATTTCGTTGATTTCGGCGAGATGCATTTCGTGGATCCGTTCCAGTCACTCCCTTACCAGGGCGTCTTTGTCCTGGAATAACTCATAGATGGTCCGTTTCGACATCCCTGCCTCCTCGGCGATCTGGTCCATGGTCACCTGCCGGATTCCATTACGGGTGAACAGCTCGATGGACTTCAGGATAATTCTTTCACTGGGTTCCATTGCGGAAAATTTGCAGCAAAAATATGAAAACTATATTGGTTTAATTAGTTTTCATAAAAAATAATTCTGTCCGGCAATTAAGGAAAAGCGGAGGTTTTCAGCCCTTGGCCTTGAAGGCCAGGGCATAAAGCTTCATCTGTTTGACCATGGAGGTAAGCCCGTTGGAGCGGGTGGGAGAGAGGTGTTCTTTGAGCCCGATCTTTTCCAGGAATTCCATGTCGGCCCCGAGGATCTCATCGGGGGTCCGTCCGTTCAGCACACGAATGAGGAGGCTGACCAGCCCGCGTGTGATCACCGCGTCGCTGTCGGCCGAAAACCAGATCAAGCCCTCGCGGTACGCCGCGTGCAGCCATACGCGCGACTGGCATCCCGAGATCAGGTAGTTCGGCACCTTATACTGAGGGTCAATCTCCGGAACATCTTTCCCCAGTTCGATCAGGTAGTTGTATTTGTCCATCCAGTCATCGAAACTTGAGAATTCTTTGACAATATTTTCCGACTCTCGTGATATTGACATATTTGTTTTTTGTTCCTGGTTTCTGGTTCCTGGTTTCTGGTTTCTGGTTTCTGGTTTCTGGTTTGGGGCGAAAGTGTTCTACTTGTATTTTATTCCCTTATAGTTAGACCCTTTTAGATAATTGATCAGGCTGCCAAGAGATCTGGAGATTTCTTTAGCAAAGTTATATAAATCTCCATAATTAATTGTCTCCAGGTATCCCAGGCGATGAGCAATTTGCAGTTGACAAATCAACTCTCCGCATGATCCTTTGGCAATGTAAAGGAAGTTAATCAGTTCTTTATTTCCATCTCTTTCCATCCCCTCAGAAATATTAGAAGGGATTGAAATTGATGACCGCCTAATTTGGTCAACCAACGCAAAATCCTTAGAAAAGAATTGTCCTTTGGTTGCAGTATAAATTTTAATAGTTAGATCCATTGATTTTTTCCAAGTCTCCATTTCTTCGAAGTTTTTAAATGTATTCATACTGATAAAATTTGAATTTATCAGTTAATACCAGATTCTTCGAATAAATACCCGGCTGTTGAAAAGTTATTCTAAAATCAGGAACCAGGAACCAGGAACCAGAAACCCTTCCCCCCCCCCTTGCTACCCCAGCATTCTTCGCACCTGCTTCGTCGCCTCAATGAACCGGTCGATCTCCTCCATGGTGTTGTATAGGGCGAGGGAGGCGCGGATCATGCCGGGCACCTGGTACCGTTCCATGATGGGCTGGGCGCAGTGGTGGCCTGTGCGGAGGGCGATGCCGAGCTTATCGTAGATCGTGCCGGCGTCGTAAGGATGGATCTTGCCGATGTTGAATGCGATCACGCTGCATTTGTTCTCGGCGTTGCCGAAAATGCGCACGCCTTCCATCTTCAGCAGCTCCACCGTAGCGTAGTCGAGCATTTCCTGCTCATAGGCGTGAATCTTTTTCTGGTCGAGGTCCTGGATGTATTTCAGCGCGGCTTCCATGCCCAGCACTCCGGCCACGTTGGGCGTCCCTGCCTCGAACTTATACGGGAGCTGGTTGTAGGTGGTCCGCTGGAAGGTCACCTGGTCGACCATTTCGCCGCCGGTCTGGTAGGGCGGCATTTCTTCGAGGAACTTCTCCCGGGCGTACAGCACGCCGGTCCCCATGGGTCCGTATACTTTATGCGCGGAAAAGCAGTAGAAGTCGCATTTGAGTTCCTGCACGTTCACAGCCATGTGCGGCACGGCCTGAGCCCCGTCGAGCAGTACGGGAATCCCGTGTTCATGGGCCATGTCGATGATGCGGTGCACCGGGTTGATCGTCCCAAGCACATTCGACACATGCGTGACGGCGATGATGCGGGTTTTTTCGGTGATCAGGGTCTTCAGCATGTGCATTTCCAGCTCGCCCTGCTCGTCGATCGGGATGACCTTGATGACGGCCCCTTTCTGTTCGGCCAGCACCTGCCAGGGCACCAGGTTGGAATGGTGCTCCATCTGTGAGATGATGATCTCGTCGCCCGAATGGATGAACTTGCGCCCGTATGTTTGTGCGACGAGGTTGACCGCTTCTGTGGCGCCCTTTGTGAAGACGATCTCGTGGGTATGCTGGGCGTGGATGAACTCTTTCACCGTCTTGCGGGCGTTTTCGAATGCCTCGGTCGACTGCGCGCTCAGATAATGCACGGCCCGGTGGATGTTGGCGTTTTCCTTCTTGTAATAGGCCACCAGCCGGTCGATCACCTCGCGGGGTTTTTGCGTTGTCGCGGCGTTGTCGAAATAAATGAGGGGCTTCCCGTGAACGGTAACGTCCAGGATCGGAAAATCATGCCTTATGTGGAGGATGTCGAAACTCACAGTGTTCTGTTTTGATTTGCAAAATTAGGATAATTGAAGGGAATTTTCATTTATCATCGGTTTCGGCGGGGTAATATTATTTTTTCATCCGTCCCGTTGGGACTTTCAACGGTGCTTGCACCGTTTTAATACCCGCATTGCATGCGGGCCTGCATTCGAACATCCCGTTGGGATGTTGGGGCTTTTTTTATACCCGCATTACATGCGGGCCTTTAATCGAATGTCCTTTCGAGACAATAACCCCGGAACCCTGGAACCTGGAACTCTGGAATCTGAAACCTAAACCCTGCTCAGGTCAATGTCAAAGTGGATCTCCTTTTCCTGATTGCTGCAATGCAGCACGCAATGCTCGCAGACATGGAGTTCGCCCCTGAGCCGCTGCTTGACCATTTCGTCGATCCGGGCTTTTAACGGTTCCAGCGACATCTTATTGATCACTTCGGCGGCAAAGGCGTACATCAGCAGCAACCGGGCGCTGGCCATGCAAACTCCCCGCGAACGAAGATAAAACAAAGCTTCGTTGTCGAGCTGGCCAACGGTGGCGCCATGGCTGCACTTCACGTCGTCGGCGTAGATTTCCAGGAAAGGCCGGGTATTCATCCTGGCCTTGTCGGTCAGCAGAATGTTGCGGTTCTGCTGGTAGGCGCTGGTGCGCTGGGCGTCGCGTGCCACCAGGATGTGGCCGTTGAAAACGCCGGTTGCCTCCTCATCCAGGATGCCCTTGAACAACTCGTTGCTGGTGCAGTCGGGAACGGCATGCTCGATGAACACGCGGTTGTCGACATGCTGCTTCCGGTCCATCAGGTACAGCCCGTAGACATTGGCCCCGGCGCCCTTCCCGTTCAGCTTCGAATGGGTGTAATTGCGGATCAGTCCGCCATTCAGGGTCAATGCGAAGGTGTTTAATACGCTGCCTTCTTCCTGGTGGAAATAGGTGGCGTTCAGCAGCGTAGAAGCGTTGTTGAGGTTCTGCAGCTTGTAATGATCGAGGCTGGCATTCTGCCCCAGGAAGATCTCCGTGACTGAATTGTTGAAGCTGGCCTGCTGGTTGGTCGAGTCATCGCACATGACCAGGGTGAGGCGGCTGTTTTTCCCGAGAATGACCAGGTTGCGGTTTTGCAGAAGCAGGTTTTCGGGATGGTTGATGATGCTGATCATCTGGAGTGGCTTATCCAGAACCGTGTTGTCGGGCAGGTAGACGAACAGTCCGTCCTGGGCAAAGGCGGTGTTCATCGCCTGGAACAGGTCTTTGCCGGGGTCGGCGATCCGGGCGTAATATTGCTCAATGAGCTGCGGATACTTCCGCATGGCTTCGGCCAGGCTCCCGATGATCATACCGCCCGGCAACTGCTGCAGTGAGGCGGCCGTGCGCAGGTGCCATCCGTTGAGGAAGGAAACCTGGTCGGTTTCGAAATTATGGACGTCGCACTCAAAGAGGGAGTCCACAGAGCCCCGGGTCTCCGAGCGGTCGATGTATTTGGTGTAATCCCGGTTCAGGACCTGGACCAGGTCCGTGTTCTTCCATAATTCATTTTTACGTCCGGGCAGGTCCAAACCGCTGAATTTTCCAAATCCCTCGTACCGTACTTTTGCGGCATAGGGCGTGTCGTTCCGCGTGATAAGGCTTTCCTGCTCCTGAAACAACCTGACCAGCGACTCCTTAAAAGCGCCGTTATTGATGCTGATCTTCATGATTATGCTTCTGCATTGCTGTTGATTTATTGACCGACGGGTTAACCCGTCGGTTACTCAACAGCGGGTCAATTTATTTCCTGCTTAATCCACTCATATCCCTTCTCTTCCAGTTCCAGCGCGAGCTCCTTACCGCCAGACTTTACGATACGCCCGTCAAACAGCACATGGACGTAATCCGGGACAATGTACTGCAACAGCCTCTGGTAGTGGGTAATGACAATCGTCGCATTTTCCGGGGTTTTCAGCTTGTTAACTCCGTTGGCCACGATCTTCAGGGCGTCGATGTCCAGCCCGGAATCGGTCTCGTCCAGAACGGCCAAAGCCGGCTCAAGCATGGCCATCTGGAAGATCTCGTTCTTTTTCTTCTCCCCGCCCGAAAACCCTTCGTTCACCGACCGGTTGGTCAGCTTGGAATGGATCTCCACCAGTTGTTTCTTCTCTTCCATCTTTTTCAGGAAATCCCCGGCCGACATGGGCTCCAGGCCCCTGTACTCCCGAATCTCATTAATGGCGGTGCGCATGAAGTTCGTCAGGCTGACGCCCGGGATTTCCACCGGGTACTGGAAGCCGAGGAAAATGCCCATGCGGGCCCGCTCCTCGGGCGGCATATCGTTGATGACCTGTCCGTTGTAGATGACTTCCCCGGCGGTGACCTCGTATCCTTCCTTGCCGGCAATGGCCAGCGCCAGCGTGCTCTTCCCGGTACCGTTCGGCCCCATGATGGCATGCACTTCTCCCTTGTTCACCTCCAGGTTCAGCCCGTGAATGATTTCCTTGCCGTTGATCTCAACATGTAAATCTTTCAATTGTAGTAACATGGTAATTATCTAAAATATAGTAAATTATATGTAATATGTATTATGTGGTATGTATTATGTAGTATGTATTATGTAGTATGTAGTATGTAGTATGTAGTATGTACTATGTAATATTATAACTTAAACCTTAAACCTTAAACCTTAAACCTCAACACTCGTTAGCCAACACTTCCTTCCAGGCTGATGCTCAGCAGCTTCTGCGCTTCAATGGCGAACTCCATCGGCAGGTGGTTGAGCACCTCCTTGGCGTAACCGTTCACGATCAGGCTGATGGCCTTTTCCATGTCGATGCCGCGTTGCTGGCAATAGAAGAGCTGGTCTTCCGATATCTTCGAGGTGGTGGCTTCGTGCTCCATGATGGCCGAACGGTTGTCGACGTCGATGTAAGGGAAGGTGTGCGCGCCGCACCGGTCGCCCAGCAGCAGCGAGTCGCACTGGGAGAAGTTGCGGGCGTTTTCGGCCCGGGCGGTGATGCGCACCTGTCCGCGGTAACTGTTGTTGCTCCGTCCGGCGGAGATCCCTTTGGAGATGATCGTGCTTTTGGTGTTTTTCCCGATATGGATCATCTTCGTTCCGGTATCGGCCTGCTGGTGATTGTTGGTCACCGCTACGGAGTAGAATTCCCCGATGGAGTTTTCGCCCATCAGGATGCAGCTCGGGTACTTCCAGGTGATGGCCGAGCCGGTCTCGACCTGTGTCCAGGAGATCTTGGAACGGGCTCCTTTGCACAGGCCGCGCTTGGTGACGAAATTATAGATCCCGCCTTTGCCTTCCTTATCTCCGGGATACCAGTTCTGCACGGTGGAATATTTCACCTCCGCATCGTCCATCGCCAAAATCTCCACCACGGCGGCATGAAGCTGGTTCTCGTCGCGCATGGGGGCGGTGCAGCCTTCCATGTAACTCACGTAACCGCCTTCTTCCGCTACGATCAGCGTCCGCTCAAACTGCCCTGTGTTGGCGGCGTTGATGCGGAAATAGGTCGACAGCTCGATCGGGCACCGCACCCCCTTGGGGATGAAGCAAAATGACCCGTCAGTGAATACGGCGGAGTTCAGCGCGGCAAAGAAATTGTCGGTATACGGAACCACCATGCCCATGTATTTCCGGACCAGGTCGGGATGCTCCTGAATGGCCTCAGAGAAGGAACAAAAGATGATCCCGTGCTTTTTAAGCGTGTCCTGGAAGGTGGTTTTAACAGAAACACTGTCAATCACGGCGTCCACGGCCACGCCGGTGAGTCTTTTTTGCTCCTCCAGGGAAATGCCCAGCTTTTCGAAGGTTTTGAGCAATTCCGGATCCACCTCGTCGAGGCTCGACGGCCCGGTTTTTTTCTTTGGCGCAGCGTAATAAATAATATCCTGGTAATTGATCGGCGGATAGCTGATATGCGCCCATTCCGGCTCTTCAAGTGTCAGCCAGTGGCGGTAAGCCTTCAGGCGGAATTCCAGCATCCATTCGGGCTCGTTCTTTTTCAGGGAGATGAAGCGGATGATGTCTTCGTTCAGGCCCATCGGCGCGGTTTCCATCTCGATATCGGTCACGAACCCGTATTTGTAATCACTTTGCGTGATTTCGTTCAGTATGTCGTTGGGTTCAGGCATCGCCTTAAGAATATTTAGTCTAAATTCGAATTGCAAAGTTAAGAAATTTCGCCTTGAAGGGTGATTTTCCTATCTACATAAACGTTTTGTATCATGGAAAGTTTATACATTCTATCTTTGTTATCCAAATTACCTTAAATGAATACCGAAAGAATAACCAGGACGGAGCTTTCAGAACTGGGCGAATTCGGCCTGATCGACCGCCTCACGAGGGACTCCGTCCCTGTCAATGCCTCCACCGTCAGGGGCGTGGGCGATGACGCCGCCGTGATCGACAACGACGCCCGGATGACCCTCATTTCCACCGATCTGCTGGTGGAAGGCGTCCACTTTGACCTGGCGTACACCCCCCTCAAGCATCTGGGATACAAGGCTGTAGCCGTCAATATCTCCGATATCGCGGCCATGAACGGCACCGCCCGGCAGGTGCTGATCGGCCTGTCGGTCTCCAACCGGTTTTCGGTGGAGGCGATCGAAGAACTGTACCAGGGAATAAAGCAGGCCTGCAAAGTCTACCAGGTCGACCTGGCCGGCGGCGACACGACTTCCAGCATAGCAGGCATGTTCCTCAGTATCACGGTGATCGGAGAGGCGGACAAGGCCGGCATCGTCTACCGCCACACGGCGCGGGAACACGACCTGGTCTGCGTTACGGGCGACCTGGGCGGCGCCTACATGGGATTGCTGCTGCTGGAACGGGAGAAAGCGACGTTCATGGGCAACCCTGATATGCAGCCGGACCTTGAGGGTTATGATTACGTGCTCAGCCGGCAGCTCAAGCCGGAACCCCGCACCGACATCATCCGGCTGTTCCGGGAAGCGGGGATCAGGCCTTCCGCAATGATCGATATTTCCGACGGGCTGGGGTCCGACATCCTGCATCTGTGCAAAGGTTCCGGCCTGGGATGCCGGTTGTACGAGGAAAAGATCCCCATCGACCCTGTAACGATCAACGTCGCTTCGGAGTTCAATATCAGCCCGGTCACCGCGGCCCTCAACGGGGGAGAAGACTATGAACTGCTGTTCACCATCGCGCAGGCGGATTTTGAGAAAGTCCGCCTCATTCCCGGCATCGCTGTCATCGGACATATGACCGGCCCGAACGATGGAACATACCTGGTGACCAATGACGAACAACTGGTGGAGATCACAGCCCAGGGATGGAACGCGCTAAGAGGTAAGGTTTAAGTTTTGAGGTTTAAGGTTTAAGTTCGCGAACTTTTAACAAAGCCCGAACTTAAACCTTAAACCTTAAACCTCAACACTAGAATTTATTATTGTGCCGGAGAAGGATCAAATATTGCTCACGTTAAAGTCGTTACCGGACAAGCCGGGAGTTTACCAATTCTACGACAAGGAGGGTAAACTACTCTATGTCGGCAAGGCCAAGAGCCTGAAAAAGCGGGTTTCTTCCTATTTCAACAAAGAAAACAAAGGGGGTCGCATCAATATGCTCGTGCGGCGGACGGCCGAAATCCTGCATATTGTCGTCGACACCGAATTCGACGCCTTGCTGCTCGAGAACAACCTGATCAAGGAGCATCAGCCCCGCTACAATGTGATGCTCAAGGACGATAAGACCTATCCCTGGATCTGCATCAAAAAAGAACCCTTTCCGAGGATTTTCCCCACCCGGAATGTGGTCAGGGACGGTTCCGAATATTACGGGCCATACGCTTCCGGGCGCATGATGCATGCCCTGCTCGACCTGATCCGTCAAATTTATCCATTGCGCAATTGCAGCCTCAACCTGACCGAAAAGAACATCGCCGCAGGGAAATTCAGCGTCTGCCTGGAATACCATATCGGCAACTGCCTGGGGCCCTGCATCGGCAAGCAAAAGGAGGAAGATTACCAGGATAACCTCGCGGGGATCCGGGAGATGATCCGGGGAAACTTCGGCGGGGTGCTGAAGGAGCTGAAAGAACGGATGCATGAGCACGCCCGGGCTTATGCATTCGAACAAGCCCATGCACTTAAGGAAAAAGTGGAGCTGCTGGAGCGATACCAGGCTAAATCGACCATTGTCAACCCCCGGCTGGGCGCGCTGGACGTTTTTTCCATACTCGACGGGGAAGACCTGGCCTATGTCAATTTCCTCAAAGTGGACCACGGTTCCATCGTTCAGGCCTTCACCTTTTCCATTCAGAAGAAATTGGAAGAAACCCCGCAGGAATTGCTGTTGCTGGCCATTTTCGACCTTCGAAGCCGGGAGCTGAGCACCGCCCCGGAGATCCTTTTGCCCATGGACCTGGAATCGGAACTCCCCGGAGTGACGCTCACCGTGCCTAAGATCGGCGACAAGAAGCACCTGCTGGAGCTTTCGGAGCATAATGCAAAGGCTTACCGCGCCGAGCGCGAGAAGCAGCTCGACCTCGTGGAACCGGAGCGCCGGACCAACCGTATCCTCAATACTATGATGAAGGATCTCAGGATGAAAGTGCCGCCCACCCACATCGAATGCTTCGACAACAGCAACATCCAGGGCGATTACGCCGTTTCGGCCATGGTCTGCTTCAAGAACGCCCGGCCTGATAAGAAGGAATACCGGCATTACAACATCCGCAGCGTTGCAGGTCCGAACGATTTCGCGTCGATGGAGGAGGTCATCCTGCGGCGCTACAAAAGACTGCTGGAAGAGGAAAAACCTTTGCCTCAGCTGATCGTGATCGACGGGGGAAAGGGGCAGCTCAGTTCGGCGCTGAAAAGCCTGGAAACGCTCGGCCTTCGGGGGAAGATCACCATCATCGGCATTGCCAAGAAACTCGAAGAAATTTACTATCCCGGCGACCCATTGCCCTTATACATCGACAAGAAGTCGGAAACCTTAAGGATTCTGCAGCAACTACGGGATGAGGCGCACCGGTTCGGGATCACGCATCACCGGAAAAAAAGGGAGAAAGGCACATTGAAGACCGGCCTCTCGGATATTCCCGGAATCGGCAGGCAGACTTCCGAAAAGCTGCTAAAGCAATTCAAATCGGTGAAGAACATCCGGGAAGCCTCGATGGAGGAGCTGGAAAAAATCATCGGCCGCGCCAGGGCCGCAGTGGTATTCAACTACTTTTCAGTTCAGGCGGGTCCTGCTGACGAAAACCCGCACCCATCAGCGTAATCCGCGTAATCCGCGCAATCCACGCAATCCGCGCAATCCGCGAGCTTATAAAATTCCACTTAACTGCCAACTGCCAACTGCCTACTTATAGGCCGGTATCCCCGTCGCCGCCTCGCCGGTGATCAGCAGGTGGACGTCGTGGGTGCCTTCATAGGTGATGACCGATTCGAGGTTCATCATATGGCGCATCATGGGGAAGTCGTTGGTGATGCCCATGGCTCCGAGGATCTGCCGCGTTTCGCGGGCGATTTCCAGGGCCATGTTCACATTGTTGCGCTTGGCCATCGAAATGTGGGCGGCGGTGGCCCTGCCTTCATTGCGCAAAGTGCCGCAACGCCAGGCCAGCAACTGCGCCTTGGTGATCTCGGTAAGTGCCTCGGCTAATTTTTTCTGCTGCAACTGGAAGGCGGCGATGGGCTTTCCGAACTGCTTGCGCTCCAATGCATACCGGACCGCAACGTCGTAGCACTCCATGGCCGCACCGATGGCGCCCCAGGCGATGCCATAACGGGCCGAGTTGAGGCAGCTCAGCGGGCCTTTCAATCCCCTGACGCCGGGAAGCATCATATCCTTCGGGACTACTACGTCTTCCATGACGATCTCGCCGGTAACCGAAGCACGGAGCGACCATTTGCCATGGGTTTCGGGCGCGGTAAGGCCTTTCATGCCTTTTTCCAGGATGAAACCGTGGATCACGCCCTGTTCATTCTTTGCCCAGACAATAAAAACATCGGCAATGGTGGAATTCGTGATCCACATCTTGGCGCCGTTCAGCAGATAATGATCACCCATATCTTTGTAATGCGTGATCATACTGCCCGGATCCGAACCGTGGTTGGGCTCGGTAAGCCCGAAACAGCCGATCCATTCGCCGGTTGCCAGCTTGGGCAGGTACTTCCTCTTTTGTTCCTCGCTTCCGTAAGTGAAGATGGGGTACATCACCAAAGAAGTCTGTACCGATGCCATGGACCGAACGCCGGAATCGCCGCGCTCGAGCTCCTGCATGATCAGCCCGTAACTGATGTGGTCGAGGCCGGCCCCGCCGTATTCCACCGGGATGAACGGCCCGAAGGCCCCGATCTCGCCCATCTCCTTGACGAGATGCCGCGGAAACTGCGCTTTTTCGTAATATTCTTCAATAACCGGTTTGACACTGCGGTTCACCCAGTCGCGGATGGCCTGCCGCACGATCTTGTGCTCGTCGTTGTAAAGCTCATCTACCAGGTAATGGTCGGGAGGATTGTAAAGGCTAGCTGACATAGTGATAAATTCTTGATTTGAGCGCAAATTTAGTAAGATTTCAATACAAAACCGTTCCATTGTGAAATAATTAACAGAAAATAATAAAAGCCGGGGAATTGATTCGGGAAGGGGCGGAAGTTTACTATCTTTGGCGCGCTTTTTACTCCCGTAAATGCGGGTAAAACGGATATGATGAAAGAGAAACAGACTGTGTTCATTGACAGCTCAAAGCTGATCACCGAATCGCTGGTCCGGGCCGGCGCCGATGTGTTCATCGGCTACCCGATCACCCCGGCCAACCTGCTGTATGCTTATAGCGAAAGGCGGTTCCCTACTTTTTTCGCCGCACCCGACGAGATCACCACGCTGCAGTGGATGAGCGGTTTTGCCATCACCGGCCATCTGCCGGTCACCGCCACTTCCTTCCCGGGCTATGCCCTGATGATCGAATCGATCAATATGGCCTACATGATGGAGCTTCCGATGGTCATCGTCCTGATCCAGCGGCTCGGGCCCGCTACCGGGACGGCCACCTGCGGCGCCCAGGGCGACCTGAACGTGATCTACGGCACCCTCAGCGGGGGATTCCCGCTGCCCTGCCTCGCCGTGAGCACTATGCAGGATTGCTGGGACCTGCCGACCAAAGCCCTCCAAATGGCCGTCGACCTCCGGACGCCGGTCGTGCTCCTCACTTCCAAGGAAGAGGTCATGACCTATAAAAGCTTCGACCTGGCCGGGCTGGGCGATATCAGCCCGGTTAATAGGCCAAAATACAGTGGAAAGGAGCCTTATATGCCTTATGCCCCGATGGAAAACCTTGTTCCGGAATTCCTGCCGGTGAGCGAAAACAGCCACCAGGTGCGGTATACGGCCTCCACGCACGATAAGACCGGCATCATCCAGAATACCACCCCGGACGCGCTGGCCAATTCCGCCCGGCTGGGGCAAAAGATAACCACAAATATCGACCGGTACCTGTATTACGATTACGATGCCCAGGACGGAGCGAAAACCCTGCTGATCACATACGGCATCACCACCCAGGCGGCCATGGACGCCGTCAGGGATCACCGCAGCGCCGGCAGGAAAGTCTCCCTGCTCGTTGCCAAAACACTTAGCCCCATCCCGAAACAATATTATGAGATCTGCGGGCAGTATGACCATATCGTGATCGCGGAGGAAAACCTCGACGGGGAACTGCGCCGGATCATGTTCGGCCAGGGAGGGCACAGCCGGATCACCGGAGTGAACAAAATGGGCCAGATGATTGAACCGGGTGAGATCCTTAAAGAATTAGAAAACCATGAGTGAGCATTTCATCAACGATAAAGGACTGCCTTTCTGCAAAGGCTGCGGGCATACCACCATCGCCAACAATACCGAAAAAGCCCTGAACAAGATCGGGCTGAAACCCCTGGACGTGGTCCTGGTGACAGACATCGGCTGCCACGGCATCATCGACAAATCATTCAACACCCACACCGTGCACGGATTGCACGGCCGTTCCGTTGCTTTGGGCGCCGGTGTTTCGGCCGGGCTGAAGCACCCGGGCAAGAAGGTCATCGTTTTCCTGGGCGACGGCGGCGCCACCATCGGCATGCAGCACATCATCGATGCCGCGCACAACGGCTACAACATGACCGTCGTCATCCACAACAATATGCTGTACGGCATGACCGGAGGGCAGCCCAGCGAATACACGCCTTATGGATTCAAAACGCCCACCAAGCCCGGCGGTTCGACCAAAATGTCGTATGACATCTGCAAGATCGTCGCCGCGGCCGGCGCGCCTTATGTCCGCCGGATCCTGGGCATCGGGGATATCTCCGATGCACTGGCCGAAGCGTTCGCACGACCGGGATTTTCACTGGTCGAGGTGATGGAGATCTGTCCCAGCTACGGCGTAAAATCCAATCCCGAGATGAAACTGTCGAAGGTCGTTGAAAGCGCGGGCCTGGCCACCACCGTCATCGCAGATACCCCGGCGGAACCCTACGTGACCAACCTCAGGCCGGAACTGCCTTCCCTGATAAGCGCCTCCCATGTCATTCGCCCAGAATCCGGGAATTCCCTGGACGGTGAACTCCGGGTGATGTTCTGCGGTTCCGCCGGAGAAGGCGTGCAGGTAGCCGCCGAACTGCTGGCGCTGGCCGGCATCCGCGCCGGGCTGCAGGCCACCAAAAAAGGCAGCTATCCCGTAACCGTGGGTGTGGGCTTCTCTGCTGCCGAAGTCATCCTCTCCCCCGGCGAGATCAACTATACGGGTACCGTCACCCCCGATTTCATGATCGTCGCCTCACAGGATGGACTGGATTACGGCCGGAAAGCCGCCGGCAGGATGAAATCCGGAAAGATCTTCCTGGATGCCAGCCTGGAACCGCCCGTGACCGGCGCGGAGATCATCCGCGTGCCCTTCCGGGAAAAGGTCACCGGCCGGAACGCCTCATTCGCGGGACTGTTTTATTTCCTGAGAACTGCCGGCGTATTCCCCCTGCAAACCCTTGTCAACGCGTTCAACGACAACAAAATATCCAAAAAGGTCAACGTCGATCAATTTTTGGCCCTGTAGAGACGTTGCATGCAACGTCTCTATCACCGTTGCATGCAACGTCTCTATCACCGTTGCATCGTCCCTGCCCATTATGCAAAGTCCCCGCGGGGCCAACCGTTAACCCGTTCCGCCAAAAAATAAACCGGGACCGTTTTTTTCGTCGGTCATTTTTATAAATTTGAAGAATGATCGGGCATTTGCGTACATTTATTTCTATATCACCGATTTTACCCGAAAAGTTACCGGTTGATGTGCAGATTATCGACAATAAACCTAAATATTTCATTATGAACTTCAGAGAACTAACCAGACGGAGCAGGAAAGCCATGCTCCTTGTTATGGCGGTTGCGTTCAGCATTTCAACCGTCATGGCACAGAAAGAGAAGAAAGACAAGGATTCTAAAGACGATGAAAAAGCCATCACCGATACGGTGCGGTCTTCCGATATCGCCGGGCTGAAATTCCGCGGCATCGGGCCGGCGCTGACCTCCGGCCGCATCGCCGATTTCGCCGTGAATCCCTGCAATCACAGCGAATATTACGTGGCCGTGGCCAGCGGGCACATCTGGAAAACGATGAACAACGGCAATACCTTCGAGCCGGTGTTCGACAACTATGGTGCCTATGCCATCGGCTGCCTGGCCATGGACCCGGAAAACCACAATGTGGTCTGGGCCGGAACGGGCGAAAATAACCATCAGCGCGCACTGGGTTACGGCGACGGGGTTTACAAGACCACCGACGGCGGTAAATCCTGGAAAAACATGGGACTCAAAGATTCAAGGCAGATCGGCATGATCGCCATCCATCCCGACAACACCGATGTGGTGTTCGTGGCAGCTGAAGGCTCCGTCTGGGGGCCCGGCGGAGACCGTGGGTTGTATAAGACCAGCGACGGCGGCAAGACCTGGGAGAAAGTGCTCGACATCAGCGAGAACACGGGCGTGAATAACGTGCTGATCCATCCAAAGAACCCGGATATCATGTTCGCCACCTCCGAACAGCGCCGACGCCATGTTTTCACTAAAATCGGCGGAGGGCCGGAAACCGCCATATACAAAAGCACCGATGGCGGCAAGACCTGGAACAAGCTGACCTCAGGCCTGCCCGGCGGAGACATGGGCGGCATCGGCATCGCCATCTCCCCGGTGAAAACGAACATCATCTACGCCATTATTGAAGCGGCGGGTGAGAGCGGTGGATTTTTCCGTTCCACCGACCTGGGCGAGTCCTGGTCGAAAATGAGCGACCATACCGCGCAGGGACAATATTACAACGAGATATACTGCGATCCCAAAGATCCCGATAAGGTGTATTCAATGGAGACCGTATCCCATGTGACCGTTGACGGCGGCAAAACGTGGAAGGCGCTCGGCCTCAGCGGAAGGCATGTCGACGATCACGCCCTCTGGATCGATCCCGACGACACCCGGCACTTCATCATCGGCGGAGACGGCGGAGTTTATGAAACCTTTGACGAGGGAAAGAATTATTTTTTCAAGACCAACCTTTCCGTCACCCAGTTCTACCGGGTGAATGTAGATAATTCAGAACCGTTCTACTGGGTCTACGGCGGCACGCAGGACAACAACAGCCTGGGCGGCCCCAGCCGGAATATCTGCTCCGAAGGCGTTTCCTCCTATGAATGGATCGCCACACTCGGCGGCGACGGCTTCTGGCAGGCGATCGAGCCGGGGAACCCCGACATCGTTTATTCTGCCTACCAGTACGGAAATATTTACCGCTACGACAAAAAGAGCGCCGAAGCGGTCAAGATCCGCCCCGAACCTGTCAAGGGCGAGGAAACCTACAAATGGAACTGGAACGCGCCGTTCATCCTGAGCCCTCATTCCGGGACCCGCCTCTACATGGTCGCCAACAAGGTGTTCCGCAGTGATGACCGCGGCCAGTCGTGGAAAGTCATCAGCGGCGACATCACCACAGGGACCGACCGCAACACCTGGCCGGTCATGGGCCGCTACTGGGGCGTCGACGCCGTGGCCAAGGACGTTTCCACTTCCCCATTCGGCACCGGAGTTTCCCTGGCCGAATCGCTCATCAAGGAAGACCTGGTTTATGTCGGCACCGACGATGGCGTGATCCAGATCACGGAAGACGCCGGAAAGAACTGGACGAAGGTCACCGCCTTCCCCGGCGTTCCTGAATATACCTATGTCAGCGACATCCTCCCGGACCGATTCAACGAGAACATAGTCTACGCCTGCTTTGACAACATCAAAAGGGACGATTTCAAGCCCTATCTCCTTAAAAGCACCGATAAAGGCAAGACCTGGACCTCCATCGCCTCCAACCTGCCCGACAACCATCCCGTCCTGACCATCGCGCAGGATTTTGTCGACCCCAACCTGCTCTTTGTGGGCACGGAATTCGGCGTGTTCTTCACCCTGGACGGAGGGAAGATCTGGACCCGGATCAAATCGGGTCTGCCCACCATCAAGGTGCCCGACATGGTCATCCAGGAGCGCGAATGCGACCTGGTCATCGCCACCTTTGGGCGGGGATTCTATATCCTCGACAATTATGCCCCGCTGCGTGAACTTTCAAAGCAGAACCGGGAGAAAGAAGCCCTGATCTTCCCGGTGAAGGATGCCCTCATGTATGTCCAGGACGGCGGCCGCTACGGGCAGGGGACGAACTTCTTCTATGCACCCAACCCGGAGTTCGGCGCCACCATCACCTATTACCTGAAGGAAGTGCCGAAAACCCTGAAGGAAAAGCGCAAAGAGCTGGAAAAAGACCTGGTGAAAGATAAAAAGCCCATCCCGATCCCGACGCTGGATGAATTGAGGGCTGAGGAAAACGAAATTCCGCCCTACCTGATCTTCACCATCAAAGATACGCGTGGCAATGTGGTTCGGAAGCTTTCGGCCAATCCCCCGGAAGGCACAGGCCGCATCACCTGGGACCTCCGCTATGCCAATAATTACCGGATTGGCCTGAAGAACAACGAGTTCGACCCGTATTCCGCCGGTGGTGGCGGCATCATGGCCATGCCCGGGAAGTATACTGTGACCATGGCAATGGTCTTTGGCGGCGATGAGAAAGTGCTGGCCGGGCCGGTGGAGTTCACTGCGAAAGTGCTCAACAACACCACACTGCCAGCGGCCGACCGCGCCGAACTGGTGGCGTTCCAGGACAAGGTCTCGGAACTGGTCAGCGCCGTCAATGGCGCGGAACGCTTTGCCGATGAACTGATGAAGCGTACGCAGTTTGTCAAACAGGCGGTCCAGAACACCCCCGGGGCCCCGTATGCATTGATGGTGAAGGCTTCGCTGGTGGAGAAAAAGCTGGATGACATCGGGTGGGCCCTCAACGGCCAGGTACCGGCCGCCAGCGATGAAGAGAACCGCCCGGCGCCGCCGCCGGTCAACCACCGCCTCGGCGCCATCATGGCCGCAACCTGGGGAAATACCTCCACACCGACCCAGACCCAGCGCGACCAGTATGCCCTGCTGGAAGAAGAGTTCCCGCCCATCCTGGAACAGCTGAGGCAGATCGCCGAAGTCGACCTGAAGGAACTGGAAGCGGAACTGGATACCCTGGGCGCTCCCTGGACCCCGGGCAGAATCCCGGAGTGGAAGAAGTAAAATACTTCTGTTTGAATTTGTGGTGATTGCCACGAAAACAAGCAGGTCCGGACTATTTGCTCCCCTTCGTGTCTCTTCGTGCCTTCTTCGTGTAACTTCGTGAAAGTTAACAGAATTACACGAAGAACCACGAAGGATGCACGGAGATCCACGAAGAAAATATTAACAAACTTCAACATTCTGACCATGACCACAGGCAAAGTTTCCCTCGTTTTATTATCGGTTCTGGCCGGCGTGCTCATCATCTGGCTGATCATCCCGGAGTTTTCAAAAGAACAACAGGAAGCCGTCAAAGCCCCGAACGACTGGTTCTTCCGGCAGCGGGCCTATCCGTACCCCGAGATCAACTATGCGGCCCGCCAGGCTGGCTGGGAACAAGCCATGGCCATGAAACAGGCACATTCCGAAAGGGGTGAGGGCTGGGTGTTTGAAGGCCCCCTCAACACGGGCGGAAGGATCTCCGCCGTGGCCATGCATCCTTCCGATATGCAGACCATATACGCCGGCGCCGCCTCCGGTGGTATCTTCAAATCCGCCAACGGCGGGAATTCCTGGGAGCCCATCTTCGAGGATGCCCTCAGCCTCTCCATCGGCGACATAGCCATTGCAGACACCGATCCGGACATCCTCTATGCCGGTACCGGCGAGGCCAACGCCGGCGGGGGATCCATGGCCTATGACGGATTCGGGGTGTACCGGTCGGACGATGCCGGAATGACCTGGCAACACCTGGGACTGCCGGAGTCCGGAAGCGTCGGCCGGCTGGCCATCCATCCGGCAAATCCCGATATCTGTTACGTTGCCACGATGGGGCGGCTGTTCTCCAACAACAGTGAAAGAGGCGTGTTTCGCACCACCGACGGAGGAGAATCCTGGGAAAAAGTACTGTACGTTTCCGATTCCACCGGGGCGATCGACCTGGTGCTCCACCCGCAGCATCCCGATACGATCTATGCCTGCCTGTGGGAGCGCGTCCGGCGGCCCGACCGGCGCGATTACGGCGGCCCCACCAGCGGCATCTACCGCAGCCATGACGGGGGCGACACCTGGACCGAACTCACATCGGGTCTGCCAACCGGCGCTTACGTCGGGCGCATCGGCATCGACATCTCGCTTTCCAACCCGGACATCCTCTATGCGATCTACGCCGACGACATCGGCTATTTTGACGGGGTCTACAGATCCGTGAACGGCGGCGATACCTGGACACGGACCAATGACGGCTCGCTCAGCAATATGTATTCCTCCTTTGGCTGGTGGTTCGGCCGGATCAGCATCGATCCGGTAGACCCGAACATTGCATACGCGATTGGATTAGACCTTTATAAAACAATCAACGGAGGCGGCAGCTGGTCGATGATTTCCCTGGCTGTCCATGTCGATCAGCATGACCTCGTCGCCCATCCGCTCAACCATAATTATCTGGTCCTGGGCAACGATGGGGGAGTATACATCTCAAATAACGGCGGGAGTTCATGGTCTTTCCTGGAAAACCTGCCCATCACGCAGTTCTACACCTGCGAAATCGATGAACAGTTTCCCGAACGGCTTTACGGCGGAACGCAGGACAACGGGACCAACAGGACTATGAGCGGCGGGTTATCAGACTGGGAAAATATATACTGGGGCGACGGTTTTTACGTCCTGGTCGACCCAACCGACAATAATTACGTTTACGCGGAATACCAGTATGGCAACTTCGCCCGGTCGACCAATGGCGGCTATGGATTCAGCCCCGCCATGAACGGCATCAGCGGGAGTGACCGGAAAAACTGGATGACCCCCTTCATCTTCGACCCGAACAACCCGCAAATCCTCTACTATGGAGCCAACCGGCTCTATAAAACCACCAACCGCGCCGCATCCTGGCAGGCCATCAGCCCCGACCTCACCAACGGCGGGGGCGGGGTGAACGTCACCTGGGGGACCATAACCACCATCGCCGCGGCGCCGTCCAACAGCCAGTATATCTACGTGGGCACTGACGACGGCAACGTCTGGCGGACCATTACCGGCGGGAGCGACTGGACGAAGATCTCCGGGACGCTGCCGGTCCGCTGGGTGACCCGCGTGGCCACCGATCCCTATGATGAACAGGTAGTCTATGCCACCCTTTCGGGTTTTCGCTATGACTCCTACCTGCCGCATGTCTTCCGCAGCGCCGACGCCGGCGATACCTGGCTGGACATCAGCGGAAATCTGCCCGAAGTGCCGGTGAACGACCTGGTCGTGGATCTCGCCCTGGATTCTACGCTTTACATAGCTACGGATTTCGGGGTTTATGTCACCCGGGACCTGGGAAGCTACTGGCAGCTCCTGGGCGATAACCTGCCCAATGTGCCCGTGGTCGACCTCGACCTGCACCAGCCGTCCCGGAAGCTCGTCGCCGCCACCTATGGCCGCTCCATGTATTCGTTTGACCTGGACCAGACCGTGGTTGTTGCTGATAATAAAATTGATGAAGATGGATTCCGGGTTTTTCCCAATCCTGCTCATGATTATTTATTGGTGCACACTGCTTTTCCAGGTGAAAACACCACCTGGTCGATTCATAGCACAGCAGGACACGCAGTGCTGACCGGGAGTTTTAACAAGGATGTAAATCCTCAACGGCTGGATATCGGATCGCTGCCTTCCGGAAGCTATCTCCTCAGAATTTCAGGCTCCGGCAGGGTCAGCACAGTGCAGTTCATTAAATTTTAGGCAATTTTCTGACGGAAAACTCCCGGTAGTTATCATACTGCCAGCCGCGTCAGCGCGACAAACTCCGCCACACTGAGCTCCTCGGCCCGTTTGCCGGCCAGGTGCTGCAGTTCGCCTCTTTCATAATCAATGTAGAAGGATTTCAGTGAGTTCCTCAGCGTTTTCCGGCGCTGGTTGAAGGCGGTCTTCACCACGCGGAAAAACTGAGCTTCATCACAATCGAGCGCGGCCACGGTATTGCGTTCCAGGCGGATCACCGCCGATTTGACTTTGGGCGGCGGGATAAAGACCGTCTCATTGACCGTGAACAGGTATTCGATGCGGTAATAGGCCTGCAACAGCACGCTCAGGATGCCGTATTTCCGGTTCCCCGGCGGCGCGGCGAGGCGCTCCGCCACCTCTTTCTGGACCATCCCTACCACGTGCGTGACCTGCTGCCGGTGCTCCAGCACCCGGAACAGGATCTGGCTGGAGATGTTGTAGGGAAAATTGCCGATGATCATGAAAGGTCCGGCAAACAAAGAATTCAGGTCATATTTTAAAAAATCCCCGTGGATGATCCGCTCGCCCAGATCAGGAAATTTTTCCAGCAGCCAGGCGATGGACTCCCGGTCCGTATCCATGAAATAGCAGGATTTTCCGGGCTCTGCGGCCAGGAATTTGGTCAGGACGCCCATGCCGGGCCCGATCTCGAGCACTTCCGCAGGGCCGCCGGGCAGGCTGCCCACGATCTTCCGCGCGATATTGTCATCGCGGAGAAAATGCTGGCCCAGGCTTTTTTTAGGGCGGACGGAATATTCCATTTCGCGGAGGCTGGATATCAGTTAATAGAGTCGCCGCGCAACTGCCGGAAGCGCTTGCGCGCTTCGGTGGCGAAGAGGCTGCCGGGATATTCAAGGATCAGCTGCTGGTACATCTGCATGGCCCCGGCCGCATCGTTCAGGGGACCGGCATGCAGTTCGGCCCGGTTGAACAAAGCGTTGTCGGCCAGGATATCTCCGGGGTATTCCTCTACGATCCTGGCCAGCATAGAATCTGCCGCCTGCAACTGGTTCCGGGCGAGGAAGATCTCCGCCCTGAGGTACAGAACGTCGTCGTCAAGGCTGTGTGAGAGATTCATCATCCGGATTGTGTCGAGGATCATCAGCGCCTGGTCATACTGCATCCGGTATACGGCCAGCCCGGCCCGAGAAAAATAGGAGAGGGCCGTATACGTGCTGTCAAGGTCCATGTTGTCGCTGATCTGCAGCGACAGTTCCATGGCGTCGTTGGCAATCAGTTTGGAAGTGGCGGCTTTCAAGACATCAAGCTGGGCCTTCGCCCATTCAAATTCCCCGATATAGTAGGATAGCCGTGCGTTCCGGAACTTGGCCTCGTGCCCGATCGGCTCGTTCTTCAGCGCTTTTTCCACTTGTGAAAACAGCAAGGACGCTTCCCAGACATCTCCGGTGAATAAGTAGATGTCGCCCAGTTCCAGCTTGATCTCGGCGATGAGGGGCTCAGAAGCGCCGGGAATGCCCACGGCCTGCTCCAGCAATGCCATGGATTGGTCGAGTTTGTCGAGGTAAAATGCCTGCAGGTGGGCCAGGTCGCGCATCAGGTAGATGGTCCTCGGGTTGGCGCCCAGTTCGTCCAGGGCTGATTTGTATTCCTGTTCCAGGCTGAACAGGTCTTTTGGCTGATAGCCATATCCCTCCGTGATCAACAGGAACCTGGCCCTGAGGGTCCCCGTCAGGCTTTCGGCATAATAGGGGTTGAGGGCGCCTTTATTCAAAATGTAATTGAATGCGTCGCGGGCCACTTCGTATTCCTGGTTGGCCAGGCTGAGGTTGCCGATATTGAAGACAAGCATTCCGTTTTCATTGAACCGGGTGTCGAGGGACCGGGCCTGTATCAGGGCGAATTCAAAATCCTTCCGCTGGACCGATAGCCAGAGCAGCATCTCACCATAATAACGGTTGTCGGGGTTTCCCTGGCTTCTGCGCAGCAGCGCCGTACGCATCAGGTCGCTGATCTTGTCGTCGAAATCCTTGTTCAGCGCGTTCTGCAGGCGTCCCTGCACCAGCTCCAGCCGGGAGGGGTCCTCTTCGAGCATGTTCAGGTACTCCTCGATCATGCCCTCGTAGTTGCCGGTGATCTCATAGGCGCGGGCCAGTTCGGTGTAAAACGGATCCGTGCCGCGCAGCAGTTCCCTGCCCCTGAGATAAGTTTTTACCGCATAATCATATTGCTGCCTGTTGATGAACGCGTTGGCGATCTCCATCACACGGGCCTTGGTGGGGCTCATCCGGCTGAGAATGTCGTCGAACTGCCGCGTGGCTTTATCCGGTTTGTTCATCAGCAGATACAGGTATCCGAGGTCCACCTCGTAGCGCGATGCGCCGGGCTCGTCCTTCATTTCGCTGCGAACCAGCTTTTCCGCACCGGAAAAATCTTCCACTGCGACCAGGCAAAGGAAGTAATAAGTGTAATGAAACTGTGTCGGCTGCTCTTTATAAAGACTTTCAAACAGCGGCAAAGCCTTGTCGAATTCCTTGTTGTCGTAATACTGGATGGCCAGTTTCTGGTTCTCCTGCTGCTGCTGCTGTTTCAGGGCGGCGGGACTGTTCACCTGGGGAAACACCTGGGCGCGCACCCCCCCGGCGGTCATCGAAAACACGACGGCCAGAATAATGAGGATTTGGCGGTATGTAATATGATCAGCGCGTGATGACATCAAACCCGGTGTATTTGGCCAGTGCGGCGGGAATCCGGATACCGGCTTCCGACTGGTTGTTTTCCAGCAGCGCCGCCACTACCCTGGGTAACGCCAGGGCGCTGCCGTTTAGTGTATGGGCCAGCCGCGTTTTTCCTTCTTCATCCTTGAAGCGCAACTTCATCCGGTTGGCCTGGAAACTCTCGAAATTAGAGACCGAGCTGACCTCCAGCCAGCGTTTCTGCGCCGCGGAATACACCTCGAAATCATAGGTGAGCGCTGAAGTGAAACTCATATCGCCGCCGCATAGCCGCAAAATCCGGAAGGGCAGCTCCAGTTTCCTCAGGAGCGACGCCACATGGGCGCGCATGGCCTCAAGATCCTGGTAAGAGCTGTCGGGATGGGCAATGTGCACGATCTCGACCTTGTCGAACTGGTGCAGGCGGTTGAGCCCCCTGACGTCCTTGCCGTAGGAACCGGCCTCGCGGCGGAAACAGCTGGAGTAGGCTACGTTCTTTACGCTCAGCTCAGCCTGCCTGAGGATGACGTCCCGGTAAATATTGGTGACCGGCACTTCGGCCGTCGGGATGGCATAGAGCTTGTCCAGGCCGATCAGGTACATCTGGGCGTCTTTATCAGGCAGCTGGCCGGTGCCGTAAGCAGAATCCTCGTTGACGAACAGCGGGGGCTGAATTTCCGTGTAGCCAGCCTCCAGGGCCTGGTCGAGGAAAAAGTTGATGAGCGCGCGCTGCAGCTTCGCCCCTTTACCTTTGTAAAAAGGAAACCCTGCGCCGGTTACCTTTGACCCCAGGTCGAAATCGATAATATCATAGATAGCCGCGAGGTCCCAGTGCGGTTTGGCCTCCGGCCCCAGTTCCGGCATCGTCCCCCATTCCTCGACCACTTCATTGTCTTCAGCCGATTTTCCGGGTTTTACCAGCCTGTCGGGCAGGTTGGGCACCTGGACGATCAGGCGTTCCAGTTGTGCAGAGAGCTCCTCCATCTGGCTGCCATAATCTTTCGACAGGGCTTTCAGTGTGGCGGTCTTTTCCTTTAAGGCATTGGCTTCCGCCGCCAGCCCTTTCTGGAATAATCCGCCGATCTCCCGGGCCAGCGCGTTGCTTTCGGCCAGGGTATCGTCGAGCTTTTTCTGCATATCCCGCCTTTTTTCATCCAGGCCGATGATCTGGCCGATGATCTCTGTGCCATCGAAATTCTTGACCGCAAGGCGCCGGATGACCTCGTCGCGGTTTTCCCGGATATAGCTGATCTGAAGCATGGTTTTTTGGATTAAGGCTGCAAAATTAAGGAAATTATTGGTTCCAGGTTCCAGGTTCCAGAGTTCCAGGTTCCAGAGTTCCAGGTTCCGGATTCCAGGTTCCAGGGTTCCAGGTTCCAGAGTTCCAGGGTTCCAGGGTTCCAGGTTCCAGGTTCCAGGGTTCCAGCCCCATAACAACAATCTATTACGATCTATTACAATCCATTACGACCTATTACAATATATTACAACATATTACAACCTATTACAATAAAAAAAACCCGGCCAATTCTGACCGGGTCTTCTGTGTCTGTATTAAGGTATGATTTTGGGTTGTCGCTTATTCGGCGGTTTTTTCCGCGGTTTCGACGGGGATGACCGATACGTAGGAGCGGTCGTTCCGGCGTTTGCGGAATTCCACGCGCCCGTCGATCAGTGCGAACAGGGTGTGGTCCTTGCCCATTCCCACGTTCAGCCCCGGGTTATGAAGGGTGCCGCGCTGGCGGACGATGATGTTGCCTGCCTGGGCGAACTGGCCGCCGAATATCTTGACGCCAAGCCGCTTGCTGTGTGATTCGCGACCGTTGGAAGAACTTCCTGCACCTTTTTTGTGAGCCATATCTGTAAGAATTTAGGTGTTATCAAAAATTTATGCCTGGGGCGTTTGCTCTTCGGCTTCCGCTGCTTCAGCCACCGGGGCGGCCGCTGCCTTTTTCGCCCGGGTCTTCGGGGCCTTCTCCAGGATGTCCTCGATCTTGACCAGGCTGAGGTACTGCCGGTGACCGTTGAATTTCTTGTAGCCCTTCCTGTTCTTTTTCTTGAAGACGAACAGCTTGTCGCCGCGCAGGTGTTCCATGATGGTGGCCTGGACCTGGGCGCCCTCGATCACGGGGGTGCCGACAACGGTCTTCCCTTCATGGTCGATCAGCATCACTTTGTCAAAGCCTACCTTATCGCCTTTTTCACCTTCCAGCCGGTGTACAAAGACCTCCTGGCCTTTTTCCACCTTGAACTGCTGTCCTGCTATATCAACTATCGCGTACATTGCCAGTGTGTTTTTCTAACGGTCAAAATTTGGAAGTGCAAAAGTACAAATATTTTTCAATCAACAACCTATCAAGGCGAAAAAAATCATTTTTGTGCCCCGGGGAACAATTTTTTCTTGTTGACCAGGAAAATGCCCAGCAGGATCGCGGCCATCCAGGCAAAGGATACAGCCGACAGCCGTTCCCCGTCGATAACCCCCCAGGTCACGGCGATAATCGGGATAAGATAAGTGACGGAGGCGGCGAATACGGGGCTGGCCAGCTTGACCAGCTTATTGAAGGCTACCAGGGCCAGCCCGGTGCCTATGACCGACAAAATAGCCACGTAACCCAATCCCTGCCAGGCGCTGCGGTTGTTTGCAAGCTGAGGCAGGAAATCGGTGAAAATGAGCAGGTAGGCCAGCACCGGCAGGCCAATGGTGAAAAAGGAGAAAACCGTGATGGTCACGGCGTCGATGTCCCTCAGTTTGTATTTGACAATATTCACGTTGGTGGCGTAACAGATGGTGGCGATGATGATGTAGGAGGCGTACCCGAAATTGAAGTCGAAGCCTTTATCGCCGCTCACGCTGATGAGCCCGATGGCGCCAGCCAAGCCGATCAGCACCCCGGCGATGTTGAACCATTTGATTTTGAGGGAGAAGAAACTTAAGCCGATGATGAGGGTGAACAGCGGGGTGAGGGAATTCAGAATGCCCGCCAAAGAGCTGTCGATACCGGTCTGCGCCTTGGCGAACAGGAAGGCAGGAAAGCCGCTGCCGATCATTCCCACCAGCGCCAGGTACCGCCAGTCGCGCCCGCTGATCTTCTTCATCCTATGGAATGCGAACGGGGCCATGACCAGGAAGGTAATGGAGATCCGCAGCGCGCCCACTTCATCGCTGCTGAAAAAAGTGAGCCCTTTTTTGATCAGGATGAAGGAGCTTCCCCAGATCAGCGCCAGCCCCGCCAGGATGCCCCAGGCGACCCATAAAGTTCTGTTCGGCTTCGTGTTTGGATCTTCCATGAATACCTGCAAAATTAACAAAAGCCTGCCGGGGAAATCAATTCACACACAGTTATTAACATTTTTAAAGAAATCAGGCGTGGAAATTCATGGAATCGCTTGCCGGACGGCCTTTTCTAAAATGAGTATAAATTAGGCAAGCCGGTTAAAAAAAGAAGGAAGTGCATTATCACATCAAATTATTTATTAATACATTTGATTGTTCCCGGATATTTTTCAGATATCGGGAAGTAATGCCATAAATATTAGTTATATTTGTTATGTATTTAGCCGCTTACTGCAACTTCCGGCCTGAACCACCGTAAACCAAAATCTATCATAATTCACTAACCAGATTAATCACCGAAAAACAAATCAGACAACCCCAAAACAATTTATTAATTTAATTTTCAGTACCATGAAAAACTCTACACGGTTTTTTCTGACATGGATGATGGTTCTGCTGTCATCCACTGTCATGCTGGCGCAGTTGACGTTGACGAACAACGGCCAGGTACAGCCGCTCCCTGCAACCAGGGCAGTACTGTATGAGCAAGCAAACAGCAGTGGGGTAGGAAGGGCGTCTCAGGATTTTGAGACAACCTATGATGCCTACGACTGCCAGGGGGCAGATGACTTCTATGTCCCCGCCAACACGATGTGGAACATCGAAACGGTTGTTGCCACAGGATCACAAAGCAACACGGCGGCTGTCATTAATGCGGTCAACGTGTATTTCTTCGGAGATGCGGGCGGTGTCCCTGCCACGACTCCCATAATGAGCTTTATGAACCTGGCCTGTACCGATTCTCCCACTGGCGTATTGACCATTCCCTTACCTGCAGGCACGGTCCTTTCACCGGGCCATTGGTGGATCTCGGTTCAGGATGCCGCGCCCTTTGCAACCTATGGACAATGGTACTGGACGATGACCAGTACCGTGTATAACACGCAGGGATACTGGCGCAATCCAAACAACGGATTTGGCACGGGCTATACGACCTGGGCTAATCTGACCACTTTGGGTTACCCTACTTATGATTATATGTTCCGCCTGGAAGGCAGCAGCATGCCGGCAACCGGCTGCCAGTACAGCGTCAGCCTTAGGGATTCCTATGGAGACGGCTGGAATGGCGGCTATTTGGATGTGCTGGTCAATGGAATTGTTGTGCTCGACAACATTACGCTGGCCAGTGGTGCAGGGCCGATTACCTTCACCATCGACATGTATGAAGGGGCTCAGATCACCACGCAATATTTTGCCGGGAGCTGGTCCTATGAGAATGAGTATTACATCTACGATTATCAGGACAACCTGGTCTGGTCTTCAGGTGTTGGCGGGATTACCCCAACAAACATCCTGCCTGGTCAGCTGTATGGCAACTGCCCGACCCTGGGCGCTGTGGAAGGCTACGTGACCAACTATGACGGTCTCACCGTTGCCGGCGCCATGATCGGAATCGAGGACGGCCCGACAACCTACTCCGGCCCGGATGGATATTACCTGCTGGAGAACGTGAACAGCGGGCAACAGGAGATTTTCTGCGCAAAGGCGGGTTACAATATCTTGTCCAACATGGTGAGCGTTATCGCTGAAGATACCGTGACATCCAACTTCACGCTGACCCAGCCGAACATGGTCGTGAACCCGCTCTTCGTTGAGGAAACCCTCAACCCGGAAGAGTACCGGACCATCACCATGAGCGTGCTCAACAACGGCAACGGCCCGCTGGGCTGGCAGGCCGAGATCATCTATCCTGAGACCGACAATCCGTATACAGGGATGACCATCCAGGAAGTGCTCGCCATGCAGAACCTTCCGGTCAACCCGAACGTACCGGTCAGCGCCGCCCGGGCTCCGCAGGGACAGGGCGTCATGGCACCCGGCAACCCGGTTGCTCCCGGTCGTGACGTCGATTCGCAGGCATGGGCGTATAACGCATACAGTTCCGGCGGTTTCCCGGAAGGCTCGGTTACCTTCTTCCTGAATAATCCCGGCACATTTACCACACTCGGACCTGCTGCACTCGACTTCATCGCGTGCGCCGACTTCGTGGATGATATGTATTACGGATGTATCTATGGCGGGACCTGGATCTCCATGGACCCTGCAACAGGCGCCATCACCGTGATCGGATCCACCCAGGATATGCCCGGCTGCGCTTATGACCGCACCACCGAAACCATGTATGGAGCTACCTTCGCAGGCAGCCTTTATACCATCAATGTGACCACCGGCGCCGCTACCTTTGTCGGACCGACGGTTTCCGGTATCATCGGCATGGCCTGCGATAACGATGGCGAACTCTACGGCGTCGATATCAACAGCGACTTCTTCGGACACATCAACAAGACCACAGGACAGTGGACCCCGATCGCTGCCGTTGGCTTCAATGCCAGCTACGCTCAGGACCTGGCCTGTGACCATTCCACCAATACCATCTACTGGGCAGCCTACAATGCCGGCACCAGCCAGGCTTACCTGCTCACGGTGGACCAGACCACCGGCGTCACCACCTATGTCGGACCTTTCCAGGGCAACTCCGAAACCACCGGTTTCGCAATCCCGGGCGGCGGCTCCGGCGGCGCAGGCGACTGGCTGACCATGGATCGTTATGAAGGTACTGTATTGCCCTTCGGCGGCGTCGATAACATTCCCACCCACCTGGATGCCAGTGGCACCACGGCCGGTGAAGTTTATACCGCCGATATCGTGTTCACCTCCGATCCTAACGTTGCTACTATTACCGTCCCGGTGACCATGATCATCATGGGCGACCCGCTCGTTCCCCCGGATGACCTGGAAGTGGAACTGGTGAATGATATCACCGGCGAAACCTACCTGACCTGGACCTGGGAAGGCACCACCCGCGCGTTCCAGTTCTTCCTGGTCAAACGCGACGGCGTGATCGTCGGAACCACGACCAACCTGTATTTCACAGACATCCTTCCTGACTTTGGCGAATATTGCTATACCGTACAGGCGGTTTATGACGAAGGATCCACCGCACCCGCGGGACCGGAATGCATCGAATGGCCCAACCCGGAAATCTTCGTGAACCCGACCGACCTCCATGGCTGGGTATGGGTTGACCACCAGGTAACCGTGTACACGACCATCACCAATACCGGCATCGGCACCCTGTACTTCCAGTTCCCCGACTTCATGGACGGGATGACGGACGACAGCCGCGCCTACTGTGCCGCCAGCGGTGGCTGCGATGAGTACATCTCCAGGGTGCAGTTCGGAAGCATCAACAACTCCTCAGCATGTACCGGTTATGGAAACTATACCAACCTGTCCACCGAAGTGGAAACGGGTGAAACTTATCCCATTACCGTTACCAATGGTAACCCGATCTGGACCGCCGACCAGTGCGGTATCTGGGTTGACTGGAACCAGAATGAAGACTTCACCGATGATGGAACCATCGTGGTCAGCGGCAGCCCGGGCGTCGGCCCCTACACCGCCAACATCACCGTTCCGGATGACGCCGAAGGCGGACCGACCCGGATGAGGGTGCGCATCGTCTACGCGGCTACTCCCACTCCCTGCGGTACCTCCTCATTCGGCGAAGCCGAAGACTATACCGTGATCGTGAAGAGCGGCTTCATCGTCAGCGTGGAACCCTCCAGCGGTACCATCAACGGCGGCGGATCCCGTCAGATCGCCATCACCTACGACGCCACCGGCTTTGAAGTGGGTACCTATATGCAGGAACTGCTGCTCGAGTCCAACGACATCGACGAGCCGGAAGTGATCATCGACAACACCATGCATGTCTATATGCCCGCACAGTATGCCGGTACCGTCATCGACAATGACGACCAGCAGCCGCTGCCCGGAGTGCTTGTGACCGCCGGCCTGTTCCAGACTGAAACCAACGAGCAAGGCGCTTACAGCCTGTTCGTGGACGAAGGAGAATACGATGTGGTCTTCACCAAACCCGGTTACATGAGCGTGACGGTGGCCGACACCACGGCCCTTGCCGGCGTGGTGACCCCGATCAGCATCGGCATGTGGGATGCCAATTATGCTCCCGCCTTTGTCTATGCTGAAGTACAGGATAACGACACCTGGTGCGAAGTGACCTGGGCTCTGCCGCAGGGACCGTATGAGGTGATCTACGACGACGGCGAAGCCGATGACTTCTTCGTTTACCAGACAGCTGGCAGCTGGCACGCGGTGAAATTCACCCCGGCAGGCTACCCGGCCACCGCGATCGGCGGTAAGATCTATGTCGGCGACGGCAGCTTCCCCGGCCCGTTCCTCGGAACCCAGCTGGGTATAGCCATCTTCGACGATGACGGAGCCAACGGCCTGCCGGGCACCATGCTCGACTCAGCCGGTGTGACCATCAACAACTACGGATGGGTCAGCTTCGACTGGCTCGAAGGTACCATCCAGGATGGCGACTTCTACCTGGCTATCTACCAGCCCGCAAGCAACCTGAACTCTGCACCCATCGGCGTCGACACCGACCTGCCGACCTACTTCCGCAGCTACAGCAGGTTCCAGGCCGGTAACTGGTCCCTGTCACCCATCCAGGACTTCATGATGCGTGCCTGGGTCGTTGGACCGGAAGGCGACGCCGTGACCGACAACGCCATGGGCGAATGGAAGGCCACTCCGAAGGTTCCCGCCAGCTGGCAGCAGCATGCGATGACCGCCAGCGGCAGCCTGCCGAAGATCCTTCCCGGATACGAGCGCAACGACGCTTCGTTCAAGGCTGTTGAAGGCATGAGCAACCGCGACGTGCAGAACTACCGCGTTGCCCGTTACTCGAACTTCGATCCCAACGGCAGCCCGACCCTCGGTACCCTCAACGAACTGGCTACCACCACCAACCTGTTCTACAACGATATGGCATGGAACGGACTGGCTCCGGGCTGGTACGCTTACGGCGTGAAAGCCCTCTACACCAGCGGCCAGTACTCTGCCTATACTGTATCCAACATCGTCGGACACCTGCTCGACGCCGAAGTTACCGTGAACGTGACCCTGTCGACCGGTGAAGAGCCGAGCAACGTGGAAATCACGCTGTCCGGACTCGACTATCCTTATGAGACCTACTTCGCCGTGACCCCGGCCAGCGGTACCGTTGTG
>CAZAZE010000026.1:0-50148 GCA_964489545.1 uncultured Bacteroidales bacterium
AAATAGTTCTAAACCATTTTGAAAAAAGTGTCCAACTTATAGGGGGTTAAGACAATTAATGCCGGACAAAAAGAGGTAGGAATAGGGTTTGTTTATTCGGCAGGAATGCAAAAAAGTTATGGGGAGAACCGCAGGCTCAGACTCAATCCCAATATTTTATTAGGAAGCTTTCGAATCTATACCTTCCCGACTGATACCAGAGACATGATGTACAAGATAACTTCTCTGGAATTCAATGTTCATTACGACCTGGTGAAAAAAGATGGCGTGTCGATGGTAACAACAGGCGGTGGATTTATGAATTATTCCAGAGGACTGCTGGGAACCGGAGGATTTCCGGAGGAAAACAATAATAGTTCCGAATATTTTCATTCTGTGTATTTTGGAGGCAGTGCTTCGGTAGGGATTCGAATCGATGCCAAAAAGAGCAGGCTTGCCTATGAAATCAGACCGTTTAATTTATATTTTGGCAATAAGGGATACATTTTGTGGTTCTTTATGTTTGGTATTGATTTCAAATTTAAAGAATAACGACATGCTCCATTTGCAGAGAAAGCCATCGTCCGGGAAATAATATTCAATGGCAAGGATTCCATTTTAGGATGAGAACACCCCGGAACAATTAAAGGACGTAATGTAAGCCCCCCTTATTTAGACCACTTCTAAAATATATCATCTCTAAGATATTTTGATATATTCATAATTGCTTTTTTTTACTTTTGGCCGGATTTTTCTCACTAAACCTAAGTTATGGAAAGTCAGTCATTAGTACTCTTTTTCATTGTGGCCGTGGTGCTTGTGGGAGGCGCGCTGCTGTTTTCCAGCTTCGTGCCGCCCAAGTCATTCAACGAACAAAAATTCGAGCCTTATGAGTGCGGGATCCCGACCATTGGCGGAGCATGGCTGCAGTATACCGTCGGGTATTACCTGTTCGCCATCCTCTTCCTCATCTTCGAGGTCGAAACCGTGTTCATATTCCCCTGGGCTGTCACCATCGCCAAAGGCAATGTGACCGGCCTGGTCGAAATCGTCATCTTCTTATTCATCCTGGGTATGGGGCTGCTCTATGCCTGGAAAAAACATGCACTGAAATGGGAATAAAAAAGAAGAAAGATCCGAACGACCCTTTTTACGCGGAATACCCGATCATTGAAGAACACGAAGGCGGCGCGATCATGCTGGCCAACCTGGAAGCCCTGGTAAACTGGTCGCGCAAGAACTCACTCTGGCCACTGACCTTCGGCACCCGTTGCTGCGCCATTGAATTCATGGCCGCCGGGGCCTCGCGGCACGACTTCGCCCGCTTCGGCGCCGAAGTGGCCCGCGCCACGCCACGCCAGGCCGACGTGCTGTTCATCTCCGGCTCCATCTCGTATAAAATGGCGCCGGTCCTCAAACGCCTCTACGACCAGATGCCCGATCCCAAATGGGTCATCGCCGTGGGCGCCTGCGCCGTTTCCGGAGGGCCGTTCTTCTACAACAGCTACGCCATCGTCAAAGGCGCCGACCACGTCATCCCGGTCGACGTCTACATCCCGGGCTGCCCGCCCCGCCCCGAAGCTATACTGTTCGGGATCATGCAACTCCAGAAGAAGATCATGAAGGAGAAGTCGCTGCGGGGGAAAAAGACAAAGAAGGTGCAGGATTTAGGGGGGTAATACATTGTAATATGTTGTAATATGTTGTAAAACGTTGTAATATATAGTAATACATTGTAATAGGTTGTGTGGTGGCGTTGTTTTTTTGATGATAATTTATGACAATCTGATATGTCTAACGAAGAACTGAAAACCAAGATCCTGGCCATCTACCCCGAGGCGGTGGTGACCGAGGGCAAGCAGTTCCTGAATGTCCTCGTGCCGCGCGAAAAGCTGCACGAGGTGGCCCTGAAGCTGAAGGAAACCGAGGAGCTGTCGTTCGACTACCTCTACTGTCTCAGCGGGGCCGATTTCCCGGAATACATGACGGTGCTCTACCACCTGGAATCGACGCGCCACCGCCACCAGATGGTGCTGCGCGCCAACACCGACGGCCGCGGGAACCCTGAGCTCGACACCGTGTGCGACATCTGGCGCACGGCAGAGTTCCACGAGCGGGAGGTGTATGACCTGCTGGGCGTGCGGTTCACCAACCACCCCGACCTGCGCAGGCTGCTCCTGTGGGAAGGCTGGGGCTACCCGCTCAGAAAAGATTATGTTGACGAAGTCAGGATCGTAGACCGTTAAGCCATGGCAGAAGTTGATTTTGATAAGATAGAAACCCAGGAATACCTGGTGAATATGGGCCCGCAGCACCCGTCGACCCACGGGGTGCTCCGCCTGCTGGTGCAGCTCGAAGGCGAGATCGTGCACAATGTCCAGCCGCACATCGGATACATCCACAGCGGCATCGAGAAGTTGTGCGAATCGCTCACGTATCCGCAGATCCCGTACATCACCGACCGCATGGACTACCTGTCGGCCGCGATGAACGAGGAAGCGGTGTGCCTCTGCATCGAGAATGCCCTGGAAGTGGAAGTGCCGGAAAGAGTCAAGTACATCCGGACGATTTTCTCCGAACTGCAGCGTCTGGCCTCGCACCAGCTCTGGTGGTGCGTGATGGGGATGGACATGGGCGCGCTGACGACCTTCTTCTACGGCCTGCGCGACCGCGAAAAGATCCTCGACATCTTCGAGGAGACCTGCGGCGCCCGCCTCACGCTTAACTATGTCATCCCCGGCGGGGTGATGTTCGATATCCACCCCAACTTCCAGAAACGGGTAAAGGAATTCATCACCTACTTTAAGAAGATCCTCCCCGAATACGACCAGCTGCTGACCGGCAACGTGATCTTCCAGGAGCGCACGAAGGGGGTGGGCATCATTTCCCTGGAAGATGTCATCTCGTACGGCGTCACCGGACCGTCGGGCCGGGGCTCGGGCTTCTCCTGCGACGTCCGCAAGCACCATCCCTACAGCGCATACCCGCTGGTGAACTTCAACGAGGTGCTGATGTACGGCTGCGACACGCTCGACCGCTATAAGGTAAGGATACAGGAGATGTGGGAATCGCTGTCGATCATCGAGCAGCTCATCGACAACATCCCTGAAGGAGACTACCAGGTGAAGATGAAAGGCGTGATCAAACTCCCCGAGGGCGAGTTCTACCAGCGCGTGGAAGCCGCCAGGGGCGAATTCGGCGTGCTGCTGATCAGCGACGGCAAGAAAAACCCGTACCGCGTTAAATTCCGCTCGCCGGGCTTCTCCAACCTGTCTGCACTGAACGCCATGTCGCAAGGATGGAAGATCGCCGACCTTGTGGCCATCATGTCATCGCTCGACCTGGTTATCCCCGATATTGACCGTTAAAAAAATTGCATATGGCATCCAGCATATACGACTTTTCAATTCTCACCGACGCCATCCATGAAGGGCTGAGCCGTTCCCTGCCGCCATTGGCGGTCACGGCCATCGAATGGACGATCATTGGGGTCGCCATCCTGCTCTTCGTCGCCGTTTTCGGACTGTTCCTGGTGTATGCCGAGCGCAAGGTCTGCGCCCTGTTCCAGCAGCGCCTGGGCCCCACGCGGGTAGGCCCCTGGGGACTGTTGCAGACCATCGCCGACTTCATCAAGCTGCTGATGAAAGAGCTCATCCAGCCGCGGCAGGCCGACAAGTTCCTTTACAACCTGGCCCCGTTCATCGTGATCATCGCCTCATTCCTGGCGATTTCGGTGGTGCCGTTCGCTAAAGGTTTGCAGGCGCTGGACTTCGACATCGGGGTGTTCTTCGTCACCGCCGTCACCTCCATCAGCGTCATCGGGGTGTTGCTGGCCGGCTGGTCGAGCAACAACAAGTATTCGCTGATCGGCGGGCTCCGCAGCGGGGCGCAGATCATCAGCTACGAGCTGTCGGTGGGCCTTTCGCTCATCACCATGGTAATCCTGGCGGGCTCGATGCAGATCTCAGAGATCGTGAACGCGCAGGCCACCGGGTGGTTCATCTTCCGCGGCCACATCCCGGCGTTCATCGCCTTCCTGATCTTCATCATCGCCGGAACGGCCGAGACCAACCGCGGCCCGTTCGACCTGGCCGAGGCGGAGTCGGAGCTGACGGCCGGTTTCCACACCGAATATTCCGGGATCAAATTCGCATTCTTCTTCCTGGCCGAATACATCAACCTGTTCATCATCTCCGCCATGGCCGTCACGGTCTTCCTGGGCGGATGGATGCCCTTCCATGTCGGGAACTTTGAAGGGTTCAACCGGGTGATGGACTTTATCCCGCCCCTCTTCTGGTTCTTCGGAAAAGTATTCTTTGTCATTTTCCTGATCATGTGGTTCAAATGGACCTTCCCCCGCCTCAGGATCGACCAGATCCTGCAGCTGGAATGGAAATACCTGCTGCCCATCAACCTGATCAACATCATTATCATGACCGCCATCGTGGTCCTGGGCTGGCACTTTTAACGGAATTATCTGAAAATGAAAGCAATCTGGAGATATATCAAAACCGTTCTGCAGGGCGTCCACACCTTGGTAAAGGGCATGCAGATCACCGGCCATTACTTTTTCCGCCCGAAGCTGATCGTCACCCAGCAATATCCGGAGAACCGCGACGAGCTGGTGATGTTCGAGCGTTTCCGCGGGGAAGTGATCATGCCGCACAACGAGCACAACGAGCACAAATGCACCGGTTGCGGGATCTGCGAGATCAGTTGCCCGAACGGCTCGATCGAGATCATTCCCAAGAGCATCGTGGGCGAAGACGGCAAGAAAAAGCGGGCCATCGACCAGCACATCTATCACCTGAGCATGTGCAGCCTGTGCAATCTGTGCGTAAAGAACTGCCCGACCGGGGCCATCGTGATGGGCCAGCGGTTCGAACACGCGATATGGGACCGCGCGCAGCTCACCAAGGTACTGAACCAGCCCGGTTCGAAAATCATGGAAGGCGTTAAAGAATAAAAGAGAAAGCCATGCACACCAACCAACTGATGTTCATTTTGTTCGCGGGGCTGATCCTGCTGTTTTCCGTCCTGACGGTCACCAGCCGGAAGATCCTCCGTGCGGCCGTCTACCTGCTTTTCGTGCTCCTGGCCACGGCCGGTCTGTATTTCATGCTCAGCTACACCTTCCTGGCCGCCGTCCAGCTGACGGTGTACGCCGGGGGTATCGTGGTGCTCATCATCTTTTCCATCCTGCTCACCAGCCACATCAGCGAGCGCGCCAGCATGGCCGGCGTGCTGCAGTCGATCTTTTCGGCACTGGTGGTCGCCCTGGGGGCGGGCGTCACGATCTATACGATCTATTCTTACGCATTCAAGGCCACCGACAACCCGGCCATCCCCAGCAATGTCAAGACTGTGGGCAACCAGCTGATTAATGTCGGCAAGGACGGATACGCCCTGCCGTTCGAGGTGATCAGCGTCCTGCTGCTGTCGGTGATGATCGGGGCTATTGTTGTCGCCCGTAAAGAAACCAAAAAGAACTAAGCCATGACTGAAGGAATTCCACTCCATTATTTCCTGATCACCAGCACCCTGATGTTCTTCATCGGCATCTACGGCTTCCTGACCCGGAAGAACCTGATCACCATGCTGATGTCCATCGAGCTCATCCTGAACTCGGTCAACATCAACTTCGTGGCGTTCAACCGCTACCTGTTCCCCGACCAGCTGCAGGGCCACTTCTTCAGCCTGATCATCATCGCGGTGGCGGCGGCGGAGGCGGCGGTGGCCATCGCCATCATCATCAACATATACCGGAGGTTCCGGTCGATCGATGTCCAGAAAGTAGACGAATTGAAGTATTAACAGCACTTAAGATCAAGATATATGCCTGACTACTCCTACACCATGCTGATCCTCCTGATCCCGCTCATCCTCTTCGTGGTGACGGGCCTGTGGGGGCACAGGTTCAAACCGCTGGTATCGGGCCTGGTCGGAACGACCGGCCTCGGGATCGTCTTTATCCTGTCGCTACTGACCGCGTACAATTACTTCTTCGCGGGCCACGGGCATCACGGAGCCTTCACACCGATCCAGGGCTTCAACTTCACCTGGCTGAGGTTCACGCAGGATTTGCATGTCGACATCGGTTTCCTGATCGACCCGATCTCGGTGATGATGCTGATCGTGGTGAGCACCGTTTCGTTCATGGTGCACATATACAGCATCGGCTATATGAAGGGCGAAAGAGGGTTTCACCGCTTTTTCTCCTTCCTGTCGCTGTTCACCTTCGCCATGCTCGGCCTGGTGGTCGCCACGAACATTTTCCAGATGTATATCTTCTGGGAACTGGTGGGCGTTTCCAGCTTCCTGCTGATCGGTTTTTATTACCAGAAGCCATCCGCCGTCGCCGCCTCCAAGAAAGCCTTCATCGTCACCCGCTTCGCCGACCTGGGCTTCCTGGTCGGCATCCTGGTGCTTTCATACACCACCAAGACCCTGGATTTCATCAAGCTGACCGACCCGAACGGTCCGGCGATCACGCATGCCGGCGGCGCCACCTTCATGGGGCTGTCGATCATCACCTGGTCGCTGATCCTGGTGTTCATGGGCGGCGCCGGAAAATCGGCGATGTTCCCGCTGCACATCTGGCTGCCTGACGCCATGGAAGGCCCGACGCCGGTTTCCGCGCTCATCCACGCCGCTACCATGGTGGTCGCCGGGGTGTACCTCGTCGCCCGGCTTTTCCCCATTTACGCCATGGCCGGCACACCCGCGCTCGACGTGGTGGCCTACATCGGGGGCTTCACGTCGCTGTTCGCCGCACTCATCGCGGTCACCCAGCTCGACATCAAACGGGTGCTGGCCTACTCCACCATGTCGCAGATCGGCTACATGATGCTGGCGCTGGGCGTGTCGGGCTATGGCGGCCACGACGGCCTGGGCTTCATGGCCTCCATGTTCCACCTGTTCACCCACGCCATGTTCAAGGCCCTCCTCTTCCTCGCGGCCGGCGCGGTGATCCATGCGGTACACAGCAATTACATGAATGAAATGGGCGGACTGAGGAAATACCTGCCCATCACCCACATCACCTTCCTGATCGCTTGTCTCACTATTGCCGGCATTCCGCCATTTTCGGGATTTTTCAGCAAGGACGAGATCCTGGCGGCCGCCTGGCACCACAACAAGCTCCTTTTCTTCGTCGAGTATTTCGTAGCCGGCCTGACCGCTTTCTACATGTTCCGCCTGTATTTCGGCATCTTCTGGGGAAAAGAAACCCATTACCATCATACGCCGCACGAGGCCCCGAAAGTGATGACCTTCCCGCTGATGTTCCTGGCACTGGCCAGCATCCTGGCGGGCTTCATTCCGTTCCACCACCTGGTGACGTCCGACGGCATGCCGTTCGACACGCATATTGACCTGGGTATCGCCATTCCTTCCGTGCTGATCGCCCTGGCCGGCATCGGCCTTGCAGCCGTGATGTACCGCAAGGAAAGCGCGCTGCCGGAGAAGATGGCCGCCTGGTTTAAACACCTGTACCGCTGGTCGTACAATAAATTCTATATAGATGAGATCTACCTGTTCGTGACCAAAAAGATCATCTTCAGGTACATCTCGGCTCCCATCGCCTGGTTCGACCGGCATGTGGTCGACGGCGCCATGAACGGCGTCGCCTGGGTAACCAATTATATTTCGCACAACATCAAAGGATTCCAGTCGGGACAGCTGCAGAAGCACGGCTTTGTCTTCGTGGCCGGCGCGGTGTTGTTACTGTTGATCTTCATCTATTTATGGCAAATGTAAAGACTATTGAGCGATGGATTTTCTGACTCTTTTCGTAATAGTACCCGTGCTCACGATGATCGGCATCGTGATCACCAAAGATTTCAAGGGCGCCCGCCTGGTGAGCGCCATCGGCATGAGCGTGCAGCTACTCCTTTCAGGGGTGCTGGTTTACCTCTATTTCCAGGAGCGGGCGGCAGGCAACATGGCCGACATGGTCCTGACGGCCGACCACATGTGGTTTCCCGCGCTGAACATCCGCTACGCGATCGGTGTCGACGGCATCTCCGTGGCGATGATCTGCCTGACCTCAATAGTGGTCTTTGCCGGGATATTTGCCTCCTGGGAGGTCGAGTTTTTATCGAGAGAATTCTACATCAGCCTCATCCTGCTCTCCACCGGCGTGTTCGGCTTTTTCATCTCCCTCGACCTGTTCACGATGTTCCTGTTCTATGAGCTGGCCGTGATCCCGATGTACCTGCTGATCGGCATCTGGGGCTCCGGTCCCAAGGAATACTCGGCGATGAAGCTGACGCTGATGCTGATGGGCGGCTCGGCCCTGCTGCTGGTCGGTTTGCTGGGGTTGTACTTCAATTCGGCCCCCGAGGGCGGAAAATACACCTTTCACCTGCTGGAGATCGCTGCGGTGAACATCCCGGTGGGGATACAGAAGTTCCTCTTCCCCTTCACCTTCATCGGTTTCGGGGTCCTGGGGGCCTTGTTCCCATTGCACACCTGGTCGCCCGACGGCCATTCCTCGGCGCCCACGGCCGTATCGATGCTGCATGCCGGAGTGCTGATGAAGCTGGGCGGCTACGGGGCGTTCCGCGTGGCCATCTACCTGATGCCGGAAGCGGCGCATGAGCTGGCCTGGATCTTCATCATCCTGACTTCCATCAGCGTGGTCTACGGGGCCTTCGGCGCCATCGTCCAGAAAGACCTGAAATACATCAACGCATACTCCTCCGTGAGCCACTGCGGGCTGGTCCTGTTCGCACTGCTGATGATGAACGAGACCGCCATGAACGGCGCCATCCTGCAGATGATCTCCCACGGCCTGATGACGGCCCTCTTCTTCGCCCTCATCGGCATGATCTACTCAAGGACCCACACCCGCATCATCACCGAAATGGGCGGCCTGATGAAGGTCATTCCCTTCCTTTCGGTGGTTTACGTGATCGCCGGCCTGGCTTCCCTGGGTCTTCCCGGGCTGAGCGGCTTCGTGGCCGAAATGACCATCTTCTTCGGAGCCTTCCAGCACGAGGACACCTTCCACCGCGTGGCGACCATCCTGGCCACCAGCGCCATCGTCATCACGGCGGTGTATATCCTCAGGGTCATCGGCATCCTGCTGCTCGGGCCGATCAGGAACGATCATTTCGAGCACCTGGGAGACGCGAAGTGGTATGAGCGGTTGTCGACCATCATCCTGGTGCTGGGCATCGTGTATATCGGGATGGCCCCTCTGGTGCTGTCGGATATGATCACGTTCAGCCTGCAGCCGATCGTGACGAAGATCTTCGGCGCAATGCCGATGGCGGCGGGGATGTAAGACGGTAGGACTGTAGGACGGTAAGACTGTAAGAGGGGAAGATAAAAAGAATATAAGAAGAACAGGGGGGTGGTAATGAACTTTGGAACTTTGAAACTCTGAAACAATAATAATATGAACCTAAGCGATTTCATGGTGATGAGGCACGAGCTGCTGCTGACTATAGTGGCGATGCTGGTGCTGATCATCGACCTGGGGATAAAACCGGAGAAGAAACTGATGGCCATACCCATTGCCATCTTCCTGTTCTTTCTCGTGACCCTTATCGGCTTTCTGCCGGCCAAAGAAGGGGTGTTGTTCGGAGGGATGTACCAGACCGACACCCTGAAGGTCATGATGAAGAACATCCTGAACCTTGGCCTGCTGATCGTGATGCTGCAGTCGGCCGAATGGTTGCGGAAGGAGGAGAACCGGGAGAAGCTGAGTGAGTTCTTCATCCTGCTGATGGCAACGCTGATCGGGATGAATTTCATGATCTCCTCGGGCGATTTCCTGATGTTTTACCTGGGCCTGGAGCTGGCCACCATCCCTGTCGCGGCATTGGCCGCCTGGGTACACCACCAGAACCGGTCGGCCGAGGCCGGGATCAAGCTGATCCTGATCTCCGCCCTTTCCTCAGGGATCCTGCTTTTCGGCCTCTCAATGATCTACGGCACGACAGGAAGCATCTTCTTCGACGAGGTGCGGGCCGCTTACAGCAACGAACCGCTGCAGGTGCTGGGGCTGATCTTCTTCATCACCGGCATGGGCTTCAAGATCTCGCTGGTGCCGTTCCACCTGTGGACCGCCGACGTTTACGAAGGCGCCCCGGTGAACGTGACCTCGTATCTTTCGGTCGTATCGAAAGGCGCGGCGTCCTTCATTTTCATCATCGTACTGTACACGGTATTCTCGACCCTGGTGGATCTGTGGCAGGACATCATCTACTTCCTGTCCATCCTGACCATGACCGTCGGTAACCTGTTCGCGCTGCGGCAGAAGAACCTGAAGCGTTTCCTGGCTTTCTCGTCCATTGCCCAGGCCGGTTTCATCCTGCTGGGGATCCTTCCGGGCTCGCAGCTCGGCATGACCTCGGTGATCTATTTCGTGCTGGTGTATATCTTCTCCAACCTGGGCGCATTCGGGGTGATCGCCATCATCTCGCACCGCACGGGCAAGGAGCATATGGACGACTACAACGGCCTGTACCACACCAATCCTAAGCTCAGCCTGCTGATGACGCTCGCGCTGTTCTCCCTGGCCGGCATCCCGCCCGTAGCCGGGTTCTTCGGGAAGTTCTTCCTGTTCACCTCCGCGGCCTCCGCGGGGTATTACTGGCTGGTATTCATCGCCGTATTGAATGCGACCATTTCATTGTACTATTACCTGCTCGTGGTGAAAGCCATGTTCATCAACAAGAATGAAGAGCCCATCGCCTACATCAGGAGCGATGCCGCCACGCGCCTCGGCCTGATCCTGTGCCTGGCGGGTATCGTGATCATCGGGTTTTACAGCACGGCTTACGAGCTGATCAACAATTATGCATTCGGGATTAACTAATATTACTGCAATGCCACTGGATAAAGGAAAACACACGGTAGAAGAGATCAACGGCATCCGTTGTTCGATCGTAGAAAAAGGCGTCGGCGCCGGCCGGCTGGCTTTCATTAAGGACATCCTGGAGTTCAACGGGCTCGGGGTGCAGGTCCAGGAAGAGAAGAAGGAGGCGGAAGACAGCCCGGTAACATACACGGTAGGTGTTTCTGACCTGGTGTTCAATATTGTGGTTGCCGTTTACCAGATGCGCCTGAAGCTGCGTGACGGGCAGCGGGTTTCCCCGGCTTACTGGAATCAATGGACGGACAAAATCGATAATAAATACTGGAGGTACCGGAGGAAGGGGGGGGAGACGACGGTTGTTCCGGAGACTTTTGAATAAAAAATGTCCGATCACTATAGTGGTCGGACGTTTTTTTTCTGAATATCTACCCATCCCTACAGCTATCATTACTCCATCATAAAACCCAAAATTTTCGTCCGACCACTATAGTGACCCTACGTTTTTTTGATTAATTTCACATCAAAACCCGCCAGGTCTTGGACACATCAGCCCTAACAGCCCCCATCCCGGTAATTAAAGGAGATAAAAAAGTAATCCGTGGCTGGGTCATGTACGATTGGGCCAATTCGGTGTATCAGCTCACCATAGGTTCGACCATCTTCCCGGTCTACTATAACGCGATGACCCAATCCGGCGACCGCTTCACGGTGTCTTTCTTCGGCGCGGAGGTCATCAATTCCGTGCTTTACTCCTGGGCGATCGCTTCCGCTTTTTTGCTGCTGGCCATCCTTTCCCCGCTGCTCTCCTCCATCGCTGATTATACCGGCAGACGCAAGGCCTTCATGCAGGTCTTCACCTGGATCGGATCTCTTTCCTGCGGCATGATGTTCTTCTTCACCCGCGACACCATCGAACTGGGCGTGATCTCGCTCAGCCTGGCCACCTTCGGGTATGCCGGCAGCATCGTCTTTTACAACTCCTTCCTGCCCGTCATCGCCGAACCGCAGGACCACGACCGGATCAGCGCACGAGGCTATTCCATGGGCTACCTGGGCGGGGTCATCCTGCTGCTGTTCAACCTGCTCATGATCCTGAAGCCGGGATGGTTCGGCATTCCCGGCGACAGCAGCCTGCCTGCCCGGATATCATTTCTTACCGTCTTCCTTTGGTGGATCGGCTTCGCCCAGATCACCTTCCGCAGACTTCCTAAAATCACCTACAGGAAACAGGAAATAAAAGGTCATGTCATCCTCAACGGCTATCATGAGCTTCAGATCGTATTCCGCCAGGTGCGCAGATCCCGGGCACTGACGCTGTACCTGGCCGGTTACTTCTTCTTCATGATGGGCCTGCTCACGGTCATGTTCATGGCCGCAACTTTCGGAGTAAAGGAGGTGGGGCTGGAAGACGAAGTGCTGATCCCCACCGTCCTGGTCATCAACCTGGTGGGCATGTTCGGGGCGTGGTTCTTCGCCCGGCTTTCCGGACGCATCGGCAATCTGCCTTCGCTCGTGGTATCCCTGGTCGCCTGGACGATGATCTGCGTGGGCGCCTATTTTATTACCGACGCCCCGGGATTTATAACGGCGGCATTCTTCATCGGGATCGTCATGGGCGGTACGCAGTCGCTGGCCCGTTCCACCTACTCCAAGATGCTCCCGGAAACCACCACCGACCACACCTCATTCTTCAGCTTCTTTGATGTCATGGAAAAACTGGCCATGGCCGGCGGGATGTTCAGCTTCGGATTCATCGAAGCCATCACCGGGAATATGCGCGCCAGCGTCCTGGCCATCGGCATCTTCTTCCTGATCGGACTGGGATTTGTCATGGCCATCCGCAGCGGCGGAAAATAACTTACTCAAGCCCTTCCGCCAGCGAATAAACCACTTTGAACTTCGGGCGGGAACCCAGGTTCTCAGGGTCCCGTGCATCCGATTCAGATAAATGAATGGTCGTGGCGGCGCGCCTGGATTTCAGATAATTTTCCAGCGAACCGATCCGGATCGCCTTCAGGGCCTCGAGCTGCAGGTTCATTTCTTCCTCAGGCAAATCAACGCCGGCCAGGATCATCTGCTGTTTTTCCTGTTCCTTATCATTAAAATATACCAGCTCCATATCCAGCCCGGGCTTCTGCAGTTCCAGTTGAAGCAGCAAATCCAGCTGACGCTGTTTCCGGTCGGTCAGGGAGGTGTCCAGATAATCGAACTGGATGAACTCCAGGTCGCCGGGATCAGCCCCCAGTTCCCCGGCCAAAGCATCAAAAGGAGAAGTAGCCACTTTGACGATCAGGTTCCTGAACGTATTCCAGATGATCCGCCCCAGCCTGACCCTGGGGTCGTCAAGGTTGCCCCGGACCGGGATATCCAGGTTGATCACCCCATGACGATCCTTAAGGATAAAGAGTGCCAGCTTGATCGGCAGGTCATATATCCCGCCGCGCTTATTTCCCAGTTCCACATTCGACATGATGAGTTTGTTCTCACTGCTGAGCTGTCCCTCTTCGATGCGGGTTTCCGACTTGTAGTACATCTCTCCCAGAAGAATCGGGATCCCGGTGAAATGCCGGGAATGGATGTTCAGGTCCGTCAGCATGAAATCAGTGATGACGTAATTGAGACTGATATTTCGGACCGGATCGGCGGGATTGAACCCTACCTCCGCTTTCAGGGTGCCCCGGTTGTTTAAGAGCATGCTGGAATACAGATTCACCCATTTGGCATCGGTAGTGAGGCTGTCCGCCTCCAATTGGATTTCGGAAAGATGATAATCAAACGGCTGATCCGTCAGGTGATCCGTATAATCAATCATGCCATTGCGGATCCGGAAGGCTTCGACAGAATAAAACAGATCATTTCTTTCCGTCGCGTCCGTAGAATCGATTGCAATATCTTCCCCCGCCAGTGTATCTCCAGGGCTGGAAAATGCGGTGCTGAGGTTATTGGTAGAGTCCCACAGGACAAAATGCACGTAGGGACCGGTCAGGATCAGGGAATCGAATTCATAACGGCTTCGCGAATAATCAATGCGCTTCATACCGATATCCAGGCGCTCGGCGCCGATGAACCTGTCACCGCCTGCATCGGTCATCCCAAGGTCCTGCAACCAGATCTTACCGGCTACCAGGATTTCCGCCGGTGTGTGAATATTACCCGTTAAATCCGCCTGGCAGTTAAACATACCGCTGACCGACTGTATTCCGGTGTAATATGCCAGGTATTCCCTGATAGCCTCCACCTGCAGCCCTGAAATCGTGACCGCTGCCTGGTAATCACCATTGGCCGGGTCAAGGTTGATATTGGCTTCGAAGCTTCCGGAATCGTCGAAGCTGAACTTCACGTCCGCATCACTGTCCTCGCCGCCCCAGGCCAGGAAGGGAATTTCAAGGTCGAAATCCTTGAGGCGCGTGACCTTGCCCACTTTCCGGTCGTCGTATTCAAAATTCGATCCAATGAGCCGAAAATCATACAAGCGGAAATTCCAGGGTTTCCCGGAGATTGTATCTTTAGCAATTTCAGCAGAGTCAGCAGGCTTGTTCAAAAATTCGATAATGTCAGTAAAATTGAACACTGAATCTTCATGGATGACATGGGCATACAGCCCGGACAGATTAAATTGCTCAATGAGAATCTCGTTGCGCATCAGGTTGAGGGGCTGAAGATTGACCAGCATCCTGTCGAAAGCCACAAAGACCTCTTTGTCATCCTGCTCGTATAATTTGAATCCCCTGACCCTTAAGGTAGTTGTCAGGTAATTCAAACTGACCCTGTCAATGGTGATCTTTCTGCCGATGTATTCCTTGCTGTGTTTCTCTATGTAGATCAGGGCCAGGCCAGGCAAAAGGATCATTGCCAGGACGACAATTCCCGCAATAAAAGCAATAATGAGCGTGGTGCGTTTTTTCATCGGCATAAATAAAAAGGTTTAAGCCGGGACATTAAAATTATCAAATTAAAAAATCCGAAATCCTCAATCCCAACTTAAACCTTAAACCTTAAACCCCAACACTATTTCTTCTCCCCTCCGAACCAGTTGTAGATAAACCCACCAAGGATCCCACCAACGATCGGCGCCACCCAGAACAGCCAGAGCTGCCCGAGGGCCCATCCGGCCTGGAACACCGCAACGCCCGTACTCCTGGCCGGGTTCACGGAGGTATTGGTGACCGGGATGCTGATCAGGTGGATCAGGGTCAGCGCCAGACCGATGGCCAACGGAGCAAAGCCCGCCGGTGCCCGCTTGTCGGTCGCGCCCATGATGATGACCAGGAACATGGCCGTCAGCACCACCTCGGCGATCAGTGCAGCCAGAAGCGAATAGCCGCCCGGAGAATGTTCCCCGTAGCCGTTCGAGGCAAAGCCCGCTTCAGTGCTGAAGCCTTCTTTCCCGCTGGCGATCAGGTACAGGACCAGGCCGGCGAACACAGCGCCCAGCACCTGTGCGATAATATAAGGCAGTAATTCCTTGCCGGCAAAACGTTTCCCGGCCCAGAGACCGAAGGAAACGGCAGGGTTGAAATGCCCGCCGGAGATGTGGCCTACGGCATAGGCCATGGTCACGACCGTAAGACCGAAGGCCAGTGCGACCCCGGCAAAGCCGATCCCCAGTTCAGGAAAAGCGGCGGCCAGGACAGCGCTGCCGCATCCGCCGAAAACAAGCCAGAAGGTCCCGAAGAACTCAGCGGCGGTTTTTTTGTAGATTCCGTTCATGTGATGAATTTTTGGTTGTTAATGGTATTCTCAAAGGTAGGTATAAATAATCACAAGAAAGATTAACCCGTTCGCTAATTAATTAAATTTATTGCTTCGAAAAAACCAGGAAGGAATAGATTATATCATTGATAATCTGATGTTCAGGAGCATTGAAATAAAGATTTATATCCATTTATTCCAAGCTCTTTTATCATTTGTCGCTTTTGGAAACATTAGCGGACTCCGGGCCCAGGAACCTGAAAAGATCAGGGTCGTCCAAATTCCGGTATCCTCATACAATGTGGAAGAAGGCCTGGGCCAGAGTACGGTTTACCAGGTTCTGCAGGACAACAGGGGGCTGATCTGGCTGGTATCCGGCGGAGGTCTTCAATATTTTGACGGCTCCGGATTCCGGTCGTTTTATCCCGCTGAAGAAGTGTCCGCCAAAACGCAGGGGAAAACCCTTCGAGGCCTCCTTGAATCAGGCACAAGCCAACTGACCCTGTCATCCGGAAACTCAATCCTGGGATTCGATATGTATACCGGCAATTTCAGCATGACCGGTCAAAACAGTTCGAAATTCCTTTTTCTCCTTAATCATAATTATAATGGAAAACCGGTATGCTGGGTCTATTCCGAGGGACTATTCTCTGTTTCCGAAGATTCTCTGACGCCTGTACCGCTTCATTGGACTGACGGCGACATCCTCCCGGAAGAATTCATGCCCTTTAAAAGCATTTTATCCCCGGAAGGAAATCTTTTAATGGTCAGCGCTAACGGATATGTTGAACTGCGCACCGGAGAACCCGAAGCGAATGAGGCGCAGGCAATCTACCATCCGCTCCGATTCCGCTGCAGCGACGTTGTCCGGGATCCTGCCGGAAATATTTATTTTCTTGCCCGGGGGATCATTTATCTCCTGGAAAAGAATGGGACGCTCAATGCAATCTTCGATACCGGCATAGAAGATGGAGCCTATCTTTTCCGTGACCGTACAGGGCAGTTCTGGGTTTCCGATATTCAAAACAGGAAAGTTTACAGGATGAGCGAACGGGGAAGGGAGTTGATCCGTTTTATTTCAAGACAGGGCAGATTCACGGATACGATCCAAGCTGCGGTGCGACATTTCTTCGAAGACAGGAACGGCAACCTCTGGCTGGGTACCGACGGCAGCGGATTACTCTTTTATTCTCCGGGGCAGCTGACCTTTAACCTGGCCCTGACGGGATTTGCCCGTTGCATAGAGGATTTCGGCGGGGATATCTGGACCGGAACTTTTAAGAACGGCTTATGGCGCTCACCTTACGATCTCAGCGCCAGCATCCGCGTCAGGCCGGACATTTTTACGGATGAATTCTATTTTTTCGACCTGATGGCCGACACGGCAGGGAGGCTCTGGGCCGCTACAGATAACGGACTGTATGTCCTGGATCGGGGCGGAAATGTATCCTACTATGTTCCATTCAGAACAACGGCCGCACGATTCCTGATATTATCAGGCCATCAGCCGCTACTCTCCGTCTACGGGGAGCTTTATTCGTGCATGACCGGGCCTGCGCCTTCCCTGACCTTTCTGCGGGAGCAGACACAGGTGCGTGAGGTAGTCATCAGTAATCACAACTTACTGACTGGATGTGATTACGGGCTCTTTATCACAGACGCTGCTAAGGGAATCCTTGCAGCGCTGGATTTTGATCCCGGAGACCGTCTTACGGAAACGCCGGTTTATTCAATCCTGCCCATCGATTCAACCCTATGGGCCGGAACTGAATCAGGTATCGTGCTGTTCAACGGACACGGGGCTGAGTTACCGCTTCCTTCCTTCCTGGAGGATCTGAAGCATGAAATAGTCTATTCTCTTGTTAAAGATTCACGGAACAGAATATGGTTCTCCAGCAATAAGGGTTTGGGTTGTATTCCCGGTGAAATGGACCGGGTTATCAGGTTTTATTCAGGGAACAACCTGCAATCATCGGAATTCAACTTCAATGCCAGTCTGGCGACATCCCGTGGAATGGTATATTTCGGCGGCATTCGGGGAATCAACGGAGTGGCAGCCGGGCAGTTTGAGATACCGGGACATGCCCCCGAAGTCCGGCTGATCTCCCTGAATGTTTCCGATACTTCTCTGACAACGGGGGTTCCCCTGGAAAATCCGGTCATCCGGCTGCACCGGCAGCGCCCGCACATTAGCGGTGAAGTCTTTAACCCGGATTACCTTCCAACAGGCACGGCATTGTTTTCTTTTTTCCTGGAAGGATATCATGACCATTGGACCCCTCCGGCGGCGGAGAACAGGTTTTCATACAGGAATCTGCCTCCCGGAGAATACACCCTCATGGTAAAATGCATGGATTCCTATAAAAACGAAGGCGCTCCGTCGTCACTGCTCCGGATCATCATCAGGCCGCCGTTCTGGACAACCTGGTGGTTCATTCTCCTGGCATCATTAACAGGAATCAGTTTAACGGCCTTCATCATTAAAAAAATATAAGGCGCCCGTTACCGCCGCAAACTGGAGGACCTTGAGCGGCGGAACGCGATTGTCCGCGAACGTCTGCGGATCGCACAGGACATGCATGATGACATCGGGGCCAGCCTGACACAGATCTCCATCCTGAGCGAAATCCTGAAAAAGCAGGACCATCCCGATGAAAGGCAGAAGATCATATGGAAGATCTCGAATATCTCAGGCAGCGTCATCGACGAACTGGGAGAGATCATCTGGGCCATAAACCCCGGGAACGACAACCTCTCCAGCTTCGTTTCCTACCTGCGCCGGCATGCCTCAGAATACCTTTCCAATGCCGGAATGACGGGAGTGCTGTCGTTCCCCGATGAGGTTCCGGCAGTGACCATGACCTCCGAACAGCGCAGGAATATTTACCTGGTCGTCAAAGAAGCAATCCATAATGCAGTCAGGCATTCCGGGGCGGATGAGGTTCGAATTTCCCTGATCTGGCATGATCCGTCCCTGATCATGCGGATTGAAGACAATGGAATCGGATTTCGCCCCGAAGAAAGGATGAACGCCGGCAACGGCCTGCCTGGGATGAAGAAGCGGATAGAATCATTGGGCGGGAATTTTTCCATCAGCGCCCGGCCTGGTGAAGGAACGGTAATCCTTTCAGAGGTGATGGTAAGGTGATGCCCGAATTATGAAAAGATTAGCCTCATCTTCAAAAACAAACGAAAGTGGGATTGATTGTTCAGGCGCTAAGTGTTAAGTTTGCCGGCGATGAATACAGTTGATATGCAGGAAGAGATCAGGGTCATGATCGTGGAAGACCAGGAGGATGTCCGCGAAGGCCTGCGGTTGCTGATCAACGGTTCCGGGGGGTATCGCTGCATTGCCGCCTGCAGGTCGGCTGAGGATGCCCTGGAGGAGATCCGGCATCAAATCCCGGATGTGATCCTGATGGACATTAACCTCCCCGGCATGCGGGGGACGGAGTGCGTGGTGCACATCAAGAACAGCCTGCCCGACGTCCAGGTCATGATGCTGACGGTGTTTGAAAACAATGATGAAATTTTCCGTTCCCTGGAAGCCGGAGCGACCGGATATCTCCTGAAAAAAACACCACCGGCAAACCTGCTGGAAGCCATCCGCGACCTGCACCATGGAGGATCCCCGATGAGCAGCGAAATCGCCCGAAAGGTGGTCCAGGCGTTCAACCAGACCCCATCATCCCGGTTTCCGGAAGCCAGGCTGACGCCCCGTGAAGAGGAAATTCTGGCCTACCTGTCCAAAGGATATCTCTACAAAGAGATCGCAGCGGCCCTGTTCATCAATATCGAGACCGTCAGGTCGCACATCCACAAGATCTACCAGAAACTTCACGTGCGCACCCGCTCCGAACTGCTGCTGAAGTACCTCAAGCAACCCCGGTAAAGCAACGCCTGCCAATTGTTCTGCTGCCGTCTTTCCACCGGCCAGTGGTTAAAATTCACACGAAAGTGTGATTGACTGAACCGTTTTATTCCTCCAAATTTGCAGTCATTAACCAAAAATCATTCCTTATGAAAAGAACCGCTTTGCTCATCACGCTGCTGTAAGCTGCTTTAGCTGCTCTGAATGCCCAGATCACCATTACCCGTGCCGATTTCCCCGATATTGGATATATGGTGGTGCACGCCGTTGATGATGTGACCCCGATCGATCCCGGGCAGCCCGGCGCTAACCAGGTATGGGACTTCAGCAATCTGATACCGGTCACAGTGGATTCCACGATTTATACTTCGCCGGAAGGAATGCCCAACGCACAGAATTATCCGGAAGCCAACATCGCCACCAACCACAACCCGGGTTCATTTCCCAACGGCGGATACAATGTGAACTACTGGAATTTCTCCAGCCAGGGATTGAAAGGCGTGGCCGACGAATCGCTGGTCAACCTCTTCGGAACAGTGTTCTTCGCCTTTCATATCGACTTTATCCCACCTACAGACCAGGTTACATTTCCGCTAAATTACGGTGACGCAACTTCCCAGGCTTTCACCATGGACTGGATCACCGCGATCAGAAACGGTGGCATAACCACCGACTCCTCCCGCACGATCAGCCATGTGAATATGGACTGCCTGGCCGATGCCTGGGGAACCATGATCCTCCCCGACGGCAGCTTCCCCGCACTGCGCGTTCAGGAAACCTGGAATTCGGTCGACAGCAGTTTTCTCTGGGAATCAGGCTCCTGGATTTTTGATGAGGCAACGGTCAGCAGCAGGACCCTGTACCGCTGGTATGCCAATGATGTGGGGGAAGTCGGATACTGGGATCCTGACGGAAGAAAAGGCCCCGGTTTCACTTTCTTTAAGTCCGAAACCCTCGTCGGGCTTGATGAGCAGAGCAGCCTGACCGATTTTGAACTCTATCCCAACCCCGCGTCAAACCATGTAAGTGTCCGGTCTGGTGAGCTGTTCGACAGAATAGAGATTCTCGATCAGACCGGAAAAATACTGTTCGGGACTACGACGATGAATTCTTTAGATCTGGCAGCCCTTCCCGAAGGGACCTACCTGGTCAGGGTAATCAAAGGTTCATTCTTCAGTACCAAGAAACTCATCATCAAACATTAAAGCAATACGAAGCGCGCTCTTTTCCCTGCAACAGGATAATTCCTTAACTTGCCCGTGAAAACCAACACCGTTCTTCATGTTGCTCAAGGTAATTGTCCTTTCGCTTTATGCGCTGATAATCATAACAGTAGGCCTCATTGGCCTGAGAAAGACCCGGTCTTTTAACGACTTTTTCCTGGGCGGGGGAAAAGTGGGCGCCTGGATGACCGCATTTTCCTATGGAACCGCCTACTTTTCCGCGGTGGTGTTTATCGGCTTTGCCGGAAAAATCGGCTGGCAGTTCGGATTTTCCGGGATATGGATCGGCATACTGAACGCATTGGTCGGTGTGCTGGCGGTCTGGGCCATCCTGGGCTGGAAGGTCAAACGGATGTCGACCGAGTGGGGTGTCCATACCCTCAGTGAATTCTTCGAAAAGAGGTACCAGAGCCCCGCATTCAAACTGATCGCTTCGATTTTTATATTCATTTTCCTGATCCCCTACTCCGGAGCGGTTTTCATGGGGTTATCCTACCTCTTCACCTCTTCTCTCCCCGGCCTGGAGTACTGGCACGCCGTGGTGTTCATGGGGGCGTTCACGGCGCTGTATATCGTGATGGGCGGATATAAGTCGATGACGATGATCGACACGGTGTTCGGGATCATCATGACGGTCGGGGTGATCGTGCTGGCGGCGTTCACGATCCGTGAAGGCGGCGGGTTGGGAAAGATCGCCGACACGCTCCGCGGTTTCGACCCGAAACTGACCGCCCCCATCGGCCCTCCGGGCTGGTGGCCGCTGTTCTCCCTGGTCATCCTGACCAGCATCGCGCCATTCGCTATGCCCCAGCTGATCCAGAAATTCTACGCCATCAGGGACCGTAAAGCGATCCGTTTCGGGATGTTCGCTTCTGCATTCTTCGCCCTGCTGATCGGCTGCATCGCCTATTTCATCGGATCCACAACCCGCATCTTCCTCACACCGGAACTCACCCCCGCCGCTTTTCTGCCCGACGGCAAGCCGAACTACGACGCCATGATCCCGGAGCTGCTCAACAGCATCATCCCGGAGTCATTGTCGGTCATCATCCTGCTGCTGATCCTGTCGGCCTCCATGTCGACATTAGCCGCGCTGGTGCTGATCTCCAGCTCGTCACTGGCCAAAGACTTCTACGCCGGCTTCATCAACAAAAATGCCGGTGATAAAAAACTGACAAGACTGATGCGGATCTCCAGCGTTTTTTTCGTGCTGATCTCCGTCCTCATCGCCCTCTTCAAGCCCGATACCATCGTGGCCATCCTGGGTATTTCCTGGGGCGCCCTGGGTTCCGCTTTCCTGGGGCCTTTCATCTGGGGATTGTTTTCGAAGAAGACCACCCGCCTGGCCGCTTACGCCTCCATGTTCCTGGGGCTGGGCGCCTGCATCGGGTTCTATATCGCCGGATTCCCTTCTCCCGAAGCCGGAACCATCGGCATGGGCGTTTCGCTGGCTGTTCCGGGCATAATTAAAATTTCAGCCCAAAACTGGCATAAAGAAAGGGCAGTTCATCCTCCGAAAGATACCGGAAATTGATGGAAGTGGTGAACATCCTGACCGGTTCGTACTGCAGCCCGAGGATGAGGTAATCGAGCCGGTCCTGTTCCGCCGGGGTTTGCACCTGCAGGTGGTCCCAGCGGGCCAGTACGTCGAAATTCTTATAGAAATTCCATCCGCCGAATACAGAGAATCCGCTGTGATCGCGGCCTTCCGACCAGTTGTAGTTATTCACGAAATCATATTCGGCGCCGACGCGAAACCGGGAAGTTTTATATCCCGCGAAGAAACTCACCACCCATTTATCGCCGTAAGCCGCGCCGGTATCAATGGCCGGGCCGTAGTCGGCATAAAGCTTCAGGGTAAAGTTCGGAACCGGGCTGTACTGGATGTTGTTGGAAAAGATGAATTTGCCGTTCAGGTCCTGGTGGCGGAAAGGGCCCTCTCCATTGACGACCGAAAACTGGTTAAGGAACTTCTCGCCGGCCTTCACATCGAGCTGAACGCCGAAATCGGCCGGCTGCCCGAGCCGGAAGCGTTCCTGGAAGGTCACGTCGACGTACCGGTATCCCCAGAACGGATCCTGGAAGGTCAGGTATTGCGTATTCAACAGCTGGCCTACCCGCAGGGTAAAGGTCCGGTTGATGTCCCATTTGATTTCCGCCATTTTCAGGTAGGCCGTGTATTTGCTGCCTTCAAAATAATTTACGACCATCGACTGACCAGCGGAATCCAGGGTGAGGTTCGTAGTGCGGGTGACATCCAGCATGATCTTCCCGCTCACTTTTGGAGAGAGCTGATGAAAATATCCGATGATCCCCTGGTTGAACTCGAAGGCCGCCTGCGGCTGATTGTCGGTTTTTTTTAAACCATAGCGAAAAGCGGCATAGATCTGGCCGAAGGCATAACTCTTCTTATCTTTCTCGACATCCTGAGCGGATTGCCCCAGCATAATGAACGGTATCATAAGAACCAGGATAACAGCACCTGTTTTCATTATTAAATCGATTTCAAGGCAAATATAAAGATAACTTCCCTCCCCGCCCCCATGCCCCCATGCCTCCATGCCCCCATGCTTTTTTGCGTATCTTTGCACCTAACCTTAATCCCAATCATCATGTCAGAAAATCACAGGATCGAACGGATCCGCAAATTCATCGAGCCGTACCGCATTACCGACGGGAAAAAATTCCGGCTTAAAGATATTGATCCGGGTGATACGGGAAACCTGGATAAGGATGACAAAGACCGCATCAAGGAAGCACTGGAGGAAGGCATTGAGCTGCTCAGCGAAATGCAGGAAAAGCTGTACGCCGATGACAAATGGGCCGTACTGCTGATCTTCCAGGCGATGGATGCGGCGGGAAAAGACGGCGCCATCAAGCATGTGTTCTCCGGCATCAACCCCCAGGGCTGCCAGGTGACTTCGTTCAAATCCCCTTCGAGTGAAGAGCTGGACCATGATTTCATGTGGCGCTGCATGAAGAATCTTCCCGAGCGGGGGCGTTTCGGCATTTTCAACCGGTCTTATTACGAGGAAGTGCTGGTCGTTAAGGTTCATCCGGAATACCTGGCGGCTCAGAAACTGCCGAAGGAAGTGACGGACGGGGACATTTGGAAAAACCGGTATCATGACATCAGCCAGTTCGAGAAATACCTGCATAATAACGGGATCCTGGTCCTGAAGTTCTTCCTGCATGTATCTAAAAAGGAGCAGAAAGAGCGCTTCATGGAACGGCTGGACAACCCGGACAAGAACTGGAAGTTTTCCACCAGCGATGTCAAAGAGCGGCAGTATTGGAACCAGTATATGGAGGCCTATGAGGAGATGATCCGGAATACCGCCACGGAGTATGCGCCCTGGTTTGTGGTGCCGGCCGATAAAAAGTGGTTTACCCGCGCGGTCGTGGCCGCCGCAGTCATCGGGGCCATCGATTCGATCGATCCCCGTTTCCCGAAGCTGGATGAGAAAAAGCTTGCCGACCTGGCGGCGGCGAGGAAAGCGCTGGTTAATGAATAAGGAGGCCCGCACAGGGCTCCGATGCTTTCATGGCATGATTGCCGTCCTGATCTTCATTTTCTTTAATTTAACTCTTTCCCTGTCCGGCCAGGATCACAAGGATAATTATCGGCGCATTTATTCCGATACATCAATTTCAGGACATATCCGATCAGACCTGGAGGCGTTGGCGAATGATCCCGGCTTTAAAATCGCCGGTGAACGGTTCCACAACATTGAATACATCACCAATCTTTATCAAAGGAATAACTTCCAGCCGTTCTGGACGGAAGCCCATTATGCCGAAGATGCCATCAGCGCTATAGCGGGTGCTTATGAAGACGGGCTGATCCCGCTCGACTACCACCTGGAAGCCATCGTCGTGACGAAGAACGAGCTCGAACAATCTCCCGGCACAACCGGCAGGCTGGTTGAAAAAGCAGCGGAACTGGAACTGCTGCTGACAGACGGAATCATCTATTACGCCGACCATCTGCTCTATGGCAAAGTCGATCCGGTCACCCTGGAACCAACCTGGAACTTCGGCTTCGCCCCCGTTCCCGATATTAATCCCGCAAACTTTCGCGAAATTATCCTTAGTGGCGGACTGACAGATCAGCTCCAGGGACTCCGTCCCCGGATTTTTTTGTACGACACGCTGCGGGTCACTTTGGCAAAATACCGGGAAATACAGGCCCTGGGCGCATGGACGACAATCCCCGTTGGGGGAAAGATAACGCCCGGTGACCGCGATGTGCGCATTCCGCTGGTCCGGCTGCGGCTTCTGGCCACTGGCCACCTTTCACATCCCGATTCTCTCAGCAATGATCTTTATGATGAGAACCTCGCTTCGGATGTACGCCGTTTTCAGTCGGTTCACGGGCTTGACGCTGACGGCGTCATTGGTGCCGGCACCTTCCGGGAACTGAATGTTCCGGTTGCCGACCGAATTGCCACCCTCCGGATCAACCTGGAGCGGATCCGCTGGATCGCCGGAAATATGCCTGAAAGTTACCTGATCGTTAACATCGCGGCGTTCTGGCTCCTGCTGGTCAGAGATGGGCAGATCATCCATTATGCAAACGTAGTCGTAGGCAAGCCCTTCACGAGCACCCCGGTTTTCCGGGATAAAATGGCATACATCGACTTCAACCCGACCTGGACCGTTCCCCGCTCCATCATTAAAAACGAGATCATCCCCAGGCTGAAGAAAGACTCGCTGTACCTGCAGAAAAACAATATGGTACTGCTCGACAGCAAGGGGAACGAAGTCCCGGTCAGCCGGCTCGATCTGGGTAGTCTTTCAGCCGGCAGTTTTCCGTACATCGTCCGTCAGAATCCCGGCCCGAGCAATTCCCTGGGCGTGGTGAAATTCATGTTCCCGAACGAATACGATGTCTACCTGCACGACACCCCTTCGAAGAGCCTGTTTGGCAAAGCCAGCCGTGCCTACAGCCATGGCTGCATCCGGGTCGAAAAACCGCTTGACCTGGCGGAGAAACTGCTGGAAGGCACCGAATGGAACCGGTCGAAGATTGACCAGGTGATCCGGTCACAGAAACTGACCCGGGTCACCCTTCCTCAGAAAACGGATGTCTTATTGATGTACTGGACCTGTGGACTGGACCGTAACCGGGAGGTTTTTTTCGTTCCGGATATTTACAAAAGGGATGCCGCCGTGTTGAAGGAGCTCGACCGGCTCATGCGCTGATCAGCGGATGGCCGAATGACCCAGGTAAGTCTGGCTGCTGGTGTGGATGTAGAGGCAACTCCCCCCTTTGATCGCGTCGATCACTTTTTTGTTCAGTTCCAGGGGCAGCGCGGGGCAGCCGAAACTGCGGCCGATATACCCGAAATCATCCACATAGCGCTGGCAAACGTAATCCGCCCCGTGGATCACGATGGCGCGGGCGCGGGCCTGGTCATTGATCCCGGTTTCCATTCCGTCCAGGCGAAGCGAATATCCATGCCGGCCTGAATAGGTCTCCGCTGTGAGATAAAATCCCGGGCTGCTCTGCAGGGATTGCGGGCGGTTGGAAAAGCGCGTCACGCTGATCTCCCCTGAATTTTTTCCGTGCGCCACCAGGGTCTGGAATAGCAATTTCCGGCCGACCAGGTCGATGACGAAGAACCGGCGGTCGGAAGAGGGTTTTGAATAATCAATAATGGTCAGGATGTTCTGCCTGGGGGCGTCAATGGCATCCAGGCCCTTCACGGCACGGGAAAAGATCTCATAATCCAGCTTCCCTTCGAGTCCCGCGTCGCAATAAATGTCCTTAACGGCATTTTCCACGGCCAGAACCGGGTTGACGCGCTCTATGACCAGCTCGCCCCCGGGTGTTCTGGTGAGCCCGGGACTGAGCATGAGCAGGCAAAAAAGGCCGATGGAAGCAGGGTTGAACATGAAAAGATCAGGGGTCAAAAATAATTGTTTTTTATAGACCTCACAGGTCACCGCACAGGTCCCGGGTGAAATATTTCTCATAAACTAAAGAAACTGAGCGGGTCAGGGGCCCCGGCCGGCCATCGCCGATCGGCCGGCCTTCTACCTCTGTCACAGGCGCCACGTGCTTCGAGGTTCCGGTGATGAAAACCTCATCGCTATCCCATAATTCATCCAGCAGAACATCGCGCTCTTCCACCGGCATCACGGTTTTTGCCACGGCCAGCACATGCTTCCGGGTAATTCCACGCAGTACGCCGCGGGCTGGAGTAACCAGTGTGCCGTTTCTCACGAGGAAAATATTGGCACGGGTCGTTTCTGAGATCAGGTCGTTGTGATGGTAAAGCACCTCTATGGCCCCAGAGTTTTTCAGCTTGGGTAACATGGCGATGGAAGGAAGATAGAATGTGGTCTTTACCTCAGGGATATGCCGTATATAATCCAGAAGCAACAGTTTGATCCCGTCGCCGAATTCGCCCGGATGATGGGCCACCGGGAGGTTCAGGATCATGAAATTGGGAATTGACGGGGTATACAGGTCTTCGGAATATCCTCCGGTCAGCAACAGCTTGATGCCCGAGGTGCCATAGCCATTCTCCTGAAGCAGGTAAGCGATCTTTTCTTTCAGCAATTCCCGTTCAAGGGGTACTGCAAGATGGAGCAGTTCCGCGGAAGTATAGAACCGGTCGAGGTAATCCTCAAGGAACGGGATCCTGCCCTGTGTTTCCAGGAAATAATCGAAAATGCCGAATCCGCGCTGCAGGCCGATGTCGGAAACATGCAGTCGGGCCTCGCTGTATGGCAGAAAACGGTTGTTTATAAAGCAGATCGGGGTCAATTTTTATGTTTTATGGATTGTAGTTCAGGTCGGTCTTTATTGCCACTAAAACACGAAACCACCAATAAACACTAAACCTTTGGTGAATTTTAGTGCTTTAGTGTTTTAGTGGCAGGAAAATCTAAACTTCATTTATACTTTTTCGCATGACAAAGAACAGGGGCACGGCGACCAGTTGCACGGCAAACATCCCTGCGATGAGCAAAGTTAGGGAATAATCGTATAAAAAACCTGCGGCGGCGCTGCCGATGAAGATACCCAACCCGTAAACCGTATTGAATATGCCGTATCCTGTTCCCCTTTTGCGGATAGAAGTGATATCGGCAATTCCTGCTTTCATGATGGTTTCGTGGGTGCCCATCACGATGCCCCACAGCACGACCCCCGCGACGATCATCGGCAACTTGGCCGAGAGGGTAAGGAAAGCCAGCGGAGCGGTCAGCAGGGGCAACAGGATGAGCAGCAGCAATCCGGCGTGTTCATTGTTCAGCCGGGTTTTCAGCCGGTCGTATGCTTTACCGACAGCCAACCCTATGATTGCATCGACCGCCATTGCCAGTGCATAGAACATCGGAATCTGCGAATCTGCGGCTAAATTATTTGCCTTCAGATGATATCCGATGATGGCGAAATTCAGGAACCCCAGGGTGGTGACAAACGTGAACAGGCAATAAAGCCAGAAGGTCCGGGTGATTTTGTCGGGCATCGGCTTCTTGACGAAACCCTCTTCCAGTTTCTCCGGGTTCCGAACCATGAAGAACGCGGTGAAGAGCGTCATCATCAGGACAACGAACGGGAACCACATGATTCGGTAACCGGCCTGGTAATCGCTGACAGATCTTTCGCCGGGGCCGATGCTCATGAAAAAGAACGTGAAGATCAGCGGGCCTATGGTGGCGCCGATCTGGTCCACAAATTCAACGATGGCGAAGCCAAAGCCGGTTCCTACCTGTTTGGTGGCCTGTGAAAGGATCGTGTCCTTGGCCGGGCTTCGGATGCCTTTGCCGATGCGTTCGAGCACCATAAAAACGGCGGCGAACTGCCACACGCCGGTCAGGGACAGCAACGGGATTACCATCAGGAAGCTGTAGCCGAAGATGGTGAAGAGCCAGTGGGCGCGGGTTTTATCGGAGAAATAGCCGGAAGCCAGGCGGATCAGGTATCCGAGCAACTCGCCCAGGCCGGCCACCAGCCCCACGACGGCGGCGCTGGCGCCCAGCGTTTCCAGGTACGGCCCGTTCACGCCCCTGGCTCCCTCGTAGATGACATCTCCCAGCAGGCTGATCAGGCCGAACAGCAGGATCAGGCGGATCGCTTGCTTTTTGAGGTTCTTCATCGGGTGATTACGGATTCCAATTAGCGGATCCAACAACTATTAACTTTAAACCATAAACCCAACTTAAAACTTTGACCCTTGAACTTTGAACTAAAATTTCACGGCTATGCATGAAATTTCCACATGCGCCCCCGCTGGCAAAGCCACAATCTGGACCGTCTCCCGCGCCGGGAATCTTTCCCTGAAATAAGATCCGTAGATCTCATTGATCAGTTTGTAGTTTTTGAGATCCGTCGTGAAGATGGTAGATTTGACAATGTGCTCATACGACATGCCCGCTTCGTTCAGCACCGCGCCCAGGTTTGACATCACCCGCCGGATTTCCGTTTCGAGGTTAAGGGTATCCATTTGCCCCGTTTCCGGATCGATGGCGATGTTCCCGGACACATACAGCGTATTTCCGGCAAGGATCGCCTGGCTGTATGGTCCGATGGCCTTTGGCGCATCAGGCGATTGGATCACGGTTGTGTGCGACTCCTGGGAAAATGCACTTGCCCATGAAATCACAAATAGCAGGAATAAACTGGATAGTTTTTTCATTTGGGATTTGGTTTGATTTAACATAATGTCGAGATGACATCTCGCATCAATTCTTTCGGGACGCCAACTCATGAATTGCCTGAACCAGCTTATCGAGATCTTTCAGTGTTGTATAGACATTAGGCGTCACCCTCACCCCGGAAATGTTTTCCCAGACGATGCCCACTGTATGGATTTTATGCTTTTCGAAGAGATAGGTATCGATTTCGGCAGGTTTATACCCATCGATGGAGAACAGGCCGATCACGCAGGCGAATTCGGGTTTGAAGGAGGTATGGACATGAACGCCGGGGATATCTTTTACCTGATGGGTCCAGTAATCCTTGAGGAACCTGAGCCGGGTTTCCTTTCTTTCGGAACCGATGGCATTGTGGAAATCGAGGGCAGCGCCGATCGCCATTTCGCTGGCGAAATTGCGGGTTCCCAGCCGCTCGAACTTCACGATCTGATCGCTCTGCATGGCATCGTCGGGACAGATTGGCCAGATTTTCGCGATCTTGTCTTTTTTTACGTAAAGCATGCCTGATCCGAAGGGGGCCCCCATCCATTTGTGCAGGCTGGTGGCGAAGTAGTCGCAATCAAGGTCGGGTATTTTGAAATCGAGGAGGGCGAAGCTGTGGGCGCCGTCGACCAGAACGTCAATACCGCGCCGATGGGCCTCCGCCGCGATTTTCTTCACCGGGATGATCTGTCCGATCCAGTTGATGATGTGGTTGATGTTAACGACCCGGGTTTTGTCCGAAAAAGCTTCTATATATTTTTCTGCAATGGCGTCTTCATCCTCCATGGGAAGCTCGAGGTTTACCCATTTAAGCACGACACCATTGCGTTGTTCCAGCAGTTTGAACGTGTTGATGACGTTAGGATAATCCTGCCGGGCGAGCACCACCTCATCGCCTTTCTGGGGATTCAGACCATAGATGACGGTATTCATCGCCTCCGTGGTATTCCTGTCGATGGCGATTTCGCTGTTGTCACAGCCGGCCAGGCTGGCCAGGTCGGCCCTGAGCGCTTCCCTGCCCTGGTCGAGGATTCGCCACATGTAATAGGATGGCGCCTCATTGCAATAACGGTTATAGCGTTCAAAAGTATCCTGTACGACTTTTGGAGACGGGCTGACGCCGCCGTTGTTGAGGTTTATAATATTTGGGGAAACGGTATACGCTTGTTGCATAAAGGCCCAGAAGTCCTCCTCCGGCAGGTCAGGCGGGGGACCCCCGGGGAGAAACGCATCGGCCCATTCTTCAGCGAACGTGACACCGGGGAACAGGGAGGCAGCGCCGGCGGTAGCGGCCAGATGCTTGACAAAACGTCTTCGGTTGAGTGACATGGTTTGGAGGATTTTCCTCCCAAAGTTAAGAAAACGAGATGACATCTCGTGATTCCGAGATGTCATCTCAGATTAGATTCTAATCATCCATGTCATTAAAAAACAGAGATTTAGCTTTTTTGAACTTAAGAATAATAAATGAGATGACATCTCTCCTTCACAATACACTAAAATACAACATATTACATTTATCGGCGTTTAGCGTTTTGTTTTTAAGCGCGTTAAATGGGGCGAGATGTCATCTCGTGAGATTCCCTATAGCAACTCCCTGATCTGCTTCTCCAACTCAGCCCTGAATTCTTCCGGATTTGTTCGTCCTTTCGCAAAGGCCATCTCGGTCAGGTTTACCGATTTCCCGGTCTTTGGAACGTAAAGAACCAGAGACGACCAACCAATCTCAAATTGCTTCACCAGGTCTTTGTTCTCCTTGTCTTCAAGGTTCAGGACATGCAGGTTCAGTGTGCCGGACTTAACCTCATCGGCAAAGCTGTCCTCCAGCGTCTGGCGGGTCTGTGCCTCTATCGCGTTGCAGGTGGCACACCGCATATTTCCATGGAAGTAATAAACATCAACCTTCGGCGAATTTTCTTTAACCACATCCTGGGCCTGAATCATCATCCCATGAGCCGCAATGGCGATCATCAAAAATAAAAATGACTTTTTCATAAATGTTTCCTTAATGGTTATACATCTGATAAGAACGAACCCTATACGAACTATTTATTACAGGAAGAGGGAGCTTTCAATGCTGATTCATCAAAGAACCCCGCAAATAAGGCCTTGGCCCTGCTCCAGTTCTCCTTTTGAATACAATATTTGATCTTGGGCGGCCGGATCTCTCCCTGGATCAGCCCGGCATCCTTCAATGCCTTGAGGTGCTGCGAAAGCGTGGACCGGGCTATGGGCAAATCTTCCGCCAGATCGCCGCTGTAACAGCAACTCTGTCCGGAAAGTAACTGCAGAATGTAAATCCGGACCGGGTGAGACATCGCCCGGGCTATCTGCGCCATTTCATATTGATCGCGGGTAATTGTATCAGCAGAATGATTCATAGCTTGTGGGTTTCTGTTAAGTTCCGCAACACACGCATCCTTTTGCCGGTTTTTCACCCGAAATAGTCACGCTGAAAACACCGGCGCCGGAATCCCTGAACACACTGATTTCCTCTGTCGATAAATAGGGGCGTAACACTTCATCGGGCAGAAGGATCTCTTTTTCCTTATGAAGTGTTACGTTGATGAACCCCATTTTCTCGATCAGCTTCATGTATTCCTCATATTCGAGGGCCCCGGAGATACAACCGGCGTACATCTCCGCGGCATTCCGGATATTTTCGGGCAGTTCGCCCCTGATCACCACGTCTGAAATGCAGAAATGCCCGCCCACTTTCAGCACCCGGCAAATCTCTGTAACGGCCATTTCCTTGTCGGGGACCAGGTTCAGCACACAATTGCTGATCACCACGTCGGCCTTTTTTGATGTGACGGGCATATTTTCAATATCACCATAGCGGAACTGAACATTCTTGTACCCCAGCTTTTCCGCATTGGCCCGGGCCAGTTCGATCATTTCTTTCGTCATATCGATGCCGATGACCTTGCCCTCCTCGCCAACCATCGCCCGGGCCACGAAACAATCGTTTCCCGCCCCTGAGCCAAGATCGATCACGGTATCGCCCCGGTGAATCTTTACAAAGTCGGTCGGGATGCCACACCCCAATCCGAGGTCGGCCTCCGGATCATAACCCTGCTTGCCAGTATAATTTTCATTGAAAATTGTGTAGGTGTCATCGCAACCGCAGCTGCAACCGCACGAGACCTTTTTCTCCGGCTCAGCACTTTCCCTGGCGATCTGGCCGTATTTCTCCTGTACAAGCTTCTTGATGTCCATTTATAGTATAATTATTGAATGTTTAATTTTTATTGTTTAATGAGTAATGATGAATGATGAATGATAAATGCATTAATGCTTAATTCATATTTAATAATTAAGATTTGACCATTCATAATTATCCATTATTAATTAAACATTAAACATTAAACATTAAACATTAAGCATTTAACTCATTAATCATTTTTAAAAATCCCTCCCTGATCTCGTCCCGAACCCTCCTGTAAACCGACATTACCTCCTCATCCGTTCCTACGGCATCGGCCGGGTCGTCGAACCCAATATGCAGCCGGTGTTGTACTTTGCCGGTAAATGCCGGGCAGACCTCCTTAGCCCCCCCGCAAACCGTGATCACGTAATCCCATTCTTCTCCAATGTACTTATCGACAAGCTCCGGAACATGATGGCTGATGTCGATGCCGAATTCCCGCATCACCCGCACCGCATTGGGGTTCACCCGATCGGCAGGATGAGTCCCCGCTGAAGCGATATGCAGGCTTGGATCGAAGGATCTCAGGAATCCTTCCGCCATCTGACTCCGGCAACTGTTGCCCGTGCAAATGACCAATATCTTCTTACTCATAAAAATCAAATAACATATTTCGCAAAAGTACGAAATGATTGCGTACAGAGTTAAGAACAACGACTAAATCCCATTTTTTAGGCACTTCCATCATTCCGAAAAACTCAGGCTGCTTTGAAATACACTTTTTTGAACCAGAAGGCCACATTCACCAGGGCAATCATGACGGGCACCTCCACCAATGGCCCGATGACTGCGGCAAAGGCTTCGCCGGAATTGATCCCGAAAATGGCGATGGCCACAGCAATGGCCAGTTCAAAATTATTGCTGGCCGCGGTGAACGAAAGGGTCGTCGATTGCTCGTAATTGGCCCCGAATTTCCTGCTCATATAGAAGGAAACCAGGAACATGATCACGAAGTAGATAATGAGCGGAATGGCAATGCGGACCACGTCCAGCGGTATCTTCACGATATATTCGCCTTTCAGGGAGAACATCACCACGATGGTGAACAATAAAGCGATCAGGGTAAAGGGACTGATCTTCGGAACGAATCTGGTTTCATACCAGGTTTTGTCTTTCACCCTGACGAGGATGAACCGGGTCAGGAAGCCGGCGATGAACGGGATCCCCAGGTAGATGAACACGCTCTCGGCGATCTGACCGATGGTGATCCGGGCAACGGAATCATTTACCGGCAGCCCGAACCAGCCGGGCAGGATGGCGATGAAGAAGTAGGCATACACTGAGAAAAGCAAGACCTGGAAGATGGAGTTAAAAGCCACCAGTCCCGCGGCATACTGCCGGTCGCCTTTGGCCAGGTCGTTCCAGACGATCACCATGGCGATGCAGCGGGCCAGACCGATCAGGATCAGCCCGTACATATATTCAATGTTGAATTGAAGGAAGATGATGGCCAGGAAGAACATCAGCACCGGGCCGATGATCCAGTTCTGGACGAGCGAAAGCCCAAGGATCTTAGTGTTGCGGAACACATCGCCCAGCTCTTCGTATTTAACCTTGGCCAGCGGCGGGTACATCATGACGATCAGCCCGATGGCGATGGGAATATTCGTGGTGCCACTCGACATACTGTTCCAGAAGCCGGCGACCGCCGGTGATGCCCAGCCCATAAACACGCCGGCGAACATGGCAAGGAAGATCCACAGGGTGAGATACCTGTCGAGAAACTTGAGTCTGGCTTTTGATGGCATAACTAGGTCAATTTTTATCTAATAAACTTATTTATTAAAAAATGATTAATCAAGCGACTTCTTCATCTCCTCAATGATCCTGCCTTTTTCAGGAACATAACCCCGGGCAAACATTTTGCCATGGATCACGAGGGCCGGAAGAACATAGGTATTGTACCGAAGGAGATCGTCGAGTTTGTCGAGGATTTGCACATCGGCCTCAATACCGCATTCTTTCACGGCTTCCATCACCTGTTTGATCATCCTTCTGCATTTTTTGCATTTGGACCCGGGGCACAATATGACGATGGACACGGCCATGCTCAGTACAGTTATATCGCCCCGTAAATCAGGCCGCTGATGGTGGCCATTACGACGACAAGAACCACATAAACCACGGTTTTTTGAGTGCCCATCACCCCCTGGATGACCAGCATATTCGGCAGGGAAAGCGACGGACCGGCGAGCAGCAGGGCCAGGGCGGGGCCTTTACCCATCCCGGAAGCGATCAGGCCCTGCAGGATCGGCACTTCGGTCAGGGTGGCAAAGTACATGAACGCCCCGACAATGGAGGCAAAGAAGTTTGAAAACACCGAATTCCCGCCAACCAGCCACTGGATCCACTCATTGGGAATGATCCCGGCGATGGCGGTGTCGTCGTGGGTGGAACCAAGCAGAAATCCGGCCGTGACCACCCCGATGGCCAGCAGGGGCAGGATCTGTTTGGCAAAGCCCCAGGTGGAGATGGTCCATTCCCTGTTTTCCTCATTCTGCTTGTCCAGTAAAGTGATCACACTCAGGGCGGCAATGCCCACGATCATGGGCAGGAGCGGACTGAGTTTGGGGTCCGGGATAAGGCTGGTGGCAAGAACGGCGGATAAAGTGGTCGCCAGCGCGGCCAGCAGCACCCAGTGCCATCTGATCTTCAGAATGTAAATCAGCGAGTAACCCAGCAGCAGGGAGAAGAACCCGGTAATGTACCATTTGTAAGACCAGATCAGGTACCAGGCGCCAGATGTTTCGTCGGATGCCGGTTTGCCCCAGTTGGCGAAGACCAGGATCAGGACCAGCGTGAAGAAATGAAAGGATGTTTGCCACATCGGCCTTTTCTCCGGGGGCATTACGATATTCATCTGGTCCTCCCGCTTGGCTGCTTCTTCTTTACGATAGATGAGCGACATCACAACCCCGATGACAACACTGAACACGACCGCCCCGATGGTCCTGGCCAATCCCATCTCAAAGCCCAGGATACGGGCGGTAAGGATAATGGCGAGTATGTTGATGGCCGGGCCTGAGTAAAGGAAGGCGATGGCCGGCCCCAGGCCCGCCCCGCGCTTGTGGATGCTGGAAAATAACGGGAGGATGGTGCAGGAACAAACCGCCAGGATGGTACCGGAAACGGAGGCCACCGAATAGGCCAGCCATTTTTTGGCATTGGCGCCAAAATATCTCAGCACCGAGCCCTGGCTGACAAACACGGAGATCACCCCGGCGATGAAAAAGGCGGGCAATAAGCACAAAACCACGTGTTCCCGAGCATACCATTTGACCAGGTCGAAAGTTGCATCAACAGCGGTATTGAATCTAATACTTTCAATGGGCAGGAAAAAAGCGACACCGAAAATGACGATGATCCAAAGAAGGATTTTTAATTCTTTATTTCTTTCCATAATGTTAATAAATTCTCCCGACTCAGGCAGCGAGGTTTCTATACAAACCGACAGGTTAACCCGTCGGTTTGGAGGATAAATTTCGAATAATCCCCAAATGAAAAAAATAAAATTTAAAAGAACAAATGGACAAAGTAATAGATCCCTACCCCGATAAACAGCACAGCCACAACGCGCCGGAACCAGAGCTCGAAGATCTTAATGCGGTTGTAGAGCCTGCCGACATTCCCAACAGCATAGGCCAGCAGCCAGGCGAAAATGATTACCGGGAGGCTGGTCGCAACAGCAAAGACAGCCGGCAGGTAAAGCCCGTCCGCGCTGGCGATGCAGATAGGAATAAGCATGACGAAGTAGATCACCCCGCTGTAAGGACAAAATGCCAGGGCAAAGACCATACCGAGCAGCAGGGCGCCCCAGTAGCTCCCCTTTCCTCCTTCGCCGATTCTTTCAGATAAGCTGGAAAATCCGGGGAATTTTATCTTCAGAATATCCAACATGAGCAAGCCGATGATGATCAGCAAAGGACCTAAGATCTTTCCACCCCATCCCTGAAAGATCGTAGCCACGTTCATCTTGCTGGCACCAAAATAAATGATGACCGCCAATGCCGTATATGAAATTACCCTACCCAAAGTGTAGACCAATCCACTGATAAAGACTTTACGCCTGTTTTCCAGGTCGCGGCTTATGAAACCGATCGCTGAGATATTGGTAGCCAGTGGACAAGGGCTGATGGCGGTCATCAGGCCCAGGATGAATGCGGTGAGCGCCGCGTACTGGGAGTTATCCAGGATACTTTGTAAAAATTCCATAGATGCTTGGGCTTGAGGGGCCGCTTATTCGTATTTTTTCAATACCTGCCTGATTTCCTCGTACGAAGGCACCCTTCCTTTGATCTCGACTTTTTCATTGACGACCAGGGCCGGCGTGGACATGACGCCGTATTTCATGATTTCCATGATATCTTCTACCTTGGTCACGCTGGCATTAATATTTTCCTTTTCGACTACTTCCCTGGCCGTCTTTTCAAGAGATCCGCACTTGGGGCAACCTGTACCTAAGATTTTTATTTCCATACCCTTAAATGAATATTTGAACGTGGGTTGAGCATTTTATCATTTCGTATTTCGTCTAATTACGAAACAAAATTAAAGGACTTTTTAATACAAGCTTATTTAGGATAGATTTTTGGATGAAATTCCCGGAATTTATTACGGTTCTAAATAAAGAAGAATTATCTTGATCTTATTAATTCGTTGATTATTAAATCACAGCAATAACAGATCTGATCTTCAGATCACTCTTCATTGACCCACTTAAACTTTGAACTTTGCCCTTTGAACTTTGAACCGACTTAGTTTCCGCGTTTGTATACGATCGCGATCACCGTCCCGTCGTCGCCGCCCATATTGATGGTCATGCCATAGGGTTTTTCGGGGGAGATTTTGATTTGAGCCGCACCGGCACGTCCGGTGAGCTGCTCCCAGATGGTTACGGCCATATGCACGCCGGTGCCTCCCGTCGGGTGCCCCCAGCCGATCAATCCTCCGGTGGTATTCATCGGGATCATGCCGTCGCGGGCCGTGTTGCCGTCGGCTACGAACTGCGCGCCTTTGCCCTTTTCCGCGAAGCCCAGGGCCTCGGTGGCCAGCACCCCTGCAATGGAGAAACAGTCATGCGTTTCGATGGTGCCCAGGTCGTGAATGGTGATCCCTGCATCTTCCAGCGCGCTTTGGGCCGCTTTTTTGATGCAGGTCATTTCGGTAAGGTCTGGCGGATCTTCCGTGATGTTCCGCACTTTATGCGCCCAGGCGATGATCTCCACCGCTTCGCTCTTCGGAATACCACAACGTTTGAGCCCTTCTTCGCTGCATACAACAATAGCGGATGCACCGTCGGAAACTTTGGAGCAGTCGAGCACATTGAGATTATCGACAAAACCCGCTCCATTGGGCTTCATTTTATTATACAGAGCATCGAGGTCCTCCACCTTATTTTCAAATTCCTGGGCCGTCGGGCACAGCCGGGCATTCTCAATGGCATTGCGGAACCATCTTCCCATACCCTTTCGGGCATAGTCATACCCGTATTTCTCATAATAAGCCCCGGCCCTGTCGCTGAACTGCCCCGGGAAAAAGTAGGCGTGACCGTTTTTCCTTTTCTGGTACCAACCGGCGCCGGCCAGGATATCTGCTCCGTAGATGGCTTTCACGGTATTCTGCACCTCGATGCCCAGGCTCATGGAGACTTCCGCTGTGCCGGCCAGCACGTTCTTCATGCTGGTCACCAGTGCCAGGCTGCCGGAAGCGCAGGCTCCCTCGACGCGGATGGCCGGTTTATACTGCAACTCGGGATCGGCCATGGGGAAAAATCCGCCCAGGTGCGCCTGCTTGTTGAAGCGGGCAGCCATGAAATTGCCCACTGCACATTCGTCAATGTTTTTCGCGCCGCCAACCTGTTTCAGCGCACCTTGTGCCGCTTCGCTGAAATAATGCTCCAGTCCGGGGCGGGCTTTTTTCGGGTTGAACTCACTGCGGCCGGTACCCATCGAAACGGTGTTGTATCCTGCGGCCATGAAAATTCTTTTATGTGGCTTTGACATGGTATGTTAATGTTAATGTGTTCAAAAATAGTTATTAACCGGCCCGTAGGCATGAAAGAATCCCGTCAGCAAAACGGTGTTCACGTCAGCTTCACTGTGTGCAACATTGTCGGCCACGAGCTTTTTGCCGATGGCATTGGAGCGCTGCCCGTATTCGACGGCCAGCATTGCGCCTCGGGTTCCCAGGTTTTTCATGTCGGCAAAGATCTTACCGAAGGCAGCGTCCTTGTCTTTTACCTTCACAGCGGCCTTCCAGGGAATGAGCGATGCGGGCGGATCTCCGAGATAGGCGTCGCATTTGTCTTTAAGCGCAGAAATGGCGACATAGGTCTGGGTGGCAGGGTCGTAAATCGCCACCGGCCGGCCTTTCTCATATTTCAGGAAGCCATCCTTCTGCGATCCGTCGGAAAACTGACCGCCTTTAACATCCTGGCCGATCATTTTGTCGAGCAGGTCGCTGTGCAGGTCTTCACCGGCCAGGAAGGGATTCATCACGCCCATGATGAATGAAACCACATCGATGCCGACATAGTCGATCAGCTGGAAGATGCCCATCGGGCGGATGAGGAAGTCCTGAGAAATGCGGTTTACGGCATAGACCGCCTCGACAAAAGGCATTTCCTTCGACAGTTTCTCCGCGGTATGGATGCCGTGCAGCGCGTCGCGCATGAAATGTCCGTTGCCGATGAACCCGGCGAAATCGTTGGCCGGGACCACCACCTTCCCCAGTTTTTTGGCATATTCTTTAGCAAATTCGATCATTTCGGAATCGGTCCCTGAAGTGACAATCAGCTCGACCAGTTTCTGAACGGCAGGTGGATTATAAAAATGGAATCCCAACACCCTGCCGTGAAGTTTTGCCTCTTCATCGATCAGATGGATGGGCACCGATGAGGTGTTGGTGAAAAACCAGGGCTTTTCCGCGTTGTTCTGGTCGATCTGTGACAGCAGTTTTACCTTTAGGGCGCGGTTTTCGCTTACGGCCTCAAAGACCAGGGTGGAATCATAGGCAGATTCCAGCCGTGTGGTCGGCCTGACGATGTTCATCACGTCGAAGACATACTGGTTGATGATCTCTTCGTTCTCGATAAGATCCGCACGGTCGGCGTACAATTTGCGCAGGGCAACGGTCTTTTTCTCGGCGATCTTCTGGACCTGTGCGCGAAGGTACAGCATCAGGCCGGCGAGGCCCTCCTTGCTGACGTCCATGGCATTGAGCGTAAAGGTCTTGCCTTTGTTTTCGGGTTTCAGGCTGAGGTCCGCCATTTCAACTGCGGTCAGCAGCAATATCCCGCTGCCCATTTTCCCGGCAGCGCCCAGGACCGTAACATTCTGAAGTTTTTCGGAGTACTCCATATTATTCTGAATTTTGAATTTTGAGTTTTGAATTTTGAATTCATCTAACAGCCCAATCCCCTTGTCCCCTTTTCTCCCTGTCCCCTTGTTTCACTAAAACCCTGGCTTCCTTTTCTCAAGGAACGCCCGCATCCCTTCTTCTCCTTCGGCCTTGAACTGGGTGCCGAAGAATTCGGATTCCAGGCTGCAGCCGTCATCAAAGTGCATCTGGCAGCCGGTCCGGGCGACATATTTTGCTTTTTTCACGGCCATCGGCCCTTTGGAGGCGATGATCCTGGCGATCTTCAGCGTCTCTTCCAAGAGCTGTTCCGGTTCGACGACCTTTTGCACCAGGCCGATGCGGAGCGCATCATCCGCCCCGATCATCTCCCCGCTCATGAGCAGGAACAGCGCATCGCCCATGCCCACCAGGCGGGGCAGGCGCTGTGTTCCGGCATAGCCCGGGATCATCCCCAGGTTCACCTCCGGCTGGCCAAATTTCGCCTTATTGCTGGCAATCCGGAAATCGCAGCCCATGGCCAGCTCAAGCCCCCCGCCCAGCGCAAATCCATTGATCGCGCCAATCACGGGTATCTCCATCTTCTCCAGGCTACGGAACGTATTTTGCCCGGTCTTTGAAAATGCGATGCCCTGCTCGGGAGTCATGTCGACCATCTCAGCGATATCCGCACCGGCCACAAACGCTTTTCCTTCTCCTGTTATAACCATTACCCGGATCTCCGGCATTCCGGAAACCTGCCGGACCATGGCATCCATCTCCATAAAAAATCGGGAGTTTAATGCATTCAATGCCTGTGGACGACTGATGGTGACGATTGCAATACGCTCATCAACAGTAAGTTTAAGAATTTCGTAATCCATACACGGAGGGTTATGAAGTTAGGATTTCCAAATATAAAAAAATAAAAGGAAATGGAATTGTCGTCGCAGGAATCCTTTCGGTTAAATCATTAATTGTGATCTGCACGGCCCATAATTAACAAATTTTAAACAAATCATCAATCTATTTGTCTATATATTTGCACAGGAAAGATGAAAAAGGCAGTTCAGAAATCGGTACTATTGATGCTTGCGTCCCTGCTGGTTATGGCATCGGGCGGGGTATCAATATATCATCATTTCTGCAGTTGCCTGGGTGAATCCACCACATCCGTTTACCTGGAAGCCGAATGTTCTCATGAGCAGGGCCCGACCGCCCAGACCAGCTGTTGCAGCACCGGCGAAACTGATTCCTGCTGCGAAATCCCGGTGGACGAACAGGAAAGCTCCTGCCCCGGAGATGATTGCTGCCATACTTCTTCAACCTATATCAAAGTCCTTGATAACTATACCCTTTCCCTGGAGAAGATTTCCTTCAAATTCATCGCAGGTTTTATCCAGGTCTTAACCGGCAATATTTTATTAACGGAGACCCGCCCGAGATTCTTACCAGATCAGATCATTGTCGATCCCTCTCCTCCATTATACGGGCGGTCAATGCTTAATTCACTGCACCAGCTCAAGATTTCCCCCGACAACCTGGCTTAATTCAATTACAAAACAAGGGCCTCACAGGTAACCTCCCGGGTGACCTACCAGGTCCGGTCATTGTTGAATTAAATCCTGTTTATCATGAAATCTATCGTTTCAGTAACAATATATTTATTAATACTTGCCGCGATCCCTGCCTTTTCGCAGGAAATTAAAGGCAGGGTATTTGAACTCGGCCACGAAATGGAAAAGCAACCGCTCCCGGGCGCAAATGTTTACTGGGAGGGGACCAGCGTGGGCACGGCGACCGACAGCAAAGGCGCTTTTTCGATCAGTACGAACGGCAGCAAAAATCATATGCTGGTGGTCAGCTATGTGGGGTACATCAGCGACACGGTCCATGTCCATGCCGGAAACCCGGTTGAAGTGATCCTGGCGCAGAACAAGACCCTGCAGGAGGTGGAAGTGCTGGAGCGCGCCCCCGGGGCCCATCTTTCACGAACGGATCCGATCGCCACGCAGCAGATCACCCTGGGTGAGCTCAAGAAAGCCGCCTGCTGCAACCTATCGGAAAGTTTTGAGACCAATGCCTCGGTCGACGTCAATTATAGCGACGCCATCACCGGGGCCAGGCAGATCAAACTGCTGGGGCTGGCCGGAAAGTACAGTCAGCTGCAGACCGAAAATATCCCAAACCTTCGCGGGCTGGCGACATCCTATGGATTAAGCTATGTGCCCGGCTCCTGGATGGAATCCATACAGGTTTCCAAAGGGACATCATCGGTAAAGAACGGCTACGAGTCGATCACGGGCCAGCTGAATGTCGAATACAAAAAGCCGGACAGCAAGGAGAAGCTGTTCCTCAATGTCTACGCCAACCAGGCCGGACGACTGGAGGGCAACATCAACAGCTCAATACGGGTCAGCCCGAAGTGGAATACGGCCGTTTTCGGCCACATCTCCAACCAGTCGACCAAACTCGACCACAACGGGGATACTTTTCTGGACGATCCCATGTTTACCCAGGTAAACCTTTTTAACCGGTGGAACTATTATTCCGATAAAATGGAAGGGATGTTCGGCGTCAAATTCCTCAGCGAAGAGCGCAAAGGTGGCCAGGTGGATTATTATTCCGCCGAGGACCCGTTGCAAAAAAATCTATACGGCACCGAAATCAGCACCCATCGCTTCGAGGCATTCTCCAAGACCGGCTTTTTCCTGAAACGGCCCGAATCCAGCATCGGATGGATCAACTCGTACATCTTCCATGATATGAATTCCTTTTTCGGGAATAACGTATACGATGCGCGGGAGCACAATTTTTACAGCAACCTGATGCTGCAGACTTATATCGCCAACACGGCGCACACGATCACCGCCGGTATCAGTTACGTGCTCGACGCGATGGATGAAAACCTGAACGATTCCGCATTCCGGAGGATCGAGCATGTCCCCGGGGCCTTTGCCGAGTATTCCTGGGTAGTACCGGAGAAGTTCACCCTGCTGGCCGGCATGCGCGCCGACTACAACAACCTGCACGGGATGTTCTTCACCCCGAGACTCCATCTCAAGTACAATTTGATGGAGCACCTGGTCATCAGGGCATCCGCGGGCAGAGGAACACGCTCGGCCAACGTCATTGCGGAAAACCTCTCCCTGCTGACCACTTCCCGCAGGTTCGTATTCCGCGATGAGCTGGCTCTGGAGCAGGCCTGGAACTATGGCCTCAACCTGACCCAATACGTCCATATCCTGGGGCGGGAAATGACCATCAGCGCCGAATATTACCGGACCGATTTCACCAACCAGGTGATCGTCGACAAGGAAGAGGACACCGACCAGATCCTGGTCTATAACCTGGATGGCCCATCCTTTGCCAACACCTACCAGCTGGAAGTGAAATATGAGCTGATCCCGAGGATGGACGTGACGGTGGCGTTCCGGTACAACGATGTGAAAATGACCATTGGCGATGAATTGAAGTATGAACCGCTGGTCAACCGGTACAAAGGGCTGGTCACGGCCTCCTACGCCACAAACCTCCGCAAGTGGCAGTTCGACTTCACGGCGCAGTTCAACGGCCCGTCGCGCATCCCGTCAACGGTGCTGCTGCCCGTTGAATACCGCATGGCGGAATACGCTCCGTTTTACACGATCCTGAATGCCCAGGTGACCAAGTTTTTCAAGCGCTGGGAGATTTACCTCGGCGGGGAGAACCTGACCAATTACACACAACACCACCCCATTATCGCCTATGAAGATCCTTTTGGACCGTATTTCGACGCCTCCAACATCTGGGGGCCGATCTCAGGGGTTAAAATCTATGCCGGGGTGAGGTTCCTGCTGAAGCACGACAAGCTTTGAAGAGTGTTGAGGTTTAAGGTTTAAGGTTTAAGTTAGAGTTTTGAGTTTTGAGTTTTGAGTTTGGGTAGATCTGTGATAATCTGAGTAATCTGTGGTGAATAATCAATAAATAATAACAAACATGAAAACCATTATTTCCATCTTAGGATCACTGTTCCTGTCGATCATGATGGCCAGCACGGCTCATGCGCAGGAGAAAAAGAAAAACTACGAGGAAGTTGAGATCCGGACTTCCGCGGTGTGCGGCATGTGCGAGGAGCGGATTGAAGGCAACATAGCCTTTGAAAAAGGCGTGAAAAAGGTTGAACTGGATGATCAGACAAAGGTCGTTACTATCGGTTTTGACCCCAGGAAAACCGACGCGGACAAGCTTCGGCAGGCCATCTCCAAACTGGGCTATGATGCCGATGATGTCGAAGCGGACCAGGTGGCGCACGACAAGCTTCCGGCCTGCTGCCAGAAGGGGAACGAGCCGCACTGATGGCAAGGTTTAAGTTTTGAGGGTTAAGGTTTAAGTTCAGTTATTTATAAGTATTCCCGAACTTAAACCTTAACCCTCAAAACTTAAACCTTTCACTTTCGGTATTCCCGGAATAAAATCCTTGAGATAGTAAGGCTCGAAATAGGCCACATCTTCGAATTCCCCGCAGCGGAACTTTTCCTCAGCCAGGAGAACCATGAATGATGCAGAAGGCTGGAAATCAGGCATGAAGATCGCATTGGGATGGTTTCCGAGCACCGGCCTGCACTTTTCGGCCCCGTCGCCGGCAAATATGATTTGGTGGTCAGCCAGTTCCTCTGAGAACGACGCTTCGCTAATGATCTCCGCCTGTACGTCTCTTTTGAGATGGAGTCTCAGATCATAAAGCCCGCAATAGACTTCCATCCGCCGGGCGTCGATCATGGGGCAAAAAAGAACTGCCGATCGAGATGGAGTCCCGATGTATCGGGACTCCATCTCAATTTTCATTCCAACGGCCATTGATTGGAGCGTATTCACGGCTATGAGCGGTTTATCAAGTGCGTAGCAGATCCCTTTGGCCGTACTCACCCCAATGCGCAGGCCCGTGTAGGAGCCCGGGCCCATGCTCACCGCCACGGCGTCGATCTGTGAAAAGGCCATGCCCGACGTCTTCATCACTTCCCCGATCAACAGGGTGATGACGGAGGAATGAGCGTTCTTTTCCCGGCTTTCCCGGAATTGAAGTATTTCCCCATCCGATGAAAGAGCTATGGAACATACCTGGGTGGCGGTTTCAATATGGAGGATTCGGGCCATCCGGATAAAGGTCTGAATGCGTGAACCGGGTTATTTCTGCTCTTCGGCGTACAGGTCTTTCTTATCGACCACCTTCACAAGATCATCATTTTTAAGGCGTTTGGCGATAGCCCGGTACGGCGCCGTGATCACCTGCCGCCCCTCTTCAAGACCGCTGGTGATCTGTATGTAGGTATTATCCTGGATCCCGGTCTTCACCTCAATCATCCGTGCTTTGCCATCCTCAACCACGAACACATACTCTTTCACTTCTTCGCCGGTTGATGCGGCTTCCACATTGGCATCGTCTTCCTTCACCACCCCGGTGGTATCGGCCCGGGTGGTGACGGCCTGTATGGGAATGGTCAGCGCACCGTAGACCGTTTCGGTCTGGATGTCGACCGTAGCTGACATGCCCGGGCGGAACGGCGAGCGGATGAGGCTGGTGGTATCGACCAGGTCGGCGTAAGATTCGGGAAGGATGCGGATTTTAACGTTGAAATTGGTGATCTGGTCGGCGCTAACACCGGTGGTATTGGCGGAGGTCGATATCTCGGTCACCAGGCCTTTGAACTTTCGGTCCAGGTAAGCGTCCACTTCGATCAGGCAGGTATCGTATAAAGAAACGCGGACGATATCATTTTCATTCACCTCCACATTAACTTCCATGCTTTCCAGGTTGGCGATGCGCATGATCTCGGTTCCGGCCGAGAACTGAGAGGCGCCGGTCACCCGTTCGCCGATCTCCACGCTCAGCTTGGAGACCGTCCCGTCGTTCGGGGCGCGGATACTGGTCTTGACCAGGTTTTCCTCAGCTTCGTCGAGCGACGCCCTGGCGCTTTCCACGCCGAACTGGGCGCTCTTCAAACTTTGCCGGGCCGCTTCCAGTTCGGCCTTGGCCACTTCATAATTCGCTTTGGCCGCATCGAACTCCGCGTCAGAGACCACTTTCTGCTCCCAAAGGGTTTTGCTTCTGTTAAAGCTCAACTCAGCGTTTCTGAATTGCGATTCAGCCTGCGAAACCCGGGCCTGGGCATTGGCTTCGCCGGCTTTCTGGGAGTTGAGCATGGCGTTCATGCGGTCGAAATTCGCCCTGTAAATTTCCGGATCGATCCGGGCGAGCAGATCGCCTTTTTGCACCCTGTCGCCTTCCCGTACATTCAACTCGATCACCTCTCCCGAAATATAGGGGCTGATTTTGATGTCCTTTTCGGGCTGGATCTTCCCGTTGGCTGAGACCACCTCGATAATGTTCCGTTTGGCTGCTTCCTCTGCGGTTACTTTGATCCCGCTCCGGTCCTGGCCTTTCATCATCGCCAGTATGATCAGGACAACCAGCACGACCAGGCCGATGACCGTGAGCAACAGATTTCTCTTTTTTTTGAAGAATTTCATGGCTGAAAAAATGGAGTTTACGCTTGAAGGTTCAAAAGTAGGGTTTTTTAAAAGATGATGAGGGCATCCGGGATATAAATCGTGGATTTTCAGGTTGAACATTCACGTCCTGGCTTTGCTCATATAAACCCAGTTGATATCATTAAAAGAAATAATCGATAATTTTACCGCTTACGGCACGGAAGTTCATTACGGGATATCCCTAAAAGTCCTGAAGTCATTAAAGTACATCGATATGATGAAAGACATTCGTTCAATTCAATTTTGGTTCGTCCTGTTTGTCCTGGTTTCGTTTGCATGGGACCTCCATGCGCAGTCAACCCGCTCTTCAGATAATTTTGACGCCCTGCATTATGAAATCCGCATCGACAGCATCAATTTTGCCACGCAGGAAATAAAGGCCAGGGCAGATGTCCGGCTCACACCGTTTCAGGGGCCTGTGGAGGAGATTGTCCTTGACCTGATCAACCTGAGTGTTACAGAAGTTTCGGTCGATGGCATGCCCGTCGGGAACTTCATCCATGAAGGCGGATTGTTACGCATCCCGGTCTGGACGCTGAACGATGAGGATACGGTAACTGTTAAGGTTGATTACCAGGGCGTTCCGTTTCATGAGAGCTGGGGCGGGTTTCATTTCTCGGGTGAATACGCATTCAATCTCGGGGTGGGCATCAGCACCATCCCGCACAACCTGGGTAAAAGCTGGTATCCCTGCATCGATAATTTCACTGACAGGGCCACTTATGAGGTTTACTGCACCCTACCTGCCGGTAAAATGGCGGTGTGCGGCGGTGTGCTGACCGAAACCGTCGACAATGGCGACGGAACGCTCACTTATCACTGGACATTGAATCAAACCATACCTACGTATCTGTCGTCGATCGCGGTGGGGCATTATGCATGTGTCAGTGACACCTTCTCCGGGATCAACGGACAGATCCCCATTGATATCTACGTTCGCCCGCAGGACACCCATAAGGTCGCCGGGACCTTTGCCAACCTCAAGGATATCCTGGCCATCTTCGAAGACCGGATGGGACCGTACTCATGGGATCGTGTTGGATACACCGGCACCGCGATCGGTGCGATGGAGCACGCCGCCAATATTTTCGTCCCGCATACGACCATCTCCGGGAACCTGGCCAACGAGGAACTGATGGCCCATGAGCTGACCCACATGTGGATGGGCGACAAGGTCACCTGCGCTTCGGCGGAGGAGATGTGGATCAATGAGGGCTGGGCGACCTTTTTCGGGATGTATTATTCGCTGGCGCTGAACGAAGATATTGAGGGATTCAAGGCAGAGATGCGGGCGAAGCATAACGGCGTGATGCAGTATTGCCACACCGTGTCGGGCGATGGTTCCTATTTCCCGCTCAACCAGATCCCGCAGGAATACACCTATGGCATGTCGGCGTATGATCGGGGCTCGACTGTTGTGCAGGCGTTGCGGTTTTACCTCGGCGACAGCCTGTTCTTCGAGACGGTGAAGGCTTTCATTGATGCGTACGCGTTTCAGCCGGCAGATTCATATGAGATGCGGGATTTCATGAGTGGATATACCGGCATAGACATGAGCGGATTCTTTGACAACTTTGTCTTGAACTCGGGAACACCGCATTACTCCATCGATTCATTCACTGTATCGGAAAGAGAAAGAAGCATCTATGATGTGGTGGTATATGTGAAGCAGAAGCGTAAGGGGCCCGCTTTTACCGGAAGTGGGAACATCATGGAGGTGATGTTCATGGATGAAGCGGGGAACCGGCATTCAGACACCATCCATTTTAACGGGGCTTCCGGTGTATCTGTTAAAACGCTAACCTTTTCGCCATCAGTAATTCTGGCAGACCCGGAGGAGAAGATGTGTGATGCGACCACTGACAACTATAAAACGATTAAAACCCCCGGGAACCACAGTTTTGACAAGACATTTTTCAGTATGGAGGTCACGGCGGTGACCGACTCAGCATTTATCCAGGTGACACACAATTGGGCCCCGCCCGACAGTCTGAATGACCCGGTTCCGGGGCTTCGGCTTTCGGACTACCGCTACTGGAAGCTCGAAGGGATTATCCCTGAAGGGTTTGAAGCGACAGGCAAGTTCTTTTATTCTGTCAACGGTTATCTCGACAACACCCTCATCACTTCTTCAACCGACACGCTGATCATGCTGTACCGGGCAACAGCGGCGGATGACTGGCAGGAGGTATATTTTGAGAAAATGGGTCCCTGGAACGTGGGCAACATAATGGTTCCCGGCATTCAACTTGGAGAGTACACCCTGGCGGTGAGGGAAAACACGGTTGGGACCGGGCAGGTTGGTCCGGGCAAATATCCCGCACTTCAGATCATTCCCAATCCTTCTTCGGATCGGTTTAAAATCCAGTTCGACAATATATCCCAGGGAGAACTGAGGATTTTTAACGATCAGGGGTTGTTGATCGAGGCGCTAAATGTCAGGCATGGGGACAAAGGTTTGGTCTGGGCGCCAGGCGAAAGACCGTCGGGGGCTTATTATCTGGTTTTGTCTGGGCAGGAAGGGGTGATTGCGAGCGGGAAGGCGGTTTATCAGCGGTAGGGAAAGATTTATGGTACTATCACTATAATGGTAGGACGGCTTTTTTTAACTATTTCATCTTAACGGCCCTGCTCATATGTTAGAAGAGAGTGAAGCACATTTTTGTACGACCACTATAGTGGTCCTACGTTTTTTGAACCAAATTATATTTGTTTTAGAAAACCATAAACTCGGTTACCCGGTCAGATAAAAATCAACCACCGCCGAAGCATGGATTTCAGTCGTATCGTAAAGCTTTATACTTGTGTGCTCCTGTTTCACCAGTAATGGTATTTCCGTGCAACCCATAATCACCGCCTGAGCCCCTTGATTTTCCAGGCTATCAATTATCCTAAGGAATTGAGCATTTGCTTCAGAAGTGAAAATGTTATTCACCAGTTCTTTACGGATCGTGTGATCGATGAAATCACGGTCAGGGGCCACTGGAATTAGAGTGGAAATCCCATGTGCCAACAATCTTAACCGATAAAAATCATCTTCCATTGTCCTTTTCGTCCCAATCAATCCAACGGTGGACAAATGATCGGCTTTGATTTTCAATGCAGTGGCTTCTGCTATGTGGATGATCGGAAGAGAAATCTCCGAATCAAGGCGGGAGACAAACATGTGAAGGGTGTTAGCGCAGAGGACGAGAAAATCTACACGGCCATTCTGCAATTTTTTTGCGGCGGTCTTTACCAGACGATAAATGCCTTCATAATCATTCTTTTCAACCAGGTCACCTATATCACTGTAATCCAATGAATACAACAGGCAATGGGCATAATTTCTCCCTCCGCTACGTTCATAGATCATCTCATTGATCAATCGATAGTATTGGAGGGTTGATACCCATCCGGTCCCACCTATCATCCCGATTAGTTTTTTGGTTTTATCAGAGCTCATCAGAGTTGTTTATTTTAATTATAAAGATGATAACTTATCAATTTTCGTAGTACCACTATAGTGGTAGTACGTTTTTTTAACCAACCTTTACTCCAAATTCAGCAATTCCTGATAAATTTCAAAATTCTCGTCATCAAAACACACAAAAATCAATGTCTCGACTCCCGTTCCCTTCGGCGCATATTCCCTGACACTGGCCAAGGCGATTTCTGCAGCCCTTCGTTTCGGAAATCGATAGACTCCGGTGCTTATGTTCGGGAAAGCCATAGTTTTTACTCCAAGTTCATCTGCAATTTTAAGGCAGTTCACATAGCAAGAGCGTAATAACTTATATAATTCCCCCCAAAATTAGGACAGTGAGCTAAGTTAGAATTTTACTTAATT
>CAZAZE010000027.1:0-47370 GCA_964489545.1 uncultured Bacteroidales bacterium
AGTTCTGAGTTCTGAGTTCTGAGTTCTGAGTTCTGAGTTCTGAGTTCTGAGTTAAGAGAGGATTTCAGATGGTGACGATTTTGTCGCGCAGGGCTTTGGCGACGGCTTCGGTGCCGCTGCTGACCTGGAGTTTGAGATAGATGTTCTTCAGGTGCTTTTTGACGGTATCTATGGAGATAAATAATTCCGTGGCGATGATCTTGTAACTGTTGCCTTTAACCAGGCTTTGCAGGATATCGGCTTCGCGGGGGGACAGGTTGTAATCGGTGTTCCTGACCGCCGACACCTGCTTCTGGAAGTGACGGTAAACTTTGCCGGCGACAACGGGACTCAGCGGTGATCCGCCCTCCATGGCCTCGCGGAGCGATTCCTTCAGCTTGTGCGGCGGGGTCTGCTTGAGCAGATACCCATCGGCGCCGGCGCAGATGCAATCGAAGATGTTGTCGTTGTCATCATACACCGTGTACATCACCACTTTGACCGATGAATCGTAGTTTTTGATGGCCCTGACACCCTCCACGCCGGAAAGCCCCGGCATGTCAATATCCATCACCACCAGCTTCGGATGATACTCCCTTACCGCCTCCAGCGCATACAGGCAGTTCTCAAAAGTGGCCAGCACGCGGAACTGTACCTTGTCGTCCAGGAACTCCTCCAGCGACTGCCTCAGCCGCGCGTTGTCTTCGAAAATGATTACCGGTATGGCCATGATGCAAAATTAGGGGCAAGACTGCTTTTGTACAGTACCCGATCGGGTTAATTTTTTATAGGAATGATGAAATGGAGCTTTGTGCCTTTGCCGGGGGCGGAATCAACCCGGAACGTGCCTTTCCAGGCTTCGGTCCGCTGCCTCATGTTCTTCAGGCCGTTGCCAAATTCCACCGATCCGGGTTCAAAGCTCTTCCCGTCGTCCGAGATCGTCATACGCACGGAACCCATCTCTACGATGATGGAAATTTCGGCCTTCCCGGCCCCGGAATATTTTACCAGGTTGTTCAATCCTTCCTTGAAAACCATGTACAGATCCCGGCGCTGCTCCATGTTCATGCTGGTCTTCTCTTCCGGCTCAGCGATATCCAGGCTGAGGGAGATAGCGGTATTATCCAGCAGATCCAGGGCATAACGGCGCATCCTTGCAAGCAGGAACTTAAGGTCGTCATATTCGGGATTGACGTTCCAGACGATATCACTCAGCGAACTGATGATTTCGTGGATATCCTCCGCGCTTTTGAGGAGGATTTTCTCGGTGTCCCCGCCTTTACGCGTCTCCTGCACCGCCAGCTCGTTCATAATGGCGATGTTGGTGAGCGATGAGCCGATGTCGTCGTGCAGGTCGCGGCTGATGTGATCGCGCATCTTTTGCAACCGGACCAGCTGGCTGATCCGGTACCTGTAGATGCTGTAAACGATCGACGCGGCCAGCAGCCCGATCAGAGAGATAAACCACCAGGTCCGGTAATAAGGCGGCCGGATGACAATATCGGTGAAGACGTACTGCTCATTCCAGATCCCGCCGGCATTGGCGGCTTTCAGGCGGAACTGGTATTTCCCCGGCGGAAGCTTGTAGTTGACCGTTTCCAGGCCGGTGAAGTTCCAGTCGCGGTCAAATCCGGTCATCATTAAGGCATAAAGGTTCGGGGCTCCGCTCCTGAAATTGATCGTTGTGAAGGAGACCGAAATGTTGTTTTGTTCGAAAGGCAGTTCTGTCTTTTTCCAGGTGAAGTCCAGTGCCTGGTTGCCCGGTTCCGGTTTGCCGGAAGTTACGGAAGTGATATAGCAGGGAAGCGGTTCGCGGGCGATCAGCCCGGTGTCATTCCTGACCACATAGATCCGGTTCCAGGCGCCCAGCAGGATGTCGCCGGTCGACGGGTTCAGGCCCATGCTCATGCGGGAAGATTCCTGCAGGGCTTCGAAATTTACCCGGATCAGTTGTTTTGATGACCGTTCGATCATGAAAAGATCATTGGAAGTCAGCACCCAGGTATTTCCGTCCAGGTCTGCCTGCAATTGTTCCACCCGTGCGTGCACCGGCTGGCCGTTGTGCCGGAAATGTTCCGGGACCGTCATGCCCCTGCCCGGATCCATCCGGAACAGGCCTTTGTGGGCGGCGATGTAAAGCACTTCATCAGGGTCCAGGATCATGCCCGACATATGTATAAATCCCGGAGCATCTTCCGCAAACGGACCGGACACCACACGCGACAGGGTGTCGCCGGGATTCAGCCGGGCGATGAATTCCGCTTTACGCACGCCATCATAGCCGAGGAACCAGAGGGACCCGTCGCGGGAAAAGTTCAGCGCGTAGACTGAGGATGCCGTGAAGTCTTCTGCACCATGCCGGATCGCGATGGGCCGTGTGGGTTTGCCGGATTTCTTTACGACGAATAATCCCGCCGCGGTCCCGGCCAGGACCTGGCCCAGACCAGAAGGATCGTCGGCGATCTCGTTGATCCAGCGCACCTCCCTGCCATCATGGGCGCCGAAAATGATCTGACCGGTGGATTTCCCGGAAGGATCACTGTAGATCAGGCCGTTGACCAGCGTGGCGACCCAGTGGCTCCCATCGGAATCATGCAGAATATCACTGACATAGACCTCCGGGGGCAATAAAGCGCCAAAGCGTGGATTCAGCGGCCTTGCAGTGCCTGTTTTCCGGTTGAATTCATGCAGGCCGTTGTTGTTGGTGCCGAGCCAGAGCGTGGCCCCGGAGGCATCCGCCGGACCGGCCTTGATCAGGCTGAAGTATACATTCTTTGGGTTGCCGGATTTATTGTTGATGATGGGCTTGTATTCCCGGAAGAACTGCCGGGAAAAATCAAGATGGTAAAGGCCGAGACGGGTTCCCGCCCATAGGCCCGTTGCGGCGGTCGCATAAACCGCATACCCTTCCTGGAATACGGATCCGGGCTCCTGCGGGTCCTCTGTGCCGAAAACATGGAAAGCACCGGAAGCCGGATCAAATTTCATCAGCCCGCCCGTGACGCCGCTGATCCATAGGATGTTTTCATCATCCGGACCGGGCGATTTGATGATGCCGTTCAGGATGTTGTGCGAAGCGTCGGTGAACTCCGGCTGGGGGAGGAAATAATCCAGGATTTCCATGCGGGCAGTGTCGGCTTTCAGCAATCCCGCACCCCAGGTGGCAGCCCAAAGTATTCCGGCATCATCGATATAAAGACGATTGATATGCTTTATCCCGGGAAGATACTCCTTATGCCCTGCGTACCGGAATTCCTTCCAGCCCCCGCTTTCCGTGTCATAGGCCAGGATGCCCTGCGATGACGCCAGCCACAGTCTTTTGCCCGCTTTCAGGATGTGGTTGATGGTGTGATTTCCGGTGAAAAACAGGCGCTCATTGATGGTTCCCGGCGCCCGTGAAAGGATGTTTTCATTTGTGGCGGCGGTGAACAAACCGTTTCCTCCGGCCCACACTCTGCCCGTAACTGTATCAACACAGAGTGCGAAGATGTCGTCGAACGACCAGCGCTCCCTTAGTTCTGTAGAAGGCTGCACCGCTGTGAACATGCCGGTCTGCGGGTCGAGATGGCACAGCCCCTGCTCGGTCCCCATCCATATTTTTCCTTCCTCATCTTCCGACAGGCACCTGATCTCCTTACCGGACGGTGAAGAAGGACCGGCGTCGCCATGCTGGAACACCCTGAAGTCCTTTCCGTCGAACTGGTTCAGCCCGTCCCAGGTGCCGACCCACAGGAATCCCCGCTGATCCTGCAAAATGCTGAAGACCCAGTTGTTTGACAGGCCGTCGGCATGAGCATAACGGTCAAACACGAGTTGATGCTCCTGTGCCGCACCCAACAGGCAGGGCAGCGAGAAGATGATGAAGAGCCGGAGGCGGGTGATGAAACGCAATGGGATGAATGGACCAGGTTGCGTCAAAAATAAAGAAATTCCCGCAAACCGAGACTCCATCTCATCCGATTGAGATGGAGTCTCGGTTACACCTTTTCTTTTCACTTCTTTAAGCAATGGCCACTTTTTGTTACTGGTTCACATAACGGGGCTCAATAATTTAGTTCTTTGACAATTAACCTGTTAAATCTTCAGGGTAACAAAAAGTCGTCAGGACGAAATTTCCCCGAATTATCGATAAATCTGAAATCTTACATACTTTTGAGGCGAATATTTTTTGATTGATCTTTCGAATACATTTTACGATGAATAAAAGACTCATTTTTCTATTGGTTCTTGCGACCATTTTCATCACCTCCTGCCAGCAGGGATTTAAATCCCCCGGGGCATCTGCTTCCGACGATCCGAATAAGGCCACAGTGCGGGAAGTGATCCAGACGTCTTCCTATTCCTATCTGCGTGTTGAAAAAGGGGAGAAGGAAGAATGGATCGCCATCAGCAAGGCTGATATCCGCAAAGGGGCGACGGTGTTTTATACCGGGGGCCTGGAGATGACCAATTTCCAGAGCCCTGAGCTGGGCCGGACATTCGAAAGGGTGCTGTTCGTGAGCGAGATCAGCATGGAACCGTTGGAACAGGATGATCCGCACCCAGGTATGGATATGGGCATGAAAGGCGGCCAGCCGGCACATAGCGCTGTGGAGAAACTGGAGATTTCGTTGGATAAGGCCGAAGGCGGCCTGACCATCGCGGAGGTGTATGCCAACCGCGAAACTTATTCGGGCAGGCTGGTTAAGGTCCGCGGAAAGGTGACCAAGGTCAACAAAGGTATTATGGGACGTAACTGGGTGCATGTGCAGGATGGCACGGCTGATGGCGACAATTACGCACTGACCATCACAACGGAAGATTTACCCTCGGTGGGCGACATCATGACCTATTCCGGCACGCTGAGCCTGAAGAAAGATTTCGGCTATGGCTATTTTTATGAAGTCATCGTTGAAGAGGCCATGCCGGTGACGTTAAACTGATTAAACCGAGATGCCATCTCATCTGGTTGAGATGGAGTCTCTGTTTGCGATAGACAGGCGGCGAGTTTCCCGTCAGTATTGGAACAGCTTATACCCCACCGTCAGGTAGTGGCCGGAATTATATGTTTTAGATACGGCGACCTGTGAAATGTTGGTAATGCCCCGGCGCCAGGTATAGGCGATGTGGAACCGCATGATGTCAGCGCCCAGGCCGAGGTTGATGCCCCACTCATTTTGAGTATAAAGTTCGAAGTCCAGCGCATCATCTCCGTTTTTACCATCAAAGCAATATCTGAAATAGCCCCCGGCAAAAGGATAAACCCTGAACATGCCGTGGCCTTCGCTGGATAGGGTAACCTGCAGGTTCAGCGGAACAGTTATCGATTGCCGGTAAAATTTCCCCTCGGCCGACTTACTCCCGTGATAGTCATAAAGCACTTCGGGTTGGATGGCCAGCCTGTCTCCAAGATGTAATTGAAAGAATGCCCCGGCGTTGAACGCGAAAATATTGTCCGGTGTGAAATAATCATCGGGGTTATTGTTGTGGGAGATGCCGGCGGAGGCCATCGGCCCGGCATGGAAACGCAAAGCAAAAGGTTTTTGCAATGCGGTGAAGCGGTGAGAAGGGGAAAGCTCAGGCATGGCCGACATTTCCGCAACCAGCGATTGCAGGAAAGCAGTGACGCTTTCCATACCCCCGTAATCGAGCCGGTCGTAAGTGTCTTCCGGCTTATGGTAAGGCGATTTGGTCCCGGTGAACGCGTGGATGGCCGGAATGCCTTCCTCCCCGAAATCCCAGGTGTCGGTGTGGGTTTCTATATCCCCGGTGGTGTTCCTGAGACTGATCCCATGCGCTTCGGCAAGGCTGCCGGCCAGTTTCTCCCCGCCACTGACCGTTGAAATCCCCTTCAGCGATAATCCCCGGTAAGGTCCGTACATGCCGACCATATCCAGGCTGAACATGGCCTTGATTTCTTCCATCCCGAAACGGACATTTTCCCGGATGAATTTTTTCGCGCCCAGCAGCCCGCTTTCCTCGGCATCAAACGCGACGAACAGGATGCTTCTTTTGACGAGTTCCGGATTTTCGGAAAAGTACCGGGCCAGTTCCAGCACCACCGCTACGCCGGAGGCATTGTCGTCGGCGCCGTGGTAGATGATTTTCTGCCCGTCTTTCATCCTGTATCCCAGGTGGTCATAATGGGCGCCGATCAGGATATATTCCTTTTGCAGCGCCGGATCCGAGCCGGGCAAAAGGCCGATGACATTCATTCCGGGTACCATAGCCAAACTTATTTTCAGGTCAAAGTGCTGAAAATAATCTTCCCCATAAGGCTGCAGCCCAATCGCGCCAAATTGACCGGCAATGTAATCTGCAGCGAGAAGCTTTCCTTCCGTACCCAGGCCGCGGCCTTCACACGCGTCGGAAGAGAGCAAAGCGACGTGGTTCTTCAGACGTTCTGCCAGTTCGCCGTTCTCTTTCGTCTGGGCATATAAACTTACATTGAATGCGAGTGCAAGAAAGGGTAAGATCAGGATTTTCCTGACCAGTGATGAGTTGTGGGAATATTTCATCTGATGGAATGCTGAGGGTGCATCTTCAAACTGATTTCTGCCGGTAAGATTTTTTGCCATCAGTCAAATTTAATCAAATTGAGACTCCATCTCAACCATTTGAGATGGAGTCTCGGTCAGCCTTTATAAATTCTTTATGCCCGGGCTGTATTATTGATGTGCGCTTTATACCTGGCGTGGCATCTTTGCCATCGTGTTGCCCCTGATCAATTTTAAGGTCGTTTACCGCGTGATCAGCCGGAACCTGCTGATCCTGGGCAGTTCATTGCTGGTCTGCACCCTGGTGGCCCTGTGGTTTTCCGAAGACCTGCTGCCTTTTCTGCTGACGGCCCTGATCGCCTTGTCCGGAGGAGGAATGCTCGCGTTCATCTCTGCACGCATGCGCAACGACCATCCGGTGCATAAAAAAGATACCTACCTCACCGTCACTTTGTCCTGGCTGGTTATCGGACTGACCGGAAGCCTTCCGTATCTTTTCTCCGGCTCCATCCCGGCACCGGTCGACGCCGTGTTCGAATCGGTTTCGGGATTCACCACCACTGGGGCCTCAATATTGACCGACGTCGAGATTCTTCCCAAATCCATCCTCTTCTGGAGAAGCCTGACGCATTGGATCGGAGGGATTGGGATCATTGTCCTGGTGATCGTCGTCATGCCTTCCATGAAAATAGGAGGGTATCAGTTCTTTACCCTGGAATCGTCGCTCCAGGAAAAGATCCAGCCGCGAATCCGTGCGGTTGGCCTGCGCCTGCTCCTGATTTATGTGGGCCTCACCCTGGTTGAGGTTATTCTGCTTCTTCTGGGCAAGATGAATCTTTTTGAAAGCCTGTGCCATGCGTTCGGAACCATTGCAACTGGCGGGTTTTCTCCCCGAAACAACAGTATTGCAGGATATTCCCCCTATATCCAGTATGTCGTCATGATCTTCATGTTTCTGGCGGGCACTAATTTTCTGGTTCATTATTATTTGCTTAAGCGGGAATTCGCCAGGGTCAGGCAAAATGAGGAATTGCGCTTTTATGTCGCCATTGTGGGGATCATCGGGTTGATCCTTACGGGGATCCTTTATTTTAACATGGGAAAACCGCTGGAGTTGTCATTCCGGGAGGCCTTCTTTCAACTGATCTCCATCGTCTCGTGCACCGGCTTTGCCTCGGCCGACTACCTGCTGTGGCCGGCATATGGCTGGATGATCATCTTTTTTGCCATGTTCCTGGGCGGATGTACCGGCTCGACCGCCGGAGGCATCAAAATGGTCCGCCACCTGATCTTCCTGAAAAATATACGTAAGATCTTCCGCCAGAGCCTTTCGCCTCATGCCATCGTCCCCCTGCGGCTGAATCACAATGTACTGAGCGAGGATACCAACAATACCGTTCTCACGTTCATTTCGGTGTACCTCATGATCTTTGTGGCCGGAACAATGATGATGGTAATAATGGACCTTGACGTTCCGACGGCGGCGAGTTCCGTGGCGACCTGCATGGCCGGGATCGGACCGGGGATCGGGACGGTAGGACCGGTCAGCAATTTTGCCTATTTGCCCGATGCAGCCAAAATCCTGCTTTCTTTTACAATGATCCTCGGCCGCCTGGAGATCTTTACCGTGATCGTGCTTTTTACCCGTAATTTCTGGAGGAGATGAGGAAGAATATGGGAATTGAAATTCGTGTGTCAAAAGCAATCTTATTCAATGTACCTTTGAACCAGGCAAGAAGTATGGACTCTTTCTGGCCTATGGCTTTTACCAGAAGAAAACATAATATTTCCCGGCTGAAGCAATACCTGATCGCCGCACTGACGATCGTTGCCACGGCCCTGCTTTGCGTTCCCCTTTCCCGGATCCAGGGCTATTATATCGTTTCCTTTATCCTGCTCATCGTTGTTTCCATGCTGGCCACATTACTCAAGACAGGCCCGGTGCTGCTGGCATCTTCCATAGGACTTTTGGCGTGGAATTTCTTTTTTATCCCGCCGCATTATACGTTCCATATTGAAAAAACGGAAGACATTCTGATGTTCAGCATGTTCGGAATAGTGGTCCTGATGAATGGGGTGTTTACCACCCGGGTCCGGCGGCAGGAGAAAATGACGCGTGAACGGGAAATCCGTACCAATGCCTTGTTCCAGCTTACCCGGGAACTCAGCAGGACAGGGGGTATCGAAGATGTGTTAAAAGTTGCGGTCCGGGAAATCCGGACTCATTTTGACCTTCCGGCTGCCTTTATCCTTAAGGATGAACATGGTGATCTGTCGCCTGCAGAAATTCCTGAGCCGGTTTTTACCTTAACCCGGAAAGATATTGATGCCGGGCGCCTGGCTTATTCGACCCTGGGACAGGCCACCCGCGCAAACCTCGAAGCAGGGACTCCCGGCCGGTTTGTTTACCCCATGGCGGGGACGCTGATTCATCCGGGAGTCGTCGTTATGGAACAGCCCGCCCCCTTTGGAGAGGATGTCCAGGAATTCTGGCAGGCGTTCCTTGCGCAGATCTCCAATGCGCTGGAGCGCGAGTTTCTTGCTGAACTGGCCCGGAAGGCGAAGTTCCTGGATGAGTCGGACCGGTTTTACAAAACCCTGTTCAATTCTGTATCACATGAATTACGGATCCCGGTAGCCACCATATTGGGCGCTTCCGATGCGCTCCAGGAAAATTGCGCTCCAGGAAGCATGCAGGAAGCCCTTTCCCTGGAGATTTCGACTGCCTCCGTTCGCCTGAACCGCCTGATCGAGAACCTGCTGAACATGTCGCGGCTCGAGAGCGGCCGGATAGCCGTCCGGCTCGACTGGTATGATATCAATGACCTGATCAACAAAGTGTTGCATGATCTCCGGGAGGAGTTAAGAGCGTTTGATCTCCGGGTGTCCATCCCGGATCAGATGCCGTTGGTCAGGATTGACTTCGGGTTGATGGAGCAGGTGCTGTATAACCTGGTGTTCAATGCCTGCCAGTATGCTCCTGCGGCCTCCGAGCTATCGATCGGGGCAGGGTATGAAAACGGCCATATGATATTGAAAATTTCTGACCGCGGTCCGGGGTTTCCAAAAATCGGAAGCGGTGATGTTTTTGATAAATTCTACCGTGCAGGGGCAAAGGGAACCGGGGGGCTGGGACTGGGGCTATCAATTGTGCGGGGTTTCGTGGAAGCGCACAACGGTCGCGTTGTCGCGGGAAACAGGCCCGGGGGAGGCGCCGAAGTGACGGTAACCATACCCTCTGAGATTCCTCAGATGGATGATATCTCAATAGATAAAGAAGATGCAGGGTAAAGAAACCATTTTGGTCATCGATGATGAGGTGCAGATCCGCCGGCTGCTGGAGATCACCCTCACCGCCAACCAGTACCAGGTCTGTGAGGCTTCAACGGGCAAAGAAGGCCTCATTGCCGCGGCTTCGCACAACCCGGCGCTGGTCATCCTTGACCTGGGCCTGCCCGATACGGATGGTCAGCTCATCCTGAGCAAATTGCGGGAATGGTATACGCGGCCCATCATCATACTTTCGGTGAGGAACGCTGAAGACGAGATCATCAAAGCCCTTGATCACGGCGCCAATGATTACATCACAAAACCCTTTAAAAGCGGTGAACTGCTGGCGCGGATTCGATCCGCCCTGCGCTTCAGCGGAACAGAAAAAGATGAACCCCTGATTGAAGCGGGTCCTCTGACCATCGACCGGGTTAACCACATCGTAAAAAAACAGGGAGAAATCCTCAAACTTACCTCGACAGAATACACTCTGCTTACCCTGCTGGCCGCAAACCAGGGAAGAGTCCTCACCCACCAGTTTATTCTCAGGGAGATATGGGGCTTCGGTTATATCAGCCAGACGCAGTATCTCCGCGTATTCATTGCCCAGCTGAGAAAAAAGATCGAGGAGGACCATGCAAAACCCAGGCTGATCATTACCGAATCCGGCATCGGGTACCGGTTCGGGGAGGATTGAAACCGGGATTCTTTATGCCTGCCGTGCCAACTGCACCTCTGCGCTGATCTTCACCTCGTCGCTCACCAATACGCCGCCCGCTTCCAGCGCGGCATTCCAGTTCAGGCCCCAGTCCTTGCGGCTGATCGCGCCGCTGATGGAGAAACCGGCCTTTTCATTCCCCCAGGGATCCTTGTTGACACCGCCAAACCCGACGTCCAGCGTTATTTCCCTGCTGATGCCGCGGATGCTGAGGTCGCCTGTCAGCCGGAAATTTTCGTCATCCTTTTTTTGCAGGGATTTTCCGGTGAAGATCAGTTCGCTGAAATTGTCCGTATCGAAGAAATCAGCGCTTCTGAGGTGCTTGTCGCGGTCTTCGTTGTTGGTGAATATCGATGATGCGTCAATATTCACTTTGATGCTGCCGGCCCGGAAATTATTGCCTTCCGATTCGGCTTCGATGCTGAATTTCCTGAATTCGCCCTTTACATTGGCGATCATCATGTGTTTGACCTTGAAGAGGATTTCGCTGTGTGCGGGATCGAGGGCCCACTTGGTTATTGCTGTCATGTGATATGATATTTTTTGATTTAATTAATATGTTTCGACTGCCGGGACCCTTTTGAGAATAGCTTCCTTCGGGCTTGTCCGGCCGCTTTGTCTGAATATAACATTCTGGCTGGAAAAATGTTTAATCAATCCTGGAACGCCCACCGGGATATTTTTGGATCATACGGATCGGTGGCATCCATTTCTATCCATCCGTACCGGTCGCTTCCCCTGCGCAAGCCGATGTACATGACCTTCCGGGCGTAATACCAGCCGCCAAAAGAGGGGGCCAGGTTTCCCGGGTTCTCCTGCCACAGGGCGATGGCGTCACTGGATTGCGGAAACCACTTGATGATCGGATCGATCCGTTCCTGGAACTGCAGGGTATCGGCAAAATAAGCCGTATTGGTTTGCCCCAGGCCAATGGGATAAATTTCAGAATAAAAAGCTGCTTCGAATCCGTTGAACAGGGTTATCCTGGCATTGGGAAAGGGGTTGGGCATGCCCGGCAGCAGGTGCAGGCTGTCGCGGTTAAGGATGTGCTGGTCGATCACCAGGTCGTTTACCCCATCCAGATCCAGGTCCAGGGCCATGGATCCCTGCCCGTAAAGATTCTGATCGTCCCACTGAAAATCGATCTGCAGCGGGGGATTGTACTGATGATGATGGAAGTTTTCATCATACCGGCCGGCGTAAACCTCTTTTTGCTGTTCTTTTTTGCATGAGATGCCCGTAAAAATCATGATGGCGATAGCCAGGGCTGCTGCCATACATATCAAAATGGTCGGTTTCATGCGAGTAATAAATGGAACCTTTAGCTATTCCCAGATCAATGATACAAAACTAATATCGAAAATCGCAAATCCTAAATCGTAAATCCTAAATCTTCAGCATTTCTCCTTCACTCTTTGCGATCACGGCCGCCCCGCAACTGTCGCTCCAGACATTCACGGATGTGCGGAACATGTCGAGGATGCGATCCACGGCCAAAATAAGGCCGACGCCTTCCAGGGGCAAACCAACGGCCGACAGGATGATGGTGATCATGACCAGGCCGGCCATGGGCACGCCGGCGGCGCCGATGGAAGCCAGGATGGAGGTGATGACCACGATGACCTGCTGGCCGAAGTTCAGCTCGAAGCCATACGCCTGGGCGATGAACATCACCGCCACGCATTCATAAAGCGCCGTCCCGTCCATATTGATCGTGGCGCCCAGGGGCAGGGTGAAACTGGAGATCTTGTTGGATACGCCGGCATTCTCTTCTACCGACTGAATGGTGAGCGGCAGGGTGGCGTTGGAGGAGGAAGTGGAAAAAGCGGTGATCAGGGCGGTTCGCATCGCCCGGAAATGCTTTGCCGGGTTCACGCGGCCAATAAACCGGGCAATGAGGGGCAGGGTGACCAGGGCATGCACCGACAGCGCCCCCACGACAACCAGCATGTAAGACCCCATGCTTTCCATCAGCGCGCGGAGATCCTCCTGCTGGGCCACTTTTTCCGCCACCAGCCCGAAGATGCCCAGCGGCGTGAACCGGATGATAAACAGGGTGACCTTCATCATCACCTCAAAAACGGCGTTGAAGAAATCCGTGAGGAGTTTCTTAGGCTTCGGAGTGACCTGGGTAATAAAAAAACCGAAGATCAGGGCGAAGAAAATGACCGAGAGCAGTTCCCCGTTCCGGGTCATGGATTGGAAGATATTATCGGGGATGATCCGGATGAGGGTTTCCGCGAAAGAGTGCTCCGCGATCCCCAGCTCTGCATCGCGGGCCAGGTTCAGGTCAGCGCCCACGCCCGGCCTGACCAGGTTGACCAGTGCCAGCCCGGTAAGGATAGCCAGCGTGCTGGTAGACAAGTAGTAAAGGATGGTTTTCAGCCCGAGCCGTCCCAGGTTTTCTGCGTTACCGATATTGGTTACCCCCGAAATGAGGGAACTGATGACCAACGGAATGATGATCATTTGCAGGGCCCGGAGGAAAACGGTCCCCATCCAGCTGACCCAGGCTTCGTGTTCCGGGAAAAAGATACCGAAGAGCACCGCAAGAATGAGGGCAATAAGTATCTGCCAGGGCAGTGACGGTATTCTGATCAGTCTGGCCATCGGTAAACGATCACGATCTGGCCCCTAAAGATAAGAAAAGTTGAAAACTAAATCTTTAACTTCTCTCCTTCACTCCTGGCAATGACCACCGCAGCACAGGTATCGCCCCAGACGTTGATGGTCGTACGGAACATGTCGAGGATCCGGTCGACGGCCAGGATGAGGCCAATGCCTTCCAGCGGCAATCCCGCCGCCGACAGGATGATCGACATCATTACCAGCCCCGCCATGGGCACGCCCGCCGCACCGATCGCGGCGAGCAGGGAAGTGAACACGATGATGAGCTGCTGGCTGAAGCTGAGATCGATCCCGTAGGCTTGTGCGATAAAGATCACGGCAACGCATTCATAAAGCGCCGTGCCGTTCATATTCACCGTGGCGCCCAGAGGAAGTGTAAAACTGGAAATCTTGTTGGATACTCCGGCGTTGTTCTCGATCGACTGAATGGTGAGCGGAAGGGTGGCGTTGGAGGAAGATGTGGAAAACGCCGTAAACAGAGCGGTTTTCACCGCGTGAAAATGCTTCAGCGGATTGATCCTGCCCAGGAAGCGGACGATCAGCGGAAGGGTGATCATACCTTGAATCGCAAGGGCCAGCATGACCACCAGCATATAAATTCCCAGGCTCTGGAACAGGGCGGCCACGTCCTTGTGCGGGGCGATCTTTTCGGCGACCAGCCCAAAGATGCCAAAAGGCGTAAACCGGATGATGAACAGGGTGATCTTCATCATCACTTCAAACACCGCGTTAAAAAACCCCGTCAGCAACTGCCGGGGCTTTTCTGAGACTTTTGTGATGAAAAAACCGAACAGCAAAGCAAAGAGAATGACCGACAAGAGCTTGCGGTTTACGGTCATGACGGCGAAGATGTTTTCCGGAATGATATCCAGGAGGATCTGCCCCAGTGTGCCGTTGGTCACGGGCATTTCTGCCTGCTCCACCAGGTTGAGGTCGGCCCCGATCCCGGGTTTGAAAAAATTGACGAGCACCAGCCCGGTCAGGATGGCCAGCAGGGTGGTGACAACATAAAAGGCCATGGTCTTCAGACCGATCCTGCCCAGGTTTTCGGAATCGCCGATGTTGGCCACGCCGATGATCATGGAACTGAGCACCAAAGGCATGATGATCATCTGCAGCGCCCGGAGAAAGATCGTGCCCATCCAGCTGACGTATTTTACGTAATCCGCGAAAAATACCCCGAACGCCACGGCGAGGACCAGGGCGATCAGGATCTGCCAGTGCAGGGCTGGAGCTTTGATTTTTAGGGTCATCTGGCGTTATTATTCATCCTCGTTGGTCGCATCGCTGAAAATCGGCAGGGTCTCGCTGCTGCCGTCCTCAAAATGAAGGATCACGCCAACCATTCCGAACCTGTGGTTGCCGACGAATTCAATCTTTGAAACACCCGGGATATTCCTTCCCGTTTCTTCCACGTGAACGGTCTTGATCAGCATGAAGCCCCAGGCGTAATCATCCTCCTTGGAAACTTCCGTCACTTCCCTGACCAGTGTGTTGCCGTCGTGTTTCAGGCTCCATTTGTCACCCACTTTGGCTTTGTAGTCCATCAGGGTAAGGTTTCCCTCTTCGTACACGCTCTGGATCCCTTCGGTGGTGATCCGGTATTGCCTGTTCACACTGGCACTGTTGCCGCTGACCACCACGTCGGGCATGGCGCTGACCAGGGCCAGGATATTCGGATCGGTAATGGTGGCCGAATAGCTGATTGTGGATACATCTCCGCTTTGTTCGGTTACGATGGCTGTTCCGTTGGAGATTCCAGGCATGGTGACAACCGAGAACTCATTATTGACCGCACCGATGGGCGACGGCTCCCCTCCCGGGTCATCGCCCGTAATGTCATCGATCAGGTCGCAGGCCGGAAATGAAAGCAGAAACATGCCCAACAGCATCATACTAAAGAATAATTTGGTCTTCATCTTTTTGGATTTGGTTAGATTTAGATTGAGATAAATTGTATGATAAAAGATAAATTCGGAAGAGAATAATATTGAAAATAAGAAACAGGGCGAAGACAAAGGCGGAGGCCAGGATGCTCGACCACCCGAAGATGGTCAGCAGCATCAACGCCCAGAAAGCGGCGGTAAGGTAAACGCTATGGAACAGCGCTCTTACCCTGAACGATGATTTCAGTTCAGATTCATTTTTATCCCTGGAAAATCCGATGAAGATCAGTCCAGTAAGCATCAGCAGGATGGCTGCCTCATCGAGGATGTTGGTCCGGGCGATCACCAGGAAACGGGTTTGAAAATAAGTGGTGATGACGGCGAAGACAGGAACCTCGAAAAATGCCGGTTTTCCCCCGAAATAGTACAAATAGCCCGGGAGCAGCCCCGTTGCAATGCACAGAAAACCAATAACTTTAAAGTGTCTGGGTAATAAAGGCGGCGACTTTATTGTTTTGTTCACTTTTTTGCCGGGTTGATGGGTTGGTAAAGGTAAAAAAAAGAATAAGATGGAAGAAAGAGAAACAGGGACTCCGTCCCTATTTGAGCACTTCGAACTTTTTCATTTTCCCTTCGAGGGTTTTGCAAAGGGTTTCGAGCTGTTCTTTCCGCTGCAGGTTAAAAGTGATGGTGACCAGCACATGGCCGATGGGCACGGTGGTAATGGAGCGTTCGTGTGAGATCTCGTGGATATTGGCGAACATATGTTCCAGGATGGCGATGATCGATTTGAGTTCGCCGGGCGCGTCGGGGATGAGCACGGAGATCCGGGCCCGGAGCCCGTCCTGCATCATCCCTTTTTCGAGGATCTGCTCCAGAAGGCCTGTGTTGATATTTCCCCCGCTGATGACGGAGACCACATTGCGGCCTTTGAAATCCAGCTTTTTATGCAAGACGGCGGCCATGGAGGCCACGCCGGCCGGTTCCGCGAGGATTTTTGCGCGCTGGAGTAAAAGGTAGGCCGCATGCGCGATCTCTTCATCGCTGACGGTTACAATGTCGTCCACATACCGGCTTGCTGCGGCAAAGGTGAGTTCTCCCGGGATTTTCACCGCGATGCCGTCGGCGATGGTCGACATGTTGGTGAGCTTCTCCGGTTTGCCGCTTTTGAGCGATTTTTTCATCGACTGGGCGCCTTCCGGTTCCACCCCTATGATCCTGATATCGGGATTCATGCTTTTGAGCGCGATGGCGATCCCGGAGATCAGGCCGCCACCGCCGATGGGAACCACAACATCCTGTATGTCCTCGAGCGCACGGAACAATTCCAGCCCGATGGTTCCCTGCCCGGCGATGACCATGGGGTCGTTGAAGGCGTGGACAAAAACGGCACCGGAAGCCTCCTGGAATTTAACCGCCGCGGCCAGCGCATCGTCGAACGATTCGCCTTCCAGCTTGACATCCGCTCCATAGCTGCGGGTTGCGATCACTTTCAGGGGCGGCGTGAATACCGGCATGAACACCGTGGCGGTGGTGCCCATGGCCCGCGCCGCAAACGCCACCCCCTGCGCGTGGTTGCCCGCGGAGGCGCATACCACGCCGTTTTTCAGCTCATCCGGGCTCAGGGCGCTGATCTTGTTATAAGCGCCCCGGACTTTGAAAGAGCCGGTCGACTGCAGGTTTTCCAGCTTCAGATAAGCATTCGCGCCCGACATGGATGAAAAAGATTTGGAATGTTCCAGTGGGGTCACTTTCACCACGCCCTTGAGCCGGGCATGCGCCCTGATGATATCTGCGTAATCGGGAGGTTGGGTCATGAGGTTATTCATTTAATGGTAAAGTTAAAGATTTAATGATACAGACCGGGGCTCGATACATCCTGATGGTCACAAAATTATTTTCTTCAAAAAATTAATTATCCTTTCCTTAAAGTACGTCTTACCTGCGTGTGAATTTGGACATCAATAACACTACAATTATTGGAAATAAATAAATAAATTAATAATGCACCACTACATAAAGTAATATAAAGAACAGAAAATAAATAAAATAGATAAAATATAAACACTACATTTAATTATTTAGAAACGATTTAGATAAACATCGGACTATACCTGACATATGAAATACTGAATAGATTTGTAGTGCCACTTTACAAAATCAACAGCGATGTTTGCATTCAAACATACCCGGAAATCGATCGAGCTGATCGAACGCTTCCTGAATACGGTCGATCAGGGAGGCCTCATCTTTAAGGAAGGGGTTAAAAATTACCTCCACGGCAATAAGGAAAGCTTCCTCGACAACCTCAAAACCTTATCAACCCTGGAAACCGATGCGGATATCATTAAGAGAAAGATCGAGAACATCCTTTATACGCAGTCGCTCATGCCCCAGCTCAGGGGTGATATCATGAAGTTGCTGGAAAGCCTCGATACCATTCTGGATAATGCCAAATCCAACCTGTTTCAGTTTGATGTAGAACTGCCGTTTATCCCGGCCGAGCTTCATACTGACCTGATCAAACTGACCGAATTGTCCGGTGCGGCTATTGAATCCGTCATTCCTGCAGCCAAGGCATATTTCCGGAACCCGGAGATGATCAAGGAAAGTCTGCATCGTGTATACCTTTATGAAAAGGAGGCGGATAAGCTGGCGGACGCCATTAAGCGCAGGGTATTCCATGATATGCCTAATTTAAAACTAAGTGAGAAATTCCATCTGCGTTATTTCACGCTGCATATTGAAAATCTTTCCGACGCTGCGCAAAAGGCTGCAGACCTGCTCACGATCATGGCTATAAAGAGAAGTGTATAGTTTTTAGAGGTCCTGATGCTGTTATTGATCTTCATAAGTAGCGGATTGTTCCTGGGCTGGTCGCTCGGGGCCAATGATGCTGCGAATATCTTCGGGTCGGCTGTGGGTTCGAAAATGCTCAGTTTCCGGAGAGCGGCGGTCATTGCCAGCATCTTTGTCATCCTGGGCGCCGTGTTCCAGGGGCGCGGAGGAGCCGACACCCTGAATGAGCTCGGGGCTGTGGATACCCTTGGCGGCGCTTTCACCGTTTCCCTGTGCGCCGGGCTCATCGTATTTTTAATGACCCGCCGCAGCCTTCCCGTTTCAACCAGCCAGGCCATCGTCGGAGCGATCCTGGGCTGGAGTTTCTTTACGGGCAACCCTACCGATTACAATGTATTGTGGAAAATATTAGGTACCTGGGTCAGCGGCCCGGTGCTGGGCATGGTCTTCGCCGCCGGCCTGTTCGTGCTGATGCGCTGGTCATTGCGTAAATCGAGCATCCATGTGATCATGCTCGACCAGGTGATCCGCATCAGCCTCATCCTCACCGGCGCCTTCGGTGCCTACAGCCTGGGCGCCAACAACATTGGCAACGTCATGGGGGTTTTTGTCAAGTCGGCCCCGGACATCCTGCTTGATTTCGGCCTGTTCACCCTCGATGGCGTCCAGATCCTGTTCCTGCTCGGCGGGGCCGCCATAGCGGTGGGCATCTTTACATACAGCGAAAGGGTTATGAACACAGTAGGCAACGGGATCCTTTCTCTGACTTCTGAAGCGGCCATCGTGGTCGTTTTATCGCAGGCTCTGGTTTTGTTCGTATTCTCTTCCCAGACGCTGTCAAATTTTCTGAGTTCCGCCGGTTTGCCGCCCATCCCATTGGTCCCGGTTTCCAGCACGCAGGTGGTCATCGGCGCTTTGATGGGCATCGGGCTGGTCAAAGGCGTCCGGGAGATCAAGTTCAAAGCGCTGGGCGGCGTATTCCTGGGTTGGATCCTCACACCTGTCGCCGCCGGCGTACTGACCTACATCACCTTGTTTGTAGTCAAGAATGTCTTTGATATCCAGGTTTCGGCTTTTCAGCCGGCGGGGTCGTCAGTGCCGCCGGTTGAGGCTGATGTGAACAAGGCGGCTGCTGATGTCAACATGATCCTGCCCGGCATACTGATCGTCGTCCTGGCGTTGTTTCTCGTGGTTGTTTTCCTTTACATACGGCAGCAGAAACTCAGGATGAAAGCGGAAAATGAATTGCTGGCGGAGCAGAATCAGTCGTTTTCCGCCCAGAAGAGCCTGAGCGAACTGGAACTGAAAGCCATTCAGACTGAGAATGAACTGCTCAACAATAAACTGGAAGCCAGGAAAAGGGAACTGACCAATATTGCACTCAATATTTCCGAACAAAGGGCTTTTTATGCTGATCTGGCCGTTCAGATCGACCTGGCGGTGACGGAAGAAAACCCGGAACGGGTTAAGGAGATCCTGGGTGACCTGGCGGCCATGGTACGCCAGAAAATGACTTTTTCACAGGAAACCGAAGAACTTTACGGCAAGATTGAATTGCTGCAGAAAGATTTCCAGTTAAAACTTCAGAACGATTTTCCGGATCTTACCGAGCAGGAGAAAAGGCTGGCCACATTGCTCCGGCTCAACCTGTCGAACAAGGAGATCGCCTCGCTGATGAATATCGCCCCGAAGAGCGTCGAAATTGCCCGGTACCGGCTGAAGAAGAAACTGAACCTGGCTTCCGGGAAAAATCTGCATCAATTTTTATCGAACATATAATTCCAAAGTAAGAAACCCATCATTAGAAGAATCAGAATTTCATTCACTAAAAACTGATAAATTATGAAAAAAATGAGAACAATTGCGACCATCCTGCTGAGCGTATTCTGCCTGGCAGCTATGGCCCAGACGCGAATGGTTACCGGCAAGGTAACATCTTCGGACGGAGATGCGCCCCTCAACGAGGTGAGCATCCGACTGAAAGGCGCGATCACCACCGCCCAATCAAAGGAAGACGGCACCTTCACGATCGAAGTCGCCGCCAATTCCAGCGATATTCTTGTATTTTCCCATGAGGACCATGACGATCTCGAAATCTTTCTCGAAGGAAAGAACCAGATCAACGTGACCATGAAGAGCAACGTGCGTTACAATCAGTATGGCGTAAAAGTGAACCGCAGGCCATTGTTTGTGGAAGAACGGAACGGCATCCTGGTTTTTGAAAGCAGGGATTCCAAATACAAGGCCTGGTTCGATGCCCGCGTGCAGGTTGACGGCTCAGCTTTTTTTGGCGATACATACAACGACATCGGAAACGGATGGTCCGTCCGGCGCGCACGTTTCGCCATCAAAACGGAATTCGCAGATCATTGGTACGCCGAATTCGATATGGACATTGCCAACTCAGAGCTTGAGCTGAAAGATGCCTACCTGCAGTATACCTTCGATAATGGTTTGTATCTGCGGGCGGGAAATTTCAAGGAATATTATTCCATGGAATCGACCACCACTTCCCGTTATCTGACGTTCATGGAACGGCCGATGGTCGTCAATTTGCTTGCCCCTTCACGGCATATAGGTCTTGGCGCCAGTTATCACCACAACTGGCTCCTCCTCCTTGGTGGCGTGTTCTTCCAGGCCGTCGACGATCTTGAAGAAAGGACCTTTTCCAAGGACAACAATAAGGATTATGGCATGGATGAGGGCTACTCCCTGACCGGAAGGCTCGTGCTCAATCCATTTTACAAACAGAACGACCGGGGTATCCACTTCGCTGCCGCCGGTTCTTACCGCACCCCCAAGACCGACGCCGAAAGGCCCGGGACCATCCGGTACTCTACCCGGTCCTTATCCAATATCAACCGCAAGAAATACCTCGACACCGACCTGATCGGGGATCTTAACTATGCAACCCTTGCCGGCGCTGAAGTAGCGGCTTATTACAAGAATCTCAGGGTCCAGGGAGAATACCTCTATTCCGGCGTTCATCGTAAAAATGACCTGGAAACATTAAAATATGACGGTTTTTACGCTTTTGCCAGCTGGCTGATCTTTGGCGGAAAATACAACTATGATGCGGGTGACGGTGAGTTCACGCAGGTAACCCGCGGTAAAAAATGGGGAGACATCGAATTAGCACTGCGCTATGATTACATCGACATGAACAATTTCAACCAGACGATCATTGGCGGCGCTGCGGAAGGCATCACCGTTGGCCTGAATTATTACGCCAACAACAACGTCAAGCTGATGCTGAATTATTCCTACCTGAACCACGACCGCTACGCCAGTGGAAAGAACACCCTGTTCGTGGGATATGACGCCAACGGAGAACTGACCAAAAATCCGAGGCTTGTTGCGGATCCGGCCGGGGATGCGGGTGAAAACTATCACCAGATCAGCGTCCGCTTCGAAGTAGACTTCTGAAAAAAATCAATTTAAAACATTAATATTGAATAACATGAAAACGATTAAATTAGTAATGCTTATCGCGCTCATGGGTGTATTTATGGCCAGTTGCGTGAAGGACGAAATTTTTGAAGGACCGCCCACGATCAGCGAGTTGAGCCTGACGCCCCAGGTTCCTTCGGAAAACCAGGCGGTGACGGTCAGCGTCAAGGTGACCGACCTGAATGGTGTCGATAAAGTATGGGTATACTACAAGCCCGGACAGGGCGATTATCAGTCGGTCGAAATGAACGCCGGCGCCAACAGCCTTTACACCGGGCAGATCCCGGGGCAGGCTGCAGACGTTACCGTATTGTATTACATCCTGGCTAAAAACGTTTCCGGTCAGACCGCCGTTTATCCGGCCGGAGCTCCGGATCAGGCCCCGCCGGCCGCTTTTACTGTCGGCGCTCCGCTCATCGTGATGAACGAAGCTTATTCCAGGGGCATTCCTGAGGATCCTGACTGGATTGAGATCTATAACGCTTCCGATGTGGCCGTGGATATCAGCGGTTACAAGATCTATGACAACGGCGGGCAGAGCGGCGCCAAACCGAAAAAAGAAGTGCCTGCCGGGACCACCATCGCCGCCAGGGGTTTTTATGTGATCGTAGTTGATGACGCCGATGCCAGCGGGTTTGGCCTTTCCAGCGGTGGCGACGAGGTATGGTTCGAAAATACCAATGGAAATGTTATTGACAATGTTGCTATTCCTCCGATGGATATTACACAATCCTACGGGCGCAATCCCGATGGAGCGGCCAGCTGGGAACTGCTCAATACCATCACTAAAGGCAGCGCCAACAGCAATGCCCTTCCTGAAGCCATCATCAAGGTGAACGAGCTGTACAGCCAGGGTACAACGGAAAGTCCCGACTGGATTGAGTTTTACAATGATTCTCCTTTTGAAGCCAATATCGGCGGGTATAAGATCTACGACAGCGGCGGGCAGAGCGGTTCCAAACCGAAAAAAGAAGTGCCCGCCGGAACCATCATTCCCGCAAAGGGATTTTATGTGATCGTCGTTGATGATGAAGATCCCAGTGGATTTGGACTCTCCAGCGGTGGGGATGAGGTCTGGCTCGAAAACACGGCCGGTACCATCATCGACAATATTGCTATCCCTGCCCTGGAAGTGAACCAGTCATACGGACGTTATCCCGACGGGACTGAAGCCTGGCAGGTGCTGTATGTACCGACACCGGGTGCGGCGAATGACAACACCATTCCTCCGCCAGCCACCGACGTGGTGATGAATGAACTGTACTCCCGCGGAATTGAGACCGATCCCGACTGGATAGAGGTCTACAACCGGGGCAGTGCGGAAGCCGACATCAGCGGGTATAAGATATACGACAGCGGCGGACAGGCTGGCACCAAGCCCAAGAAGGAATTCCCGGCCGGAACCGTGATCCCGGTGGGCGGATTTGTAGTAATCGTCGTCGATGACGCCGATCCCAGCGGGTTCGGGCTTTCCAGCGGAGGCGAGACCGTTTGGTTTGAGGATGCCAGCGGAAATATCATTGATACCATCGCCTTCCCGGCCATGGAAGAAACCCAGAGTTACGGACGTTATCCCGACGGCACCGACAACTGGCAGCTGCTCAATACCATTACCAAGGGAGCGGCCAACAGCAACGCCACCCCCAATTACATCTGGATGAACGAGATTTATTCCAGGGGCATTGAAACCGATCCCGACTGGGTGGAGATTTACAATTCCTCAACAATGGATATCGATCTCAGCGGCTACAAGATCTATGACAGCGGCGGACAGGCCGGCACCAAGCCCAAGAAGGAATTCCCGGCGGGAACCATCATTCCGGGCGGAGGGTTCTTTGTAATTGTCACCGACGACGCCGATCCCAGCGGGTTCGGCCTGTCGAGCGGCGGCGAAGAGGTCTGGCTGGAAGATGCTGCCGGCAATATCATCGATGATATCGTATTCCCATCCATGGCTGAAACTCAGTCCTACGGACGACAGCCCGACGGTTCGGCCAACCTGATGCTTCTGGATGTCATCACCAAAGGATCCAGCAACAATCCTTAAACGATGAACAGGTGTGGCGGAGTGGCCAATAAATATGGCCACTTCGCCATTGCCTGGTTTTTAGTTGTTTCAATTCAAGAATTAAGAAGGAATAATAATCTTCAATGCAATCTCATATATGTCAAAAGAAAAAATAGAAATAGGACAGATTTCCAAACCGCGCTTTGAATTCCGCTCCTTCGGGCAGAACTTCGACATGGCGCATTTTCGCATGGCCCGCTTATCCGCCCCTGTTCCGGAAAAAGTCTGGGAACGCCATTCCGATGAGATTTACATCATGTCGCGTACCAACGATATCAACAACACCAAGATCCGTAACGGGAAGATGGACATCAAGACCTACGTACAGACCGTCGATGGACTGGAGCAGTGGAACCCTCTGATGAAAGGAGAATTCCCGATGTCGGCCGAAATGCTGAAGAAGGAAGTTTTCCCTGCTTTCCAGGTCAGCATGCCCGAACTCGAAAAGGATACCTGCACCTATGAGGAGTTTATTCAGATTATAAACGATCATCCGGATCTGCAGGCCGTCAGGGTGCATAAGCAGCGGTTCGGCTATATGGTGAACGATACGATCTGCGAATACGGGGTGGTGCTTATCAATGGAGCCCGGGTCGTGACGGTCAATTCCGAATCCACGGAAGTCGAAGATATCAGGAAAACAATTACCGATCTGAACCTGGAGGGCGTGGAGAATATCAATTATCTCCAGGCCATAAAGCGCGTCATCGGGATGATCGATAAACCACTCGCTAACGAATAATTAAATATCATGGCACAGGAAATAGAACGCAAATTTTTGGTGAAGGGCGATTTTAAGAGCCTTTCCGACAAACAGACCCGCATCACCCAGGGTTATCTCTCTTCGGTTCCCGAGCGGACGGTGCGGGTGCGGATCAAGGGCGACAAGGGTTATATCACAATCAAAGGGATCGGCAGTGCTTCCGGCGCAAGCCGCTATGAATGGGAGAAAGAAATCCCGGTCCGGGAAGTGGAAGAACTGCTGAGGATCTGTGAACCCGGAGTGATCGACAAGACCCGTTTCCTGGTGAAATCCGGGGACCATACATTTGAGGTGGATGAATTCTACGGTGAAAACCAGGGGCTCATTGTTGCTGAGATTGAGCTGGGCTCGGAAGATGAATCATTCAAAAAACCGGAATGGCTGGGCGAGGAGATCACCGGTGATGTGCGTTATTACAACGCCATGCTGATGAAGAATCCATTCACAAAATGGTAATAATCAAATATAATGGCTGATAATCAGGATTTTGTCAGAAGAGGTCACAACAACGGATTTGATCCGCTGGATATGGGCAATTACCGGGTTGAGAAGCTGCCGAAGCGTGCCCGGTCTGATATTGAACGTTACCTGGCCTATGCCGGGCCGCCCCTGGCTTTGATTGCGTTCCTGCTGCTGGGGTTTGTGATCAAACTGCCTTTTCTGGAACAGATCGATCCGGCCGGCCTGGTCGATGCTTCTGCCAAGAAGGCATTCGACAAGATCGGCCTGGAAGCGTTCGTACGGAGCAACTACCTCATGCTCGCTATTTTTGCGGGAGCCATCATTCTCTGGATGACCGAGGCGCTGCCCAATTACCTGACTTCTCTGATCCTGATTATCAGTCTTGTCCTTTCCGGCGTGTTGAGTGAGAAAGAAGCCTATGCGCAACTCGGACATCCGGTGATGTGGCTGAACATCATGTCGTTCGTCCTGGCCAGCATGCTGGTGAAAACCGGCGTCGCCAAGAGGTTTGCACTCTGGTTCATCTTACGGTTCGGGAAAAACGCATCCCACATTTTCATCAGTTTCATTGTCATCAATACGGTGCTTTCGGCTTTTATTTCCGCCACGACGGCCAAAGCGGCCATCCTGTTGCCGATATTTATGGTTATTGCGGCCATTTATGGCGCCCGGAGCGGGGAAGGCAAGAAAAATTTCGGCCGGAGCATCGTGCTTCAGAACCTTTTATGCATCAATATTGGCGCGGGGGCTTTTGTGACGGGTTCCGGAGCCAATCTCCTGGCCGCCGCGCTTATCGGCGGCGCCATCGGGGGGACGGTTTATTTTTCCGACTGGATGATGGCCATGTTCCCGGTGATGGTGGGGTTGATGTTTGTCGGCTATATTCTGGCGATGAAGGTATTCTTCCCCTTGCCGGAGAATGAACGGGCGCCTCAGATACAGGGCGGGATGGAACGGCTTCGTGAGGAGCTGCACCAAATGGGCAAGTTGAATATTTCCGAGGTCAAGGCCATCATCATCTTTGTTCTGATCCTGGGATTCTGGGCTACCGACAGGGTTCACGGCATTAGTGCGACGGCTGTGGCGTTCGTGGGCGCCATAGTGGCTTTACTGCCGGGTATCGGCATCGTGAAGTGGAACGATGTCGACATCCCCTGGCACCTGATGCTTTTCTCGGCAGGGGCCTACACCCTCGGCGCCGGGCTGGCCATCACCGATCTTCCATCGATTTCGGTCAACGCTTTCTTTGATCACCTGGGCATCGGCGACCAGACCCACTTCTGGGTGATCTACCTGCTGCTGACCGGGGTCATGGTGTTCAGCGCGCTTATTTTCCAGTCGAAAACCATGCGGACGATGATCTTTGTGCCCATCGCCATCGGAGTGGCCAACCGCTTTGGCTATCCCGTGATCAGCCTGGCGCTCCCGGTGGCCTTCATGATCGAACACGTCTACGTACTGCCGTTCAACAGCAAACCCGCAGCCCTGCTTTATGAAACGGATATGTACAGTTATACGGATACGTTCAGGTTCGGATTTACCATGATGTTCATCAGCTGGATCGCGATCATCCTGGCCGGAGAAACATGGTTCCGCTACCTGGGGATCACACCGGAAGGTGTGTTCGGAATATTCTGATTTCTATGGAGATCTTTATTTCCAACTGAAGATGATAGAGGAAATTGTCAAAATCCATGATAAGTTCTCCATTGAGATAAAATTAGGCTTTCTGGCCAGAAAGAAGAAGAAAGTTAGCGACTTTGCCTGCAATACATGGATTTTTATTCCCAACAGCCTCGACATCAATTCAGCGACTTATCTCAAATCTGATTTTTATCGGGATATTAAATCCAACATCCGGTTAATTACGCCGGTATTTCTGCTCAGAGACATAGCCAACCGAAACATCGCTCCATTTGACCAACTGGAATATTCTTTCTACCGGCTGGCATCATCACCGACCCGGACAAATACCGCCGAATATGAGTACCAGGTCAGGATGTTCCTCTCCATCCTCAAAAGTGCGTTGCGAAACGAAATAGATCATATCACAACCAATAATATTCCGGGCGATATTCATTTTTTGATCGGGGAGTATGTAAAAAGCGTCAACGAAATTGCCCGGAATTACCGGTCTCTCCGAAGGATCATCAATGCCCCGACAGTGAGTAAGGCGATGCTCAATTTTTATCTTTTCGGTGACGAGTTCATGTCAAACCTGATCGAACAGCATACATTTCGTATGTTGACCCAGCTTGAACAGTATGATGTTGAAGAGGATTCTTTCAGACAACTTAAGGAGCTCATCAGGCAGGAAATTGCATATAAGCAGATGAATAACTTCCCTGTTGTGGAAAAAGACAGCAATGATCAGAACAGGGATCTGGTGTTCCGGCTGGGTTTGCTGAAGAAATACGCCGAGAATGAGCTTTTTCTGACTGCAGATAAGAAGAAAGACGGCACGATAGCCGAGCAGGTTTATTTTTCAATCGCCGCAGGTATATCTATGATCTTTGCCACCGTAATTGCTTTTTCATTTCAGCGGCATTACGGCAATTACACCATGCCTTTATTTGTCGCGCTGGTGGTCAGTTATATGCTGAAAGACCGGATTAAAGACCTCAGCCGGTCCTATTTTGCGCACAGGCTTGGGAAAAGGTATTTCGATATTAAAACGCGCATTAAACTGAATGGTCAAGAAATTGGATGGAGCAAAGAGGCCATGGATTTCATCCCGTCCCAGAAAATCCCGCCTGAAGTGATCCGGAGACGGTCGCGTTCACCCATTTTAGAGGCCGGCAGCCGGGGTGATATGGAAAAAACGATTCTTTACCGTAAACTGGTTCGATTGAAAAGGAAGGCTCTTGATGGAAGCAGCCAGTTTGCCACTTCGGGGATGAATGAGATCATCCGGTTGAATTTCTCAGGGTTCATTGCCAAAATGGATAATCCGCACGTGCCTTTGTACGTGCTTGATGAAGATGAGAAACATGGTGTGATCAAAGGGGAAAAGATCTATTACATCAACCTGGTCATCCAGTTAAAAAGCGAAAATCAGCTGGAATACCGCCATTACCGGATCGCGTTGAACCGAAAAGGGATACGGGGCGTCGAGAACAGAGACTCCATCTCAGCGCAATGAGATGGAGTCTCGTTCCATCATGATCCGGTGATTATTATAAAACCAGGCCTGGCCGCCGTCCACAGGCCGTACAATATCTTCCCCTCTTTTCCGGATCAGCAGGTCATCCGCATGAAACGCGGCACGGGAGTCCTTTTTGCCCTTGGTAACGATGCTTACAGAGTTATTCGGATCCTGAATCCGGAACACTCCCTCAACCAGCGACCAGTCGCCGTAAATGGTTTCCGCTTCTTCCGGGAAGAATACCGTTTCGTGCCATTGCCGGGCGGCTTCGTCAAATTCCTCCACGATGAGCCTGAAATAAAGGTTAAGCGCATCGGGTTCTGCATTGTACATCCATATGCTGAGGTGATAATCCTGGCCTGCTTCAAAGGTGCCTGGTGAGAACTCCGCCAGGGTATTTTTGCCGGCTTTTTTGCCGGAAAAGGCTCCGATTTCGCGGAACACGGTGTCGGAGGGATAGGTTTCAAAATTTTCATAGAAGAAGAACAGGGACGGAGTCCCTGTGAGGAGGGACGGAGTCCCTGACTGCCCAAGCAAGGCTCCCACGGAAAGCTCATATAACCCGATCTCTCCCTCCTGCCTGATTAATTCCGCCTTCGCCACCAGTTTTTGCTCATTGAAAGTCAGAACCGACCCGGAACGGACAACCAGAAAAGGCCGCGGATCAATGATATCTCGCTTGATCTCTTTCTCATAGTAATCCGGCGTTAAGATCTGCACAATCTTTTTGCTCTCACTGACAGAGGTGCGCGTCAGATCGGCGTTGACCAGCGGGAGGCCCGTATGGTATGCCAGAACCATGGAATTACGGACGGCTTCCGGCTGCCGCGGGCGCGAAAACGCCTCGGAACCGTAATAATAAAATGGCAGGCTGATGATGGCCTGGTACTTTGCGGGATCAACGGCGCTGACCGCCTGCGCCAGGTCGCCGGGCAGCAGATCCCTCCGGAACAGATTGGACGAACGGGTCACCGCTGCGGAAACCTCCCGGTGATAGGGCATCCCTTCCAGGATATTCAGTACCGCCACCAGGGCTATGACCCCGATGGAAACGGCACGCTTTTTCTTCGCCTTCAGGTCCAGGTGCAGGTTGTGCAACACAATGGCCGAAAAGATCAGCGCCGTGAAAAAGAACGGCCATACGAACCGGCCGGTGGCCCGGAATTGCTTGAATACAGGGAAATGATCGAGCAGTGGCGGCCAGAGTTTGAATGGCAGGCCCATGGCGAAGGCCAGCAAAACGATCGCCGCGATCATCGAAGCCCTGAAGTCAGGATCCGTGCTGAAAATGCCTGACCCTGCTGACCGTTTCGGGCGGAACGCCCGGATCAAAAACACGATCAGCGCCATAAGCAAAATAACCGATGCCGCAAGCCCTATGTACCCGCGGGCTTCCCATTCCTGGTTGACTACGCCGCCGGCCAGGCTGTCGATCGTAGCTCGTATCAAACCCATATGGGGGACGAACAGATCGTCGGGTTCGGCGTTGTACAGGAAAAAGCCTGAAGGATTTGCAGTTCGGCCGGCGTGGGAGTCCGTAGTCCTCAGGAAGATCTGGAAGATCAGTACAGGAAGAACTGTAACCCCCAGTAAAAGAAGCCGTCGGCCGAGGCCGGCCCGGTTTGACCTGCCCAGCAACAGAATGATGAGCGTGACGATCAGGAACCCGGTGACCATGATGCCCAGGTAGGCATGGGTGAACATCCAGAGCAGGCCGGTGAGAAAAAGTAAAACGACCGGCCAGACCGGCTTACGCTGTTTCAGGGCCTTCAGCAGGATCAGCCAGGAAAGCGGGATCGCGAAACTGTACGACAGGGCGAAGTGGCCCGTCATCCGGAACACCTGCGGTGCCAGCAGCGCCATGCCAATACCGAGCTGGAGCGCGACCGCCCGGCTGATCCCGAATTCCAGCATCAGGAAATACAGGGTGACGAGGGTCAGCAGCAGTGAGAGGATCATCGCGACATTAAGGATGCCGACGCTGTGATCGCTCAGCCATCCTTCGCCTCCGGAAAATGTCCGAAGCAATTCCGACAGTGCCGGATGGTTATCGGTATACAGGATATGCTCGCCGTAGGGATAATTCATCCCCTGGAAATGTGTGCAGGAAGTGTCGTGGCGGATGTGCCAGGCGTAGGTGAAATAATTCTTGACCGCATCGCCCCGGTCGTTGAAAAAATATGCGTCCGGGTCAAAGATGACCTTGTGGTAAAACGACAGCGTGAGGATCAGGCCGGCAGTGAAGAGGATGATGATGTGCAGATATTTTCTCATCCCGTCAGCGCTGATGCTGTGATTTGCAAGTACTGATCCAGTCGGCTGCGCTGACCCCGAAGCTGTTTCCATTGTCCTGCGTGAATTTAATGATCCCCCATCCTTTGGCATAATAAACCGTCTTCACGTCATTGGGGCCATAAGTATTCAGGAAATTGATCTCCAGGATGTCTTCATAGATCCGGCCAAAGACTTCAGCCTGGTCCTGAAAAAGGATTTCGGCATTTTGATCCCGGACGGCATGGGTCTTAAAATCATACTGTGTCGTCTTTCGTTCGCTGTTATTCAGGTTCATGACCGACAACTCCAGATAAAACCCATCCGCTTCCCAGCCTGAGCCGCGGATATTCACCATGAAATGCAGTGGTGACATGGATGTACGATACTGTAATGAGTAGTAAAAACTGCCGTACGTCTGGCCGCAATCATCTTCAACGCTCACTGCAGTCTCATGGTAGTAAAGCGAACCCATGATCAATGTCTGCGATATCCCCTGTGCATCGGTGATTACCTGGTTCCCGATGCTGTCCGCGACAAACCAGGTTTTGGTCTCCGTGCTCAGGGCATCCAATGCTGCAATGTCGAGGCACGGATCCTTGCCGCATGCCGCCAGGATGATCAGCAGGATAAAAGCAAACAAACTATTCGTTGATCGTGTACTCCTCGCCATTGGTCATGGTTATTTGCAGCAAACCGCTTTTCCGGTTAAATAAGACAACCTCAGGAACGATCAGGGAAGTATCCGCCCAGTTGTCATTCATTTCATAAACATCAGAAAATAATCTTCCGTTGAAGATGATGCTGTCGATGCCGGGTTCTTCAGTCGTATTCAGTTGAAAATAATGATCATCATTAATGACGATGGAAAGCACCGGGTAGAAATCCCGGGGGCTGATGGAGAGAATGATGTAGAATTCGGGAATATTGCTTTGCAGGATGGCGGTTTTCACTTCATAACTGGTATAATTCTCTCCGCAATGCTCCATTTCGGTACGCATCATCTCTGTCCGGATATCTGTTACGCCCAGATCAAAAGAAAATCCACCGGAATGGATAAATTCAATGCTCTGCCCTGATTCATAAGGAAAGAACGCCTTTTCGGCCTCAGTTAGCATGAACCTGCCGGTTTCCTTCCCCTCCGGGCAGCAGGCGGTCAAAAAGATCAAACTGGCGAAGATCATCCAAATTTTGCCCATTACTTAGTGATCAGCCGTAAATGTTGAAAAAGTACCCGGCGATCATCAGGACAAAGATAACCAAAACGATAACAATCGGCGGGCGGCCTTTGGTGCGGGTTCTGATGAGGAACATGGCATAGAGCGATCCCAGGGCCAGGATACTGCCGATGATCAATATGCTCAACGCGATCCAGTGTTCCCCGCTGAGGTTGAACCGAAGTTGCAGCATCACCAGCGCAAAGGCCACGGCCAGGAAGCCGCTGCTCAGGGCCCTCATGAGCGCTGTGATCAGTGTGCGCATTTCCGGGACCAGTTCCTCCCAGTCTTTCTGAACGGCTATACGGTGGTATTGCATGAATTTCGGCCGGGTGAGGTAGATCATCCCGAATAAAAAGGAAAGAATAGCGGCCAGAAACGTCAGGATGGTCCCCGTGATATTTTCCATCTTTCTGATTATTTAAGCATTGCACTGATGAATATCATGAAGCATAGGAGATGCAATCACAAGGCAAGTTACGAAAATCAGAGTAAAATCACAAGGCTACAGGGGTAAATATCACGTGGAGTTCACCTTTGGTCATCATTTCGGATAATACAGGCCTGCCTCCGGTCCCAGCGGGAACCCCAGCAGGATCCAGGCGATCAGCAGTGCGGTCCAGGCAAAAAAGAACGTGATGGAATACGGGAGCATCGTGGCGATAAGGGTTCCCAGCCCTGCTTTGGGCTGGTATTTCTGGTAGTAGACGATGATCAGGGCGAAAAAACTCATCATGGGCGAAATGACGTTGGTCACGCTGTCGCCTATGCGGAACACCGCCTGCGAAAGTTCTGGAGAGTAGCCCAGCAGCATGAACATCGGGATGAACACCGGCCCCATGATCGCCCATTTGGCCGAGGCGCTGCCCATGAACATATTGATAAAACCGGACAGGATGATGAAGAGGATGACCAGCGGGATCAGGCCGATGTCGGCGTTTTGCAGCAGGGCGGCCCCTTTCACGGCGATCATAAGCCCCAGGTTGCTCCATTTGAACCAGGCCACGAACTGCGCGGCGAAGAAGACCAGGACCAGGAAGCTGACAAGGGATTTGAAGCTGGTGTTCATTCCCGAGATGACATCTTCGTGCTTTTTGAAGGTGCCGCTGGCATAACCAAAGACGATCCCCATGATGGCGGCGGTGAGGAACAGCACCGAGATAAATCCCTTCAATACCGGGGAGTGCAGGATGGTGCCGTCGCTGCCCCGCAGGAAGCCGTCGGCCGGCAGCAGTCCCCAGGCCATCAATCCCATAATGACAAGGAACGCGACGCCGGACCATTTCAATCCCCTGACCTCTCCCGGCGACAGTTTACCAATTTCTTCCTTTGGGGCATCACCCGTATAGGACCCAAGGCGGGGTTCGACAACCGCCCGGGTGACCCAGGTGCCGGTGATGGCCACCAGGAAAGTGGACACGGCCATGAAGTAATAATTGGCGGTCGGCATGACGTAATATTCCGGGTCGAGGATGCGGGCCGCTTCGGTGGAGAGTCCGGCCAGCAAGGGGTCGATGGTGCCGATGACCAGGTTGGCGCTGAATCCGCCGCTGACGCCGGCGAAGGCGGCCGACATGCCCGCGACCGGATGGCGGCCGAGGGAATGGAAGATGATCCCGGCCAGCGGGATGATGAGGATGTAACCGATATCGGAAGCGGCGTTCGAAAGCACGCCGGTCAGCACGGTCATGAAGGTGATGGTGCTGCGCGGCGCCCGGGTGATCAGGGCGCTGATGGCGGCCTTGATCAGTCCGCTGCTCTCGGCGATGCCGATACCGAGCATGGCCACCATCACGATACCCAGCGGAGCAAAACCCGTATAATTGTTCACCATTTCCAGCAGGATGCGGTGCAGGCCGTCGCGCGACAGCAGGTTATCGATGCGGATGGGTTCCCCGGTGGTGGGATGGGTGCCTTCCCAGCCCAGCCAGTGGCCAAGGCCGGAAAATAAGAGGGAGAACAGGGCGAACAGGCCGAACAATGCGGCAGGGTGGGGCAGGGCGTTGCCGACCTTCTCCACGGAGCCCAGGATGCGGTTGCTGAGGTTCTTCATTAACCCAAAGCAACAAACTAACGGGCAATAAGGTTCATTGCGCTGATCAATTTTTCCGGATCAGAAAGAATCCGTCGATTGTACCGAGCACCTCACCGGGGACGGGATCGGCCGACAGAAGGATCGTCACGCCGTCTTGTTCCCCGGCTCTCACTTTTTCGGCACGACCCGACTTATCCGGGTTGTGCAAAATGAAAGAGAGGATGTAATGCTGCGGCACTTCTCCCCGGATGAGCAACCGATCGGCCTGCTGCAGGGCGGGGGCGTGCTCCCGGAAGAAGTCATCCATTGGCGCCTGTTCATGGCTGATCTCCGCGACGCGCCGGGCGAACAGCGCGCAGACCAGCAGGGCGAACACCAAGGCCGCCCAGCGCTTCCGGCGCACCAGCAGTTCGGTGAAGGAGGCGGTGATGATGGCCAGGAACAGGTATCCCGGTGCGAAGTACCAGCTGTGTTTGTTGCTGCTGGCAACGAGCGCGAGGGCCATGCCGCCGGCGAGGAGGGCCGAAACCACCAGCAAACGGTCGGTCTGCCGCGTTTCACCGCTTTCTCTTTTGGGTACAGCCCGTATGATCCAGAACGCGATCCCGGCGTAAAGCAGGTAGTTCCATACGTTGAAGCGGGTGTCGAGGATGGTGAACAGGTACCAGGGATCGTAGCCGCGCTCGAACGACGGGTCGGTGAAGCGCGTGAGGCCGTCGGTCTGCCACATTCCCTGCCACAGGCTGATGCTGCCGGCGGCATCGGGAACGTTGCGGTTTCCAGAGAGGGAGAGGATGTACCAGCTCATGACGATGCCCAGGAAGATCAGCAGGGAAAAGAGCACATGCCGGTTAAAGAGCTTTTTATGGTCCCAGGATAGCGCAATGATGGCGGCGATCCCGGGAAGAAACAGCAAAATGGCCAGGCCTTTGGCGTAAAAGCCCAGTCCGGCAAAAATAAGCGCAAAATAGATGGAACGCCGGTCGCCGAAATCCCAGTACCGCAGGAAATGGAAGGCCGCCGCGGTGAGGAACAGCAGCAGCAGGCTGTCGGTGTCGCCGTTTCGTCCCACATGGAAGCCGATCACCCCCTTCACCGTCACCAGGATGGCCAGGACCATGGCGGCGAACCAGGCGTCTTTGTAAAGCCGGACCAGCCGGATGGCGCAAAGGAAGAAGAGCAGGGTGGCAATGACCGAATGCAGGCGCAGGGCCGCAAGGTTGTAGCCGAACAGTTTGAAATTGATACTGATCAGCCACGTGGCCAGGGGCGGCTTGCTGACGAAGGTGTCGACGTCATCGAGAAAACGGTACGTGAGGTAATCGCCGCTCCGGATCATCCCGATGGCGTTGATGCCGCGCCGCGCCTCGTCCCACTCCTGCAGCGGGCTGCTCCCGATCCGGTACACCTCCAGGAACACCCCCGCCAGGATGCACAATGCCAGCACCAATACCGACCATCTAATCTTCATAAACAATCAACCCATTTAACATCAAACACCAAGCACCAAGCACCAAGCACCAAGCACCAAGCACCAAACACTAAACACTAAACACTAAGCACCAAACACTAAACACTCAACACTAAACACCCGAAGTCTCTATCCTCCTGATCTTTTCACCTTAAACCCTTCATTGCTCAGCCATTCCATCGTTTTCTGCACAAAATCACCCTGTATGACGATCTCCCCGTCCTTCGCCGAGCCCCCCACGCCGAATTTCGTTTTGAGCTTTTTTGCAAGGTCTTTCAAATCGTCCTCCGATCCCACGAAGCCGGTGATCAGCGTCACTTCCTTGCCCTTGCGCTGTTTGCGGTCGAGCGTTACGATCAGCTTCTGCTGCTGTGGCGGCAGGGTTTCCGCTTCAGGTGCACCTTCGGAATGGTACTGAAAATCAGGATTCGTGGAATAGACAATTCCAAGCCGGGATTTCCAGTCGCTTGCCCTGCTTTTGTCTTTATCCTGCTTTTTGTTTTGCATGTTTTCTTTTTTTGCCACTGATTCACAGATTAATATTACAAATTATTCTAAAAGTAATCTGTGAATCTGCGGCAATAAATATAAATCAACGATCAGAACCTGAAGCTTATCAGGTATTTAACCAGCAGCTTGGGATTTCCTCTGTTTCAGGCACCATCATGCCTCATGGTTTTTGTTTCCTCCGCTAACCGGAACTTAACGATCTTTTTGATCAGGCTCAGAGGCAGGGGTTTGTCAATGGGAAACTGAATTGCTCCTTTTGAGGTTTTATATTGCTCAAGCTCTTTTTTGAAATGATTAATAGGATCGGGTGTAGGATAAAAACCGATATGCTCTTTGTGCAAAGCATAGTACACCAACACTTTATCCTTTCGAAAAGCAGGCATTCCGTAGCTGATCGTTTCCGTCGCCGTTGGTGCCGCCTGTTTGATGGCTTGCCTGAGTTTTTCAAGTATTTCCCGGGTATCGGCGGGTTGCGCCGCATGATATTCATCAATGCTATTGTATTTTTTATTGCCAGCGTTCATCGTAAATACGGTTGGTGGTATAATCGCTCTGTGTTCACACTATCAAAAATAGGTGAATAGAAGTAGCTAAAGCAAATAATATTCGCGCATCGTAGATTTTCCACGTGGTTGATTCCAGTTATTATCTGCCACTGATTCACAGATTAATATTTCAGATTATGCTGAATGTAATCTGTGAATCTGTGGCAATAAATTAAAGTATCTTCAAAGATCTCCATTACTTAAATTAAATCTCTTTTTTAGTGCTTCTTATCGGGTGAAGCATATAGTTCATTGACTGCCTTGATTTTCAGAACCAATTTTCGTAACTTTAGGTGGTTTCCTGAACCAGGTCTTAAATTCCATCTGTTTTGAAAACGCTGTTGATCTTCTTCTTATCTTTTGTCTTGTTTGCCTTTGCATCAGGGCAGGAGCGCACACTCCGCGGAAGAGTGGTCGATTCCAGGACCGATCTGCCCGTAAATGCTGCCAGGATTGATCTGACTGACACCGACCGGTTCACACATTCTGACACAAAAGGCTTGTTCACCTTGTCCATTCCCAGGCAGCACCGCCGGCTGATTATCACCCATCCGGACTATAAAAGCCGCACAGCATTACTTACAGGACCATACTGGCAAAGGGTTGTTACCTTTTCTCTGGATATAATGGAAATTGAAAAATATACACAACGTCAGACGGATTCCCTCTGGTGTTGTGTCCACAATGCCATATACTGGTTGCCTTTCGAGCTGATCACCGGATCGCTCGGGGTTCAGTATGAAAGGATCTTACCTAAAAATCACTCTATTGGCCTCCACACTTCCTTTTATTTATTTGGCTGGGGATTTTCATGGAACAACAAAGAGGACGGGTCAACAATCAACAAGTTCGATGGGATCAAGTTCAATTTGTTTTACCGCTATTACCCATGGACCAGAGGCTCGGCGCGATTTTTCTTAGAAGGAAAACTGATGGCCGGGTACTTTGATATGCATCCGTTATTATACAAGAGCCAGGAAGTTACCGGCTGGTTCTCCTGGAGGAACGTCACCCGGGATAGTAATGTAGATTTTTGGGCATGGGGTGGAGGCGTTGCTATCGGATGGGCAATCAGGTTTTCAAGCCGGGAAAAAGGGATATTCAATGTTTCCTTTGGGCTGCAGGCATTTCCATTATCGGTAAAAAATCAGTTGGTTTTCAAGGATCAGTATGGTACACCGCAGTTTTATTATGCAGACAAACCCTGGTGGTATCTGGGCGGACCGGGTAGCGTCCTTCAGATTAAAGTGGCTTATGGAGGTATATTTTAAGTTAACCCTGCAAGAAACGTAAAAATTAACCTGTCTTCAGGGCGCAAATCTGCCATTTTAGGGCCGCACCAGGCAATCCGATTTCTCCAGCCGTTCCGGGAAAATGGTCAGCAGCGTATTGATCAGAAAAGTCCAGTCGTCCGCCATTTTTTGCGCCTGCTCCGGGGTAAGAATTTTTCCCTGGTTCTCTGCCACCCGATCGGTGATGATACGGGTGTAGTGGAACAGAATGACCTCCGTGTTGTCTGCGCTGGCGTATGCGCTTTTCACGGCGTCGATGTTCTTCCTGCCGTCATCTGCCATGATGATGGCCCGGAACGACCGGCCCGACCGGTCCAGGAGATGATCCAGCATCTCGCCTTTGTGCAGTCCGGTGGTCATGAAGATCCCGTTGGCATAGCTGACCTCGCGGCCCAGGGTGTAGTGGAAGGAGAATGTGTTGCCTTCAATGGTCCGCAGCTGCGCGGCCGACAGGTCGATCCCGTTGCGCTGCAGCTCCCGTTCCGTCGCCGCCCGGTATTTCGGGCTCCGCGAGGTCAGGGCGATCACCGTTGCGCCCGATCGCTGCCAGCCGGCGACATATTCGGGCAGCAGACTGTCGGTCAGGCTCATCGTCCCCAGTTCGTACAGCAGGCCGATGGCTTCATTGAAGAGGCAGTCTTTCGTCAGCGCCTGACCCTCTGTGGGTTTCGGGTCCAGTTCGCCGTTCTGCCACTGGTACCAGACGTCGCTGCCCAGGTCCGTGTCGCCGGTCAGCAGCGTGTTGTCGATGTCCAGCACCACCAGGACATCTTCGGCGCCGTATTGCCCGATTTCCTCCTGGATGGTGCGGTGGATGGTGGTGAAATCGACGACCGCCGTATCTTTCAGCGTTTGCCCGGCCAGGGGGAAGGCAAAGCAGCACAGAGCGGCAATTATGATGAAATAACTTTTTATTGATGGGCTCATTTGGATATATGATGGCTAATTTTGGGTAAAATTAGCCATTTCCAAGCCATCAACGCCAAATGGGAAGATCAGATTTTTTAAACTAAGGAGGTCCGGATCACTTGATCGTGTCAAATGTTATGAGATGATCTATTAAAACCGAAATGCTAATGGTATCTAAAGTAAGCGAGTCATAGAGAATATCTAATGTTGGCCCTATATTTTTTGTAAACTCACGATATCTTTTCATGTTGCACGGGTAAGAACACTCAAAGTAGCTTTCCAGTATCAAAACGGAATCCTGGCCATTAAATATTTTATCTTTAACAAGGACCATCTCACATTCATAAGAGGATCTTCTGTCACACCACCATTCCCATGGAAAAAGATAACCGATTTCTTCGCTTAAAATAGGCCACCTGGAATATTGAGGTTCTACCCACGGACACCAATCTATTTTATCATATTCATATACAGGGTTGCCGTCGTAAAACGGGACATAAACGGGATCAGAATAAGTGACGGGATGAGGATAACTTGTTAGTTCATATTTGTGAAGGATATATGTTTCACTGGTGGAAATTGTTACGGTGTCTGTATTGTTTTTAAGATATTTCCACCATGAATTGGGATAGACCGGAAAATAAGATCCGGGTCTGATTATATCGTAATCATTCTCTTTCTTACACGACGAAAGATGAATTATTAGAAGGGCAAACAGAATTAAAGTTAGCCTCATCTTTAAACTTATATCAGAATCACTAAGATATAAAAGAAGTGGGCAATTTCATGACCAAATTCAAAAAAATTATGCCATGATAAGATATTATTTGATCCTGTTTACACAAAGAACTCAGAAACTCAGCACCTTGTCGCACTCCACGGTCCACTGGGCGAATTCTTTCATATTGCTCAACTTCACGCCATCGATGAAGGATATGTTTTCAATACCGCGGGCCTGTGAGCATCCGCCGCAGCTTTTCACTTCACCTCCTTTCTGAAGGACCGAACGGAGCATGCGTTCGATGTTGTAATAGCCATTGGGCGTGTTCTGTCCGGGGAGTCCGCAGAACACCGCATCGGCCAGGAGGAATATTTTTATTTCGACCATTTCGCCATGTTCTTTCTGCAGGGTCATGGCCATTCTGAGCGCGTTGTACGCTTTTTCCGTCCCGTATGGGGCGTCGTTGATGATGATGAGTATTTTCTGCATCGATGAGCGTTTAAATGATTCCCAGCCCCAGCGCCACCGAAAGCAGGATGAGCATGACGGCGACCGTAAGCTGCAGGAATCGTAAAGTTACCTTTTTTAGCAGTTTGTTTCCAAGATAGGCGCCGGAAATGGCGGCCAGGGTGGCCAGGATGACCAGGGTCAGGTTGTCGGTTAGCCCCGACTGTGTGAAGCGGGTCGCATACACACTGAGGCGGGTGAGGTCGACGAACGCGCTCACCACCACTGCGGTTCCGATAAACGCTTCCTTCGACAGCCCGGCCTTGATCAGGAAGGCGCTGCGCAGGGCGCCCTGGTTGCCGGAGAGCCCGCCGAAGAAGCCGCTCAGCGCTCCGCCCAGGGGCAGTTTGTTTTTACCGAACTGCAGTTTGCTGAAATAGGGGATGAGGTCCATGCTTGCGAAGATGATCAGCAGGATGGAGATCAGCAGCTTCACGGGGTAAACCTCGAAGGTCCGGCCGAAGGCGTCGTAGGAGAAGAGCGGCCGGGCGTCGGGGATGTGGAGCAGCAGCCAGGCGCCGAAAAATGCGGCGATGACGGCCGGGATGCCGAATCGCAGCACGGTGCTCTTGTCGGCATTCTTACCGACAAGGAATAGTTTGAAAATGTTGTTGAAGAAGTGGACAACGCCGGTCAGCGCGATGGCCAAATCGACCGGGAAGAAGATCATAAAGACCGGAGTCAGGATCGTGCCCAGTCCGAATCCCGAGAAGAAGGTCAGAATGGCGGTAATAAATGCGACGAGGCAGATAATAACAATTTCCATCTTAAGCACTAAATATTAAACACTAAACACTAAACACTAAACACTAAACACTAAACACTAAACACTAAACACTCATCGTTCTCCCATCCACAGCAGCATTACCGCCGCCCAGAGGCGGTGATAGATATTATCGAAGTCGAACCGCTCGTTATGGTGCACAAATTCAGCCAGGATGTTAGGGCTTATGTCGCCGGCGACCTGCACATTTTCGTAGACGTCGTGAAAATAAGCGCTCGTATCGCCCAGTTCCCGGATCAGGCTGAAATAAGCCCCGTTACGGTTGGCTTCCAGGACCAAATGGTTTTCAGGGCGGATCAGCACCGTGTCGCGGGTTACCACACGCTCCGGAATGGACCACACATAAATCTTGTCAAATAACCCCGGGTCCAGGCTCCGGAGAAACGGATCCACAATCTCCTGCGGGAAGGCTTTGTCGGGTAAAAGCGCGATGGAATCCAGGTAACGGTGATAGGCGGTATTGACCGGAACCGCTGTCCTGCCACCCAGGACCATGCTGTCGGTGAATGAAATGATCCGCTGCAAGCCGGCACGCTCCGCCGGGCTGAAATACTTTTGAAAAAGGTCGCTTTCCAGACTGTTTTGCCCCGAGGTGCTCAAACTGAGCATCAAGGCTGAGATCAGGAGCCATCGGGTTTTTCGCATAAGGCTTGGATAAAAATCATCATTAGCGTTCCTTCAAAGGTAGGAAAAATCCTATGTTTGCATTTTGTGCAACTTATTCCCCTTATGAAACGCTCCCTAATTACCCTGATATTCTTTCTGCCATTCCTTTCCATCCAGGCGCAGGACAGCCTCGTTCCCTGCCGGGTCTTTTCGTTCGAGCAATCCATTTCCCTGCCGGGAAGCCCGGAAAAGGTTTACGACGCCGTGACGGGCGACATCAGCCCGTGGTGGGACCATTCGTTTTCCGAAAAACCTTACCGGTTGTACATCGAGCCCAAACCCGGCGGTGGTTTTTATGAAATCTTCGATGAGGCGGGCAATGGCGTGAAACATGCGACGGTAATTTACGCAGACCGCGGCAAACTGCTGCGCTTCGAAGGACCGCTGGGATTGTCAGGCATGGCCGTAACATTGGTGTGTACTTACAAATTTACTGCGACGGGATCGGATTCAACATTGTTATCATTATCCGTGCACGGAGCAGGGGAGGTTCCGGAAGGAATCCCGGCCATCGTGGAAGGCGTTTGGCACCACTTCCTGTTCGAACGGCTCGGGCCGTATTTGGAGAAAGCTTCTGAGTAATTTGCGCCAAATAGATTTCCTCCGCCGTTTCTGCTAACTTTGCCGGAAATAGAGGACCACCTGATGAGAACCCGCTTTCGCCTGCCTTTTGCCGCGCTGTTGATCGTCTCTGCCCTGCTGCTCCTCAGCTGGGGCTACACCGGCCATTACAAGATCAGCTACGAATCATCATTGTCGTTCCCGCCGGAAATGGCGGAGTTCATGCAGTGGAACTCCGTTCTGGCCGCCCATGCTTCCGACGCCGACGAGCGCAAGAACATCGATCCCGATGAAGGACCGCGGCATTACATCGATATCGACAACTACCCGGAATTCATCGCCGGCGGTCGCATCCCGCAGGCGTTCGACTCGGTGGTGGCCAAATATGGCCTGCCGTTCGTGATCGACCAGGGGGTTTTGCCCTGGGCCACCCTGACCACCTACGACTCGCTCGTGGCCTGCTTCCGGCGCTACGACTTCGAAAAGGCGGTGCTGTTTGCCGCCGACCTGGGCCATTACGTGGCCGACGGGCATATGCCGCTGCACATTACGCGGAATTACAACGGACAGTATACAAATCAGTACGGCATCCACTCCCGCTTTGAGTCGTCTATGATCAATTCTTTCATCGGGCAGATCACCTATTCCGGAGATGGCGTCTCGGAAGTTCCTGACGTTTTGGATTATATTTTTGACTACCTCTACGAAAGCTATCCCTACGTTGACTCGATCCTCGCCGCTGATACCTATGCCCAGGGCGTTTCGGGCGGAAGTACGGGCTCCTCAGCCTATAAAAACGCGCTGTGGGAAAAATCCAAAAACTTCACAATCCTGCTGTTCAGCCGGGCGTCGCATGCCATGGCCGAATTGATCTACTCAGCCTGGGCGGAAGCCGGCCGGCCGCTGATCTCATCGCAGGGAATTGTCCCGGCCCTTTCAAATTCCCTTAAAGTGGAGGTGTTTCCCAATCCCTTTACTGAAAAAATAAACATCACCCTGAACCTTCAAAATGAACTGCAATTGGTAATGCAGATGCGCAATGCCGAAGGCAAGCTGCTGGACACGATCACGAGCGGCCTGCTTTCCCCAGGCCGTCATGATTACGCCTGGACACCGCGGGAGGTAGCGCCAGGCGTTTACTTTCTCGTTCTGCTGACCGCAGATGGGGAGAAATTAGTGAGGAAGATAATTCTTACAGAATAGTTTCTACTTTACCGCTTCATCATAGCGTCGTTCCACTTCCTTCCAGTTGATCACGTTCCAGATCGCGCCAAGGTAATCGCCACGCTTGTTCTGGTATTTCAGGTAATAGGCGTGTTCCCAGACATCGATCCCGAGGATGGGCGTGCCCTTGATCTCCGCGATGTCCATCAGGGGGTTGTCCTGGTTGGGGGTTGAGCCAATGGCCAGTTTGCCGTTGCCATCGACATAAAGCCAGGCCCATCCCGAACCAAAACGGCTAGAAGCGGCGGTATTCAGTTGGGTCTTCATGTTTTCGAAACCTCCGAATGTCTGATCTATGGCTTTGGCTAAATCACCTGAAGGTGTTCCGCCCGCATTGGGGGCCAGGATGCTCCAGAACAGGTCGTGGTTGTAATGCCCGCCGCCATTATTGCGGGTTTTCATGTCGAATTTTGAAATATTGGCCATGATTTCCTCCAGGCTCATTTTCTCAGCCATGGTGCCTTTAACGGCTGCATTCAGATTGTTCACATAGGCCGCGTGGTGGCGGGAATGGTGGATCTCCATGGTCTGGGCATCGATGTAAGGCTCCAATGCGTTGTAAGCGTAGGGCAGAGGGCTAAGGGCAAAGGGTTCCTTTTGCTGGCCATACAGCGAGGCCGAGATGAATAATGCGGTAATTGCAAAGAGGGAAAAGATGTACTTTTTCATGGTGAAATTTAAGTTTGATTAACACTGGTAAGGTAACAACCAGTTATTGATATTGTTCAAGCGGGCTTACTCTGTGCCACTGCTGCACAGCCTGAAACCCACATATCCATATCGAAAATCCGGGTTACCATGATCACGGTCCGCACAGCGGATGCCGTTCCGGTCGAAGAACCAGCTGCCGCCGCGCATCACCCGCTTGGTACCGGATTCTGGCCCCCGCGGATTTTCACCCGGCGATTCACGGTAATAATGATAAGCAAACCAGTCGGAGCACCATTCAAACACATTGCCGCTCATGTCATACAACCCCAGTTCGTTGGGCTTTTTCCGGCCGACCGGATGGATCCGGTTACCGGAATTCCCGTCGGTCCAGGCCACAGAATCTGCTTTGTTACTGCCGCTGTATTTATATCCTTTTGAAAATTTCCCGCCCCGGGCCGCATATTCCCACTCCGCCTCCGTAGGTAACCGATAATGTTTGCCGGTCAATGCGTTCAGCCGGTTGATGTATTCCATGGCGTGGCCCCAGCTTACCCGTTCGACCGGGCAGCTGTCACAACCGCCAAAATAACGGTGAGAAGTGTCATCGGCCATTAAGGAATACCATTCCGCTTGGGTCACTTCGTACCGGCCGATGTAGAAATCGCCAACATGCACCCGGTGCACCGGCTTCTCATCACCCCCGCCATTAACAGATCCCATCAGGAACGAGCCTCCCTCCACCAAAACCATTTCCGGCTCCCTCACCTGTGGATAAAGCCCGGAAGCCGGGAGAGCGATCCAAACCAAGAAGATCCTAAGGATATTCATAAATGAAATTTAAGAAAAAGAATTCGGGCCCCCGAGCTTGGCTGGTATCTAAATTTTCAGCCCCCACCCTAACCCTCCCCCAACCGGGGGAGGGAATGCTGGATTCATTATTTTGATAAGTCTGCCTCAATTTTGCTGATGACCTGTTCGGTTTTGTTCATTCTTTCGCCTCAATATCTCCGGCCCCGCCCCGAAGTAGATCGGGTAATCCTCCTGTCCTGTCAGTTTCACCATCAAATTCAAATTTACAAAATATTACGTTCATGATATTCCCCTTTCCCCGGGTGGGGAAAGGGGTTAGGGGATAGGGGCTGAATCGGTTGGGGAAAGGGGTTAGGGGCTGAAACCGAACTTCGCTATTATCTATATTTTGAAGAGTAATTGAAGCTACCTTGATTTGGTGGGATATTCATATCTAGCATTCATAGACTTTTTTAAATTAGCCCACTTTTTGGAAAATTATATGGATGTTGACAGGATCTTAAAGGTAATGGAAAGAAATAGTTGAAATATTCATATATTTATCAAAATACCGGGCCACCACAATTGCTATGAAAAATATATTCAATGTTTTATTGATTTTGACCCTGTTCTATCAAAATGGAATAAAGGCACAATGCGATTTACCTGTCAATGATAAGGGTGAATATGAAATTATCGAAATAGTTAAACTTGATAGTAATTATTCAGTAAGCAAAATATACAATTCGGCTTTATCATCTATGGCTACCATATTTCATTCTGCCAGTGATGTCATTGACATCAAGAATGAAGATGAAGGATACATTATAGGGAAGTTCTCAGTAGCTAGCGAACCATTTAATGCCAAAGCATTTATAAGTTATTTTAACTTTTTCATCAGATTAGATATGAAAGAAGATAGATATAAGATTCTCGTAACTTACATAGACCATATAGCAATTTCTACTGAAACATCATATTCTGTTAAAAATCCAATAACAAGTGACAAATCCGATAAACCACTTTATTTACCTTCCTCATTATGGAACAAGCAAAGGTGTAAAGCCAATAATGATGTGGTATTAACAATAGAGAACTTAAAGCAAATGATAGTTGAAAACCTAATGCAAGATGTCTGGTAATACATACATTAAGGACAATAGAAAAGAAATAGAATCGATCTCAAAAATTAACTGCCTTTTGGGCACGAGCTGATGAATTTATCTGTCTCACAGAGTAAAATTACAATCTCAATAAACAATCAGACGGACGACTTAGGTGATAAATTTAAATCGGCGCAGACTGGTCAATTTGTCCGGCGTATGCAATATGTTCTTGACGATAAACATGATGTTGGTATTATCGAAGTATCGAAAATAGATGGTACCCTCCTCCGGGCTGAAGAGATTAAATCAGGTAAAAATCAAATGATCCTTGATCTTAAAAATTTGCCCAATGGTATGTATATTGTTTCACTGAAATCAAATACCCGGAATATTCAAAGTGAAAGACTAATTAAGGGGGGGGTATTAATGCAATGATAAATCTAAAATTCCACAATGCTGCCCTTTTGTCTGTGTTTTTATTTATTACGGTAATTTTACATGCTCAGCAATGGCCTAAAATTTACGGAGATAGTTTTCACTCCTTATCTAACAATATTATAGAAACCTATGATAATGCTTTCGTTATTAATGCATTCACCTACGAGCCTTACGGATTCAATAAGTATATTTGGGTTATAAAAATAGATATAAATGGAAATGAATTATGGGAGAAAAAAATAGGCGATGGTGTACACCAATATTATTCATCTAATTCTCATGTCACTAGTGATAATGGATTTATAATTTCCGGAGCATCCACTCTATATAGTTCAGGTGATTTTGATCCTCTATTTATTAAAATGGATGTTTGTGGGGAAATAGAATGGTGCAGGGTATTATTATCTGCTGACCAGAATTATGGTGTAGGAGTATTTCAGCAATATGATGGTTCATATATTGGCCTGCTTCAATATTACGGGGAAGGAGTGGAATATTCAAGATTCAGTTTGATAAAAATGGATCAAACAGGAGTACCCATATGGATAAGTCAACTAGCTCAGGAGGATTCATTGATAAGCAACGAGGATATGGATTATCTGTATATGGCTTCTGATAATAATTTTCTTATTTCTGGATCATGTTTTCATCCAGGTATGAAGCCTTTTTGGATCAAAACGGATACAACAGGTAGCCAATTGTGGGATTTAATGTGGCAAGGAGGTATGGGCACGGCTTACCAAGTAGTTGAAAGTAGCTTTAACAATTTCTATAGTATAGGAACATTTGCTGGGTCAGGAATGCCTTTTACACCTGCTCTCTTTAAGTTTGATTATCTAGGAAATGAAATCTATCAAGAATATATACTTGGCGATACAATAGATGGTGGTGAGGCCAAATCTATATGCTTATTAAACGATTCTACCATCCTTGCAGGAGTAATTTGGGGATCACTTCCTTCATCTAATGTAATCTATTCTAGTGAACTTTTTAAGATGGATACTTTAGGGAATCTTTTAGATCGTAGGTTGTTATTAAATGAAGATAAAGCTCCGAAGTGTATCATCGAATCGACTGATGGTAAGATCCTAGTCATAGGATATTATGTAGTTGATAATAATTTTGACATCTATCTCTGGAAAATGAACCAGGATTTAGAGGACGATTCCATCTACACCCAACCCATCACCTATGACAGCCTCTGCCCCTATCCGATAACATCGGATACCGTGGATTTAGATTGTAACCTGTTTGTTAACATTGATGAACTACCCACCAAAGAGGAATATGAATCCACCATCAAAATTTCACCTAACCCGGCAACAAACTGGATATCCCTGACCTTCCCCGACAATACAGCTACTGGCAAGGTAGAGCTTTCCATCTATGACCTTTTCGGAAGAAAAACCTTATCCGAAAATACCTACCCCGAAAACAGGCTCGTGTCACTCAGAATTTCAGATCTTCCTTCCGGCATTTATCTGGTTGTTGCTTCTGATACACGAAACCAGGTGATGAAGGGGAAATTCATTGTGGCAAGATGAAATTATAATTCCCCCCGCCCGGGGGAAGGGAGTGGGCTCTTGACTATTATTTAAGGTCTTCTTCAATTCTTCTTATGACCTGGTCGGTGTCGTTCATTACTTCTTGATTGGAAAACCGGACTTCTTTGATTCCAAGTCTTTTCAGAATAAACGTTCGTTGTTCGTCCCTTTCGCTCTGGTTAATCTCATCATGTACAGATCCATCCACCTCAATAACAAGCATGGCATCGTAGCAGAAGAAATCCACAATGAAATCCTTAATCGGATGTTGTCTTCTAAATCGAAAACCATTTACTTGCCTGTTTCTCAACCTTTCCCAAAGAACCTTCTCGGCAGGAGTCATGGATTTTCGCAAATCGCCCGCAATCCTCAGCATCTCCGGCCCCGCCCCGAAATAGATCGGAAAATCCTCCTGTCCTGTCAGTTTCACCTATAATTCCCCCTCTTCTTAGGACAGAATTTCTTTAAAATTAAGTTTCTTATTG
>CAZAZE010000028.1:0-47100 GCA_964489545.1 uncultured Bacteroidales bacterium
AATAAGAAACTTAATTTTAAAGAAATTCTGTCCTAAGAAGAGGGGGAATTATACATCAAACCACAACCAACCACTTCCCCTTACTGCATCAAATACTGTTGAATATCCTTTGAAAATTACATCAAACCACAACGAAGAGTCGTTGCTGGAGGGAGTGGAGCGCGTTGAATATCCTTTGAAAATTACATCAAACCACAACTCCATGGAGTTGTTGGCAATTTTAGCCTTAGTTGAATATCCTTTGAAAATTACATCAAACCACAACTTACGGCTTTTTTCACCCTTATTGCGGCCCGTTGAATATCCTTTGAAAATTACATCAAACCACAACTAAATTGTTTTTCATAATTTTGAGTTTTTAGTTGAATATCCTTTGAAAATTACATCAAACCACAACCTTATGCTCTCATTGCTGCTATCACTCAATGTTGAATATCCTTTGAAAATTACATCAAACCACAACTGTGACTGCTGTGGCACACTGACCGGGACGTTGAATATCCTTTGAAAATTACATCAAACCACAACAAGTATGGAAAAACGTCAAAGTAAAAGAAAGTTGAATATCCTTTGAAAATTACATCAAACCACAACCATTCTCATTGACTACATTGTCAGTTGACAGTTGAATATCCTTTGAAAATTACATCAAACCACAACTGCTTCGTTGATACTTTTGTTTTAAGTTCGTTGAATATCCTTTGAAAATTACATCAAACCACAACTATCCCCAGACTTCCGTTCCGTATGCATAAGTTGAATATCCTTTGAAAATTACATCAAACCACAACTCCTCCCCCTCTGTCCAGTTGGGGCAGTGAGTTGAATATCCTTTGAAAATTACATCAAACCACAACTCTATGTTGAGGCAGCCCACCACAGGAATGGTTGAATATCCTTTGAAAATTACATCAAACCACAACGGTGGATGAGACCGGGGATCCCGTGACGAAAGTTGAATATCCTTTGAAAATTACATCAAACCACAACTTGAAGTTCTTTCTGCTTCACGTCCAGGAGTTGAATATCCTTTGAAAATTACATCAAACCACAACAAACACCCGCAGGGAGGCGGGGAAGAATGAGTTGAATATCCTTTGAAAATTACATCAAACCACAACTATCGTTTGAGGCATCTGCGCCGGAGAACGGTTGAATATCCTTTGAAAATTACATCAAACCACAACTCACCGTTGTCGTCGATAAGCACGTACCTGGTTGAATATCCTTTGAAAATTACATCAAACCACAACTCTAACACGCGGTCGGTCACGATGTCTGAAGTTGAATATCCTTTGAAAATTACATCAAACCACAACAATGATATGGCCCGTTCGATAGCATCGCCGGTTGAATATCCTTTGAAAATTACATCAAACCACAACGCCCTGCGCGGAAGATACCAGCACCGTTACGTTGAATATCCTTTGAAAATTACATCAAACCACAACCAATAAACGATTCTACTAAATGTGGAGTATGTTGAATATCCTTTGAAAATTACATCAAACCACAACTCATTGCTCATTAGCCACTCACACGCAGTGGTTGAATATCCTTTGAAAATTACATCAAACCACAACCCCCGCGTTGCGTATATGCTTTGCTTCTCAGTTGAATATCCTTTGAAAATTACATCAAACCACAACCCCGGCTTCATTGCATAGGCGCGCGCAGAGGTTGAATATCCTTTGAAAATTACATCAAACCACAACTGTGGCGTCGGCTTTAAAATCTTCCATCCATGTTGAATATCCTTTGAAAATTACATCAAACCACAACCGGATGAGCTCCTTGGTTAGCCTGGCGATCGTTGAATATCCTTTGAAAATTACATCAAACCACAACCGTATTGCGGATAATCACAGAATAGGCATTGTTGAATATCCTTTGAAAATTACATCAAACCACAACCGCGATCGGCGATCAATCCTTATATAACATGTTGAATATCCTTTGAAAATTACATCAAACCACAACTTTCAGCTCGATCGCTTCCCGCTTGGCGGCGTTGAATATCCTTTGAAAATTACATCAAACCACAACTCTGAATACTACAATGCGACGCGGAGCCGGGTTGAATATCCTTTGAAAATTACATCAAACCACAACTAATTGTTAAAAAACTTGACAAACGTGATTGTTGAATATCCTTTGAAAATTACATCAAACCACAACATCAATGTAGTCGTACCGCGTGATGTATTCGTTGAATATCCTTTGAAAATTACATCAAACCACAACCCTTCACTTATCTCCTGCAACCGCTCCACTGTTGAATATCCTTTGAAAATTACATCAAACCACAACCCGGTATCCGTTCTCGGTTGTATTGCTGATGTTGAATATCCTTTGAAAATTACATCAAACCACAACAGAATCAGGGTATTGCTTTAGCGCGATAAGGTTGAATATCCTTTGAAAATTACATCAAACCACAACCGCTTGTGGAGAATTTCGTCATGCGGGCGGAGTTGAATATCCTTTGAAAATTACATCAAACCACAACCGTCACGAGCGGGGATGCCAATAAAATTATGTTGAATATCCTTTGAAAATTACATCAAACCACAACGCTTCAATATGAACGCATTGATGCGCGCTGAGTTGAATATCCTTTGAAAATTACATCAAACCACAACCCAAGCCCCAAAAACCCCCTATATTTAGGCATTTTCAAGGGATTTTTCATCGTAAAAACGATGCTTCGGGCAAACCTGGAAGTGAATTTGGTTTCATTTTCTCCGGTTAAGGATACTTTTCAATATGTCAAGGAACAATATAGCTAAAAAAGTTCAAGTTGTTTGGGCCCTTCTGGCAAAGGTACGCTCTTTTTCCCCCATACATTGATGATTTCTCCGTATTGCTTGTCCGTTACCTGAAGTATGCTTACCTGCCCTTTCTCCGGGATAAATCCTTTCACCCGTTTTACGTGGACTTCCGAACTTTCTTTGCTGGCACAGTGCCGGGTGTAAACGGAAAACTGCATCATGCCAAATCCGTCGTTCATCAGGTCCTTGCGAAAACGCGCCGCAGCCTTTCGTTCCTTCTTCAATGTTACCGGCAGATCAAAGAATACAAAAAGCCACATAATGTGATAGGCGTTTAGGCGGTTCTGCTCCATAAAGGGCTCTCTTATTCATCCATATGTTTCAATTGATCAATGGATAATTCAGTTTTTTTGCCGTTCCGGCGAAGCATTTCGCCAGTGAGGCCGTCGTTGAAGACAATCCGATCATCAGCGGGCGGGTTTGCTGACCCATCCTGACGTCGGTGGTCAGCACTCCCAGCAATTTCATTTTCAATTCCGTAGTCAGCTCATCAATGGCTTCCTCCCGTGATATTATTTCATGCACCAGCAGATCGATGTATGGTCTGTACGGTTCCATGATATCGTCGGCCAGGCAGAAGGCGTTATATTTATTATGGTGATGGATCCCCAGCGTGGCCAGCAATCCCGATCCGGCCAGTGCCCGGGCAACCGCGGCCCTTATGATGGCATACCCATAGTTGAGCAGGTTATTGGGCGGATCGCCGTGCTGTTCGCGGGTGAACTTTTCCCCAAACAGCAAAGGCCAATAAACCCGTGCGGCAGAACCTTCGACGTTTTCGGGGTCGCCGCTTTTGACCCGATCGGCAAAATACTGCACTTTCCGGAACTCCCTTCCCAATCTGCGCAGCACGCCGGCCTGGTTCGTGATCTTTGCCTCCACGGTTTGTTTCCAGAGGTTTTTCTTCAAGGGTTCTGATGCCGCGATCTGATGACTGAACAATTCCTGCTGCATATGGTGCCCGTCGAGATTCAGGAGCATGGACGACGGATAATGTGCGGCATTGCAAAAAACCACAGCCACGTTGTTGGTGGTCAGTTCCGTTAGCAAGGGCATGCTGATGCTGATCTGCTGGTTCTCAATCACAACAAAGCCCAAATCCTCGACTGGGGCTGATCTGGTTTCCCCGCTCTCAGGATATGTGGCGACAAGCTGCCGGTCTTTGACCGTAAGCTTGCAGGGCTGGGTGAAAAAGAGGGTGCGCTTGATCATTTTTCTATTTTCTTCAACTCACCAATGGGAGAAATATAAAAATCAAATCCTTCTACTAAAGCATTGAATTGATTATGGTTCATTTTTCGCTGTGCCATGTATGCCTCATTAGATTTATAAGCACCATCAAGAGTTTTTAATTCAACCCCAGGTCTTGCTTCATTAATTTGTTTCAATACTATAGTTGCATACTCATTTATTTTCCCATTTGAGCTAATAATTCTCTGTACGCTTAATCCAATTACTTTGTATGTTCGCTTATTGATAGCTATATTTTCCAAATCCCAAATTTCTTCTGGTTTACTTTCCCATAAAATAACCATAGTGCCTATCTTAAGAAGAGCATTCAAATGAAAGCCAGACTTAGGATGTACCTCCGGTAACGGATTTTCTTCTGACTTCCCGTTGTAAAATTTAGCTGCATCGAGGTTATTAACCAGGATAAAATCTCTCTTAACCTTGCCTTTATTATCCGTGCCCTCATATATTCCCATCACATTATTACTGTCGTTTGCAAAATGGGAATATCGCTTATAATCATGTTTGGATATGTCTCTGTGCGGTTTGACATCCAGCGGGTTTGTCACAGTGGTGGCGACGCAGCGCACTTTTTTGATGGGTGTATAACTGCCATCTTTGTTCGTAATCCTGAAAAGCGTTTCAAGCTGCTGCTTAATCTCATTGACCTTCTCATTATATTGAGCTTTTCTAATAGGATCATCTTCGTCCTTTTCAAGCTTAACCCATTTTTCAAGTTCCTTTCTTAAAGGCTCTTCCTTAGCTTTTCCTTCAATCACAATATTTCGGATATTCTCATCTACAATATTGTTGATATCAGCCGGTGACAGGCTATCCAGTGGCTTTCTTGCGACATATTGCAATTTTTCAGTTTGATTTCCATCTTTGTCAACCATGGTGCGTTTAATTGCCCCGTAATTCGTTTCTTTGTGCAATGGTCCTCTAACAGAATCGCCTTTCAAATAAATTACTTCTCTATTCTTATTCAACTTGATTTTCCCTCTGACTTTCAATTTCTTCTTTGCTTTTTTTGGAAGAACGTCGGGTGTATAATGTGATATCAGCACCTCATTCTCAATCTCTTTCATGTCTTCAGCAAATGAAGGCCAGGGTTTTTCAATTTTCGGCTTTTTATCGTAACCGGCATATTCCGCTTCTTCCCACTCATGATAAAATTTAGCCAGCAATTCATAATTATCTTTGGTCATGCAGGCCATTGTTATGGCATCAATGCAATGATGGATATGATTGACCCTCTCTTTCTTTTCATATTCTTCCTGTAAACCCCAGATCGTTCTGAAATCAGCAACTGTACTGCCTTTTACCGTTAAAACTTTATCAAAGTATGTATTCAGGTATAACCGTGCGTACTTGGTTATTATTCCTGTATCAACCAATTGGCTATTCTTGAATCCTGCAGGCACGTCCTTCATTAAAAAACGGTTGTGTTTGTTCCTCCAGTAGTTCATTTCAAAGGTGAGCCTGTGGCGCTTCTGAATGGCGCTGTCCTTCGAATCCTTATCCATTGCAGCTCTTGCCTGTCGTGTCGCTTTCTGTATCTGATCTGTCAACTCTTCATATTTTTCCCTCCAATGATCAATTCTTTGGAGGATTTCATCATGGTTTGTCAATTCGGATGGAATTCTGTTTCGCTTTACTGAACGATTGAATTTATTATCACACAGCGTTTTATTCTCTTGCGAATTATCGAAGGAAAGACTTCGTGGAATCGTATGCTCAATATCATACCTAGGGTTTGGGCCAAGAAATTCGCTAAGACTTATTTCATTACCGGTATAGAGGCATTTATGGTTTTGCTCCTCCCATAGCTGATATTTTAAAACTTCATCCCGGGATGGGATGTAATCATCACCAAATCCACAATCATTTGTTATTTTCCTCAAATATTCATCGCGAAATTTTTCCCTGTCGCGTTGCCAGCTTTGCAAAGCCTTCCGTTCATTGGCATTCATCAGATCGCGGGCCAATTCAATATGAACCCGGGTATTTTGATCTATTTTACCAACCCTAATTAGCTCATTTATCACTTTTCGCAATTGGTGCAATGATCTCATGGCCATCGGATTTCGGATAGAAGAAACCATTGGACTGCCCAGGTAAAGAATTCCATCGCTCCCTCTTACCGGAGGTTTATATACTTCAATCGCAGAAGGATGATATAATTTTTCAAGATCTTTATCATCAACATCGAAATTATATTTTAAAAAATCCTTAACCCTTTCATCAATTGTAGGAATCTTAGCAAAATCACCCCGTCCCAAATTTTTTGTCATTTGAATCTTAAAAAGATTGAAAGCTTTTTCTTCGATTTCAATTCTCTTTTCCTCTGAGAAACTATCATATGTCCTGGGGCCGTAATACTCTTTAATGTTTGAAATCAAATCTTTTTGAAACAGCGCTTCAGCTTCCTTACTCCACGTGCTGAGTTCTCTTCGACATTTCTGGATATATCCATTAACAATATCAATGATCTGTTTTTCTGTATTCTGATTTGAAATAATGTTAAAAACCTCATTTTCTATCAATCTTCGATTCGACTCCTGCGCCCATATTTCTATTGGCAAAATTTTATACATATTAGCCAGAAACACAGAATGGGAATAAATAAGTCCCTGCCTCAGAAAAGGAAGTATATTATTAATCGCTTTCAGGCTTAGTGCTGCATAATCCTTTTTTAAATTAATTTTCAGAAATTCATGGACCTCCTCATCAGAAAAGCCAAGCCTGATTTTGGCAAATGCTTCAAGCTTTTGATCGGAATCGAAAGTGAATAGGACGTGCCAGACATCATCCATGTTAATGCATGCATGCTTTCCATCTTTTTCGCGCTTATAGGGAATGGATAAATTATAAAAATCATCTCCAAATAGAATTTTGAACCGGGAGGATACGGGACAAGCACTAACAGAGGTCTTCATACTAAAATTAAACAACCAATCTGTTGGTTTTTTAACGCTGCTTTTAAAATAAGAATACTGATTTCTAGGCGCCAGGGATTTGGCAATATCCTCAAAGTCAAAATGATCTTTACTCTTCCTATAAAATAAAGGGAATACCTTTTTCTTTTCATCATTGCTTAAAGGCCTGAACTTTTCATCTTCCGGAGATTTAATCTTAATGTTATTAATGAAGCATAACATTCTGAACTCTTCAAATTCAGGTCGTGAAACGGGACATCGGCTTTTATTCTTCTCAAAAACACACTTCCCGATAAGTCCTTTTTGAGATTTTAGTGGTCTTTGAAAAAAAATAGCCTTTTTAAGTTCCTCCCGGAAATTAGCTGGCAAGTCCTGAAAATCGCAAATAGCATTGAACTCCTCAAGGTAATGTTCGATACGGTGAGTATACGTATCACGAATCTTTTCACCTTTCAGATATTTCTCATAAAAATATTGACCCAGGGTTTTATTTCCCTTATCTGCATTTATTTGTGCAATGCTCTGCTTCACAGCCCCATCACTCTCCTTAGTTCCCTCAAGTCGGTTGCTCAAAAAACCGCGTCTTTGAGCCATATGATAAAAAGCCCTGCCAAGCATAAACCGATGATCCTTATCGGTTAAATCAAATTTTTGACTCGCCGACAGGTATCTGAAGTAGTATGGTGTCTTTTGTGTGCTTTCGTCTGTAAGCCACCAATTCCTGAATTCAAGGTTATTCGGATACATCTTTTTATATCTCCATTGATCCAGTTCAGTTGGAGAAAGAAATGGACAATATCCATATTTTACAAGCACTTTAAGTGTATTGATCTTACGAAGTTTTCTCCTGAATTTTAATCTTCTGGCGCTTCTGAAAGCTGTCCTTTCGGCTGCTTTGGAACCTTCAATTCCTTTTTCAATCTTAACGCCTTCCTGAAAAATTCTCACACCTTTATCTAGCAAGTGAAATTCATCATACTCCTTTTCAACAACAGCCCAGCCTATGCTATTGGTCCCGAGGTCCAAACCAAGAATTCTCATAATGAAATGGATTAATTTTAAATAATTGCGAAAAATAAAAATAATTTGCAATAAATGCAACGATGCATTATATTTGCACTCATTACATCTTACCACAATAAGGCTTTATGCCGAAGGATGTAAATCCTGTACTCCCGCTTCGGTGGGAGTTTTTTTCAAAGCAGCATAGCATCATAGCAGCATAGCATCAGAGCGCCAGAGCAGCAAAGCATTAGAGCATCAGAGCCTGATTGTCATCTGCAACTAAAACGCTAAAGCACAAAAGGACACCAACGGACCGCCACCCGAACGCGTGTCTTTGATGATCTTTGGTGTTTTTGTGCTTTTGTGGCCTTCTTGCTCGTGCGCACCTTCAATCATTCCCGCAATTTCTTAATTTTGACCGACCAGAACCCTGGAACTTTGTAACCAATCAAACCACGCCACAATGAAACGCCTCCTCCTGTCATTTCTCATTGCGCAGTTCGGATTTCTCATTTCGCAAGGTCAATATGTGCCGGATCCGGATCCTTTGCTGCAGAAAAAGCTCGAAGCCTGGCAGGACCTGAAGTTCGGCCTCCTCATGCACTGGGGCGCATACAGCCAATGGGGGATCGTGGAGTCGTGGTCGATCTGCGCGGAAGACGAAGGCTGGTGCCGTCGGAAATCAGACGATTATGAGGCCTACAAGAAGGAATACGAAGCGCTCAAAACCACCTTCAACCCGGTGCATTTCGACCCGGCATCGTGGGCTTCGGCCGCCAAAGACGCCGGCATGCGCTACGTGGTCTTCACTACGAAACACCACGACGGCTTCTGCATGTTCGACACCAAACTGACCGATTACAAGGTCACCGACCCGGGCTGCCCCTTCCACTCCAGCCCGAAAGCCAACATCGCCGCGGAGATCTTTTCGGCCTTCCGTGAGCAGGGGATGTGGACCGGGGCCTACTTCTCCAAACCCGACTGGCACTGCGACGACTACTGGTGGCCGAACTTCGCCACGCCCGACCGCAATGTGAACTACGACATCAAGACCTACCCGGAGCGCTGGGAACGCTATGTGCAGTTCACGCACAACCAGATCATGGAACTGATGACGGACTACGGCCCGATGGACATCCTGTGGCTCGACGGAGGCTGGGTGCAACCGCTGACCGACGCGCAGATCAGCCGATACATCAACGATCCCGGTTACAAGTTCATGCACGTCCAGAGCCAGGATATCCGGATGGATGAACTGGTGGAGAAAGCCCGCAGGCAGCAGCCCGGCCTCATCGTGGTCGACCGGGCCGTGCCGGGAAAAAACCAGAACTACCTCACCCCGGAGAACGAAGTGCCGGAGCACACCCTCCCCTACCCCTGGGAATCGTGCATCATCTCGGGCGGGAGCTGGTCGTGGATCCCCAACCCCACCTACAAGACCCCGCGGCAGGTCGTCCACCTGCTTACCGACATCGTGGCCAAGGGCGGCAACCTGCTGCTGAACATCGCCCCCGGGCCGGACGGGAAATGGGACGAAGGGGCGTACGATATGCTTGAAGGCGTGGGCGAATGGATGAAGGTCAATCATGAATCCATTTATGGAACGCGGCCACTGGCCCCATACAAGGAAGGGAAAGTCTGCCTGACGCAAGACAAAGCCGGGGCGGTGTACCTGATTTATCGCGCCGGCGATGAAGAGACCCGGCCGCCGCAGAAGATCTGGTTCTCCGTGCTGGATGTCCCGGAAACTGCGCAAGCCATGATGCTGGGGAGCGATATGCTGCTCGGCTGGCAGAAGGTTGGCGACGGGGTTATGGTGGATATCCCGGAATCGCTGCGGAAAGACCCGCCGTGCCGGGATGCCTGGGTAATCAGAATGTCTTATTAAGAATTGCTCGCAGATTTCGCGGATTGCGCAGATTCAAAGCGCTGATCTGATTCCGCGAGAACAGCGAAATCAGCGAGAAATTTTTATGATTTTAGCCGCCGCCACCTCCCCGTTTGAATATACCCTCAGCATATAAATCCCATCCGGCAGGTGGCTGATGTCGAATTCCAGAGTTCCAGGGTTCCAGGGTTCCAGGTTCCGGGTTTCGGATAAATTCCCATAAATATCTATTAACTCAAAACTTTGAAACTCAACTTTGCCCTTTGATCCGCCAGCTGGCGGATGAGCTTTGAACTTCCCCCTTGTGGGGTTCGGCCACACCTCCAGACTTCCCCGCTCCCCCGCTTCCCCGCTTCCCCGCTCCCTTGCCTCCACGCCAGTCCACATCACCTCATACGCCCCGATATCGATAAAACCATGGCTGTGCCGGGGATTGCCCGCCAGGTCGGTTTCAGGCAGCAAAAACCCGGTGGTGTCCGCCGTTCCGGCGTCGTAGCAGGGAGAATCCTCCGCCAGGGCGTAGGGATGTTCTCCCGTTCCCGGGAAGCGCGGATCCTGGTCGATACAGGCCTCAAAAGCGCCGAAGAACGCCTCTCCGCCCCCGCTGCCGCCGAACTGCGCCGGGCCGCCCTCAACGTCGCAATTAAAAAAGTCGGCCTGGGAATAGACTTCAAACAGGTAGCCCTGCGACCCCACCGCGGCCATGTTTCCCCAGATGATGGTGTTGTAGAAATCGGGGGAGATGGAATCCTTGCAGTAGAACCCGCCTCCGTAGGTGGCTGCATTTCCGGTAATGGTATTGTTGATGTAGTAGGGGCTGGCGTTGATGCTGGCTACCCCGCCGCCGAAAAACAGGGCGGTATTCTCCGCGATGAGGTTGTTGTTGACCCGGCGGGTGCATTCGGGGATGTGCAGCACGCTCAGCGCGCCGCCCAGGGCGCTGTGGTTGCCCAGGAAGAAGTTGTTGTAGATGTCGCAATCGGTGTAGCGCACTGACAATGCGCCGCCGATGCCGGTGGAACTGTTGCCGGTGAAGACGTTCCAGCGGATATCCGGGCTGGAGTTATCACTACCGATGGCGCCGCCATAGCCCCAGGGCGCCACGTCAAGCCCGCAGGAATTCCGTGTGAAAAAACAGTCATGGATCAGCACGCTGGCCGAATCCAGGTACACAGCCCCGCCGTTGTATGTGGCGAAATTGTCCGAGAAGAAACTGCTGCTGATCCTGACTTTGTGGAAATTGTTGATGAAGATGGCCCCGCCGTTCCCGCTGGCCGGATCCGGGTCGACCACTTTGCCAAATTCCATGCGGCAGAAGGCAAACAGTGATGAGTCGTTTGACGCGCGGTTGCTGTCGAACCGGATCCCGCCCCAGCCCCCGCCGGCGATGGTATCGTTGGAGAACCCGGTGGTGTCGGCCATGGTAAACCGGATGCTGTCGCCCGGCAGTCCCACCGCGTGCAATGCACCTTCGACCTTGAGATCGAAAACCCCGGTAAAAATGACCCTGACCCCGGGATTGATGCTAAGCACGGTCCCATCGGGAACGAGCAGGTCTCCCGCAACAAAAACTGTATCAGCCGACCAGTTGCCCGAGACCGGTCCCTGCACCGTAACCTGATCGGCACGGCTCATTCCGATAGAAAAAACGATGGCCAAAACGATCGGAAAGCGCTTGACCCAGGGTCTCAGGACAGGTTTCATTTGGGGCATTTTTTGGTGATAAGAAGGGGCCAAATTAGAAAAAACGTAGGCTCACTATAGTGGTAGTACGATTTTTATTTCCCACCCCCTCAAATCCCCATCCTTCCATCCATTCCCATCCTTTTTTTATTAACTTTGCCCGATCTTTTTTCAGGTTTTACTTTTATCACCAATCAACAAAGCAACCCATGAACAGCAAACATGCACTCAAAGCATTCATAGTGGCGGTTATCATCGCTTTCAGCGCTGCCGGCGCCTATGCTCAGTCGGCCAGAATTGAAATATCCCCGTTCGGAGGCTACCTGCTGGGCGGAAGCGTTAAATTCTACCAGGGAAAATTCAAGGTCGAGAACAGCGCTTCCTACGGCGGCATGCTGGCCATAAAGGCTCGCGGCGGCAACTTCGTCGAACTTTCGTACACCCGGATGGATTCCAGGGGCGAATGGCGGCCGTACAGCAATTACAGCACCGATTACCCGCCAACGACCGTCGACCTGGCCGTAAACTATTTGCAGATCAACTCTCTGAATGAATTCCCCCTGGATAATGAAGCGATCAGGCCATACGGCACCATCGGTATTGGCGCTTCCTGGTTCCATCCCAAAGATCAGGGAGAAGACGAATGGCTGTTCGCGATGAACGCCGGGCTGGGCTTGAAATACTTCTTCAACGACCGGATCGGCATTCGCCTGCAGGCCCGGCTGCTGCTGCCCATGATCTTCAACGGGGGCGGATTTTACTTCGGCATCGGCACCGGGGGCGTCAGCAGCGGCGTCGGGGTGACTTCCACCACGCCCATCGTGCAGGGAGACTTTACCGGGGGGCTGGTTATTGCGCTGGGAGAATGAAATCAGTTCAAAGTTCAAAGGGCAAAGTTCAAAGTTAAGTTTTATGTTTATAGTGTGTGGTTTTTTGTTTTTAGTAATTTTCCGCAGTAAACTATTAACTATAAACTAATTAACTCAACTTTGAACTTTGCCCTTTGAACTTTGAACTATTTAAGGTAATTTTGTGCCGCGTTTTTTGCCTCTTTAGCTCAGTTGGTAGAGCAGCTCACTCGTAATGAGCAGGTCGTCGGTTCGAGTCCGATGAGAGGCTCAGGCAGTTCATTTCTCATTTCTCAATGACATTTCTCATTTCTCAATAGACCCTTGCACTCTTCATTGTCACTGCGCAATGCGAAATGCGAAATGCGAAATGTATCACTTCTTCTGCTCCTCAAGCCATTCCCACAACTCTTCGCTTTCGTAGGCTTCCGTCCATGAATCATGGTTGGCTTCGGGGTAAACCGTGAATTTCACCGGGCTGCCGAGGGCTTTCAGCGCGTTGACCATGTTTTCGGACTCTGAGAGGGGGATCACGTCATCCAGGGCGCCATGGAACACCCAGACCGGCAGATCTTTGATCAGCGACGCCTTTTCAGGTCTGGTCCGGCCGCAAATGGGCACAATGGCGGCAAACCGGTCGGGGTAAGCAAACGCCAGGTCCCACGTCCCCTGCCCGCCCATGCTCAGGCCGGTCACATAGATCCGGCTGGTGTCGACACGGTATCGCTCCACCATGCGGTCCAGCAGCATGCCGAGCACTTCGATCCGGGTTTCCCAGCGCTGATCGTCGGGGCACTGCGGAGAAACCACGATAAAAGGAAACGGATCCCCGCGCTCGATCATCATCGGCGGGCCGTTTCTCTTCACCAGTTCCAGCACCTCCCCGCTCTCGCCCCGGCCGTGCAGAAACAGCAGCAAAGGCCAGTTCCGGTCCAGGCTGTCATACTGCTGCGGCAGGTACAGCAGGAACCGTGTTTCCAGCATCACGCCTTTGCGGATTTCGGTTTTGAATGCCATGCCTTTTTGTTGTGCCATAACGCTTCCGGAAAACAGGATGATGATAGGAATAATGATTGACGGAAATCTGTTCATGATATGATTCTTTCCCGGTCAAATATCCGAAAAATAACGGTATGTATAATAATTCTAAATATCAACCCGCTCATTCAAAAAAGTATTGAGATGATTAATTTTGTTTCGATAAAAAAATAATGCTCATTATTTCAAAACTTTAACCATTGATTTATGAAGAAGATCTACCTCCTGGCGCTGATGATGTCCACCATGATGTGGGCCACTGCACAGACTTTTATTTTTGAAGATTTCGGCGGCGGAACATTCCCACCGTCAGGCTGGACGATCGACGCCCAGTCGGGCAACTGGTCGGCGCAGGCCAGCGCCAATGCCGGAGGATCGGCCCCTGAGGCCCGGCTCAACTGGAGCCCCCAGTTCAACACCACCACCCGCCTGATCTCCCCGGCCATCGACATGACCGGGTATACTTCAGCCAAGCTGATGTTCAAGCATTATCTTGATGACTATGCCGGTTCAGGCTATTCAATTGGTGTAGCGACCCGCTCGGCAGGCGGCGCCTGGAACATCGTCTGGTCCATCAGTCCCACCGGGGATGTCGGCCCGGAAGAGCGCATCGTGGATGTCTCCAACACCAACATGGGCGCATCCGATTTCCAGTTCTGCATCTATTTCTCAGGAAACTCATACAACATAGACTACTGGTACATCGACGACGTCAATCTTTTCGTCCCCTATAACCTCGACGCCGCCATGGGCGCGATCTCCACGCCGACTTTCGTAACCGGACCCAGCCCGGTGACCGGAACCTTCACCAACCTGGGCAATACGATCATTACGTCGGCGGAAATCAGCTGGAAAGTGTCCGATGATATGGTCTACACCACTTCCTTTGACGGAATCAGCCTGGATTTTTCCGAGTCCTACGATTTCACCTGCGACGACCTGTTTCATTTTCCGATCAACGCGTACAATCTGGAGGTATGGGTTTCAGCGGTCAATGGTGTTCCTGATGACAATCCCGGCAACGATTTAAAGTCAAAAACCGTGAATGTGGCCAGCTACAGTTATTACCACAGGCCGTGTTTCGAAGAGTTCACCAGTTCCACCTGCGGCCCCTGCGCTACGTTCAATACTTCGTTCAACCCATGGACCCAGGCCAATGCCAACCAGATCACCCTGGTGAAATACCAGATGGACTGGCCCGGGTCGGGCGACCCGTATTATACGGCCGAAGGTGGTGTAAGGCGTAATTATTACGGCGTATCGTTCGTTCCCTGGCCGCAGTGCAACGGGGCGTTCGTCGACTACAATATCGGCGCGGTTCAGGCGGCGTTCGACGAAGCCATCAATAAGCCCGGCCTGGCCCGGATCGCCGCCCGGCACAGTATGGATGGTACCGTAATCACCGTTACGGCGAATATTCTGCCTTTTTCCGGTTTTGCCGACGCCCGCGCCCACATCATCGTCATAGAGAATACCACTACGGGGAATGTCGCTTCCAACGGGGAAACCGAATTCCACCATGTGATGATGAAGATGATGCCCGACGCCAACGGCACGCCGCTCAGCATGACCGACCGCATTCCGGTCTCCATTACTGAAACTTACGACCTGAGTGGAACCAATGTGGAAGAATTTAATGACTTATCGGTGGTCGTCATTTTCCAGGATTACCTCACCAAGGAGATCTTCCAGTCGGAATACTCAGTGGAAGATGGTTTGTTTGCCCAGGAAGCCCGTTGCATGGAGATCACGGTCGACGGCGAGCCCCTTGCCGGCTTCGACCCGGATGTCTTCGACTACACCGTCGTGCTGCCGGAAGGCACTACCGAAGTCCCGGTCGTGGCCGCCACCGGAATGGACCCGAACGGCACCGTGATCGTAGAGCCCACCTGGGAACTTCCCGGTACCACCATCGTGGATGGATTCGGTGAAGATGCACTGACCCACGCCCGCTACAACATCCTCTTCGAGATCGAGACCGGTACCGGCGAAGGTATTTCCCAGCCGGCCGTCCGCGTTTACCCGAACCCGGCGAAAGACCGCCTGATGATCAGCGGGGCGCAGAATGCCGATATACGTATTTACAGTCTTACCGGACAGATGATCAAGGCAGAAAGATCATTCCAGGGCAGCTACGTTGACATTTCAAACCTGGTTAACGGGGTTTATACCGTTCAGGTGGTGATGAAGGATCATTCTATTGTGAACAAGAAAATCACCGTGGTGAAGTAACTCGCTGGATAACGAAATCTTTTGAAAGAGGCTGTCTCACCTGTCTGAGCAGCCTCTTTTTTTTCAGTCCGACGGGTAAACCCGTCGGTTAATCTTTTGTGTCATCCTTGAAACCAAAGGGTTTACCCATCGGAGCCATAACAACTGATGACAAAAAGTAAGGATGAGTTGACTTTTAATTAAATTTGATCTTCCAGGAATTCTAATTCCATTTGCCATGAATATGAAGTCCAAAATTTCCCGAAGCATATCCCTGTATTTGATCATGATATTGACAGGGCTTTTTTTCCAATTGAAGATCGCCGCCCAGACCGGATCGGAGCAGCAGGCAAATTCTGATCCCGATAGCCTGGGCAACATGAAAGTGATCCTGCGGAAACTGGATGCTCTGACAGATATTTACGGCAGCCTCCGGTTCAAGGCAGGCATACTCTACAATGGCGAGTCGGGAGTTCAGGACAATGCTTCCCGGATGGGTGTCAAAGGCGTGGTCCCGGTTACAAAGGGCATCGATGCCATCATGCAGTTCGAAGTCGGGGTCAGCCTGGTCGGCAACAAGACGAAGATCCGGTTCGGCGGCGACCCGGGCGGCGCGGTCGGCGAGGTAGACAATGTATTCACCTCCCGGCTGGGCTATGCCGGAATTAAAACCAGGTACGGACAATTCACGTGGGGGAAGCAATGGTCGGTGTATTCGGATGTAGGGGGCTGGACGGATAGTTACAATGGGTTCGGCGCGGAGGCTTCCGGGACCTATTCCGCCCGCACCGATGGGTCCATTTCAGGCTCTGGCAGAGCGTCCAATTGTTTCCAGTACAGGCTCAACCTGAAGTTCCTGGAGGTAGGCCTCCAGGCCCAGAACCGTTCCATATCCGATTCCAATAAGACTTTTTCCGATACGTACGGAGCATCCCTGATTATTAAACCCATCGCAGGATTGAAGATCGGTGCAGCGTACAACAAAGTCAGGGATGGTGTACCGGATCCTGAAGCGGGCAAGCCCAAAATCGGAGATGAAGCCTTTGTGGCCGGGTTTTATTACTATCTGGAAAACTTCACGGCCACGTTCACTGCGGCAAAATTCAAAAATCATGAAATCGACGACCTGGGGAATTATTTTTCAGGCTATGGACTGGAATTATATACCGAGTACCGGTTCAAAAAAAGGTGGAATGTCTACGGCGGGTTCAACTACCTGAAGCCTGAGCCCGACGGCCCCGCAGGTCTATATCGCATCAGTTACATTGATTTGGGCTCCGCGTATAAATTTGGCCGGAGCAGCAGGGTATTCCTTGAAATCAGGCTCGACAACGGCAAGAATCACGATGGGACGCTGGCGGATACCGGAGCCATTGGCTTCGGGATGTTTTACGAGTTCGGATATTAGGGGGGCGTGATCCACCGCACTGGTAACCTGTGCGGTTGTCCCAAGCCAACCATCCCTCCTTACTTTTAACAAATCTTTAACACCAGGGGATTCCCCCGCCTGCTAAATTTGCGCCCCATTACCCGTTCAAGATCAATTAACCATGAAAACCGACATCACAAAAAAAATCGCGGCAGCGTTCGCGCTGTGTTTTTCATTTCTATTACTGCTGACTTCCTGCGAAAAGGCAGAAAACCTGCTTTTATCCGATAGCGAGATCCTGATGAAAGACATAAAAGGCACGTACAATCTGGTCAGCGTCCGGCATCTGGATTCTGCAAGCACCAACGGGGGCTGGAGCTACGGACTTTCGTTCGACTCAACCTATTCGGCGACCGGTTCGCTCGACATGTCGAGCATCGACAAGGCTGAATTCACCGGCACGCTCACGATCCGGTACGCGGGCATCGACGAAACCCACGCCGTTAATGGCAATGCCTCGGCGGGTTTCCCCAGCGACAAGCTCTGGATCATCACCGATGATGGATCAGACATCCAGGCCATGTTCCTCTACAGCCCATCCTCCTCCTACAACGAAGGCTGGATCGATGAAAGGTCCGGCAACCACATCCTGCTGCGCGTTTCAGAAACATCCCTGGACTATTCAGGCAAGAAGAGCCGATATTTCCGGTTTGAAAAGGTGAAGTGACCGCACTGGTGACCTGTCGTCTTACCAGAGCGAACGCCATTGGGTTCCGTCATAAACCTTGAGGATATTGCCGTCTGCACTGTCCATGAAGATCATGCCCGCGACCGGACTGGCCGGCGTCGTCGTCGGGGTCAGCTGGATCAGGTCCTGCAGCTCAATCACGCCATTGCTGTGCCGGATGATCTTGTTGCCAATGTTGATTTGTTCATTGGTTGAAGGTTCCGGGATCTGGGTATCATAACCAATGCAGATATTGTCTGTGCCGGTAGAGACATTGGATGCGGCGGAATACCCGATGCCGATATTTCCTCTTCCTTCCTGCACGCCGTAAACCCCTTTAACTGCGCCTTCCCCGATCGCGACCACGTGATCGCCGTTGTTGTCCCTGGCAGCTTCCGGCCCGAAAGCGTTCACGACGTAGCCGGTATTATCATGGGCGGCGAAATAGCCCAGGGCGTTGACATGTTCATTCCCATTATTCCGGGCGGCTTCCAGGCCAAACGCATTCAAGTTGGCATGGGTATTATACTGTGCTGACATGGCTCCCATGGCATTGACCTCGGATCCCGTATTATACTGCCCCGACTGGCTGCCCATCAGGTTGACCGACCAGCCGGTGTTCTCCTGTCCGGCCACATTGCCCAGGGCATTCACCAAACTACCTGTATTGCTTTGGGCCGCATATTCTCCCAGGGCGTTTACGCCACCCAGCCGGTCTTCAGGGTTCGCAACATTCACCAGGTTGTTCTGCGCTGCTCCGATGCCGAACGCATTCAAATGAGGCCCCATGTTATTCTGCCCGGCTTCAACACCCATCACGTTCACATTGTCCCCGTTCAGATCGTTGTATTGCGCGGCCCTGACGCCAAAAGCATTCACATCATTTCCGGCATTGGCTTCCGCCGACTGCCAGCCCATGGCATTCACTACTTCGCCGGTATTATCCTCGCAGGACTCAGGTCCCAGCGCGTTGATCTCAAACCCTGAATTGTTCGATGCTGCATAAGACCCAAAAGCATTCACATTGGGACCAGTATTCGCACTTGCGCTTTCATTACCAAGCCCGTTGACATGCTCTGCCTGGTTGTTAAAACAGGAACTAAATCCCATGGCATTTACATTGTCGGCGTTATTGTAAAGTGCTGATTGAAATCCGAAAGCATTGAGATGATCATGAAAATTGTAATAAGCCGCGTTTAGGCCCATGGCATTAACATAGGTCCCCTGGTTGTACTTGGCCGCGGCAAGCCCCAGGGCGATCACGTGCACCCCGCTGTTGCCGTATCCGGCCAGCGTCCCGATCGTCACCACATGGGCGTCACCGGTTGTGGTTTCCGCATAAGAGGCGCTGTCGCCGATCGCGATGAGGTGATTGGTCGCACCCCCGGCGTCACCGAACGCGCCGCGGCCCAAAGCCACGTTGAAAGAACCCTGCAGCGTCTGGTCTCCGCTGTTAACGCTCAACAGGTTCAGATTCGGGTCGATCCAGACATCGCCGGAAGGTCCGGATGAGGTCAGCAGCCCTTTCCACCGCGACCCATCCCAGAAATAAAACCCGGGAGTAACGGCATCGTTTCCTGTGCCACTGCTGCTGGTGTTGTATATGAGCAGGCCTGTGGCCGGCTCCGGGACCGTAGTGTTGTCGACCGCGCTGCTCAAGGCGACGCTGCTGATCAGCAGGCCTTTGTTCGGATGTTCCAGATGCAGGATAGCGCTGCCATGCACACTCTCAGGATTCTGGCCGATTTTCACCCCCTGGGCACATAAGCCGGCCACCAGGAGTGAAAAAAATATCACTCCCGAAACTTTTAATAAAATCAGGAATTTCATGGGGTTTGGTTTCCCCAAATATAGTAAATTAATCACTGAATATCAAGTGAATACCCAAATATTTCACCATTCGTTTATAGATTTTCTCCGGTCCGGAATTATGATTAAAAAGGAACGTTTGGGGTTGTGTTAAAAGTCTAAATTTATTTAACCGCAGAGATCACGGAGAAGACACAGAGGACACAGAATTCTGAGTATCAGATTCAAATTAATCTGTGGTTAAAGAACTTTTGATGCAACACCTTTCCTGGAAAGTTGTCAGCTAAAAATGCACCTCATAAACTTGTATACCTGCCGGCATGGCGGTAAACCGGCCGTTGTTTTCCAGCGGCAACGCCAGGCCCTGAAATAGTTCGGAATAGGTCTTCCGGATGTTCTCACTGATCCGCGTCATCGTCGCAAAATAATAAGAATGCGTTGCGCCGGTCGGGAATCGGAATCCGACCGACCGGGTGAAATCGAGGTACGTGGCATTCGCTGCCAGCGGCCCTTCGGGACGCTCACCCAGCTGGGTGCCCAGCGAGGAGAGCGCACGCAGCTCCTCCAAATTGATATCCTCATCGTTGTATACAATATACATCCGGTCCTGGAGCTGCACCTGCTCCACCCATTCCCGGTGCCCCTCCGCCTCCGTCGCCGCAGCGTTGATCACCAGGTTGTCGAACAGGCCGGGGCTGAGTCCCGCCAGCAACCCGGCTTCCTGCGTGCTTTGCAGCAGGTAGCAGCCCAGGCTGTGGAAGAAGGCCGAAAGATGCCCTGTTCCGAAACGATTTCCGGGTAGTTCCCGGTATTCCTGCATTTGCCGGAGGAATTCCGCCAGGTGGCCGCTGGTCTCACCGACATGCTTCCTCGAATTCCTGAAATTCCCGATGGGTCCCTTGTCGGGCGCTTTCGTCGGCCATGCGAACACGATCAGGTTCACGTCGTGCAGTTCCTGCAGTTCCATGCCCCGGGCAACCGATAGCTCGAACGACTGCCCGTCGCCGTGCACCCAGACAGCCCAGTCACGGTGCTTCGATGGCCGCTCCAGCAGCGAAGCCAGGTCCGGATAGGAAACGGCATGATATCCCTCCGGGCCTTCCCCGAGCCAGAGGTATTTCAGGCCATGTTCACCGTCCGGCACATTGAGAAACTGAATGCCGGAACCGGAAACGGTGTCGATGACCCGGTTGGTCACCACAAATACTCCGTTCTGCAGCTCATCGCCCGGGCCGGTTTCCGGCCGCGGCTGAGCTTGTGAAATACCTGCATCTGACAACAGAGCAAGGAATAATATGGATAGGATCCTGAGCATGTCGTTTCCGGAATTAGTTTATCCCTAACTCATTCCGCCTTTTTTTGTTCAGCATGAACCATAAATTTTCCCACCAGGATGGCAATGATGATCCCGATGTACAGTTGCCCCGTGACCGAAATAAAATAGGCCAGGGTCCGGGTTTCCGGGATCAGGGGTACAATATCGCCGTATCCAACAGTCGACATCGTGATGAAACTGTAATAATTGAAAGTCGAGAACAGATGGCCGGTGATCGTTTCGGGGAATTTGTAGGCCCCGTCATAGAGCTCATACATCAGAAAAGCCAGGCTGCCGTATATGATACCGATCAGCAGGTACACTGTGATGGCAGTGAGGATGACCTTGATATCCACCCGCGAAGACCGGCGAATGAATCTGAGCAGGTAGACGGTCACAAAAATGAAGAAAAGTGCCAGTGTGGCCAGGCGGAAAATATCCAGCGCTTTCGATTGCACGCCCACCGGATCCAGCCAGAATATCAAAATCATGAAGGCAACTGCCAGTATTCGCCATTGCGCCCGCTTCCTGCTCCGGGTTGAAGCTACGATCATGCTCTGGATAAATAAAAAGCTCAGGCTGATGACAAGGAAAAGCTCCGATGCGAAACCGGTGCCTGAAAACGCCGGCAAAATCAGAACAAGGCAGGCAGCCAAAAGCAGCAATTGAAAACGGTACTTTTCAACCCAATGCTTCAGGCTATGCATATTTTTTGAAAACATATCATAAATATAAGGGAGAACAGGAGAAAAGTAAAAATAATCAATTAAACATTTGAAGTTGCGTTAATGCGACAGGATATTTAAAAATGTACCTTTACAGGCTAATTCCCGGATATGCAACTCATAGATGTAAGAGACAGGAAAACAGCACGGCAGTTCCTGGATGTCGCAAGGAACCTATACAAAAATGACCCCGTGTGGGTTTGTCCGCTCGACCAGGACATCAACAAGATCTTTGACCCGGAAAAAAATGCTTATTTCAAAGACGGTGAGGCCCGGCGCTGGATCCTGAAAGATGACCAGGGACGGCTGATCGGCCGGATCGCCGCGTTCTACAATAAGCGTAAGGCATATCGGTATCAGCAACCTACCGGCGGGGCCGGCTTTTTCGAGTGCATCAACGACCAGGCCGCGGCAAACCTGCTTTTTGACACGGCCCGCCAATGGCTGTCGGAGCAAGGCATGGAAGCCATGGACGCCCCGGTCAACTTCGGCGAAAACGACAACTTCTGGGGGCTCCTGGTGGATGGCTTCACCCACCCGGCCTATGGCATGCCCTATAATTTCCCCTACTACCAGGCACTGATCGAGAATTACGGCTTCAAACCCTATTTCACCCAGATCACCAAACATCTCGACCTCAAAACGCCATTCCCGGAACGATTCTGGAAGATCGCAGAATGGGTGAACAAACGGGGAGGATTCGTTTTTAAGCATTTTACTTACAAGGAGGCCGATAAGTTCATCCATGACCTGAAAGAGGTGTACGACCAGGCCTGGGTCCATCATGAACACTTTATTCCGCTCGATGTTGACCTGGTGAAAAAGGAGATGGAAAGCGCCAAACCAATCCTGGAAGAGGATTTCATCTGGTTTGTTTACAAGGATGAGCAACCGGTGGCGTTTTATATCATGTTCCCCGACGCCAACATGATCTTCCGCCATTTCAACGGAAAACTCACCCTCTGGAACAAGCTTCGCTTCTTATATTACAAAAACACCAAAGAGATCACCCGCATCCGGCAGACCATGATGGGCGTCATCCCCAAATTCCAGGGCCAGGGCATTGAATCGGCCATTTTCTGGTACCTGCGCCAGCCGGTCCTGGTAGAACGACCCTATATCACTGAAATGGAGCTCTCCTGGGTGGGCGACTTCAACCCGAAAATGATGGCCATACAGGAAGCCGTCAACGCCAAACCGGGCAAGATCCACATCACCTACCGCAGGCTCTTCAACGATGAACTGAATGTGCAGCAGCAGGCGGCAAAGATCCCGATGGGTACTAAATAATTTCAGCCCTGACATCCCGTTCATTCTTCATTTTTTTGTAGCTTTAACCGTCCAAAGCTTCAGTTAAGCTTGTTGTAACTTGTCCTGTAACTCTTTATGTCAATGAAGATGAAAATGATTCCTGCCCTCCTGCTCTCGTTTTTCATAACCTTCCAGGTTTTTTCCCAGCAGATCACCTACACTTATATCTGCCCCGTTCCCGGCTCCAAATACCTCAACCCGGAACAGGTCATCTGCCTGAAAACAGGTCATTGTTTTGATCCGAATTCCCTGGATCACGCGCTCGTGCTCATCAAAGGCAGCGAATCCGGCTTCATCCTGAATGAGTTGAGCCTCTCCCATGACCTGATGACCTTGTTCATCACCCCCAACAGCAAATTCGCACTGGGAGAAAAAATTGATGTGTTCATCTCCCCGGGCTTACAGACCTGCGACGGGAGAAAGATCAAACCGGAGTCCTTCAGTTTTTTCATCAGGGAAAACAAGCACACCCGGCTTTATCTTCCGGGCGAGATGCCCGGGGAGCCCGAAATAGTACCGTCCTCCGAAGCAAATGAACATCCACGGCAGAGCACCGGCGTGCGGGAGAACAACCTTCCGCAGGATTATCCCGCGCCGACGGTGATGTATACCTCCACCGCTGCTGCGCCGGGCTATATCTTCTTCACCCCCACCGTCAGGCTGACCCCGCAGTATGAGAAATACGTCACCATCTGAGATAATTACGGAACGCCGGTTTTTTACCAGAAGGTCAACAAAACCGTCACCGATTTCAAGGTGCTCGACCCGGATGAAGGCATCCTCACCTATGCCGTGAACGGGATGCAGAACCCGGAACTGGACTGCTACTACCTGATGGACAGCAATTACGATATTTTCGACTCCGTCAGGGCCGGCAATGGCTACAACATCGACAACCACGACATCCTGCTGCTCGACAACGGCCATTTTCTGATCATCATTTACGACCAGCAGACGGTGAACATGAGCGTGATCGTGCCCGGCGGCAATCCCAACGCCCTGGTCACCGGCCTGGTGATCCAGGAGGTCGACATCAACCGCAACGTCTATTTTCAGTGGCGTAGCTGGGACCATTTCGAGATCACAGACGCCACCTGGGACATCGACCTGACCAGCATGTGGATCGATTACGTGCATGCCAACGCGCTGGACCTCGACAGCGACGGGAACATCCTGGTGTCGAGCCGCCACCTGGACGAGATCACCAAGATCGATATCACCACGGGAGATGTCATCTGGCGGTTCGGGCTGATGTCGGAAAACAACCAGTTCACCTTCACCAACGACCTGGTCGGGTTCTCGCACCAGCACGACATCCGGAAGCTGCCCAACGGGAACTACACGGTGTACGACAACGGCAACCTGCACCTGCCCCAGTTTTCCCAGGCCCTGGAATACCACATCAATGAAGAGACCATGCAGGCCACCCTGGTGTGGAGCTACCAGCACGACCCGGTCGTCTTCGCCCCCATGACCGGGAGCAACCAGCGGCTGTCCAACGGCAACCGCCTGATCGGATGGGGCAGCATCGCACCGCTGGCCTTCACAGAAGTAAATGCAAATAACCAGGTGATGCTCGAGTTTCACATGCCCGACAGCGTCACGGGCTACCGCGCCCGGAAATATCCGTGGGAGACGACCGTATTTAACGCGCCGAAAAATTTTGCATTCGGGAATTATGAAGGATATTCCGGTCAGAAAAACTGCCGGCTCGTGGTCACCAACCAGTACAATCAGACCATCCAGATCACCAGCGCGCATCACCGTTATCCGGGAACCTTCTCCACCGGCGGCCTGCCCCTTACCATCCCTCCCGGCGGCACGGCCGAACTCACGGTATATTTCCAGCCGGAAGGGCCCGGCACCTTCAATGATCTGCTGACGCTGAACTTCGACAATTTCGGCAATACCCGCAGGATCGCAAGGCAGGTGAACCTGAGCGGCCTTTGGGACCCCGCGCTGCCCTCCATCCAGTTCGATCCGGCCAACGGTTCCCAGGACACCGACCCGGCCGCACCCATCCAGGTCACCTTCTCCGAACCGGTCCGCAAATTGTTCGGCCAGGAACTGACCGACGCCGATGTGCCGAACCTGTTTGAATTTTTCGAAAACAACGAAATGGGGCAAACCGTGGCTTTCCATGGCACCGTAAATGATGACAAAACCCTCATCACCATATATCCGGACGCCCTGCTCAAGGAACAGCAGCAATATTATATCAGGATGAAAGCAAACTTGCTGCAGGATTACCAGGGCAACCTGGTGAATTACCCCGAGCATGCGTTCTTTACCACCGGCAATTATGTCGGAATCCCTGATCCGGCGGCATCGGAAGGCATCCGCATCAGCCCCAACCCCGCCCGGGGGCACATCCTTATTCGATCTGAAGATGCAATCATCAGCCGGTTAGAGATTTATGACGCCTGCGGAACATGCATCCATGTCGTTGAAAGCGGTGAAAAACAGCTGCGGATCAATACCGAGGACCTGCCTTCAGGAGTGGTGATACTGCGCATCCGGACCGGAGCGGACCGGATGATCACCCGCAAAATCATCGTATCCGATTAATTCCCGGATCTGCACCGGCAATTCTTCAGATTCTCCTTCCATACATCCTTTTTTCTTGGTTTCGGGCCAAACATTGCGTAATTTTATATGTGATAAACCGATTGCGGATAATAACCTGAGCCATGAAAACGATCATAGTCCTGACCGATTTTTCGGATCACGCGCTGTATGCGCTGAAGGCGGCGGCCGGCATTGCCAGGAAGGCCCGCGCCGGCATCCGCCTCGTTCATGTCTATAACCTGCCTGCGGTGGGCGTGGAACACTTTCACTTCTACCACAACTTTTTCGATGAGATCAAAACCAAGACGCAGGAGCGGCTGGATGAGCTGGCAGACAAGCCGTTCCTGAAGAACATCCGGGTGCAGAAACACCTGCTCACCGACAAGCTGATCTGGGAAGCCGTAAACAGCCCGCAATTCAGAGGCGCCGGCCTGGTGGTGGTGGGATCGCACGGGACCAGCGGCTACAGCAGCGCCTTCATCGGGTCCAATACGGAAAAAGTGATCCGTCATGCCAACATCCCCGTGCTGACCATTAAAAACGAAAACTTCAACCTGAACATTAAAAAGCTGGTGTTCGCTTCCGATTTCGGGGAAGGTTCGGTTGAAGCGTTCAAAAAGATCCGCGAATTCCCCGGGCTGTTCAAAGCGAGCCTGCACCTGCTCAAGGTCATTACCCCTACGGATTTCGAACCGACGCCGGAAAGCCTCGAGCTGATGACCGGCTTCATCAAAAAGCTCAAACTCAGGAACTGTTTCGTCCACATTTACAACAGCTACGATGTGGAAACGGGCATCATGGACTTCAGCGAAAAGATCGGGGCAGGTATGGTGATGATCCCCACACGGGGCCGGACCGGGCTGGTCCGCCTGATCAACGGCAGCGTAGCCGAACGGGTCGCCCGTTACGAGCCCGGGCCGGTGCTGAGCATCCGCCTGCCGGAGATCGCCCCGCCCGTACCCTACGTCAGGCCCGGCGGCAGGGACCTGGAGATCATGGCGCACATTTGAAGCCAGGCGTTTCTTCCAATAAAAAAACCCAACCAATGATATGCTGGCTGGGTTCCGGTTATGGTCGGGATGGTGAGATTCGGACTTATTTATGCTCCATGGCCGCAGGGCCGCATGATCGCTCATGCGATCATTGAATTAATAAAAAAAAATTCATGCCTGTGACGTGAGCGTTCCAGTCGCGGAACCACAACGAAAAAAGATATTATGTTTGTTTTCAATTTAAAGAATAACATTACCTTTGCACCCCAATCAAATTTTTAATTTTAAGTTCTAAATTTTAAATTAATTCAAAATTTAGCATTTAAAATTCAAAATTCCTTAAGGGCGGGATGTAGCGCAGCCCGGTTAGCGCGCCACGTTCGGGACGTGGAGGTCGTGAGTTCGAATCTCACCATCCCGACTTACCAGTCGGCAGTCAACAATTGGCAGCCGGCTGTTTCTTTTAATGTAAATCAGGTTTGTCCGACAAACTCCTCTATTTCCGCCTTTGAAATCAATTTTGCACTCCTCATGGGGTAATTACTGCTGAAAAAATCAAATGATCTGACCGGTTTTTTTAGATTCCACTTAAACTCATAAGCATCGAATTTCCCGTCTGATTCTTCAATAAGATCAATTTCTTTCTGATCGTGGGTCCGCCAGAAATACAAATTTGCATAGCGATGATTATAATGATTGAATTTCTTTCGTTCACTGATCATGAAATTTTCCCAGAGCGCTCCGGTGTCGTTGCGCAGATTTAATGGATTGAAATTGGCAATCAGCGCATTCCTGATCCCGTTATCCCAAAAATAGAACTTCCTGCTGGTCGAAATTTCTTTTCTCAGATTCCGGCTTAATGGAATAATTCTGAAGACGATAAATGCTTTTTCAAGCAGATCCAGGTAATTCATGATGGTGTTTTTGTCGACTTGCAACAGGTTTGCAAGCTCATTGTAGGAAACTTCAGAACCAATTTGCAATGCAAGTGCCTTAAGCAAACGATCCAGCAGTTCCGGCTTTCTTATACCTTTATACGACAAAAGGTCTTTATACAGATAACTGCTTGCCAGATTGTTAAGAATTTCTTTTTCTTTTCCTGTATTCATTATTACTTCCGGATACATTCCGAAAATCATTCTTTGTTCAATCTGTTGCAAGCGTTCTGCATAATTATAAATACTACCCAATTCATGCCAGGAGACAGGATAAAGATAATATTCCCATTTTCTGCCTGTCAGAGGCTCATTAATATCATTCGCCAATTCCAGGGCTGATGATCCGGTGACTATGAGCTGGACCTCCGGAATCTGGTCCGTAACAAGTTTTAATTTGATCCCGATATCCCTGATATGTTGGGCTTCATCGATAACGATAATTTTATAGTCACCAATAACCTGCTTCCATTTGGCGGTAGAAATATCTTCAAAAAAAGATTTAATTGCAGGTTCATCGCAATTCAGAAAATTTCCCGGGATGGTTTCCTTTTCCAGGAGTTCTTTTACCAGGGTGGTCTTTCCCGACTGTCTGGGACCAAGAATAATGATCGCCTTGCCGGTAAATAATTTCGATTTTGCATGGTTGAACAATTCTCTATTTATCATAATCCGGTGAATTAACTCACCAAATTAATATAAATTTAGTGAATACGATCACAATTATTGTGCATTTAATTTGTTTTGATTTGGAATTTCCAAAGGTTACTGCTTCACAAACTTTCTCTCCACTACGCCATGATCAGATACCACGCGCACAAAATACCCAGACATCATGATATCAAAGAAAACCTTTGCCGAAAAATTTGCAAAGACCCGGGAATTCCCGATATTTTGAAATACGACTAAATAATGACGCGCCTTTGCCGGGATCGGTGAAAACAGGCTGGCAACTTTCGCTTTTTTTTCGTATATTCATGCAAAATTTCCCATGATCAGGGCACTGCTGATTTCCGGCGTTCTGTCAAGTGAGGAAAAAAGCTTGTCGTTTCCGCCCCATAAATAAGCGGATTTCATCTTAACCGGGTTCAACCGTTTCGACATTGTATTCCTTTATGGTCAGGTAATTGACCACCAAAGCTACAATGCCTGCAATCAAGCCCACCAGGATGGTCCCCCATAGAGCGCTTACCTGGACTGTACCCACATAGTATTGCCACAATACCGACAAGCCTGTGATCACGCCGAAGGTGAAAAACCCATGTTTGATGATCAGCCAGATCCTCCTGGATATGGATGGTCTCCTGTCTTTCTTAATGGAGAAAAATGCGAAAAATGTCAGTATCATGGCCAGCATCACCGCCAGGTGCACGGCGTTGCCCAAAACGGTGAACTCATCATTGGTGATGGAATCCACCGAAACAGGCACCATGTCATATTTTCTGAACGAAAACCACTGTATCACGCCATTGATCACGCCGTTGATGATTCCGCTGATGATCGCTCCTTGCATTACTTTTGATTTCATAGGTAAATAATTATTATAAAAACATAAACAAGCTAAGTTGATAGGTTTGCCATGACTGGCTGTCGGGCAGGTTATCGGTTATGGCTTTCCCCGGAAAGGCCGTGGAAAAAACCCCCAGCAGCAGGAATTTCTGACTGATAGAATATTGGGCCTCAAGCGTGTATTCCTGCCCATATTCTTTCGATTCAAGCTGAGCTATCGGTGCCGGGCCACCCATATTATTCAGCCGATGTGATCTCATAAAGAAGGCATCCAGGCTCACCCTTAAATTTTCTGTGGGATACATCATGAACTCGATCCGGTGCGAAATGATGTTGCCATTGCCGATCACTTTGCGGAAATTCAGGCCCTGTACCCAGGTGCCCAGGCCTCCGGTAAGCAACGGATCAAATCGCTCGTAGGTTTCTGTTCCCGGATCATCACCCTGCATGAAAGCATACCGGTAGTAGAGCGAAGGTTTTAGCTTCCATTCATCTTTCTTGATGCCTCCGCCAAGGTACCAGGCGTTTGCCGACATCCCCTCCTTTGTTTCATAAGCATATTCCGATTTCAGGAAAAGGCCCGTATGTGCAATATCGGTCAGCCACAATTTAGGGTTGACGATCCACAGGCCTTTCTTCTCCAGAACTTGATCGCCAGGCATCGCATAAGTCCCCTGGCCACCGGTTCGCCGGATTACGCTGATATTGGCATCTATTGTTTCGTTGTCGTTATATTCCACGGTAACTCCCGTGTAATTGATATTCGTCTGGCGGTCCCTGAACAGTTCCTGGGGCTCCAGGAAGTATCCTTTGACCGTCCAGGCATCGTGCGCATAGGTGACCAGTACCGTTTTCTGGAATGCCGTACGTGAACTCAGGTAGGTGCTTCCCCGGTCGCCTGCGTTGGCAGAGCCCGAGTAGCGTGAAAACAGGAAGCCGTCGTTGAGCTGGAAAAAGTTCCTGCCCGCCGAAACGTCGAGCTTTCCCCGCTTGTTTTTCCCGAGTTGTGCCAGCAGAAACCCGGCATAGCCGCGTTCGATGGCGAAGTACACCGTGGAACCGCCGGCATAAACATCATCTCCAATCCTGGCCGACACCAGGCCCGAGACAGCCCCGTAAAGATAAAAATTGGAATGCCCGATTTCGGTAATGCCTCCAATCCCGGGCTCCAGGAATACCTCCGACCAGGCCGTAATGCCTCCGTTTGCCGGTTTATCGGCCACCGGGTTTCCTTCTGTGAACGCATCGCCTTCGCCAAAAAAAGCATTGTCATCCAGGAACAGGCCCAATCCGCCGTTCAGAAACAAGGTCAACTCCGCCCTGTCGTTTTCGAAAAGCATGGGCAAATCCTTCCAACGCCCCGTATGGAAAAAGCCTTTGGTTATGACTTCGGCTGGTTTTACCCCCACCCTGATAAACCATCTTACCGTCACCGCGCCGGATGTCTGCTCATTGAAGACTTTATAGGTCACATTTTCAACCTCGGGCAATTGTGCTATTTTCTTGCTTTTAAGGTCGAATACCGATTTATTGAACGATCCTTTGCTGGTAATATGAAAGTAAGAAAGGAAATCCTCGAATTCCTTATCCGTTACCAGCCGGAAGGTGTCATTTTCCATGACATAGACTTCTATTTTCTGCACAGGCAATCCCTCGGCCGTTATCGGGGGGATTTCAATCAATCCCCCCTGGCCGTGTCCTGATACCGCAGTCAATAAAAGCGGCAATCCGAGTAATAGACTTCTAAAAAGATTCAAAGCAGCCTGTTTAGGTCGGCATTTTGCTTTGGTAAACGCCACCTCCATTGATCACCAGTTGTGCACCGGTAACCCAGGCAGCGGCTTTGCTCATCAAATACATCATGCCGTAGGCAATTTCAACGGGATAACCCCTTCGCTTCATCACAAACATCTTATTCAGGTTATCCAGCATCTCCTGTGTGTACCCGGCATTCAGCGTTGCTTCGCCATTATCCACAGAACCGATGACGATGGAATTGAACCGCACTTTGGGCCCTCCCACAACGGCCATGCTCTTCACCATGTGCAATAATCCTGCTTTTGCTGTGCTGTATTCGATGAATTCCGGTGAAGGGCTTGTACCTACCAGTGATCCGGAGAAAAGTACACTGGCATTTTCCTCCTTCTCGAGGTAAGGCATGCAATACTTTGTAAGTACATAAGCGCCAACGGTATTGAGCTTATAGGAGGCGACCATTTTTTCAGTGTCGGAACCAAATGTCGGTGTTGCCGCTCCCCATCCCACGTTGTTGATCAGGCCGGATATCCTGCCAAACTTTTTTATGGTCTTGTCAACCAGCTCCTTCATTTGGTTTTCATCGGTCGAATCGGCCACCAGTCCCAAAACCTCGTTGCCGGTTTTGGCCTGAATCGATGCCGCAACCTGCTTTACTTTCTCTTCATTGATATCAGAGATCACCAGGCTGGCCCCCAGTGTCGAGAAAAGCTCGGCAGCCGCGCTTCCAATGGCGCCCGCGCCACCGGTAATGATGATGACGCGATTTTTAAAACTGAACAGATCTTCTAAAATTTTCGTTGTGATAGATAAATTATTGGTTAACTGTTTTTCCTTAGTCAAGTGTCTGCACCCCGCCACCGTTCACGAAGAGTACCTGGCCACTAACCCATGAAGAGACAGGCGCGGCGAAATACAAGACGGCCCCGGAGATATCTTCCACCTCCCCGAGGCGTTTGATGGGAGTGCCTGCCAGCATTTTTGCTTCTATTTCGGGCGTCAGAACGCTGGCCAGGGCCGCGGTTTTCGTTGCCCCCGGACCAACACAGTTTACCCTGATGCCAAATGGGCCGTAATCGTGGGCAAGATTGGCTGACATATGGTTCAATGCGGCTTTTGAACTGGCATAAGCGCTCATGTTCGGGCTTTTGTTGATCGAGCCCATGGAAGTGATGTTGATGATGGAGCCGTACCCGCTCTTTTTCATTTCAGGCGCACAAAGCTGTGAAAGACGCCAGGCACTGAACAAATTCAGTTGAAACACCCATTCGAAATCACGCAGCGAAATTTTAAAAGGATTCTCGCGGCCTCCACCGCCGCCGCCGGCGTTGTTCACAAGGATCTCTATCCCGCCGAATTTCTCCACGGTCACTTTTACCAGGTTAACCAGGTCCTCATCTTTGGTGACATTACAGGATACCGCAATGGCTTTTCCCCCGTTCCGGTTGATTTCAGCAGCCACCTTTTCAGCATCCTCCAGTTTCAGGTCCGAAACAACGACATTCGCACCGTGGGCAGCCAGCATTTCACAGGAACTCTTTCCTATTCCATTTCCACCACCGGTAACAATTGCTGTTTTGTTTCGAAGATCGAATAATGATTGTGTGTTCATCATGATTATTATTTAATTTGGCAAGAATAAACAATAAATATAAAAAAATGTTTTTTTATTTTAATAAATGTTTGTTAATTTTTTGTTAACCAATACCTTGGGGGAATTGGCAGCGGATATTCATCCGGCAGAAAATATCACAGAATTGAACTGAGCGGCTGAGTTGCAATAGCCTGATGCACATCGATTCCCGGAAAGCATGCGCCAACAAACCGGCGTGTCGTATTAAAGATTAGATTTGGAATGTAAACTCTTTGATGGATGGGAAATTACAATAAAGGAGCCAGCACAAAAAATAAAATACTCAAAAGGGTCAACGGCTTATTCAATGAACGGGAACAGCTGCTGACACTGGATGAAATCGCGCGCGAACTGAGTATGAACAAGAGCCGGATCACCAATCATTTTCCTAAAAAAGAGCTGCTGATCCTGGGAATTTATCAGGAATATGAGAAACGGTTAATGCAACTGCTCAGCACAAACAAACCGGATGGAGAGACGGTGGATTTCCAGGAACTGGTACATTATTATTCGGACATTTTAGACCTTTTTTACGAATACAGGTTTGCCATAACTTATATTTTTATCAACCCAATGAGAGATGAGGAACTGATCCAGTACATCACCGAAACTTCCCGAGGGAACAAAGTCCGTATCTTTCACCGGTTGAAATTCATGGTGCAGTCGGGTCTGTTAAAAGAAAATGTCTTAATTCCAGGAAATTACGATGTATTTATCTTTAAATACACCAATTTGATGACCACCTGGACCATCAGTTTAAATATCTATGACAGGGATTTTGGGTACGAGCAAATGAAGCCGGTATATCTAAAGGGAATCCTGAGCTGTTTTGAGAATTATCTCACGGAGAAGGGCAGGGAAGAGTATGATAAGGCCATTGATAGCATTGAAGCCAGGGACTGAGCGCAGCTAACTATTCATTCCAGCATCCCGACTTTCAGTTGGACAGTTGGCGGTTGGACAGTTGGACAACTTCTTTTTTTATCTTTTGCTGAAGACCGATTTGCAGAGATCAGTGAACTCTAGCTGGCATCTTTCGCTTTTTTTTCGTATATTCAGGCAAAATTTCATATGATCAGGGCGCTGCTGATTTCCGGCGACCGGCAAACCAGTCCGATCATCATCCCTGCCCTCTCGGATTATTGCCCAAGAGTCCATTACCTGGGTGAGGCGGGGAGCATCCGTGAGGCGATCCCCCGCATGACGGCCGAACAACCCGACCTCATCATCCTCGACACCAAACTGCCCGACGGGAGCGGCTATGAACTGTTCCGGCACGCAGATCCCGCAGCATACAAGATCATCATCCTCTCCAACCACATTGAATACGCACTGAACGCCTTCAAGATCGGCGCCGTGGACTTCCTGCTCAAGCCCCCCGACGCTGAAGAGCTGGCCAAGGCGGTCAATAAGGCCTGCGACCTGATCGGCAACGAGGAGAAACTGCAGTCTGAATTGCTCGCGGAACACATCCGGAACCTGAACCGGAAGGAAAAGATCATCCTGAAAACCTTCGATCACGTCCACATCATCAACCAGGACGAGATCATCCGGATCGAAGCGGACAAGAATTATTCGACCTTTTATATCGTCGATGGAAGAAAGATCCTTGTTTCCCGATCCATCAAAGAGTTCGAGGATCTGCTGGATGACAAGGGCTTTTTCCGGATCCATAAGTCCCATCTCATCAACATGAGCAGGATCCGTTATTTCGACAAGGCCGAAGGTGGATACGTAGTTATGAGCGACGGGGTACCGGTGCCGGTGGCCTCACGGAAACGGGATATGCTGCTCGGTCTGTTTGACCGCCTGGCCTGAACAGCGCCTGCGGTGGTTCAACAGAACCGGGCGTTGGTTGGATGAAATGAAGCGTTGTACAATATCTATCATTATAGCCATATGGTACCGGTATCTTTGTATAGCGTGTAGCACTACTCCATGGAACGCGAAGAACGCAAAAACGAGATCAGGGACTTTGCGGTGATTGTCGCCGGCATCACCGGGCTGCAAACCGGGCAGGGCGAAGGCATCCCGGCCTCCTTTGCAGAGTCGGTCCGCCGCTCCTATGATGCCATAGCCGCCGTCGTGAGGCTGTATGGCGGCATGATGAATCCATTCACGGGGGAGCATATGACTGCTTATTTCGGGCCGCTCGACCCCGGGGGCAGGATCCCGGCATTGGCCGTCAATGTCGCCCTGGAGATCCGCAGCCGGATCGACGGGATGGTGACGGAGCAGGAACTACCGGAAGGAGCGGGATTCCGTGCCGCCATCGCCTCCGGGGAGGCCATCCTGATGGTCACCGAAACCGGCAAGGCCCGGCAGACCGCACTGGCCGGCTCGCCCGTCGAACTGTCCATCCACCTCCGCGATTTTGCCGATCCCGGGCAGATCCTCGTCAACCCGGGCATATACCAGGCCACGCACCACCTGTTTGATTACCATACCCTGGATCCGTTGCCCCTGGCGGGCCAGAAGAAACCGGTGCAGATCTATGAACTGAACGGCAAGAAAAAGGAAAACCATACCGCTCCCGCCGAATCGGTCCGGATGATCGCGTCGGATATGGTCGGGCGCGGGGCGGAAACCCGCACGGTTGAGGAACTGATCAAACAACTGCTCAACGGACGCGGCGGCGTGCTGAACATCGAAGGGGCGGCCGGCATTGGCAAATCCCGGCTCATCAGTGAAGTCAGGGCCCTGGAAATCACCGGCAACGTATTGTTCCTCGAAGGAAGGGCCTTGTCGGAAGGGAAAAACCTGAGCTTCCATCCCATCATCCACCTGATCAAATCCTGGAGCGGCATCTCCGATGAGGATAATCCGGCCTCCTCCTATCAAAAATTATCGCAGAACATCATCTCCATCTTTCCGGAACAGGCCGCGGAGATCCTGCCTTTTGTCGCGACCATGATGGGCTACGTGCTGCAGGGGCCGGCAAAGCAACGGTTAAAGGGAATTGAAGGGGAAGCGCTGGAAAAGCTGATCCTGAAAAATGTGCGGGACCTGCTGGCCCGCGCCGCGGAGAACAGCCCGCTGATCTTCCTGATCGAAGACGCCCACTGGTGCGACCAGTCGAGCATCTCTTTCCTGGGATCCCTGTTCAAACTGGCGAAGAACCACCGCATCCTGTTCATCAACATTTTCCGCCCGGGCTATAAGGAAACCGGGGAACAACTGAAATCATTCTCCCGGAAAACCTGCCTGACCATTACCGGGAGATCGTGCTGAACGCCCTGGATGAAGAAGAATCAGGGCTGCTGATCGATAACCTGATGAACCGGGCGGGACTGCCGGAAGACATCGTGCGCCTGATCATTTCCCGTTCCGAAGGTAACCCCTTCTTCATCGAGGAGGTCATCCGCTCGTTCATCGATGAGGGCCTGGTGGAGATCAAGGAGAACCGCTTCATCGTCACCGCCCGGATACAGTATGCCAATGTCCCCGAGTCGATCGACAAGGTGATCCTGTCGCGCATCGAGCGGCTGGACGAAAAGACCCGCAGCCTGCTGAAAACCGCCTCGGTCATCGGCCGGAACTTTTATTATAAAGTGCTGGAGGAAGCTACCCAGACCATCAGGGAACTGGACTCCCGGCTGGAATACCTTACCGAAGCCCAGTTGCTGAATGAGCGCAGGCACCAGGAAGATGTGGAATTCCTGTTCAAGCACGCGCTGGCCCAGCAGGCCACTTACGATTCGATACTCCAGAAGACGAGGAAAGACCTGCACCTGAAAATCGCCCATTCCATTGAAAAAGTCTTTGCCGACAAGCTACAGGAGTTCTATGGCGTCCTGGCGATGCACTATGGAAAAGCGGAAGCCGGGGAAAAACAATTGGAGTACCTGGTCAAAGCCGGGGATGAGGCCTTCCGGTCAGGGGCTTCGAACGAAGCCCTGAACTTCTATCTCGAGGCCTTCAACAGCCTGCCCCCCAATCCCATTGATGAAGATGAGTACGCTAAATATAAGGACCTGGAGATCAAGGTGGGGTTTGCGCAGGAAGCCGCCGGGAATAATATTGAAGCCATTGAAAGTTTCCAGCGGATCATCACAAAATATTACGGTTATCAATTCCCGACCGGCGCATTAAAGCTGAAGATCAGGGCTTTATATTCCATAGCGAGCATCTTTATCAAGCTGCACCTGCAATCCCTTTTTTTCAGAAAAGTCCCTGACGAGGAATTCAACACCTTCATGCGGGTGGTCACCCAATGGGGGGAGGCGATGACCAGCCTGAATCCCAGGCAGTTGTTCTTCCAGTTGATCCATTTCGTGAACCTGCTGGCCAATTACGATCTGTCCAGATCGCTGATCGGGCTGTCCATTTTCCTGGAGGGCGGGGCGAGCATGTTCATGTGGACCGGCATCTCCTTTAAGATCAGCAAAAAGATGATGGATTACGGGAAGAGGGCCGGGGTGGAAGAACATCCGGGCGCGCTGATCGATTACCGCTTTATCCGTAAGATGCATGATTTTCATACCGGAAATCTGGAGGAGGACCGTGACCTGGAAGATATTTTCCGCACCGCCATGCACATCGGCGATTTCTGGCCGGCCACCATTCTCTGCGTGTATTGCGGCATGGTCAGCACGGAACTGGGCAAGTACGAAAGGGTAAGTAATCTGATCCATAAGCTGGAGGAGATCTCGGAGTCGTTCGACAACAGCCATGCCCGGGCGCAGTCGTTCCGCTTATCCGCCTGGGCCCATTATAAGTTCAGGAAGATTGACCAGACGCTTGAAGTGGCGGAAGAAGGGATCCGGATCACGGGCAGGACCGGCCATTTTGCCATGCTGCTGGTGATCTGGTGCGCGAAGTCGCTGGCGCATTCCGCAAGAAACGAACCCGAAGAAGCCGCGAAAGCCCTTGCCGAAGCGTCAAAGCTGGTGGCCGAACGGAAGATCATTACCATCTATCACGTGCCCTACGTCATGGCGAAAGCGGCGATAGAACTGGCAGAACTGAGAACCGGCCAGCGAGCAGGTAAAGCCGGCAAAGACCAGGTCAGCCAAACGCTCCAGACCATTGACGAGCTGATCCGGCTGTCGCGCAAGATGCGCAGCGCCTCGGTCGAAGCGTACCGCCTGAAAGCCCTGGCATACTGTCTCATTGGAAAACAGAAAAAAGCCTTCCAATATTTCACCCTGTCCATCCGGGCGGGGCACCAATACAATGCCGTCCTCGAACTCTCCAGGACTTATTTCGAAGCCGGGAAATGCCTGCTGGATCCCCGTTCGAAAAAGAGCAGCCTGCTGGGCCTCAGCGGCAGCGAATACCTGCTTAAAGCCCGCGCGCTGTTTGAGGAAATGGATTTGCAGTGGGATATGCGGGAATACGAACACTACATGGAGGGGTAGTACCTGGTATTTAGTGTTTAGTGTTTAGTGTTTAGTGTTTAGTGTTTGGTGTTTAGTGTTTGGTGTTTAGTGCTTGGTGTCGTTTTTCATTCCTTCAGTCAGTCGGTACGTTGCTGCAATGAACCGAAGCGTTGGTTCAACAATCCCATTTCCGGCTGACGGGTATCGTAAATTTATTATGGATAAAACGATATGATTTACGATTTACGATTTAGGATTTACGATTTAGGATTTAAAAAGCAAGATTATGAAAACAATGAACAGAAACTGGCTGCTTGCGGGAATTATCCTGGGGGTGGCCGCGGTGTTGTGGACCGGGTGTGATGAGGAAGATTTTCTGCTGCCCGCGCCGGCCACGCTGAGCACGCCACGCATTTACAAGATCACAGACAACAGCGCCATGTGCGATTACACGGTGAAGGACGAAACCGAGGGCACGGTGACCGAAAGGGGCATTTGCTTTTCCGACTGCGCCAACCCGACCACCTCTTGTAATAAACGGCCCAACGGCAGCGGCACGGGCGACTGCACCTGCTGCCTGGAAAACCTGGAACCCAACACCACCTATCACGTCCGGGCCTTCGCCACCACCGAAGATGGGACGGGGTATAGCTGGGATGCGAGTTTCACCACGCCCCCTTTGCTAACCGATATTGAAGGAAATGTCTACCACACCGTCATCATCGGCGACCAGACCTGGATGGCGGAGAACCTGCGGGTGAAACATTACCGGAATGGCGCCATGATCCCTGAGGTACCGGATAATCATGATTGGATGCTGACGACAACCGGCGCTTTCTGTTCAAAATCCCCAGCCTTGTCACAACGCTATGGCTATTTCTACAATTACTATGCGGTGACCGACAGCCGGGGCCTGGCCCCGGACGGATGGCACGTGCCCAGCGATGCGGAATGGAAGATTCTGGAGGGAACCGTGGACAGCGAGTATCCGATAGGTGACCCGATATGGGACAATCATTCCTACCGCGGCACCGATGCAGGGGGAAATTTGAAGGCCACCACCGATGACTGGAATGCACCGAACACCGGGGCTACCAACAAATTCATGTTCTCTGCACTTCCCGCCGGCTACCGTTCACCCTATGAGGGCGGGGAGTACATAGAAGAAGGTGTCGCTGCCATCTTTTGGAGTTCAACGGTACTCAGTTATAATCTTGTATGGGGCCGGGCCTTAAGGTATGATGGTGGCGGGATCTATCGTCCCAACGGCCCACAAACTTGCGGCTGTGCGGTCCGTTGCGTGAAGGATTAGGCCATTGATTCACAAATTAGATGGATGCGATTAGCAGGTATTAATCTGTACATCTGTGGCAATAAAAAAAAGGGTGTTCTCCGCAGAGACACCCCTTTTTGTATTAATCTATCGAATTATTACGAAAGTTTACGAAAGCGGATCAGGGTGAAGAGGAGGATCAGGCCGATACCGATGAACAGGGCCCAGTTGGAAACCGGTACCGGGGTGTCGGGGGTGGGCGTGAAGCTGCCCGCCTTGATGAACACCCAGGAATCAAGAGCGGCATCTCCGCGGTCGGCGATGGCGATCTTGATGTGGTTGGTCTGATTGGGGACCACGGCGCTCTGGCCACGGAAAACGGTCGTGAAGCCGTCCATTTCAATATCATAGAACGGACCACCGTCTTGCAGGTCATTATTCAGATAGTATTGCGGATAACTATTCGGAAGAGTATTGAAGGGGTTTCCGTTGTTGACATTGTTGATGGCAACCGGGATATTGGTGGTCGGGATCAGGGCGATGTTCACGCCATTGATAAAAAAGGCAAATACATCGTTAAAATTGGAATTCACGTATTCATTGTATTCATCCGATCCAAATACATAGTCGATAAAGATCACGTCATCGTTGGGGACGAAGTCGAACTCCAGGACAGTCCTGTCCTGCGTTCCGCCACCGACCAGGGCGTTCAGGTCGGTATCCCCTCCGGTGCCCAGGGAACCGGTGATGCCATCTGAAGTATTCGGCCCCAGGGCATTGACGATGAAACCGGACGAGAGCATGATCCCGGATTCAATGCCGAAGCCTGCTGCGATCCCGTTGGAAAAGGTTCCGGCAGAAGCGGGAACCGTCGGGGCCAGGGTTCCGAAATACACGACATTGCTGAAGGAAACGCCCGGGCCGACAATGGCCTGGACCAGGTTGGTGGGGGTTAGGGTGGTGTTGTTGGCTTCCAGCACGCTGATGGTAGAAGCGGGGGCCTTGACGCCCACTTTGTTGGGACCGGGTTCACGGGTCTGCGCGTTGGCGACCAGGGCGAAACCGACCAGTACAAAAGTAAGAATGGCTAATTTTTTCATAGATAATTTTTTTTAATTGATGGAACAAAAATAATCTGCATCGAATGGCTTCACAAATATTAGTTGTACGAACGAACGCTTTTTGCACTTATTCGTACATGATTTTATTCGTACATGAATGGATCATATTGATATACATTATGTTACATCGGTATTAAATGCCACTGATTCACAGATTAAATGGTTGCAGGTCGCCGGCAATAATCTGTGAATCTGTGGCAACAAAAAATGTGCATCACACAAAAATCCATTCAAAATCCCCCGAATGGGTTATTTACTTCCGCCTCCGTTCTCCCGAATTTTACATCTTGAATTTGTAGTGGAATTTCTCTGCGGCAGACAGTGGAATACAAAATATATGAGGCTGTATCAGAAGTCAAATTTTTGATTAACCACGGAGGTAACAGAGAATACGCAGAGAACACAGAGGATTGTATATCAATCACTAAGCACTATGCGTCCTCTGTGCCTCCTCTGTATCTCTGTGGTAAAACAACTTTTGATACAGCCTCTGGAAGAAATGCCAAGTCTGATCATAAATACAATTTACAAACCTTAAAACAAAACGTTATGAAAAAATTCATCAGTCTCATCGCCCTCGCGGCCATACTCTTTGCCTGTACCAAAACGGAAGACGATCTTCCCGCAGGCGGCAATACGGAAACCCCCGGGGAAGAAAAAGCCACCCTGAGCGTGGTTACAACGTATTGGTCACCCGATATCACCTACACCTCGGCTACAGCCGGAGGCAATGTGACCGTATCGGGCACCGGCTCGATCAGGATTGTCGACCGGGGCGTGTGTTACAGCACCAGCCCTGCGCCCACCATCGCCGGCCCGAAAGTCTCCTCCGGTTCGGGAACGGGCACATTCACCGTTTCCCTGACCGGGCTGGATTCCGCCACTACCTATTACATCCGCGCCTACGCCACCAAAAAGAACGGTGTGACCAAATATGGCAACGAACTGACCTTTACCACCCTGACACCGCCGACATTTGGCACGATGACCGATATCGACGGCAATGTGTATGCCACGATAACGATCGGCACCCAGACCTGGATGCTGGAAAACCTCCGGACCACCCGGTATCGCAACGGAGATCTCATCAAACACGTCACCGATAACACGGAATGGGCTAACCTGAGGTTAGCAACGGATAAGGGCGGCTGGTGCTATTATAATAATGACCCGTCAAATGATGAGACCTACGGTAAATTGTACAATTTCTATGCAGCAACCGACACCCGTAATATAGCTCCCGAGGGATGGCGCATGCCTGCCAAGGGGGATTGGGATATCCTGGCACTTTACCTGGGCGCTGATAACATCCAGTATCCGACAAACATTCAATACATTGGACGTAAGCTTAAAGAAACCGGGATTGATCATTGGCTGCCCCCTAATCCTGCAGATAATGTCGGAGGATTTACGGCCTTGCCTGGGGGATACCGCAACGATTCCGGTGTATTCAGCAGGATGAATTCCCATGGATATTTCTGGAGCTCAAGCAGTGAGAATGGTAATCCGTTTTTCCGTGAACTGAAATTCGATGTTGAAAATGTGCGCTGGGGCCAGTATTTCGGCCCGGCGGGCTACAGGCCATTCGGATTTTCTGTCCGCTGCGTGATGGATTGATTTATTCCTGATAAAGAAGTGAAATTATAAGAAGAAGTTTCCTTCACCATCCCTTCGTGGATCTTCGTGCAACCTTCGTGGATCTTCGTGTAAGTTAACAATGATTGTAACACGAAGTCCCACGAAGAAGGCACGAAGTGACACGAAGGACCTTTTAGACAACCCCTTCAAAAAAATCTTCCATGTTTTCCATCTTCAGTAATTTTTATATTCATTTCTTAACATATGAGATAAATAGATATTTTTATAGACTGAAGAATCCTTTGCCGAATCCTTTCCATTTAAAAAAACATGCTGATGAAACCGGTCACTCATCCCGTGAAGCCCCGTGGAACAGCAGCCGGGAACTGGCTGGTGGCAGTAATCCTGGCTTTTGCATTGTTGATCTCTGTTTTGCCCGGCCAGGGCCAGCCCCAGGCGAAGATCGATTCCCTTTTAACTGTTATACAATCCAGTGAAAAGAATACAAAAAAGGTCGACAACCTTCATTTATTGGCCAGGCAATATCAATATCTCAGCAATTATGAATTAGCTATGCAATACGCCAACCAGTCGCTTGACCTGGCGAATGAATTGAATTATTCCAAGGGGGTATCACAGGCATATAACATCATTGGCCAGGTGAACCTGAGACAGGGCAATTTTGAAACATCACACAGAAATATTCAGGCTTCATTAGAGATAACAGAGAGGACCGGGGATAAAAAGGGAAGTGGATTATGTTATGTAAGTCTGGGGAATTTGGAGCAATACAAGGGCAATCCTCAGGAAGCATTGAAATATTATTTGAAAGCTTTGGAAATAATGCTGGAATTCGGGGATAAATCCCAGGAAGCGGGTCTTTATGGCAATATAGGGGTCTCTTATCAGGATCTGGGCAATTCTCCGGAAGCTTTATCAAATTATATGAAATCACTCAGTTTATACAATGAATTGGGAGATAAGCGGGGCGCTGCGACTGCCTTGGGCAACTTATCCCGGATTCAAACGAGCAGGGGTAATTATCCTCAAGCATTAGAGTATCATCTGGCATCGGTCAAATTGTTTGAAGAATTGGGGAATAAGAATGGAATGGCCACTGCATACCTGAATATCGCCGTAATCTATTCCCGTCTGAATAATAAACCTGAACAATTAAACTATTTAATGGCAGCACTCCGCGTATTCGAGGAAATCGGAAGCAAACAGGGGATTGCGCGAGCAAATAGCTCCATTGGGAATTTATACCAATCTCAGGACAATTTTGAAGATGCAGTAAAATACCAATTGAAAAGCCTGGCGATTTATGAAGAAATCAGTGATAAATCAGGCATTGCCACGGCACACGTGAATATCAGCGCCGTTAAAAACAGGCAAGGTAAATACAGCGAGGCATTGGAGCACGGACTTACAGCTTTGGAATTACGGCGGGAAGCCGGCGTAATGGACCACATCGTCAATTCATTATTCAATATAGCATATACATACAGATATACAGGTGATTACCATTTAGCCCGGAAATACCTTGAGGAATGCTTGACATTGTCAGAAAAAATTGGAACAAAAAACGAAATCGAAAACAGTTATTTGCTTTTATCAAAATTAGACAGTTTAGAAGGAAAATTTGAGCAGGCTCTTAAACATTACAAAATGTACATTATATACAAAGACAGCCTGAACAACAAGGAGAGCCAGCAGCAGATCGCTGAACTCAAACTGCAGTACGAAACCGAAAAGAAAGACCAGGAGATCGAATTGCTCAACAAGGACAATGAGATCAAATCGTTGCAGTTGTCCAGGCAGAAGGCCATCCGCCACGGCATGATCGCCGGTATCGTATTGCTGTTCGTTACCGCCTTTTTGCTGTTTCGCAGTTTCCGTCTCCGCAAGAAGCTGGAGCAGCAGCAGGCCATCATCAGCGAACGAAAGCGCATCAGCGCCGACCTGCACGACGACGTCGGCTCCGGGCTTTCCCGGATCATGCTGCACACCGAGCTGGTGAAGCGCGAGGCCCGGACGCCGGAGATGAAGCAGGAAGCCGAGAAGATCGCTAAGATATCCAAAGAACTATCCTCCAATATCAGCGAGATCATCTGGGCGTTGAACGCCAACAACGATACGCTGGAAAGCCTGGTCGCCTATATCCGGCGCCATGCCGCCGAATTTTTCGAGGATTCAGAAATTCAATTCAGGATCAGCACCCCCGTCGGGATCGCCGACATCCCCCTCAGCGGGGAGAAGCGCCGGGATATCTTCTATACCGTGAAGGAGGCGCTGCACAACATCCATAAGCATGCACAGGCCACCGAAGCGGAACTCAGTTTTGCGCTGAACGGGGGCGAACTGTCCGTGGTGGTCCGCGACAATGGCCGGGGGATCCCGGAAGAGGCGAAGAATGACCTTGGCAACGGCCTCCGAAACATGCACCAGCGGATGGAGTCGGTCGGAGGCAGTTTTAACATTGAAAATCACCAGGGAACGAAGATCACCCTGAAGGTGCCGGTGCCGTGAAAATCCGGAAAGCATTTAAGGTAAGCACCTCCGTTACCCGATGAAAATAAAAAAATCAAGCCTATGAAACCAGCCTTCAATCTTTTAAAGTCCCGCAGGACAGCCGCCGGGAACTGGCTGGTGGCAGCCATACTGGCCTTTGTATTGCTCATTACAGTTTTGCCCGGCCAGGGCCAGCCCCAGGCGAAGATCGATTCGTTGCTGAACGTGATCAAAAATGCCCCGGAAGATACCACGCTGGCCTTAAACCTGAAAAACCTGGGCTGTTCCTATGGTGATATCAGCAAATATGAGCTGGCACTTCAGTATGGTGATTCAGCATTGGCTCTTTCCGAGAAACTCAACTTCCCGAAAGGATTAGCCAGCGCCCACCTTTGTATCAGCAACACTCATTTCTGGACGGGCGATTATGAGAAAGCAAAAGAACATTGCATGATTGCGAGAGACATCAGTGCACGGGAAGGTTTCAGGAAAACCGAGGCAGCTTCGCTGACCACACTTGCAGCAATACTCCTATCCCTTGATGATTTGGATGCGGCGCTGAAGAATGCCAAACGCGCACTGGAGATCGGCCTGGAAATAAATTACCAGACGGTTATCCGTTATGCATACAATAGTATAGGTGTAGTTTATGGAAAACAGGGAAACTACCCTGAAGCATTAAAGGTTTTCCTGGCATACTTAGAAATAGCGGAAAAGTCCGAAAACCAGAAGGACCTATTGCTTGTCTACGACAATCTTGCCAATATTTACGGTGAATTAGAGAATTACCAGGAGGCAAAGAATTATACACAAAAATTTTACAGTTTAGCTAAAGAATCAGGAAATGAAAGTTTTATTGCCAAAGCATACAGAAAAATTAGTAGCGTTTTAAGTGGGGAGGGAATGCACAGGGAAGCGATCATTTATAATGATTCTGCACTTAAGATTGCAATCAAAATAGATGATAAGTCAGCTATAAAGAGCTGTTACAATAATAATGGGGTATCTTATCTGGAGCTGGGCAATTATCAGGCGGCCAGGGAGAATTTTATTTCAGCACTTGAAATAAGTGAAAATATCGGCTCAAAATCCGGTATTTCACTGGCTTATGGAAATTTAGGAAAAGTGAGCCTGTTCCTTGGGGAATACCACAATTCACGGATATACCTGGAAGAAGGTCTGTCTGTTGCAAAGTCCATCGGATATAATAGAGACATTGCGTTCAATTATCAATGGCTCTATGCTTTAGACAGCGCTGTGGGCAACTACAAACAAGCCTTTGAACATTACAAATCATATAAACTTTATCAGGACAGCTTAAATGGGGAGGAGAGTTCCAGAAAAATAGAACAATTGAAGATCCAGTACGAAACCGAAAAGAAAGACCAGGAGATCGAATTGCTCAACAAGGACAACGAGATCAAATCGCTGCAGTTATCCAAACAAAAAGCCATCCGCCATGGCATGATCGCCGGTATCGTATTGCTGTTCGTTACCGGCTTTGTGCTGTTCCGTAGCTTCCGCCTGCGCAAGAAGCTGGAGCAGCAGCAGGCCATCATCAGCGAACGGAAGCGCATCAGCGCCGACCTGCACGACGATGTCGGCTCCGGGCTTTCCCGCATCATGCTGCTCACCGAGCTGGTGAAGCGCGAGGCCCGGACGCCGGAGATGAAGCAGGAGGCCGAAAAGATCGCTAAAATCTCCAGAGAGCTATCCTCCAACATCAGCGAGATCATCTGGGCGTTGAACGCCAACAACGATACGCTGGAAAGCCTGGTCGCCTACATCCGGCGCCATGCCGCCGAATTTTTCGAGGACTCAGGGCTTCAATTCAGGATCAACACCCCTGCCGGGATTGCCGACATCCCCCTCAGCGGGGAAAAGCGCCGGGATATCTTCTATACCGTGAAGGAAGCGCTGCACAACATCCACAAGCACGCTCAGGCTACAGAGGCGGAACTCAGTTTTACACTAAACGAAGGCGAACTGTCCGTGGTGGTCCGCGACAACGGCCGGGGGATCCCGGAAGAGGCGAAGAATGATCTCGGCAACGGCCTCCACAATATGCGCCAGCGGATGGAGTCGGTCGGAGGCAGTTTTAACATTGAAAATCACCAGGGCACGAAGATCACCCTGAAGGTACCGGTGCCGTGAAATGACCCGAAAGGGTTATTGAACCGGCGCTAGGATCGTTATACCTTTGCATCAATGAATGAAGATAAAATCACCGTAGCCATAGTCGAAGACACCGACGATATCCGGGAAGCGCTCCGGGTGCTGATCAACGGATCGGCCGGTTTCGAATGCGTGCATGTCTTTGCCAGCGCGGAAGAAGCGCTCGACAGGATGCCCGCTGGCGGCATCGACGTGGTGCTGATGGACATCGGCCTGCCGGGCATCAGCGGTATCGAATGCATGAAGGCGCTGCAGCCCCGCATGCCTGACACTCAGTTCATGATCAGCACGGTGTACGACGACGACGATTACATCTTCAGCGCGCTGCAGTCGGGCGCCACGGGCTACATGCTCAAGCGCACCTCCCCGGCGCAGATCCTCGAAGCCATCCGCGACCTCAACGCGGGCGGATCGCCCATGAGCAGCGAGATCGCCCGGCGCGTGGTGGCCTACATGCAGAAGAGCAATAAGCCTTCCGCCGCCGCCGGTTGCCTCACCGAGCGCGAGCTGGAGATCCTCGATTACCTGGCCAAAGGCTACCTCTACAAGGAAATCGCCACGGAGCTCTTCATCAGCCGGGAAACCGTCAAAAAACACATCCACAACATCTACGACAAGCTCCAGGTGCAAACCCGCACCGAGGCGATCAATAAAGCATTCCGCCGGTAACCTCACCCCCGCGAAAGAAATGGCCTTCTCCCTATTTAGGGTATCTCATGTTTTAGCATTTTTAATTTAACCACAAAGATTTCTATGATATAACCAAGCGTTCTTTGAAATAAGTTTATACGGTTACGAAC
>CAZAZE010000029.1:0-46631 GCA_964489545.1 uncultured Bacteroidales bacterium
TGTAACAGTGTAACAGTGTAACAGTGTAACAGTGTAACAGTGTAACAGTGTAACAACCCCACCGTCTTACCGTCCTACAGTCTTATCGTCTTAAAAAACTCCAGGCATTCCGGGTTTCTCAGGGCATCGCGGTTCTTCACCTCCTGTCCGTGGATGAGTTTTTTCACGGCGACTTCGACTTTCTTTCCGTTTATGGTGTACGGCACATCGGGCGCTTCGATGATGACGGACGGCACATGGCGCGGGCTGCAGCCGGTCCGGATATTCGTCCGGATCTTCCTGAGCAGGTCATCGCTGAGGTTAAATCCCGGGTGCAATTTCACGAAGAGCACCACGCGTTCATCACCTTCGAATTGCTGTCCAACCACTACGGAGTCCTCGATCTCATCCATATTTTCCACCACACGGTAGATCTCGGCGGTGCCGATCCGGACGCCTCCGGGGTTCAGGGTGGCATCGGAGCGTCCGAGCATGGTGACGCCGCCGTGTGCGCTGAGGATCATGTAATCACCATGGTACCAGATACCCGGGTACTGCTCGAAATAGGCGGCATGGTATTTCTTCCCTTCGGGGTCGTTCCAGAAATATACGGGCATGCTGGGGAAGGCGGTTTTGCACACCAGTTCTCCCTGCCGGTCGCGGACGGGGTTGCCGTTCTCATCGAAGCAATCGACGTCCATGCCCAGCCCGCGGCACTGGATCTCGCCTTTGATCACCGGGAGCATGGGGTTGCCCAGCATGAAGCAGGAAATGATGTCGGTCCCGCCGCTGATGGAGGCGAGTTGCACGTCGGGCATCCAGTCGCGGTAGACATATTCGAAGGATTCATCCGACAGGGGCGAGCCGGTGGATGCGATGGTGCGCAGGTGCGGGGGCGCCGGCCGCGCCGGCCGCACCCCTGCCGCCTGCAGGGACGCGATGTATTTTGCGCTGGTGCCGAACAGGGTGAACCCCAGTTCGTCCGACAGCCGGATCAGCGCATCCGGCGCGGGGTAAAAGGGATTGCCGTCGAAGCAGACGATCGTGGCGCCCAATGCCAGGCTGCTGACGAACCAGTTCCACATCATCCAGCCGCAGGTGGTGAAATAAAACACTACGTCGTCGCGGCGCACGTCGGTATGGAGTATCAACTCCTTCAAATGCTGGATGAGGGTGCCTCCAGCGGAGTGAACGATGCTTTTGGGCAGGCCGGTGGTGCCTGAGGAGTACATTATGTAGAGCGGGTGATCGAACGGAAGCTGTTCGAAATGCATTTCGCCCGCCACCGGCTGCGCCAGGTCTTTCCAGGAGATGGCTCCGGGCATCGCGCCGATGTCCAGGGTGCCGCAGTAGTCTGTCATGACCACATGATGAACGGAAGGCAGTTGCCCCAGGATACCGCGGAGCTTTTCCTGGGAGTCGAACAGCTTGCCGTTGTAGTAGTATGCGTCAGCGGCGAAGATCACTTTCGGGTCGATCTGCCTGAAGCGGTCGAGCACGCCCTTGATGCCGAAGTCGGGCGATGAGGACGACCAGATCGCGCCGATGGACGCGGCGGCGAGCATTCCGATCACGGTTTCGGGCATATTGGGCATAAAGGCGGCGACGCGGTCTCCTTTCACTACGCCGAGCCGCTTCAGCCCTTCGGCGACGCGATGTGCCTCCTGGTACACTTCCCGGAAGCTGAGCTGTCGCGAGATGCCGGTTTCACCGCGGAAAATGATGGCCGGGTGGTCATCGCGTCGTTGCAGGAGGTTTTCGGCGAAGTTCAGGCGGGCCCCGGTGAACCATTTTGCTCCGGGCATTTTTTTCGGGTTGTCGGTCACCTGTGAAAAATCGACGGAGAACCGGATCTTGGCGTAATACCAAAAGGTCTCCCAGAAATCGGTTGGCTGGTCGACGCTCCATTTCCAAAGTTCGTCATAGGTAACAAAAGTTTTACAGTACTTTTCATTGACATGCTGAAGGAAATGGAACATCGAAGAGCTTTCGATTCTTTCTTTCGACGGGGTCCATAGGGTTTGGTAATGCATATTTGGTTTTTTGGGAAGGGTTCGTAACAAATATAGGAAATCCTATGGTTAAAAAATGAGGGGGCCACTATAGTGGTCGGACGGTTTTCTGGATAAATGCATGGGAGTGGTGGATGGTATGGGGGAAGATGATCTTGGAATTTAATAACCGTCCTACCATTATAGTGGTCGGACATGTTTGATTCAAAAGAATTCTTGATTAACTTCGCCTTCGGTTCCAAAGCCCAAGTACAAGTCTATGTTTTCCTTCTTAAAGCTTGATGAAATAAATTTCTGCTCTTACCACATAGGTAGTTTGATTGTGCTCTTTAATATCTTTTTCCTGACTGATCCAGCCGATGCACAATCACATAACTACTGGACCCGAAGCTTTAATGAAGAATCCTCCCTTCTCTCCGGAGCAGTCGTCGGTGGAGGTTCAGGACCCAGCGCTATTTACTACAATCCCGCCTACATCTCAGAGGTTGTATCTTCAAAATTATCGGTTAACGCCAGCTTGTTTTCGTTCGACTTCCTCACATTGAAAAATGCGCTCGGGGATGGGATCAACCTTGCCTCCACGCGCGGCACCGTGGAACCGCGGTTTGTTTCGTACATGTTTAAGCCTAAAAAGCATCAAAACCTGAGCTTTGAGCTAGCCTTCCTGAATAATGAGAATCTGCGCATGGATCTTACCGAGTCGGTCGACCGGCGTATTGACATCCTGTCGCAATCACCGGGTGTAGAACGATACTTTGGGGTCTACCGCTATTCGCATCATTTCAGGGATGACTGGATCTGCCTCGGGAGCTCGCTTCAGTTGAATGATCATCTATCCTTTGGTATAAGCCTGAATGTCATGGTGAAGAGCCTGATTTACAACGAGTCGATAGACCTGGAAGCTTATCCAACCGGTGAACCGGTTAATCCATCCTATGATCCGGAGAGCCTTGCCGCATTTCAGGACTATAAATATTTGAAATTCAATGATTACAGGCTTAGTGGAAAATTTGGCATCGCATACAAAAGGGATCGTCTAAGCCTGGGATTGACCCTTCATACTCCTTCCCTGGGCGGGATTTATTCTGATGGAAAACGTGTCAGCCGCAAGGAAGCGCAGATCAATATCACTGATCCTGCGACCGGTGAGCCGGTTCCGAGCTTCACGATCATTGATTTCAAGCAGAAACAGGAGATGAACGTATCGTTAAAAACACCCTTTTCGCTGGCTGTTGGGTTCACTTATTCACTCAGGGATGGCCGGCGCAAGCTGTATCTGAGCGCGGAGTATTTCGCAGGAAGAGAACCCTTTCGAATGGTTGAAGCAGAGGAAAGCTCGGATATTGCTTCGGGGGCTGGATTCGATGAATTGATCTATACCGAGTGGCTTACGTTCGTATCTGGCGCCCGTCCCGTATTTAACGTGGGTATTGGCTACAGCTGGACGCTTCGTGAGGACCTCAGGCTGATGACAGGCTTCAGGACAGATTTCAATTACCAAAAAAACTATGAATTCGGTGAATATGAGGACTACAGCAGAATAGAATCACCCAATCTGGACCTGTATTACCTCACCTGCGGCCTGTCATGGAGAATACTCGGACAGGATATTATCACGGGTGTCCAGTACACCGTCGGCCGCAGCGACGGTCAGCAACAGATAGCCAACCTTGCTGATCCGGTGGAGTACAGTCCGGTTGAGCACCTGCCTTTGCAGGGAGACCCGCAGTATAACGGGATTTCTGTACTGAATGCGATCAGTCTTTATTTTGGGGCTTCGTTTAATTTCGGGGAGAAATAATTTTTTTTGTCCGACCACTATAATGGTAGTACAGGTTCTTCACCAACCTTCCCCAAACACCCCCGAGTCAATTGTCCTATGCATGTTACACTCAAAATCGTCCGACCACTATAGTGACCCCCCAAAAAAATTATTTCACAATGATCTCCCGGGTCAGATACGTCTCAATCCTCCGGTAATCCAAAAATGACCGGGTATCAGTATACACCGCCAGCATGTTCTGGATCACCCGGTGCGGCCTGCCGAAGAATTTAAACGGATTGAGTAACTCCGCCCGGGTGCGGGTAAGCTCTTCCACAATGCCGTCGTACCAGGACGGATGATCGGAAAGTTTCTCCAGGACTACATTCCGGTTGTAATGCCACAGGGGATGCAATTTCAGCGACAGCGGCGTATGGCCGTTGTGCCAGCGGTGCAGGAAGGTCGCCTGGTCAATGCCGGGCCGGCGGTGAAAGAGGGTGAGCAGGCAGGGACCGGGGGTGGGCGTACCCGGGGCCCACGTCCGCTCGTAAGACACCGGCAGTGCCTCTTCAACAAGGAATGCGCCGGCAAAGCCCTGCGCATCCTTTAGTATTGCTGAAGAAGCCCCCCCAACAGGGAAAACGGAAATGACCGCCAATTTCTTCCGGCTGAACGGAATGACCGACAACGCGGGGGGAGCCTCGGCCGTGACGGTGAGCTTCAGGCCCGGCGGATTCTCGTGGTCTGCCACCTTCCGGGCCAGAGCCACGATCCGTGATTCAAAATCACCGTATTTTTCCTGCCGCTCTCCCCTGATCAGGTATATCTCTTTTCTCATAATCTTTGTTTCTTTGCAATCCGAAAAGTCGGGTAAAGATAAATTTAGTTCTCACAGATCATACAGATTGATGACCCAGATGAATACAGATATGCTGAATGTATTGGTTACCGGGGGATCGGGATTCCTCGGCAAGGCGATTGTCAAAGAACTGCTCGATCCTGACGCCCCGGTCAAAGCCGCGAAAATCAGGGTGTTCGACCTGGCCGGCCCCGTTGAAGACCTGCAGGATCCCCGGATCGATTATGTTCAGGGAGATGTCCGCGATAAACAGGTGTTGGCCAACGCCTGCAAAGGCATCGACCTGGTGATTCATTCCGCCGCGATTGTCGACTGGGGCACACGGACCGAAGAAGAGATCTATGCCGTCAATACGGAAGGAACCCGCAACGTGGTGGAGGCCTGCAAGATCAACGGTGTCCGGCATATGATCTTCACCAGTTCGCTGGATGCCGTGTACAGCGGAAAGCCTCTCGTGAATATCGATGAAAGCCAGCCTTACCCCGAGAAGCACCGAACGGCTTATTGCCGCAGTAAAGCGCTGGCGGAACAGATCGTCAGGGAGGAAAACAATGAACATTTCAGGGCGGTGACCCTCCGGCCCTCCGATATCTTCGGCGAAGCCGACCCCTACCATATAGGCTCGCTGGTCAATATGGCCAAAGGCGGGTTTTACGTCAGGCTGGGAGACGGAAAGGCCAAATGCCAGCACATTTATGTCGGAAATATTGCCTATGCCCACCTCCAGGCGGCTGAAGCCCTGATGAACGGCTCAGGCCACATCGCCGGGGAAGTCTATTTCATGACCGACGCACCCGGCAGCAACTTCTTCAAATTCTTCGACCAGGTGGTCGAGGGGGCAGGCTACCGGATCCGGCCGAAAAACTTCTGGATCCCGCGACCCGTCGCCTTCGCCATGGGCAGTATGTCGGAATTCTTTGCCTGGTTGATCCGGCCGGTGAAGAATTATCACCCCAAATTCAGCCGCTTCGCCGTAGTCTATACCTGTACTGAGTATACTTTTACTTCGGATAAGGCGGCCCGGGATTTCGGGTTCAGGCCCAAATACAGCCACGATGAGGCGATGCAGAGAACTATTGAATATTATAAAGCCCGGAAAGCCTAAAATAGCCAGGCTATGAGACTGATCGGGGCAGGCTTTGGCAGATCAGGGACCATGTCGCTGCAGGCAGCGCTGGAACAGTTGGGCTATGGGCCATGCTATCACATGAAAATAGCGCTTCCCAGGATCCATCACCTTCATTTTTTTCTGCGGGCCTGGCATGGCCGTAAAGTAAACTGGAAAAAGTTCTTCCGCCGGTATCATTCCGTGGTCGACTGGCCGTCCTGTTCGTTTTACCGTGAATTAATGCAGGAGTACCCGGATGCAAAAGTCCTGCTTAATGTCCGCGATCCGGAAAGCTGGTACGACAGCATGAAGGAAACCATCTGGGCCATACAACCGGCATTCCCTTTCTGGTTCCCCCGCATCGTCCGCCGGATCCACGATGAGATCATATGGAACGGCAACCTGGGCGGCGATTTCGAAGACCGGGAACGGACCCTTGCCGCGTACAGGGCGCACATCTATGAAGTCATCGGCATAGTTCCCGCCGACCGCTTGCTGGTATACGACGTGAAGCAGGGCTGGGAACCGTTGTGCGCCTTCCTTGGCGTACCTGTCCCGGATCAGCCTTTTCCCCATAAAAACGACCGACAGAAATTCATCCGCATGATCCGGCTGTTGAAATTGCTGAATTGGCTGGTGCCGGCAGTTGTCTCCGTTGCGGTCCTTTATTTTGTTATTTTTGGCTCCGGGCTATGGGGTTAGCCATTAACCGTCGCAAGCGACTGATAACTCCTGCAAGTTTTTGATTGTATCTTTGATTTCAATTCGTCGCTGATGCTGAAACTCATTTTATATATTGGCGCCGGCGGATTTCTCGGCAGCATCTCCAGGTTCCTTGTCAGCCGGTATTTCCAGCAATTATTCCTTTCGGCATTTCCTTTCGGCACCTTCATCGTCAATATAGCCGGATGCCTGTTGATCGGCATCCTGTTTGGCTTTTCTGATAAAGGCGGGTTTATGTCGGCCGAGTGGCGTATGTTCCTGGCGGTGGGATTCCTGGGCGGTTTTACGACATTTTCAACCTTTTCCATGGAGAACGTGTCCCTGCTGCGCGATGGGGATATGTATCATTTCATTCTGTATACCGGCCTGACCGTCGTACTTGGGCTCGCCGCAACATTTCTGGGAATTATTCTGACCAAAATCATCTGAAAGATGGAAATAACAGGCGATAAAAAGATTCTGCGGGTTTACACCAGTTCAACCGATAAATTCAGGCATACCCGTTTGTATGAAGTGGTAGTCTACGCGGCAAAAAGATATGGAATGGCCGGGGCCACCGTGACTCGGGGCATTATGGGATACGGCTCCAGCAGCCATATCAGCTCGCAGCGGTTCTGGGAGATTTCTGAGAAATTACCGGTGATTGTTGAGATCATCGATGAAGCGAATAAAATTGACCGTTTCTTTGAAACCATCCTGCCTTTTCTTGAAAAACTCAAAAAAGGGTGCCTCGTCACGATCGATCCGGTGAACATTGCCTTTCACAAAACCGGCGGCAAAAAGTGAACATTTTTCGCGGCCTCTTCAAAATCCTTTGAGTCCTCTGTGTTTTTAAAACAAATTCCCGAAAGCAATATATAATCCGCTTTTTCCATCCTGGGCATTCATCGCAAAACCATAATCGACGGCGATGATGAAGTTGTCGTTCCAGCCGATCCTCAGGCCCGCGCCGACCGTGGGATGGATCTTGTCATTATTGTAGGAAAGATCGAAATAGCTTTCCCGGTCGGCCTCAGGGATGAGGTCGGGATCGATATCGATTTCCTGTACAACAAGACCGGCATCTCCGAAGACATTCAGCCCGATGTAAAACTGTTCGGTGGCGACCCTGAAATGGACGAGTTTGCTGCGCAGTTCCAGGTTTCCCCAGGCTATTCCGTCGCCTACGACCCGGTTCCGCAAAATGCCCCTGAGGTTTTTCGCTCCGCCCAGCCCGTCGGTCTTGGTGGCAAAGGAGAACGAATTCAGCATATAGGGCTGGAAATAGTACGGGGAATGACCGGCGATCGTACCCTGGTACCCGAGCCGGTAGGTGAGCACCAGTCGTTCCTTCAGCAGGTTGAAATATTGGCGGTGGATCAGGGTCAGCTTGAGGAAGGATTGTTCATTGAAGAAGAACTCGGGGGAATAGGCCAGGATGGCCTCATCCCAAAGTCCTTTCGTCGGGAATGGTTCATTGTCACGGGAGTCGTATACCAGTCCCGCCCTGATCAGGTTGATGTTACCGCCGTTCTGCTCCTCCGCCGGGATGATCTGCCAGTCATCCGCATACAGATCAAATAGCGTCGTCGTGTCCGGGATCTGCTTTTCTTCCTTCTTTCCTTTATTGTATCTTTCTACATCCATCCTTCCGGTTTTGAAATTCATGATCCAGACCCCGGCCAGCCAGCGGAACCGCTGATCCGTGATAGGGCCCTGCAAGTCGGCTGTAAGGCGGAACATGCGCCGTTCATGGCGGTAGAACATCCGGGTGAGATAGTCAGGATCATCCTCATCGACAAGCCCCGGAAGATACCGGGCCTGGTAGCCGTTGTACCCGAAGAAGTCGAGCGCTTTTTCGGTGAGATAGCTCAGATCGGCCGTCAGGCGGACGCCTCCGGGAATCAGGTATTTGGAATCGTAAAATATCTGGTTGACGCCGGAGCCTTTGGTGAATCGGGAAATTTCGATTTTTACCGCATGAAGGTATTCCGGGTAGGTGCTCCGGTCACCATAATAGAACAGGTTTCCGACCAGGCCGTACTGAAATCCCATGTCGGCGTCGTAAGCCACGACAGGGAGTCCGGTAATGTCCACTTTCCTCTTGTTTTTGGCCTGTGTGGTATCTTCCTGGGCCGGAGATAAAAAGGGAAGCGCAAGTGTCAATCCGACGATAAGCAGCTTTCTCATAACGATCAGTTTTGCTTTGATCCTGTTGTTCGATCTGTGCTGGTCCGTAAAACCGGAGGCGAAAGATAACGATAAATCAGATGAAAATGACGGCTGTACTGCAGTGCGATGATTCCTGAGGCAGGTACCAGAAGGATTGCAAAAACAGCTGCAATCAGTTCGGGGATGATGACCAGTGCGGCAATAGCGATCATGACATGCCAAAGGATATACAGGAAGAATCCTGCGCCAAACCGGACAGATACCGCCAGATGCGGGTCTTTGACGCCCCGGGAAACATGATCAGCGATAAGGGTCGGGATAATGTTGATCAGGGTGCCGAGGATGAACAGGGGGGAGAGGAGGAACAAAAGTGAATATTTAATGAATTTGGATGCAGGATGCGGGACTTTTAATGGCGGAGCGGAAGGAAATGTTCCACGAAATGTTCCACGAGATGACATCTCATTGCATAACTCTTTGATTATCATATACCGATTATAAAGAGTCCTGCGCATGCCTCTCTTTTTTAGTTCAAAAACTGACTTTTGCATTGCATTCGACAGGATCGTTTCATAATGATCGTCATCCGGAATGTCGATCATGATTTCCCGCATGGCCGCAGCCAGGTCATCACGTAATTTGATAATCGCCGCGGAGGGGTTCTCCCGGTATTGATCCCGGTAATCAGCCACCCGGATCGGCTCACCGAAGATGACCAGCAGGTCGCTGCCAGGCAGAAAGTAATCGGAATAATCCAGGCCGACCGGAACGATCTGAAGACCCAGGGAAAAATCTGTCTTCTCCTCCGCCTGGAAGGCCATCCGGGCGATCCCTTTGCGCAGGGGTTTCAGCTTTTTCTTCCCTTCATGGAACCCTTCGGGAAACAGCCCCACGGTTCGGTTGTGCTTCAGGATCTTAAATACCTGGTCAAAGGTCTCCTGGTTTTGCCCGAGCGAAGAATATCCATCGCGGATCCGATACACGGGAAGGATCTTCAGGAAGCGCAGCAGGCTGGATATCAGATTTCTCCGGAATATATCCGCCCTGGCCAGGAAGACGATCTGCCTTCTTGCGGCATAGATCACCGCCAGGGCGTCCATAAGCGCATTCTGGTGGCTGGCGGCGAATAGTACCGGACCGTTTTTCGGAATGTGTTTCCTTCCTTTGACCACGAATTTCCGGTAATAAGCCCTGTGAAGTCCCCATCCCGCGGCGAGCAGCAAGCCGTATCCGAATGAATGCTTATGGAGACGATTACCCGGCATGGTTTTCAGCGTGATAATGTCTTCAGAGGACGGATATAAGTCCAGAACGCCGCCAGGGAAAGACCGCTGAGGATATGCCATATCCCCCACCAGGCCGCGATGAATGCCATTCCCCCCATGTGCAGTTCCGGAGGGAAAATGGCCGGGTTGAACAGTAAAACCAGTCCCAGTCCGGAATTCTGAATGCCGGTCTCAATGGAAATAGTGCGGCTGTCAAGCCGCGACAGCCCGAATGTTCGGGCGAACCAGTACCCCGATAGTAATGCAGCACTGTTGTGGATCAGCACAATGAGGAAAATCCATTCGATAAAACGGATGAAGTATTCATAATTATTCCTGAATGCCATGATGACAAATGCGGCGAAGATGAGCAACGATATGGTCTTGATGGGCTTTTTGATCCTTGCCGTAAGCCGGGGCAGCTTCTGCGCCATCAGGATACCCAATGTTACGGGTATACCGAGAAGAAGGACGACGGTCTGGAACATTTCCAGCGGGTCAATTTCGATGGGCCGGAGCAGGGGAGAGGTGGCAGAATAAAGTTTGCCCCAGAAGGCGAAGTTAAAAGGGGTCATGATCACGGCCAGAACAGTACCGATGGCAGTGAGGCTTATTGAGAGGGCGATGTTGGCCCGCGCCATGCTGGAGATGAAGTTGGAGATGTTCCCGCCGGGGCACGACGAAACCAGGATCAGTCCGAATGCGACCGCCGGAGTAAGGAAAGGCCCCAGCAGCCAGACGGCGATGAAAGTGATGGCCGGCAGCAGCATGAATTGGCTGGCCAGGCCTATCAGCGCCGATTTCGGCCGGGCCATGATATCCCTGAAACTTTCCCATCTGATGTCCAGGGCTACGCCGAACATGATGAATCCTATTGTGATATTCATCACAAACAATCCGCCCTGGCTGAAATTCAGGCGAATTGAGTCAAGGATCATGAGGTCATCGTGCACCGGAGAAAGGGGTGAATTTCAGGTAAAGCTAATAAAGTTGGGGGATTAATGGGATTTTGATGAGAAATTAATCAGAAACTTGTAGTACCACTATAGTGGTCGTACAGTTTTTTGCAAAAAAACCTTGTATCACCCATCTTTGTTACTTCTCAGGGTATTATTACAAAAAATCATCCGACGATTTCAATCTGTAATTTGGTCAGTTGCCGGTATATTCCATCCTCCTTCATCATCAACTCCTCGTGGCGCCCCATTTCCTTTACGGTTCCCTTGTCGATGACTACAATCTTATCGGCTTTGTGGATGGTCGACAACCGGTGGGCGATGATGAATGAAGTCCGTCCTTTCATTAATTGTTCGAGCGCCTCCTGGACCAGTCGTTCGTTTTCAGCGTCAAGGGAGCTGGTGGCTTCGTCGAGGATCAGGATGGCCGGGTCCTTGAGGATGGCGCGGGCGATGGCAATTCGCTGCCTTTGGCCGCCGGAGAGCTGGATGCCTCGTTCACCAACCACGGTATCAAGACCTTCAGGAAAAGTTTGTATAAATTCCAGTGCGTTTGCCTGTCGGGCTGCTTTCAGGATGTCTTCCCCGGAAGCGCCCGGTTTCCCGTATTCAATGTTTTCCCTGATCGTACCCCCGAAAAGCAGCACCTCCTGGGGGACGATGGCCATGTTGCTCCTCAGTGCCGTCAGATCATAATCCCTCGCATCACGGTCATCGAACATAATACAACCGCTGGTGGGGTCATAGAAGCGAAGGAGCAACTGGCTGATGGTGCTTTTTCCGGCTCCTGAGGGTCCCACCAGGGCAATCTGTTCACCGCTTTGCACATCAAAACTGACTTCCCTTAAAACAGTGAGATCTTTTCTGCTGGGATAGGAAAACGATACAGAACGGAAGCTGACCGCTCCTTTCAGAAGCGCGGGTACAGGATTACTGTCAATTAAAAGTGGTTCTGGTGACTCATCCATGATGTCGAGGAGATTTTCGGTCGCACCGATAGATTTCTGTATATCGGAATACAGGTCGGCCACACCGCTGATGGATCCTCCGATAAAAACGGAATACAGAACGAATTTGAGCAGATCGCCTGTGGTGAGCCCCGCGCCCTGGTGGATCATATAAACGCCATACCAGATGACGCTTATTATAGACCCAAAGAGCGCGAATACGATGAAAGAGATGAATAACCCTTTCCATTTGGCTCCTTTCAGCGAAACCTGGATGATCTCATCGGTCTTCTTTCTGTACCGGAGGGTCTCAAAGGCTTCGTTGGCAAATGCCTTAACGCTGGCAATGGCCTGCAGGGTTTCCTCAACTATGGTATTGGATTCCGCCACAATATTCTGTGATTGTTTGGAGAGCTTCCGTATATATGTACCGAAGATCCGGCCAATGATCGCCACCACCGGGATCAGGGCCAGCATGAAAACGGTCAGCTTTGGTGAAATATACATGAGCAATGCGATTCCGCCGAATATAGTAATGACCTGCCTGACGAACTGAGCAAGGGTGGTTGTGAAGGTGTCCTGCAACAGTGCGATATCGGCCGAGATCCGGCTGTTCAGTTCACCTACCCGACGGCTCGAAAAGAACGCCATGGGCAGTTTGATGAGGTGGTTGTATGTGGTTTGGCGCAGAAGGGCCAGGGTTTTTTGGGTGACGACGGCAAAGAGGTAAATACGGAAATAAGAGAATACGGCATTGATCAGGAAGATGATGATAAGGATCAAGCCCAGCCTGTTGATTTGCTCCAGTGAGCCTGCTGTGGCGCTATCGAGCAGGTCGCCGATCAGCATGGGAAACACCAGGGTGGCCAGGCTGGACAATACCAGGAAAAAGAAACCAGCGATAAAGGTGTATTTTTGTGGTCCGATAAACCGGAATAATCGATATAGCCTTCGCAGACCCTGGCGGGTGATCTTTTTCTTTTCAAATTCCCGGTTGCTGTAGATTTTTTCGTGGTGTGCCATGGTAAAGGATAAGAAGAATGCACAATATTAGCCAATATACCTGGGTTGGATTCAAAAAGTGTCCGACCAATATAGTGGTCGGACGAAAATTTCCAGTATAAACAGTCAAAACCTTATTCCAAGTTTTGTTTGAAGTTAATTTTAAAAAAATCGTAGGGCCACTATAGTGGTAGTACATTTTTTTTTTGATCCCACCAGGATGAAATCCCTTTATGAACATTTTACACTTTTTAATGTTTAAAAACCGGAGTGGAAACTTAAACAAGCTCATTCCGATTCCGGGGATTTATTAAGAAATTTGCAGAAAACCGGCAACAGCCACTAAATTCTACCGGAACACTAAAGCGATTACTTAATCCCGCGTTGAAAACGAAAATCTCCTGATCATGAAAACATTGAAAATTATCATTCTGACCCATGTTTTTATCCTAACAGCTTTGCTGGGATTCTCCCAGGCCCGCGTTCAGGTTATACACAATTCGGCGGATGATGCCGCCGCCGTTGTCGATGTCTGGCTTGACCAGACCCTCCTGATTGATGATTTCACCTTCCGGACCGCCTCTCCATTCATTGATGCCCCCGCGGATCAGCAGTTCACCATCGCCATCGCCGATCCCGACAGTCAGAACCCTCAAAACCCGCTTTGGTCGCAAACCTACACGCTGGAGGACGGAGAAACCTACATCCTTGTGGCCGATGGCATTATCAGCCCTTCCGGTTACAATCCGGCTCCGCCGTTTGACATCTATGTATTTCCTCAAGGCCGGGAGTCTGCTTCCATGACCGATCAGACCGATGTGCTGGTGCATCATGGCTCGACAGACGCCCCGACGGTTGATATCTTCGAGATAGGCCTGGGTTTTGGTCTTCTGGTCGATAACATCTCTTATGAGGAATTTGACGGTTATCTCGAACTGGCCACCAAGGACTATATCCTTGAAGTGCGGGATGAAACCGGCACGACCAAGGTGGCTGCGTTCAGCGCGCATCTCCAGGAACTTGGCTTGAAAGGTAAGGCGGCGGTCATTGTCGCTTCCGGCTTCCTTGATCCCCCTGCCAACAGTAATGGCCCGTCTTTCGGGCTCTGGCTGGCGCCTGCTTCCGGAGGGGCAATGATAGAACTGCCGCCTTATGACCCCAAAGCCCGGGTGCAGGTAATTCATAATTCCGCCGATGCTGCAGCCTCCATTGTGGATGTATGGCTTGATAATACCCTGCTCATCGATGATTTTGAGTTCCGCACCGCCACACCGTTTATCGATGCCCCTGCCGGCACAGAATTCACCCTGGCCATCACCGACCCTGACAGCCAGAACCCCGATGATCCCTTCTGGTCTCACAACTACACACTGCTGGCGGATCAAACCTATATTCTCGTAGCCGGGGGGATAATCAGTGCATCAGGATACACGCCCTCAGTTCCCTTCGATATTGCTGTCTTCCCCCAGGGTCGGGAAGCGGCGAATCAAAACAATAAAACCGACATGCTGGTCCACCATGGATCTACCGATGCTCCTGTGGTCGACATTTATGAAACCGGGGTTGGTGCCGGCCTGCTGGTGGACGATCTATCCTATGGCGAGTTTGCAGGTTATCTTGAACTCAGTCCCCTCAATTATATCATCGAGGTCCGCGATGCTTCAGGTGTGAACATCCTCGGATCTTACCAAGCCCCGCTGCAGACGCTTGGCCTTTCCGGCGAGGCCATTTCCGTTTTAGCTTCGGGTTTCATGGACCCCGCTGCCAACAGCAACGGCCCGGGATTTGGCCTTTGGGTGGCTCGAGCTGCAGGTGGAGCTCTTTTGGAACTACCCGAGTATAACCCAACGGCCCGTGTCCAGGTAATCCATAATTCAGCCGACATTGCCGCTGAAGTGGTTGATGTCTGGCTCGACGAGTCCCTCATTATCGACAACTTTGCATTCCGGACCGCTACTCCTTTTATCGACGTACCGGCCGGACAGGAATTTACCATCGCCATCACAGGTCCCGACAGCCAGGACCCCGGCGACCCTATCTGGTCAAATACATACACGCTCACCGAGGACAATACTTATATCCTGGTCGCTGAAGGTATTGTCAGTCCATCGGGATATGAACCGGCAATACCCTTTGACATCGCAGTTTACCCCATGGGCAGGGAGCAGGCGATTTCTTCGGGTCTGACCGATCTGCTCATTCACCATGGATCGACCGATGCACCGGCAATCGATATCGTAGAAGTAAAAATGGGCTTCGGCACCCTGGTGGACAACCTTTCTTATGGAGCCTATTCCGGTTATATCAGCCTGGCGACGATCAATTACATTTTCGAGGTCCGGGATCAGAACGGCATCACCCGGTTAGGGGGGTATCAGGTTCCGTTGTCCACACTTGGATTGCAAGGAGCTGCCATAACCGTTGTGGCTTCCGGCTTCCTGGATCCAGCCAGCAACAGCAATGGCCCGGGATTTGGCCTCTGGGTGGCGCTTGCTTCCGGAGGTGAACTTATCCGGCTGGAAGAATACAATCCAACTGCACGTTTGCAGGTGATCCATAATTCAGCCGATGCCGCCGCGGCTGTAGTCGACGTCTGGCTCAACAACACGCTTGTCATCGACAACTTCACGTTCAGGACTTCCACCCCTTTCATTGATGCGCCGGCCGAGCAGCTGATCACGATTGCGATAAAAGGACCCGACAGCCAGGATCCCTATAATCCTTTATGGTCACAGAGTTACAACCTGGAGCTGAATAAAACCTACATCATGGTAGCGGAAGGGATCATCAGCGCCGGAGGATATGACCCACCGGTTCCTTTTGATGTTGCTGTTTATGATATGGGCCGGGAAGAAGCGAATTTGCCTGACAGGACCGACGTGATCGTCCACCACGGTTCTACCGATGCGCCGGTGGTTGATGTTGTGGAGACAGGGCAGGGCGCCGGAACGATCATCAATGACCTGGCTTACGGTGAATTCACCGGCTATCTGGAGCTGCCGGTTTTGAATTATATCCTTGAGATACGGGATGAATCCGGCACGATCACCCTGGGCACGTACAGAGCCCCGTTGCAGCTTTACGGGCTGGGTGGCGCCGCAGTCACGGTTGTAGCATCTGGATTCATAGATCCGGAAAGTAACAGCAATGGCCCGTCATTCGGTCTGTGGGTTGCATTGGCTGAAGGAGGTCCACTGGCTGAACTGCCGGTTTACGCCCCTTCGGCGCGCGTCCAGCTGATCCACAATTCAGCCGATGAGGCGGTCTCAGTGGTGGATGTCTGGCTGAATGAAGAGCTGATATTGGATAACTTTAGTTTCCGTTCGGCCGCTCCATTCACATATGTTCCGGCATCGGAGCAGATCACCGTTTCCATCACCGGACCGGACAGCCCGGGGCCGGAAAATCCGCTCTGGTCGGAAACCTATACCCTGGAGGAGGATTCAACCTATGTCATGGTGGCTAATGGCATTATGAGTCCTGAAGGCTACAGCCCGGCCACTCCATTTGATGTATATGTTTTCGGAGGGGGCCGTGAGGCCGCTTCTGATCCGGGATCGACCGATGCCCTGGTTTTCCATGGGGCAACCGATGCCCCGACGGTTGATATCGTAGAAGTGGGCGTCGGCGCCGGAACACTGGTTGATGACCTTTCCTACGGCCAGTTTGAGGACTATCTCGAACTGCCTGCGGCAAACTATTCGATCGACATCCGCGATGAAACCGGGAGCAATACGGTGGCCAACTTCGCCGCTCCTCTGGCAACCCTGAATCTTGACGGGATCGCCATGGTGGTGCTGGCTTCAGGATTTCTCGATCCGGCCCAGAACAGCGATGGCCCTGCATTCGGCCTCCTGGCGGTCCTGCCCGACGGCACCGCCCTCATGCTGACCAATACGACGGGCATCGAAGACCCTGAACCGGGCGTCGCCTTATTCTCGGTCTTCCCTAATCCTGTGAATAGTCTCGTTAATGTTCGTTTTGAATTGAAGGAAGAGGATCAGGTATTCATAGAATTGACAGATATGTCCGGAAGGATCTATTACCGGAACCTACCCGGCTCGCTCCCGGCGGGGAAGCATCAGGAGCAGCTTGATATAGAGCAGGTTCCTTCGGGGGTGTATGTTTTGAGCGTTAAAACGAAAAATGGAACAGCAACCCGAAAAGTCGTAGTACGATAATTTTTGAAAATCTCATGATTTGGCCGCTCCTGTAAGGGAACGGCCTTTTTTTTGCAAAAAACGTCCTACCACTATAGTGGTAGGACGTTTTTCTGATGTTTAGCCTCAAAACACCCTTCTTCTTCCTTGATATTTTAACCCTCTTACCGCCAATCTGCCCATGCCCAACCACTCATTCAAAGTGTCCCGGTTCAAATGGCCCTGATCTGATGCTGATGAAAACAACTGCAGCAAAAATAATTGAAGTGCTTATGCTGAACGGTATTCCATAAATGAACGACATCATCGGGGCATAGAGCAATACAGGAACCCATCCAAGACCCTTTATTGCACCGGTTAGTTTCCCTCCCAGAAAAACAATTTCCCAGCTCATAATAAATGCGGCCATACTGCTCACCAACAGGATCAGAAAAAATTTCATGGCAACCTCTAGACCGGATCTGTTTCTGGCCAGAAGCAACCTTGCCAGCTTTCTAACCAGGAACGCTCCGACATAGGCTGAAATAACTGCTGAAAGCACAGCGACCAGCCAGATCCTCCAGACCGGCGGCAACATGCCGCTGCCCGGACCCCAGTCAGCCAGGTATCCGCCAATCGTCATGACCATGCTGCATATCACTCCCGTTAAAGAAGCAATCCACATCGCCGCAACTTTGAATGTTCTTAATCTCGCCTCCATAATATGGACAAATATTGTATCTAAGTTACGGTAATAAGTCTGCAGAGTCAAGAAACTATCAGAGATTATCACTTAGTCCCATTCATCACCAGCATCATAAATCCAGATTTTGCCAATTTTTATGTTATCTTTGGATATTATGGGGATCAAATCATTTCTGAGCAAGCCTTTATCTGATCTTATTTCTTCCCGGATTAAAAAAGAGATCGCCCGCCCGATTGAATGCCAGGAAAAGGTATTCCGGTACCTGCTTGAGAACGGCCGGCGCTGTATATACGGAAAGGCCCATGGATTGCGGGATGTCAGTAATTACGACGAATTCACCAGGCACATTCCCGTCATCACTTATGAGGATATCCACCCACTGATCGAACGGATCTCCACCGGCGAACAAAACATCCTCTGGCCGGGACTGCCCATCTATTTCGCCAAAACCTCCGGAACAACTTCCGGGACAAAATATATTCCCATTACACGGGAATCCATCTCTAACCACACCGGCTCGACACGCAACGCCCTGATGATGTACATGCACCGCAGCCGCAACTTCGCGTTTGCCGACCACCACATGATCTTCCTGCAGGGAAGCCCGGTGATGGATAAAAAAGGAGTGGTCCCGGCCGGACGCCTCTCCGGGATCGTGGCGCACCATGTGCCGGCCTACCTGCAACGGAACCGCATGCCTTCGTGGGAAACCAACTGCATCGACGATTGGGAAACAAAGGTCGGCGCCATCGTGGAGGAGACGCTAAAGAAACGCATGTCGCTCATCAGCGGTATCCCTTCCTGGCTACGGATGTATTTCGAAAAACTGGTCGAACGGACCGGGAAGCCGGTTGGAACCATCTTTCCTGATTTTTCCCTGCTGGTATACGGGGGGTTGAATTTTGAACCCTATCGCGCCGCGTTCGACCGGTTGATCGGCCGCCCTGTGGATACGCTGGAATTATACCCGGCGTCGGAAGGCTTTATCGCGTACCAGGACCAGGCCCCCGGGGAAGGACTGCTGCTGAATGTCAACAGCGGGATATTCTTTGAGTTCATTCCGGTGGAACAGGCCCAGAACGAAACACCGGAGCGCATACCGCTCGAAGGCGTGGAAACCGGCAGGGATTACGCCATCATCCTGAGCAGCAACGCGGGTTTGTGGGCCTACAACCTGGGCGATACGGTGCGTTTTGTCTCGACCAATCCCTACCGCCTGCTGGTTACCGGAAGGGTTTCACAGTTCATTTCGGCTTTTGGAGAACATGTCATCGCTTCCGAGGTTGAAGGCGCCGTGGCAGAGGTATGTCTGAAAACAGGCGTTCGCGTGGATGAATTCCATGTCGCGCCCATGGTCAATCCCCCGGAAGGCGGACTGCCCTATCACCAGTGGCTGGTGGAATTTGATGCGACGCAACAAAAGGAATTCGCCATGCTGCTGGACCAGGCCATGTGCCGGCGAAATCCTTATTATCACGACCTGGTGAAGGGAAATGTGCTGCAGCCGCTGAAAATAGTGCCATTGCCTGCCGGATCCTTTAAAAAATACCTTGCCGCGCAGGGAAAACTGGGCGGACAGAACAAGGTGCCCCGTTTATCCGACGACCGGCACATTGCGTCCGGCCTGATGACGGATGCTTTGCCGCACCAGCCAGGTTCCGAATAAATACAGTGAGAGGATGATGAACGGCGCGGTCAGATAAACAAAATGCAAGGTCCGCGTTCCGTGGATCAATCCCCAAATCAATGGCTTAAGCGGATATCCTGTGGTTTCGCGCACCTCAAGCAGGTAATAGAAGAAATATTCGAAAGCCAGTAACACAATCATGAAACTCAGCCAGGTAAGACCCAGCCGAATCAGGAAATGATATCGCCTGAACACCAGGAAAAGCAAGATGATCAGGATCCCGCCGGATGTCCAGGCGGAAAAGCTGGAAAGATTGATTCCGGCAGTATTGTAAGAAGAGACATTATAGGTGTAATGATAGAATCCGACCCAGAAAAAGGCAAACGTCGCACCGGCCATGAAACTGATCACACCGGTAATGATCCGGTGCCGCCAATGACCGGCCAGTTCAGCCGCGTGGAGGAATGCCAGACAAATGTATCCGCCCGCCATACCGACCAGAATGTCCGTTACCTGATCTTTTATTGTTTCAGGCCTGAAAATGTGGAATGCGAAATAGGCGAAAAGGATCTCGATCACCTCATAAACGAACAGCAGCGCGAGAAGACCAATGAGCGGCATTTTCATCCGTGCAGCCCGGAAGAACAAATAAAAAACAAAGCCGCTCCAGAGGTGGACAAACGACCAGAGGTCGAAGAAAAACAGGCGGTTCTGGTAGATCCTGGTGTACAGCCAGGCCGACTCATCGAGGATGTATTGGACAAATTCGATCATGCCCGTCCAGGCTGCTGTGTTTTTAATGAGCTATTGCGATTTGGCCATACGTTCTCCAATCCATTCACATGGTCCGGCAGGGATCAACAGATTCAATAACATCAACCGTGGAGGCCACTAATAGTTTTCCGGGTAGATCAGGGATCCGGTCTTTGAGCCGTCTTCCGCGACGAGTTCGGCGTAGACCAGTCCGAATTTATGGTTGAACTTGTAAACGATCTTTGAGATGCCGGGAATCCGCGAATCCTGTTCCACCGTAATGGTCTTGATCATCAGGAAGCCGTAGGAAAAATCGTCGTCTGTAGATTTTTGCGTTACAGTCCGGGTAATGGTATGGCCATCGCTTTTCTTCAGTTTATATGTGTCGCCCACCTTGCAGTCGTATTTGACCATGGTGAACGGCGCTTCATCTGCATTAGTGAAATCCTGGAATCCTTCCGAAGTGATCTTCACTTTTCCGGTGGTATTCAGCCGGCCCTGGGCATCTTTGTATGCAGCCGGGATCATCGCGCTGAACGGCGCAAATTCCGGGTGATTTTGCAAATCGGCCACAATAGCCAGGTCAACGATGCCATCGTTGCTTTGGGTGATCGTGATATCGGCGTCGACATCAACATAAGTTCCATTGACGTAAGGGACCGTGCTGAAGGTATTTCCTGCTTGATTCAACGGGATATCGGTATCCCCGTTGAGTTCATTTTCATCTTCTGTGATGTCGTCGATCAGGTCACACGAAGAAAAGGCGGCGATCGCCAGGGCAGCGGCGAGAATAAGTAACTTTTTCATTGGAATTTGGTTTCCCGTAAAATTAAGGAATCCTTTGAAAGATTATATTTTCCACAAAAAATATAGATAGGAACTCAAGGGTCACCTGTGAGTTCCTCCTGTTATTTAATGAACTTCCCGCTGCGGAACTCCTCGAACGCCAGGTTCAGCTCTTCCCGGGTGTTCATCACGATCGGGCCGCCCCAGGAGATGGGTTCGTTCAGCGGCTTGCCGGAAACCAGCAGGAACCGGATCCCCTCTTCAGAAGCTTGAATTCCAATGCCCTCCCCATCGTCCTCAAACAGCACAAGCACCCCATTCCCGAAAATCTCCCCCTTCTCCCTGTCCCCTTGTCCCCTTGACTCCTCTTCCCCAGGCCCCCCGCTTCCCTGCTTCCCTGCCTCCCCGCTTCCCTGCTTCCCTGCTTCCCCGCTTCCTCCGATCACGTAAATAAACACCGTATAGCCTGTTTTCGTCGGATGAAAGTACTCGATGCCGGCAGGAACAGTGATATCCAGGTACTCCGGATCAATGACGATATCTTTCACCGGCCCGCGGAAACCATTCAATTCCCCGCATATCAGGCGGATCGTGACCCCGTTTTCCAGGACTATTTCCGGGATTTCATCACTTTTGATCTCCTGGTAGCGTGGGTCCATCATTTTATGGGACGCGGGCAGGTTGGCCCAGAGTTGGAAGCCGTACATTTTGCCTCCCGGGCCCGGTTTCGGCATCTCCTGGTGGATGATGCCGCTGCCGGCCGTCATCCACTGCACGTCGCCCGGGCCGATCGTTCCGGCGTTGCCCATGCTGTCGCCGTGTTCGGCAAAGCCTTCCAGCATATACGTTATGGTCTCTATGCCGCGGTGCGGGTGCCAGGGAAAGCCTTTGAGGTAGTGCTCGGGTTTTTCGTTCCGGAAGTCGTCCATCAGCAGGAAGGGATCGAACTGCGGCAGCTCGTAATAACCGAAAGTGCGCTTCAGGTGCACCCCGGCGCCTTCCATCACGGGCTTGGCCGTATAGGTGGTTTTAATTGATCGGGTTTGCATGGCTGGAATGCTATATTGTTACACTGTTACACTGTTAAATTGCTACACTGTTAAATTGTTAAACAGTAGCAAAGATAACATCTAAAATAAACCTTTTTGATGGAACACGGATGACGCGGATGCAACGGATGGACGCGGATATATTCCGGAACCCTGGAACCCTGGAACTCTGGAACCTGGAACTCTGGAACTCTGGAACCCTGGAACCCTGGAACTCTGGAACCTGGAACTCTGGAACCCTAACACCCGATATACCGCGAAATCACCAGCCTTTGTATCTCGCTGGTGCCTTCGCCGATCTGCAGCAGGCGCTGGTCGCGGTAGTGTTTCTCAATGTCGTAGTCTTTCATCAGCCCGTAGCCACCGTGGATCTGAAGGGCTTCGTCGGCCACCTCGCGGGCGATCTCGGAGCAGTACAACTTGGCCATGGCCGATTCCTTGCCGAAGGGCTGGTTGGTATCCTTCAGCCAGCAGGCTTTGTAGAGCAGGTTCCGCGCCAGTTCGATCTTCGTGGCCATGTCGGCCAGCTTGAAGGCGTTGACCTGGAACTTGATGATGGGCTGGCCGAACTGCTTGCGCTCTTTGGCATAGCTCATCGCCAGTTCGAAGGCGCCCTGCGCCAGGCCCAGGCCCATGGCGGCGATGGAGAGCCGCCCGCTGTCGAGGGTGCTGAGCATGATGTGCGATCCTTCGCCGATCTTGCCGAGCAGATTGCTTTCCGGCACCCGGCAGTCGTCGAAGAACAGCTCCGCGGTGTCGGAAGCCCGCCAGAGCATCTTTCCGTGCATACTGCGGCGGGTAAAACCCGGTGTGTCCTTGTCGACGATGATGCAGGTGTAGAGCTTCTTTCCGTCCGTATCGCTGGTCACGGCCTGTACGGTGGATCCGATGCTGATGTCCACAGAACCGTTCGTTATGAAGATCTTCGATCCATTGATCACCCACTGGCCATTATCGAGGTAGGCTTTGGTTTTGGTGCCGCGGGAATCGCTGCCGGCGTCGGGCTCCGTCAGGCCGAAACCCCAGAGCGCCTGCCCGGTGCAGAGCTGTGGCAGGTATTTCATCTTCTGCTCTTCGGTGCCGTAATAATACAGCGGCCCGATCCCCAGGGAGTTGTGCGCGGCCAGGGTCGCCGCCTGCGAACTGTCGACCCGGGAGATCTCCTCCACGGCAATAATGTAGGAAAGATAATCCAGGCCCTGCCCGCCATATTTTTCGGGCAGGTACATGCCGAACAGGCCCAGCTCGCCCATCTTCCGGGTGAGGTCGTGTGAAAACTCGGCTTTTTCGTCCAGTTCCTTGGCAACCGGGCGGATTTCCCGTTCTGCAAACTCGCGAACCGTGTCGCGGATCATTTTTTGTTCTTCGGTCAGGTCAAAATTCATGGATCAACTATTTTTCTCTGTGTAACTCCGTGTTAGTCTCTGTGTAACTCCGTGTCATCATTAAATTTCACGGAGATCCACGGAGGATGGTACAGAGATCCACAGAGGGATTTTCAATACATTGCTTTCAAAGAAACCAGGCTCGTGCTGGAATTCACCATATCGCCAACCTTCACGCCGATCTCTTCCACGATGCCGTCTGCCGGGGCCGTGATGCTGTTTTCCATCTTCATGGCCTCCACGATCAGCAATGTCTGCCCTTTCTTCACTTCTTCCCCTGTTGCCACGCTGATCTTGATCACCCTGCCGGGCATGGGCGAAACGATCCGGCCATCGCTCTTGCCGCCATGGGAATCGAAGCTGCCCAGGATCTCCGCCCGGCCCAGCACGTCGTCGCGGCGGACATGGAAAATATGGCCCTGGTGAGAAACATACCCGTTTCCTTCGTCATCCTTCGAAACGAAAAATTCCAGCTGTTGTTCATCCATCAGGAGTTCCAGGTAGCCCTCCTCGCAGGCCAGCACACGGGCCATGTGGGATTTTTCTCCAACGAGCAGGGAATACTCATCATTCTTTAATCTTTCAATTGAAAAACGGAACGGATTGCCCTCTACCGTTCCTTCCAGTTCCATGACATTCCGCCAGTAACCGATGTAATTCCAGATGCTTTCTTCTTTAGAGCCATTCTTCAGGCTGAAATCATACAGGAAAAACGCCAGCCCGGGGATATGCGCCGGCACGCGCTCCTGGCTCTTGCGGAGGGTATCGGCCAGGTCGGCGGTGTGTTCGTCGCAGTATTTGGTGGAGATTTTATTCTCAATATATGCCGGGTGATTCAGCAGCAGCTTAAGGTAGGAGATGTTGGTCCGGATGCCGTGGATGATGAAATGCTCCAGGGCGTCGATCATTTTCAGCCGGGCCTCTTCCCGCGTTTCGCCCCAGGTGATCACCTTGCAGATCAGCGGATCATAGAAGCTGTGGATGGTCGTGGCTTCCATGATGCCGGTGTCGATGCGGATGTCTTCCCCTTCCGGCTCCAGGTAAAACGTCATTTCTCCGGGAGAGGGGAGGAAGTTGTTCATCGGATCTTCGGCGTAAATGCGGCATTCGATGGCGTTTCCGTACTGGGTGAGCAGGTCGGGGTCGAAGTCGAGGGCTTTGCCCGCGGCGATGAAGATCTGCTCCTTGACGATATCCACGCCGGTGACGAGTTCCGTGACCGGATGTTCCACCTGCACGCGGGTATTCATCTCCAGAAAGTAGAACTTCAGGTTTTTGTTGACGAGGAATTCTACGGTGCCGGCGTTGTTGTAGCCGATCTCTTTGGCGATCCGGACGGCGGTTTCTCCCATTTTCATGCGGATCTCCGGGCTGATGGTGGGGGAGGGCGATTCTTCGATGATCTTCTGGTGGCGGCGCTGGATGGAGCATTCGCGTTCGAAGAGATGGATCACGTTGCCGTAATTGTCGCCCAGCACCTGGACTTCGATATGCCTCGGATCTTCAATATATTGTTCGATGAAGACCGTACCGTCGCCGAAATAATTTTTGGCTTCGCGGCTGGTGCTCTCCAGCAGTTCTGCCAGGTTTTTATCGTCATGAACGATGCGCATCCCTTTTCCGCCGCCTCCGGCCGCCGCCTTGATCATAATGGGGAAGGGGATCTCCTTCGCCCTTTTCAGCAAGGTGGCCATATCCCCGGTGATGCCTTCTGTCATGGGTATTCCGGCGTGTTCCAGCGCCTTGCGCGATTCGATCTTGTTGCCCATCAGTTTCATGGCGCGGGCGTTGGGGCCGATAAAGACGATGCCGGCTTCGTCGCAGGCTTCGACAAAGCGGGCGTTTTCCGACAGGAACCCATAGCCGGGATGGATGGCTTCGGCGCCGCATTTTTTGGCAATGGCGATGATCTTCGGGATGTTGAGGTACGACTCGGCCAGGTCGTTGCTGTCCAGGCTGTAGGCTTCATCAGCCATCAGCACGTGCATGGCGCCCTGGTCGGCGTCGGAATGGATGGCCACGGCCCGTATGCCCAGGTCCTGCACCGCCCGCATCACCCTGACGGCGATCTCTCCGCGGTTGGCGATCAGTATTTTGTTGAATAATATCATTTTGCTTCTGCCTGTTAAATGTATTCACTTTGGTTTTTCAGCCCCCTCCCCATCCCCTCCCCCAATTGGGGGAGGGGACTGAGGGGTAGGGGCTAAATCCACTTCGGTTTCCTTTTCTCCAGAAACGCCGCCATGCCTTCTTGTCCTTCCTCGCTCGCACGGATCTCGGCGATCATCCGGGCGGTGGAATCGAGCGCCTGCTCCAGGGTTTCTTTATTGGAGATATTAAAGATCAAATTCTTACAATGGTTCATCGCTTTGGGTCCGCTGGTGCGCAGCAGGTCAATGGTTGACTGCAGGTAGGCTTCCAGTTCTTCCGGTGGGAGGGATTTGTTGACCAGGCGGAACCGTTCCGCTTCCGGGCCTTTGATCCTGCGTCCGGTGAGCATGAGCTCCCGCGAGCCGTATTCACCGACGCGCTTGGTGACGTAGGGGGAGATGCAAGCGGGCACCACGCCGATCTTCACTTCGCTCAGGGAAAAGGTAGTGTTGTCGTCAGCGATGGCGATGTCGCACGAGGCCAGCAGGCCGTTGGCGCCGCCGATGGCTGCGCCGTGTACTACGGCGATGGTCGGCTTCTTGCAGGTATAGATCGTATAGAAGCACTTCGAAAGATTCAGGCTCTCGCGGTAATTTTGCTCAAAGGTGTACCGGGCCACGCCGCGCATCCAGTTCAGGTCGGCCCCGGCGCAGAAGGATTTCCCCCGTCCGCGCAGGATCACGATCCGGATGTCGTCCATCGCGTTGACCGCCTCGAAGCCGTCGATCAGGTCCTGGATCATTACCTCATTGAAGGCGTTATGGATTTCCGGCCGGTTCAGCCAGATGATCCCCAGGTCGGCCGATTTCTCAAATTCTATCGTTTTATATAGTGTCATAGCGTATTATTTGTGGTCATTGGGTGTCATTGGTAGTCATTGATGGTCACTCTGCCAACTGCCAACTGGCCCGTTCCTCGCTTCAAATATCGCAAAACCTGATATCATTAACAAGCGTTGATCACTTTTTTGGAATGATTCTGAATGATTTGCCGGCAGACATCTTCAGGAGTGTCGGTTTCGACGTCAAAGAGAAACACTGCGCCCGTGTTCCATTTCCGGGCCGCTTTTTGGACCAGGCTCTTTCTGACCACCCAGATCTGCGGGATGGAAGAGGTGCGGCAGAGTGTTTCGATGGCCGGGGCCCAGCCTTCATTGCGCATCTCCATCGGCCCCACTTCGTCGATGACCACTGCATAGACTTCCGTATCCATTGTCTTTAACAGGATGTCATTGCCTTTCCGGACCGTTTCGGGATTGAAAAAGTAATGTCCGAACCGTATCCAATTTTTTTCTCCTGATTTGCCGGCCAGTATGTGTTCCTGACCTGTGGTGAGATCCCGGATGACGAATCCTTCCTTCCTGTTGTTGCGGAAGATGCCCGGTGCGGTGAAACCGGCTGTACGGAGTCCGTTTTCCTTCAGTTTATCGGTCAGCGATGCCAGGAACGTGGTCTTTCCTGCGCCCACTTCACCGGTGAGGATATAAACCGAAGGTCTGCGCTGCAGTTCTTCTTCAAAACGTATGAGCAGATCCTGCGCGGCGGTGAATAAAAAGTTTAGAAACGACCGGTGCTCCTTAGCCATGGTTCGTGCACCGGGCATTTGCGCGATAATATGGGGCAATGCTGAAAAGGCCAGGCTGAGCGACTGGTATAGGCTGGCCAGGCCCCGGTCGTACAGCAGTGACCTGACCATCGGATTCTTCAGTTCGGTGCTGATGGCGGTGAAGCCGACCATGATCACCAGGGCGCGCAGGATCATTTTCAGGCCGATGGCCAGGCCTTCGGGGCTGAAGTAGTTTCCTGAGGAATAGCCCTCCAGGAGAAAGGCCGCAATCAGGGTGATCACGATGAACTGCATCCAAAGTCCGGGTTTTTTAAGATGGCGAAGCGCGCTCTTGTACCTGAGAAAGCAACCGGTGAGGTAGGCGGCGCAAACCGGAAGTGAGACCAGGTAGATGTTGAGGTTGAGCAGCCAAAGGCAGATCACCATGGCGACGAGGTGGGTGAAAAGCAGCGGCAGGGAATATCGCTCAGCGCTGCTGAGGGAGAAGAGTTCGTTTTTTGAGGTGAAGGAAGCCTGCAAGGGTTTAAACCCTTGCAAGGTTAAAACTTTGTACCTTCTCCCCGCCAAATATCCAGCTATTGCTGCAATGACTCCGATGACCAGGTAAACAACCAGGATCATCCCGATCAGAACATCAGGTTCAAGGTTCTCAATATGGAGATGTCTGACTGAAAAATAATAAAGCCCTTCAAAGACCCGGATCAGGTCGAAGCCATACAGAATAAATAGATTTACCACTTTGTGGACTAATGCGCTGGCGACTGCAAGGGCGCCGCCCAGGGCATATGCAAACAGGTTTCGCCCAACGATACCGACCATGAGCCAGATAATCAGGGCTTCGGTGAAGATCCCGATCATCGGTCCCAGGATGACGGCGCTGGGCGAGAGGGATTTCATCAGGGCGCAGATGAGTCCGGCCCGCCAGATCATGCCGGGTTCTTTCCAGATCTGGATAAAGGCGATGATCAGGAATACGCTGGCTGCGGTGAGGATGGTTCCGGAAAACGGAAGACGGAGGTTGTGCAGGAAGCTGCCGGCGATGATTTCGAAAGAGGCCCACAAACTTCCCAATACCGCTGCCCTGAGCCAATCCGTGCTCAACTGCTTATGGAGATATGCCTGCAAGGATCTTTTCTGTCAATCTTTGTGACCCCAGGGGCCGTTTGCCGTTGGCCGTTTGCCGTTTGCCGTTTGCCGTTAGCCGGAACCACTGAAACTTTGGAACCCTGGAACCTGGAACTACATCCTGAATACGCCATACTTCGTTTCCGGGAACCGGCTGTTGAGTGAAGCGGCGATGCCCATGGCGATATATTTCCTTGTATCGACAGGGTCGATGATGCCGTCGTCCCATAACCTGGATGTGCTGAAGTATGGGGAGCCTTCCTCGTCGTACTTTTTGAGGATCTCGGCGCGCAGTTTTTCCCGTTCTTCGGGGTCCATTTCTTTGCCCTGTGCTTTGAGTTGTTCTTCCTTTACCTGGATCAGCACGTGGGAAGCCTGCTCTCCGCCCATGACCGAGATGCGGGCGTTGGGCCACATGAACAGCAGCCGCGGGTCGTAGCCCCGGCCGGCCATGGCGTAATTCCCTGCGCCGAATGATCCCCCGAACACCACGGTGAATTTGGGCACGTCGGCATTGGCAACCGCATGGACGAACTTGGCGCCATCCTTGGCGATGCCGCCATGTTCGTATTGTTTTCCGACAATGAAGCCGGTGATGTTTTGCAGGAAGAGCAGGGGGATGTTCCGCGAGGTGCACAGCTCGATGAAGTGCGCTCCTTTAAGGGATGATTCGGAGAAGAGCACGCCGTTATTGGCCAGGATGCCGACCGGGTAGCCCATGATGTGGGCGAAGCCGGTTATCAGCGTAGGGGCGTAGCGGGCTTTGAATTCCTGGAACCGGCTGCCGTCGACGATGCGGGCGATGATCTCCCGGGCGTCGACTGGCTTCTTGAAATCGATGGGCGCGATGCCGTAAAGTTCTTCCGGGTCGTAATAAGGTTCTTCGATGGGGGCGGTTTCGAGAACCTGCCGGTTTTTCTTTTCCAGGGTCTGGAAAATGTTGCGGCAGATCTGGATGGCATGGCGGTCATTTTCCGCGAGGTGGTCGGCGACGCCTGAGATGGAAGTATGGACGTAGGCTCCGCCGAGTTCTTCCGGGGTCACTACTTCGCCCGTTGCCGCTTTGACCAGTGGCGGGCCGCCGATGTAAATCGTTCCCTGCTCCTTGACGATGATGGTTTCGTCGCTCATGGCCGGTACGTAGGCGCCGCCGGCGGTGCAGAACCCCATTACGATGGCGATCTGCGGCACGCCCATGGCCGAAAGCCGTGCCTGATTATAGAAAAAGCGCCCGAAGTGGAAGCGGTCGGCGAAGACTTTTGACTGTTCCGGAAGAAAGATACCGCCTGAGTCTACCATATATACGCAGGGCAGGTGATTGTCAATGGCGATCTGTTGCGCCCGGACATGCTTTTTGATGGTTTCTTTGACATAGGTACCGCCTTTGATGGTGGCGTCGTTGGCGATGATGAGCGCTTCCCGGCCCTGGATGACCCCGATCCCGGTGATGATCCCTGCGGATGGGAACTGGTTGTCGTATTCGCCGTAAGCGGCCAGGGGCGACAATTCCAGGAAGGGGGTGTTGGGATCAAGCAGCAGGTCGATGCGTTCCCGGGCAAGCAGTTTACCTCTCTGTTTGTGCCGTTCGACGGCTTTCATAGGCGCGCCGTTCCTGATCTGGCGTTGTATGGTACGGAATTCCCCGAGGATTTCCAGGAAACGGCTTTTATTCGACTTAAACTCTTCGGAATTTACGTCAATCTTAGATTCAATGCGGAACAAGGCAGATGTTTTAAGTGGTTATTGGGTGATAAAGCAAAATGCGTTTTAAAAATAGGGATTTTTTAGATATCACCAAAAAAAGTGTACGACCACTATAGTGGTCGTACATGTTTTTTGCAAAAGCACAGCTTTCTTCTGATGAATCGTTTTTTCAGGAGGATCTTCGAAAAAAACGTAGTACCACTATAGTGGTAGTACAAGTTTTGAAAAAAACCGCAAACTTCCCTTCAACCCTGCCCGCTCAGCCTAAAACTTCACGATCAGATGCGTCTTCGATGGAATGGCCCGGTATATGGCCCGGGCGTCTTTTTCGGGAATCACCATCCGGATGGGCAGGAGCTGATTCGACTGCTGTGGATTTCGCAGCGTCTCCATTACCGAACGGTTTGATTCGTGCCTTTTAGTGGTTCTGTAAGACTTGATCTGTTCCTCACCTGATTCGTCGACCGGTTCGGCCTGCTCAAATTCCAAAATGAGATTACGATCAAAATACAAAGTGAAAAATACGGGCGTCGATTCGAGCGGCAGTGGGGCGCTGGAGGCCTTGGCCGCTTCGATCGTGTCTTTAGGAGCCTGCTTCACCACGATGGGCATCTTGGGGATGGTGGACAGATCGTGCTGAAGTGTAAAAGGTTCTGTGATCCAGGGCAGCAGGTTTTCGTGGCTGATCAGCGAGAACCGGTTGCTGACCTCAAGATGGGTGATCTTCGTTTTCCGAACCGGTACTCCTTTAATCTCGAGCCAGATCATGGTGTCGGCGAGGTCGAGGATGAAGTACACTGAGTCTTTTTCTGCAAGGGCCAGGCGGTTCTTCAGAAACACCCGCTCATTCTCCATGCTGATGATCTTCTTTACCTCCTCCGCCTGTGTTGCAGTCATACTGGCATCATGTACACTGGCTGTGTCTGATAGCGACGGAAGACCGGCAGCGGGCTGATAGTTCTTCGCCGGCAGAACGATCCCGTAAATGATCGTAAAAACCGGCAAGGCAATGACCAGGATCAGGAAGATCACCTGGATCCTCCTGTTTCTCCAGAACCATCTGAAGAATGAACCAATGCTGCCGAAAAAGCCGCTTCCTGAACGCCCGTCGTGCATACCGGATGAATCTGAATATTCTTGTGATGCAGCCATGAAATTCGTCTTAATAAATATATACCCTCGAGCCGATGGGCAGCGTTTTGTATACTTCTTCCAGGTCTTCATCCCCCATCCGGACACAGCCGTGGGTTACGGGCATGCCCAGGAAACGTTTATATAGTGTACCATGGATCAGATACCCCTGGCCAAGGTACAGGGCATAATCTCCCAAAACCCCGTATTCAAAACGGGAAGGATGGTTGGCCGATGGTACCGGCAGCCCTTCTTCTATAAACGCCCAGTCTGGCTTCTTCCAAACCGGGTTTTCGATTTTGTTCTGAATCTTGAACATTCCACGAGGAGTCTTGAAGATCCACGACTGCTCATCCCCCGCCTGCAGAATGGTGTAACTACCCGTGGAACACATCCCTTCCCTCATGATCTGGTCGTCCTTCATCAACATGAAATCGTTACCGGAGGTATTCACAATCAAATAAGGCTGTTTGGGTATCAGGACCGACATTTTTTTCCGTAAACCGGCCAGTTCCTTGTCAAGCCCTGCGCTGTAAGCCGTAAAATTTTCCGGCCCGATCCTGGCCGCCGTGGCTTTAAGCTCCGCCTTGGGCTTGAATTTGAGGGCATATTCCTGTATCTTGTTGAAATTTTTGACAACCGGAAGGGTTAATGCAACAGACAGAGCAATGCCCGCGATGAACACGATGAATACTTTGAAAAACGTATGTGCCACCGGGGGGCGTTTTTTTTCGACCATCCCGTCATTTGGCTCCAGGTGAGCGCGATTTTCCTGCATTGACATATCGGTTTCGGTCAAAATTAATTAAAAACCATTAATTTCCTTTAAACTTCTCAGGGAGCCGACAATAGTGACCGGTGTGCCCACGGATACCAGGTCGAACAACCGGTCCATATCCCCGTTGGTCAGCGCAACGCAGCCTTCGGTCCAGTTAATGCCTTTCCCGCCATCACCATGGATCTCGATCAGGTTACCTGCCCCGCGGCGGGGAACCGAACCGTTTTTCACGTTGGCTGCATACCGGGCTTGATCCTCATCGTTCGGGTAATTTATTAACAATGCCTTGTGGTATTTCGTTTCCCTGCGCTGTTTTTTCTTGGTGATGTGGTATTTCCCCTCGGGTGTGGCCTTGTCGCCCCGGTATAGCTTGGTCCCAATCCAGTTTGGACCCAGTTCGGCATCAAATTCCCTTTTAAGCTTTCCGTCATGATAGACATAGCACTTGTGCGCAAACTTGTCGACAATGATGACGCTGGCGTTGTTGTTCCTGCTCCAGGAAAGGGTTTCTTCCGCCCATCGGCGCCATTTGGGCAGGTTGTTAAAGTAATCGGAAAGATAGTTGTGCGCCTCGGTAACCGACTTGGTGATCAGCTGGCTGGCCACATCCAGGTTAAGGCCAACCTTATTGTAATCACCCCGTTCGTAAGCCTCTTTTGATTCAAGGTACCGGAGCTTGGCGGCGGTGAAATTCTGGCGTGTGGTTCCGTTAAGGGGGAGATGCGCATAGTTGGCATCGAAATGGTCGATCTTGTGGGCAACAGTTTTGAGCTTCTCACTCAGGCCGGACTGCAGGGAATCCTTTACATGGAGCGCTTTCTCGGACGCCTCGACAGCTTTGGCCCTGGCTTCCATGGTGAGCCCGATCATCTTTGAATAATTCCTGAGTACGAACCATCGCTCATTCTGATATTTCCATTCGTTCATCGCGGTCTCAAAAGCACCTTCGGCCGATACCAGAAGCCTGGGTGCATATTTCTCCGCTTCCACCTGCCGGGCGTAGCTGAGTTCCGACTGGCACTGGTTTACTACATCTAATGGGGGTCTCGCTGACATGGCAACCAGTATCCCGAAAATAATGGCTATGAATACGCCCAGTGCGACGATCGAAATAAATATCCTTCTTATTTTCCGGCCTCTTCTGCCCATTTTCTCTTGAATCTTTATATTGTCAAAGACCCCGGGGATGCTGCTGCATGACCGGGGTCTTTGGCTTAAAACGTTGTATGATCGGCTTTCAGTATTTTAAGGCTTAATAAATTCACTGCAAATTTAGTGATTAATCATGTTCAGCCTTTACTGAAGCGATAATTACTTACGCATGGTTTTCTTGGCGATGGCTTCTTCCAGTTCGGCTTTCAGACCTGCGGCCTTTTCACCGGCAGCTTTCACTTTGTCCAGTGCGGTCAGGTAGTCGCCATTGTTCATCAGGGTGTTGACTTCGGCCAGGGAAGCTTCAACAAGCGCGAGGTCGCTCTGGATGGCTTCGAGGGCTTCTTTGCCTTCCTTGCCTTTGGGGGCCTTCAGGATCAGATCCTTCACTTCGGTCACCAGGGTGTTGGCCTGAGCCAGTACTTCAGAAGCTTCGTTCTTCACTTCTTCCTTGCGGATGCCGGCGTTTTCCTTCACAGTGTTGCCGAGGGTCACAACGTTGTTGAGCTTCACAGTCACTTTCTTGTAGCTGCGGAACAGGGCGAATTTGGATTTCTGGTTTTCAACTTCGGTCATCGCAACATTCAGAGAGTCGTTCAGGGCTTTGAATTCGGCCGGAACATAACGATCGGCTTCAGCAGCCTTGGCAGCTTCGATAGCGGCTTTGGCATTGGCAATCTCCGCTTCGGGAAGCTTGGCGCAGCTGGTGAACAGGATGGCCATGGCGGCGAGGGAGGCGAGGGTTAACACAACATTCTTTCTCATTTTAAAATTCTCCTATTTTAGGTTAAACAATAATTTCATATTCTTTTTAAGAACGGTCGACCCCCTTTAACAAAAGGCGTGCCAAAGAAATTAAATACATCGTAAACAAATCAGATACAGTATTATAGAATTAATCGCCGGATCCTTCATCAAAAATGAATAGGTGCAGGATGCCTGAAAAAAATACATCGCTGTATGAATTTCATACACGTTTTTGGAACCGGTCAACCCAGGCCGAATTTTTCCATTCGTTCGTGCAGCATGGCGCGGGAAATGCCCAGCAGCCGCGCAGTCTTCACCTGGTTCCCGCCGGTTTCCTCCAGGGCTCGGCGGATCAGGTCCCGCTCAATCTGCTCGATGACATGTTTGTACAGATGGCCTTCAAAATCACTGAGATTCAATGGAAGCGACGCTGAAACCGACGTGCCTCCTCCGGTGGGCAGCTCAGTGCCGGGTTCCGACATTTCGCTCTGCACCAGGTCGGGTGTGATGATGTTGCTCTTGCTCAGCAGCAATGCCCTTTTCAGCAGGTTCTCCAGCTCGCGGACATTGCCCGGCCAATGGTATTTCATCATTTTTTCCATGGTCTCGGGCGGCACGGTGACCAGCGGCTTTTTCATCTCCTGGCAATGGCGCGACAGGAAATAATTGGTAAGCAAGGGGATGTCCTCCGTTCGGACCCGAAGGGGCGGAAGGGTGATGGAGATGACCTTCAGACGGAAATACAGGTCCTCCCTGAATAGCTTCGCCGCTATGGCGTTTTCCAGGTTCTTGTTCGTGGCGGAGATCACGCGCACGTTCACCTTCACTGTTTTGTTGCTGCCCAGCCGTTCGAAGGTGCCTTCCTGAAGCACGCGCAGCAGTTTGGCCTGAAGGGGAAGGCTCATGTCGGCCACCTCATCCAGGAACAGCGTGCCTTTGTCGGCCATCTCGAATTTGCCCTCTTTGGCATGCGACGCGTCAGTAAACGAACCTTTCTCGAAACCGAAGAGTTCGCTTTCTAACAGGGTGTCTGGAATGGCGGCGCAGTTGATGGCGATGAAAGGTTTGTCGGAGCGTTCGCTGTAACGGTGGATGGCTTTGGCCACGAGTTCCTTCCCGGTGCCGCTTTCTCCGCTGAGCAGAACGCTCACGTCGCTGGCGGCCACCCGGCCGATCATTTTATACACCTCTTTGATGGCGGAGCTGGTGCCGATGATCTGCTCCCCCGAGTGGGTGTCGGCGGGCCGGATCTCCATGCGGTCGTCTTTGTCTGAAAAACGCTTCATCTCCAGCGCCTCGTTGACGACCTCCTTGAGCCGGGCCACATCGAACGGCTTTTCCAGGTATTCGAAGGCGCCGTATTTCATGGCAGCGATCACCCGCTCAGTCGTGCCGAAGGCGGTGATGATGATGACCGGCAGTTGCGGTTGCATGGCCTTGACCCGCTGGATCGCCTCCAGTCCGCTCAGCCCGGGCATCTCGATATCCATCAGCACCAGGTCGGGCTGTTCTTTTTTGATGACAGACAGGGCTTCCAGTCCGTTGCCCGCTTCGATGATCTCGCATCCCGGCTCGCGGAACAGCTTGCGGAACGAATAACGCACGCTCTCTTCATCGTCGACGATCAGTATCTTCTTGCTGTTCATGGCTCAGTCATTCAAAGGCAGGTGAATGGTGAAAGTGGCGCCGCGGCCGGCGTTGTTCACCGCGCTGATCCATCCCCTGTGCTGCTCGGCGATCCGCTGCGAGATCGAAAGGCCGAGGCCGACGCCCTGATCCTTGCCCTTGACAAAGGGATCGAACATCGATTCCCTGATCTCGTCGGGGATGCCCGGACCGGTGTCGACAATGGAGATCTGAAGCATGTGCCGCCCGGGTTCTTCACTGCTGATGTTGGTTACCACGCTGAGCGTCCCGGCCTGGCCCATCGACTCCACCGCGTTCAGCACGAGGTTCATGATGATCTGTTTGATCATGTCGGGATCGGCCTTCAGGCGCAGTTTTTCGTCTTCATGCCGTTCCTCCAGGGTGATGTCCGACTGTTTGAACCGGGGCTGCATGAGCTGCAGCGTTTCCCGGATCACCGGGATGATGGCCACGTTCTGCATCTGCGGCCTGGCCGGGCGGGCATATTTCAGGAAATTCTGAAGGAAGCCTTCCACCCGGTTGATCTCGTGGGTGATGATCTCCAGGTCGTGGCGCTTCTCCTCGTTCAGGTCAGGCTCCTGCATCATGGCGTAGATCAGCATCTTGATGGCCGTGAGCGGATTGCGGATCTCGTGTGCCAGGGCCGGCGCGATCTTGCCAATGGCCGCCAGCTTGGTCGACCGCTCCAGCAGTTCCCGGTTTTTCTGCAGGTCCTCATGCGCCTGGTTGATCCGGCTGATCAGCCGGTTGATGTGCAGGTCGAGCTCTTCCAGTTCCTTGCCGGGCGACATCTTGATGTGCTCCACCACCTCGCTGCCCGCCGCGCCCCGGACCTTCAGCACCAGCTTGTAAATGGGGTTGAGGATGATGCGGGCGATCAGCCAGCCCAGGATCAGCCCCATCAGCATGCCGCCGACGCCCAGGGCGTACATGGCTGTCCGGATGATGTCGTCATTCTTTCTGATGGTCTCCTCGTAGGCGGCCTGGGCCGTTTCATTGCCGGCGATGAGCGCGTTGGTCTTCTCCTCGATGGTGTTGATGAGGTCCTGGCTGGCATGAACGATGAGCTTGTTCGGCTGGCCGATGTATCCCTTGCGGTGCAGCTCCAGCGCGTTGGCCAGCGTCTGCTGGTAATTGGAGAACAGGGCGCTGATCTGCTGGATCAGGTTGATCTCGTCTTCCGTATTGGCGGAAGCTTTGACCCGGTCAAGCAGGGCGATGAACTCCTTCTGCTTCTCCTGCAGGGCCGCGATCCGCTCCGGGCTGCGGTCGAACAGGTAAGTGAGCGAGGCGGAGCGGATCTCGAAGAGCGACAGGTTCAGTTCTTTGGCCGTTTTGGCGCTGCTGACGTTCTGCTCGATCAGCAGGCTGGTTTCGTCCTGGATCCTGTAGATATAAGAAATGATGAGGAAACCGCCCGCCAGGATGATGGCGATGGTCACCAGGGCCCAGACAATCATCTGGTAACTGATATGAAACTTCATCCGGGGTCGGCGCATGAAACATTAGTTTGGATAAAGGTAAAAAAGATTCACAACATGACGATTCAATAACAAAACCCAAAAACCCTGGAACCTGGAACCCTGGAACCTGGAACCCTGGAACCTGGAACCCTTACCCGGCCCTGTTCTTCCCCCGTATCCATCTTGGCACCGCATCGGCCAGGATCACCACCGCACAGACCATGATGATCAAAGTCAGCGTCAGGTTCACCGCGCCGTGGATCCGGGTCCCGGCATCCATGACCTGGGGGATGAACAGTTTGATGATGTTCTTCGTCCCCGCCGTCAGTGTGGTAACGCCGACGAAGATCATCGGGACGATCGTCACCCAGGCGTATTTTCCCTTGCCGGTGTTGATGATATAGGATGTGCCCACCGCCAGCGCCAGGCAGGCCAGCAGCTGGTTGGCCGTGCCGAACATCGGCCAGATGGTGCTCACACTGCCGGTATAGACGAAGTAACCCCAGGCAAAAACGATCGCCAGGCTCGTCAGCAGGTTGCCCGGCAGCCAGTCGGCCCTGCCGAAGGGCGCGTAGACCTTGCCCAGCGCCTCCTGCAGCACGAACCGCGAGATGCGGGTGCCGGCGTCGATGATCGTCAGGATGAACAGCGCTTCGAACATGATGGCGAAATGGTACCAGTACGACATGAGCTTCTCCAGGCCCGGTATGGCGGAAAAGATCTGCGCCATGCCCACGGCCAGAGAAACGGCCCCGCCCGTCCGGCCGGCGATCTCCTCGCCGACTTCCTCGGAAAGCTTTTCAATATTGGATTCTGTGAATCCCATCTCATGCAGCATGGGCAAAATCTGCTGGAATTTTTCCACGGGCACGTTGATCTGGAAGTAGTCGAGGGGGAAGAGGCTGCTGGCGGCGATCAGAGCCAGGACACTCACCGCTCCTTCGCTGAGCATCGATCCTACGGCGATGAACTTGATGTGCGACTCTTTCATCAGCATCTTCGGCGTGGTGCCGCTGCTCACGATGGAATGGAAGCCGCTGACGGCCCCGCAGGCGATGGTGATGAACAGGTAGGGGAAGAGTGTTCCGGGGATGATGGGTCCGCCGCCATGGATGAACGGGGTGAAGGCGGGCATCTTCATGTCGGGCATCACGATGATGACCCCTACGGCCAGCATGCCCACCACGCCGAGTTTCATGATCGAACTGAGGTAGTCGCGCGGTGAAAGCAGCACCCAGACGGGCAGCACCGAGGCCAGGAAACCGTAGGCGGCGATCAGCAGGGTGAGCGTGGGGCGGTCGAAGGTGAACCAGTGGGCGATGGAAGAGTCGGGGATATGCTTGCCATAGATGACCGCCAGGCTAAGCAGGATGACGCCGATCACGGTGGCTTCGCCGGTCTTCCCCCTGCGGAAGCGGAACATCCAGAAGCCCATGAACACCGCTATGGGGATGGTCATGGCCACGGTGAAGGTGCCCCACGAACTTTCCGACAGCGCGTAGGTCACCACCAGGCCCATGCCGGCCAGTGCCACCACCAGGATGATGAGGATAGCCAGCGAGGCGATCGTCCCGCTGAGTTTGCTGATCTCGGTCCGGGCGATCTCGGCGAGCGACTTGCCGTCGTGCCGGATGGACGCCATCAGGATCACCACGTCGTGCATGGCGCCGGCCAGCACCGAGCCGAGCACCATCCACAGAAATCCCGGGAAATAACCGAACTGCGCCGCCAGCACCGGTCCCACCAGCGGCCCGGCCCCGGCGATGGCCGCGAAATGATGCCCGAACAGCACCCACTTCGACATCGGGTAATAATTCTGCCCGTCGTACATCCGGTGGGCCGGCGTGGTCCGCAGATCCTCGATGGTCAGGACCTTCGCCATGACAAAACTGTAGTAAAACCGGTAGGCCAGGACAAAAACGGCGATCGCGCCGATGATCAGAGGAGCCGCGTTCATGGTTAAGGGTGTTTGTTCAGTTTAAACGGATGTGCCTCGGTGGAAAAAACACATTCATCCGGATTGATCCCTTCCGGGCGCGCAAAAACCAGGTACAGGTATTTCATCGTTTCGGCCAGGAAGAAGGTCTCCATATGGTCGGCCTGTTCTTTCGTCCGGATATCTTTGATATTGGTGAAAGCCTTATCGGTCCTGCAATAGGCCATCAGGTCGCGGAAATATTGAGATGCCATCTCCTTGTACTTCTGTTCCCCGGTGAAGTGATACAGATAATAGGCAGATTCAATGATCTCGGGGTTCAGGTTGTATGAAGGATGAAGGATCTCTTTACTCCCGTAATCATACACCATGGGCTCCAGGCCGTGCTGAAGCCAGAGGCCGTGCCAGGAATCCTGATTTCGCGCCGCAAGATCCAGTTCACCGGCCAGGCAAAGTACGGCAGGGAAATAGGCATCATACAGCGTGACCGTCCGGTTGATGCGCTCGCCGGTCTCTTTGTTCACTTTGGCATACCAGAAGGCCGAATCCACCTCATCTGCGATGTACATTCCGATGGCGGCGATGCTTTCTTCCCAGGCCTGTCTCAGGTCGATGTCGTTGAACAGGATGGCGCCTTTCAGCAGGTACTCGAAATAGCTGTCGATGCAGCAACCGATATGGCTTATATTGTCAACCCACATTCCTGTTTGCACATTGATGTTTTCTCCAACCAACCCAATGGCCGACCGGCGTTCGTGGATGGCCAGGCTGGCTTTTTTGGCCGCGTTGAAATAGACCGGGTTTCCGGTGAAGCGGCTCAGCATGCCCATTTCGATCAGGCTGCTTCCGCCTTCGGCCAGGTTCACGGTATCGCCTTTGATCCCGCCGGTCTTCAGGTTCACCCAGTATGCCGGGATACCCGTGCCCGTGCCGTAAGCAGGCAATAGCCGTTTCCCGAAGTCTTCGGCCTTTGCGAGTACCTTGGGGTCCCCGGTGAACTGGTACATCGCCACCAAACCGCCCAGGACCCGGATGTTTACCTCGAAGGTCTTGACGAACTGATCTGTGTCGAAGTCGAGTGTGTCGGTCACATAGCGCTGCACCTGGGCCGCTTCGTCATCCAGTCCCATGATTTTCATCGTGCTGTAGGCATCGATGGGGGAGATGCCGAGGGAATGCGCGTACCAGTCCATGTAGCCCCCGGAGACGGGCAGCAGCACATCATGCCCCCAGGCGTAGGTCTTGTATGCGTTCCAGGAGCGGAGGAACTCCGATTTGATCTGCCCGGCCATTAATTGGTCTTCTGAGGGTGTTTTTGTACCCGGTTGACAACCCTTAAAAAGGATAAGACTGAAGAAAACAATAATGATGTATTTCATAAGCATCCGTTTAGCTTCGTGTATCTTCGTGTCTCCTTCGTGTAACTTCGTGAAATAGTTTATTGTTACACGAAGAACCACGAAGAATTCACGAAGGTCCACGAAGAATTCATCCTGCAAGCTTCAAACCAATGATCCCCGTCACGATCAGCAGTACCGAAACGATCCGCAGGACGGTTGCCGGGTCTTTGAACAGGATGATCCCGATTACAAAGGCCCCGACGGCGCCGATGCCGGTCCACACCGCGTAGGCCGTGCCCATCGGTATGGTCTTCTGCGCCATCCAGAGGAACAGCCCGCTCAGGGCCATGGCCGCCACCGAAAAGGCGATCCAGGCAAATTTGTGCGGGGTGGTCTGCGACAGCTTGAAACCCAGCGGCCACCCGATCTCGAAAGCGCCGGCGATGATGAGGTAAAACCAACTCATAATTTTGAGGTTAAAAAATAAACCAAAGAGCTCGATCTTTCCGGGCGGAACAGGCTTTCCAGGAATGCCAGTTTCCCGATGATCATCCCTGACAACAGATAAAGCTTATTTCCCTTGTATTTTTCGCTGAGCATGGCGTTGTAGAACGGGTCCAGGGGAAGCCGTTTCATTTTATTGACCTGGAACCCATGTTTTTCCGCCAGGTATTTCAATGTCGAAGGCGTAAAGTGCCACAGGTGGCGCGGGACATCATAGCCGGCCCAGTAGTCCCGGTAATGACGGGCGTCGAGCGACGTGCAATTCGGCAACGCGATGATCAGCGCACCGTCCGGTTCCAGGTAATCTTTCATTCTTTCCATGTAAGGATGAAGATCGTGCACATGTTCCAAAACGTGCCACAAGGTGATCGCATCGAATTTCCCTTGAATCTTTTTGGAGATGAAATCACCCGGGGAGAAGACCTTCAGGCCGAATTCCTTTTCTGCAAATTCCCTCGCCTTCGGATCCACTTCCACGCCCATCGCCCTATATCCCTTTTGCTTCATATAGTTCGGAAAATAGCCCGTTCCGGTGCCGATGTCCAGCAATGCCTTTCCCTTCGCCACCCGCCTGACCATGCGGTACTTTTCACCCAGCATGAAGGACCTTGCCATATGGTATAACCGGTTCATCAGCCCCTGCTTCGTGTCGGAATGGGAAATGTAGTCGTGGCTCTGGTAATACTTGCCGATCTCTTCCGGTCCCGGGGCGTTTTGGGTGAAGATAAACCCGCAGGAAGCACATTTCCAGAGCCCGTACGCTTCTTTGGAAAGCATGAAATCGCTGGTATTCAAGAAAAAGGAAAGGTCGCCTGACTGGCAGAGCGGACAATGATCATAGCGGATTGGGTTCATGCCTGTCTTTTAAGAATCCAAATTTAGGAATCTTTAAGTGTTTTGCCACAAAAGCACAAAAGCACAAAAAGGCACTAAAATTTTCGTGCTTTTTCGTGTTTTCGTGTTTCCGTGGCTATAAAACCATCTCAAACCCGGCCCTAAATTCAAAATTATTTTTATCTTAGACCCCGAAAAGGTCATTTCCCACGCTTTTTCCCACAACTAAACACTAAACACTAAACACTAAACACTCACCACTAAACACTCATCGTATATATGGATTATCCCAAAAAAGTAACCATCGGAGATATTACCGTCCGCGACGGTTTCCAGCATGAAGAGAAGTTCATCCCGACCGAAGCCAAGCTGTGGCTGGCCGAGGAGCTGCTGCTGGCCGGCTTTCGCCATATTGAAGTGACCAATTTCGGCAACCCCAAAGGCATGCCGCAGTTCAAGGACTCCGACGAGCTGTTCAAAAAGATCCGCGCCAGCAAAAAGGCGGCGCACCTGCTGCCCGAGTGCAAACTCACCGCCATCACGATCCGCGAGAAGGCCATCGAGCGGGCGATACAGGCGAAGCAGGAAGGCTGGGGCCCCGACCGCATCCTGTGCATGGTCAGCACCAGCGAGTCGCACCAATACAAGAACTCCGGGCTCACCATCAAGGAGTACTTCGACATGTGCGCCGAATGGATCCCGAAGGCCCGCGCGGCCGGGATGAAGGTGAACGGAACGGTGAGCACCATCTGGGGCTGCCCGATCGAAGGGCCGACCGAGATGAGCAAGGCCATCGAGTTCACCAGGCGCTGGTTCGACATCGGTGCGACCGACGTGGAGCACGCCGACCACGACGGCTCGGCCTCGCCCGACCGCGTCTACCGTTATTATGCCATGCTGATGGACGCCTTCGGATCGCCCGACAAGCACATCGTCCACTTCCACACCACCCGCGGCTGGGGACTGGCCAACGTGCTGGCTGCCCTGCAGGCCGGCATGACCAACTACGAGTCGACCATGGGCGGCATCGGCGGGCAACCGGCCAACTTCATGGACGGCGTTCCCATCCCCGGCACCGGCGAATATTATTACAAAGACCCGATGATCGTGGGACTGGTTTCTACGGAAGACATGGTCGTCATGATGGATGAAATGGGCATCGACACCGGCCTTGACGTCGACCGCGTGCTCGAGATCGGCGCCATGGTGGAACGTATCGTCGGCCGCCGCCTGCGCTCGGAAACCATCCGCAATGGCCGGATTCCAAAGCACATGAAGTAATTTTGAATTTTGAATTCGGGAAACTTATTAACAGGGCGGGTATATAATGATGGAATCCGGATTAAGTAGTGTACTTAATCCATTACATCATGAAAGAAAATATTATTGTTATCAAATCGTTTCAGTTCTCGCTGCATGTCCTTCAGCTTTATAAAGAACTTTTAAATCGGAAAGAATTTACCATCTCCAGGCAGCTTTTACGCTGTTCAACCAGTATTGGAGCAAATATTGAAGAGGCTGGCGCTGCTTCCAGCCGAAAGGATTTTGTAGCGAAAATGATGATATCATCGAGGGAAGCAAGAGAAGCGAAATACTGGCTAAGGTTATTGAAAGAAGATAATTTTCTGCCGGATTATAATTTGAATGATCTTGTTGATGAAATTGATCAGATCATCAATATTCTTACTAAAATTGTAAAAACAACCCAGGAAAGCCTAAAGTAGCATTCCCCCAATTCAAAACTCAAAATTCAAAATTCAAAATTGATCAAGATAATCGAGACGCCGCGCGATGCCTTCCAGGGCATTCAGACATTCATCCCGACGGAAGATAAGATCCGCATCATCAACCTTTTGCTCCGTGCCGGCTTCGACACGGTGGAGGCCGGCAGCTACGTCTCCCCGCGCGTCATCCCCCAGATGAAAGACACCACACAGGTCCTGCGGGGGTTGGACCACAGCAGCAAGTCGCGGATCATGGCGCTGGTCGTCAACGCCCAGGGCGCCCGCCGTGCCATGAAAATCGGCACAGCCAACTGCATTCCAAAAGAAGGTAACTCAGAATTCAAAATTCAAAATTCAAAATTCAAAATTCAGGTAAACGACCTGCTCTTCCCCTTTTCCACCTCGCCAACCTTCCTGAAACGCAACCTCAAAGCCACTGTCGGACAGGCCAAAGCCACCATACAGGAACTTTTGGAGATCTGCGAACTTCATCAGAAACGGCTGATCGTCTACCTGAGCATGTCGTTCGGCAACCCTTACGGCGATCCCTGGGATCCGGGCATCGTGGAGGAGTACGCCGGCTATCTGTACAGCCTGGGCCTGCGCGTGATCCCCCTGTCGGACATCCTCGGCGAGGTGGACCCGGAGACCATACACGGGGTGTTTTCCAGGGTCATTAAGGCCTTTCCCGACGTCGAGTTCGGGGCGCATTTTCACTCCCTCCCGGGGCAGGAATACGAAAAGATCAACGCGGCCTGGCAGGCGGGCGTGCGGCGCTTCGACACCGTGACGGGCGGCTTCGGCGGCTGTCCCATGGCCGCCGACCATATGGTGAGCAACCTGAATACGTTTGCCCTGGTTGATTATTGTGAGAAGAACGGCATTGCGCATGGATTGGACGTGGGCGTCCTGAAGGAAGCGGCGGGAAAACTAATGCTTAGTGTTTAGTGTTTGGTGTTTGGTGTTTAGTGTTTAGTGTTTGACAATCTGATGCTATGATGCTCTGTTGCTCTGATGCTCTGATGCTCTGATGCTCTGATGCTCTGATGCTCTGATGCTCTGATGCTTTGTTGCTCTGATGCTTTGATGCTTTGATGCTCTGATGCTCTGATGCTCTGATGCACTGATGCTTTGTTGCTCTGATTCTACAAGGCGGTAAACCAGTTCACGCTGAGCCAGAGCGCGCCGGTGGTGCGGGCATCGAAGGCGGTGGCGATGCGGTAGTCGAAACCGAATTCCAGTTTGTTTATGTCGGAGATCTCATACCCCAGCAGCGGGATCACGCGGATCTCCAGCGCTTCTTCCGGCTTCTGCCATTCAAAGAGATATTCATTGCCAAGTTTGAGATAGAATTCGCCGGGGTCGACGGAGGCGCCGCTGAGCGGCAGCTCGGCCACGAGGCGGTAGCGGAAGCGAAACGCAGGATCTTCCCCGGCGCTGAAGGTTTGGTCGGTGGCGAAGCGCTGGGCGAGGCGGAAGGTTTCGTACTTCTTCACGAGGGTGAATTGCTGGATGAGGCGGTGGAAGAGGACGCCGTCGCGGATGCGGAGCTGATAACCTGCCGCGGCCGAGTGGTTCAGTCCGATCCTGCGCGACGGGATCACCGATAGGTCCGTCAGGATATAGTCGTAGTCGAGGCCTTCGGAACGGCCCTCACTCACCCGTAAGAAGCCCTGCCGCGACTCGGCCTTGAAGTTGATCTTCCAGTGGTCGTTCAGGCTGACGCTCAGGTTCACCGCAGGCAGCACGCCCAGGCGAAAGGTATGCTGGCCCATGGCGGAGGCCATGACCAGCGACAGGATCCAGGTGAGCAGGCGGGCTTTCATGCTAAAATTCCAGGTTATCCGAAGGCCTCAGGATGACTTTTTTCCTTTTTTCGAAATCTCCGGCGGATGAAAACGTGTATTCAAACAGCGCCCGCCCTCCATCGGCCGTTCCTTCCACCTCGAGTTCATATTTTACCGTCACACGCTCCGGCTGAAGGGCGTTCAGGACAAATTCCCGCACCGCTTCCGCATCGCCGCTGTACTGCACCTGTACCTTGTCAACTTTGTGGCCGCTGAAATCGGCGTGCAACCGCGCTTCCATCCGGGTCTTTACGTCCGTGTCCAAAGTATTCCAATCCCGTTGAATCTCCAGGTCCTGGAAATGGCCGTCCATGCCGAATTCGATGCTGAACCGGTTTTCTCCCTTGCCGGTCTTCGCCTCCAGCGATTTCTGGGTGAGCCCTTCTTCAACGTACCACTTAACCTTGTCCGTGAAGCGGAAGGCGTCGACGTACTGTCGGGCAGCCTCCGGTATGTCCTGGAGTGCGGCCCGGTATTCCCTTTCCGATTTCTCCTGGGCGGCGACGGGCGTGACGCAGCACAGGAACAGGATGAATGCTGAGAACCGGTGTTTCATAATTGGGTGCAACAGGCATAGATTATTCCTGTGAACAAAAATAAATCAAAGCGGTTCAGCGGCGACCTGAATATTTCAGATCATACCTATGGATATATTTCCATACATTTGACCGAAAATTCAAAGTTCCTATGAAACGCATCCTATTCATCATCGCCATCATGGTCCTGTCCATGCCTTGGCTGCGGGCCCAGACCGCCGGCACGCTGACCGTCACCGCCACCACCAGCAATGCCGGGGGAAATTATGCCCCGCGCAACATCGTGGCCATCTGGATCGAGACCGAGCAGGGGAATTTTGTGAAGACGTTGCTGGCTTATGCGGCCAACCGCAAGACCCACCTGAACACCTGGGAGGCCAGCACCACGGCGGCAGGCAGTGCGTTCAACGTGGTCGACGCGATCACCGGCGCCACGCGCAACAGCCACGACACCCGCACCTGCACCTGGGACGGCACCGATGTCAATGGAAATGTGGTGCCCGATGGCAATTACAAGGTAAGGATGGAACTGACCGACAAGAACGCCACCGGCAATTTCTCATCATTCACCTTCGTCAAGGATACCCTTGTCCAAAACCTGGCCCCGTTGAACGTGCCAAGCTTTTCTTCTATTTCTATCGTGTGGGACCCGGTCCTCACCGGTTTAGAAGATCATTCACTGGCTGAAAATTATCAGATCTATCCCAATCCCTCCCAGGGAATTTTCTCCGTCCGGGGAGATGACATCTCCCGGATCGAGGTGGTGAACGGCGCCGGGACGGTCGTGTACTCCGGGAAGAGCGTGACCGTCGACCTCAGCGCCCGGCCCGATGGGGTCTACTATGCGCGGATCCATACCGGCGCCGGCGTTGCGGTGAAAAAGATCCTGCTGCGCCCCTCCATGCGGTAATAGGGAACACGGGGACGGGGGGAGCGTTATGTCTCTGCGCCTTTGCGGTTATTGGAAAAAGCGAAGAGCAGAGCGGCATAGCATCAGAGCATCAAAGCATCAAAGCGGCAGAGCAACAGGGCATCAAAGCATCAGAGCATCAAAGCAACAGAGCGGCAAAGCAACAAAGCAGCAGTGCATCAAAGCATTAGATATTAGAGCGCCATGGTTATCAGAGGCAATTTTTTACCACATGGTGTTTCTTTCTTTGCGCTCCTATGTGCCCTATGATTCATTTAGATTTGTAGCGGTATAAACAATTATTATTAATAGTTCTTTGACATGATG
>CAZAZE010000030.1:0-40419 GCA_964489545.1 uncultured Bacteroidales bacterium
GGGCCGACTGGTAGGTTTCCAGGGCGGCGGTATAATCCTGCGCCGCAAGGAGCTGGTCGGCCTGCGAGATGACATCTCGATACTGTTTTTCGAGCACTTCCCGTGCAGCGATCTCACCCAGCGCGGCATTGGCCTGGGCGATCTTTTCCGCCGGGTAAGCCTCGCCGGGCTTGAGCTTCAGGGCCGACTGGTAGGTTTCCAGGGCGGCGGTATAATCCTGCGCCGCAAGGAGCTGGTCGGCCTGCGAGATGACATCTCGATACTGTTTTTCGAGCACTTCCCGTGCAGCGATCTCACCCAGCGCGGCATTGGCCTGGGCGATCTTTTCCGCCGGGTAAGCCTCGCCGGGCTTGAGCTTCAGGGCCGACTGGTAGGCTTCCAGGGCGGCAGTATAATCCTGCGCCGCAAGGAGCTGGTCGGCCTGCGAGATGACATCTCGATACTGTTTTTCGAGCACTTCCCGTGCAGCGATCTCACCCAGCGCGGCATTGGCCTGGGCGATCTTTTCCGCCGGGTAAGCCTCGCCGGGCTTGAGCTTCAGGGCCGACTGGTAGGCTTCCAGGGCGGCAGTATAATCCTGCGCCGCAAGGAGCTGGTCGGCCTGCGAGATGACATCTCGATACTGTTTTTCGAGCACTTCCCGTGCAGCGATTTCACCCAGCGCTTCATTGATCTGCGAGATCTTTCCCATGGGGTATTGCTCGCCGGGCTTGAGCTTCAGGGCCGACTGGTAGGCTTCGGCGGCGCCCTGCAGATCGTTGGCGGTAAGCAAACGGTCACCCTGTTCGACCAGTGCGCGGAATTGCTCTTCCATTTTCGCCTGGTTTTCCCGCTCGGCATAAATGTTCCGGATCTCTTCCATCTTTCGGCCGGGGTATGATTCCCCGGGGAGAATAACCTCCGCTGAGCGGAACAGCTCCATCGCCAGGTCATACTCGCCGGCAGAAAACCGCGCATCGGCCAACACCAGGACGGAATCATACTCCCGCCGTATGGAGGCCTGCCGTTCCTGCTCAGCCAGCATGTTCTCGATCTCGTAGATCTTTCCCTGGGGATACAGTTCCTTGCCGTCGATGGCGGCTGCATTCCGGTACTCAGCCAGCGCTTCTTCATACCGCTTTTCCATCAGCAGCTTGTCTGCATTGGTGACTGATTTCGTGTACCGGTCGCGGATCCCGAGGATCTCGTAAATCATCGTGATCTGGTCGATCGGGTATTGTTCCTTCGGGAACATATCGCTCGCTTTGTGGTACTGCTCCAGCGCCTCCACATAGTTGTCGGCAAAAAAGAGCTTGTCGGCGCCCTTGATCAGGCTGTTGTATATTTCCCGCTGGTTATCCAGTTCGGCGAGGATCACGTTGATTTCGTCGATCTTAACCCTGGGGTATTGTTCAAATGCATTGATCCCGATCGCGCGCTGGTATTCATCTTTCGCCTCACGGTAGCTTTTCGCCTGGAACAGGTTGTCGGCCTTGGCGATGGCTTGTGCATAGGCTTCCTGCTGCGATTTGATCACCGCCAGGGTCTGGTTGATGTTGTCGATCTTCTGCCGGGCATATGCTTCATCGGGCTTAAAGCGGAGTGCATTACGGTATTCGGCCATGGCGCGCTCATAGTCCTGCTCGTTGTAATATTTGTCGGCCAGTGCGATGGCCACTTCGTAGCTCGACTGGTTGGCCTTGGTGATGTCCATCAGTGCGATATCAATCTTTTCCAGCATGTTCCGCGGGTAATCATCCTCCGGGTTCAGCGCGGTGGCCTGCCGGTACTTTTCCCGGGCCAGAGCAAAGTCTTTGTTAATGTAAAGATTATCTCCTTCTTCTATGATGGCGGCGTAGGCCTCATAGTCGGATTTCTTCTGCCGGGCTTCCTCCAGCTTTTGCAGGGGCAGTTTTTCTTCCGGACGCAGCGAAGCAGCCTGTTCCAATTGCCGGATGGCTTCGTCATATTTATTGCGCTTCATCGCTTCATCGGCAGCCTGGAGCGCGGTTTCATAATCGCCGGCCAGTGCCTGTTGCTCGGCCAGCTGCTTTTCGATATTCGCAGCCTGGGACTTTGGATATTCTTCAGCAGGTTTGTAACCGGACGCTTTCTGATACGCCGCCAGTGCATCGTTTAGCTGTCCCGCGCTGAGAAACTGGTCCGCATCGGCGATGCTTTTAGCGTAATTCTCCTCTCTTTCTCGGGCTTCCTGCATCGTCTTGCCGATCTCATTGATCCTGCCGGTGGCATAGGTGTCGCCCGGGAGGAAAGCCAGTGCTTCCTGGTATACTTTTAAAGCGCTTTCGTAGTCTTTTTGGCTAAACAATTCATCCGCAACGACGATCTTTTCCGTATACAATGCGCTCTGGCTCATTTGCTGGCGAATGAACGCAAGTGTCTGCTGGAGCATTTCCCTGGGATAAGGATCGTCGGGGGCCAATCTTACCGCGATCTGGTACGACGCCTTGGCATTAATGTAATCGCCGCCGGCGAAATAATTGTCGGCCATCTCGATGGTTTTCCGGTATTCGTCGCTTTGCGCATGAACGACGACGGAGAACTGGAGCGCGGTCAGGATAATGAGTATGTATAAAGAAATGCTCAGCTTCATAGATTTGAATTCCCGGGAATACCGGGCAAAATTAATATGGATTATATTCTCTGCGGTCAGCGCCCTTTCATATTATGAACACGGGGTTGTGAACACAACCGCCTGATGGATAAACGGTTTTTCCAATGATTTAGTTTATGATGCGCTGATGATTTTACCGTCCTTTATTTCGATGATCCGGTCGGCCATCCGGGCGAGTTCTGAATTGTGGGTGACAATGACAAAAGTCTGCCCGATCTGTTCCCGAAGGCGGAAGAACAACTCATGCAGCTCGTTCGCGGCTCTGGAATCAAGGTTGCCGGAGGGCTCATCAGCGAGCACCACCCGGGGGTTGTTGACCAGGGCACGGGCTACGGCCACTCTTTGCTGTTCGCCACCGGACAACTCCGAAGGCTTGTGGTGCATCCGGTCTGAAAGATTGAGCAGGTTCAGCAGTTCCTCCGCGCGTTTTTCAGCCTCCTTCCTGCCCCTGCGGGCAATAAACGCCGGAAGGCATACATTTTCAGAAGCGGTGAACTCGGGCAGCAAATGGTGGAACTGAAAAACAAAGCCAACGGTTTTGTTGCGGAATGAGGCCAGATCCTTATCGTTCATCCGGGTAATGTCCTCGGCGTTATAGAATATTTTCCCTGAATCGGGCCGGTCGAGCGTGCCCAGGATATGCAGCAGCGTAGATTTTCCGGCGCCGGATGCTCCTACGATGGAAACGATCTCCCGGGGCCTGATGACCAGGTCGACTCCCTTGAGCACGTGCAGTTTTCCGTATGATTTGTGAATTTCTTCGGCCCGGAGCATGATGGACTGCGTTTGCCGCAAAGATAACAAGAAATCAGGAGCGGGTGTACTTACCCGAAACATCGGATCCGTTGGTTATTTTAATGATGAAAACGATTATATTTGCCCTCGTTCTTAATCAATCCATCAAGATGAATCTTCACGAATATCAGGGTAAATCCATTCTCAGAAAATTCAATGTGGCGGTGCCTAAGGGCATTGTTGTCCAGACGCCGCTGGAGGCGGTCAGGGCTGCCGAACAGTTGCAGGAAGAAACCGGCTCCGACAAATGGGCGGTCAAAGCCCAGATCCATGCCGGAGGACGTGGAAAAGGGGGCGGGGTGAAAGTGGCGAAATCGCTGGAAGAAGTGGAAACCTATGCCCGCCAGATCCTGGGCATGCAGCTGGTGACGCCGCAGACCGGGCCAGAAGGTAAAGAGGTCCGGAAGGTGCTCATCGAACAGAATATTTATTACCCCGGTCCCGCTGAAACGAAGGAGTTTTATATGAGCGTTCTGCTCAACCGGGCCGTTGGCCGGAACATGATCATGTATTCGCCCAGGGGCGGAATGGATATTGAAGCCGTCGCTGAAGAAACGCCCGAACAGATCTTCACCGAGGAGATCAACCCGGGCATCGGGCTGATGCCGTTCCAGGCGCGGCGGATCGCCACCAACCTGGGCCTGCGTGAAGATGCGTTTAAAAACATGGTCAAATTCGTCCACGCGCTTTACAACGCTTACGTTCAGTCCGACGCCAAGCTGTTCGAGATCAATCCTGTCATTAAGGCTTCCGACGACCGTATCTTTGCCGCCGACGCGAAAGTAACCATCGACGACAACGCGTTGTACCGTCATCCTGACATCCAGGATATGCGCGACTTCCATGAGGAGGATCCCATCGAGGTGGAAGCCAGTAAATTCAAACTGAGCTATGTCAAGCTCGACGGCAACGTCGGCTGCATGGTCAACGGAGCCGGGCTGGCCATGGCCACGATGGACATCATCAAACTCTCCGGGGCCTCACCCGCCAATTTCCTCGACGTGGGCGGTACCGCCGACGCCAAAAGGGTGGAGGAGGCCTTCCGCATCATCCTTAAGGATCCCAATGTCAAAGCCATCCTGGTCAATATTTTCGGTGGCATCGTCCGCGGCGACCGCGTGGCCCAGGGCATTGTCGACGCCTATAAGAACATCGGCAGCATCAGCGTGCCGATTATCGTCCGCCTTCAGGGGACCAATGCCGAAGAGGGCGCCCGGATCATCGACGAATCGGGCCTGCAGGTGCAATCGGCCATCCGCCTGGAGGAAGCCGCCGGCCTGGTGGCCAGGGTGCTGAATTAAACGCTTTTTTCCTTACCTTTATTCACCATATCATGACCGGCTATGGTGAACAGGCATTGGATAAGGTTCGCGGGATGGATATTAATCTTTATCTTTAGTTGGATTTTTATTCCTTCCTGCATGGCACAATCTTCCCGGAATATGACTTATGCCGAAAAAAGAGCCGCTATGGTCAGCCGCCAGATCGAAGCCCGCGGCGTGACCGACAAGCGGGTGCTCGACGCCATGCGCCAGGTGGAACGGCATCGCTTTGTGCCTTCAGTCTATCTTGCGGAAGCTTATGAAGATTACCCGCTGCCGATCGGCGAAGGGCAGACCATTTCCCAGCCTTACATTGTGGCCTTCATGACCGAGGCGCTGGAACTCAGTGCGGATGACAAAGTGCTCGAGGTCGGGACCGGCTCAGGCTACCAGGCTGCCGTCCTGGCCGGGATCTGTGATTCGGTCTTCACCATCGAGATATTTCCTTCCCTGGCCGACCAGGCGTCAAAAGTCCTGAAAGAACTGGGGTATACCAATGTCCGCGTTCGAACGGGCGACGGGTACCAGGGATGGCCGGAGCACGCCCCGTTCCAGGCCATCATCGTCACCTGCGCCCCGACGCACATACCCGCGCCGTTGCAGGAGCAACTGGATGAAGGGGGACGGATGATCATCCCCGTCGGCGGGGAACAACAGTCACAGTACCTGATCCTTATGGAAAAGAAAAATGGCAAACTGACCCGGAAAAATGTGCTGGCAGTAAGGTTTGTGCCTATGATAGATGAAGACGGGGTTAAATACTGATCTCCTCAGAACGGCACGTCATCATCTTCCATTTCATTCATCTTCGAAGGGATCGTCCGTAATTTTTCGGGCAGCGAATTGACATCCGGCAGGAAATCCTGGTCGACCGCGTCCAGGTCGGAGAACCGGGCGTACCGTGCTGTGAACTTCAGGTTCACGTCGCCAAGGGCGCCGTTGCGGTGCTTTGCGACGGTGATCTGCGCCAGTCCGGCGGTGGGTGTGCCGTCGTCAAGCTGCTCGATCTTGTAATATTCCGGGCGATAGATGAACAGGACCAGGTCGGCGTCCTGCTCGATGGCCCCCGATTCACGGAGGTCGGACAGGATGGGCTTTTTGGAGCCGCCGCGGGTTTCCACCGCGCGGCTCAGCTGCGACAGGGCCAGCACGGGGATGTCCAGTTCCTTGGCCAGGCTCTTGAGCGAGCGGGAGATGTTGCTGATCTCCTGCTCCCGGTTGCCCTGGCGGTCATAAGTGCCGGTCATCAGCTGCAGGTAATCGACGAAGACCATTTCGATGCCATGCTGTGATTTCAGCCGCCGGCATTTGGCCCTGAGCTCGAAGATCGAAAGGGCAGGCGTGTCGTCAATGTAAATGGGCGCATCGATCAGCCGGCTGATCTTGGTGTTGAGTTGCTCCCATTCATAATCGGCCAGGTCGCCCTTACGCAGCTTTTCAGCGGGGAGGAGGGATTCGGCGGAGATGAGACGGGTGACGAGTTGAACGGACGACATTTCCAGGCTGAAAATGGCGACAGGCTTGTGATAATCCACTGACATGTTTCTCGCCATGGAGAGGGCGAATGCGGTTTTGCCCATACCGGGCCGGGAAGCCAGGATGATCAGGTCCGATTTCTGCCAGCCGCTGGTGATGCGGTCCAGCTCGGTAAAGCCGCTGGGAACGCCGCGCAGCTGCGCCTGCTGGTTTTTGGCCGCTTCGATATACTGCAGCGCCTCCTTGACCAGCGTGTTCATATCCAGCGTATTGCGGCGAAGGTTGCTGTCGCTCACCGTGAACAGCTGCTGCTCGGCCTTGTCGAGCATATCGAACACGTCCATCGTGTCCTCGAAGGCGTCTTTGATGATTTCGGATGAGATGCTGATCAGTTCCCGCTGGATGTATTTCTGGATGATGATGTGGGCGTGATATTCCACATTGGCGCTGGAAGCCACGCGGTTGGTCAGCTGGGTGATGTAGTAGGCACCTCCGGCCGTTTCCAGGTCCCCGTTCTTCTTCAGCTCGCTGGTCACAGTCAGGATGTCGACTGGCTCCGACTTGCTGAATAGTTTGATGATCGCAGAATAAATGACTTTATGCTGGTCTTTGTAAAATACCTCCGGTTTCAGGATGTCGATCACCGAGGTGAGGGCGTCTTTTTCCAGCATGATCGCCCCCAGTACAGCCTCTTCGAGATCGACAGCCTGTGGCTGCACTTTTCCGTGCTCAAATGAATTTTCCGTTGCAGGGTTTTTCCGTTCAAAACCCTTACGGCCAAAGCCTTTTGACTTATCGGCGGGGTTGTATCTGGTTTTGTCTTCCATAGGGGCCAAAGATAAGCGTTCGGCATCCTCCCGGGCCGGGTTTGGCACGGAATAGTTATGCACAATAACCCTCAGGGCATTGTTGATCTAATGTTGATAAAAATATGGAAAACACAACCCCAAACCACAAGCATCTATACATTAGTCACCAGTCACCAATCACCAGTCACCAATCACCAGTCACCAGTCACCAGTCACTAGTAATCAATCCTTTCTCCTTCCAGCGTCACATATCCCTTCATCAGGTTGGCGGTGAGGCAGGAGTGGACCGGGAGGATGGCCAGGCTGTCTCCGGCCTGGATCTCTTCGACAAACTCACGCGGCGCCCGGATGATGCCGTGCTCCTGCGACAGGCTGGCGAGGTAAGCCCCGGCGACGGGTCTGCTCCAGGAACGCTCTTCCAGGCGGACGACATAGCCGTACAAACGCTCTCCGCTGCTTTTATAAAGGAAGTCCTTGGAGAAATGGATGCCTCCGCCGTAAATGACGATCTCATTTCGCGGTACGCTTTTCGTTACAACCGGGCAGGCCACCGCCACGGCGATGTCTTCCAGGCTGCAGCTCCCCAGGGAATACTGCATGAGATCGTAAAACACGAAATTCCCGGGACGGACTTCATCCACGCCGCTCAGGTCCGTGGCCAGGCTGCACGATGGCGTGTCGCCGATGGAGATGATCAGGTTGGGCCAGTTTTCCTGGTAGATCTCTTTCAGGTAGTTCATCTTGACCACGGTATCTTTGAAGATGTCCATGATCTCCTCTGTGCTGTCGGCATGGTAGGTGTGGCCGGAATGAGTAATGAAACCTTTGAAAATCAGACGATTCGACCGGCTGATGATGTCCAGCATCTTATCAATCTCCGCAGCGTCTTTCCAGGCTACCCCGGTCCGGTGGTGGCCCGTGTCAATGTCGATGAACAGCCCCACCCGGTAGCTGAGGGAGCTTTCGATCTGCTGCAGGATCTGGGCGGAATCAACCTGGATGTTAAGATTAAGTTCGTTGGAGAGTTCGGGCAATTGGCTCAATTCCAGCAGGTTTGCCGGGAAGGCGATGGTGATGTCGCGCCAGCCGTATGCGGCGAAGAATTTCGCCATGCTGACCGATGAAACGGTGATGCTGTGGATGCCGAGGCGGCGAAACCAGTTGCCGATGAATGCCGAGTTATGCGTTTTGAAATGAGGCCGGAAATGCGTCCCGCTTTCTTTGGCCTTTTCATACATCCGGGTGATATTGTTCATGCACTGTTCCTTGTTCAGGAGCAGCGTGGGCTTGGTGATCTGGATCATGCTTTTTCCATTATATTCTCACAAAAAACAAAATTAGAAAAAAACCATCAGCATACAGCAGCATTTAAACCTCCAAGCCTCAGGTCCCAAGCCCCAAGCATTTAACATTATAACTTAAACCTTAAACCTTAAACCTTAAACCTTAAACCTTAAACCTCTAAGAAACGATCACCACCTCATCATCCGGCAGATCGGGCTGCTGCTGATACTTCAGGAACAGGCGCGCCACCGTCACCACGTCCTTCTGGCAGTAGGTGCGGATCCGCTCCAGGTCGCCGTCATGCCAGTACACATGATGAATGTCGGCGCCGCTGATGTCGTCCTTGGGTGTGGGAATGTCGAAGATCGCCGCAAGCAGTTCCAGGGAAGTGTAGTGCTTGTAATCACCGAATTTCCACAGCTCCATCGTATCCAGATGCCGTACATGCCAGGGTTTTATGCCGGCAATGTCGAGAATGGAAGGAAGCGCTATGCCGTGGATAAGGATCCTGCGGGCCAGGAAAGGGAAATCGAATTCCTTGCCGTTGTGGGCGCAGAGGAGTTTTTCCTCCGAAGCGTATGCGGCATCCAGCATCTTGCAGAACTGGTTCAGCAATACATATTCCTCATCGCCATAAAAAGACTTGATCCGGAATTCCCGGCCACGGAAAAATCCGGCGGAAATACAGACGATCTTTCCGAATTCGGCGTAAATGCCCGCCCTGTTGTACAGACTTTCCGCAGTGTCCTCCGGGTTCTTCTTCAGGAATTCTGCCTTGCGGTCCCATAGCTTCTGCAGCTTTTCCGGTACCTCAGGGTACTTACGATACAAAGGGACGGTTTCTATATCCAGGAAAAGGATGTTCTCTATGTTGATGTTTCTGAGCATGCGTTGTTATTTTCTTGGAGGATAAAAATACAAATATTGAACGCGGGCAAGCTGAACCCGGAAATTTATCTCTTTCCGGATTACCTTTGTGGGATGTCCAGGATGATTCCACTGGTATGCCTCATCGCGTTGTTGTCGATGCTGTCCTGCAGCACGGTGAAAGACCGGTATCCGCCCGTCATCGCATTTATCAACCCGTCTGAAAATGCTTCTTTTTACCTGCCGGATACGATCGTCGTGACTGCTGAAGTCAGCGATGATGAGGCGCTTCGCGTGGTTCGGCTGATGCTGGTTGACAATAACGGCGTTCCCCGGTCGAAAACGCTGACCTATTTTCCTTCCGGGAGGGAATTCAATTTTACGGCCGAAATCCCGGTTACTGATCCGCAGATCGAAAGCGGGAATTATTCTATTCTGATCAGCGCTGATGATGGTTACTACGTAAAAAATCAATACCGGGGCGTATCCCTGTCGGAAATGGAACTCGATGTTACAGGCTACATCGCAGTCACAGGGAATATGGATTTCCGTTCTGAGATCACTTTCCTGGATGCCTCTTTTGAGACCGATACCATATTTGAAATCGCGCAGACATACCGGCTTTCCGGCGTCAGCGGGTCCGGGGAACTCTTTTGCTATGGCAGCGCTGCGGGCCTGACGGCGTATTACATCCCTGGTTTTGAAATTGCCTGGGATGTTCCCGGCACTCCGCCTCAGCCCTGGTTCAGCGCGCTGTTCACCGACCGCCAGCTGGTCTTCGCCACCGGCACCGGCGATGCAGGCGTCCTGGATGAAGCGGGGAAAGTGGTCATGCGGACCGAAGTGTTTCCGGATGCCTGGATCCGGCACCTGGCCGCGGACGAAGAGTTTATCTATTCCTGGCTGGTTTCGGTCAGCGGGGCGGTTAAGGAACTTGTGGTATTTCACCGGGGAACAGGCGGATTGCTGCTGCGTGAGCGCATGAACGCCGATGTCGTGGCCCTGCTGCCCGATGCCGGCAAGGCCCTGATCCTGGCCAATTCGGAAAATGATGCGGTGATCAGCGAGTTTGACCCGGAAACCCTCGAAGAAACCTGGCTGAAAAATCTCCCCGGGAAAAAGCTGACCGGCGGTGTGTCACTAGGAGCAGGACAGTTCCTGGTGATCACCGAAGATGACGTTTGGCTCTATGAACGTTATTATGGGATGATCAGCTTGTTCGCGGGAAATGCTTATCGCTTCGCACGGTACGATCCGGTTAATGAGCAAATACTCCTGGCCCGGGAACGGGCCGTGGATGTGTTCGGCCTCGAAAGTGGCAGCATCCTCCGGACCCTGGATTTTGAGGAATCCCTTAAGGATTTTCATGTGCTCATCGGGGCCCGGAATGATGAGTAACTGAAAAGGGTTTTTAATTTCGCTTCTTCTTTAGACTTGCTCCAAATTAATCGGATCGCTCCGGCCTATTTCTTTCTTACCTAATTTTGATCCAAATTGGAGGCCATGGATGATCCAAAGACCTTATACGAACGCCTTCAGGAAGATGTCCGGTTCGTTGAAGGAATGAAGGCGTGTTTCAACTGTGGCACTTGTACGGCCATCTGTCCCGCCGCCGAATTTTACAATTACGACCCCCGCCTGATCGCCGATATCGTCCAGACCAAAAATGAAGAAGAGATCGAAGGGCTCCTGAAAGGAGAGATGATCTGGTATTGCGGCGAGTGCATGTCCTGTAAAACGCGTTGCCCACGCGGTAATACCCCTGGCCTGATCATAATGGCCCTGCGTTCGCTCTCACAGGAAATGGGCTATTTCACCGAGTCGGAAAAAGGACGGCAGCAACTGGCCATCAAACGCACTATCGGGGACAATATCCTCAATAACGGCTATTGCATGTATATGGAAGGAGTGGGAACCGACGTCCATCCCGAGCAAGGGCCGGTGTGGGACTGGGTGCAGGAACACTGGAACGATGTCATGGACCGCATGGGCGCCAACTACAAGGGCAATGGCCCCGGGATCCTGCGGCAGATTCCCGGGGAGTCGCTGGATGAACTGAAGCGGATCTTTGATGTGACGGGAGGGACCGCCCGGTATGAAAAAATAGAACGCCTGTCGAAGGAAAAAGCGAAAGAGTTGGGCTGGGAACTGAACGACAGTCCGGATTGCGAATATATGCGCCATCTGAACCGGGACAACAACAAAATACATTTCGTCGAATGAAAGCGGAAGGCAAAAGAAGGTTGTGGCAGGAATATCAGAAAGAGATCGCCGATGATCGCTATTTCTATGCGCGGAGCTGTGTCCGCCAGAATTTTTTCCCCGCTTCGGAAGCGACTTTTCTGCGGATACTGAAAGACGAACTGGGGAAGGAAGTTTATGACGAGCCCCACCATACTACATGCACCGGCATCGCCTATCATTGCGATCTGACGCCCGTGGAAACCACCATGACGGTCGTGGCCCGTCAGTTCGCGCTCATGGCCGAGGCGGGTTACGAAAATTTCGTCCCATCCTGCATCACTTCCTTTGGCGTCTATACGGAGATCCTGGAAACCTGGCGCCATTTTCCCGAAATCCGGGAAAAGATTGCCCGGTTGCTGAAGGAAGCCACGGGCCGCACATTGGTCGAGCCGAAGAACCTGGCGCACAGCAGCGACGTGATCTATAAATTCAGGAAAGAGATCGCACAGAAAGCCAGGTACAGACTGGTGAACCATTTAACCGGTGAACCGCTCCGTGGCGTCGAACATATTGGTTGTCATTATTCAAAAATGTTCCCGCATAAAGGCGTCGGCGGGGCGGAATACCCGTATGTCCTGGTCGGGATGATCGAGGAATGGGGCGGTGAAGTGGTGGATTACCCGGAACGCCGGCATTGCTGCGGCTTTGGATTCCGGCAATACGCCGTCATGGCCAATCGCGGCTATTCCATGGCTTGTTCCCGGAAAAAATTCGAGTCGATGGAACCCTACAAACCCGATTTCATCGTGACCAACTGCCCGGGCTGCCCGGTGTTCCTTGACCGCTGGCAGTATGCGATCAGCGAGATAGAAGGTAAGACTTATGGCACGGATGGCGCGGGAATCCCGGTGCTGACCTACGAAGAAATGGCCGGGCTGGTCCTGGGCTACGATCCCTGGGACCTGGGGCTGCAGATGCACCAGGTTTCGGCCGAGCCACTGCTCGACAAGATGGGGGTGGAATATGATCCTGCAGCCAAGTTCAAAGGCCTGCAGGGCCAGGACCTGGGTGCTCCGGCGGAACCGAATTTTTTAAAAGTTACCTTCCATGGCTGAACATGTTGTGGTGATCGGAGGCGGTATCGCCGGAATGGAAGCAGCGGCGCACCTGTCGGCCGCAGGGTTTCATGTCGCCCTGCTGGAAAAGGACAACCAGCTCGGCGGCCACCTGCTCAAGTGGGACCGCCTTTTCCCCAATAACCGGAAAGCGGATGAAGTGCTCGAGTTCCTCCGTTCGGGCATCGAACATAAGGTGGATATAGTCCTGAATGCCGATATTATCGGGATCGACAGGCTGGAAGGGGAATACAGGGTGAAAACACGGGACGGACGAGTGTTCCGGGCCAACGCCATCCTGGTTTCTACCGGCTACGAGGTATTCGACGCCCACCGGAAGGAAGAGTATGGATATGGCATTTATGATAATGTAATCACTTCCGTCGACTTAGAAGATTGGTTTACCCGCGACCGGGAAATGAAAAACGCACAGGGAAGGATTCCCCGGCGGGTTGGCTTCGTCCACTGTGTGGGTTCCCGCGATGAAAAAGTCGGCAACCAGTATTGCTCCAGGATCTGTTGTGTCAACGCGGTAAAACAGAGCATTGAGGTCAAACAGAAACTACCTAAAGCGGATATCTTTTGTTTTTATATGGATATGAGGATGTTTGGCATCCATTTCGAAGAACTCTATAAGGAAGCCCAGGAAAAATACGGCATCAGCTTCATCCGGGGACGGCTCTCCGAAGCCGCTGAGAATATGGAAGGACAGCTTGTGCTCAAGGTGGAGGACACACTGGTCGGCCGCCCGCTCAAGATGACGGTCGACCTGCTGGTGCTGATGGTGGGCATCGTTCCCTCCCAGGGTACCCGCAAAATGGCCGAGATCCTTGGGCTGGACCTCGACAGGACCGGCTTCCTGGCTACGCTCGACGAGCACATCCTCCCCAACGAAACCAATGTTCCGGGGGTGTTTGTCGCCGGGACCTGCACCTCGCCCAAGAGCATCAATGATACGATGATCGACGCCCGCTCGGCGGCCGCCCAGGTCATTTCATACCTTAAAAAGCTGAAAATTTCCGAGCGCAGGCCGGTAAAAACACACTGATATGATTGATTGGGGGTTTGCCATACAAAAGGACCGTCAGATCGACTTCGATAAGAATGACCGCAGGATCGCCGCTTATATCAGCAAGTATGAGCCTACCTTCCGGCTGTGCATCTCCTGCGGAGCATGTACGGCCACGTGCAGCGCCGCCAACTTCACCGATTTCTACAACATCCGCAAACTGAACCTGCTGATCACCCGCGGTGAGCTGGACGAGATCCGTGAGAACATCATCAAATGCATGTATTGCGGGAAATGCGGCCTGGTATGCCCCAGGGGCGTCAATACCCGGAAGGTCATCATCATCATGAAGGAAGCCGTGGAAAAGATCAGGAAGAATGAGAAACTTTGATCCCTTCGTCATACCCTTCGCCGGCAGCGTGATCATTCTTCTGATCCTGCTTCTCTGGAAATACGCCCGGTGGCTCAGGAAACTTTCTTCCGGTGACAAGAACACGCTGCGTAAGGGGCTCCTTCGCTGGAAAACCTTGTCCGCCTTCAAAGAGATATTCCTGGAAGGACTGATCCACCGTAGAATATGGAAAGTCAACCCGCTGCTGGGCTACATGCACATGAGCCTGGCGTTCGGTTGGTTTTTGCTGATCGTGGTGGGGGCGATCGAAAGCAGGATCCAGGGACAGGGCCATTCGGAAATGTTCTGGGAGCCGATCTTCTATAAATATTTTGTGCGCAACACCGCCGGTCTGCCCTGGAACGGTTTTTTCAGCTTCGCCATGGACTTCCTTCTGCTCTTCATCCTGTCAGGGGTGGCGCTGGCGATGATCAAACGGCTGCGCAGGCGTTGGTTCGGGATGAAAAAGACCACCCGGCAGTCGCTGCCCGACCAGTTTGCCCTCATTTCTCTTTGGGCGATTTTTCCGCTTCGCCTCGCAGCGGAAAGCCTGACGGCCGGCGTATATCATAACGGGGGATTTCTGACCAACAGCCTCGGAGACTTCCTGGCCGCGTTTCTGCCGGCGGAGCATATGTATTACACGTTCTGGTGGGCCTATTCCATCGCACTGGGAACTTTTTTTGTGACGCTGCCCTTTTCGCGCTACATGCACATCCCTACGGAAATCCTGCTGATCGCCCTGAGAAAGGCAGGGTTGAAGACCAACGAGGATTTTACCGGCTTCTCGTGGATCGAAGTGAACGCCTGCCCGCGCTGCGACGTCTGCGTCGACGTGTGCCAGCTCAGCAGCCAGGCGGGCATCCGGACAGCCCCGGCAGTATATCTTACCCGCTCGATCCGCAACCGTCGGGTCAATGCCGACCGGGCGTTCAACTGCCTGGTGTGCGGACGGTGCCAGGAGGTGTGCCCCGTGAAGATCGATATCAGCGCAGTGCGCATCTCGCAGCGGCACCGATTCCTCGACAACAACAACAAGAACTTCAGCTACCTGCAGCCTTATCCGGTTGCCAGGGCTGAAGTCGCCTACTTCGCCGGCTGCATGTCGCACCTGACCCCGACGATCCTGCGCGCGATGAAAAAGATATTCGATGCGGCCGGGGTATCTTATTCTTTCATCGACGAGAACGGCAGTATCTGCTGTGGCAGGCCGCTGCAACTCTCCGGGGCCCACGATTCCGCCCGTGAACTGATCCGGGCAAACAAAGCGCTGATCCGCGCATCCGGAGCACGCATCCTGGTGACTTCCTGCCCCATCTGTTACAAGGAATTCCTTGAGAAATACGACCTGGACATGGAAATCCTGCACCATACGCAGTATATCCAGCGGCTGGCCGCTCTAGGCCGCCTCCGGTTGAAGCAGGAAGACCTTTCGGTCGTGTACCACGATCCCTGTGAACTGGGAAGAGGATGCCAGGTATACGATGAGCCGAGGGAACTGCTGTCGTCGTTCACAAAACTGGAACATGCAGGCCAGGAGCGTGAAATGGGGCTCTGTTGCGGCGGAAGCCTGGGCAATATCATGCTGACCATTGAACAGAAGGACGCGATCCGCACAGCCACAATGGATGTGCTCATGGAAAGCGGCCCGGATGTGCTGGTGACCGCCTGCCCCCTGTGCAAGAAGACCTTCGGCAAAGGAGGTACAGCCAGAGTAAGCGATATCGCGGAAATGGTTGCCGCTGCGCTGGTTATGCCGGAAGAATTCAATAAAGACTTTAACAGGGACTCCGTACCTGTTTTGAACAATAACGTGGAACAGGGCTATCCTTTAAGTTCTTCGTGGAACTTCGTGAAACCTTCGTGATCTTCGTGAAAAATATTTTTGCTACACGAAGTTACACAAAGCAGGCACGAAGCTGCACGAAGATTATGGTAGCAGGCTTATCAGTCAATCGTTCCAGGAGTAACGTTTTACTTGAAGACAGCGATCTTAAGTTAACCGCGTTGCCCGCAATATCTCTCTTTTCCCTTTTGGACCCGGAAGCTTTTCGATGGAAAAGCCGGCGGAGATCAGGTTTCGCCTGACCATTCCCTTGGTGGAATAAGTCACCAGCACCCCGCCGGGCTTCATGGCCTTCCCGATCAGCTCAAACACCTTGACCGTCCAGATATCCGGCTGAACCTCGGGCCCGAAGGCATCGAAATAAACCAGGTCGAGATCGAATTCGGGCCTGGGGTACTCGTGAATATCCGCATAGATCTTTTCGATGGCGAAAAAATCAGTTATCCGGGCCTTGCGGTACCATGAGGCCTGGTGTATCCTGTTGAAATATTCCGGAGATTCCGGTATTTCCAGCAAAGCCGGGTAATTCAGCCCGCTGACGACCTCTTCCGGCAGGGGGTTTCGCTCTATGGCGAAATATTGCGCACAGCAGCGCATTTTCTGGCACTCGATCAGGGTGAGCAATGCGTTCAAACCCGTGCCAAAACCCACTTCAAAGATGCGGATCTCTTTTCCGGGCGCGGCGACGGCATGGAAACCTGCATTGATGAAAATATGCCGGCTTTCGTCGATCGCGCCATGAATGGAATGATAGTGTTCCCCGAGTGCGGGGACAAACAGCGTGTGGGAGCCATCTTCAGTAACCTTCAGTTCGATGGCATGGGCAGATTCTTGCATAGTCAATACCAGTAGTTCGGTTAGTTTGTTATTTGGAGTTTGTTATTTGTCTGTCTTTTGGAATTTGGTATATGGATCTTTTTTAACCAATCCGAAACCCCTCATGCCCCGCCAGCGGAACATCCTGGGTTTCCAGCCGGTCGACCCGGGCCCATTGCGGCCCCTGCCGGCACCATCCGGTAAACGCCTCCAGGGCTTCTTTTTCCCCTTCCGCCTCTATGTACACCGAGCCGTCGCGCTGGTTCCGCACAAATCCTGCGATGCCGAACATCGCCGCGGTCTTCTGGGTATAGAACCGGAAGCCGACGTTCTGTACTTTCCCGTATACTTTGATGATCCTCGCCGTTTTCATGGATTGAGCCGTTTCATCATCTGGGCTTCGACCAACCGGAAGAGCTGGTTCGGGTCGAAGCGCCGCCAGGGAAAATGGTCGAAATGGCCGCCGAAGGCCAGGTAGTAATCCAGGTGCGCCCGCCGGAATTCCCGCAGGACGTGATCCCGGAAATTCAGCGCCACGATCCATCCGTCTTCAATATCCTCAAACCATTCCTGGTAGTAATCGTCTTCGGAAGCATGAAAGTTGAATACATTTTCGCCGATCAAAATGAACTTGCTGACGCCCTTCCCGATCATCAGGTCGGCGATGTTCCGCTTGAGGTACATGATGTCGTTGTACAGGGCGTCGTTCCATTCACCGAGAAGCTCAATGATGGCGAATCCCTGTTCATAGCTGACATACAACACCTTCAGATACAGCGTCGCCGATCCCATCTCGTCCCACTGGGGATGGATCAGGTAATTGTACACCGCGTGCGTGAATTCGAACTCGGAGTAATCCCGGCCGTAGAACGGCGAGTGCTCATCTTCAGAGGCAATGTAAAGATGGCGCCAGGAATAGTGAGGTTCGATATCGTGCATGCCCGGATGGTGTTTTAATCGAGATAGACCAGGCTCCGGATACGGAGCCAGAAATGGTGCCGCCCGCCTTCAAATTCCGGGCTGAGGAATGCCTGCTCCAGTTCCAGGCTGAATCGACCCAGGCCGATGCCCAGGCCGGCCTTACCTGTAAAAACGTACCGGTTCACCTGGCCGTTTTGAAGTGTGTAGACGCTGGACTTGTTGAACATTCCTCCCTGAAGGGTGGCATCGTAAACAACCAATTTGTTTTCCAGATCCAGGCTGAAATAGTAGCGTATCCGGTCCTTTATTCGCCCGTCCCGCCCGCTGGTCAGGAAGATGCTGTTGTATCGTCCGTTGCTTTTTCCGGCCTGCACTACGATGCCGGCTTTCAGGTTGTCGTACAGCGTGCCGGCCTGCCCGCCGCCATACACGGCCAGGTCAAATATTCTTCGTGAGAAGACGGCCTGTTCCAGGCGCAGCGAGTAGTTGATCACCACGTCGTTGGCCACCTGGTTGGCCCAGCCGACCGGTTCATCTTCGTGGATGAGGTCCTGGGCGGCGCTGCCCATGGCCGCCGGGCCAATGACGCCCAGGATCAGCCCGCTCTCCAGGCGGCGGCGGAGCTCCGGCGACAATGAAACCTTCCGGTGCTCCAGGCCCAGCCAGGCGGCAAAAGGCCGGTCGCCGGCCTGAACGGTGTCGCGGTCGAGCTTCAGCGGAGTGTAGAGGTTCTGCTGCAGTGCCAGGCTGTAATGGTTCACGCTGCTTCTGAGTCCGGGCAGTGCAGCCGACAGGGGAGAGGCGGCGATGGCCGGATGATGGAATTCCAGGGCCAGCCCGCTGGTGTAATAATAGTCAGTGTAATCCCACATGTCGTTATCGAAATGAAAACCGACGACCACTTCCTGCGCCGTCTTTCCCCGCTTGAAGAATACCAGTTCCTCAAGCGTCATTCCCGGCAACCTGTCGCCTCCCGCCCCGCGGCCCGCTTGTCCCTCCACCCTCGCCCGTGCAAAACCACTCATGTGATTCACGGTGTAATCGGGAATATAATACGGCTTATCATCGCTATTCGTTTGCCGTTCCCCGTTTGCCGTTTGCCGTGTCTTACCGTCTTCCCGTCCTACAGTCCTACCGTCTTCCCGTCCTACAGTCTTACCGTCTTCCCGTCCTACAGTCCTACCGTCTTCCCGTCCTACAGTCCTACCGTCTTCCCGTCTTACAGTCTTTCCGTCTTCCCGTCTTACAGTCTCCCCATCGCCGCATCCCGCCGCCAACAGCAGCAAAACAAGAACGATATGCACCATCCGGGGCTTCATGGAAACCGGGATTAGGATCAGAAGATCTTAGGGTATTTCGAAGGATTAACCTCGTGCATCATATTGTAAACCACGTCGAACACGTCTTCGGCGTTGGGGTTGCTGAAGTAATCGCCGTCGGTGCTGTAGGCGGGCCGGTGCGCCTTGGCGCTCAAAGTCCGCGGCGCAGCGTCGAGGTGGAAGAAGCCGCCCTGCTCTTCGAGCACTTTCTGCATCATGTAGGCGGTGGCGCCGCCGGGCACGTCCTCGTCGAAGAAGAGCACCTTGCTGGTCTTGTGCAGCGATTGAGCGATGACATGCTCCAGGTCGAACGGAAGCAGGGTCTGCACGTCGATCAGTTCGACGTCGATGCCGAACTCCTGCAGCTGGACTGCCGCGTCCTGGGCGATACGCACGCAGGAGCCATAAGTGACGATGGTCAGGTCGGTGCCGTATTTGAGGATCTCCGGTTTGCCCAGCGGAACGGTGAACGCTCCGATGTTGGACGGCATGGGTTCGCGCAGGCGGTAGGCGTTGAGCGGCTCGATGATGAGTGCGGGCTCGTCGGAACGCATGATGGTGTTGTAGAAGCCGGCCGCCTGGGTCATGTTGCGGGGCACCAGCACGTGCACGCCGCGGATGGAGTTGATGACCATGCTCAGGGCGCTGCCGCTGTGCCAGATGCCCTCCAGCCGGTGGCCACGGGTGGAGATGATCATCGGTGCCTTCTGACCGCCGCGGGTACGGTACTGCAGCGTGGCCAGGTCGTCGCTGATGACCTGTAAGCCGTACAGCAGGTAGTCGAAATACTGGATCTCGGCGATGGGCCGCAGGCCGCGCATGGCCATGCCCAGCCCCTGGCCGATGATGGTGGCCTCGCGGATGCCTGTGTCGCTCACGCGCAACTCGCCGTATTTAGCCTGCAGGCCTTCCAGCGTCTGGTTCACCCCGCCGATGCGGCCGACGTCCTCGCCGAACACCAGCGCCTCGGGGTAATGACCCAGGATGTAGTCGAAATTGTCGCGCAGGATCTCCCGGCCGGGGACCAGCGGGGCGTCTTTGGCGTATTCGGGCCCCACCCCGGGCACCGACAGGGCGTTGCGCGCCGAGGCGGAGTGTAGATGGGAATTGTATTCTTCTTCCTGCTCCTGCATGGCGATGTCGCGCCAGGCCATGACGTTTTTCTTCAGAGAGTTCGAGGGATTGCTGCAGGAGTCGCAGATCAGCCGCAGGATCTTCTTGCCCGACGACATGATGTCTTTCCAGATCGGTTCGCCGACGATGCGCAGATCGTCCTTGATGGCGTTGATGCGCTCGGTCTTGGCGCAGTTGCAGGTGCTCACGTCGGCCATTTTCAGGAACTCGTCGCGATGGCGGCGCAGCGGCGCCGTATAGTGCTCCCAGGCTTTTTTGCGCGCCTGCCTGGCCCGTTCGGCGGCCTCGGCTTCTATGGAGTCGAGCTCGGCGGCCGTGGCCAGCTTTTCTTTCAGGATCCACTCACGCATTTTACGAATGCCGTCGAATTCCTCTTCCCAGGCCAGCCGTTCGGGCGACTTGTAACGCTCGTGCGAGCCGGAGGTGGAGTGGCCCTGGGGCTGCGTGCATTCTTCTACGTGGAAGATCACAGGGATGTGCTCCTTGCGGCAACGGGCGATGCCTTCCGCGTAAGCCTTGCAAAGACCGGGATAATCCCAGCCTTTCAGCTTGTAAATGAGGTAGCCGTTTCCCTGCTCGTCAAGTTCGAAGCCGCGCAGGATATCCGAAATGCTTTCCTTGGTGGTCTGGTATTTCTTGCTCACGGAAATGCCCCAGCCATCGTCCCAGACGGAGATCGCCATGGGGACCTTGAGCACGCCGGCGGCGTTGATGGTTTCGAAAAAGTGGCCTTCCGAGGTGCTGGCGTCGCCGATGGTGCCAAAGGCCACTTCATCGCCCTGGTGGGTGAAGCGGGTCATGCCGTGCAGCTTTTCTTCCTGGCGATAGATTTTGGAAGCCAGGGCAAGCCCCAGCAGGCGCGGCATCTGCCCGGCAGTGGGGGAGATGTCGGCCGAGGAGTTCTTCTGCTTCATCAAATCGCGCCATTCGCCGTGCTCGTCAAGGCTGCGGGTGGCAAAGTGGTTGTTCATCACGCGCCCGGCGGTCTGCGGGTTGAAACCGATGTCCGTATCACCGTATAACTGGGCGAAAAACTCCTCCAGCGTCATGATCTCCGCGGCAAACATGAAGGTTTGGTCGCGGTAGTAGCCCGAGCGCCAGTCGCCCTCGCGGAACGCCTTCGCCATGGCCAGCTGCGGGATTTCCTTGCCGTCGCCGAAGATGCCGAACTTGGCCTTGCCGCCCAGCACCTCGCGGCGCCCGATCAGGCTCACCTGGCGGCTTTCGTTGGCAATCCGGTAATCGCGCAGCACTTCTTCGCGATTGAATGTGGATTTTTTTGGTTTGGTAGATATTTTTTCTGCTGATTTTCTTTCCCCTGGCATAGTTGACAAGCGTTTGACCTTCGCAAAGATAAGGAAAAATCCTGCTGCCAATGACCGGCATTGACCATCAATGAACATCAATTGCGATTTTCTATTATATTTATAGAGCCAAACCCAATTCATCCAAAAATGATCAAAAAACTAAGCTTTTTGCTGGTCATGACCGCAATGGCCGGATATGCACAGGACGACGACTACCGGCCGGTCAACTTCGCCCTGGAGTTTCTGGAAATCGAATCTGATGTCCGGTTGGGAGGATATGGAGAAGTTGGCGTGGTGGCTTCTTCCTTGTATCCGGACGCCGGGCTGTCTCAGAACCCGGCCCTGCTGGCCCGAAACGGCCGCCATGCCGGGATTAACCTTTCCTGGATGCCCTGGTACCGAAACCTGGTCAGTGGCATCTCGGTGAGCGGGCTGAATGCGTTTTATTCCATCGATAAGAAAAGCGCCGTCGGGTATAACTTCAAGTACATGCATTACGGCGAAATCGATATCTATAGTTCTCCGGGGAATTTTATCGGTTCTGCCCGGATGTACATGTTCTCCCACCAGATCACGTACGCCCGGCTGCTGCTGGAAAACCTTCGCGTGGGGGCGGGGGTGAAGTACATCCGCAGTTATGCGGGAAGATTTGACCTGCCCGGCGGCTATGAGATGAAACCGATAAATACCGTGGCGGTGGACCTCGGGGCCGAATACGCGCTGAACCTTCCCCTGTCGCACCGATCTTCGTTCAATCTCCGGTTTGGCGCAGCGATCCGGAACTTCGGGCCCAAAGTTTCCGGTACCACCGATCCCGATGTGCCCAAATCGTTCCTGCCGACCAGCCTTGGCCTCGGCATCCTGGTTAACCCTGATCTTTACTATGATGACAGGACCCGGATTAACCTGGAACTGTCATACCAGGCCGACAAGTACCTCGTTCCTTCCACGCCTGTTTATGATAACAATGGCGGGACCTTAACGATTGTTGACGGGAAAGACCCGGATATCTCCCCGTTCCGGGCTGTGTACCAATCGTTTTACGACGCCCCGGACGGGTTCAGCGAGGAAATGCACGAGATCCTGCACAAGATTGGCTTGGAATTCAGGGCCAATATCGAACAACATATCTATATTGCCTTGAGGGCCGGCGCTGTCATCCAGCATGAAACCAAAGGACCGGGAAAATACAGGACCCTCGGCGCTGGATTGGGCGTGTATGGCTTCACGGTTGATTACAAACGGATCTTTTCACAAAATCCGGCCCTGGATAAAACCTGGGCGCTGGCCATCGGATTCCGGACCAACCTGGACCGAATGTTCAGGTTCTAGGAAACTGATCCCTTCCTCACTTACCGATCCGTTCCAGTCCGTCTTCCGTCATCACGAATACCCCGCCCGACAGGTCGCGTCGGGAAAGTTCCCCGTGCCGGGCCAGGATGCGGGAAGAATTCCGGTCGATCCGCACAACGGCGCCCTCCGGGAGCAGCAGTTCGAGCCGCAGCTCCTGCCGCCGCCACTTTTCACCGGGGGCAAGACGGTAGCTATCGCTCAGGATGAGGCTGTCGCCCGACAGGCTCCAGTCGTAAACGATCCGTTCCGCATTCTCTTCTGCCTCGTCACGGAACGGGCCGCAGGCGGAGCCTATCCTGGCCAACATGTTCAGGCTGTCTTTTGCCGGCTTGATCCGCAAAAGCGGGATGCCGTAAAAAACCTGTTCGTCGTTGGCCAGCGCCATGCGACATTCCTGGAAATGGAAATATCCGGATCGGCTCCAGTCAAGGTCATCGGGAAGCCGGTAACGGGTGATCAGCGAAAGGGTGTCGCCGGGCGACAGGTCCAGTTCTTTTTCCTGCCGGCTCTCGGCCTCGTAGCGAAATGCGTTGAATGCCTTGAAGCCGAACACCAGGGTAATGACCAGGGCGCAGATCCAGATGAAGGAGGCGATGCCGCTGATGAATCTGGCGCGGGGCAGGCCGAAGATCAGCCGGATGCCGGCCCATAGGATCATCAGCAGGGGGATGCCGGTCACGACGATCAGGCCGGTGGCAAAGGTCCGCAGGTCGGCATCCGTGTTGAAGATCAGGTCAAGGGCTGGATACAGCGGGAAGAAACCGGGGCTGGATGGCTCCAGCAGTGCCGTCTCCGGGAAGCGGAACAGGATCGCAAGGAAAGCGACCGTCAGAATTAACCCGGTGATGAACACCACGATGCCGGTGAAGATGAGTAATACCCGCAGCAAAATCTGGCCTATGTTCGAAAAGCCTCGAGCCATCCTCGGGCGCTGGTCGCGGTCGAATTCCGCCTTACGCTGCCGGTAGGTCTCCCGGGCCTTGTCCGTGATCCCGTTCAGCCGCTCTTCCAGGTCGCCGAACTCATCTTTGATGCTCTGCTCTATGGTGGAGATGTTTACGGGTTGTCCGCGCATTTCGAGCTTTTCTGCTGTGGTCCTGGCTTCCGGAACGGCGATCCAGAGGATGAGGTAGAGCAGGAGCCCGAAACCGGAGAAAGCAAGGAAGATGAACAGGATCCGGATCCAAAGCGGGTCGATGAAGAAATAGGCGGCGATGCCGCTGCACACCCCGCCCAGGATCTTCCGTTCCGGATCGCGATAGAGACGCTTGGACTGGGGAATGTGGCCGGCAGGGCCCGGCGCAGGTTCTTCACCGGCGTCAAACTCGTCGGGCTGGCCCATCACACCGATCACCTCCTCGATGTCTTCCAGGTTGATGACCTCCTTGCCGTCCCGGACCTTTCCCTGAAGAATCTCGGCTATTCTTCCCTCGATATCTGCAATGATCTCTTCGTTTCCTTCGGTGTTCCTGAAATAAGATTTTAACTTTTCAATGTAACGGTCCAGTCTCTCAAAGGCATCCTCATCGATATGGAAGACAATCCCGCTGATATTGATGGTGAGTGTTTTTTTCATTTTTAGTATTGTTTGCTTTATTTTCTAATTCTTTTCCCAGGGTAAAAAGCCTGAGGCTTGAGGCGTGAAGCGTGAAGCTTGAGGCTTGAAGCATGCAACGCATTGAGCACGATCACCCGCTCATCAGCTGCTCCACCGCCCCGACCAGTTCTTTCCAGCCGGCTTTCATCTCTTCCAGGGCCGCGTTGCCTGCGTCCGTCGCCCGGTAGTATTTCCGGGGCGGTCCCTGTGTCGACTCCTCCCAGCGGTAGCTCAGCAGGCCGTCATTTTTCAGGCGGGTGAGCAAAGGGTACAGCGTACCTTCCACCACGATCAGGTGGGCGTCTTTGAGTCTCCCGATGATGTCGGAAGCATAAGCGTCCTGGCGGGAAACGATGGAAAGGATGCACAGTTCGAGCACTCCTTTCCGCATCTGTGCAGTATTTTTTTCGAAATCCATGCGGCAAATATAATACATTTACAAGTACTATGCAATACATAGTAGTAAAAATATTTAAATATCATAAAAAATTTGTCATCTCCATTGTATTCCGTACCTTTGCACCCAATTTTTTTGAAAAGGAATCGATACCATGATAAACATCACATTTCCCGATCATTCGGTCAGGCAGTTTCCGGAAGGGACCACCGGCCTTGAGATTGCCCGGAGTATTTCGGAAGGGCTGGCGCGGAATGTGCTGGCCGCCAAGGTCGACGGCGAAGTCTGGGACGCCACGCGCCCGATCCCAAAAGACGCGAAACTGCAGCTGCTCACCTGGAACGACACAGAGGGGAAGGCAACCATGTGGCATTCCTCCGCCCACCTCATGGCCGAAGCCATCGAGCAGCTTTTTCCTGGCGTGAAATTCGGCATCGGTCCGGATATAGAGAATGGATTCTATTATGATATCGACCTGGCAGGCCAAACCATCTCCGATGAGGACCTGCCAAAGATCGAACAGCGGATGCTGGCCCTGGCCCGCGAAAAACAGACATTCACGCGGAGAGAGGTCGGCAAGTCCGATGCGCTGGAATATTTCACCCGCAAGGGCGATCCCTATAAGATAGAACTCATCAGCGACCTGAACGACGGGGAGATCACCTTTTACGAATCGGGCACCTTCACCGACCTGTGCCGCGGGCCGCACCTGCCCGATACGGGCTTCATCAAGGCGGTCAAGCTGCTCAATATCGCCGGGGCCTATTGGCGCGGCGACGAAAAACGCCAGATGCTCACCCGCATCTATGGCATCACCTTCCCAAAGCAAAAGGAACTGGATGATTACCTGGTGATGCTGGAAGAGGCCAAAAAGCGCGACCACAGGCTGCTGGGCCGCGAACTGGAACTGTTCACCTTCTCACAGAAAGTAGGGGCGGGGCTGCCGCTCTGGCTGCCCAAAGGGGCCGAACTGCGCGAACGCCTGGAGCAGTTCCTCAAAAAGGTGCAGCGACGCGCCGGATATGTGCAGGTCATCACCCCGCACATCGGCAATGTGGAGCTCTACCGCACCTCCGGCCACCTGGCCAAGTACGGCAAGGATTCCTTCCAGCCCATCAACACGCCCATCGAAGGGGAACAGTTCTTCCTCAAACCGATGAACTGCCCGCACCACTGCGAAATATACAAGAACAAGCCCAAATCCTACAAGGACCTGCCCCTCAGGGTGGCCGAGTTCGGCACCGTCTACCGGTACGAACAGAGCGGCGAGTTGCACGGCCTTACCCGCGTGCGCGGCTTTACGCAGGACGATGCCCACATCTTCTGCACGCCGGAACAGCTCAAGGATGAGTTCAAAGGCGTCATCGACATCGTGCTGCTGATCTTCAAAGCATTGGATTTCAAGGATTTCATTACGCAGATATCTCTCCGCGATCCCGATAACAAGGAAAAGTACATCGGCTCCGACGAGAACTGGGAAAAGGCCCAGAACGCCATCATCGAGGTGGCCCGGGAGAGTGGCCTGGAATACGAGATTGTGGAAGGTGAAGCCGCTTTCTACGGCCCGAAGATGGACTTCATGGTCCGCGATGCCCTGGGTCGTAAGTGGCAGCTCGGTACCATACAGGTCGATTACAACCTGCCGGAGCGCTTCGATATGGAGTACACCGGCAGCGACAACGAAAAGCACCGGCCGATCATGATCCACCGGGCTCCCTTCGGGTCAATGGAACGCTTTGTGGCAGTATTGCTGGAGCACTGCGCCGGCAATTTCCCGCTCTGGCTGACGCCGGAACAGGCTATCATTCTGCCAATCAGCGATAAATACCAGGATTATGCGAAAAATGTTTTAGATTTGCTGAAAAATTCCGAAATTCGCGCCCTCATTGACGAGCGCAGTGAAAAAGCGGGCCGGAAGATCAGGGATGCGGAAGTGAAGAAAATCCCGTACATGCTGGTGGTTGGTGAAAAAGAGGAAGCCTCAGGCTCCGTCTCCGTAAGGAAGCATGGACAAGGCGACCTTGGCACCTTTACCATCGCCGAGTTCGTCAGCATGGTAAAAAATGAAGTGGATGAAGCCCTGAAGGGCTTATAGATAATCAACGGAAGTAAAACTAATTTAGGAGGAATTCTTATAGCAACGTCATTTCCATTCAGGGGAAGGCCCCCGCAAAGGGACAACAGGGCCAAGGAAGAACCGTTCAAGATCAATGGACTGATCAAGGCGCCGGTGGTGCGACTGGTCGGCGAAAATGTGCAGATGGGCATCTACAATATCAAAGATGCGCTGCGCCTTGCTGAAGAGCAGGGACTTGACCTCGTGGAGATCTCTCCGACCGCCAGCCCGCCGGTGTGCAAGATCGTTGACTACAAGAAATTCCTCTACGAGAAGAAGAAGAAACAGAAGGAGATCAAGGCCAAATCGGCCAAGATCGTGGTGAAAGAAATCCGGCTCGGGCCGAATATCGACGATCACGACTTCAACTTCAAGCTGAAGCATGCGATCAAGTTCCTGGAGGAAGGGGCCAAGGTGAAGGTGGATGTATTCTTCAAAGGAAGGATGATCATCTACAAGGAACAGGGCGAGTATGTGCTCTTGCGCTTTGCCGCGGAGCTGGAGGAATACGGAAAGGTGGAGCAGCTGCCGAGGCTGGAAGGGAAAAGGATGATCATGGTCGTCGCACCGAAAAAGTCATAACCTTAACAATCAACATAAATAACAATGCCAAAAATGAAGTCAAAATCCGGAGCCAAGAAGCGTTTCGCAGAAACCGGCACCGGTAAGATCAAAAGGAAGCATGCTTACAAAAGCCACATTTTGACGAAGAAGACCAAGAAACAGAAAAGGAATCTTGGTCATTTCACCGAAGTGTCGCCGGCCGACGTGAAGAACGTCAAGCAAATGCTTCAGTCGTAATTCAATCAGTGTTTAACTTACTGTCAGCCACTAAGTGTCGGGAAAAGCCGGCCGCTGAAGTAAAAAAAGAAAGCTTATGCCCAGATCAGTCAATGCAGTAGCATCAAAAGCCAGGAGGAAAAAGATCCTCGACCGGGTGAAAGGCCAGTGGGGCCGCCGGAAAAATGTGTGGACCGTCGCCAAGAACGCGTACGAGAAAAGCCTCGGTTACGCGTACGTCGGCCGCAAGATCAAGAAACGCGACTACCGCGCCCTGTGGATCCAGCGCATCAACGCCGGCGTCCGCGAACACGGCATGTCGTACTCGGTGTTCATGGGGAAACTCAGGGAACACAACATCGAGATCAACCGCAAGGTCCTCGCCGACCTCGCGATGAACAACCCCGAGGCGTTCAAAGCCATCGTGGAAAAGGTGAAATAGATATTACCTCCCCATACCCGGAAGAGATGTTTGTCTTAAAGGGAAATAAAGTAATTGGTATTATTTAAGTTTATTTATTGCCACAGATTCACAGATTAAAGAATTGCCATTTGCAATTACTAATCTGTGAATCTGTGGCATTTATAAATTATTCTATTAAGCAGAACTCTTTCTGTATACAACAGACCAGCCTGTTTCTTAATTTAATATCAATTTATAGACCTGGTTAAACACGTCCGATTTCAGTTTAATGATGTAGGTCCCTCGGGGCAAAGAGGCTAAGTCAACCTTGGTAAAATGGAAAGGATTTTCTTCCCGAAAAACTATAATCCCAAGGCTATTATGAATGCAGATCTCCGTAAGCTCAATTTCAGATTTAATAACGACATCCTCTTTTGCCGGGTTGGGATAAATCCATGCAACCAGCTGATAATCATTCTTCTGAATTCCTTCAAATAAAGTGACGCAGGAAGTGTCGGAATGTCCGGATTCGCATTCAGCCTCGGATTCCCGGTATACCGACGAAACCGCGTAGCAGAACTTTCCGGAACCACCCACCTGATCTACAAAAAATCGCTCTGCTGTTTCGGCATGGAACAAAAAAGCGGAATCGTTAATGCTTCGATATACGCGGTACAGTTCCGGTGCTTGGCGGCCGGTCACATTTTCCTCGCTCCAGATGATCCTGATCTTACCCGGGCTTTCCAGAAAGGCTTCGGCTCCTGCCGGTGCCATGCAGCGTGGCGATACATGGATGTTGTCGATCAGCCATTCGACGTTTTCGGTTGCCGCGCCGCTGAAACGGAAACCGATTCGGAACTGCCCGGTGCTGAAATAGGGATCGAGCCCCATGCTGAAGTGTTGCCAGCCGAAACTTCCGTAAAGGTTCGAAATGCCCCATACCGGCACCCAGCTGGTTGAACTGTCCGGCACCACCATCACGTACAACAACTCATCGCCCGATTGCCTGCCTGCGGTAAGCTTCAGGTCGAATTCCAGGGTGCGCGACCAGTCCATGCTTTGCGACAGGTGGATCAGGTGGCTGACAAGCTCATCATCGTATTCGACCCCGGAATGGCTGAACCGGAATACAGCGCCAGGGTAACCCTGATCTTCTACCAGGGTCATCCCTTCTCCTTCAGGTTTCCAGCAATGGGTCACAAAATCCATGGTCGACCAGTCTTCGGAAAGATTGTTTTCAAGGGGATCGAACAGGTTGAATGTCAAGGGCCCGGTGGGACGGGAGAGGTAATCACCCGGATAGCCGTAACCGGCCAGGTCATAAATGGCGTTCACGCTGACCAAGAGCGAATCGCAGGGTGACCGGGGGAGCGATAAAACGGTATCAAAGGGATTTTCAAGGCGGAATTCCATCGGCAGATAATCGGAATCGATGTGGAGCAGATAACCCGCCAAGGCATCAGGATAACGGTCCGGACGACCGGAATCCCAGTTGCCTGCCGGCGGCGACCATCTGAGGTGCAGGGAATCATCTGAAAGGGCCCCGTTCAGGTTTTCCGGGGGGAACAACTCATGAAAGGTGAATTCCATATAGGCGGTATCGGCTGTTCCTGTCGAATAATAAGGCAAAACGGCAGCCTGATATGTTTGCCCGTTGATGAGCCCGGTCAGCTGCAATGAATCCGCCAGTGTAGAAGCGATCTGCTGATCATTCAGGAAGATGAGACAAGAATCGGGGTGCACCTGGCGGTTGGTGGCCCGGACGGTGACTTCATCCACGTTCAGGAAGATCTGCTGGCCGAAAAGAACGTAAAAACGGAACCTGACCCTGGGTTCGCCGCTAGTACCGGAGAGATCGGTCAGATCGACCGAAACATCCTGCCAGTCGTCACCCGGATCCAGTTGGTGCAAGGTTAGCCAGGTGTTGCCTTCGTCGGTCGAATAATCAACCACCGCCTGGTAATACCCGGAGGTGAAAAAATACCGAGCGCTGAGTATCCAGGATTCGGCCAGGGTAAGATCGACGTCATCGGTGGTCATTCCGAAACAGGTCGACGGGGTGTCGCACTGCCAGGCGTATTGTTCCAGGCCGGGTTTCTCCCAGCGCAATAGCCCGGTGAAAGGATGCACGGAAATATTTTCTATCGCGGCGGCTTTTTCCTGGATTAAGATGTTGAGGATGGTGTCTGCACTTATCACCAGGGTATCGATCCGATAATTTTCATAACCCGGACTGCAAACTTCCAGCTTATATTTACCGGTGAACACATCATTCAGAGTTGCCGGGCCGTAAATCGTGGCGAATGTCGTATAATCCGGCCGGAACTTTTCAAGTGGGCTCAGGGTTGCCCGTATGAGACCTTCGGGCTGATTATCGGACCGGCTGACGTTCAGAGTGACACTGACCTCCGGGAACTTGCACACGATATTGGACAGCCTGACCGGAGAGTACCATCCGCTGTTGTACAGGCTCTTGACCCCGTAGGCATAGCAGCCTGCAGATAAGCCTGCGAAAGCATTATCGATATAATAACCCCCAGTTGTCGTAGCCAGTTCCACGACTGTCCCGTTAAAGGGGCTTCCATTCGGATCAAAATTGGAATAACGCAGCAGGCGGTCGTTGAGGCGTTGCAGGCTGTCATGCGGCCGGCTGACCCATGACCGGATCATGGCGTTGCCCAAAACGAAAGGGCCCCAGTTAAACCCTTCAGGCCGGATGTAGCTGTGTTCATGGTTGCCGGATGGGTAACCCGCCGCACCCACCGGCGCGCTTTGCTGCGGCTCTTCAATCTGTACCATGCTTAGATAGTAAGAATTGCTTTCCGAATAAGCATCCAGCTTGTCGAAGCCGAACCAGCCATACTGATCCACAATCACGGTGTCCTCATCCAGTATATTGCCCGGCAGCCCCGCCATGCCTGCATCGTCATGAACCCTGGCCAGATAAAGGCTGCCGAGGAATGGCCCGGGGTATGAGCTGTCGCCGACATACATCCGGCCGCCTACCACATGCTGGTGATCGTCTTCAGAAAACCTGACCGCGGTTTGCCCGCCGGGATAGGCCCAAAGGAAAAAGTCGTCGCAGTCGCCATATTCATAAGCCCATTCGGCCATGCCGGGCCCGGCCGACAGCCAGGTGATTTCGCAAACGCCATAATCGTATTCAGCCCGGGCAAACGCCGGAGGGGTCTCCGTGGCCCACAGGTTGGTGTCGAGCACTGTCGTATCTCCGGGCACAATAGTGACGCCAGGCACGGTCAGCGGCTTCAGCCCATAGCGGGAGAATGACACATCATAAGACCCCTCTGCTAATTCCAGCTCAAAAGACCCTTCTTCATATGTCCGGACTGCCTGGTCTCCAGCCTGCACGAGAACGGCAAAAAGCCATTGACCGGTCTGAGCGTCTCGAATTTCGCCTTTTAATAATCCTGTTTGCTGGCTGAAGATGAGGTAGGGAAACAGCTGAAAAGTGATGATAAAAACTATCGGCTTGTACATGGCAGATATTTTTTTGATCCGCAGGGCGATCGGTGTGGTTAATCTATGAAACACGTTTAAATATAGACAAAAATTGAAGATAAATCGTTGCATTGGATATATTGATATTCACCGGAGCGGGAAGAATTAACTTCATCTTAACAAAAAAATCTTGCCGGATCACCAGTATCTGATTACCTTTGTATTTATCAATCAATCATTTACTCATCAACACTTAACCAAAAAAATCATTATGAAAGCACTCAAAATCATCGGGATCGTCCTCCTTGTGCTCATCGCGCTCTTTTTCATCGTCGCCCTGTTCCTGCCCAAAGGGGTGAGCATGCAGGAATCCATCGTCATCAATAAACCCGCCAGCCTGATCTTCAAACAGGTCAACAATTACCAGAACTGGGAAGCATGGTCGCCCTGGGAAGCCACCGATCCGGATATGGTGAGTTCTTATGAAGGCCCGAAGATGGGCGTCGGCGCCAAAACCGTATGGAAGAGTGCAAAGCACGGAGATGGCAGCATGACCATCACCGAGAGCATGCCCTACAAACGGGTGGTTGCGGAACTGGACTTCGGCCAGCCGAACAAGGCCAGCAATTTCTTTGACCTGGAAGAAACCGGCGGGGCCACAAAGGTGACCTGGGGTGTGGAAATCGCAGACATGGGTTACCCGATGGGCCGGTACATCGCCGCCATGATGCCCGGGATGATGAAGCCGTTTTTCAGCCAGGGCCTGGATAAACTTAAGGAAGTTACGGAAGCCATGCCCGATCCGCCCGCGTTGCAATTGACGCAGATGCCCGAAATGACGGTGATCTCCGTGGTCGATTCCTGCGGATGGGCCGATGTTGAGATGAAAATGGGCGAAATGTTCGGGGAACTGATGCAGTATTCCAGATCCGCGAAGGCCGATATCACTGGGTACCCCTTTACGCGTTATTTAAAATGGGATGAGGTGAACCAGTTCACCGTATTTGAAAATTCTATCCCGGTGAATAAGGAAGTACCCGGGAAAGGCAGGGTGGTTTACCAGGTAATCCCGGCTACACAGGCGGTTCTTGGAGTGCATTACGGCGCCTACGACAAGACCTACGACTTGTATATGGCCCTGGATGAGTTCGTCGCTGAATTCGGACTGGAAACGAACGGCGGCCCTGTCGAAGAATATGTGACCGATCCGATGGCCGAACCGGATACGGCCAAATGGCAGACCAATATTTATTTCCCGGTGAAGTAAGAACCGCCGACCATAATTTGAAAAGGGCGCCCGGTGAAATGCCGCTGGCGCCCTTTGTTTTTTCATTATCTTTACCTCCGTTCACGTAAACTTTACCCTATGGATCGCCGAAAATTTATTTCCCGCAGTTCAGGATTCCTGGCCGGCGGGCTGATGCTGAATTTTACCCCGGCCCGGCTGCTGGCTGATGCCGCCACTCCTGAACTTTGCATTGTCGAATCAGGGGATGTCTACCAGTCTGCGTTAAGAGCAATACATGAACTGGGTGGCATCCGCCGCTTCGTCAGTCCCGGCGATTCCGTGGGTTTTCTGATTAACAGCCAGTTTGATGAGCCCGGAACCTATCCCCACCCGGACATTGCCCTGGCCACGCTGTTCTTATGCTGGGAGGCCGGTGCACGGGAGATCGTGATGCTGCAACCGGTGTTCGACCATTACTGGAAGCGCAGCAACCAATGGGCAAAACACGCGTTCATCCTGGACGGACTGAAGGAGGTGAAATCGAACAATTTCCCCGCGGAGTTCAACGATACGGATTTCCGGATCATGCCGGTCGTAAAAGGAGCCGTGCATCTGAAAGACATCGAGATCATCCGCAAGGTCCACGAGGTGGACGTGTTCATCAGCATTCCGATCCTGAAGCACCATCCCTCCACGATCGTCACCGGCGCGCTGAAAAACATGATGGGATTGTTGACGCGCAAGACCAACGTGACCTTCCACCTGGGCTCGGGCAAACGCAACGACCCGGAATACCTGGGCCAGTGCATCGCCGACCTGAACCTGGTCCGCAAGCCCGACCTGATCGTGGCCGACGCCATTGAGTTCATCGTGGGTAATGGCCCCAGCGGGCCCGGCCCGATGAAAAAGCTGAACCAGGTCGTCGCCGGGACCGATCCCGTCGCCGTGGATGCCATCGGTGCACGCAACTTTGATATGCGCCCCGATGAGGTCATCAGCATTAGTCGCGCTCATGACTTGGGAATAGGGGAGATGGATCTGTCAAAATTGTCGGTAGTTGAACTTAAAGTGTGAAGCCTATGCGGTTAAGGTACCTTCCCATACTGTTTTTTTCTTTGATGAGCTTCATGCCTTTATTCAGTTTATGCCAGGATATCGGATCACTGTTGCCGCCGCTGGAAAGGCTCGAGCAATGGCGCCTGGAAGAAAAGCCTTCTGTTTATACCGGTGATGATCTTTTTGAACTGATCAACGGCGGAGCGGAAATTTACCATGAATACGGCTTTGTCCGGGTGGTCTCAGCGGATTATGTGGACGCGGCGCAGACGCATATCCAGCTCGAGATTTATGAAATGTCCGATGCATCCGCCGCTTATGGAATATTCAGCCTTTCCCAGCAGTCGGTGGAATGGAAATCGGAATATGGCCGGGTCTCGGCTTCGTCGAAAGATTATATTTCTTTCTGGAAAGATCGCTATTATGTTTTGATCTCCTGGGAATCCCGCCAGCACGCCGATGCGCCGCAAATGAGCAAACTGGCCGCGATTGTCGACCAGGCCATTGCAGAGGACCCGGATCCTCCGGAGCTGGTGCGGAGTTTCGATGCGGCGGCACAGGCAAAACGGACCGTTTATCTTCGCGGTAACCTGGCGCTTTCCAATTTCTATTATTTCGATTATAAGAATATTTTTGAGATTACCGAAGGGATTGCCTGCACACCGGGTCAGCATCACCGGATCGTTTTTCGCTATGATGATGAACTTAGGGCGCAGGGCGTTCTGGCCTCTGCCCGCCAGATGATGTCGAACAACAAAAGGTTTTCCGATATTGCCATCACCTACCAGGGATTTACCTGCCGCGACAACAAAGGAAATCGCATCATGATCCGGCAGGTGGGCCGGTTCATTGCGGTGCTGGTGGCCCTGGATCCTTCGGTTTCCCTGACGCCGCTAATGGACGAGGTGATGGGAAAGATCGAGGATAACCTCTAAAAAGAACGGAAATATGTGCGGACGGTATGTCCTGGTCCAGAAGGTGGAATTGCTGGAAAAACGGTTTAACATTACCGCTCCGGAGGGTTTTGAATTCAAGCCTTCCTACAATATCGTCCCGGGCAGCCTCGCTCCGGTCATCACCAGCGAAAACCCGCGCCAGCTTGATCTTTTACGCTTCGGAATGATCCCGTTCTGGGCGAAGAAGCCCATGACGCTGATCAACGCCAGGGCGGAAGGAGACCACAACGCCGAAGACGATCCGTCGTATAGCGGGGCAAAGGGTATCATTACCAAGCCCTCGTTCCGCAAACCCATCCGGTCGCAGCGCTGCCTGGTGCTTGCCGACTGCTTCATCGAAGGCACGATCAAAGAAAAGCTTTCGAAACCTTATGTTGTCTATTTAAAAGAAGGGGAACGGCCCTTTGCCTTTGCCGGCATCTGGGACCAGTGGGCCAACCCCGAAACCGGCGAGATCGTCCGCTCCTTCGCCATCATCACAACGGTGGCCAACGCGCTGCTGCAAATGATCCCGCACCACCGCTCTCCCGTCATCCTGTCCCGCCACCAGGAGCAGGCCTGGCTGAGCCATGACCTCCCGCTGTCGGACGTGACCGCCATGCTCAAACCCTATCCGGCCGAACTGATGAATGCTTATCCTATCGCTCCGGCCATCAAAAACCCCCGCGCCAATGGCCCCGAACTGCTCAAACCCACCGGCCAGCGCCTCACCCCGGAATTAGATATCCGCAAAACCGACGACCTCCGCCTGCAGGGCATGGGCATGAACAAACGCCTGAAAGAACCCGACGGATTGATGGAGTTTGACATCCTTTGAAATTATCGTAATACGTTGTAATATATAGTAATATATAGTAATATATAGTAATAGATTGTAATATATAGTAATAGATTGTAATATATAGTAATATATAGTAATATATAGTAATAGATTGTAATAGATTGTAATAGATTGTAATGGATTAATAATAAGGGTTTTGGGGCTTTGTAAAATTATTTTTTTCAAGTACCGGGTATAATTCGGCATTTTTTGGCATTAATAGGAAAAAGATCATATTAATTCCAACAACTGAAAATATGGTACTGGAAAATTTGGAGGTGTATCAAATTTCAATGGTGATTTCGCAAAAAATTTGGGACCTCGTTAAGCCTTGGCATTTCTTTGAAAAAGATACGATTGGCAAGCAATTGGTCAGATCGGCAGATTCTGTAACCGCAAATATCAGCGAAGGGTACGGCAGATTTCACTTCAAAGAGGCAAAGAATTTCTTCTTCATTGCACGCGGCTCACTTTTTGAAACCAAATCATGGATCCAAAAAGCATATGACAGAAAGCTAATTGAAGATGAAGAATTTAAAGATCTGGAACGAATGGTTACGAAACTAACGGTTAAGCTGAATAACCTGATTAAAGTAACCATGAAAAACCAAAACCTGACAAATCATTAGTCTGGTTCAATTCTTCACAACGACAACGTATTACAACGTATTACAATATATTACGATAAATTACAAAGTATTACAATATATTACTACCTATTACAATGTATTACAATGTATTACAATGTATTACAACGTATTACAACATATCACAATACAACCCCATAAAGCCAGCCAATCTCCTCCGCCCAAAGCTCTTCGTCCGGGGTTTCCAGGATGATGGGCATGTTGTCAAAACGGGGGTCGTTCATGATGCGGGCAAATGTTTCGGGGCCGAGGTCGCCCTTGCCGATGCTTTCATGGCGGTCGACCCGGGAGCCAAGGCCTTTTTTCGCGTCGTTCAGGTGAAAACCACGCAGGTAATTTAAGCCGATGATGCTGTCGAAATCCCGGAAGGTTCTTGCGTAGCCTTCTTCGGTTTTGATGTCATACCCTGCGGCATAGGCGTGGCAGGTGTCGAAGCACACGCCGACGCGGGTCTTATCTTCCACCCGGTCGATGATGTATTTGAGGTGTTCGAACCGGTGTCCCAGCGCGCTGCCCTGCCCGGCGGTGTTCTCGATGATGGCGGCGACCCCTTTGGTTTTCTGCAGGATCAGGTTGATGGATTCTGCGATGGTATTCATGCAGTCTTCTTCGGAGACTTTGTTCAGATGGGCGCCCGGGTGAAAGTTCAGCATGGCGAGGCCCAGCTGTTCGCAGCGCTGCATCTCGTCGAGGAGCGCTTCGCGCGATTTGGCCAGCATCTCCGGATCGGGGCTGCCCGGGTTGATCAGGTACCCGTCGTGCGGCAGGATGTATTCCGGCTGAAAGCCGTGGATTCTGCAGTTCTCTTTAAACTTTATGATGCTGGATTCCGCCAGGGGAGCGGATTTCCATTGTTTCTGGTTCTTGGTGAAGATGGCAAAGGCTTTGGCGCCGATCTTCTGTGCGTTGAGCGGGGCATTCTCCACACCGCCGCCAGCGCTTACATGGGCTCCGATGTATTTCATGATGATCGTGTTTGAACAAAGATAGAAAAGAAAATTTCAGTCAATCAACAAAATAGACGTATCTTTGCCGCCGTTCCGGCAAAGGTTCCGGGATTTTCTTCACTCTTATTTTCATTTATGACATTCGCAGAAACAGGGTTGCACGACCGCATCCTCAGAGCGGTCGAAGCGCTTGGCTTTACGCAACCCACCCCGATTCAGGAACAAATCATCCCGCTGATCCTGGAAAACAACCGTGACCTCATCGCCCTGGCACAGACAGGCACCGGTAAGACCGCCGCCTTCGGCCTTCCGCTGGTTCAATTATCCGATGCGGATTCCGACCGGGTGCAGGCGCTGGTACTCTGCCCGACCCGGGAATTGTGCATGCAGATCACGGGGGACATGGAAAAGTTCTCGGAATTTGCCGGTAGTTTCCGTGTGGTTGCCGTTTACGGCGGCGCAGACATCAAAAACCAGATCAAATTGCTGAAGAACGGCTGCCAGGTTGTGGTCGGCACGCCCGGTCGCGTCATGGACCTGATCAACCGCAAGGCGTTAAAACTGCAGGCGATCCAATGGCTGGTCCTGGATGAGGCCGATGAAATGCTCAACATGGGCTTCAAGGAAGACCTGGATGTGATCCTGGCCGAGACGCCATCTCAAAAACGGACGTTCCTGTTCTCGGCCACCATGCCGCCCGAGATCGCCGCCATCGCCCGCAAATACATGGATCATCCGCAGGAGGTCTCGGTCGGGAAAAAGAACCAGGGCGCGGAGAACGTACGTCATGAATACTATACCGTCCATGCCCGCGACCGTTACCTGGCCCTGAAACGGATCGTCGACATCTATCCCAGTATCTACGGCATCGTCTTCTGCCGCACCCGGCAGGTCACCAAGGAAGTGGCCGACAAGCTCATGGCCGACGGCTACAACGCCGACGCCCTGCACGGCGATTTGTCGCAGGCGCAGCGCGACCATGTGATGAACCGGTTCCGGCTCCGGCAGATACAACTGCTGGTGGCCACCGATGTGGCCGCCCGCGGACTCGATGTGAATGATCTGACACACATCATCAATTATGACCTTCCCGACGATAACGAGGTCTACATCCATCGCACCGGAAGGACAGCCCGAGCCGGTAAAAGCGGCGTGGCTATCTCCATCACGCACACGCGCGAAGCCGGCAAGATACGTGACATCGAGCGCCTGACCGGAAAACGCTTCGAACAGAAAAAGGTTCCTACGGGCGTGGAAATCTGCGAGAAGCAACTCTTCAACCTGGTCGACCGCGTGGAAAACATTGAGGTGGACGACGCCCAGATCGACCAGTACCTGCCGGTCATATACAAAAAACTGGAGTGGCTCTCCCGTGAACAGCTCATCAAGCATTTTGTTTCGGTGGAATTCAACCGCTTCCTGAATTATTACAAAAACACCCCCGACCTGAATCCGGAAGGGCAGGGGCGAAGCGAGCGCAGAAAACCGGGGAAATCAGAATTCGTCACGTTCCGGATCAATGTCGGACTCAGCCATGGAATCAACCCGGCACGGCTCATCGGCCTGATCAATGAACAAACCCGGAACCGGAATATCACGATCGGAAAAATTGATCTTTTGCGCAAACTTTCCTTTTTCGAAGTGGATAAGAACAATGCACGGGAGGTGATGAGCGCGCTGCGAAAGGCCAGCTTCGAAGGCGTAAAGCTCTCTGTTGAAGAAACCAGGCCGCAAAAAAACAGAAAGTCCGATGACACGTACACCGGAAGGAGCAAAAAAAGGAAACCCTTTCAAAACAAGTGGAACTGATGCACTGGTGATAGGTTTTCCGGCTTTTATTTATTAATTTTATAAGATAATGGACAAATCCACCATAACATCACCGGAAGTGCCCTGGCAGTCCGTTGTCGCGCGATACAATACACCGGACCTTTCTAAGAGCGTTCTGCAGATCATCAATTCCCTGGGGCCTTACATCCTCATGTGGGTCCTCATGTATTTCAGTCTTCGCGTTTCTCCCTGGCTTACGATTGCCCTTTCCATTCCTGCTGCCGGTTTCCTGATCCGCATCTTCATCATTTTTCATGATTGCGGACATGGCTCCTTTGTCAAATCTAAGAAATGGAACCGGATCATCGGCATTCCCGCCGGCATCCTGGCGTTCACTCCATACGACCGCTGGACCGACAGCCACCGGACCCACCATTATACGGTCGGGAACCTGGATAAACGGGGCGTGGGTGATGTGTGGACTTTGACCGTGCAGGAATACCTGGGGAGGACACCCCGACAACGATTTATCTACCGGGTTTTCAGAAATCCATTAATAATGCTGGGAATTGGCGGTTTTCTCATGTTTATCGTAACCAACCGGTTCACGACCAGGGCCATGACCCGGAAGCAAAAGCGGAACATTTACCTGACCAACATCGTTCTTCTGGCAATGGCTGTTTCCCTGAGCCTGCTGATCGGCTGGAAAGCCTATTTGCTGATCCAGCTTTCGATCATGTATTTTGCCTCAATATTCGGCGTTTACCTTTTTTATTTGCAGCATCAGTATGAAGACGTGGTATGGACACGCGATAAAGAGTGGGATTACAAATACATGGCCCTGAACGGCAGCTCGTTTTTTAGGTTGCCCGGTCTGCTGCGCTGGTTTACAGGCAGTATCGGCTTTCATCACATCCATCACCTGGGCCCGACCATACCGAATTACAACCTGGCCCGCTGCCACAGGGAAAACAAAATATTCCAGGAAGTCAGGCCGATCACTTTCTTTCACAGCTTTAAATCATTGAAGATCCGGCTTTGGGATGAAGACCTGAAAAGGGCCATCAGTTTCCGGGAGATGAAAAGGCTTTACCCGTCAACCTGATCCGGCCACCGAAGGTTCATCTTCTTTACCGAAAAGGAAAATTACCGGCCATCATTTGGATTTACCGGTCTGTTGTTTTAATTTTATAAGCAAAACAACACGGTATGGCAAACACCAATGATCACCAGGCTCTTTCTCCTGAAGATTCAATGTTCAGGGAGTATATTCAGCGGGGCGACGACTTCTGCAAGATCGAGATTTACCGCCAGGCTGTCGACTGGTACCGAAAGGCGGTCGAGTTGAGGCCGGATGATGAAGACGCGCGAAATAAGCTGGCAGCCTGTAGCGGGAAGATCAAGAAGGAGAGCCGCGCGATCCTGGTTATTTTGTTCATCGGCGTGATCCTGGCCATCCTTGCCGCGCTGGTTGTATAAAAAAACAGCCAGCAAAACTGCTGACTGCTGACTGTTGACTGCTGACTTTTTCTGTCGGGGCAGTAGGATTCGAACCTACGACCCTCCCGACCCAGTCGGGATGCGCCAGCCGGGAAAAAAAACAGCCAGCAAAACTGCTGACTGCTGACTGCTGACTGCTGACTGTTGACTGCTGACTTTTTCTGTCGGGGCAGTAGGATTC
>CAZAZE010000030.1:40519-45957 GCA_964489545.1 uncultured Bacteroidales bacterium
GAACCTACGACCCCCTGCTCCCAAAGCAGGTGCGCTAGCCGGGCTGCGCTATGCCCCGAAATAAACATCTGGGAAGCGGAGAGAGGGGGATTCGAACCCCCGGTACCCTAATCGAGTACGACAGTTTAGCAAACTGTTGGTTTAAGCCACTCACCCATCTCTCCAAAGAACCTTTTTGTGAAAAGGTGTGCAAAAATACGAAATCCCCCGGTATTCGCAATGTTATTTCAAGAAAAATATGGATCGATCCCTTAAATGCCGCGTCATTAGGACATTTGAAGTTATTTTTCTGATGCCCCGGAATGTCCCGGCCTTGTGTGCTCCAGGCTGATATATAATTCCCTGTAGTCAATCCTTGCCTGCAGGGTGTTTAAAAGATCTCCGCCCAGAACGCCGGCAATGGCCTCCAAACCCAAAAGGTTGAATGATTGGTTTACATGCTGCATGTCCAGCACGATCGCCGGAAAATCCCGCAGGATAATACGGCCGAGCTGAAGTCTGTCCAGGGTCACGGTCTGGCTCTTCATGGTATTGGTCCCCAACCCGGTTGACAATTTGTCGATATCTTCAAAGACCTGTTCCGGGGAAATAAAATCCCTGATCTTTTCACGGTCAAATACCGTCCGGGAAGCGCCGGTATCGATGAGAAGCCGGGCAGGCCTGCCATTGATCCCAGCAGCCACGAAAATGTGGAACCCGTCGTCTTCAATCGGCAGCAACTCTATCGGAACCCTATATCTCAAAATGCTGATATTTTTTTCAGAAAACCCCGGTTGTTAAGCACCAAGCACCAAACACTAAACACCAAACACTCGAAGTTAAAAGTTTGGTTTCAGCGCGTATTTCTTATAAAAGTCCTCAATGATTGCCACGGCTTCCTGGGCTGTGTCCACTACCTGGAAGATATGCATGTCTTCCGGTGAGATCTTTTTATCGGCAAGCAGTTTCTCTTCAATCCATTTTACCAGGCCGCCCCAGTATGCGCTGTCGACCAGCACGACCGGGAATTTGATCAGTTTCTGAGTCTGCATCAGGGTGATCGCCTCGAACATCTCGTCCAGGGTTCCGTATCCGCCGGGCAGCACGATGTATCCCTGGGCGTATTTCATGAACATGACCTTGCGCACGAAAAAATGATCGAAGTCGATGAGTTTGTCAGGATCTATGAACGGATTGGGCAGTTGCTCGAAGGGCAGGTTGATGTTCAGCCCAACGGATTTACCCCCGGCGAAATGCGCTCCTTTGTTGCCGGCCTCCATGATCCCCGGACCGCCGCCGGTGATGATGCCGAATCCCTTCTTGGTGAGCAGGTAGGCGATCTCCTCGGCCATTTTATAGTCGCTGCTGCCCGGTTTGGAACGGGCGGAACCAAAAATGGAGACGCAGGGACCGATCCGGGCCAGCTTCTCAAATCCTTCGACAAATTCGGAGATGATCTTGAATACCTTCCAGGAATCATAAGATTTTATTTCCTGCCAGCTTTTTTGCTCGAAGGCCTGCTGGATCTTTTCTTCTTCATCAAAACGAGCCATAAAAAATATTTATTATGATTTGGAATTCCTGATGATCAGCGGTTTTGCTATGACCGGGCCCTGCATGTGCCGGACCAGTTCTTCTCCTGACTCATAACCGATTTCATACAGGCGGTCAATATGTTTAAAGTCAAAGATACCGTGTTTGCGCAACTCGGGGGGATCAATGATGTAATCGCATTTGTCAAAATTTTTCTGTACGTGCTGGTAGATGGCAAGCCGGTAAACCCGCTCCGCTATGGCCCGTATGCTGGCCAGTTCCGGATCCGGTCCGTTATAGTTCACGTGTGATGCGATGATCTTCTCACAGTGGCCCACCAGGGGCTCCACCGGCAGGTCATTGAAGAGGCCCCCGTCGACATAGGTGTGGCCATCGATGATCTGCGGCTCAAAAACCACCGGGATGGAGGCCGAGGCCAGAATTGCCTGGAACAGCTTTCCCGAGGAAAAGATTACCGGTTTTCCCGTGGATATGTTCGAAGTGGAGATGAAGAGCTTTTTACTCAGAGCGGAAAACGAGTCGGTGGTGATGTGCTTCTCCAGCACCTCCCGGAGCACGCTCAGTGACAGCATGCCGCCTCTTTTGGGGAATGACCAGTCGAACAGCTTGTACAACTTCCTGTTTTTGGCGATCTCGAGCATTTCGCCCGGAGTTTTTCCGGCGGCATACAGCGCCCCGACGATCGCTCCCATGCTGGAGCCGGAAACCATGGAAGGTACGATCCCATGCCGCTCTAACGCTGCGATCACCCCGACATGCGCCAGCCCCCTGGCCCCTCCGCCGCTTAATACAATCCCAAATTCAACCCTGGCATTTCGCATTGCTCAATATGTATTTCGCATTTCTCAATTTATCCTACAGTCTTACCGTCCTACAGTCTTACCGTCCTACCGTCTTACCGTCCTACAGTCTTACCGTCCTACCGTCCTACAGTCTTACCTCGCCAGTTCCTCCCGCAAAAACCTTGCCGTATGGCTTTCCGGATGTTGTGAAACTTCCTCCGGCGTCCCTTCGCAAATGATCATGCCGCCGCGCTCCCCGCCTTCAGGGCCCAGGTCGACGATATGATCAGCCACCTTAATAACATCCATGTTGTGCTCGATCACCAAAATCGTGTTGCCGCGTTCCACCAGGCGGTTCAGCACTTCGAGCAGGACCTTGACATCTTCAAAATGCAGGCCGGTAGTAGGCTCATCCAGGATGTACAGGGTATTTCCGGTATCCCTTTTAGCCAGCTCCGAAGCCAGCTTCACCCGCTGTGCTTCGCCTCCGGAGAGGGTGGTGGATTGCTGTCCCAGGGTGATATATCCCAGGCCGACATCCTGCAATGTTCTGATTTTCTGAACGATTGCCGGAACGCTGGCGAAAAATTCCACCGCCTGGTTGATGGTCATGTCCAGCACATCATTGATGGATTTGCCTTTGTATCTGACTTCCAGTGTTTCCCGGTTGTATCTCTTGCCATTGCATTCCTCGCAAACGACATAAACGTCCGGGAGAAAATTCATTTCGATGACCCGCAGGCCGGCGCCCTTGCAGGTTTCACACCGGCCGCCCTTGACGTTGAATGAAAACCGTCCCGGCGTGTATCCGCGGATGCGCGATTCGGGGAGCTGCTGGAATAATTTTCGGATCTCGTCGAAGACCTTGGTATACGTCGCCGGGTTGGACCGTGGGGTGCGTCCGATGGGCGACTGATCGATCTCGATCACTTTGTCGATGTGTTTCAGCCCTTCTATGGAGTCATAAGCCAGCGGTTTCTGACCTGAATGATAGAAATGCTGGCTCAGGATGGGGTACAGGGTCTCATTGATCAGAGAGGACTTTCCGCTGCCGGATACCCCGGTCACGCAAATGAATACGCCAAGCGGGAGCGAAAGATGTACATTTTTAAGATTATTCCCCCGGGCACCCATCAATACCAGCCGATCGCCTTTGCCTGAGCGCCTTTGTGCAGGTACGGGGATGGACTTACGGCCGGACAGGTATTCGCAGGTGATGGTGTGGCAGTCCAAAAGTCCGCCCGGTGCGCCGGTTCCGACGATCTTGCCGCCATGACGCCCTGCGCCCGGACCGATATCGATCACCCAGTCGGCCGAAAGGATCATCTCGCGGTCGTGTTCCACCACGATCACGCTGTTGCCAATATCGCGCAGGTCCTTCAACGCGTTGATCAGCCGGACGTTGTCGCGCTGATGCAGCCCGATGCTTGGCTCATCAAGTATATACAGCACGTCGACCAGCTGGGACCCGATCTGTGTGGCCAGCCGGATCCTTTGGGATTCGCCGCCTGAAAGGCTGCGTGCGCTGCGGTTCAGCGAGAGGTAATCCAGCCCCACGCTCAGCAGAAAGCCGGCTCGGTTCCGGATCTCACGGATGATGTCGTGCGCGATAACCTGCTGCCGCTTGTCCAGCCTGTCCTCCAGGCCGTCAACCCATTGGACCATGCTCAGCAGGTCCATTCCCGACACCTCGGCGATGCTTTTGCCGTCAATCTTAAAATACAGCGATTCTTTCTTCAGTCGGGCGCCTGCACAAACCGGGCAGGGGACCTTGTTCATGAAACTCGTCGCCCAGCGCCGGATGCCCTCCGACGACGATTCATTGAACTGGTTGGTTATGAAGTTGATGACCCCTTCAAAATTCAATGAGTATGTTGAGGTGACGCCCAGGTATTCTTTCTTGACGTGCACTGTTTCTTCGGAGCCGTAAAGAATGGTGGCGATGGCGTCTTCGGGAAGAGCTTTTACCGGCGTATCAAGCGTAAAACCGTACTTGTAACCAATGGCTTCCATCTGGCTGAAGATCCAGTTGTTCTTGTATTCGCCCAACGGGGCGATGCCGCCTTTCCGGATGCTCTTTTCCGGATCGGGGATGATCTTTTTCAGGTCGACTTCAGTGATGTGCCCGAGGCCATTGCAATGCGGACAGGCGCCATACGGGGAATTGAAGGAGAAGGTGTTCGGTTCCGGCTCGTCGTAAGAAATGCCCGAAACGGGGCACATCAGTTTCCGGCTGAAGGGGCGGAGATCATCGCGTTCCCCATGCAGCACCATCAGGGCGTCGCGGCCATGTTTCAATGCAGTCTGTACCGACTGGCGCAGCCGGAGCTCGGTTCCTTTTGTTCCATCCAGCCGGATCCTGTCGATGACAATTTCGATATCATGCACTTTGAACCGGTCGGCCTGCATGCCGAAGGTAAGATCCTTGATCTCGCCGTCGAGCCTGACCTTCAGGTATCCCATTTTCCGGATGTTCTCGAACAGTTCACGGTAATGCCCTTTGCGCCCGCGCACCACCGGGGCCAGGATGATCACGGGCTGGTTCTCATAATGCTTCTGGATCACTTCAATGATCTGATCCTCAGAGTACCGGACCATTTTTTCTCCGGTCACATAAGAATAAGCTTCACCGATCCTGGCGTATAACAGCCTGAGGAAATCATAGACCTCGGTGATGGTCCCCACGGTAGACCTGGGATTTTTATTGACCGATTTCTGCTCAATCGAAACGACAGGTGAAAGCCCGCTGATCTTGTCCACGTCGGGCCGTTCGAGGTTGCCGATGAACTGGCGGGCGTATATGGAGAACGTCTCCATGTAGCGGCGTTGTCCTTCGGCGTAAATGGTGTCGAATGCCAGGGATGATTTCCCGCTGCCGCTCAGCCCGGTGATGACCACCAGGCGGTTGCGCGGAATGCGGACATCGATGTTCTGCAGATTGTGGACGCGGGCGCCATAGACCTCAAGGAACTCAGTGCCGATGACCGGTATGTCGGATTCTTTATGATCTTTTTCTTTGAACATCTGCCCGGCTTGAAAAGAAGTGCAAAATTACCGCTTTTCCACCAACTAAACACTAAACACTAAACACTAAACACTAAACACTAAACACTAAACACTAAA
>CAZAZE010000031.1:0-45311 GCA_964489545.1 uncultured Bacteroidales bacterium
CCACTGCGTCCTTGCGTCCATGCGGTTTTTTGTTCGCCGCGGAGGCGCTGAGGCGTGGAGCGGGCACTGCGTCCTTGCGTCCCTGCGGTTTTTAGTATAATGCGGAGGAATTAGCCGAAATCAAAAAGTTCCCAGACTTTGCCCTCAAACAACGCAATAAGAAAAACACGGTCAAATCCTTTATCCTGTGCGACATGCTCCAGGAGTTTTTCAAAATTAGCCAGGTTTAAAGTCAGTGATTCCACATGTATGACCAGCCAGTATTCATGGAATCTGTTTTTTTGATAAGACCTTAATTTATTGATTTTGCTGGAGATCGCCTTTTCCAGATCTGAAATGAACGGATCTCTGATCAGGGGCGATATTTCGTAAAATGCTTTCGGTAAGGATGTCAGTTCAATCCCTGTTGCGTGCTTCCGCCCGTTTTTAATGATGAAATCCGGAGCTTCCGATTTCACGATCTTTCCAAGGGGGAAATCCGGGCATAGCTCCCGGAACCGGTCGAGCACGGCTCTTTCCTGGTTGATTTTTGGGGATTGATGGCTCAGGTGTTACACTGTTAAATTGTTACACTGTTAAATTGTTACACTGTTAAATTGTTATGGTGTCCAACTGCCAACTGCCAACTGTCTGGCTAATCGCAGTCCTGCCGGACCTTTACCAGGTTCTCCACGGCGAAGCCGTTCCTGCGGGCCACTTCCACCAGTTCCCGGTACAGGCTTTCATCGATGGCACGATCGCGGGCCAGGATCCAGAGGTAGTTGCGTGACGGAGTCCCTACCAGGGCATAGCGATAGTTTTCCTGGTCGAGATGGAAAATGTAGTAGGGCGCGGCGATGGGCCAGAAAAACTGCACCTTCAGCCTCCCGGGCTCGGCGGGGTCGGGTTGCCAGGCTTTACCGGTGATGCGTTTCTCTTTCGCGGGATCGCTGATCTTGCGGCCGCTGTTGGTCACGCTGATCTTGCCGTCGTCGCGGATGCCGTACTCGGCATAGACGCAGACCAGGTCTTTTTCGAAGGAATGCTGGAAGCGGGCGATTTCATACCATTTTCCGGCGTACCGGTTGATGTCGACTCCGGGGACGGTGGATAGTTCTTTCATGGGTGAGGAGCATGAGGTGACAATGATCATGAATAAAAGTATCAGAAACGCTGTTATTTGTCGCATTGGTTGGGGGATAAACTGTTAAATTGTTACACTGTTACATTGCTATTTTGCCAACTGTCCAACTGTCAAAGCGCTAACCGCAGCATATTCAGTGCCGACAGGGCGGAGCGGCGGATATTGCGGCCTCGGTGTTCACCGAACATGTGCATGGCCGCTTCACGGATGCCGGGGCCTTCGACCGCGATCCAGACGGTGCCGACGGGTTTTTCCGGGGTTCCGCCGTCGGGCCCGGCGATGCCGCTGACGGCGATGGCGTAATCGGCGCCCAGCTTTTTGCGCGCCCCGGCCGCCATCTCCAGCACCACCTCGCGGCTGACCGCACCGTGCTGTCGCAATGTCTCTTCCTGCACGCCGAGCATCCCGGTCTTGATGTCGTTGGCATACGCCACGACAGAACCCCGGAAGTATTCCGAAGCCCCAGGCACGCCGGTGACCAGGTGCGCCACGTATCCACCGGTGCAGCTTTCGGCGGTGCAGAGCGTCTTTCCGCGCTCTTTCAGCATCCGGCCCACAACCTCTTCCATCGTTTCGTTCCCGTACCCGAAAATATGATCCGGGATCAGGCTGCGCAGTATATCGATCTGCTGGTCAATCTGCTCAACAGCTTCTTCCCGCGTGGGTGCGACCGCGGTGAGCCGCAGCCGTACGATGCCCGGCTGGGGCAGGTAGGCCAGGCGGATGTTTTGCGGCAGGCCGTCTTCCCAGTCTTTGATCATCTCGCTCAGGGATGACTCCCCTACGCCCTGGGTGAGCACGGTCTTATGCGCTACCACCTGCGGGTTTTCCATCCCTGCCAGGCGCGGGATGACCGCCTGTTCCATCAGTGCTTCCATCTCGAAAGGCACGCCGGGAAGGGAAACCAGGATCCTGCCCTGATGCTCGAACCACATGCCGGGGGCCGTTCCGTGGTGGTTCACCAGGGGTGTGCAGGCCACAGGGACTTCCGCCTGCCGGCGGTTCAGCTCGTTCATCTTCCATCCCCGGGCGGCGAACATTCGTTCGAGGTGGTCCAGGGTGGGCTGGTGCAGCTTCAGCTCCGTGCCGAAGTAGGCGCACAGGGTGTGTTTGGTGATGTCGTCGCGGGTCGGGCCCAGTCCGCCCGTGACCAGGATGACTTCCGACCGTTCGAAGGCCAGGTCGAGCATGCGCCGGATCTCCGCGGCGTCGTCTGAGATGGCCGTGATCTGCCGCACGGTGATGCCGTATTCCTGCAGCCGCTGGGCCATCCAGGTGGCGTTGGTGTTCACTACCTGCCCGACCAGCAGTTCGTCGCCAATACTGATGATTTCCGAAATCATGATGCAAAGTTAAGCCAATCGCGGGTTAATTGACAATTCCGCCTTACATTTGATCTTTGAAAGGACCTTAAATATGGAAGAAAAGATATTCAAGGAGTCGGACCTGATCATTAACACCGACGGAAGCATTTACCATCTCGTACTGAAACCGGGTGAGGTGGCCGACACCGTGCTGGTCGTCGGCGATCCCGCCCGCGCCGGGTACATCGCCGGCTTTTTCGACAGCGTGCAGGTGACCGGTAAGAACCGCGAATTCACCAGCTACACGGGATACTACAACGGGCAGAGATTCACCGTGATGTCGACCGGGATCGGAACGGACAACATCGACATTGTGATCAACGAGCTGGACGCGCTCGTCAACATCGATTTTGAAACCCGCAAGCTCAAAGAAGAGCGCACTGTTTTGAAGATCATCCGCCTGGGGACCTCGGGATCGGTGCACCCCGACGTGCCGGCGGGCGCCATGGTGTTGTCGACCCACGGCCTGGGCATTGACGGCACCATGCCGTTTTATGCCGGGATGGACCAGGTGACCGACCGGGAGATGACCGAAGCGTTCATCCGGCAGACCGGATGGCCGGCGCACCTGCCCCGGCCCTACATTGTGGAGGGCGATGCAGAACTGATCGCCCGCCTGGATCACGGGCCGGCCAAAGGCATCACGGTCACGGCGCCCGGCTTTTACGCGTCGCAGGGCCGCGAGATCCGCATCGGGAGCTCGTTCCCGGAGATGATGAAACGGGTGTCGGCCTTTGCGCACCAGGGGCACCATGTGGTGAATTTCGAGATGGAAACCTCGGCCCTGTATGGCCTGGCGAAGCTTCTGGGGCACCGGGCGGCCAGCGTCTGCATCATCCTGGCCAACCGGGTGAAAGGCACGTACAGCGACCGGTACAAAGATCATGTCAAGGATATGGTTACTTACGTGCTCGACCGCCTGTCGGAATAAAAATCAGGTCCCGTGAAACAAAGCCGTGGCACGTTTGTTGATTTTATCCCTTCAAGGGGTTTACCTGACACGCCATGAAGAAGGATAAGGAACTCGACGCACTGATCAGCCTGCTCGATGAGCCGAACGAGGATATCTTCCAGACCATCCGCGACCGCATCTTCGCGCACGGCAAGGATGCCGTTCCGGTACTGGAAGGCGTCTGGGAGAACGCGTTCGACCCGCTCATCCAGCATCGCATCGAAGACCTGATCCACCGCATCCAGTTCGATCAGCTCAAAAAAGACCTGCGTACCTGGTCGGAATACCAGCACCACGACCTGCTGCAGGGTGCCATCCTGGTGTCGAAATTCCAGTATCCCGACCTGGACGAAAACTCGGTAATCAAAAAAGTGGGCCAGATATCCCAGGACGTATGGCTGGAGCTGAACCAGAACCTCACCGGCCTGGAAAAGGTCAAGGTGATCAACCATGTGCTGTTCGATGTGCACAAGCTGGCGGGCAATGTCGGCAACATCCAGGCCGCCGAGAACCTGTACATCAATAACCTGCTCGACAGCAAGAAGGGAAGCCCGCTCTCCCTCGGCATCCTCTACATCGCCATTGCCCAGAGCCTGCGCATCCCCATCTTCGGCGTCGACCTCCCCCGCCATTTTGTCCTGGCCTATACCGACGATATCATCGTAATGCCCGATGACGCCTCTTTCGGCGATGTCCTCTTCTACATCAACCCCTTCAACAAGGGCGCCGTCTTTACCAAAAATGAGATCGAGCTGTTCGTCAAGCAATTGAAGCTGGATCGCCAGGATGCCTATTTCCTGCCCTGCGACAACAAAACCATTGTCCGCCGGCTCATCAACGAGCTGGTCTTTTTATACGAACAGGCCGGAAACCGCGGGAAAGCGGAGGAGATGGGGGAATTGGCGGAGGAGATTGAATGATTCTGGTTAGCTATTCTATGTGCCCATGTGCCCATGTGCCCATGTGTCCATTGATCGATGGGTGCATGGGCACATGGGCGCATGGACGCATGGGCGATTTATTATCCCAAAAACTTCCTGATATTGGCTTCGACGCGGGCAGGGACATTGGCGGCGTCTTCGCGGACGAATTTCTCGCCGGTGATGCCTTCAAACAACTCGATGTAGCGTTCTGAGACGGAGTCGACAAATTCCTCCGACATGAACGGCACCGTTTGTCCTTCCTTGCCCTGGAACCCGTTGGCCATGAGCCACTCCCGGACGAATTCCTTGGAGAGCTGTTTCTGCTGCTCGCCCCGGGCGAAGCGTTCCTCGTAGCCGTCGGCGTAGAAATAGCGCGACGAGTCGGGGGTGTGGATCTCGTCGATGAGGTAGATCTGGCCGTTGTATTTGCCAAACTCGTATTTCGTATCGACAAGGATCAGCCCCATCTGCGCGGCGATCTCGGATCCGCGCTGAAAAAGCTGTTTGGTGTATTTTTCCAGGAGGTTGTAATCTTCTTCCGAAACCAGTCCCTGTGCGATGATTTCTTCGCGGGAAATGTCCTCGTCGTGGCCTTCCGTGGCCTTGGTGGTGGGGGTGACGATGGGTTCGGGGAAGCGTTCGTGTTCGCGCATGCCGTCGGGGATGGGCACGCCGCAGATGGAACGGGAGCCGTTCTTGTACGAGCGCCAGGAGCTGCCCGTAAGGTAGCCGCGGATGATCATTTCGACCGGGAACGGTTTGCAGAACTTCCCGACCATCACCATCGGGTCGGGTACGGCGGTCATCCAGTTGGGGACGATATCGCGCGTAGCTTCCAGGAACTTGGCCGCAATCTGGTTGAGCACCTGGCCTTTGTAGGGGATGCCTTTGGGCAGCACCACGTCGAAGGCCGAGATGCGGTCGGTCACGACCATCACCATCAGTTCATCATTAATATTATACACGTCACGGACTTTTCCGTGATATACGCCTTTCTGGCCGGGGAATTCGAAATCGGTTCTGACGACTACGTTCTGCATGTTTATGATTGTTTGGGGTTATTTCTTTCTTTTCCGTATGCTTCGATGATTTTCGCCACCAGCCGGTGCCGGATGATGTCGCGCTGGTCGAGGTAGATGAAGTCCATCCCGGGGATGCCTTTCAGGATGCCGGCGGCGTGGACGAGGCCCGATTCCTGGTTGCGCGGCAGGTCGATCTGGGTGATGTCGCCTGTGACGATGAATTTGGAAAATTTTCCCATGCGGGTGAGGAACATTTTAAGCTGGCTGGCGGTGGTGTTCTGCGCCTCGTCGAGGATGGCGAAGGAATGGTCGAGGGTGCGGCCGCGCATGAAGGCCAGCGGCGCCACTTCGATGGTGCCGTCTTCCAGGTAGGCCAGCAGTTTCTGGGTGGGCAGCATATCGCGCAGGGCGTCGTAAAGCGGCTGCAGGTAGGGATCGAGCTTGTCTTTGAGGTCGCCCGGCAGGAAGCCCAGGTTTTCGCCGGCTTCGACGGCGGGGCGGGTGAGGATGATGCGGCGCACCTCTTTGTTTTTTAGCGCCCTGACGGCCAGCGCCACGGCGGTATAGGTCTTTCCCGTGCCGGCAGGGCCGATGGCGAAGACCAGGTCGTTGCGGCTGCAGCTTTCCACCATTTTCTGCTGGTTGATGGTGAGTGCCTTAACAATTCGGCCGTCGCGCCCGTGCACCAGCACATCGTCGGCCTGCTGCGACTGGATCAGCGTCCCGTTTTCCTCCTCGGGACCCTGCATGATCTGCAGGATGTCGTTCTCGGTGATCCTCCCGAACTTGTCGTAGCTGAGCAGCAGCAGGGAGAAGCGCTTTTCGAAGCCCGCCACCTCTTCTTCCTCCCCGAACACCTTGACCACATCGCCGCGGGCGATGATCTTCAGCTTGGGGAACTGTTTCTTGACCAGTTCCAGGTGGGCGTCGTTGACACCGTAAATCTCAAGAGGATTGTATGATTCGATGGAGATGACCCGTTCACTCATAAACGCTTAAACAGCCCAATGGAGCGGCGGTTCAAAAGTACGAAAAAATGTGCCCCGTCTTTAAGGAATTCTTATTTTTGAACAACCAGAACCTGAAACTTTGGAACCTGGAACCTGAAACCATCCAACTATGCCCATCATCACCTTAACGAGCGACTGGGGCCAGCGGGATTACTTCCTGGCGGTCATCAAAGGGAAGATCCTCAGCCGGATGCCGTCGGCCACCCTCGTCGACGTTTCCCATGAGATCAGTCCGTTCAACCTGAAGCAGGCCTCGTTCATCGTACGCAACAGCTATCCGCACTTCCCGGCCGGCACCGTGCACATTGTTTCCCTGCTCAACGAGGCCGGCGGCAGTGCGCCATACCTGGCCGTGGAGAAAGACGGGCAGTACTTCATCGGCACCGACAACGGGATCTTTTCGCTCATCTTCGACCAGAAGCCCGCAACCATCATCCGTCTGGCGATGCCGGCCGAAGCGTCGGCGCAGGGATTCCCGGCACGGGATGTTTACGTGCACGCCGCTCTTCACCTGGCTTCCGGTGGCGACATACGCCAGCTGGGAGAACCGGCGTCAGGGTGGACCGAGCAGTTGCACCTCAACCCGGTGGTTTCGGGCGATGTGATCCGCGGCGTGGTGATCTACATCAACCGTTACGAGAATGTGGTGACCAACATCACCCGCGAGCTTTTCGACAAGGTTGGCCGCGGGCGTCGTTGTGTGATCGAGTTCCGCGGGGAGACTGTAAAGCAGATTGCCTCGGCTTACCAGGACGTTCCGGTAGGGGAGATCGTGGCCATTTTCGGTTCCACCGGCCACCTGGAGATCGCCCTGAACCAGGGCAACGCCGCCGGCCTGCTGGGCCTGGAGGAGAATGACCCGGTCCGGGTGGAGTTTGCAGGGTAGGGGGAGGACCTCACAGGTGACCTGTGAGGTGGGTAGCACAATTATTCCTATCTTTGCCCGTTTTCAAACCAGGCCACAAGCCTGCTGCAATGCTTTATGCTAACCCTGCTTCGTAAAGAAATAAGTTCCTTTCTCAGCTCCCTGACGGGCTATATCGTGATCACGGTCTTCCTGCTGATCAACGGCCTGTTCCTCTGGGTGTTCCAGGGCGACTTCAACATCCTTAACCTGGGCTACGCCAACCTCGACGGGCTGTTCATGATCGCGCCCTTTGTGTTCCTCTTCCTCATCCCGGCCATCACCATGCGCCTGTTCGCTGAAGAGAAACGCACCGGGACCATCGAGCTTATCCTCACCAAACCGCTGACGGAATTCCAGATCGTCATGGCCAAGTTCCTCAGCGGGTTCATCCTGGTCATCATCTCCCTGCTGCCCACGCTGGTGTATTTCTTCTCTGTATATTACCTGGGCCTGCCCAAGGGCAACCTCGACATCGGCGGCGTCTGGGGGTCGTACATCGGGCTGCTGTTCCTGGGTGCGTCTTTCGTCGCCATCGGCATGTTCGCCTCCACCCTTACCGACAACCAGATCGTCTCGTTCATCATCGCCGTGTTCCTCAGCGGGTTCCTCTATGTCGGCTTCGAGTTCATATACTCCCTCGCCCTGTTCGGCAAAGTCGACCTCTTCATCAAGTCGCTGGGCATGAATGAGCATTACCGCTCCATGAGCCGCGGCGTGCTCGACACGCGCGATATGTTCTACTTCCTGGGCGTCATCGCGCTGTTCATCCTGTTGTCGCGCTTTTCGATCGAAAGGAGGAAATGGTAGATGGCAGCAAAAGGGCACATCAACCAGCGGAAGAACCTGCGCCGGGCCGCCTGGCTGCAACTGGTCCTTGGCATTGTGATCATCGTGCTGGTCAACGTGATCGGCTCCATGGTGTTCACCCGCTTCGACCTGACCTCCGAGAAGCGCTATTCCCTCTCTCCCGCCACTAAAGATCTGCTGGAGGAGATCGACGACATTGTCTACTTCCGGGTGTACCTCGAAGGGGAGTTCCCGGCGGGCTTCAAGCGCCTGCGCAACGCCACCCGCGAGATGCTCGATGAGTTCCGGGCCTACAACCGGAACATCCAGTATGAGTTCATCAACCCGTCGCGCAGCGACAACCAGCAGGAGCGCAACGATACGTACCAGTTGCTGATGGAGAAAGGGCTGCAGCCCACCGACCTGCAGGTCAGCACCCAGGAAGGACGGCGCGAGCAGCAGGTGATCTTCCCCGGCGCCATCGCCAGCTATAAATCCAATGAACTGGCCGTCGACCTGCTGAACTCCCAGATCGGCGTCAACCCGGAGCAGGTGCTCAACAGCTCGGTGCAGTCGCTCGAGTTCAAGCTGGCCAGCGCCATCCGCAGCCTGACGGTCGTGCACAAGCCTTCCGTGGCCTTCATCCAGGGACATGGCGAACTCGACAACCGCTACATCTACGACATCGGGCAGGCGCTCTCAAAGAAATATTCCGTCGACGTGGTGACCATCGGCGGGCAGTTGAGCACCCTCACCCGGCGCGACAGCGTTTCGGACGACAAGACCCGCATCACCAACAAATACGATGCACTCATCATCGCCAAGCCCCAGCATCCTTTCAACGAGAAGGACAAGTTCATCATCGACCAGTTCATCATGCGCGGCGGCAAGGTGCTATGGCTGGTCGACCCGGTGTTCGCTACGATGGACAGCCTGGAGCAGGCCGAATCGACCGTGGGCCTGGCCGCCGACCTCAACCTCGACGACATGCTGTTCCAGTATGGCGTCCGGCTGAACAACAACCTGGTGATGGACCTCAACGCCCTGCCGATCCCGCTGCGGACGGGTCAGGTGGGCAACCAGCCCAAGATCGATTTCTTCCCCTGGTATTATTTCCCGGTCATCACCCCCCTGGAGCGCCATCCGGTGGTTGCCAACCTCAACGCCATCAAAACCGAGTTCGTGAGCAGCCTCGACACCATCCGCGTGGGCGGGGTGAAGAAAACGATCCTGCTGCGGACCTCGCCGTACTCCCGGACGGTGAACGTTCCGGCCCTGATCACCCTGTCGATCCTGGAGAAGGAACCCGACGAGCGGGCCTATGCCGGCCCCGCGCAGCCCGTGGCCGTGCTGCTGGAAGGGGAGTTCGGTTCCAACTTCGAGAACCGCATCCCGCCGGAGATCCAGTTCGACAAAAACATCGGGTTTGTGGCAAAAAGCAGGCCCACCCGCATGATCGTGGTGGCCGACGGCGACGTGATCAAGAACCAGGTTCATTTTTCCCAGGGCTATCCGTTGCCGCTGGGGTATGACCAGTACACCGGGGAGACTTTCGGGAACAAGGATTTCATCCTCAATGCCCTGGATTACCTGGTCGACGAGTCGGGCCTGATCTCGATCCGCTCGAGGGAACTCAAGCTGCGGCTGCTCGACATGACAAGGGTCAACGCGCAGAAGGTTTTCTGGCAGACGTTCAATCTGTTGCTGCCGGTGGTGCTGGTGCTGATCTATGGCCTCATCCGCTTTGTTTTGCGCAAAAGGAAGTATGCCGGGCGCAATTCCGCTTAAATTTTTTCGTTAGAACCTCATGAAGAAGAACCGTACCATCATCCTGATCACCCTGGTTTTGCTGGTGATCGCCGCCGCGCTCATCATTACCAGTTCCAATACTACTTTACGAAAGAATGTCAGCGCATTTGCCGTGCCCGACACCGCCGCCGTGACGAAGATCTTCCTGGCGGACAAGAGCAACAACGAGGTGACCCTCACGCGGCTTCCTGAGGGAGGCTGGCTGGTGAACGGGCGGAGCCCGGCGCAGCAGGCCAAGATCACTTCGTTCCTGAAGACGCTGATGGACCTGGAGGTTCGCAGCCCGGTGCCGCTGGCGGCGCGCGACAATGTGATCCGGCGGATGGCGGCCAATGCCAAAAAGGTGGAGATCTACCAGGTGGTGCCGCGGATCAATATCTTCAACCTGGTCCGGCTGTTTCCCCGGGAGAAGAACGTAAAGACCTATTATGTCGGCGATGTGACCGCCGACAACCTCGGCACGTTCATGCTGATGGAGGGCGCCGGCGAGCCTTACGTGCTGCACATCCCCAATTTCCGGGGCTTCGTAAGCTCGCGCTATTCCACGAACGCGGCCGACTGGCGGGATTATACCGTGTTTAAGGCCCGCATTGGCGACATTGCGTCGGTTCAGATGGAGTTTCCCGGAGATCCGGCACAGTCGTACCGGATGGAAGTGCAGGACAGCCGCAATGTCACTTTGAAGTCGCTTTACCCCGAGCGGGCCATAGCGCATTTTGACACGATCCGGGTGGTCAGTTTTCTGGCGGCGTTTGAAGATGTCCGGTTCGAATCGCTGCTCGAGCACCTGATCGAGCGTCCTTTCATCGATTCCGTGCTGGCCAGCACGCCCAGGACGATTGTCACGCTGACCGACCGCAGCGGGCGGCAGAATGAGGTAAAGATCTATAAGAAGAAAGGCTTTGCGGAATTGTACATGGAGGACGGCGCGGCCCTGGAGCCTATGGACCTGGACAGGGCCTATGCCCTGGTGAACGACGGGGAGGATTTTGTCCTGATCCAGTACTACGTTTTCGACCGGGTCACGCGGCCGCTGGGGTATTTTTTGAAGGAGGAATAGGGACTCCGTCCCTGTGGCGAGGGACTCCGTCCCTGTTGCGTAAGGTGTAGTTAATCAGAGAATTGATATTTGGTCATTAACAGGGACTCCGTCCCTGTTACAACAAAAAAAGGCCGCCCGCAAAGGCAGCCTTTTTCATTATCCATAATATTGGATTCTCTTAAACGATACCGTGAGCAAGCATGGCATCGGCGACCTTTACGAAACCGCCGATGTTGGCTCCCTTCACATAGTCGATATAGCCGTCTTCTTCCTTGCCCCACTTTACGCAGTTGGCGTGGATGTTGATCATGATGTTGTGGAGCCTGTGGTCGACCTCTTCGCGGGTCCAGGCCAGGCGCATGGAGTTCTGGCTCATTTCGAGGCCCGAGGTGGCTACGCCGCCGGCATTGGCCGCCTTACCGGGTCCATAGAGAATCTTTGATTTCAGGTACACCTCGATGGCTTCCGGGGTGCTGGGCATGTTGGCGCCTTCAGAGACCACGAAGCAGCCGTTTTGGATGAGGGTCCTGGCGTCGTTGCCGTCGACCTCGTTCTGGGTGGCGGAGGGCAGGGCCACGTCGCACTTGATGATCCACGGGCGCTGGCCTTCGTAGTATTTACAGTTGTATTTCTCGGCGTATTCGGAGATCCTTCCGCGTTTCACATTCTTCAGGTACATCACGAACTGGAGTTTCTCAGGGGTGATGCCTTCGGGGTCATGGATGAAGCCGTTGGAGTCGGACATGGTGACGACTTTGGCGCCCAGCATGGTGGCTTTTTCGGTGGCGAACTGCGCCACGTTGCCGCTGCCGGAGACGGTGCAGATCTTGCCTTTCATGGAGTCGCCGCGGGTCTTCAGCATTTCCTCGGCGAAGTACACCTGGCCGTAGCCGGTGGCTTCCGGGCGGATGAGGCTGCCGCCCCATTCGATGCCCTTGCCGGTGAGCACGCCAGTGAATTCGTTCCGCAGCCTCTTGTACTGGCCGAACATATAGCCGATCTCACGTCCGCCCACGCCGATGTCACCGGCCGGCACGTCGGTGTCGGGGCCGATGTGGCGCTGCAGTTCGGTCATGAAGCTCTGGCAAAACCGCATCACTTCCATATCGGACTTGCCTTTGGGATCGAAGTCGGAACCGCCTTTGCCGCCGCCCATGGGCAGGGTGGTGAGGCTGTTCTTGAACACCTGTTCGAACGCAAGGAATTTAAGGATGCCGAGGTTCACCGTCGGGTGGAACCGCAAGCCGCCCTTATACGGCCCGATGGCGCTGTTCATCTCGATGCGGTAGCCTTTGTTGATCTGGATCTCGCCCTTGTCGTCGACCCAGGGCACACGGAACAGGATCACGCGCTCGGGTTCGGCAATGCGTTCCAGGATCTTTGCCACTTTGTACTTGGGGTTTTCTTCGATGAAGGGGATCAGCGATTCGGCCACTTCCCGCACGGCCTGATGGAATTCTTTTTCACCCGGATTCTTGGCGATAATCTTCGCCATGAACTCATTGACCAGGTTTTCATAGTTGTTTGACATAATCTTTCAAGTTGTTGGTTGTTGTTGAAAATAATTTTGAAAGGCAGGGCAATATTACAGAAAATAATTTTGAACCTGTGAAAAATTTAACGAAAAAAAAGGGGCGGGAAGATCAATTTAGAAAGGGTTTAAGTTTAAGGGAATGATATTTTCATAACGAATTATTATGCAGATAATTAAAAGGCTGTTGTTGATTTAACCGACGGGTTAACCCGTCGGTTATTTTGTCATCCGTCCCTTCGGGACTGTGTTGTGATCGCGGGGCCGGCGTTGTTTCCCGCCAATGAATTGGCGGGCTATTGTCATCCGTCCCTCCGGGACTTGGGGTTTCCCTTGCCCAATGCATCATTCATCTTATCCCGATTATTCTTACCTTTATTCCTTCAAACCAGCTGCACCCCATGAAAGAACCCTCCCCCGGCGCTAACTTCCAGCAACTCAGGGCTGAGAATATTGAACGGTTGAAAGAACTCGCCGCGATCAACCGAACCACGCAGATCATCAAGGAAGGCAAATCGCTGGAGGAGACCCTGCGGCAGATCTGCATGATCCTGCCGCCGGCATGGCAGTACCCGCAGCTCACCGCCGCCCGGATCACCTACGACGGCAAGGAATATACCAGCACAGAATTCAAGCCGACGAAATGGCTGCAGCAGCAGCGCTTCGAGACCATTGACAACAAGGTGGGGTTTATCGAAATTTATTACCTCCGGCAGTTTCCCGACCTCGACGAAGGCCCTTTTTTACTGGAAGAGCGCCATCTGATCGAGAACCTGGCCAATATGATCGCCGGGTATATCAACAGCACCCTGGCCCGGACCGTCATCCGGCCGGGAGCCCCCGGCGCCGAGGCGCCCGGTCCCGCGGCGCCGCCCGCGGTGATCACTTCACGCCAGCTTCTCCAGCGATTCCTCAATAAGAGCAACCAGGACCGCGACATCTACCATGACCTCATGCCCTTCAAAGTGAAGGAGATCCTGCTGGTGGCCAATCTCTACGACGCATACAGCATCGAAAAAGAGGGCAGATTCTCCGAACATGTGCTTGGAGAATACCACTCCCTCAACCTGACCTCCGTCCCCCGCATCACCGGGGTTTCCACCATAGAAGAATCCATGGAGCTGATGCGGACGCGGCACTTCGACCTCATCATCGTCATGATGGGCTCCGACAAACACCTGCCCATCGCCCTGAGCACGCAGATCAAACGGCTATATCCCTATATCCCCGTTTTCCTGCTGCTGAACAACAACGCCGACATGGCGCTCATCTCCGAAACAAAGAACGCGCTGGATTACATCGACCGCGTCTTTGTCTGGAACGGCGAATCATCCGTCTTCTTCGCCATGATCAAGCATGTGGAGGACAAGATCAACCTGGAGAACGACACCGAGATCGGCATGGTCCGCGTGATCATGATGGTGGAAGACTCGCCCAAGTATTACAGCCGCTACCTTCCGATGCTCTATCACATCGTCCTGGAACAGACCAAACGGATCATCGACGATGTGAGCACCGACGAACTCTACAAGATCCTCCGCCTCCGGGCTCGGCCCAAGATCATCCTCGCGTCGACATACGAAGAAGCCGTGGCCGTCATGCAACGGTATAAGGATTACCTGCTCTGCCTGATCACGGATGTGCGGTTCCAGCGAGATGGAGTCCCGGATGAAAAGGCCGGGATCGAGCTGGTGAAGTTCGCACGGGAGATCGACAAGGACATGCCCGTCATTATGCAGTCGTCGGAGGATGAAAACGCCGATATCGCTTACGGCCTCAAATGCTCGTTCATCAACAAGAATTCAGAGACGCTCAGCCAGGATTTCCGCAGTTTCATCACGCACTTCCTCGGCTTCGGCAATTTCATCTACCGCAACGAGCAGGGGACCAAGATCGCCGAGGCCCGTTCGCTGAGAGAATTTGAACGCCTGCTGCGGACCATTCCCGACGAGTCGCTGATGTACCACGCGCGGCGCGATCATTTCTCGCTCTGGCTGATGGCCCGCGGGGAGATACAGGCAGCCAAGATCCTCGGCCCTCAGAAAGTGACCGACTTCACCAACGCCGCTTCCATCCGTGAATACCTCATCGACGTCATCGGGCGCTTCCGCAACGAACAGAACCAGGGCAAGATCATACCCTTCGAGGAATCGGCCCTGACCGACGAAACCAACATCGTGAGCCTGGTCGACGGCTACCTGGGCGGCAAGGGCCGCGGCCTGGCCTTCATCAACACGCTCATCTACAATTTCGACTTCTCCCAGCAGATCCCCAACATCCGGATCACCACACCCAAGACCTCCGTGATCGGAACCGAGGAGTTCGAATACTTCATGGACCGCAACAAACTACGCGACTTTGTGGCCCAGACCACGGATTACGAAGAGATCAAGGTGCGGTTCATGGAGTCCAAACTCACCGATACGCTGGTCCGGAGGATGAAGGCGCTGCTGGCGAAGATCACCAAACCCATCGCCATCCGGTCGTCGGGCTTATTTGAAGACTCGCTCATGCAGCCGTTCGCCGGTATCTTCGAGACCTACCTGCTGCCCAATTGCCATCCCGACATCAATGAACGGCTGAAACAGGCCCTCGACGCCATCAAGCTGGTCTACGCCTCGATCTATTCTCCCGAGGCCCGGGGTTATATTGAAGCGGTTCATTACAAGATCGAAGAGGAGAAGATGGCCGTGGTGATCCAGGAGGTGGTCGGGCGGCAGTATGGCAATTATTTCTACCCGCACATCGCCGGCGTGGCGCAGTCGTATAATTTTTACCCATACGCCCATATGCAGCCCGAGGAAGGCTTTGCCGTCCTGGCCGTGGGCCTGGGGAAAACTGTGGTCGACGGGGAGAAATCCTACCGCTTCTCACCCAAATATCCCACAACGGAAATATCCTCGCCGAAAGACCAGTTCCTGAACTCGCAGGTGGAGTTTTATGCCGTCGACCTCAATAAAAAAGACGTCAACCTGCTTGAGGGCGACACGGCCGGCCTGGCCAAGCTGGACATCTATGAAGCCGAGATGCACGGCAACCTGAAACATTGCGCATCGGTCTACGACACCAACAACCAGGTGATCGTTCCCGGCCTGACCCATTCTGGCCCGCGCATCGTCAATTTCGCCAACATCCTGAAGTACCAGTACATTCCGCTGACGCAGACCATCGAGGTGGTACTGGACGTGGTCAAGGAGGCCATGGGCTCGCCCGTGGAGATCGAATTCGCCGTGGACCTGACCAAGGACCGGCAGGGGCGGGCGACATTCTACCTCCTGCAGATCAAACCTTTGATCGGCAGCGCGATGGATTACAACGTGAACCTCGACCGCATTCCGAAGGAGGACATCCTGCTGTACGCGGAAAAGAGCATGGGCAACGGGCTGATCGACAACATCTCCGACGTGGTTTACGTCGATATCGAGGTCTTCGATAAGGCCGAAACGGTGCAGATGACCAGTGAGATCGAAAAACTGAACCGGATGTTCGCCGATGAAGGCAGGAAGTACTTACTGATAGGCCCCGGGCGATGGGGCACGCGCGACCGCTGGATCGGCATCCCGGTCAACTGGGCGCAGATCTCCCATGCCCGTGTGATCATCGAGACCAGCCTGGAAGGCTACCCCCTGGACGCCTCTTCCGGCTCGCACTTCTTCCATAATGTGGTCAGCATGAACGTCGGTTATTTCAGCATCCAGCCTGAATTATCGAAAAGTTTCATCCGATGGGATCTTTTGGCCCGGCAGCAAATCATCCGGGAAACAAAATACTTCCGTCATGTCCGGTTCGAAAAACCACTCACCGTGAGCATGGATGGAAAGAAAAGGATCGCCGTGGTGTCGGTTTAGGTGATTTTTGCTATAATTTTATAGCAATTAACCCTAAAATCCTTTTCTTATGTACGAACTGATGTCACTCCGGCTGAAATGCACGCATTGCGGAGCGTCATTGATGGATCCTTCCCATTTGATCGACAACGAACCCGGCATCCATCTTAAGATTGAAGCCCACGGCCGGAAGGGTGATATCTGGCTCAGTTCCATATATGGAAGTTACAACCACAGGGCCACTATTGATCTTTCACGCAACGAAATCGTGAATTTCTATTGCCCGAAGTGCAGCCAGGAAATGATCTCCAAAACAGACTGCACTACCTGCGGGGCGCCTATGGTGCCGTTCTACCTGGATATGGGCGGCAAGGTAAACATCTGTTCCCGGAACGGGTGCAAGAATCATTTCGTGGAATTTGAGGACCTGTCGGTCATCCTGCGCAAGTTCTACCAGGAATACGGTTATTCCGCCCGGCCGGGAGATTTGCCACGCGAGGAACGCATTTCCGATCCCGATGAAGAAAAACGTGAAGAGGCCCGGGAGATCCTGCAGACCGGCACTTTCCTGCACTCTTATTGTCCACACTGCCGCAAAAGCCTGATCGAAAATGATATGCTCAGGCTGAAGATCCGTACCGGTGAAGAGGGATTGCTGATGCTGAGCCCGTACCTCAACGTTTTCTCATCCAAATCGACCGTCTTTCTTCCGGAAGACAAGGTGGTGGATGAACTGGCCTGCCCGCATTGCGACCAAAGCCTCATCGTTCCGGACAAATCCTGCGAGAAGTGCGGATCGCCTGTTGCCCGAATCCTTGTGAGCGCCCGCACCAAACTCATCGATTTTCACATCTGCACCAAAAAGGGCTGCAAATGGCATGGCCTGAGCGAGAACGACCTTTATGAAATCAGGCTTGACGGAAGCATGGAGTGGTAGAAAACCACAATGTTAAGGTTTAAGGTTTAAGGTTTAAGGTTTAAGTTGGGGTTGTAAGTTTTTGGTTTTAAGTTATCAGTTTTTATTTTCTGGGATTTTTTTCTTTTTCCGACAGATACTTTTTTTGGATTTTTACTGCTGAAAACTAGCTTTCAAGGGGTTTTTTTATTATCTTACGGCATTATTTTGCCATTGTCCATTCCATTTTGCCAATTATTATTATTAACCCAAAAAGAGTTAACATGAAAACGAGGATTTTTACTGCATTCAGCATGATTGCATTTGTTGTCATGTGTTCCGTTATCATCGTAACGGGGTGTAAATCAAAGGAAAAAACCACAAAAACCCTGGATGCCGGGGAAATGCGCATCGAGGTGTTCTGCAGCGGTCCCGAGTACCAGAGCACCGGCGACCTGTTCCGGGCCAACAGCGTGGGCGAGAGCGCCGACCAGGCAACGGCCAAAAAGAAAGCGCTGAGCAATGCCAAGGCCGACCTTGCCGGGTTTATCGAGACCACCCTCAAGGCCACCTTCGACAACTATGTCAAAGACAGCGAGATCAATAACAATGCCGAGACGCTGGAGCGGTACGAAGGGCTGTCACGCGAGGTGGTCAACCAGAAACTGAACGGCATCAAGGTTATCTGCGAGGAGCAGACCAAAACGGCCGCCAACACCTACAAGGTCTATGTCGCCATCGAGCTGTCGGGCGAGGAGATCGCCAATGAGATGAATAACCGGCTTTCGGGCGATGACAAGCTGTTCATCGATTATAACTACGAAAAATTCAAGGAGACTTTCGAGCAGGAAATGGAAAACCTGAAGAAAGAGCGCAAATAAAGCCAAGTTGCATCCTGCTCCGGCACGCTCCCCCGCCTTCGCTCAAATCCTGTTTGCTCATGAAAGTGTCCCTCATGATATGGGCTCTTTTGCTTCTACCGCCGGCCGGCGCACTGGCGCAGGCCGACACGGCAAATATTGACGTCCAGTACCGGAGGTACAAGCTGATTTTTGAACAGGAAACCGATTCCCTCGATCGTCAGGGTAAGGACAGTGCGGAGCACCTTTCGGTCCTGCGTTCCGGTGTGCCCTGCTGGTTTTCGGGGCCGTTTGCACAACGGGAAGAGCGCCTGGAGGTCATCGGCGTTTCAGACCCGTGGACAGACACGCTTTCGGCACGGAAGCAGGCCATCATCCGGGCCATGTACCTGGGGGCGCTGATGGCCGGAACCCGGATCAGCAGCCTGGTCGACCATTATGGACTGGAACATGGGGAATCGGGTCTGGCCGGGCAGTATATCGACTACTTCGAATACGGATGCCATGCCATTCCGGATGTTATGGAGATAACCGTCCTCCAGGAAACCCTGCTGATATCCGGAGAGTATATTGTGCTGGTGGATTTCCCACTTATTCGCCGGGAGAAAAAATCCCTGCTCTTCCTTACCACGGGCATGGTCACGGAGTTTGAAAACAAGGGCCGGTATGAGACCAACGCCCGGATGGAATTCAGTGCGTATGCCGGTGGCCCGGAAAGCCCGCCGGTGACCCGGTTCATCACAAGAACCATCGATGAACTGACCGAGACCGAGTCTTCGGTCGACGGTAAGCCGGTCACATTGGCCCTTGCCCGGTACCGCTACCAGTTGCCTTCTGATTGTCCGCTGGCTCTGACCGCGGAGGGAGCCCGTACCGACCGCGGGCTCTGGAACGCCCTTTTTGATTCCGTTCTGCGCGAGCTGGCCGTTGCTGTGCGGGCACAGCCTTCCACGGTCATGTCGGCCAGCGACCTTTACACCGGCAAGAGCCAGATGCTGAGCCGGGAAGTGCTGACCGGCGAAATGACCTTCCGCATCGCCGGCCTCCAGCTTCAGGATAACCGCCTTCGGGCCGTTTTGGACCAATTTAACCTCAAGCAACCATGAAGATTTTAACATACTGTATGATGCCCGCGCTCTTCGCGGTCTTATGCCTGCATTCGCTTACCGGCGGGGCGCAGACCTTTGAAGAATACAAGAAGCAGCGTCAGCAGGATTTTCAGCAGTTCAAGGAGAACGAGACCCGGAAGATGCAGGCGCTCCGCGACGAGTACGACGCCTTTGTCAGGGCCCGGGAGCAGGAGTATGAACAATACCTGAAGCAAGCCTGGGAAGCCTTTGAGGTCAGCAAAGCCATCCCTGTGCCCGAAGAGCCCAAGCCGCTGGTGATCCCGGAATTTGTGCCGCCGGCCTTTACGCCGGAACCGGAGCCCATGGAAGAGCCGGTGGAAACGCCTGTTGAAGAACCTGTTGAGGAACCCGCAGAAGAACCGGAAGAAGAACCGGTCCGGCCACCGATACCGCCGGAAGCCCCGCGGCCGGATATAAAACCGGTTTCTGAAACGCTGCTTCCGCCGGCACCGCTGCCGCTCGAACGGCTGCCCGACCACCTGTTCCGCCTGCCGGAACTGCCCGCAGCGATCCCGGAGGCCGAAGACCAGCCCATCGCCCGGCTCACGCCCCTGCTGAGCAAGATCGACCCTTCATCGTACCTTAAGGCAAACCTCAACTTTGATTTTTACGGGACAAAGATCTACCTCGACTACGACCAATCCCTGTCCATCCCGGCGCCGGAGCCGGTCAATGAAGACGGCATCAGCCGTTACTGGAAAGAGGCCTGCCAGGCAAGTTACCATCAACTGATCAACCAGCTGCTGCAATATCGCAGTGCGCTGGGCCTCAACGACTGGGGGTATTGCCTGCTGGTGAAGGAAACCGCAGAGCGGATCAGCCCGCCCACCGCCAACGCGCGCCGTCTGCTCACCTGGTTCCTGCTCACCCGTTCCGGCTACAAAGCCAAGATTTCCTACGCCGGAGAACAGACCAGCGTGATCATCCCTACGGCGCAGGTGATGTATGGGAAAAGCTATGTCACCATCAGCCATATGAATTATTACTTCCTGGATAAGATTGACAACAACGAGATACACACCTATGCCCGGGATTACCATGACGCCACCCGCCTGTTCGACTTCAACCTGAACAAGGCGCTGAACCTGGCCCCGGATCCGGAAGAACACGAATTCACCTTTACCTGGGCCGGCCGAACCTTTAAGGTCACCGTGCCCGTCAATAAGAATGTGATCAACTTCTACCGGGATTACCCCCAGGTCGACCTCAACGTGTATTTCGACGCCGCCGTTGAGCCGGTGATCAGCGAAAGCGTGGGCAACGAGCTGCTTCCGATGCTCGAGCCCTTAAGCGAAGCCGAGAAGGTGAATTTCCTGCTGAAGTTCGTCCAGACCGCGTTTGGGTACCAGGTCGACCAGGAACAGTTTGGCAGGGAGAAATACTTCTTCGCCGAGGAAGTATTTTACTATCCTTACAGTGATTGCGAGGACCGTTCGGTGCTCTTCGCCTGGCTGGTGCACCGGCTGCTGGGCATGAAGGTCATCGGGCTGAGTTACGACGGCCATGTGGCCACGGCGGTGCATTTCGACAATCCCGATGGCATCTATGGGAAGTACTTCGTCTTCCGCCAGGAGCGATACATCGTCACCGACCCGACCTACATCAACGCCCCGGCCGGCATGACCATGCCGCAATATGCCTCGGCCCAGGCCGAACTGCTGGAGCTTGCCGGCGTGAATTACAACGGCAACGCGAAGATCGACTACTGGGAGCTGGCCGCGAAGGCCGGCGGCTACCGTGGCGGGAACCAGAAAGACCTGTACACGGATGATAACGGGAACGTATTCCTTACCGGCTATTACCTGGAAGCATTCGACGGCGGCGAAGCGCCGGTCACCGGCAATGCGGAAACCCGCAACCTGTTCACCGCGAAATACAACCGCTACGGTGCGCTGCAATGGGTCGCCGTGCCCAAGGGCCCCGCGGTATCCACCGGTTTCGCCATCACCGCGGATGAACAGCAGAACCTGCTGGTAGCCGGCTCCTTCTCGGGCCAGATCTACCTGGGTGGCTATACGCTGAACAGCCGGGAAGGGCAGCCCGATGTCTTCATCGCCAAGTACGACCCGGCCGGGGTGCTGGTCTGGGCCGGCCAGGCGGGACTCGACACCATCGATCAGGATTCCTACCTGAAATACCTGGCAAAATTCGACCGCAACGGCAAACACCTGGGCACCGAGCTGTACCTGGAGGACGTGGAATATTCCGGGACGGGACTCTATGCCGATGAGGAAGGCACCACCTACCTGGCCGGGAACCTCAGCGGGACCACCGGCTTCAGGGTGAAGGAAAAGGTGATGATGGACGGCGGGGAAGTGGACTATCCCAGCCTCATCAAAAAAGAATGCGACAGGCTCATTGCCATGAACTTCGAGCGGAATATCGCGGCGGTGTTCGCCGTCACCAGTATCATCCGCTCCAACGGGATGGTGATCCCCGGGTCGGCGGCGCAACAGGCCCTCGACCGGTATCAGCCAGGGTTTAAGAAAGAATTCCCCGAGCTGTATGCCATGCTCGGAAAGATCATCATCCTGAAAAACGGCGACGGGATCATCACTCTGCTGACCAAAAACCAGGAGACGATCTATTACGACAAGCTGAAGATACTGAATGGAACACAGGTGAAAATCTCACCGCTGCAGGACGGCAACGAGCGGATCGATATCCTCTCAGGCATCAAAGTGGGGAAAATGGTCATCTGGTTCACCTTAAATTACATCCAGCTTGACCGCACTTCCGGGAACCTGCTCTTCGATTACGACAGCAGCCACATGCAGCTCGATCTGAATCTCGCAAAAGACATCATGGGACAATAGACTGAAGGATCATGAAACAAAACATCAGACTTAAACCCTGCTCCGTTTGCCTGGCCCTGCTGCTTATGGCCGGCTGCTTTCTCGACTTTTCCTGCAAGAAGCTGGATTTCACCAAGATTGAGAATCCTCCGGGCAAGTGGTTGTTTTATGACGACGGCAGCAATTACACCGGCATCAGCGCGGGCGACATCCAGGAATTTGATATTGCCATCCGGTTTTATGCCGGCCAGCTGTCCGCCTATGACGGATTCCTGATCTCCCAGGTCAGGTTTTTCCCGCTGGTCGGAGAGAACACCATGTACGCCATCACTTACTGGAAAGGGCCCGGCCCGACCTATCTCGATGCGCAGTACGTTCCCGATATCACGGTTGGCCAGTGGAACACCGTTGATGTGGAGCAGGTGTTCTACGTGGATGACTCCCAGGATCTCTGGATCGGCGTATGGATACAGGATTATCCATGGGGCACGTATCCGGCAGGGTGCGACGACGGGCCGGCATACGCCGGCATGGGCGACCTGTATTCCCTTGATGCCGGGGTGACCTGGTATTCGATTTACAACACAGATGGGTTTAATTACAACTGGAACCTGCAGGTTCTGGTCACCGATATGACCGGAGGCAAATCGGCGTGGATCCGGCCGGAAGCGAACATGCCCATAGACGACCCAATGGAGAGAAGGGCCGGCAGTGTTCCGTCGCCTTCGATGAGGATGAAAACAATGCAAAAACAACCGACTGATGAAAACTAAATGGATCTTATTGTTTATCACAGCCGTCCTGTTTCTTTTTAGCAATCCGGGGGCCATTGCGCAGTCGAAGGCGAAAATCCAGAATGTGGATTTCTACGCGCAGGGAGCCAGCGTGATCATCACGTATGATATCACCGGGAGCGTTCCGGGCGAGGTATTCACTGTCTGGATGCAGGTGAAAACGGCATCGGGGAAAATTCTGATCGCCAAAACCATCTCGGGCGATATCGGCAAGGGGATCAGCGGCGGCGCCGGCAAGCGCATCGAGTGGAACGTGTCCGCCGACCAGGTGAGCCTGGAGGAAGAGATCGGGATCGAGGTGTTTGCTACGCCCGAGGCGACTGCCGCCAAAACGGAGACCCAGGCCGCCCGTCCGGCCCAGCCCCCTCCGGGAACTCGGGAGATCAGCGTCGGCAAGGCCATGGCCTTTTCCATCATCCTGCCCGGACTGGGAAAAACGTACATCAAGAAGGGCGGCGCCACCTGGCTGATGGGCGTGGCCGCCTACGGCCTGGTGGCCGGCTCGGTGCTGGCGAACCACGCTGCCTACGACCGGCTGGAAGATTATCGCAGTACGTTCGACCCGGAAATGCAGGACCAGTTGTACAATGAGGCTGTGGGTATGGCGGCGGTGTCATACATCTGTTTCGCCGGGGCCCTGACCATCTGGACGGTCGACCTGATCACCACCGGCGTGAAAGCGGGCAAAGCCCGCCGCGCACAGACCGGCACCATCGGCCTCCGCCTGGATTATGAACCCCGGCTGAACGTGCCTATGATTGGCATGGCCATGAAGTTTTGAGGTTTAAGGTTTAAGGTTTAAGTTGAATTGTAAATTTTTAATTAATAACCTGAAACTTTGAACCCTGAAACTTTGAACCCTGGAACTCTGGAACTCTGGAACCCTGGAACTCTGGAACCCTGGAACTCTGGAACTTTGAAACCTGGAACTTAGGAACCCTGAAACTTTGAAACCCGGAACACCATGATGAAACTCCAATTGATAATCCTGCTGCTGTGCGCGCTGGCCCTGGGCGGCCGGGCGCAGGTGATCTCGGGCAAGAGCGGGACCAAGAAGATCACCCTTTCTACGTCGAAGACCTCGTTCGTGAAGGAACTGCCCGACCTGGTGATCACCGGGGAGCAGTTCACCGACGCCAACGGCAACAGCGCCATCGACGCCAACGAGAAAAGCCAGATCCGCCTCAACGTGGAGAACATCGGAAAAGGCACCGCCCAGAAGGTGATCGTCAGGGTCAGCATCAAGAACCAGCCCGTCAAGGGCCTTTCGGTCGGTGGCGATATCCAGCTGGGCGACATCCCGGGCGAGACGAAGAAGCCCGTTACCCTGCCCGTTTCCAGCACGGTGGCGCTGCAGGACGGCATGGCGGAGTTCCTCGTCGAAGTGCGGGAAGACATGGGCTTTGACGCTTACCCCCTGGAGATGAAAGTAGAGACCCGGGCGTTCGCAGCGCCTAAGGTGATCGTCGCCGACGCCGCCTTCAGCACCGAAGACGGCGGGCTCATCAAGCTCAACTACCCCATACAGCTCAAGGTCATCGTGCAGAATATCGGCCGCGGCGACGCCTCGGGCGTCTATGCCGATTTCACCTTCCCGAACCTGAACTGTGTCGTGCTGGGCGAGACCAGCCGCTTTAGCATCGGGCCGCTGGCGCGGGGCGAAAGCCGGGAACTCGACTTCCTCTTCACCGCCACGCGGCGTTACGAATCCAAAGAGATACCGGTAAACATAGACCTGGGCGAGGACTTCAACAAGTATGCCCGGGATACGGTGCTTGCGGTCGGCCTGCAGCAGGAACTCATCGCCCGCAGCCAGGTGGTCATTGCCGGGGTGGCCACGCCCGATGAGGCGGTGCAGGTGAGGTCCCTGTCGTCGGACGTAGACAAGAACGTGCCCGCCAACCCGAAGGCCTTTGCCCACCGCTACGCGCTGGTCATCGGCAACGAGGACTATTCCCGCTACCAGCGCAACCTGACTACGGAGGCCAACGTGCCCTTCGCCCGCAACGACGCGCGGGTGTTCGCCGACTATGCCGTGAAGACGCTGGGCGTCCCGGCCGACAACCTCTACCTGCTGCTCGACGCCACCGCCGGCGAGATGCAGCAGAAGATCGACCTGGTGGCCAAGCTGGCCGCCAAGACCGGTCCCGAGGCGCAGGTGATCGTCTTCTACGCCGGCCACGGCCTGCCCGACGAAGCGACCAAAGACCCGTACCTGATCCCGGTGGATGTGAGCGGGACGAACCTCACCGCTGCGGTGAAGCTCAAAGACGTCTACGAACGCCTGGGCCAGGCCGGCGCCGGGCGCATCACGGTCTTCCTCGACGCCTGCTTCAGCGGGGGCGGACGCGAGGCGCCGCTGCTGGCGGCACGGGCCGTCAGGGTGATCCCCAAGCAGGAGTACCTCGCCGGCAATATGGTCGTCTTCTCCGCCTCCTCCGGCGAGCAGATGGCCCTTTCGTACGACAGCCAGCAGCATGGCCTGTTCACCTACTACCTGCTGAAGAAGATCCAGGAGACCGAAGGAAAGGTCTCCTACGCCGAACTGGCCGACTTCCTCAGCCAGAAGATCTCCATCGAATCGCTCAAAGTCAACCAGAAAGACCAGGACCCGCAGGTGCAGGCGGGCGCCACCGTCGAAACCGCCTGGAAAACATGGAAGCTCTATGAATAAAAGCCTGAACAAAATACTCATAACAGCGGCGGCATTCATCCTGATCTTCGCCCTAAGCCCTGCGCCCTCCGCCCTGGGCCAGAAAACCGTCAGGGTCACCGCCTCCGGCAGCTATGTCTCCATGGACCTCACACCCGAACAGACCCGGGTCAAGGCTTTGGAGGAGGCCAAGAAGAACGCCTTGCTGAAAGCCGGGGTGGGGGAGATGATCAGCGTGTCGGATTTCCTCTACACCTTCGAAGACAACGAGAAATTCCGGGAGATCTTCCAGGCCTTCACCTCCACGGAGACCGGCGGCGAAGTGATGGTTGATGAGATCCTTGACGAGCGCAGGACCTTCAACAGCTTCGGCAACATGGTCATAGAGGTCGACATCAGCGCGACGGTGTTCATCCACAAGGAAAAGAGCGACCCGGCGCTGAGCTTCAGGGTCGACGGCATCAATGAGTATTACAAGAACGGGCAGATGCTGAAGTTCACCGTCACCCCCACCGCCGACGGCTACCTGAAGATCTTCAACATCACGGAGGACGAATCGTCGCTTCTTTATCCGTTTCGCGACGGCCAGTATGAATATCTGAACGATGATCCCGAATACATGCTGAAAGCCGCCAGGCCCACCGTATTTCCGATCCTGAAGGTGTATGAGGACGGCTATACCCTCGATATCAGCAAACCCGCCAAAGACAGGGAGTTCAACTTGCTGGTGTTCGTGTTCACGCGAAAGAACATCCGCTTTATCGATAATGCCGGCAGCGTGGAAGAGATCATGCGCTGGATCTATTCGATCCCGCCGGATCAGAGAAGAGTGATGCAAGTGGGGTTTGTGATTAGTGATTAGTGTTTAGTGATTAGTGTTTAGTGTTTAGTGTTTAGTGTTTAGTGATTAGTGTTTAATTATTAATGATTCGGGGGTATTGATGGGAGATTATTTGCGCTGTTCGTGTTGCTTTTTGTTGCTCGTTGTCCATTGCACGCTGGCAGTGGCCCAGGCGCCTTCGTGGGTTGATCGCAACCAAAGAAGCATCATGTATCCGGAATCTGAGTATCTTGTTGCATTCTATGAAGGCCCTTTAGACAAGCATGTGTCACAGGATGAACAGGTCCGGGAATATCTGGGATATGCAGCCACTGATATAGCTGAATCGGTCCAGGTAACCATTCACAGCCGGACAGTGATGGATGTGACAGAAATTGATCAGCAGATACAGGAGTTTTACAACCACAGGGCGGCGCTTTTTACGGAACTCACCATCGCCGGGCTGAAAACCGACTCGTACATTGATGAGAAAGCGCGCAAGGTTTATGCCCTGGCTTATGTCCGTAAGGCGGATGTTCTGAATTATCACAGAAATGCCATCCGTCAAAAGCAGGCCGCTGCGGATTTATTGATCAGCGATGCAAAGCAAGCAGAGGCTTCAGGCCGGAACAGCCAGGCGGCCGAGAAGTATTACGGCGTCATGCCGCTGATCCGATCCATGGAGCAGGACCAGGCCATCATTTTTTCCCTGAGCGATGATAATTATTATGGTGAAATTATTGCGCTTGAGCAGGCCGTGAACGACGCGATCTCCCGGCTGACCCTCAGCACCGGGCATACACTGGAAGACGCCTGCTTTTTCCTTTTGGAAGGCCTCAGAAAACAAATAAGTGATCCGGATCAACCCCTGTCGGTAACCCTGTTCACTTACCAGGATACGCAAATGGGCAGTGAATTTTCCGCCCGCTTTGGCCGGCAGTTGGAGCAGGAGCTGGTCAGGCAGAAATTCAGTCTCATGGAAAACTTCGTTCCTGACAAAGGCTCAGTCCAGGGCCATCTTGTAATGAGCGGGACCTATTGGAAAGAGGGGGATAAGCTCAGAGTCCTGTCGGTGATCAGGGATACGGAGCAAGGCGCCATTGTGGCCAGCGCTGGAGCGGCCATTCCAATTGCCTGGCTCCAGGAGCAGGCCATTCCCTACCTGCCGCCCAATTACGACGATGCGCTGGCCCGGCTCAAGACCTTTCGCAAGGATGAAATCATCAACGGAGGACTGATCATCGACCTGATGACCAGCCACGGAGGTGACCAGGTGCTTTTTGAACAGGGAGATACCCTTGTGATGTATGTTAAAGCCAACCGGGAATGCTACATCCGGGTTATCTATTACCAGGCCGATGGAACCAAAGTGCTGCTTCAGGACGATTACCCGGTGACTTCGGATATGGTCAACCGCTTCATTGAACTGCCCCAAAAGAACATTGCTTCACCGCCTTTCGGAGTGGAAACCCTTCAACTCAATGCGCAGACCGGGAAATTCCCTCCGCTGAATATTACACGGATCAACAATTACGAATACATTGATGAGGGCGTGGAGGCGATCGTCAGTAAAACCAGGGGGTTTCAGCGGCTTGAAGAAGGCAATCTTGCGGCTGAGAAAAGGATCAGCGTGACAACGATTCCCATGATGCGCTGATCATCATCTTGTCCGGACCACCCTGAATCCAATGGCATAATTCCGGTATGAGGGGACATCGAAACTGCGGTCGGCGACGCGCTGCTGGTATACGGGCATGTCCCACGAACCGCCCCGGATCACCCGGTAGGTGCCTTTGTTCGGTCCCTCAGGGTCGTTCTCCGGACTCATCGCGTAATATCCGGGATCGTACCAGTCAAGGCACCATTCCGCAACATTTCCTGTCATATCGCAAATCCCAAGGGTATTGGGCTTAAAACTGCCGATAGGGGCCGTATAGACATATCCGTCGTCGTAGTTGCCGGCGATGGACAATTCAGGCGATCTTCTTTTGGCAGCCTGGTCTGCAACATTGCCGACGCTTTCGCCTGAAGGCTCTTTGTCTCCCCAGCTGTAGCGGGTATGCGCCGCTCCGTTGCCGGCGGCATACTCCCATTCCGCTTCCCGCGGGAGCCGGTACGATTGCCCGGTCTTGCCGCTGAGCCATTTGCAGTATTCGCTCGCATCGTTCCAGCTCACATGCAATACCGGGTGATCGTAATCGGTTTGCTGCCTGATGAACAGTTCAGGCCCCACTTTCCAGTTCACCCCGCTTTTTTTCTCCCATTTCACTCCGGTCCAGTGATAACTGCCGCGGTCCTTGTCGGCATCGGTCTGGTAGCCGGTCTCGAAGATGAATTGCCGGAACTGGTAGAGGGTTACCTCATATTTTCCAATATAAAAATCTTCCAGAGTGACCGTGTGGAGCGGCTTTTCATCCGGATCGCCATTTTCACTGCCCATTTCAAAGCTGCCGCCCCTGACAAATACCATCTCCGGGCTGATCGAGCCTGCCCGCGCCGTTTTCCGGTCGACCACCAGGAATGTGGTTTGATTGGCATAAACCGTGACCGTCTTTTCAAAGTTTTCCTGGCCGGTAATTTTGATGAAGTGGTCGCCCGGCACGAGGTCCTTCAGCAGAAACACGGTGTTTGCGGTTATCTGCTGGACAAAGGTGCCGTCGACATATAACGAACCGTCGATCTGGGTTGTGATCTCGATTTTCCCGTAATGCACCAGCGGCCTGACGGTTTCGACCGAAGGAACGGCCGGCCCGGTACCGCCGCCTGAGGCATAACTGTTGAGCACAAAGACGAAATCCCCTTTGTCGAGGTTGGGATTACGGATCTTCCCGTACTGGGGATGCTGGAACTCTTTGGAATAATTGGTCACGGTTTTTTGTAAGAATGATCCCAGTTCGGTGCCTGTGATGTATCCGTCCAGGTCTGAGTCGGCTTCTCCGGAAAGGGCCTTGACCAGCTGCTGACGGAAAATGCTGTGATCGGGCACCTTTTCATTGGCAGTGCCGGAAGTGATGAACTGGCGCACCGGCCGGCTCGTATTGTAATTGATGTATTCGGGCAGGGCGCGGGTGTTTTCAAAAAGCGAACCGGAAAAGCAGGCGTCGAAGATGAACAAGGCATGCTTGGACTGGATCCTTTTGGCATAGATCTCGATCTGGGCCATTTCCATGCATTTCTCCTGGAATGGGCCGGGATTGTCGTCGTCGGGAAAAGGTGCGTCGACCGTGACGATATAACCCAGGCTGTCGCCATAAGCGGTCCGGACCGTATATCCATGGCCGCCAAAATAGAACAAAAGCCGGTTTTCTTTTCCCTGGCCGTACCTGGAAATGAAATCCGAGAACGCCCGGTCAAGCTGATCGCGGGTCAGGTTCCAGGCAACGTTCACGCCGAATCCCTGGCTTTCCAGCAAAGTCCGGAGCGCTTTGATGTCTTCGACGACACCCGGCAGCTTGTCAAAGTTCATATAATCGCTGTTTCCGATCAGCAACGCATGGCTCTCCTGGTACAGTGTGGTCAGGCTGCCGTTCATGATCACCTGTACCGGTTTCATCCCTCTGTCCTGGGCCGGGAGGAGCGCAGTAATAAAACAGGCACACCCCAGTAATAGTAATTGCGGGTAAGTCATTGGCAAAATGATGGTTTGATTCCATGTTAAAGATAATAAATTGAACCGAGAAGATCCAAGTTATTAATACGATCTTTATTTTCTTTTGAATATCCCGTGCGGTAAGGGTTTTACGGGAGAAATATTCCCCGGCGTTAACCCTGTTTTCGGGAAGGCCGGGAGAAATTGATACATTTACACCAAAAAACCTGAGCATGAAAAACTGGTACCGGAGAGAAGTGCGCAACGCCTTCCAGTCCATGCCCCTGCCGGCAAAGTCAGGGATCATCACCGAAGAGGAAATCCGGCATTTGCCGGAAATCGTAAAGAAGTACCTCCGCCTTACCGGCGCTGTTGGAAAACCGAAGCTTCATCATGTTAAGATGGTATTTTCCGGAAGGATCCGCTCGGCTCCTGATGCTCCCTGGATGAAACTGCGGTCGGAACAGTATAACTTTTTTGAACATCCCACCCGGATATTCTACATCCGCGCGGTGCGTTCCGGAATCCCCGCTTTAGGGCTACACCTTTACAAAAACGAGACCGCCATCATGGTGATCCGGCTCCTGGGACTCTTCACCGTGGCCGATGCCCGGGGCAGGGAAATGGACCAGGGAGAAACCGTCACCGTGTTCAACGACATGTGCTGCATGGCGCCCGGGTCGCTGATCAGCAAAAATATAACCTGGGAGCCGGTCGATGAGCTGACCGTCAACGCCCGGTTCACCAACGGGAAGATATCCATCACCGCCACGCTGTTTTTCAACGACAAGGGCGAACTCATCAACTGGCTCAGCAACGACCGGTATGCCGTCGAAGGCAAGGAGTACAGGAGCTATCCCTGGTATACGCCGATATCGGCCTACCGGGAGATCAACGGCCATTACCTTCCCGCAAAAGCCGAACTGATCTACAAACGCCCCGATGGGGACTTTTGCTACGGCGAGTTTGCCCTGGAGGAGATAGAGTATAATGCCGGATGATTGGCCGAGGTAAATTTTGAATTTTGAATTTTGAATTGGGAACCATTGGAACTTTGGAACCCTGGAACTTTGGAACCTTGAAACTGTGGAACCATTGAAACCCGCACCCCTGCTCCTCATCCTGTTGTCCGCCGTGGCGTTCATCTTCCTGATGGTCAGCGCGACGGTCAGGCCGTATGGCTTTTTCATCGATGAAGTGTATTTCCTCGCCTGCTCCCAGAGGCCCGACTGGGGCTACATCGACCAGCCGCCGTTGTCGCTTTGGCTGCTGGCGCCGGTAGTCGAACTTTTCGGGTATAACCTCATCGCCATCCGGGTGCTCCCGGCACTGTCGATGGCGGCCACGGTCTTTCTGACGGGCCTGCTCGTGCGGCGCCTCGGCGGAGGAACGGTGAGCATGCTGCTCGCCGGCCTGGCGGTGGCCTTCCTGCCCATCTTCCTGGTGTTCTCGAGCTTTTATTCCATGAACGCCTATGAACCGCTGATCGTGGTACTGGTGTTCCTCTACCTTACAAAGATGGTGCAGGACGACGCACCCCGCTACTGGCTGCACATCGGCATCCTGGCGGGCATCGGCCTGATGATGAAGCATACGTTCGTACTTTATGGCTTCGCCCTGTTGCTGGGTGTTCTTCTCTCAGGAAAACGTCGTCTTTTATTCAGTCCCTGGCTGCTCTGGGGCGGGCTGGCCTGTTTCCTGATCATACTGCCCAATCTCGCCTGGCAGGCGGCCAACGGTTTCCCGTCGCTCGAGCTGTACAGCAACTCCTTCTCTTCCAAGAATATCGAAAAAGGCTACCTGGATGTGATCCTCGAGCAGGTCCTGTACGTCAGCCCTGCCGGTTTTCCCCTGTGGATCGCCGGCCTGATCGCATTGATCACCAAAAAGGGCAAGCCTTACCGCTTTGCGCTGTTCGCCTACCTTTTCCTGATCATCGTGATGGTCGCGGGCCGCAGCAGCCGCCCCGACCGCATCGTTTCGGTGTACATTTTACTGCTGGCCTATGGCGCCGTGGCCCTGGAGCAGTGGCTCCGCCGCCCCTGGCTGCAGGTGGCGCAGGCCTCGGCCGCCGCCCTGCTCGTCGCGGGCGCCGTGGTCCTGTCGCCCATCTTCTGCCCGCTGATGCCGCCGGCACGGCTCAAACAGCATATCGCCCGGCTGGGCTTTAAACTCGAGATCGAGGAAGGGAAGCGGGGAGAACCGATCCCGCAATGGCTGGCCGACCGCATCGGGTGGGAAGAGATGGCGGCGGAGGTGGCGCGGGTGTATCACAGCCTGCCCGAGACGGAACGGCGCAACACGGTGATCGTATCCGACAACTACGGCCATGCCGGCGCCATGGAGGTGTATGCCGGAAAATATGATCTGCCGCCGGTGTTCGCCACGCACAACAGCTTTCATTCCTGGGGACCGCCGCCCGACAGCGTGAAAACCTATATCGGCGTGGATATCGACGCCGAAGGGGCGAGAGAGCTGTTCGAGACCGTGGAACGCGCGGCGACCGTCTATTGCCCTGATTGCACCCGGCCCCAGCACGAAACGGAGATCTACCTGCTGCGCAACCCACTGGTGTCGGTGAAAGATATCTGGCCGGAGATCCGGAACTATCATTAGTCATTGGCCGATTGGGCGATGGGTCGATTGGGCGATGTAAATTTTGAATTTTGAATTTTGAATTGGGAACCCTGGAACCTGGAACTCTGGAACGTGGAACCATTAATAGCCACCAAAGCGACAGAGCACCAAAGCGACAGAGCATCAAAGCGACAGAGCATCAGAGCGACAGAGCGACAGAGCGACAGAGCATCAAAGCGACAGAGCATCAAAGCGACAGAGCATCAAAGCGACAGAGCATCAGAGCATCAAAGCGACAAAGCGACAGAGCAGCAGAGCAGCAGAGCAGCAAAGCAACAGAGCTTCATAGCATCAGAGCAACAGAGCATCAGAGCATCAAAGCAAAAAAGAGCATTAAAGGCTTTGGTGCATTTTCGTGTTTTGGTGTTTTCGTGGCTGGAATTCACCGCCGAGGCGCAGAGGCCGTTCCCAGTTCCCAGTTCGCAGTTCCCAGTTTGCCGGAACCCTGGAACCTGGAAAAAGGCGTAACTTTACAGGAATCAAACCTCTCTTTCATGGAAACGAAAGCCCAAAAGTTCTGGGACAAACAGGCGCCGCGCTTTGACGCCACGGAGCGGCGGTTTGAGCCCGTTTCCCGCGAGATCCTGTCCAAAACAAAGACCTGCCTCGATGCCGGCGACAGCCTGCTGGACTTTGGCTGCGCCACCGGGATCAAAACGCTGGAGCTGGCCGGTTCGGTCAGGCAGGCCTACGGGCTGGATATCTCGGGGGAAATGATCCGGCTGGCAGAGGAAAGGAAAACCGGGCAGCAGGCGGCCAATGTCTCTTTCTCGCAGGGGACGATCGATTCCGGAGAACTGGAGCCCGCCTCGTTCGACAAGGTCGTCGCGTTCAGCGTCCTGCACCTGCTCGACGACAGCGATGCCGCGGTGCGGCGGGTCCATGAACTGCTGAAGCCCGGCGGCTTGTTCATCTCGCTCACGGCCTGCTTCCGGGAGAAGAAAACGCTGCATGGCCGGCTGGGATTTTTATCCTTCCGGCTCATGAAGCGGCTGGGACTGGCGCCGCTCCACCTGAACCTGTTTACCGTGCAGGATGTGGAGCAGATGATGCAACGACAGGGATTTCAGATCATCACTTCAGAAAAGGTAGTTCACGGGATCACGGCCTGTTTCCTGGTAGCCTGGAAAGTTGAGTTTTGAGCCCGTTTGCCGTTTGCCGTTCGCCGTTTGCCGGAACCAAAATACGCCATATTTCAAGTCTGATTTCCCAGTGATTATTTTCGCATGGGCGCATGGACGCATGGGCGCATGGACGCTTAGGAGATGGGACAATTAACCGGGGACCCTGGAACCCCGGTCTTCCGCGTAGCGGATCAGCTCCTGTGGAAAGCTGGGCAGAGCCGGCATTTATTCCCTGTAGGGGATGAACACTGCTTTCCTTTTTTTACCGCCGAGGCGCCGAGGCGCAGAGCATCAAAGCATCATAGCAACAAAGCATCAGAGCATCAGAGCATCAGAGCAACAGAGCAGCAGAGCGACAGAGCAACAGAGCATTAGAGCAGCAGAGCAACAGAGCATCAGAGCATCATAGCAACAGAGCAACAGAGCATCAGAGCGACAGAGCGACAGAGCAACAGAGCATCATAGCGACAGAGCAACAGAGCAGCAGAGCAACAAAGCAACATTGCAGCAGAGCACAAAAGAGCATGAAGGAGGCTGGTGTATTTTTGTGTTTTCGTGTTTTTGTGGCAAAAATCCCCACGAATTATTCCGTAACTTTGGAAGACCAAACCAGACCATCATGGAAAATCAAGCCGAATGCTGTCCGCGGTTCGATCCCGCACCGTGGGACGGACAGATCCACACCTGGGAAAACAAGCCCTTCATCCGGGATCATGTGAAAACCTTATTTTTCATTCCGCTGAACTTCGGCCAGGCCATGCGGCGGGTGGATAAGAAGATCCGGGCGGCCGGGGCGACGGTGCCCGGAAACATGGGCCTGTCGGACCATACCTCGCCATGGAACATGAACATTTACGTGGCCGTCGACAAGGAGATCCCCGGGGCGGAAAACGTGGCCTTCAGCGGGAAATATTACAGCAGGGTCTACGAAGGATCTTATCAGAACACCGGGAAGTGGATGAAGGATTTTTCCGCCGGGTTGAAAACCAAAGGCCTGAGCGCGGAAAAGACCTATACCTGGTACACCACCTGCCCGAAATGTGCGAAGAAATATGGCAAGAACTACGTGGTGGTGCTGGGCCAGGTGCATTAGGGCTTTAGGACTGTAGGACTGTAGGACTGTAAGACGGTAGGACGGTAGGACGGTAGGACGGTAGGACGAGACTGTAGTTAATAGCAATGATCCATTGATTTAACCTTAAAACCAAACCAATGAAAAATTACCATTTACTTATTCTTTTATTCGCCTGCGTTTTCAGTGTCGCAACCAATGCCCAGACACCCACGCCCTATTATGCCTTTTCGGATTATTATGAAGTGGTTTTCCCGGGCAGTGATATTTATGATACGGCCACAGGACAGGACAGGACAGGTCTGTTTACTCAGTGGTCCAGAACCAGATCTACCAGGTATCCGCGTATTTTTATCCTCCGAATGAAATCGAGGAGAACGGGAAAGCCCTGGTCAATGAACTGGTTGAAAGTATTGTCCAGACCTTGCCTCACGATAAGCTGGAAAAAGGGCAGACCGTTTTCAACGGGCGCGAAACCACGTTTATCATCGCCGAAGGCTTTATCAGTCACGATATGCTCGTCTTCACGGTCTACGACAAATTGTTCGTCGTGCAGGCTTATGCCGTCAAGGATAAGATCGATCCGGCCGGCAGAGATCTTTTTTTCAACTCATTCAAGATCCTGGACGACCAGATCGAATTAAAGAAAGCGAAAGATGAAGAAACCCGGAAGAAGAAGGAGGAAATGCTGAAAAGGCGCGAGGCAATGGGCAGATCAACGGAACAGTAAAGATGGGGAGTTTTGAAACCCTGGAACCTGGAACCATTAATAGCCACCAAAGCGACAGAGCACCAGAGCATCAGAGCATCAGAGCTTCAAAGCATCAGAGCATCAGAGCACGAGAGCACCAGAGCATCAAAGCAACAGAGCATCAGAGCAACAGAGCATCATAGCACCAGAGCATCAGAGCTTCAAAGCATCAGAGCATCAGAGCACGAGAGCACCAGAGCATCATAGCAACAGAGCAACAGAGCATCAGAGCATCAGAGCAGCAGAGCAACATAGCAACAGAGCAGCAGAGCAAAAAAGAGCATTAAAGGCTTTAGTGAATTTTAGTGTTTTCGTGTTTTCGTGGCTAGAATTGGCCGATAGCCGTTAGCCGTTTCCATCTTCCTAAATTCCTACAATCCTACAGTCTTACCGTCCTACCGTCTTACAGTCCTACAGTCTTACCGTCCTACAGTCTTACAGTCCTACAGTCCTACAGTCTTTTCCGCCAGAATTAAAAAAAAAGGCGCCACCCCACCGGGTATATTTTTCATTTTTCCGGATTAACAGGAAAAGCGATACAAGGTCGTAAGCCTATGGCGCGAAGCGTAGGGCTTAGGGCATAGAGCCTGGAGTTTTATGCGTTGGAAGTTATGAATTTCGAACAGTTATCGGATGTGCTGCGGAGGACCAGCGATGAGTTGGTCCGGCGGTCGGTCAGGGCGGTGAATGTGAATCTCACAATACGTAACTGGCTGTTTGGGTATTATATCGTAGAATATGAACAGAATGGGGAAGACAGGGCCAGGTATGGAAGTAATCTCCTGAAAGCCTTGTCTGAAAGTATTAATATCAGGGGCCTGGGTGAAACAAGCCTGAAAATATGCCGGCAATTTTATATTGCTTATCCCGGGATCACCAGGATTATAGCCGACAATATTAATGCAGTATTTTTAGATGATCCTGTGAGCACAGCGCCTTCGATCTTAGTTCCAATATTAAAAGAAAAGAAACGTCAGACACTGTCTGACGAATCGCCTGCTAAAAGAAGGGCAGGGCATGGAAAAGGCCAGTCGATATCAGGCGATATTGCCGGAGAGGATTTCATTTCTCATTTCAGGAGCCTGCTGACAGCAGCATCATTTCATCATTTTACGGAATTGATCAAAATTGAAGAACCGGTGAAAAGAAGGTTTTACGAACTGATCATTTTAAAAACAACGCCATCGGTCAGGGAATTGCGAAGGCAGATAGAAACGCTTACTTATGAGCGGGTTAATCTTTCAAATGATCCGGTTGAAGCATTTAATGAATTGATCAGCAGCATAGTTCCGGAGAACAGCAATCAATTGGTAAAGTCTCATTATTTTTTTGAATTCCTGAATATCCACAACCCGGAATTGATTGAAGAATCTGATCTGGAACGCGCTTTGATAGGCCACCTGCAGGAATTTATGATGGAACTGGGTAACGGATTCTGTTTCGAAGCCCGGCAAAAGCGCATCCTGATCGGCGACGAATACTTTTTCATCGACCTGGTCTTTTACCACCGGGTCTTGAAGTGCCATGTGCTGATCGAATTAAAGACCGAATGGGTGAAGCACGAGCACATCGGGCAGATGAAGGTGTATTTGCAGCATTACAAGCGGTGCATGATGGCGCGGGATGACAATCCTCCGGTGGGCATCCTGCTGGTTACCGGGAAGAACAGAACACTGGTGGAATATGCCGTTGCCGATGCCGACCGGGAGATCTTCGTCAGCAAATACCAGTTGCAGCTACCCGATAAGAAAGCCCTGGAGCGGTTTATCCGTGACGAGCTCAGGAAGCGGGGGTGATGCTGCGCCGCGAGGCCCGTGTGCCGTTAGCCGTTAGCGGTCAGCCTCACCCCCCTGCCCCCCTCTCCACCCGGAGAGGGGGGGAGTTTGCAGAGGCCGTTCGCCGTTTGCCGTTTGCCGGAACCTGGAACCTGGAACCATTAATAGCCACTAAAGCACCAAAGCACCAAAGCAACAGAGCATCAGAGCATCAGAGCATCAGAGCATCAGAGCAGCAGAGCATCAGAGCATCAGAGCAGCAGAGCTTCATAGCAACAGAGCAGCAGAGCAGCAGAGCAACAGAGCATCAGAGCAGCAGAGCAACATAGCAACAGAGCAGCAGAGCAAAAAAGAGCATTAAAGGCTTTAGTGAATTTTAGTGTTTTCGTGTTTTCGTGGCTAGAATTGGCCGATAGCCGTTAGCCGTTTCCATCTTCCTAAATTCCTACAATCCTACAGTCTTACCGTCCTACCGTCTTACAGTCCTACAGTCTTACCGTCCTACAGTCTTACAGTCCTACAGTCCTACAGTCTTTTCCGCCAGAATTAAAAAAAAAGGCGCCACCCCACCGGGTATATTTTTCATTTTTCCGGATTAACAGGAAAAGCGATACAAGGTCGTAAGCCTATGGCGCGAAGCGTAGGGCTTAGGGCATAGAGCCTGGAGTTTTATGCGTTGGAAGTTATGAATTTCGAACAGTTATCGGATGTGCTGCGGAGGACCAGCGATGAGTTGGTCCGGCGGTCGGTCAGGGCGGTGAATGTGAATCTCACAATACGTAACTGGCTGTTTGGGTATTATATCGTAGAATATGAACAGAATGGGGAAGACAGGGCCAGGTATGGAAGTAATCTCCTGAAAGCCTTGTCTGAAAGTATTAATATCAGGGGCCTGGGTGAAACAAGCCTGAAAATATGCCGGCAATTTTATATTGCTTATCCCGGGATCACCAGGATTATAGCCGACAATATTAATGCAGTATTTTTAGATGATCCTGTGAGCACAGCGCCTTCGATCTTAGTTCCAATATTAAAAGAAAAGAAACGTCAGACACTGTCTGACGAATCGCCTGCTAAAAGAAGGGCAGGGCATGGAAAAGGCCAGTCGATATCAGGCGATATTGCCGGAGAGGATTTCATTTCTCATTTCAGGAGCCTGCTGACAGCAGCATCATTTCATCATTTTACGGAATTGATCAAAATTGAAGAACCGGTGAAAAGAAGGTTTTACGAACTGATCATTTTAAAAACAACGCCATCGGTCAGGGAATTGCGAAGGCAGATAGAAACGCTTACTTATGAGCGGGTTAATCTTTCAAATGATCCGGTTGAAGCATTTAATGAATTGATCAGCAGCATAGTTCCGGAGAACAGCAATCAATTGGTAAAGTCTCATTATTTTTTTGAATTCCTGAATATCCACAACCCGGAATTGATTGAAGAATCTGATCTGGAACGCGCTTTGATAGGCCACCTGCAGGAATTTATGATGGAACTGGGTAACGGATTCTGTTTCGAAGCCCGGCAAAAGCGCATCCTGATCGGCGACGAATACTTTTTCATCGACCTGGTCTTTTACCACCGGGTCTTGAAGTGCCATGTGCTGATCGAATTAAAGACCGAATGGGTGAAGCACGAGCACATCGGGCAGATGAAGGTGTATTTGCAGCATTACAAGCGGTGCATGATGGCGCGGGATGACAATCCTCCGGTGGGCATCCTGCTGGTTACCGGGAAGAACAGAACACTGGTGGAATATGCCGTTGCCGATGCCGACCGGGAGATCTTCGTCAGCAAATACCAGTTGCAGTTACCGGACAAGAAAGCCCTGGAGCGGTTTATCCGGGACGAGCTCAGGAAGCGGAGGTGATGCTGCGCCGCGAGGCCCGTTTCCCGTTTCCCGTTCCCAGTTCGCCGTTCGCCGTTCGCCGTTCGCCGGTATCCCCTTTTTTATGCCACTAAAGCACTAAAGCACAAAAGGGCACGAAATTCTCTGATGATCTTTGGGGGATTTTATAGAACACGGATGACGCGGATGCGACGGATTAACACTGATTTTTCTCTGTGGATCTCTGTGTATTACCTCTGTGACCTCTGTGTTAAAACCATCGCAAATCAAGGAATTATCCAGTAAACCCAAGTAAAGTCCGATTTAAAATGATCCGCGTAAATCCGTTGTATCCGCGTCATCCGCGTTCTATTTTCCTACCATCTTACAGTCTTACCGTCTTACAGTCCTACCCTCTTTTTCGCCGGAATAACAAAAAAATCCCCACCCCACCGGGTATATTTTTCATTTTTCCGGATTAACAGGAAAGCAAATCTGCCAGTCACAGTTTGTGACCTAAAAGGTTTTTATTATGGAGAAATTACCACTAAGGTCAGATTATCAGATATTAATCTATGAAATCAGGGGATTAAAAGTCATGCTGGACCATGACCTGGCGTCATTGTATGGCATTGAGGCCGCAATTTGCGACCTCAAAGCGCGGAGGCATTCGTTACATGCCCATGGCCTTCACAGAGCAGGGGGTTGCCATGCTTTCGACCGTTTTGAATTCCGACAGGGCGATCCAGATCAACATCGAAATTATGCGGGCTTTTGTGCGTTACCGTAAACTTATGATGGAGAACCTGGATTTTAACCGGAAGCTGTCGGAATTGGATGAAAAGATTGACCAGGTATTCCGGTTCTTGTTGGAAAGAATTGATGCGCTTCGGGAACATGAGGCCCGGTTACCGGCCCGTAAAATCGGGTTCAGAAGGGCAGGGGAGGAATCGTAGTATTTCCGGAAGGCAGGGTTTTATTCCCGTTCGCCGTTCGCCGTTCGCCGTTTGCCGTTTTGCCAGAACCTGGAACCTGGAACCATTAATAGCCACTAAAACACCAAAACACTAAAGTACACGAAAGGCTTTCGTGAATTTTGGTGTTTTCGTGTTTTTGTGGCAAATGTCTTAGCAGGAGCCTCCACACCTGGATGATTCCTTGATTTGCGATGGTTTTAACACAGAGTTCACAGAGGTTATACACGGAGATCCACAGAGAAAAATCCGTGTTAATCCGTCGCATCCCTTGCCCGACTGCCGTCAGGCAGGCGAGGCGCGTCATCCGCGTTCTATTTTCCTACCATCTTACAGTCTTACAGTCTTACAGTCTTACAGTCCTACAGTCCTACAGTCTTACAGTCTTACCGTCCTACCGTCCCCGCCTCCCCGCTTTATCAGCTTCCAAAAAAAATTGCAGGTAATGGCAAAAGTCTTTCATACCGGCTTAAATTTGGCACAAGGAAACTCAATTAATTACAAACTTAAATGTGAGGGGGATAGGACATGAGCAACATTAAATTATTTGAGAGCAGGCAAATCCGTTCTGTTTGGAATGATGAGGAGCAGAAATGGTACTTTTCAGTTCAGGATGTTGTTGAAGCATTGACGGACAGCTCTGATGTCAAGCAGTATATCAAAAAGATGCTCAGCAGGGATGAAATGCTAAAGAGCAACTGGGGTACAATTTGTACCCTGGTTCAGATGAAGGCTGCAGATGGCAAAAAGAGAAAAGTACAAGCCTCTGATACTAAAGGGCTTCTAAGGATTATTCAATCCATACCTTCTCCAAAGGCCGAGCCGTTCAAGCGCTGGCTCGCCCAGGTCGGTTCCGAACGTTTGGAGGAGATTGAAAATCCTGAACTGGCAACGCAAAGAACCAGGGAGCTATACAAATTAAAAGGCTATCCGGACGACTGGATTGAAAAGAGAATGCGAAGCATCGCCATCCGGGAGGAGCTGACGGATGAATGGAAATCCCGCGGAATCAAGGAAAAAATCGAATATGCAATACTGACGTCGGAGATATCAAAGGCAACGTTTGGCCTGACGCCATCGGAGTATAAAAAACTCAAAGGGTTGAAATCCCAGAATCTCCGTGATCATATGACTGACCTGGAGTTGATCTTTTCCATGCTGGGTGAAGCTTCCACGAAGGAGATCGTGGTCACGACCAGCCCGGAGGGCTTTGATGCCAATAAAAAGGCGGCAAAAGACGGCGGCAGGATCGCCGGCGATGCCCGAAAGCAATTGGAAAAGAAAACGGGTAAAAAAATCGTGACGAAAGATAATTTCCTGCCGGCAAAACCGAAAAACAAGAAGCTGAAGCAGTAATTTTTCATCCACGTTCGCCGTTTGCCGTTCGCCGTTTGCCGTTTGCCGTTTGTCGTTTGCCGTTTGCCGTTTTGCCAGAACCTGGAACCCTGGAACCAATAATAATCACTAAAGCACCAAAGCATCAGAGCATCAGAGTATCAGAGCATCAGAGCAACAGAGCATCAGAGCATCAGAGCGTCAGAGCATCAGAGCGTCAGAGCATCAGAGCATCAGAGCAGCAGAGTAAAAAAGAGCATTAAAGGCTTTGGTGTATTATCGTGTTTTGGTGTTTTCGTGGCTGAATTTCACCGCAGAGGCACAGAGACCGTTTGCCGTTTGCCGTTTGCCGTTCGCCGTTTGCCGTTTGCCGCCTGCGTCCATGCGCCCATGCGTCCATGTGCCCATGCGCCCATGCCTCTTTAGACTCTCTCCAAATTACCCTCCCCCCGCCGGACATATTTCCTAAGCGCGTATATTTGGATGACTGCTTTTCCGGGTTGTGCCGCTGGCCCGGGGCGGGATGAAGACGATTACGTTCTTTAGGTGGTGAATTATAGGTGATTGGCAGTTTCCTTGCCCGATCCATTCCTGTGCGGCGAAGATTTCCTAATTACATTGTCTCCAATAGTTGGATTTATTCTTTACCAAGTAGGTTTGGTATGATAGTTTATAGCTTATTGATGTTCATTGTTGTCAATGGTGGTGTTGTCTGTATGCAAACAGCTATAAATCATTATTTTTTTAATATATTTCATTGATTGCATTAAAAGAAGATTTGATATTAAGGAATTTATAATCCTGTTCGAAATAGCATTATGAAGTAAAAATATAGAGCATTAATTTAGAGATATATATGAGCTTATTTAACCAATCATTCGATCCAGAATTCATTTTTAACGAATTATTTTTTGCAAATACAGAAGAAGAAGTTGATAAGATAATTCAAGATTATGCAGAGATCTTTAAATCAGGGAATTGGTACCCTCTTGGCCAAAACTATTCAAATTATGGAGTGGTGAAAAATCAACAATCCGCACCAATTGCGGCATTGATTGAAAAAATAACGAATTCCATTGATGCTATTCTTACCAGGAAATGTCTCGAGAATGGGATAGATCCAAAATCGGAGGAAGCACCAAACTCTATGGAAGATGCCATAGAAAGGTTCTTCCCTGATTCTAAAAATTGGGATCTATCAACTTTCAGGAAAAAACAGGCCGAAAGCATTCAGATACTCGCTGATGGCCCCAGGATGAACACAAGTTTAACCATTTTCGATGATGGTGAAGGCCAGCATCCGGAAGATTTCGAGAACACCTTTTTATCACTTTTAAGAGGGAATAAAAATGAAATCCGATTTGTACAAGGAAAGTATAACATGGGTGGAAGTGGATCGATAATCTTTTGTGGCAGAAAACGATATCAGCTCATTTGCTCAAAGAGATTTACTAATGATGGAGGATTTGGATTCACACTAATAAGGGAGCACCCTTTTACTGAGCAAGAACCCATGAAAGGAAAAGAGACTTGGTATGAATATTTTAAATATCAGGGAGAGATTCCTTACTTTAGTATCAGCAAGCTCAACCTGAATCTGCATAGCAGGTTATTTGAGACGGGCACTGTTATTAAATTGTATTCATATGATTTACCCTCTGGGAGCAGATCCGTTATATCTAGAGATTTAAACCAAAGTATAAATGAATATTTGTTCGAACCAGCCCTTCCCATTTTAACGGTAGACAGAAAAGAAAGATATCCTGATGATAGAAACCTGGAAAGGGAACTTTACGGCTTGAAAAGAAGGCTGGAACAGGATGATTTTAAGTACATTGAAGATAAATTCTCCGAAACATATAAGGATGACTTATTTGGTGACATGAAAGTCACTTGTTATGTTTTCAAGAATAAAGTAGATGGTAAAAGCGTAAAGGAAACAAAGGAATCAATTGAAAGAGAGTTCTTTAAAAATAACATGTCGGTGATTTTTTCTCTCAATGGCCAAGTTCATGGACATTACACTTCGGAGTTTATCACCAGGTCGCTAAAAATGAATCTTTTAAAAAGCCACCTTTTAATTCATGTTGATTGCACGAAAATGAAGTATGAATTCCGTAAAGAGCTTTTCATGGCGTCACGGGATCGGTTAAAGGATGGCATTGAGACAAGGGAATTACGGACATATTTGGCTAAAAAACTCTCCGCATCTGACAGTCGCCTTTCGGAGATAATCAAGAAACGTAAGGATTCGATAGCTGTTGAAGGTGGGGATACTTCTGAGATTCTTAAATCATTCACCAAAAACTTACCTCTGAATAGTGAGTTGCTTAAACTACTTAATCAGACCTTCAAGCTTGACTTAAAGAAAGATAAGAGCCAAAAAGAGGAAAAAGATACTCCTGAAAAAAAGAAAAAGGACCATGAGGAAGTCCCATTTAATCCCCAACGCTTTCCGACCAAATTCAAACTGAAATCAAAGCACGATGGCGAGCACGAGGTAGTAAAGGTTCCGCTGGGGGGTGAAAAAACGATCAAATTCGAATCAGATGTTGAAAATCATTATTTAGACCGTGTTGAGGAGCCTGGGGAATTACTTATAGCTCTACTTAACAGCACACCAAATGAAAAAAATGGTGGCGACCAACCTGGTAAACCAAAGGGAATAGAAGATGTTTTCAATGTCACTACAAGCAGTCCAAATAAAGGCATGATAAAAATCACGCTGAATCCCAAGGAGAAAGTCCAGGTTGGTGAAGCTTATCAAACCAAAGTCACTTTGACCAATCAAGGAGGCGAAGATTTTGACGCTGTTTTTTGGGTGAAAATAAGTGAACCGGAAAAACAAAAAGAGGAAAAACCTAAAGAAAAAGAAAATGAACCTGATCTGCTTGGCTTACCTGAGTATATCTTGGCTTACTGTGAACTTAAAGAGGGATTTGCTTCTTGGGAACAAATTGAAGAAGCTACCAACGAATCCATGAATTATAATACGGTTATGTTGCCTACAGCAATCGGCGAGAATCTCGAAAAGATATATATCAACATGGATAGCAATGTTTTAAAATCGTTCAAGTCTAAAACAAAAAATCCAAATGAAGAACAACTTGCTTTGGCCGACAGGAAATACATCTCTTCGGTATATTTCCATACACTATTCCTATATTCCATCACAAAGAACCGGAAATATCGTATTGTCCAGGTCAAAGAAGATAACCACGAAGCTTCAGTTGATTTGGAAACTTATCTAAAAGATCTATTCGAATCCTATTACTCAGAATTTATTCTGAACTTTGGGGGTGCTGAGGAGTTGATGCAGGGGTTGGGGGATTAATCCCATTATCCTTCATATAATAAACTAATTCAAAAATATCTGTATTTGAGATTCCGAATCTAGACAGATAAGAAGTGAACTTACGAATAATTTCATTTGTCATCTCATCACTTATTGTAATTATCCTCTCGCACTGCTCAAGCAATTTCTTTGGGTCAATTGAGAAGTACCAATTAAAATCAATGTTTCCACCCTCAAACTGCGGCGTTCTAGGTAGAAAACGAAATCTTTCACCAGTTTTTGTAACATCATCCCTGAGACTCCTTTCTAATCTTTCAGCTCCTTTTTTATCTGCAAATACCTTTAAATCCTCGCTAGTGAACGCTTTTATTCCACACAAGAGTAAATTATTGAAATTATTATTAGCAATATTACATCTAGGAGTCAAAATTATATTTAAAGAACTGTCAACTTTGTTCTTAAATATATCACCCGTCCAAAAGTCATACTTTGTATATCTTCTATAATAATGTTCTATAGCATTAATTTGAGTCTCTCTAATATCTTTCTGGTCAAATTTATTATCTCGCACAATATGACGATATAATGAGCGCACAGCTATTCGGGTAAATATCTCCTGAGTCCTTTCTTGAATGTCTTAACCCCCTATAAGTTGGACACTTTTTTCAAAATGGTTTAGAACTATTTG
>CAZAZE010000032.1:0-16416 GCA_964489545.1 uncultured Bacteroidales bacterium
TGGGCGAAGCGACGATGTTTCCTGCGGTTGCCGCATCAAACCAGACCACGGAAGACCCCGTCGGAGCGGTGGCCGTGGCGGTGAGGGTCTGTATGGGGCTTTCTTCGCACTCGGTGATATCGCCACCGGAAGTGGGAGCATCCGGCGCGGGCTGGATGGTGAGGGTGACAGCCGTGCGGGTCAGGCTGTAGCAGTCTGTGATGTCATCCTGTGAAGCGGCATAATAGGTTACGGTCCCCACGGTGCTGAGGGTGGGCACAGTGACGACGTTTCCTCCCGATATTGCATCATACCAAACCACGGAAGACCCCGTCGGAGCAGTGGCTGTGGCGGTGAGGGTTTGAATGGGGCTCTGTTCGCACTCGGTGATATCGCCACCGGAAGTCGGCGCTGTGGGAGCGGGATTAATAGTCAGTGTGACGGCGGTTCGGGTTTCACTGTAGCAGCCAGTGACATCATCCATTGAGGCAGCATAATATGTAATCGTACCCACAGCGCTGAGAGTGGGGGTAGTGACTATGTTTCCGCCGGTTGCTGCATCAAACCAGACCACGGAAGACCCCGTCGGGGCAGTGGCCGTGGCGGTGAGTGTCTGTATGGGGCTTTCTTCGCACTCGGTGATGTTCCCCCCGCTCGTTGGCGCCTCCGGCGCCGCATACACCGTCACCGTAAACGTGCAGGAATTGCAGCCGTCGGCGCGGGTGTACGTGATCTCGAAATCGCCCGTAGAGTTGCAGTCCGGCGTGAAAATGTAATCCGTCCCCACTAAAGTAACATGCGTGCCGGAATAGGTGCCGCCCTCCGGCGTGCCGCCGCTCAACACGAAAGGCGCGTCATTGCAGCATACGGGCGATATCGTCGGACAACTTACCGGGAAATCGGGAGCAAAAGCGTCGTAAATGATGCCGGTGTAATTCAGCCCTCCCAGTTCAACATAAAAATTTGCGTTTGGGATAACTGTATTGGTTTGAAGAATCTCAATCGCAGTGCAGGTTGAACCGGCCGAATAAGTGAACGAGGAGACCAGCACCTCCTGACCGGGAGCAATGGTGGATCCGACTGGACTAAAGGGTACCGCATCAAAAAGCTGGTAATAATATCCTCCGGAAAGAACTGGCGTTCCCTGCGCCGTGATGAAATACGGAGAAATAAAAGTAACATTGGTAATGACCAGCGACGGATCAGACCATCGGATGGTATATTTAATGTTACTGATCACCTGGGTAATGTTGATCGTGAAATTAGGCCGGATCTTGACGTCAATCTGATTCGGACTGGAACTGAAAATGCCAATATCTATCTTATCCTGGGCCGTTAACGGATGCACCCAGCTCAACAGCAAAAGCAGCAGGGGTATGGCTTTGATCATCAGGTTCAGGGGGTGTAAGGCGTTTGCGTTCATAACTGACATCTTTTGGAAAAAGTTGACGTTCATTTTCATCCTGGTAGCGTATTTGATCCTGGAAATCGGTTCCATCGTTAATATCTTGTGTTGATGAATATTTTCTGTGTACTTTCATTTTGTGCGGTCCGCAGCCGGACCAGGTAAAACCCTTCCTTCAGGTGCAGGGAATATGTCTTCAGGCCCGGGCCCTCAACCGCCAGCGACATCAGATTGCGGCCGCTCAGGTCGTACACGTCCAGTATTGCCGGCCCGGCGGGATACGGGTTTGAAAGATAAAGGACCCCGTCATGGGCGTAAATCTTCGCCGGTGCGGTTTCCTGTTCGCCGATGCCGACGGTCTCAAACTGCAGCCGGAAACGGTATGGGTCGTCACCTGGGTCGGAGAGGAACGAATAGGTTGGGTATTGGTACAGGTCGTGCAGGGAGTCGGCCTTCAGGTCGAGCAGGTATACCGGCATCCCGGATGTGTTTTCCCGCAGTTCGATGGTGTAGCTGTCAAAGGCGTTCTTCTCGAATCCCAGCGGGATGACGTGCCCGGGGCCCAGTTCCGGGAAGGTGTTCAGGATCATCGGCTTGTTGTCGTCCGACCGGGAGTAGAACAGGGGGGCCAGTCCCGGGAAATAGACAGCGTCGAGTTCCGGGTCGAAGTTGCCGGTGGCGCTGCCGTCGGCCTGCACGATGATCTCCTGCGCGGTGATCTGCCCGGCGTCGCGGGCCATCAGGACGATGCGGCCGGTCCGCTCCCGGCCCGGGTTTTCACTTTGGGCATGGATCCTGGCTTCCCGGGGAATGGTGAGACTGCCGTTACCGCCTTGAAGACAATATACCATAAAACCCGACCCGGCAGGGATCACGGCCGCGTCGGTCATGGCCCGGTAGCTGGCCATCTGGGCGTCCCAGAGCAGCGTACAGTCACCCACGTTCACGCGTTCCCAGTCACCCAGGCTCCAGTCGAGGGCGCTGGCGAAGGGGTTGCCCAGCAGATGCCACCCGGCATAGGGAGCGTCGCCGCCGGTGGTATGCGTCAGGCCGGTGACCTCCAGGTCGGTCGCGTTCAGGAATCCCCGGAACTGCCGCGTTTCGCTGCCGGCATAAGCGGCCCGGTAGCCACGGCCGGGGATGAATTCATCTTCAAAAACGGGGTTCCACTGCAGCGGGCCGCCGCCCACGATGCTGCTGACCCATTGCTGCGCGCTTTCGTCCCACCGGATCAGCTCCTCGCTCTCCAGGGGCGGGTCGGAAACGAATTCCGGCTGTATGGGCTGGCTTTCCACCGATGACGACAGCGTATGCCGGCCTCTGTATGGCTGCTCCCCGGCGGGAAAAGCGGTCCAGCCCTGCCGGTAGCGCTCCACCGTGGCTTCCACGCCGGGCTGGTTGTGGATGAGTGATCCGGAGCCGCCGGGACCGGAAAGGACCATCAGGCTGCCGGCGCCGCCGCTGTTGGTCACATTGCCGAAGGCGGTGAAACTGCCCGTGGAGGAAATGGTGAAGGAAGCGTCGCTGAAAATGTGCAGGTCCCTGCAACTGGCGGCGCCCAGCACAATGGGATAGAATCCGGAGCTCACCGCGGGGATGTCGACGTCGGTGGCAGACCCTGGCACTTCGTTGCTGGTCCAGTTGGCCGGATCGAACCAGTTGGTGCCGGTGGCGCCCAGCCAGGCAAATGCTCCTGAAACAATGACTTCGGCCTGGGTGGAATAGGCCGTCGGACAACCGCCTTCATCCAGCGCCGCGCGGTACCGCCAGGTGCCGGCCGCACCGGAAATCTCGGAATATTCGGTCAGCCCCGCCGTGCCTTCAATGCCCGTCCAGGGACCGGTGTTGAACTGCCTTTGCCACCCGGTGATGGCGCCGAAGTAGCCGGTTAGTATCAGGGGACCTGTACTTTGGCCGAAATAGATATTGCCTCCGCCCGTGACCTGTCCGCCGACAGGGCCGAAGCCGACCAGGGGCGCATAAATGATGCCGGTATAATCCAGCCCCAGGAATTCAAAGTATGGACCACCATTGTTGGACTGTGTCCATTCATCGTCGGCAAGTTCAAAAAATGAACAGGCTCCGCCGGTATAGGTAAACGAGGAGATCAGGATCTCCTGTCCGGGTGATATGGTCGCGCCCACCGCCAGGACCGGCGTGGCGGCAAATACCTGGTAGGTGTATCCGTTGTAGGTCACCGGATCGCCATCCAGTGCCACAAAGTAAGGATACAGGTAATCGACCTGGGTGATGGCGATCGTCGGGTCGTTCCATCGAATGGCATACAGAATGGCCGTGATCGTCTCGTTGGGATTGATGGTGAAATCGGGCCGGAGTTTGACCTCGATCTTGTTTGGCGTGGCCGACTCGAAGATCCCCACATCCAGTTGCTGGGCAATAGACGGAAGGGTCCACGCCATGATCAGCGCCAGTGCGATCCTCCGGACCAGGCGCCGCGGGAAGGGAAGCCCCCCGGCCGCGGCCCGGTAGTTTTTCGGTGAATGTTTCTTTTTCATGCTTTTTCCATTATCAATTTCTACCTGACGATGACGAAGCGTGCAGTGTAGCATTCCCGGTCGTTTTGTGCCCTGACCAGGTACACGGCGGGATCCAGCGGCGAAACGTCCAGATCCGAAGTTCCTCCGTTAAATATCATACTGGTGCTGAGGAGCAGTTGCCCCTGCAGGCTGAATACCTGTACCTGAAGTGACCGGTGTTCCCGGCCCGGTACTTCGAGGTACAGCCGGCCCGTCGCATTCGGGTTGGGATACAGTCTCATGCCGGTCTCAGCCGCCATTGCGCCTTCTCCGGCCTGCGCGGCCTTGATGCCGCCGGTCCGGTCTTCGCCCCATACCGAAACATAGTACATGGCATTGTTTGAACGGGTGTAGGCATTGTCGGCGATACTGAGCCGTCCTTCCAGAATGGGATCCCCGAAAGAAAGAACGGTGACCGGTTCATTGACCTCCCAGTTCCCGGGCAAATGTACCGGGGTTACCGTTACAAAAACCTGGTGGCTGATCCCGTCGATGATCACCGGTGCGCCTTGTGGCTGAAGGTTGAAACCGGAGGTGAAGTGATTCATCGCCTCATCGATCCTGGAATCCCCAGCGTCCCAGGCCAGGGTGAACTGGATATTGTCGATCAATCCCCCGGTGATCCGCTCGCGGGTGGTGATGTGCACCTGCAGTCCGTCGATCGATACCGATATGGGCCCATCGGGCTTCAAGGCGTTCTTGGCGGCGCCGTACTCCCCGGGAACATGGGAAAAATATTCCGCGCTCAGGTTTGGCGAGGCGGTGAGCACGCCCAGGTTCGCGATGATGATGGCCCGGTCGTTCAATTCGCCCGTATAACTGATCTGGTTGTTCAAATTAACATCCTCGAACCAGTATCCTCCGGTTACCACACCACTGATGCTTGAGTTTCCGGTAAGCAGGATGATTTTCGATAATATCGGCCCGCGGTCGTTATTTTCACCGGTATACCTCAGAATACCGTCCCGGGTGACATACCCGGCAATCATCGCCCAGGCGTAAACGTCCGGCTCAGTACCAGGGTTATCCACGAGTACAATCTGCATAGCGGGCATGTCGGGCACTTCACTGAAGCCATAAAGGTTCCCCAGGATGGTGAAATCGTAGGGGAATTCGTGGTCATGACCAACCATCACCGAAGACATGACGGGCATGTGGTTGCGGTGGTAGACCACAATGTACGACTGCTCGCCTATGGGCACATGCAGATCGGTGGTGACGCTGCCATCCGCATGCAGCAGCGCCGCCCGGCGGCCCTGCACCACGTATCCCGTGACCAGATCGCTGTCCCGGAGCTCGATCAGCACCCAGTCGACCACATCGGCGGGCAAAGGATCGGGCAGGGTTTCGGTGCCAGGGTAATTCCACGGGGCCGCATTGTAAGGTTGGTTGACGGGGAGTTGTCCTGCCGTGTTCAGCGTGGTCCGCATCAGGCCGGCCGCCTCGTAGGCGCCCTGCAGATACACTTTCAGGGCCACATCGGTCTGGCAGGTGAGCAAAGATCCAAGAGCATTCTCATAAATGACGCCGGTGGCGTCGAGGCCGGCGACCTCGGCGTAGAACTCATAGGCGAAATGGCTCCCCGGCCAGATCACAAAATCGCCCGTGGTGAGCGGCCCGGGATTCTGATCATGATTGAAGGTGAGCACCACGTACTCCTCCCCGGCCAGCCAGCCGGTGTTCGGGAAATATTGCGGGTTCTCGGGATCGGAGATCAGCTCGGCCACATAGGTGATGTATTTGTAATCAACGGTCGGGGCCATGGTCAGGCCGGCCTGGAAGCCGTATTGCGAGACCAGGTTGAGCAGGCCCACCTGCGCGGGGTACTGCACGGTGAACTGCACGTTGGTCAGGGTGTTGTCGATGAGGTCCACGGCGGGCTTGAGCACTACCTCGAAACTGCCGCACTCCACCTCGCGGATGGCGATGTCGATGTAATAGCCGATGGTGCTCAGGGTCAGTACCAGGTCGGTGCCGGAGGCGTCGAGCGTGAAGCGGTACGCTCCCTCGGCGAATTCCATGGGGCCGCCGAACGCGCTCAGGCTGCCGTTTTGGAAGAGGGTGAAGGCGTCGCCGATCGTGGGACTGTAAGTGCCCAGGATGACGTCCACCGTGGCGCTGTTCCAGGCTAGGTCGCCGGTGACGATGAAGGCGTCGTGTTCGGTGCACTGCGCCATACCAGTCAGTTCAATGGCGATGATGTCATCTTCCGTGAGGGTCAGGTCGCCGTCGATGGTGACACATCCTGGGCTGTCGCCGGGGACCAGCCTCAGGCCGCCGGCTAGGGCAGTGGTTACGTTTTCGACATAGGTGCCGGCGGGGATCTCGATGGCATCCCCCGGGTCGGCATTGTCGATGGCGCCCTGTATCGTCTGGTAATAGAGGCCTTTGGTGGCGTTGTACACGTGGCAGTCTTCCGTGGCTTCGATCCCGTCGCTTTCGGTCAGCCCGGCGATCACTTGCAGGGTGGCGGCGTCCACCAGGCTGAAGGTGATGGTGTAGCTGCCCGCGGCATCGAACTCAATGTCCCAGTCGGTGGTGGCGCTGTAATTGGCCGGCAGGCTGAAGCCGCCGGCGGGGCCCCAGAAGCCGCTGTTGGTGAAGGTGTGGTAATTCCCGAGATCGTCCCATGCCCCGAAGGTGGTGTTGCCGGGGCCCGTGGCGCTGAACGAGAAGATGACGCCTTCGTAGCCGCAGTTGCCCAAAGTGACGGTCTCAAAGGTCACCGGCACGGTCACGGGGGTGAAGGTGCAGGTGCCGGCGGGGGCGTCGTAGCTGAAGGCGTAGACGGAAGTGTTGCCAAAGGTGATCACCACATCGAAGGCATCGGTCAGGCAGCCGTAAATGTCTTCGACCGTCCCATTGAAGGTGTAGGTGCCCGGGGGATAGTCGGCGTCGACCTGCAGCGGGGCTACGGTGCCGTTGAAGGCGTAAAGGAAACCGTCGACCAATGTGTAGTCGGTCCCGTCGTATTTCAGGTAGAACATCGGGGAGGTTCCGGCCAGGATGGGCTCCATGATGTCGATGTATGCCTGGGGCCAGCCAAGGAACCTGGCTTCCCACCAGGTGGTGAAGGTGGGACTGTTCACCGTGGTGAGGTAGAAGGGGTTGAGGAGATCTTCTTCAAGGGCAACGGTCGATACGAGCTGGTCGATATCGAGGAAATAGAAATCGCCGTAGGTGACCTGGTCGAGGCAGATGTAGAAGCCGGTTTCGAAGTCGCCGTCGGCGGCGGTCCAGGGCGGGCCGGCCACATCGGGGCTGAATTGCAGGGTGACGTCGCTGACCAGCGGCGTGGGGTGGACGATGACGGTTCGCGTCACTTCCAGAGCGGGATTACCGGCGGCGTCGGAAACGTTGTAGGTGACGGTGTAGGTTGCCGGTACCGCGGTGTTCACCGGGTTCACGGTGACGATGCCCGTGGTGAGGTCGCCGTCGCAGTTGTCGGCGGCGGTGGCGCCGGCGTCGGTGTAAGTGTCGCCGGTGCAAATATCGATGGTCGCGGCGCCCAGCAGGGTGATCACGGGCGCTTCGTCGTCATTCACGATGATGTTATAGCTGCAACTGGCCGTGAGGCCGGCGGCGTCGGTCACGGTCCATGTTACGGTGGTGGTGCCGGTGTTAAAAATGGCGCCGTCGAGGGTGGCGGTATTGTTGTAATCATTGATGACCGTGGCGCCCGGGCAGTTGTCGCCGAAGGCCGGGTCGAGGGCGGCGCCATCGACCGTGAAGGTGCAGGTCCCGTCGTCGGTGCCGTAGCTTTCTGCCGGCACGGCGCAGGTGATGGTGGGGTTCTCGGTGTCGTTCACCGTAACGGTGAAGCTGCAGACGGCGAAGTTGCCGTCGGCGGCCGTGGCCGTCCAGGTCACGGTGGTAATGCCTTTTTCGAAGGCCACGCCGGCCAGGGTCGTGGCGCCGCTGCCGGTGGTCTGCCCGGAAAGTTCGTACGTGGCGGTGGTGCCGGTGCATCCGCCGCCGATGGTGGGATCGAATTCGGTCCCGCTGGCCGTATACGTGCAGAAACCCGCGTCGGTCGACCGGGTCTGATTGGTAGTGCAGGTGATGGTGGGAACGCAGTAGGTGATGATGATCTGCCCGTCGGCCCCGGCGCCGCCGTTGGCCGCATCGCCCGTGCCGGCCGTGCCGCCGGCCCCGGCGGTGAAGGAGATGTCATCTCCGGGGGTAACGCTGAGTGCGGTAAACTGCGCATACCCGCCGCCGCCGCCGCCGCCGGATGATCTGCGCAGGGTGGCGTTGTTGCCGTCGCGGGCTGCCCCGCCGGCGCCGCCGCCCGGCGCGTTGCCGTTGACGCCCGGAACGGGCTCGGCGTTAAGGCCAGTGACCGCCCCCGGCTGGGTCGCGCCGCCGTTGGGACTGGCGCCGCCGTTGCCGCCGTAGGAAGGCTGGCCGACAGTGCCGGTGGTACCGGCCGCGCCGCTGGTGTTCACGTCGCCCCCCGTGGCCGTGCCGCCCGCGCCGCCGGCGGTAGGCGTGTTGTTGGCCGCGCCCGATGAACCCGCGCCGCCGCTGATGCTGATGGCATTGAAAACTGTCTGGCCGCCCGCGCCGCCGGCAGTGACCGTGGCGCCGATGCCGCCCGATCCGCCGCCGCCGCTCCAGGCGTCTACCTGCACCGTCACCACGCCGGCAGGAACGGTCCACGGACTGGCAGAAGCCGGGGTTAGGGTGTGCGTCTGGACCTGGGCCAGACTGAGTACAGGCAGGATCATCAGCAGGATGACAACCGGCAAATGGATGCGCGTGCGGCGCGTTGTCTTCTTCGGGGTGGAGTCGATCTCGTGCATTTTTCCGTTTTTTTTGAGTCGATGGAGTTGAAAAGAAAATGCGGCCTTTAGGAAAATAAGGGTCTTTTTTGTTCCCGGTGGCGGACCGGTTTTAAACGGTGGGACCTTCTCCCCGCTTGCGCGGAGAGAAGGTCTTCACCGTCAGGTCGTTAAAACCTGAGGATATTCAATCCCGCGATCAGTCGATGACGACGAACCGGGTTTGTTTGAGGAGGGTCTCATTGCTGAGCTTCAGGATGTACATTCCGGCAGGCAGGGTGGCGGTTTTGAGTTCCATCCTGCTCATGCCGAAGTTCACGGCCTGGCTCATCATGAGGCGGCCCTGCATGTCGTAGACCGACATCGTCAGGTTCATGCCTGCCGCTTCGGGCGCTTCGATAAAGAGCGTGCTTCCGGATACCGGGTTGGGGTACACCTTCATGCCGCTGTTGTTCGACGGGTCGCCGATGCCGGTGAAGCCCATCTTGATCTCGCCGGTGAGGTCGCTGCCCCATACCGATACATAGTAGTCGGCATTGTGTTCGCCGGTGAAGCCGTTATCGGCCACCCAGATGCTGCCTTCGGGCAGGGGAGCGCCGAGGGTGAGGGCGGTGACGCGGGTTCCTTCGGTCCACATTTCGGGCAGTGCGGTGGGCACCACGCTCACGAACACCTGGTAGGTGACGCCGTCGATGGTGACCGGTTCGCCCTGGGGCTGAAGCTGGAATCCGGAGGTGGCGCCTGCCACGGCCATGGCGGCCTGTTCATCGCCGGCCATCCAGGCCAGGGTGAACTGCACGTTGTCGACCAGTCCGCTGGCGATGGGCAGGGTGGTGCCCAGGCTGATGGTCTGACCGTCGTGGGCGATGTAGACCGGTCCTGTGCCGGCGCTCTTGGTCGGCCCGGTGTAATAGCCGGGAACCTCGGAGATGTAGTAGGCGTTCAGCAGGGTAGAGCCCGATAGCGGGTCGAGGTTGCTCAGGATCAGGGCGCGATCGTTGCCCGCACCGGTGTACTTGAGCTCGTTGTTCATGTTCACGTCCTCGAAGAAGTAACCGCCGCCGCTGTAAACCTGGCTGATGCTGGTACCGCCCATGAGTGCGATGATCTTGGCGATGATCGGACCGCGGTCGTTGCCCGCGCCGGAGTATTGCAGCAATCCGTTGTGCGTCACGTCGCCGGCAATCATGCCATAAACGCCGGTTTCCAGCAGCATAGCCGGTGGAGCGTTTGTAGGCGTAGTGACATTGTCATACAGGTTGCTTAACAACGTGAAGTCATATGGATAGGAGAACGTGTAGGGATTGACCACGATGGCGGACATCACCGGCATATGGTTGCGCTGGTAGATGACGAAGTAGTAGCTATTTCCTAATACCGGCGATGGGTTGCTAAGGTTAGCAGTAACAGATCCATTGGAATGCAGCAGGCCTGCAGAACGGCTGTAAGCCGTGCCACTGGCTGTTTCGCGCATTTCCACCAGCACCCAGTCAACTTCATTTCCGGTAAGGGTAGTGGGCAGTGTTTCGGTGCCATTGTAGTTCCACGGCGCCACATTGAAGGGCTGGCTGTTCGGCAGTTCGCCATTGATCGCTGTGGTCATGCTTCCGCCGGCGACATACGGTCCCTGCAGGAACACCTTGAATGTGAGCGGGGACTGGCACGGACCGAGCGGATCAAAGCCATTGGTCCAGGCTGGTACAGCCACTTCATTATTGGTGATCAGATAAGGCAGATAAATAACACTACCGGAGATGGCATCACTGACATCATTCATGTCTGCATCACCCCACCAGTTGCAGGTAGCTGAGATAGTTGATGCAGTGAGGTTGGTCAGGGCATAGGTCGTATAACCGGTAATTGAGTTCTCGGTTATGTTGTTGTACACGCCATTGTTCAGGTAGATACCATATTCAGCACCGATGATTTCATTGTTGGTGATTGTCGTCACAGCCGTGCCGGTGTAGCCTAATGCATAAATTCCATAGGTATCAGCAACACCAGATTGATGCTTATCAACAGAATTACCAATAAAGGTCACTGTACCATCGACATCTGAATGAGATTCAATGCGGATACCTTCCCAATCTGTATTTGTTGCGCAAACAGGTAATGCTTGTCCCTTCAACAAATTATCTTCGAACACCCAGATGGATTTATTATTGGTATAAGCACAGTTATACCAAAGGCTGGTATGGAACGCTGTAACCGTATTATCAATGACATAGTAGGTGTCAGTCGAAGGATGATTGTAGGGTTGAATCTGTATCCCTCGTTTGGCATTATTGATCACATTTCCGGAAACATTACCGACTGAACCTTGCAAATAGATTCCATATGCAGGGCAACGGCCGTCATTACTGAAAATGTAATTGTTACTTACAGATGTTCCGTAAACCCAATGGTTGAAATCCCAATTCGGGGGAGTTAGTGTTGTATTCCAGAAATATGATGTTGAATAGACTGGTAACCAGAAATTCTTAATGATATTATTGCTAATTGTCAGGTTATCTGCCAGGTCTTTACCGTAAACCCCAACCGTCCAGGTTGTAGTTCCGGCTAAATTCGACCCATCAACAGTGAATCCTTTAATGCTAACACCATCAATTCCAGCTAAAACATCAACAGCCGGATAATCACCATCAGCATTTGGCAATGCTCCGGAAGGGATCGCAATGACAGCCTCAGGAGCCCTTGTACCCGTATTCGGATTAATTAAGTAATTCGGTCCGCGGAGGTCTATCGCCCTGTCAACGACAAGCATTTCCGGATAGATACCAAGATTGCGGGTCTTGTAATAGACTTCAATGATATCGGTTGAAGAGGTGCTGGCTTCATCAATTGCTTGCTGAATCTCATAATACCACTTGGTCTGGCTTACGTTTTTCACCGGGCAGCCGTCGAGCCACGAGCCGTTGGCGTCGTTGGTGATGTCGCCGGTTACGTCCGAACCGAGGTATTCAGCATAGTAGCTGTATGAGTTCGTGGGATCTGTCCCCGACCAGATGGTGAAATCACCGGTACCGGTGGCGGTGGATGACTGGTCATGCCTGAAGGTGAATATGGGATATTCATTTCCGGCTGTCCAGGGGCCGTTGCCGCCTGTGGGCGGATTTCCATCGATAAAGATCTCTCCAACGACGGTGATAAATTCATACCCGGTGATTGGGTCAAGTGTGGCACCCGGTAACAAATTATAACCCATGTAATTTAAGTTCGTGAGATTAATCACATCGGGGTACTGAATGGTGAACACCACATTGGTGAGGGTCATTGCAGCGAGGTTTGCATTGGGGATCATCACCACTTCAAAATAGCCGCAACCGACCTCATGGATGGCGATGTCGATCTCCGGCAGGGTGGTGAGGATAACCTCGTCAGCATCTGTGTCGTAGGTGATACCGAAAGCGCCCATACCCGTTCCCATCGTGAAGGTGCTGCCAGCGGTTAAGGTTCCGGCATCGTAAATGGTAAAAGTTGACATCGGATCCGGGACAAACGGGGTTGTGCCGAAGTTTGCGGTCAATGTTGCGCCGTTCGGGTTGAGGTTGCCAGTGACGGTGATCTGGTCGAACTCCGTACAAGCAGTATTCCCCCATACATCCACTTCCACGATATCGGTCGGCTGATAGGTCAGGTCGCCGGTGATGGTCACGCAACCGGGGCTGCCTCCGAAGGAATAGGTGAGGTTGCCAGGGCTGTTCACATTTTCAGGGTAGTTGCCGCTGGAGATGTGGATCTTATTTCCGGCTCCTGCAGCCGCAAGGGCGCTGTTGATATTGGCATGGCCAATGGCGGTGGTCAGGTTCTGCACCGGGAAACCGTTATTGCATGCGCCGGCCACAGGCTGGAAGCCCGGATCGTCGCTGTTGTCCGTACCATCGGTCAGGTATGGAATGTAGGTAACAGGGCCGTAGACTTCTTGTTGAATCTGTCCAAAAGCGCCTGTTCCCCACCAGTTGCAGGTGGCAGTGATGGGATGAGCCGTGCCATTATACAGGCCATAATCCGTATTATTAAATAATGAGTTTTCATTGATAACAATATTTCCTGTAAGGGTTGCTGATGTGCCGGAGAAACGAATACCAGCAAAGAAATGCCCGGAAATGACATTGCCAGTGACAGTCAGATTCTCCAGACTCACAGTTTGCACATTGATACCACTGCTTGTCGGACTGTTGGTTAGGACATTGTCCTCAATGATCACTCCTTTAACTGCTTTGGCTTGACTCTGACCACTGATGCGAATGCTATTCTTCGCGCCAATAACAGTGTTTTCTGTAATCGTGATGTTTTCGACAAGTGTTGCATCCCAATTGGTTATTCCGATGCCAATATCCGCTGAAGCGGTATTAACAGTGTTCCCTTGCACAAGAATTCCTGAATTATTAACAACGTGAATTGCAGTACTAGCCCAAGTGCTGGTCAAAGGTGCACCCACAACGTAATTATTAATAATCTGTGAATTAGCACCACTGACCTGGATACCATTGCGTAAATAAGGTCCGTTAACATTTTGTTCCGGTATCACTTTATTGTTTTTAACAATAAATGTGGTTCCGGTTGCTGATGCCATTCCCTGGATAATTCCATTCCTGAAATTATTCACTGTGAAACCATCAACAGTGACGGTTCCCATATTGGCAATCACGCCAATACCTTGTGTTTCTGAACCAACATTCGGGTTATCAATAATCGTTACATCCCGGCCATTGATTGATTTCAAAGTCAGATTAGGTGATGTTATTGAAAGTGCCACCTGGTATGTCCCATCTGCCACTAAAACCGTCGCACCATCCCTGGTGTATGTCAATATGTCAACCAACTGGGTTGCGTTGGATACCCGTGCATATTCAGCGACCCCTGCTGTACTCCAATCCAGCCAGTTCTGATGCTCATAATCAACCATGTTATTCGTAAAGGTGTTTGCAGTGGCGATCTGATAATCATTTACCAGAATGTCGTAATAATTGCCACCAACAGCACCTGAATAATTATTCTCCGGAATAACAATCCCGCTTGAGGACCAATCCGGCACTCCTTGTATGTGACCCGTCAGCGTATTTCCGGTTATGGTATAATCACTGGCAAGTGTATTAATTGTGGAGGATGACCGCATGATCTGCATGCCATTCGATAAGCCGGCATTAGAGCCTAATCCATTTGTTATAGTATTATCCGTGATTGTTGCGGATTCTGCATAAACATAAATAGCTCCTCTGTGTGCATTACTTTCACCGGATAAATTCCCTTTATTCTGGATAGTTAATCCGTCAATGATTGCCCCATTGGCTTTCACAATAAAAGTCCCATAGATCATGCACCCGGTTGTACTCTGGATTGTGATCCCAGTCTTCGTAATGGGTACGTCGTAAATGGTATAATTGTTTACATCACCAAATGTTCCGGTAATACCAATTACAGCAGCAGCCGAAGCAACATCAATGGCCCCTTGGATTGTAGCGAAAATGGCTTTATTATACCATTGTCCACTAATATTCTCTAAATAAGCAGCCTTGTCAAACGTGTTATCGATCAATAAATTGGCGAAAGTGAGTGTAACATTTGGGTGGACACTTATATACCTTCCGGTACCATTTGAGAAACTATTGCCGGTTATGGGAGCAGCAAGCACGGCTCCACCGCCCAGACCGATACTACCGTTATCGAAAACATTATTGATAATGGTCAGAGCGTTCACATTTTCTGTACTTCCAATGCCATTATTGATTAGTAGATTGCCCTCAATATAAGCACCGTTAACCCATGGGAATGGACTTCCCCCAGCAAGTGAAATACCGGTTACCCAGTTCTTTATGATATTATTTTGTATCGTAACGTTGGCACGTGCACCAGTATTTGCCACCAATATGCCTCTCATAGTGAGGGTTGTTGTTTGGTCCACATTTGTACCATCAATAAACAATCCTTTGATTGTTACATTGTCTGCCTCAACGCGGGCTACTCCTTCAATCGTGGCCTCAGGATTTCGACCTCCATTACCTGCAATTGTTGCATTTGGCCCCTGAAGAGTTATTTGCTCATCAATGATAAAGCTTTCAACATAGTTGCCTGCTTCAACGTTGATCACATCCCCTGCGGTTGCAGCATCGATGGCATCCTGGATTTTTAAATTAGGAATTACAGAGTAAGTAGTTTCGGCTAAATTATATACGACCACATCAGTATATGTAAATGTTGTGGAGGTGGCGAGGCCGTTTGCAATAGCTTGTGCGCCTGCCAGGTCCTCCTCGTAATACCACTGTTTGTAATTGTAAATGGCTCCCGTTGTTTTATGTACGCTACGGAAACCATAAGCAATATGAGTGAATTGAGCTGGAATTGTTACATTCGTTATAGGCGAATAAGCATTGTTCCAGGGATCCTGTTCTATTAAAAAAGGAAACGCGTCAGTGGCGTTGAAAGATCCCGAGAAAACAATATTATCACATCCGCCAGGGAAATATTGACCTTTACTTTGTATGGTAACACCGCCCCAGAGATTTCCTGAAGTGGTTATGCCATTCACAGTAATATTATCGGAATCCATGATCATCAGGCCAAATCCCCCAACAGTATTGGTCACCGTTATATTAGTAAGCGTAGCAGTGGTTACGCCATTAAGATCGATACCTGTTTTAGCTGAGGCTTCCACAATGATGTTTGTCAAAGTCAAATTTGTGACACCTTCAGCTTTTATGCCATAATGCTCAGGATTGATCAACTTCAGATCCTGGATTGTAGTAGAATTGCCAAGGCCCTGAATGGCATACCCTGCAATTCCATCTGCATTTATGATGGTAAGAGCGGACCCGGCACCCTGAATGGTAAGCCCTTTGCCGCCAAGGTTCAGGGTTTCCGGATAAGTGCCGGCAGCAACCACTATAACATCACCGGTGACCGATGCATTAATTGCTGCCTGGATAGTAGCATAAGCTGGTGAGCCACCACTAGGCACATAACGCGTCGTTTGCGCCCACGTATTCATCACCGCAAATAGCAGTGTGAACAGAAGAAGTAAAAACTTTTTCATAGATTTTGAAGTTTTAGTTAAACATGAATATTAGATTGACATATTGTTTCCTGGTCATATCACGGTTTTGAGTTCTTCGAGCCGCAGGGGCTGGTGGAGGCGGGAATAATTGCCCTGCCGGAATACCGAGATGATCTGGTCGAACTCCCGGGAGGCCGAGACGATCACCTCGGCCTGCTCCCGGTAGTAAACGTTCACGTACCGTAAAATGCCGGCGTCGGCCAGGGTCCGCAGATTTAATACCACCTTGCGCACCGCCTGCCCGTCCAGTACCCGGATCGCCTCCTCCAGCGTGTCGGCGAAAAACGCCTCCCCCTGCATGCCGGCTACGAACTCGCGCAACTCGTCGTGCATAGGGGAAGCGTATCCTATGAAAAGTATGGATTTTTCCATGCTTTTGGGTTTATTGGGGGCAAAAGCGGCATACCTTATTCAAATGGCGTGCCAGATGGCGTAGTGTGCTGGATTACAGGTAGTCAGCGGTCAGCGGTCAGCGGTCAGCAGTCGGCGGTTGGCGGATTGGGTGCATAAAATGCCCGGTTTCGGGCAAAGTAATTTAGACTAAATCAGATTAGCGCGCAAGGGACGGATTGTCAGGTGTTTATGAGGGGAAAGGGTAAAGTGACCATTTTCGGTCATTGCCCGGTTGGCTGCGCGTCATTGGCTCGCTGGCGCTCG
>CAZAZE010000032.1:16516-37629 GCA_964489545.1 uncultured Bacteroidales bacterium
CGTCATTGGCTCGCTGCGCTCGCGTCATTGGCTCGCTGCGCTCGCGTCATTGGCTCGCTGCGCTCGCGTCATTGGCTTCGCGTAATTTATTGTCATTGTGTCATTTTCCAATCTCCAATCTCCAATCTCCAATTTCCCATCCACATCGACAATCGACAATCGAGAATCGGCAATCTGCATTCTGTATTCTGCATTCTGTATTCTGTATTCTGTACCCTTCATTCGTGCCTTCGGCACTTTTATTTGGTCTTTGTCTGTTTCCTACCCCCGGATTTCATCCGGGGTTACAATAGTTACACCCCTGCGGGGTGGGGGCGTCATGCAATCTGCTTCCCCGCATCCCTGCTTCCCTGCTTCCCCGCTTCCCCGCTTCCCTGCTACAGACGGTGCACCCCTGCGGGGTGGGGGCGTCATGCAATCTGCTTCCCCGCATCCCTGCTTCCCTGCTTCCCCGCTTCCCCGCTTCCCTGCTACAGACGGTGCACCCCTGCGGGGTGGGGTTTCAATGCCAAAAAAAGAACAAATCCGTGCAAAGCCAATGACGCGCAGCCAATGACGCGAGCGCAGCGAGCTAATGACGCGAAGCTAATGACGCGCAGCCAATGACGCGCATCCAATGACGCGAGCGCAGCGAGCTAATGACGCGCAGCCAATGACGCGAAGCCAATGACGCAAGCGCAGCGAGCTAATGACGCGAAGCTAATGACGCGAAGCTAATGACGCGAGCGCAGCGAGCTAATGACGCGAAGCTAATGACGCGAAGCCAATGACGCGAAGCCAATAACGCTCACTCAGTCATTAAATATTGGTAAGCCGGGAGGACCGAGATCTCCAATCCGTCCTTGTTTATATGATCCTGGCTGTTAAACGTGACGATGGTGCCGTGCGAATGGTTAAAATACTTCATGGCGGAGCACAGTCCGTCGACCTCCCGGCTCAGGTTATCGGGCGTCAGCTCGTAACATACCTGGATTAATTCGGCCACGGCGCCGCGTTTCATCGCGATGAAGTCACATTCGCCTTTTTCATTGTAATAATATAGTTCAGTGTACTTTCTCCTCAGATGCAGGAAGATGAGGTTCTCCAATTTCCGGCCCGCATTTTCAGTCATGCTGATGGACACCACTTCTGTCAACCCCGTGTCAATCGCGTAGACTTTTCGGGGGTTGATGAGCTGGGCTTTTATGGAATGGCTGAAAATGGGAAGAAAGAAAACCAGGTATGATAACTCCAGGTGTGAAAACCAGTCCAGTATCGTGCTCGTGGCGCCGATCGATAAGGGCTGTTTTAGTTTGGTCGCCGTGATCCTGTTGCTGATGTTTGAATATAATAACGAAGCCAGCCGTTGCAGGCTCCTGATATCCTTTATCCCATACCGGGCGACGATATCCCGGACGAGTATGTCATTGAACAGCATCGCAAGCTGCTCCGGGTCCCCGCTTTTCACGAATTCGGGAAACCCGCCCGTATGCAGGTAGGCGGACAGGCTTTCTGCCGACGGGGAAAGAGATCTGAATGAAATAAACTCACGATAAGAAAAAGGGAAAAGCTCCTGGGTAATGTGTCGCCCGGTGAGTTTGGTGCCCAGTTCCTTGCTCATTAACGATGCGTTGGACCCCGTGATGACCACTTTATACCCTTCATCTAACTTTTGCCTGACGTATAGTTCCCAACCCGTGACCAGCTGGATTTCATCGAAAAACAGCGTGCTCGCGCCATGTTGGGCAATCACGCGATCTAAGCGCGTAAAATCCGTAAGGGAAAATTCATACAGCTGCGGAGACTCGAAATTCAGGTAAAAGACGGACTTATCGTCCAGCCCTTCCATCATCTGCATTATCAGGGTACTTTTCCCGCAACGCCTGACGCCGGAGATGATCAGGGCATGCGACGACAGGCTTTGCGCAGCCGGGACCAACTCCCGTTTCAGTCCGGTATCGCGCGATGCAATGCGGTCCTTTTGCTGCGCAACAACCATGGATATGACGTTTTCTAAAATCATGTCAGATTGATTTGTTTGCTACTAAAATACAAAATTGTTTGATGTCAGCAAATAAAAATGTATTTTATCAGTCACAAGGGATACGACGGATATACATGGCTTCGCGTCACTGGCTCGCTGCGCTCGCGTAATATGCTTCGCGTAATAAGCTCGTCGCTGCGCTCCTCGCGTGATATGCTTCGCGTAATATGCTTCGCGTAATATGCTTCGCGTAATAAGCTCGTCGCTGCGCTCCTCGCGTAATATGCTTCGCGTAATTGGCGGTGCGGGGATCCGGGTTTTTCGCATATAGCCCCCACCCCGCAGGGGTGCAACTAGTGTAACCCCGGATGAAATCCGGGGGAAAGGGGGAAAGGGGGAAAGGGAGAAAGATGGAATCCGCGGTAAAATCCCACCCCTCCCCGCGAAATCGCCGGAACCGGGGCACAATAACATCATGGGGAGGGGGCAGGGGGAGGGGCGGAGGGAATGTCGATTGTCGATTGTCGATTGTCGATTGTCGATGTGGATGGGAAATTGGAAAGTGAGATTGGAAATTGGAAAATGGAGATTGGAAATTGGAAATCTCAAATTAACTTAAACCTTAAACCTTTAAGGCTTAAGCCTAATAAAGAAACCCAAACAGCCAAAGCGGGATCGTATTCTTGAATCCGATCTCCACGTCATCGGCTGCGATGAATGAATTTTTGACATTCGCAATCTGCCGGTATTTTTTGCCCCGGCCGCCGACCTCGAAAACATAGTTGTTGCCGACCAGGAAGTCGCCCTTTTCCGTTGCATGGATTTCAAACATTGTCCGCACCTGGTTGAAGAAAAAACTCTCCCGGATATTCCCCTCGTTTGCATTGTCGGTGGCCAGGGAAAACATCAGGTTCGGATGGCTCAGATAGATCTTCTCTGGCCTGGCCAGTTTTGAAATACCTTTCTTCCCCGACCTCAGTAATGCGATCAGCATCGCTTCGTTCAGGTAATAGAGGTAATCCTTTAGCGTGTTGATGCTAATCCCGGTCTGGCTGCTGAGTTTCTCAAGATTGGGCTTGTAAGGCACCGATTCGGAAATGATCTGAACGAGTTGCTTGATCTTGTTAACATTCGAAAAACTGATGCTGGCCACCAGGGGAAGGTCGGATTCGATGATCTGGTTGATGATCTCCAGAAGCTTCAGATGATAGGTGTTCCTGTTCTCCAGGAAGAATGGATAGTATCCCGATTGATTGTAGTCATTGTATTCTTTGACCGGTTTTATTTTCTCCAGGACAGATGCTGAGATGTCCATGTGATTCGACAGGATATCTGCCAGGGAGCACACCGGAAGATGCGTGCCTTTGGTGAGGTTGACGTATTCTCTCAGCGACAGGCCATGAAGGGTGTGGAGCGTGCCCCGTCTCGACAGGTCAGCCCTGCCTTTGGTCAGAAGCAACAGCGACGAGCCTGTGTAGATGACGTGCAGGCCTTTGTAGGAGTCGTAAACTTGTTTCAGGGATAAGGACCAGTCGTTGTAATGATGCACTTCATCAAGCAGCAGATGCGTTCCGCCGTTCTTGACAAATTCGTCGACAAACTCCAGGAGGTTGTTTTTTGCAAACCATGGATTGTCGAGGCTTACATACAGCCGTGATCCGGCCTTCAGGTTCAGTCTGGCATATTGCAACAGCAGCGTGGTTTTCCCCACCCCTCTGCTGCCCTTGATGCCAATGAGCCGTTCCGGCTGGCGGAGCAACGAGATCTGATCCCGCACATAACGAGTATCTACGGATTCAATAATGCGTTCCGATATTTCAATGAATCTGTTCAGCATGACTTTTTTCATAAAAATACTAAAAAACCATCAATAGACTGATTGATATTTGCAAAAAACAATCAATGCATTGACAATACGGGCCGCGCCCCACACGTGGCTTCGCGTAATATGCTTCGCGTAATTGGCTCGTCGCTGCGCTCCTCGCGTAATTAGCTCGCTGCGCTCGCGTAATATGCTTTGCGTAATATGCTTCGCGTCATTGGATTTGCGGGGATCGGAGGTTTTTTTGCATTACGCCCCCACCCCGCAGGGGTGCAACTAGTGTAACCCCGGATGAAATCCGGGGGAAAGGGGGAAAGGGGGAAAGGGAGAAAGATGGAATCCGCGGTAAAATCCCACCCCTCCCCGCGAAATCGCCGGAACCGGGGCACAATAACATCATGGGGAGGGGGCAGGGGGAGGGGCGGAGGGAATGGGAATTGTCGATTTACGATTTACGATTTACGATTTCCGATTTCCAAATTATCTCATTTCCAAACTTCTTCTGTATTCTGTATTCTGTATCCTGTATCCTTCATTCGTGCCTTCGGCACTTTTATTTGGTCTTTGTCCGTTTCCTACCCCCGGATTGCATCCGGGGCTACAATCATTTCACCCCTTCGGGGTGGTGGCTCCATGCAAAAAAACACCAATCCGCACAAAGCCAATGACGCGCAGCCAATGACAAACAACAATTAACAATGTAACAATGTAACAATGTAACAGTTTCCCCTGGAACTCTGGAACCTGGAACTCTGGAACACTGGAACTACCTGATCCCAAACTTCGCCATTCTCCGGTCGAGCGCCTGGCGCGACAGTCCGAGCAGGCGTGCGGCTTTCGACTTGTTGTGGCCGGCGTCGTGCAGGGCTTTTTCGATGGTCTCGCGCTCGTACTGGTTGAGGTCGTAGCTGCCGGATGGGGGCGCGGGATGCAGGTGGGGCTGGCCTTCCTTCAGCTTGCTCAGCAGGTGGTCGAAGTGGTCGAGGGTGAGCTCAGTGCCGTCGCAGAGGATGACGGCGCGTTCGATCATGTGCTTGAGCTCGCGCACGTTGCCGGGGTAGTCGTAGCGTTCCAGCGCCACGGCCAGGGGCCTGCTCATGGCGGTGATCTCCTTGCCCAGGCGGCCGGCGTAGAAGCCGATGAAATAGTTCAGCAGCAGGGGGATGTCGTCGCGGCGTTCGCGCAGCGGCGGGATATGGATGGTGAAGGCGTTGAGGCGGTGGTAGAGGTCCTGGCGGAAGCCCTGGTCCATGACCATCTGTGGCAGGTTCTGGTTGGTGGCGGCGATGACGCGCACGTCGACCTGCACCGGGCGGGTGGTGCCCAGGCGGTTCACCTGCCGGTCGTCCATCACGCGCAGCAGCTTGGCCTGCAGCGTCAGCTTCAGGTCGCCCACCTCGTCGAGGAAGAGCGTCCCCCCATCGGCCGCCTCGAACCAGCCGGGCTTGTCGGCGTGGGCGCCGGTGAAGGCGCCTTTCTTGTATCCGAAGAACTCGCTCTCGAACAGCTCGTCGGGCACCGAGGAGCAGTTCACCGTGTGGAAGGGCTTGTCCTTGCGGCGGCTCAGCAGGTGGATGCCGCGCGCCACCAGCTCCTTGCCGGTGCCGCTTTCGCCCGTGATGAGCACCGTGGTGCCGTCGCTCACCGACACGCGCACCATCTGGTCGTACAGTTCTTCCATGACCGAGGAGCCGAAGATGAAGGGGGCGCCCATCTTCTCCCAGAGGCCGTGGCTGGGGTTAGCCTCTTTTTCGATCTTGCGGGCCAGGGCCTGGTGGATGCGGAGGTACTTGCGGGTCTTCTCGATGGCGCCGAGCACGTCGCGCATCAGGAACGGCTTCTTGAGGTAGTCCGCCGCCCCGTGGCGCAGCGCCTCGATGACGCTGTCCATGTCGCCGTGGCCGCTGATCATGATCACCTCCACCTCCGGGTGTAGCTTGCGCAGTTCGCGCAGCACCTCCAGCCCGCTCATGCCGGGCAGGCGGATGTCGAGGATGGCGATGTCGACGGGATGTTTTTCGAGTATGCGGAAGGCGGCCTGGGCCTCGGCGGCCTCCTCTACGGCGAAGCCGGAGGATCTGAGGAACTCGCCGATCTCCTGGCGGATGCCTTCCTCATCGTCGAGGATCAGTATGCGTATATTCTTCATGACTTGGGTTTTGGGTTTGGCGGCACAAGGGATTGAAACTAGGTCATACGGTCATATTCTGGGAAAGGTGACGATCATGCGTGTAAATTTATTCAATTTTGACTGAATGTCAATAGTCCCTTTCATCTCGGTCACGATGCCGTAGACGATGGAAAGGCCCAGGCCGGTGCCCTGGCCGGGCGGTTTCGTGGTGAAGAAGGGGTTGAGGATTTTTTCGCGGTGCTCGGGCCGTATGCCGGTGCCGTTGTCTTCGACGGTCAGGGTAATGGTTTTTTCTTCGCACCGGGTGGTGATGGTGATCTGTTTCATGTAGATCTTTCCCCGGAGGTTTCGTTCCCGTTCGTCGACCGCATCGCGGGCGTTCGACAGCAGGTTCATCACCACCTGTTCCAGCTTGGTGGGGTTGCCCAGGACAAAGCAGGCTTCGGCGTCGAGGCTGCGCGTGGTGGCGATGTGGTGCCGGCCGAGCTGGACGCTGATCATCGCCAGGACATTGCGGACGGCCTGGTTGACGTCGACCTTCTCCTGCATCACCGTCGACTGGTCGCGGGAGAACAGCCGGATGTGCTCGATGAGCTGCCGGATCTTGTCGATGTTCGTGTTGATGGTGGCGGATTTCCGCCCGAAGTATTCGTTCAGCGCCTGGTGTTCCTGCAGTTTGTAGAGGATGTTCTCGAAGGCCAGGGAGATGACGCTGAGTGGCTGGCTGATCTCGTGGGCCAGGCCGGCGGAGAGCTCTCCGAGCGATTCGAGCTTGGATTTCTGGATGAGCAGGTTTTGTTTTTCGCGCAGCTCCTGCATTTGCTGCATCAGCGCCTCGTTGGCTTTGGTAAGCAGCTCGCGGGTGTTGATGACCTCGAGCAGGTTGGCGGTTTTCTGCGCGATGGCCTCTATGGCCTGGCGGTCGAAGGCGTCGATGCCGGTGTCCGTACGCGAGGCCAGGTTCAGCGAGCCGACGACGGTGTCGTGGTACACCAGCGGCAGCACGGTGAGGAAGGTGATCTTCTCCGCTTCCACGGTCTGGCGTGTGGGCTCAAGGAATTCTATTGCGCTGGAATACTTGGGGTCGCGGGCGAAGACCACTGCGGCGTTGGGGGTGTCGAAAGCATATTCTTTCACGCTGCGGACGAATTGTCGGGATAGGCCGCGGGTGTATACCAGGCGCAGGCGCTGCGCCTGGTAGTCGGCCAGGTAGAGGCCGCCGCCGTCGACCCAGTTCAGCTCGAAGAGGTTGTCGAACAGCGCCTGGAGGCTCTCTTCGAAGGTCTCGCCGATGGATTGCAGCGAGTCGACAGACTGCTGGATCCGGAACACTTTCTCCTCGTACTTTCTCCGGGTGATGTCGGTGGCGATGGACATCACCTGGGTCACGCGGCCATCCTCGGTGAACAGAGGGATGCGATGGATCTCGAAATGGTATTCCCTCCCCTGTATCGTATAGGCATATTCGTCGAAAGAGGGCTTTTTGGTGCGGTAGACCCGTTTCAGGCTGCGGATCGCCTTCTGGCCTTCTTTCGGGAAGACCTCCCGGAGCGACTTGTTGCGGACCTCTTCCCAGGTCGCCCGGAGCTGTTTTTCGGCCTGCCGGTTGATGAAGTTGAGGCGGCCTTTTTCATCGGTGAGGATGATCGACAGCGGGATGTTTTCCATGATGGTGTCGAGCTTCTCCTGGTTCTCCCGGTTCTGCTCCCGGAGAGACATTTCCATCGTGATATCATCAAACATGCCAACGAAGTATTCAGGTTCCCCATGTTTGATCACGGGATTCACAACGGCCCGCACCCAGATCCTTCCTTTATCGCGTGTGAGGATTTCCAGTTCTCCCGAATAACTACCATGTTCCATCAGGGCGGTTTCGATACTTCTTTGAATTTCCATACCCCTGGGGTCGTCGGGCGTGAAGATATGCAGCTTGCCGATCAGATCTTCCGGCGCATAGCCGAGTGTTTTTGACAGTTGGGGGTTGATGTAGGCGATTCGCCCATCCTTATCGGTCAGGACGATCATGCTGAGGCTCTGGGAGATTACCCGCTGAAAGCGTTCCAGTTGTTCTTCCGACTGTTTTCTTTTGATGATCTGGGTCAGGTATCGGGAGAGGACGACGAGCAGGTTTTTTTCCTCCTTGGAGAAGGGGCCGAAGTCGCGTTCCGGTCGCTCTTCGAGGTAACCCACCGTGAGCCGCCCGATCATATGGTGCCCGTCGAGCAGTCCGCGTCCTATTTTCCAGGAGGTATCGCAGTAGTTGGTTGTTCGGAATGCGGTTTCGCCGATTTTGAGTTCCACGCAGGCGATGTCGGGGTAATGAAAGCTGGCTTTAATGATTTCCAGGACGGCGCGGTAGAACTCCTCCATCCGCAGGCTGGGCTGGTCGCTGGCATTGGAGATCTCCAGCACCGCTTTCAGTTCGCGGAGGCGCTGGCTGAGCTCAAAGGTCCTTGTTTCCAAATCGGCCCTGACCTTCACATACTCGGTGATTTCGCGGGAAAGGTCGGCCGTGCGCCGGTCGAGCAGCGCCTCAAGCTCCTTCACCCGGGCCTCGAGATCTTCGTATGTGGGTTTTGCGGGCATGGGGTGGCAAGATACGAAGAAATTGTTTTCGGGGGATCTCACAGGTTCCTCCCGGAACAGTCGATTGTCGATTTACGATTTACGATTTACGATTTACGATTTACGATTTTCGATTTTGATGGGAAGTTGGAAATCTAATATTAACTTAAACCTTAACCCTTAACACTGGCACGCTCAGGCGTGCCCCGGAAATCACCCTGCCGAATGGGCCGGCCAGTTCGTTGTGCGGATCCGGAGCCGGCGAAAAGCGAATTTCGCTGCCCGGGACGAAGGATCCGGTGGTCCGCAGCCTGAGGGTCACCAGGATCTCTTGCGAAGCCATCTGAACGGGCCGGTCGCTGATCCAGGAGATGCGGAGTTCATTTCCTGTTGCCGACCATTCGGCATGTCCGCAGTCGGCATGGACCGTTACACCGGTGATCCCGGCCAGGTCGCCGGGATATTCCAGGATGAGGGAGAGGGCGGTGAGTTCCTCCGCTGCAGAAAGGGTGATGGGGAGATCCACAACCTCCGACGGGCCGGCGAAGAGGGTATCCGCGTGGTTGAAAGAAAGAGCGGGGCTGTCCGGTTGTTGTCCGCCCGGGACGAAACTGCGGTTGAAGTCGCCCGCGCACAGGGCGTAAATGTTGGCCGTCAGGTTGCTGCTGCCGAGGGTGACGGTGGGATAGGATTCTTCGGGACTGCTGTTGGTGCTGATGGTCTGCCCGGCGACCCAGAACATCCACGGGCCTTTGTCGGGCGCGGTTCCGTTCACGAAGTGCCCCTGGATGCGCAGCGCATCGGTGCTGTTGATGAAGTGGGTCGAACCGGTCACGTCGCCGGCGTAGAACCTGACCTTTTCTATTTCATAGGGCAGGGCCCCCCAATAGTTGACCTGCGCCGCATCGGTGGTGTTGACGCTGCCTTCGGTGGGGTTTGACGACGAAACGCGCAGTTCGTAGACGCCGGAGGGCAGGTTCAGGAACTGGTAGCTGCCATTGGTGACCAGGAAGTCCGGTCCCACCTGGCTGCCGTCGCGGAAGAGGCTCACGGTGACGCCCGAGGGGATGGGGGTATTGGCCGCATTGTAATAGGTGATGTTGCCGCTGATCTTGTACCCGTCGTTCGGGGGTTTGGCCAGAATGAAACGTGAGAAGCCGTTCAGTCCTTCACGCCGGGCGAGGGGCGGGTCGCCGGCCACATGGCTTCCGTCGGCGGTCCAGTCGCCGCCGCCGCCGGGCCTTTTGAGAATGCGTATGGTTTCGTCGGGGTCGCCCAGGGAGGAGAATCCGGTGCCGGACAGTTCCAGGTCGTAATCGGTGCTGCTCAGCGATGCCGCCGTCAGGAGCCATGACCCTTCGAGGTAGAGGTCTTCGGCTTCGAGGGACTCCGTCCCGTCCGTCACCGGGAAGCCGCTGTGGCCGCCGGGGTCGCCCGGTTCGAAGCGCGCGGTGAGCGATCCGCCGGTATTGTTGCCAAAGGTGATGCGGGCCGGGTGGCCGGTGGTGGCCGTACCCACGGGGAAATCGACCGGCGCGGCGGTGGAGGCGGCGATCCAGCGTTTGAAGCTGCCGAGGATGTGGCCCGACGTCCAGGTAAGTGTGCCGGGTGCCGTTGCCGAGGCGCCCAGTTCGAGGGTATGGGCGCCCGCATCGATGGCTCCGCCGGCCAGGCTGAGCGTGCCGGTGACGCTGAGGTTGTTCTGCAGGATCATGCCGGCCGGGTTGCTGACGGTCAGGCTGCTGAGGTTTGTCGGAGCATTACCGCCGATCACCTGGTTGGAAGACCCGTTAAAAATGACTGTGGTGGCCCCCGGGAGGAAGGCGCCGTTGTTGGTCCAGTCGCCGGCCACGTTCAGGGTCCCCTGTGATGATGATGGCCCTGCCAGTGTGCCGTTGCTGATCGTCAGGTCGCCGGCTACCGAGGTTTCCGTCATGATCGACAGGCTTGAGCCGTTTTTATCAATGACCAGGCTGGATAGGAATTGCGGCACATTGACGGATGGTGGGGAAAAGCGGTAGTTGACCGCCGGCCAGTTGTTCTGCGCTTTGAGGTTGGTCACGCCGGCAGTGGTCGAACCGGTGGTGGCTTCGATGAAATTCCCGCTGCCGCCGGTGGCGTTTTCGATGCCGATGGAAGCGCTCTCGCTGCCGCTGAAGGTGCCGGAGACCAGGTTTCCGTAGTGAAACTCGATGATGTTCGTGGTCTCGAAGAGTTTCACCTGGAAACTGATGCGGGATTCAGCGTTCGTTGCATAAGTAAGTACTGAATTCCATTCCGCGGTAAATACCCGGTACGGTGCAGTGCCTTCCGTTTTATAAACGACAATACTGTTGTTATCATCTTCCAGATCGTCGAACCAGGGAGCCAGGGTGAGGTTTGGGTTGGTATTGTTGAAAAGCGTAGTATTATCAGCGGTGGTGACGTTGCCGCCGCTGATGAGTGATAGCCAGCCATTGGTGCAAATGCGAACCTGGGTGTAGTTGCTCCCGAGGTAATTGAATGTGAATCCGATGTCGACGGCGGAAGATTTATCATCTCCGGTGGGACCTGTGAGGTAACCTGTAAGGTTGGACATCCCTTTTGGAAATGTTGAAAGCTGGTAATTGGTGATGTTTGTGGTGGTCGTAGTACCGGTCATGACTGCCGAAGGCGCGCTCCCGGTGAATTTGACGGTCCCGGAACCCGGAATGAAATTGCCGGCGCAGATCCAGTCACCGCTTATGCTGATCGTCGCGTCACCGTTTATCGCCAGGGTCTTTCCCGAGGGAATGACAAAGTTCCCGCTGACGTTCAGTTGCGCGGACCCATACAGGGTGATCTTGTCGCAACTACTGCCCAGGATGAAATGGCCGGTGAATGTGGGCCAGTTGGCCGCCGTTTCCGGGATGATGACTTTGGAGGCAGGGCCGGGCACCGTGCCCGCGCTCCAGTTGCCGGCGGTGTTCCAGTTCGGCGATACCGCCCCGGTCCAGGTGTTGGGCCCGGCGCCGGTGATGCTGAGGTCGTCGATGGCCCAGTAGTAGCCATAACCGACATAGGTCCATTTGAGCCTGGCGCGGGATTGCCCGGCAAGCTGCGTGGTGAAATCGATCTCAACGGTGTCGCCGTTGGCGGAGTTGAACCAGGATTGCTTTAACGTCCAGCTCGCCCCGTCATTGATGCTGTAGTACAGATAGCCGTAATCGCCGGCATAGGCGCTGTAATAGGGGAAGAAATGCTCAAAGAAGAGGTTGACGGTAGTGTAATCCGAGAGATCCAGCGTCGGGGTGATCAGGTCGGCGTTCAGGAGGTAGCCTGTGCCGAAGTTGTAGCTGTCGAGCACGGCGGCGCCGTTGTAGGCCGTGGTGGTCTGCACGTTGAAATTGGCAGGGATGGTGAATTGCCAGGATCTGTTGTTTACGGAATTGTTCACATTCTTCCAGCAGGCCGGCATTGTACCACCGGCGAAGTCCTCGTTGAACGGCAGGTAAATGGCACCGCAGTCGGAAACAAGGATGTAGGCGGTTTTGGTCTCCGTATCGCTCTGGCCGTTGCCCGTGATGGTTAGTGAAATGGTGTAGCTGCCGGCTTCGGTAAACTGCACCTGGGGGTTGGGTGAGGCGGCGTGGGTCCCGTTCACAAAATGAAAGGTCGCCGGCTCGATCGACCAGGTCCGGGCGGCGGGGCTGCCGAAATTCAGTTCGTTCAGGGTTACCGTGGCATACCGGGCGGGATTACGGGTCGAGGCGGTGAAATTCGCCGTGAGCTGCACCGCGCCGATCTGCAGCGTGGCGATCCGGGTCTTCCGTGTCCCGCCTGTGCCGATATACTGGGAAGTGAACCAGAAGGTCTCGTCATCGTGTACGTCAACCTGCATGGCCGCATAATCGCCCCAGCGGCTGGTGAATTTCTGGAAGTCGAGGCCATTCTGGATGATCTCTTCGGGCACGTCCATGGTTCCGCTGGCGGCGGCGTAGGCATCGGACGACTGCCCGGTGCAGCGTATCCCGGGGTAGACCGTGCTGCTGGAGATGGAGTAGCCCAGGGCGAGCTCTCCGGAGCCGTTGAGCATGATGGAGCCCAGCCAGCGGGAGTGGGCGTCGGGCGCGTAGGTTCCCTGCTGGCGGATGGTCCATGGGCCACCTCCGCTGCGGCGCAGCTCATACCAGCGGATACCGGCGCGATCGGTGTTGTTGACGTCCACTGTGTGGCAGCAGACAATCGTTTCATAATCCCCGAAGTTGCGGTATTGCGGCGGGTTCATGATGACCTGCGGGATGGCGTCGAGTTTCAGGGTGGTGTCGGGCTGGGTGATGTTCGCCCAGCTGGTGCCGAAATTGCTGTCGAATGACGCGACGGCGATCTGCTGTGAGCGCGACAGCGTGGAATTGGCCGGGGTAGCCCAGTCGACATCCAGCTCCAGGATCCAGAGCTCATCGCTGCCACCGCCCACGGCGTCGTCGTTCAGGGTGATGAACAGCCCGGGCGAGCCCTCCGGTGCAAAAGTACCATCGTTGTCGACCGGGGGAACACAATGAAAGTCGATGGAGGGTCCCGGCCGCCAGGGATTGTCGAAGGCCACCCCCATGGGCGAAAGTCCGGCCAGCATCTGCGAACGCTGCAACACGTAAATGTCCCAGTTGCCGTAAGTATTGGTCCCCACATAATAACCGTCGCGCCAGATGCCGAATTTCGGGTAATCGGGCATATCGGCCACATCGAAGGAATATTTGTACCAGCTCCCGGTCGGATCGTTGGAAGTGGAAACGGCGATCAGGAGGTAGTCATTGTCCCCGGAGACGGAAAAGGCCGCCATCAGCCAGCGGTCGGCCTGTTCGTCGTACAGTGCGATCGGGTCGCCGTCGTTGTAGTTGGACCCTGCCGTGCCGTAAAACAGGAAGTTCAGCGCCGCAGGGCCGGCCAGAAGGTTGCCGGCCCGGTCATAGATGGTGTAGATCGTATTGATGGTCTGCATGTAGTGTTCCGGTCCGATGGTGCCGTTGGCGTCGGATGGGAAATAAGGCGAGTCGCCCCCGTTGATGAGCTGCAGCGGGGCCAGCGATTCCCGGCTGCCGCCTGATTGTTGCTGCCAGACCGGATCTGCGCCTCTGGGCAGGGCCGTTTCCGCATTGGGGAACGACCGGGTCCTGACCTTAGGGTTGAGCCGTTTGCGTTCCGCTTTCTCCACCATAATGGCCCATTCCTCGTCCGACAACTGCGGGATATCCCGCAGCGGCGGCGTTTCTCCGAGGAACGCGCCCTCCAGGATCCGGGAAGGCCCCACCGATTCAGGCTGCGCCAGGATGCCATACGGCAGGAGGCCCGCCAGGAGCAGGATCCCGGAGCACAGCATGATTCTTATGCAGGAACGGATGACCATTGTGATCAGGGCTTCGTAATGTACAGTATGCCACCGGGTTGAATCTGCAGGATGGCTCCGTTCTCAACTGTCACGGAACGGCAGTGGATGACGGTACCGATGACCGGGTGGGCCAGGGGCGATACATTGGGGATGACGACCTGCCGTTCGGGGCCCGGGGTGCCGCAATCCGTCCAGTTGGCCGGATCGTCCCAGTCGCCGCTGGCTTCCCCGGTCCACGTCACCGGCAGGCCGGGAGCGAGCAGGCCGTCGGCGTAATACTCCGCCCGGGGCATATCGATCAGCACCTGGCCATTGGCGTCGGAGAACTCGCAGGAAGGCCCGTTGTCGTACCAGGTCAGCAGGCTGGCGTCGCAACTGGGGCTGTTATAGGTGAAGTCAAGCGTGCACAGGGTGTCGCCCTCGGCCAGGCTGACCGGCCCGCCGTACCACTGGATGGCGAGCTGGCGCATGCCGTTCATCCCGGCCTGGTCGCCTACGATGAAGTTGGAGTCAAAGGCCGGGTTTTTCGTGAAATTGCCCTGGTAGGTCAGCAACACCGGATCGTATTCCAGGTAGAGGGTCATCGAGCTGATACCGGTGAACTGCTCCGATATCAAAGGCACCGGGAGCGGGCCGGGCTGCGGGTCGGCCAGGACGGGGGCGCTGACCGCCGGGGCGGCGCGGTCGGAAATGCCGCCGTTATGGTAATATTCATGGCGCGGAAGATCCGCCAGTGGGCTGAGGAGACCCCCGGAATACCGCTTGTACTGGCATACGGAACCAAAGGTGTACGCCCAGCTGAGCAGGCCTGTGCCGGAAACATAATGGAAGGTGAGTTCCGCAAGGGTGGAGCCATTGGCAAGGCTGGCATTCGCGGCGCCGGTCCAGGCCAGCACGAGCCTGGCCTGTGTCCCCGTTACCGGCGGGTGATAGGTCACCGTCATGCCCGGCAGGGATGGGTTTGGCGTGGCGCTGACATACTGCACACGGTCCGTCTCGAATTTCAGGGTCAGATGGAACTGGCCGATATCCTGGAAACCGCTGACGGTCACCTCCACGGGCACGGACGGATCGCCCGGCACGGCGTCGGTGATGCTGCTGGTTTCAGTCGTGGGCGCGGTCTGCGACCGCAATCCCGTAACCCACAGCAGGACAAAGGCGAAGATCAGGGTCAAAAGCTTCATCTGGCCATAAAAATAGATGATCCTAACGGTTTACGATCAGTTTGATGGTTTTCACCCATTCCCGGTCGTCCGATGCCACCCTGAGCGTGGCCAGGTAGACGCCAGGTGGGAGGCCTTCGGTGTCGAAACGTACCAGGTATGCTCCCGGCGACTGATCTTCGTCGACGAGCAGGGCCGCCTGCCGACCGGTCAGGCTGGATACCTGCACGGTAACCCGGCCTGCGAAGGGTAGATTGTATTGGATCAGCGTGAAGTCGCCCGCGGGGTTGGGGTAGCAGAAGAAGCGGACATCCTTTGCTGAGATGGCATCTCCTATGCCCAGGGCGGGCCCGGCCACTTCAGCGGTTAACAGGGCATTGGGGATGACGGTGTAACTGCCGTCAGCCAGCTCATTGAGCGGGTTCGGCGCCAGGTTTACGGTGATGATGCTTCCTTCCGTAAAGCTTTCTGTCGCCTTCATCCGCAGGATCAGCAGGGCTTCTTCGCTTTCTAAATGTATCGGTTCCGGGCCAAACCATCCGATCCTGAGTTCGCCGGCCCCGGCCACCGACCATTTCAACTGGCCCGTGGCTTCACTGAGGGTCACATCCAGCACCTCCGCCAGAGCGGCGGGATAATTCAGGATCAGTGAGATAGCGCCTACTTCCGCGCCTTCCGCCAAACGAACGTGCAGGTCGAACTCTTCACCGGCCCTGACCTGCAGGTTACCGGCCTGGAACAGGCTCAGGGTTTCGCTGGCCGACTTGGTAAGCGTCGGGTTGAAGCTCCGGTTGAAGTCGCCCGAAACCAGGCCGAGCATATTGGCCACCGCATCGCTGCCGACATTGAGCATCACGCTGGGGTAATATTCCGTGTATTCAGGTTCGTTGACCAGTGGATTGTGCAGGATCGTGGCCCCGGCGATCCAGAAGGTCCAGGGGGCCTTGTCGAAGCCGGTCCCATTGACAAAATGATTCTGGATTCTGCCGGCGTCAGTCCCGCCGATGAACAGGTTCGGCCCGGCTACATCTCCGGCGTGGAACCTGACTTTCTGGATCTCAACGGGATTGGGCCCCCAGTAGTTGGCCTGGGCCGCATCGGTGGTGTTGATCGCACCTTCGGTGGTATGCGTGGAAGTGGCTACGATATCATACGCACAGTCCGGGCAGATATTGGGGAACTCGTAATATCCGGTCGCATCGGTGACATCGGAGGCGATCGGGGTGGAATGGGTCAGGTCGCTGGATTTGTAAAGGTTGACCGTAATGTCGGCGCCGTTGAGCAGGATATTGCCGGAAACGTGATGATAGTTAAAGATCCCGCTGATCTTCTGCCGGGCGTTGACCGTCCAGGAAACCTCGTTGTAGGACGATTCCGTGCAACCCGTTCCGGTGGCGGTGCGCCGCGACTGGATCAGGGTGGTGCCGGCGACCGATGCAAAGGAGGGTACGGAGGCGCTCCAGGTTGTCCAGTTATTGCCGTTATCGGTGCTGTAGCGGTACTGGTCGGTGGTGGTGCCGGTCCCGCCGCTGCCGGGGGTGGTGCTGACGGTCAGCGTTTCGCCGGCGCAGACTGCAGCCACGTCGGGGTTCTTCGTGAGGCCGGGGGCGACGGGCCCTGCGGCCACATCCCAGGTGACCTCGTTGATCCCGGAGGCGTCACAGCCGGTCCCGGTGGCGGTGCGCCGCGACTGGATCCGGTTGTTGCCGGTGACAGCCGCGAAGGACGGGACCGATGTGCCCCACGTTGTCCAGGTGCCGCCATTGTCGGTGCTGTAACGGTATTCGTCGGCGATGGTACCGGCGCCGCCCGTGCCCGGGGTAACATTCACCGTGAGCGTCTGCCCCTCGCAAACGGTCGCGTCGGCGGGCACCTTCGTAATGGCCGGTGCAACCGGGTCGGCAGCTACCGTCCAGGATACCTGGTTGACGTTGGAAGCATCACAGCCTCCGCCAGTAGCAGTGCGCCGGCTCTCGATCAGGCTGGTCCCCACCACCGCGGTAAAGGATGGGACGGAGGAACTCCAGGCCGACCAGTTGCCGCCATTGTCGGTGCTGTACCGGTATTCGTCGGAGATGGTGCCGGCGCCGCCGGTGCCCGGGGTGGTGTTCACCGTGAGCGTCTGCCCGGCGCATACTGCAGCAACGGCCGGAACCTTTGTCAGGCCGGGCGCAGCCGGGTCGGCCGCCATGGTGACCGTGCCGGAGAGATAGTAATTTTCGAACGGGGTGTCGGTGAACGGGGTGTAGTTCGGCCCGGTGCCGCCATATTCGCACCAGGTGCCCTGGGCGTTTTCCACGAAACTGATCACCGCGGGACTGGTGATCGTGCCGATGGTAAATTCCAGCGTGAAGAGGATGGTGTTGTTGGCCAGCGTCAGCCCGGTTACCGCCGGGGTGACGTCCGGGTCGTAGGCCGAAATGATGATGGTTCCGGGAGTGGTGGTGTTGGATGAGAAATTACCCCAGGCTGTGAGGCCAGGATCTTTGTAAACAATCGTCGGAGCGGACAGCTCCGTGCTGACGTAGGACAGGCGCAGGGAGATGCTGCCCACGGCGGTGAACGAGGCGACCCGGACGGGCACCTGGATGGTGGCCGCGCCGCTGCAGACACTTTCTGAAGAGACCGTCGTGACCACCTGTGCGGTTGCTGCCATGGAAATCATCAAGAGAATGGACAAAAAGAGTAATTTGAAATTCATATGGCTGGTTTTTAGTTTGCGATCGGCAGGATTTGCTTTTTCCATTTGTATTAATAGCAAAAGGACCCAAAAAGTAATAAGGGTTCTTCCGCATTATTCAAGAACAGACTTCTTATACGGGATTTTCGCCGTTCGGTTCTGCGAACGGCAAAGAAAATACAGGGAAATCGTGGTTAAAGAATGCTGATCTTCACCGCAGGGCATGCCTGTGCGCCGGTTATGACCAGAAAGTAGATGCCGGCCGGCAGTGGGCTAACGTCCAATTCCATGCTTTCAACGGAAGGATCCAGGGGATGAGACAGGATCACTTTTCCGGAAGCGGAGACCAGTCGGATGGTTTCAGGTTTCATCGGGGAGTGCAGGCTGTTCACCGTGATTTTCTGCCTTGCCGGGTTGGGGTAGACAGCGAATGCCGGGCTTGAATGTTCGCCGATACCGACGAAGAGATCGACAGGGTCCGACGGTTCGGAGCTGCACCCGTCCAGCGTGACGACGACCTGGTACTGCCCGCTTTCGGTGGCAAGATAAGTCTGCCCTGTGGCCCCTGCTATGGGCATGTCGTCTTTGAACCACTGGTTGCCGCAGCAGGCGCTGGATATGAGCTCATATCCGATGACGGTGATTTCCGGCGTGGCCGGAATGGGAAATACCGTCAGCCCTGCCGAACCCGAGGCCGAGGAAAAACCGTCGTACACGGTGATCAGGTATTGTCGTGAGGAGTCGGGCGACACCAGGGGATTGGGCAGGTTGGAACTCCAGGGGGGGGTGCCGGGCGGAACGCAGGTCCATGCGTAGGTGTAATTGCCCGAGCCTCCGCCGGCGTTGGCGAAGAGCTGCGCGGTTTCGCCGGCACAGATGGAAGCCGGAAAGATAACCGGCGCCACGCTCAGGGGCCCGCCGATGATCACCACAATCACATCGTCGGTCGATTGGCAATTGGTTTCCGTATCGGTGACCGTCAGGGTGAATATCGTGGTGGCCGTCAGGATGACCGTTTGCGGATTCATCACGAAGGGGTTGACCAGCAGGCCTTCCGGGGCCCAGTGATAAGTATAGGTGCCGCTGCCGCCCGGGGCGGCCTGCAGCGTGGTGCTCGTACCGTAATTGATTGCAAAGTCATCCCCGGCATCGGCCAGCGGCAGGGGATGGACCTCAACCGGCAGGACAGCGGCCGGGCCGTTGCTGCATGCGTCATAGGCGTAAACGCTGATATCCCCGGAAACGGCGGTGTCGGAAAAGCTGACCATGATGATGCTGGTATTCTGGCCGCTGGTGATCTCCGCGCCATCCGGGACCGCCCATGTGTATCCGCCGGCATTGGCGACTTGTTCAACGCTGTAAATCTCTTCTGACGCTCCCTGGCACACTTCGCCGGCCCCTGTAATGGGTCCGGCCGCTCCCAGAACAGCGCATACATGGCCGTTAAGATAATAGTCGCTGGTGGGGATATCGTTCAGCACAATGTAATTCCCATCGGCATATTCGCAGGAAGGTCCGTTGTCGTACCAGGTCAGCCCGCAACTGCCGCCCAGGTAAGTGAAGTGGAGGGTGATGATCGTGCTGGAGTCCGGCAAAGTCCTGCCCGACCCGAACCATCCCATGCTCACCCGGTGCAGCCCGTTTCCGAGATCCTGGTCTCCTGCAGGAAACCCGGGCAGCTGCGGGTGGGGCGTGGAACCGGTGAAATTTAAAACGGAAAAATCGTAGTCGATGGAAAGGGATATGGCCCCGATGTTATTGAATCCTGTGACGGTGATGGGAATGTCCACGGCTCCCGGGCTGAGGTTCCCCACAGTCGCGGCCGCGGTGACCGGGGCGTTCTGCGACCATGCCGGGGAGCCTGGAAACAGGAGCAAGATGCAGGCAAGACGCAAAATGGCTGAGAATCCTGCGGGCATAGGCTGGAATTTGACGTAAAAATAATGAAAATACCTGACCGTACAGGCGACCTCACAATCCCAGCGCCATGCTCACCAGCTCCGCAATATCGTAATTCTTCATCTCCTCCTCCCTGTTCTTATACTTGATGCCGTCGGTCATCATCACCATACAGAAGGGGCAGGCGGTGGCTACTACACTGGCTCCGGAAGCGATCACATCTTCCATGCGTTCGATGAACACCTCCTTGTTCCCTTTTTCGGCCTCCTTGAACATCTGCCCGCCGCCGGCGCCGCAGCACAACGCGAAGCTTTTCGAACGTTTCATCTCAACCGTCGGGATGCCCAAAGCCGAAAGCACTTTCCTCGGTGCATCATACTCGCCGTTGGCGCGGCCGAGGTAGCAGGGATCATGAAAAGTGATCCTGCCAGCCCCCACCCCTTCCCTCCCCCAATTGGGGGAGGGAGAAAGGGAGGGGGCCAGTCCGGCCAGGAACTGGCTGTGGTGGATCACTTCGTAATGACCGCCCAGGTCGGGGTATTCGTTTTTGAACGTGTTGTAATCATGCGGGCAGCAGGTGAGGATCTTCTTCACCCCGTACATTTTAAACAACTCGATATTCATCAGCGCCTGCATCTGGAACAGCATCTCGTTGCCGGCCCGGCGCGCCACATCGCCCGAGTCCGTCTCCTCAGTGCCCAGCACGGCGTAACTGACCCCGAAATGGTGCAGGATCTTGACGAATTCACGCGTCACTTTCTTGTACCGGTCATCGAAAGCGCCGGCGCTGCCCACCCAAAACAGGTATTCGGGCGTTTCGCCACGGGAGAAGAGATCGGACATTATCGGGACGGAGAGATGTACCTTTTCCATAGTTTATGAATGATTTAATTCTTTAATGTTTAATGTTTAATGTTTAATGCTTAATGATTAATGAGTTAATGATTAATGATTAATGCTTAATGCTCAATGATTAATGATTCAGGTGATTGGGGGTTTGGTGGTATTTTATTTTGTTTGTGCTGTTTTTAGGATTGCGGTTAATATTTTGATGATTTCTTCACTTTCTTTGATATAATTTTCAAAATCCAGGTCTAACAGGCCACTTTCACTGATGAGTTTTATCCAGTAATTGGCTTCGCGGGCTTCTTTTGAAGCGACGGACATTTTTGAAATGAACTCCCGCCGGCTTTGCGCTGCCGAAGCCTCATTCACGTTCGCCCCGATGCTTGTGGCGCTCCTCATCAACTGGCTGGCCAGGTGAAACTCCTTTTTATCTTTCAGTTTTTTACAAAGAACTGTTGCGTCAAGAGCAAAACGGTACGATTTCGTAAGAATAATGTTTTCTTTCATAATATAACGGATTAGATTACATCCCATTAATCCGTTTTTTAATCAAATTATACCCGTTTACTATAAAAAATTATTCCCCCCCCCTGCACCAACTCATTCATAATTAATCATTAAACATTAACTCATTAACTCATTAATCATTAAACATTAAACATTAAACATTAAACATTAAACATTAAACATTAAACATTAA
>CAZAZE010000033.1:0-37136 GCA_964489545.1 uncultured Bacteroidales bacterium
CGGGTGGGGAAAGGGGTTAGGGGATAGGGGCTGAATCGGGTGGGGAAAGGGGCTAGGGATAGGGGCTGACCAGCGGGTAGTTTCATGCAGGATGAAACCCTCCATGTCATCTCACTGCGCACAGTTTTTTCGTAACTTTGGTGGTGAAAATCCCGGATAATGAAACGAATTCTTCTTTCACTGAATCTACTGCTCGCCGTCTCCTTCAGCCTGAACGTCACAGGCCAGCACCAGAACATCCTGGTCAGCACGGCCAACTACCCCAATGAGCCTTCCATCATCATCAACCATAAAAACACGAACGAGCTCTACGCCGGGTCGAACATCGCCAACTACTACTATTCGACCGATGGCGGCTATTCCTGGACGGAAGGGGTGCTGGTTTCGCAGCAGTACGGCGTCTGGGGCGACCCGGTGCTGATGTGCGACACGGCCGGCGCCTTCTACTTCTTCCACCTTTCCAACCCGCCGGGCGGCACCGGCTCCTGGATCGACCGCATCGTCTGCCAGAAGACCGAGAGTGCCGGCGGGACCTGGAACGATGGCACCTACATGGGCCTGAACGGCACCAAAGCGCAGGATAAGCACTGGGCGGCGGTCGACTGGAAGAACAACAACATCTACGTAACCTGGACGCAGTTCGACCAGTACGGCTCTTCAGATCCGAATGATTTCAGCGACATCATGTTTTCCCGCTCCACCGACGGTGGCATGAGCTGGAGCCCGGCCCAAAGGATCAACCAGGTATCGGGCGACTGCATCGACAGCGACAACACCACCGAAGGCGCAGTGCCGGCCGTGGGCCCCAACGGGGAAATCTACGTCGCATGGGCCGGCCCCGCCGGACTGGTCTTCGACCGTTCGCTAGACAAGGGCGAAACCTGGCTCGATGAAGATATTTTTATCTCCGACATCGGCGGAGGATGGGATTACAGCATCCCGGGAATCTACCGGGCCAACGGGCTGCCGGTTACCGCCTGCGACACCAGCGGCGGGCCCTATCATGGCACCATCTATGTCAACTGGACCGACCAGCGCAATGGCGAAGACGATACCGACGTATGGCTGGTGAAGTCTTCGGATGGCGGAAACACCTGGAGCCAGCCCATCCGCGTCAACGACGATCCGGCCGGAAAACACCAGTTCTTCACATGGATGGCCGTCGACCAGACGAATGGCTACCTGTATTTCGTGTTCTATGACCGGAGGAATTATGACGACCGCAATACCGATGTGTACATGGCCCGGTCGACCGACGGGGGGGCGACATTCGTCAATTTCCCTGTCAGCGAAGAGCCTTTTTATCCGAATGCAGGCGTATTTTTCGGTGATTATACGAACATTGCGGCCCATGACGATGTGATCCGCCCGATCTGGGCCCGGCTGCAAAACAACCAGCTCAGCATCTGGACCGCGATTGTCGATCCCCTGGCCGTGGGAGTGGAAGAGGAAGAAAGCCTGGCGCCGTTCAGCGCCCTGGAGAGCTACCCCAATCCGTTCTCCGAAAGCGCCATATTCTCTTTCAAGCTCCACAGCCCCGCACCGGTCAGACTGGCCGTTTACAACCAGACAGGCCAGATCGTGGCGGTGCTGGCCGATGATCCCCGCCATCCGGCCGGAAAGCACAGCTACCGGTTTGACACTGCAGGAAAAAGCCTGGCACCGGGCGTTTACTATTTCTCCCTTGTCAGCGCCGAAAACGTGTCCCGACAGAAAATCATCCTGTCCAGATAGACCGCCGGGCCGCTGAACATTCTCATCAACTTGTTGTTAATAATTGTCCGAACATGACCGGACTGTTTGTTTCTTGGTGATTATTACTAATTTTGCGCCTGTTTCAACACACCCCATGGATCCAAAATTCCGCGACATTATTAAGAAAATCAGGGACTACCTGTTCAGTGAGAACAGCCGCGCGGTGATCAGCATCCCGGAGATCTCCCGTCATACGGGGATTCCCGGAGAAATCATCCTGGGCTTCGTTTCCGGGGAGGAGGAACTGGTGGAGAAAGTCCTGGAACTTGAACGCCTCGGCTTTGAAGAGATCTTTGATACCCATGATTTTGAAGGGGTTAACGCGATTGATATCCTGCTGACGGTCAGCCGGGAGGTTTCCCGGAAGTTCCAGGACGTGTCGCCATCCGTTACGTATATGCTGAAGCATCATTTTCCGGAGGTGTACCAGCGCCATTTTAACCTGCGCCGGGATTTTATCTACGGAAAGATCAAGATCAACCTGACCAAGGGCATCAGCCAGGGGATGTACCGCGACGACCTGGGCATTGAACTGATCGCGCGCCTGTACCTTAGCCGCCTGATCGATATGCACAACTCCGACTTCTTCCCGCCCGAAGAATTTTCTTTCGAGACCCTGTTTAACGTCATGTTCGAGAATTTCATCAGGGGGATTGCCAAACCTGAGGGAATCGCTTATTACGAGGCAAGGAAAAAAGACTTTAAATACTGATCGGTCATGCATTTAATGCTTAAACAAGCCGGGTTCCTTTTGTTTACGGTCTTGTTCGCTTCTGTCACCGCCGTCGCCCAGGAAGATCTCAAATTCTCCCTCGACCAGGCCCGGGAATACGCCGTAAAGAACAGCTATCCGGTGAAAAATGCGCAGTTTGACCTGGAAATGGCCCGGAAGAAGGTCAAGGAAAATCTGTCGTACGGCTTTCCCCAGGTTGACGCCACCATTGATTACAATTACTACATCGCATTGCCCACATCGCTGATCCCGGGCGATTTTCTGCCTGTCGACACCACCGGGGGAGTGCCTCCGCCGGAATACATAGAGGTGCAGTTCGGTACGAAAAACAACCTCACGGCCGGGATCACGCTCAACCAGCTGATCTTCGACGGAAGGTATTTCATCGGTCTGCAATACGCGAAGATCTTCGAACAACTGTCGGCCGAGAACCTTGAAAAATCGGAAGAAGACATCAAGGAAACGGTCAGCTCGACTTATTTCAATATCCTGGTTGGAGAGGCCGCCATCCGTGTGCTCGACAGCACCCTGGTCGTCCTTGAAAAAACCCGGTACCAGACGGGAGAACTATTCCGGGAAGGATTCGCCGAAGAAACCGAATACGATCAGTTGACCATCACCGTTAAAGATATTGAGAACTCCCTCAATTCATTGAGAAGACAGAACGAGATCGGCTATAAAATGCTGAATTACCAGCTGGGACTGGACCTCGGCCAGAAGGTCGTCCTGACGGAGACCCTGGACGGACTGATCGAACGGGCCGCTTCAGAGGCTTTGCTGGATCAGCCGTTCAATGTGCAGCAGCATATAGATTACCGGTTGATCGCCAGCCAGGAAAAAATGAAAGTGCTGGGCTTGCGGAACGAAAAGGCGGCTTATTTCCCGACGCTGAAAGGATTTGTAATGGTCCAGGAGAACGCACAGCGGGATCAATTTGATTTCTTTGATTTCAACCAGCCCTGGTTCCTCACCAGTATTGCCGGGGTGAGCATGCAGGTTCCGATCTTCTCCAGCGGCTATCGTTCCAGCCGGGTGTCTCAGGCCAGGCTCGACCTGGAGAAGACCCAGAACATCAAGAACCAGGTTTCGGAAGGTCTGCTGCTGTCGGTGGAAGAGTTTCGGTCGGCTTTCCGGGCCGCTATGGAGAACTATCAGCGGGACCAGCAAAACGTCGACCTGGCGCTGACCATCTACAAGCGGACACTGACCAAGTTCAACGAGGGTGTGGCCACCAGCGTGGAACTGACCCAGCAGCATAACCAGTTTTTTGAGGCTGAAAGAAAGTACTTCCAGACGGTTCTGTCTTTGCTGGAAGCGAAGAACAGGCTCGATAAGGCGCTGGGCAATTATTAAACCAGACAACAGTTATTTCAAAACGATTTTCAGATATCAGAAATGAAACGATATTTTTTCCTTGCAGCCGCCCTGCTCATTCTTTACTCCTGCGGTAAGAAAGACAGCGCGCAGTCGCTCCGCGATGAGATTGCTTCCAAAAAGAAGGAGGTTGAAAACCTGAACCGCGAGATTGCCGGGCTGGAGCAGCAGCTGGCGGCAATCGACGATCCGGCGGTTGACGCAACGGTCAAGGTGCCGGTGTCGGTGATGGAGCTTGCATACGAACCTTTCCGTCACTATATCCAGGTGAGCGGAACGGCGGAAGCGGTGCGCGAAGCCTATATTTCGCCCGAAGTGAGCGGCCAGTTGCGCAACCTCTATGTGAAGGAGGGCGATTACGTCACCCGGGGCAAGCTCCTGGCACGGCTCAATACCGAGATGACCGAAGGCTCCATCGCGGAGGTGCAGGCCTCCCTGGACCTCGCCACAGTGGTGTACGAGAAGCAGAAACGGCTCTGGGACCAGGGCATCGGCTCGGAATTGCAGTACCTCAACGCCAAAAACAACAAGGAAGGCCTCGAACAGCGGATGAAAACCCTGCAGGCCCAGCTCGACATGGCGCTGATCAAATCACCCGTTAACGGGGTCGTGGATAAGATCAACCTGAAAGTCGGCGAACTGGCCATGCCCGGCATGGAACTCATGCAGGTGGTCAACCTGGACGAGCTGTACATCAATGCCGACGTATCCGAGAGTTACCTGGCACAGGTGTACGAAGGTGAAATGGTGAAAGTGGAGTTCCCGGTTTACCCCGAGATGAACGTGGAAGTGCCCATCTACCGGAAAGGAAACGTCATCAACCCGAACAACCGGACCTTCACCGTGCAGCTAAAACTGCAAAATCAGGATAAGAAACTGAAACCGAATATCCTGTCGGTCATCCATATCAACGATTTTTCCGCCGATTCGGCCCTGGTCGTCCCTTCGGCGCTCATCAAACAGGATATATCCGGTTCTTACATCTACACTGTGCAGCACAATTCTGAGAAGCAGGTGGCCCGCAAGATGTATATACAGCCTGGAAAATCCTATAAAGACGCCACCATGGTGGTCGAAGGGCTGGAACCCGGACAGAAAGTCATCACCGAAGGATTCAATATGGTATCCGACGGGCTGGAGGTTTCGATAAAACCAACGGATGCTTCATGAGCTAAATAGGAATGCCCGGGGATGGCGCTTTTTCCTGGTAATGCCTTTGATGGCGCTCCTGCTGGCGGCTTCCCCGGTGAATGCCCAGAAAGTGACCAAGGTCTACCTGGAGCATGCCAACCTGCTGAAGCTGGTCAGCGAAAGCGGACGTTCGGTCCAGAAACTGATCGGCAACGTGGTGCTCCGCCACGACAACACCTGGTTCTACTGCGACTCCGCCACCCTCGACAACGACCGCAACGACCTCTGGGCCACCGGCTCCATCCGGATCAATTACGGCGATTCGGTCGACACCTATGGCGATTACCTGACCTATTCCGGCAATACGCGCATCGCCGTGCTGGATTCCAATGTGCGCCTGGTCGACCGGCGTGCCACTCTTTATACCGACCATATGGAGTACGACCGGAACAATGATGTGGCTTATTACAACCAGGGAGGACGAATCGTCGACGAGGACAATGTACTGACCAGCCGCATCGGGCGCTATTTCACGCAGACCTCCGAGTTCTTCTTCAGGGATTCGGTGGTGGTGACCAATCCCGACTATGTGATGTACGCCGATACGCTGATGTACAACACGGAAACGGAGGTGGTCTATATCCACGGACCCACGGACATCATCGGCGAGGACGACCACATTTACAGCGAAAAAGGCTGGTATGATACGCGAACCGACCGGGCGGAACTGAGCCGGAACAACCAGATCGTCCACCGGGAGCAGATCCTGCGCGGCGACTGGATCTATTACGACCGCGAACGGGAATACGGCAAGGCGATCGGGGCGGTGTGGCTGAAAGATACGGTTCAGAATATCATCCTGGAAGGCGGGATCGGGGAGTTTTACCGGGGGGAGCAGTTTTCCTACCTGACCGATTCGGCCCGTGCCATCCTCGTGGAAAGCCGGGATTCGCTCTTCATGCACGCCGACAGTTTCCGGATGGTAATGGATTCGGCCGACGAGGCCCGATACCTGTTCGCCCACCACCGCATGAAATTTTACCGGACCAACCTGCAGGGCATGTGCGACTCACTGGTCTACCGCGTTCCCGATTCGGTCATCGCTATGCTGGGCCAGCCCGTACTGTGGTCGGAAAAGAACCAGCTGACGGCGGATTCCATCTGGATGCACATCAGCAAGAACAACATCGATTCGATGGTGCTGTTCAACACGGCTTTTATCATTTCTCGTGACAGCACAGAGTCATTCAACCAGATCAAAGGCAAGCAGATGCGGGCTTATTTCCTCGACAATGAATTGCGACGGATCAAAGTGGAAGGAAACGCCGAAACCATCTATTTCGTCCGGGATGAGGGAAAAGCGCTGATCGGCATCAACAAAAGCGTGGCGAGCAGCATGGTGATCCGCCTGAAAAACGACCAGATCGATGAAATACTCTATATCAGCGATCCCGTGCAGGCGCTACTGCCGGAAAAGGATCTGCCGTTGCAGGATCAGAAGCTCAAGAATTTCGACTGGCTGGAAGTCCGCCGCCCGGCAAGCCGCGATGATATTTACATCTGGCCTTAGGCGCTGGCGCTAAAAGACCGAAAACCGCACGTACCGCTTGGGATTGAGCCGGATATCCTCGATCAGTTTGTTCAGTTCCAGCGCAGATTTCTCCAGGTTGCGGTACAATTCATCATTGTTGATCAGTTGTCCGAGAGAGCCTTCACCCTGCTCTACGCGCTGCAAAACAGTGGCCAGGCTGGAAACGGTGCTGTCGATGTTCCGGAATACTCCTGCGATATCGGCGCGGGCCAGGCTGTCGCTGACCGTAGCCAGGTTGTCCAGCACCCGGTTGATCTCCTCGCTGTTGTTGCTGAGGTTGCGGGTGATCATGTCTATGTTGTAGATGATGCTCGAAAGCCGGCCCGATTGCAGGGTGACGAAGGTGTCCAGGTTCTGCGTGGTGTTTTCCAGGTTGCTGAAGGTTTGGCGGATGCTCTTGATGCTGGCCGTGAGGTCGTCGCGCACATCCTTGTTGAATACGCCCTGTATCGCGACGATCATCGTATCGATAGACCCCAGCAGGTCTTCCGCTTTCAGCTTGAGCGGCAGGATCTGCTGGTTGACGGCGTCTTTCAGCGAAGTTTCCACGTCGTTCAGCAACGTATCGCCTGTTAGGGCCAGTTCCGGGGAACTCCCCAGTACAATGTCGATGGCCTTGGATCCCATCAGGTCTACGCTGAAAATACGTGCAGTGGAGTTGGCCGGGATCGGGAATTCCTGGGTGAAGACCATCTTCACGATGATGTCTCCGTTCAGCCTGGGATCGAAGTACACTTTACCGACCTGGCCGACCCTGACGCCATTGATGAAGACCGGCCCCGACTGTTCCAGGCCGTTCACATTCTGGTAGACCGCATAAAGAATTTTCTCCTTGTAAAAGATGTTTTTGCTTTTCAGGAAATTGAAGCCCCAGACCAGCACCACTGTGGCGAAAATGAATAAAAAACCGATGATGAATTCCCGTGAAAATCTCAAGGCATTCGGATTAAGGCCAAGACAAATATAACTAATTTTTGATCAGTTGACGCGCTTCCTCGGGTGAAATGCGTTCATCTCCCTTAAATGAAATGAGGAACGCGTCCTTGTATTTGCGTATGGTACGCATGTGCTGGAGGTGGGCAAGGGCGTCCCCGTAACTGGTGAAGTTCCCGCTGGAGTACTTGTACAGCCCATCCTGCCTGTATTCCCTGATATCGGGGATGTCCCGGAACTTTTTTTCTTTGAGGTCCTGTTTATTCTTTGATGACAGGAACTGGATCCGGAAGAAGATATCCGGGGGCGGGGCCGGTTGTTCTTCTTTTGCGTAATCTTTCACCACCACCTGGGCCTTGTTGTCCTTTCGTTCCATCTCTTCCTTGTAAAATTTTACCGCTCGGTAGATGGCGCTGGCCAGGTAAACCTGCCCGTCTTCCGACATCAGGAAACGTTCATCCTCCTCATTGGTGATGAAGCCCGTTTCAACCAGCACGCCGGGCATGGTGGTGCGGTACAGCACCAGGAAGCCGGCCTGGAAGACGCCCCGGTCTTTCCGTTTGACGCGTTCGCGGAACTGGCGCTGGATTTCGTCGGCCAGCAGGGTGCTCTGCTCCAGGAAGGCGTCCTGGAACAGGGTCAGGGTGATGTAGTCCTCGTCCTGGTTGGGATCGAAGCCTTCGTACATATCCGCATAGTTTTCTTCATTGAGAATGGCGGCGTTCTCCAGTTTGGCCACCTCCAGGTTCGCATCGCTTCGGTGCAGCCCCATTACGTAAGTCTCTGTTCCGTAAGGCGCCGCAGATTTCGCCGCGTTGCAGTGGATGGAGATGAAGAGGGAGGCCTTTGCCTCATTGGCGATCTGGGCGCGGCGGTGCAGTTCAACGAAGACGTCGGACTTGCGGGTGTAAACGACTTCCGTCCCGGGCAGGTATTTTTCGATGTATTCTCCGGTCTTCAGGGCGATGGCCAGGGCAATGTCCTTCTCCCGGGAATGCCTGCCCAGCGCACCGGGGTCCTTACCGCCGTGGCCCGCGTCGATGACCACCCGGTTGACCTGGTACTGCGGCAAAGCGATTACGGCTGGTATCATCAGCATCAACGTACAGCCAAAAAATCGCAGCGCCCTCTTCACCACTTTTCAGAGTTTGAATACCTTTGGTTGAAAAACGGAACGGCCCCGCAATAATTGCGGAAATAGCCGTTATATTTACAAATTTAGCCTGTTATACCGAAGGATATTGACCTTGCCGCGCAAATTATCAACATCATACCTGTTCAAATTCTTCCTCCTCCTGGCCCTGGCGGCCGGGATGACCGGGGTTACTGCAGCCAGGGGAGGCGTAACAGAAGTATCGATGATGACTTTCTCGCTGGTCCCCGACACGTTGATCGTCCCGGATACCATCCTCCCCGCCGTTCCCGATTCCCTCGCGGCAGACACCCTGCGTCCCGGTTCCAAGGATGCCCTCGAAGCCCGTGTGGACTATGTGGCCCGCGACAGTACACGTTTCGGCATGGCGAACAAAAAGGTGTTCCTTTACGGCCAGGCGGTGATCACTTACAAAGACATCAAGCTCGAGGCAGATTATATTGAGATCGATTTCGGGAAGAACGAGGTTTATGCCACCGGCGTGCGCGATTCTACCGGCAAAGAAATCGGCTCCCCCATCTTCACCCAGGCCGGGCAGAGCTTTAAATCCAAAACCATCCGGTACAATTACAAGACGGAGAAAGGCCTTATCAAGAAGGTTTTTACGGAAGACGGGACCGGTTACCTCCATGGGGAGTCGGTGAAAAAGATGGAAGACGGGGCGATCAACTTTGCCGGGGGGTCTTATACCACCTGCAACGACGAGGATCATCCCCATTTCGAATTCCGGTACAACAAATCGAAGGTGATCCCGGAAAAACGCATCGTGACCGGGCCCGCCTACCTGACCATCGAAGGGGTGCCCACCCCGCTGATGATCCCCTTCGGATGGTTCCCGAACAAGCAGGGGCAGCGGTCGGGGATCATTATTCCCACATTTGGAGAAGTGGCCGCGCTGGGTTTCTCTTTTGAAGGCGGCGGGTATTATCTCTACATCAACGACCGGATGGACTTCAAGATCACGGGTGATATTTACACCGGCGGCAGCTGGGCCATCCGGCCGTCTTTCCGGTATAAAAAACGATACAAATACACCGGCAACATCAACCTCAACATCGCCAATACCATTACCGGGGTGAAGGAAACGCCCAGCTATTCCCGTAAGCCGAATTTCGCCATCCAGTGGAGCCACCGGCAGGATCCCAAGGCCAGGCCCCGCAGTACGTTCAGTGCCGACGTCAATATCGTCACCTCAACCTACAACAAATACAACAGCACCTCGGCGCAGGATTATCTCTCGAATACCTTCCGTTCCAGCATCGCGTACCAGACCAACTTCGCCGGTAAGTACTTCCTGACGATCAACGCAGCGCACGACCAGAACACCCTGACCCGCCAGGTCAACGTCACGCTGCCGGAGATCACTTTTTCCGTGAACCGGTTCAACCCGTTCAGCTCGAAGAACCGCGTGGGCAAGCTGCGCTGGTACCATAACATCACCACCAATTACACCATGAATGCACGGAATTCGGTCTCCTCGCCCGATTCCACCTTCTTCTCCGACAAGACGCTCCGGATCATGAAGAACGGGATCAGGCACAGCATGCCGATTTCCAGCCCCGTGAAGATCTTCAAATACATCAACTGGACCAACTCCCTGTCGCTCAACGACCGGATGTATTTTCAGTCGTACCGTAAATACTATGAAAGTGATACAACCTACAATGGCGAAGTGATGATTCTGCCCGGCGTGCGTACGGATACCCTGCAGGGATTCAACAATATCTTCGACTTCAGCTTCTCCTCCTCTATGAGCACCAAGATATACGGGATGCTGCAATTTGGAAAGAATTTCCCGGTCAATGCCCTGCGGCATGTCATCACCCCGACGGTGTCGTTTTCGTTCAACCCTGATTATACCACCGATTTCTGGGGATATTTCGATTCTTACATCGATGCCAAAGGCACAGAGGTGGTTTATTCGAAATACGAAGGGATGATCTACGGGGCGCCGTCGGCCGGCCGCTCGGGCCGGCTGAACTTTTCGGTCACCAACAACCTGGAGATGAAGGTCCGGTCGCGCAAGGACACCATCACCGGGACCAAAAAAGTGGGCCTGATCGATAATTTCACCGTATCCTTCTCTTACGATTTCGCACGCGACTCGCTGAACTGGTCGCCCCTGTCGCTGTCGGGCCGCACCCGCCTGTTCAAGAACTTCGATATCAGCTACCGCAGCGAATTCGACCCCTACATCCTCGATTCCACCGGCACCCGGAACCTGAACCAGACTGAATGGTCGGTGAATAAAAGATTGCTGCGGCTGAAGAACACCAACTGGGCGCTCAGCCTGAACTGGCGGTTGAATTCGGCAGATTTCGGCAAGAAAAAGGCGACCACTGCACCGACAAGCACCGGCCCGGGCGATGAAGCAGACCTGGAAGAGATCCGGATCAACCCGGAGCAGTATATCGACTGGAGCATTCCCTGGGACCTCACGATCAGTTACTCCTTCAGCTACAACGTGACCCACCGGTATCCCGGTTATGTCCACGAACGAAATGAGAACATCGTGCAGACCCTGGGCGTGAGCGGCAACGTGAGCGTGACGCCAAAATGGAAGATCGGGCTGATGACCGGCTGGGATTTCGTGAACAATGACCTGAGCTATACATCCCTCAGTTTTTACCGCGACCTGCACTGCTGGGAGATGCGCCTGAGCTGGGTTCCCACGGGCAACCGCAAAAGCTGGAACTTCAGCCTGAACGCCAAAGCCTCCATTCTCCAGGATTTAAAGCTCACAAAAAAGAGAGATTTCCGGGATTTTTAACTATCATTGAATCGGAATAGGGTGTTCTATTAAACACCAAACACTAACCACTAAACACTAAAAGTTAATCATGAAAAGGATTATTCACACCGACGCGGCCCCCAAAGCAGTGGGTCCTTACAGCCAGGCCACCGAGGCCAACGGCATATTGTTCATCTCCGGCCAGATCCCGATCGATCCGGAGACCGGAAAGATCGTTGAAGGAGGAATTAAAGAACAGACCGAGCAGGTCATGAAGAATATCGGCGTAATTCTGAAAGCCGCCGGTTATGATTACAAGGACGTGGTGAAATCGACCTGCCTGCTGAACGATATGGACAATTTCGCCGCGATGAATGAGGTGTACGGTCGTTATTATCCCGAGAATGCCCCGGCCAGGGCGGCATACGGCGTCGTTCGCCTGCCCCTGGGCGCCCTGGTGGAAATAGAAACCATCGCCATTAAATAGTCTGGCTGCCATGAAACGATCATTGATTCTACTGGGCTCTATGCTCTACGCCCTGTGCCTCCTGGCCGACGAAGGGATGTGGATCCCCAGCCTGCTGGGCGAACAGAAGCTGGATGACATGCGCAAGCGGGGCCTGAAGCTTACGGCGGAAGACGTCTACAGTGTCAACCAGGCCTCCCTGAAGGACGCCATCGTCCTGTTCGGGCGCGGCTGCACCGGCGCCATCGTGTCGGACGAGGGCCTGCTGCTGACGAACCATCATTGCGGAAGCGGCAGCATCCAGCGGCACAGTGCGCTGGAACACGATTACCTCACCGACGGTTTCTGGGCCATGTCGCGGGAAGAAGAACTGCCCAATGCCGGCCTGAGCGTTTCGCTGCTGGTCCGGATGGAAGACGTAACCGCCCGGGTACTGGAGCGGGTCAGTCCCGGGATGACCGAGGCCGAACGCGGAGCCGCCGTGGAAGAGGCCCGCAAGGCGATCATCGAAGAGATCAGGAAGGCGTCGAAATATGAGGCCGAAGTCAAGCCCCTGTACGGTGGAAATCAGTACTTCCTTTATGTGATGCAGGTCTTCCGCGATGTCAGGCTCGTCGGCGCGCCGCCCGCCGCCATCGGGAACTTCGGCGGCGATACCGACAACTGGATGTGGCCCAGGCATACCGGGGATTTCAGCGTGTTCCGGATCTACGCCGACTCGAACAATATGCCGGCCGAGTATTCAAAGAGCAATCTACCGTATAAACCCGCCCGGTTCCTCGAGATCTCCCTCGACGGCGTCGACAAGGGCGACTTCACCATGGTCTACGGTTTTCCGGCCAGCACGCGGCAATACCTGCCCGCCGAAATGGTCGAACTGATCGCCAACATCTCCAACCCGGAAAAGATTGCCATACGCCGGATGAAGCTCGACATCATGGGGGCCGATATGGACGCCGATCCAAAGGTCAGGATACAGTACGCTTCCAAATACCAGGGCGTGGCCAATGCCTGGAAAAAGTGGATCGGCGAGAGCAAAGGGCTGAACCGCTTCGATGCCGTGGATAAAAAACTGGCGTTTGAAGAACAATTCAACCAATGGGCGGCCGGCAAAACCGAATACAGCGGGCTGCTCACGGAATACGCCCGGCTGGTGCGCAGCCTCACCCCGGTGCAACTTTGGATAGACCAGTTCTCCGAAGCCGTCTGGAGCCTCGACATCATCCGTTATGCCGCCGGTTACCGTACCCTGGCCGGACTGGATAAGCCTTCGGAGGAATCTCTTCAGAAAGAACTGGACCGGCTGAAAAAGGGCGCGCCGGGATTTTTTAAGGATTACAACCAACCCACCGACCGAAAGCTGCTCACGGCCATGCTCGGGTATTTCCGCAATGCGGTGAAACCGGGCGAGTTGCCCGATATCTACCAGGAAATCGACCGTCAATACGGCGGATCGGTCAGCCGGTTCATGGATGAGGTCTATGACCGCTCGTTCATGGTTTCACAGGATCGGGCAGAAGCGTTCCTGTCAGGCTACAAGCCGGCTAAGGCCAAAAAACTGAAGGCAGACCCGGTATACCGCATCATGGACAGCTTCAGCCGGAAATTCCAGGCTGAATATGCCGCGGAATATCAGAAACTGTTAACCCGGCAGGACAGCCTGCAGCGCGTTTATATCAAAGCGATCATGGAGATGCGCGCGGGAGAGCAACTGCTGGCCGATGCCAACAGCACGCTCAGGGTGTCGTACGGGGTGGTGAATGATTATTTCCCGCGGGATGCTGTTTACTATGATTTTCAGACGACGCTCGAGGGCATTATGGAGAAGGACAACCCGGATATATATGATTACCGGGTCCCGGATCGGCTCAGGGAACTTTATGACCGGAAGGATTTCGGGCGCTATGGACAGGACGGGAAGCTGAATGTATGTTTTACGGGCGCCAATCACACAACCGGAGGCAATTCGGGCAGCCCGGTGCTGAATGCGGAAGGACGGCTGATCGGCCTGAATTTCGACCGCAACTGGGAAGGCACCATGAGCGATATTATGTATGATCCCGACATGTGCCGGAATATCATTCTCGATATCCGCTACTGCCTGTTCATCATCGACAAATACGCCGGGGCGGCGCACCTGATCGAAGAGATGAAAGTATTATAAACGAGATGGAGTCTCGTTTTTCGAGACTCCATCTCAATGAAACAACTAACTACTTTCCGAGGTATGCGCTAAGCATCCAGACCAGTTTCTCCTGTTCGCGGATGTAATCGCTCATCAGGGCGTTGGTCCCTTCGTCGCCGGCGTCGCCCGAAAGATCGAGCAGTTCACGCTGTTTGACGAGCAGCACCTGGAAACTTTTCAGGATGCTTTCGACCGCTTTCTTTCCGTCGGACTCAAACAGAACTTCCCTGATCTCTGAAACCTTGAGGTATTCGGAGTAAGCATTGGCGGGGATCCCGCCCAGGGTAAGTATCCGTTCAGCGATGTCGTCGATCTTGATGATCATGTCGTTGTACAGCTCCTCAAACTTGAGGTGCAGTTCGAAAAACTTCTCGCCTTTGATGTTCCAGTGAAAGCCGCGGAGATTGGTGTAAAATACCTGGTAGTCGGCCAGCAGGAGGTTGAGTTTTCTGCTCAGTTCGGCAGATTTCTTCTTGTCGATTCCAATAGAACTCAGGTTTTTCATCTCTTTAAACTTCAGGGTTAAACGTTCAGGCTCTTCTTGGCCAGGTAAAAGTCGATCTTTTCCAGGCTGGTGTCGGCCATGCGCTGTTCCATTTCGTCGAGGGTCTTCGGCGGGGGAACAATGACCTTGTCGCCCGGTTTCCAGTCGAGCGGCATGGCTACCTTGAACTTATCGGCCACCTGCAGCGCTTTCAGGGCGCGGATGATCTCATCCATGTTGCGGCCCACGTTCAAGGGGTAATACATGATCAGGCGGATCTTCTTGCCTGGGTCGATGAAGAAGACGGCGCGGACTGCCGCGGTTTCGCTTTCATTGGGCTGCAGCATGCCGTACGCTTTGGAAACTTTCATGTCGATGTCGGCGATGATCGGGAAATCGAAGTAAACGCCGGTTTTCTCCTTCACGTTGCTGACCCAGCCCATATGTGCATGGATGCTGTCGATACTCAGGCCGAGCAGTTCGGTGTTCAGGTCGGTGAATTCTTTCTTGCGCAGGGCGAATCCGGTCATTTCGGTGGTGCAAACCGGCGTGAAGTCGGCCGGATGGCTGAACATCACAATCCATTTGTCCTTGGCGAAGTCCGACATTTTGATCATTCCCTTGGTGGTCATCGCCTGGAAATCGGGAGCGATATCACCGATCCGGGGCATGAAGTTGCTTTCTGAATTTTCCATAAACTTTTTCTTTAAGGTTAATAATTATTTGGTTTTTCTAGAAATTATTCGTGTTGCAAAAATACAAGTCCTTTAGTTATTTGTCAAACTGATATTTTCTATATTTGTATAGATAATATTTATTGAATGACGATCCAGCAATTGGAGTATATCCTTGCAGTTGATTCGCACCGGCATTTTGCCCGGGCGGCCGATGCCTGTTATGTCACGCAGCCTACGCTGAGCATGATGATCCATAAACTGGAGGAGGAGCTGGATGTGAAGATATTTGATCGTTCCAGGCACCCGGTGACACCGACGCCCGTCGGAGCAAAGATCATCAGCCAGGCGCGGGTCGCGCTGAAGAGTTTTTACCGGGTCAGGGAAATGGTGGAGGAGGAGCGGGAGATGTTGCAGGGTGTTTTTCGCGTCGGGGTCATTCCGACGATCGCACCGTATTTTCTGCCGGTATTCCTCCCGGCATTTGTCCGGGCCTATCCCCAGGTTCAGTTGGTGGTTACCGAGCTGGTCACCACAAAGATCATCCAGGATTTACTGGAGGGGTTGATCGACGGAGCAATTCTGGCCACGCCCCTGCATGAAGCGGGTTTGGAAGAACATCCTTTGTATTATGAGCGCTTTATGGCTTATGTTTCGAAGAAGGAGCCGGCCTACCGCAAGAAAACCGTTTCGGTGGAGGATATCCGCGCGGACCGGCTCTGGCTGCTGGAAGAGGGCCATTGTTTCCGCTCACAGATCATTCATTACTGCGATCTTCGAAAGAAGGATCCGGCGCAGAACGGCGAAGGCTTTGTATACGAGGCCGGCAGCATCGAGACCCTGATCCGCCTGGTCGACCGCCATGGCGGCATGACGATCATTCCGGAGATGGCGGCCGGCTACGTCCCTGCGGAACGATCCGCACAGCTTAAGCCCTTCGGCGATCCCGTCCCGGTCCGGGAGATCAGCCTGGTCACACGTGCGGATTTCATGAGATACCGGTTGATCCGCGCGATCCAGGAAGAGGTCCGCCAGGTGCTGCCTCCGGAAATGACGGGCGAGGCGTTGAAGAAGTTCATCGTGGATATTTGATGAAAGGAGATGGGGAATCCGGGAAAACCGGGATTTCGTCACCGGGACTCCGTCCCTGTGCACAGGGACGGAGTCCCTAGAACTTGTTTATTATATGAAGCTGATCACCAGTTATATATGCGCAGGGAATCCGTCCCTTGGTACAAGGACTCCGTCCCAATTGTTTCATCCCTACGGAATGAAGAAATTCTCTTTTTCAATCCTCATCCTTATTTTTGCTTTTTCTTTTTATGATGATGTTAATGCGCAGAACGGTGATTTTATTTCGATCCACAGGGAAGAGCAAGCGCGATATTCGGAAATGGGATGGATGGCCAGAGAGGCTTACGATACGCTTCACGGCTTTTTTCTGAAGGATGAAAAAGTTGCCCCATACTGCCCATTGCAGCGGATCGTCTTTGGTTATCATCCCTACTGGATGGGTTCGGCTTATTTGAATTACCAATGGAACCTGCTCAGCGACCTTTGCTATTTTTCCTATGAAGTGGACCCGGCCAGCGGGCATCCGGTTTCGGTCCATGAATGGCTGACCGATCCCGCCATTGATTCGGCCCTGGCAAATGATGTGCGGGTGCATTTGTGTGTAACATTGTTCTCTGGCCATACCGCATTCTTTGCAAATCCCGCAGCAAGATCCACCTTGATTTCAAACCTGATAACGCTGGTCAGCCAGCGGGGTGCGCACGGCATCAACCTCGATTTTGAGGCTGTGCCTTCCTCCCAGGGAAACCATCTGACGGCTTTTGTGGAGCAGTTAGCGGTTGAGATGGAGTCTCAATTACCCGGAGCCATCCTGAGCATCGCCATCCCGGCGGTGAACTGGAACAACACATTTGACATCGCTGCCCTGGAGGAGCATATTGACCTGTTTATGGTCATGGCATATGACTACTACTGGAACGGAAGCGGCACCGCCGGACCGGTCTCGCCGTTCTATTCACTGACATCGGGGTATGATTACAGTATTTCCCGGACCCTCTCGTCTTACCAGGCGCAGGGGATCAGCCCGGACCGCTTCATCCTGGGTATCCCGTATTACGGACGTCAATGGCTCACACAATCCAGCGCCATTCCTTCGCCGGTTCTTGCCAACGGCATGGCGCTCACTTATGCCAACATCATGAATAACGGCGGGGGCAATTACAGCCCGCAGAACTACCTCTGGGAGCCCAACAGTTTCAGTTCCGCCTATGTCTTCTTTCAGAACAGTAGCTGGAACCAGTGCTTTATCGGCCTGGAGCGGGATGCAGGAAACTGGTACGATGCGGTAAATTACCGGAATCTTGCTGGAATCGGCATCTGGGCACTGGGTTATGACAACGGCCATACCGGCCTCTGGCAGGCGATTGCCGATAAACTCACCGATTGCGCCACCGCCGTGGAATTCGATACGCTTTACGACTCGGGCGGACCGGCGTGGAATTATTATGATGATGAAGAGTATACCCTCACTGTCGGTGCAGGCCATCTGGGTCCCGGATGGCTTACCTTCCAATCCTTTCAAACCGAGGCCGGATATGATTCATTGTGGATCTATGCTGGTCCCGACACCCTGGCATCGCTCCTGGGAGGCTTTTCCGGTTCGGATAATCCGGGCACACTGATGTCGCCCGACGGAACGTTCACCCTGCACTTCCGGTCGGATGCCCTGGGCCGCCAGTCCGGCTGGGAAGCTGTGTACCATGACGGCTCACTGGGTATTGAAGATCAATTGAAATCCAAGAGGAGCGATGTGGTCATTCACCCGAATCCATCTTCTGGATTGATCAACATTGCCTGGAGTGGTGAACAGGAATTTTCACGCGTTATGGTGACTGACATTGCTGGAAGGCCAGTGTTTCACAGAAATTTGCCAAACCCGGCAAACCACCCTGATATTCATCAGATGGACTTATCAAGCCTTGCTCCAGGTATATACTTTTTGAAATTACTGAGCGGTAAAGGTGGAGCAATTGGGTTTAAAATTATCATCTTATAGTGAGCCTAAATTCATCTGCAGGGACGGAGTCCCTGTTTTAAGTTCAATTATATTACCTTTAAAATCAGGAGTTAATGCTTCCGGGACTCCGTCCCTGGTCTGAGGGACTCCGTCCCTGCGTTCGATCCGTTTCACCCTCGTGATCCCTTCATGATTATCATTTCATTGTTAAATTATTAACAATTGATTCCTGTTTTACCCCCCGATCTTCAATTTATTGTACTTTTGTGCCGTTATTAATGCTAAAATTTTTTATGCCACTGATTCACAGATTATTGATTACAATGTAAGTGTTAATCTGTGAATCTGTGGCATTAGAATGAATTCAAAATCATTCACCCGAATGAACGACACAAATAAAAATCTCTTCGCCGAATTCCCCCCGGTTACACCTGAACAATGGAAGCAAAAGGTCACCGATGACCTGAAAGGGGCCGATTATGAAAAAAAACTGGTGTGGAAACCCAATGAAGGTTTTCGCGTGGAGCCGTTTTATACCGCGAAGGATCTGCAGCAACTGGGTTACCTGGAGCAGTTTCCCGGCCAGTTTCCTTATGCCCGCGGCAATAAGAAAACCGGCAATGCCTGGTTCATCCGTCAGGACCTTGTTGTCACCGACCTGAAGAGGGCCAATGAGAAGGCCCTCGATATTCTCATGAAAGGAATTGATTCACTGGGTTTTATCCTGGATGATGAAACAGAATACTCCAAGGAAGACCTCGACCTGCTGCTGAAAAACATTTTCGCGGAAATGGTGGAGATCAATTTCAGCGCCGGCAGGCACGCCCTTTCCCTGATGAAGAACCATTACGAGATGCTTGTCCGCTACAACCGTGATTTCCGGAAGATATACGGCAGTATCGGGTACGATCCCTTCGGACAACTGATCACCCGGGGCCGGTATTATTCTTCCCAGGATGATGACCTCGAAACCTGCCATCAGCTCATCCTCAGTGCAGAGCACCTGCCGCGCTTCACTGTGATCAGCGTGAGCGGGGATCATTTCCATAACGCCGGGTCCACGATCGTCGAAGAACTGGCCTTCAGCCTGGCTTCCGGAGCCGAGTACCTGACCCGGCTCACCGAGAAGGGACTTTCGGTCAGCCAGGTGGCGCCGAAGATCCGGTTCCGCTTTGCCACCGGTTCCAACTACTTTATGGAGATCGCCAGGTACCGGGCCGCCCGGATGCTGTGGGCGCACATCGTCAAAGCTTACGGCATTCCGAGGGAGGATGCTGCCGAAATGACCATCCATGCCGTTACCTCCAAATGGAACAAGGCGCTTTATGATCCTTATGTGAACATGCTCCGCACCACCACGGAAGCCATGTCGGCCATCATCGCCGGCATCGATTCGCTGACCGTCGGCCCGTTCGATGAAGTTTTCCAAAAGCCGGACGATTTTTCCGAGCGCATTGCCCGCAACCAGCAGTTGCTGCTGAAAGAGGAATCCTACCTGGACCAGGTGGCCGATCCGGCGGCGGGGTCGTATTTCATCGAAAGTCTGACCGATTCGATCGCTACCGAAGCCTGGAAACTCTTCCTGGAAGTGGACGCCAAAGGCGGATACCTTGAGGCCGTGGCGCAGGGATTTATACAGGATCATATTGCAGCCACGGCGGCAAAACGTGACGCCGACATCGCGGGCCGCAAGGATACGATTCTCGGGGTGAACCAATATCCCAACTTCACCGAACACAAGGACAAAGAAGTCAGTGGCAGGCTCCCAAACGGGCAGGAGCCATCTGATCCAAACCCTTTGGTGAAAGTACTGAAGCTACACCGTGGCGCACAATCCATGGAAGCCCTTCGGCTCAGTACGGATTTGCATGCCTTGACCCGCAAGCGCCCCGCAGCCTTTATGCTGACCTACGGGAACCTGGCGATGCGCATCGCCCGTTCGCAGTTCAGCCGAAACTTCTTCGCCTGCGCCGGGTTCGAAACCATCGACAACCTGGGCTTCAAAACGGTGGAAGAGGGCGTAAGTGCCTTCTTCGACAGTAAAGCCGAGATCCTGGTGATCTGCAGCGCCGATGAGGAATACCCGGTCATTGCCCCGGCAATCAAAGAATTGATCGGCGAAAAAGGAATTGTCGTCGTGGCGGGTTACCCGAAAGATAGTGTGGACGAGCTCAGGGCAAAGGGGCTGGAAAATTTTATTCATGTTCGCTCCAATTTGCTGGATGAACTGAAGAAATACCAGGAATTACTGGGAGTTAAATAAGGACTGTAAGACGGTAAGACGGTAAGACGGTAAGACTGTAAGACGGTAAGACTGTAAGACTGTAAGACTGTAAGACTGTAAGACGGTAAGACGGTAAGAGGGTAGGGACATTTAACAGTATAACAATTTAACAATGTAACAATTTAACAGTGTATCTTGATGAAACCGAATTTTCAGAAGATCAACATAAAAGCCCCTTCCGGGCAGAAGGTCTCTGCAGCGGAGTGGGAGCGCATGCACCGCATAGGGGAGGACTGGCAAACCGCCGAAGGGATACCGGTAAAACATGTTTTCACGGCCTCTGACCTTGCAGGTATGGAACACCTGGACTTTGCAGCGGGCATCCCGCCATTTCTGCGCGGGCCGTATTCCTCTATGTTTGTGACCAAGCCCTGGACTATCCGGCAGTACGCCGGGTTCTCTACGGCTGAGGAATCCAATGCCTTCTACCGCCGGAACCTTGCTTCGGGGCAGATGGGCCTGTCGGTTGCCTTCGACCTGGCCACCCACCGCGGCTACGACTCCGATCACGAGCGCGTTGTGGGCGATGTCGGAAAGGCCGGCGTAGCCATCGATTCGATCCTCGACATGAAGATCCTTTTCGACCAGATCCCGCTCGACCGCATGTCGGTTTCCATGACGATGAACGGCGCGGTGCTGCCCATCATGGCCTTTTACATCGTCGCCGGCCTGGAGCAGGGCGCTAAGCTTGAGCAGCTCACCGGCACCATCCAGAACGACATCCTCAAGGAGTTCATGGTGCGGAACACTTATATTTACCCGCCCCTGCCGTCGATGCGCATCATCGCGGATATCTTCAAATATACTTCGAAAAACATGCCGAAGTTCAACTCCATCAGCGTGAGCGGTTACCACATGCAGGAAGCGGGCGCCACGAGCGACCTTGAGCTGGCTTACACCCTGGCCGACGGGTTGGAATACCTCCGCACCGGGACGCAGGCAGGGCTGGACATCGACGATTTCGCACCGCGCATTTCGTTTTTCTGGGCCGTCGGGATGAACCATTTCATGGAGATCGCCAAGATGCGGGCAGCCCGCATGCTGTGGGCAAAGATCGTCAGGCAGTTCAACCCGAAAAACCCCAAGTCGATGGCTTTGCGCACGCACTGCCAGACTTCCGGCTGGAGCCTGACGGAGCAGGACCCGTTCAACAACGTGGCGCGCACCTGCGTGGAGGCATTGGGCGCCGTGCTGGGCGGGACGCAATCGCTGCACACCAACGCCCTGGACGAAGCCATCGCCCTGCCCACCGATTTCTCTGCGCGCATCGCCCGCAACACCCAGATCTACATCCAGGAGGAAACGCAGGTTTGCCGTTCGGTGGATCCCTGGGCCGGATCTTATTATGTCGAATACCTGACCGATCGCATCGCACAACGTGCCTGGGAGCTTATCCAGGAGGTGGAAGCGCTCGGCGGCATGGCCAAGGCCATCGAAACCGGCTTGCCGAAGATGCGTATCGAAGAGGCGGCCGCACGCAAACAGGCACGTATCGACTCGCACAAGGATACCATCGTCGGGGTGAATAAATACCGCCTGGAGAAAGAGGCGCCGATGGATACCCTTGAAGTCGATAATACTGCGGTCCGCGAAGCTCAGATCCGTCGTCTTCAGGAGCTTAAAGCCAATCGGAACCAGGCCGTAGTCGACCGTATCCTCGACTCTATTACCAGGGCCTGCGAAACGGGTGAAGGCAATTTGCTGGAACTGGCCGTGGAAGCAGCCAAGGCGAGAGCGTCTCTTGGCGAGATATCTTACGCCTGCGAGAAGGTGTTTGGAAGGTACAAAGCGGTGATTCGTTCCATTTCCGGGGTTTATTCAGCAGAGTCGCGCAGCGACGAAAGCTTCCGCAGGGCCGGTGAGCTGGCCGACGAATTTTCGGCTCTGGAAGGCCGCCGGCCCCGCATCATGATCGCCAAGATGGGGCAGGACGGGCACGACCGCGGCGCCAAAGTGGTGGCCACAGGATACGCCGACATCGGTTTCGACGTGGATATAGGTCCCTTGTTCCAGACTCCGGCCGAAACCGCCCGCCAGGCCGTCGAGAACGACGTGCACATCATTGGCGTTTCCAGCCTGGCCGCGGGGCACAAAACGCTTGTGCCGCAACTGATTGAGGAGCTTAAAAAGCTGGACCGGGAAGACATCATGGTGATCGTCGGCGGCGTGATCCCTCCGCAGGATTATGATTTCCTGAACAAATCCGGTGTTGTGGCGATTTTTGGCCCCGGAACGGTGATTTCCGACGCCGCGATCAAATTATTGGAAATATTGATCGAATCCCGGGGGGGTATTTATTTTACCGCAGATTCCTCTGCCTGAACGATTTCCAGCGTTTCCGTATTGTACACGAACGCCACCACGTGGCAATGGTCGGCATTCCAGCCGGCGTCGAGCGTGACTGTGAATTCGTTGTTGCTGACGGCGCCGCCGACGGCCTGTCCGGTCGTGCCGACAGGGCTGCCCCATGGTCCGTTGAATGAAGCCCGGAGCATGTGGTTGTGCTCGTAGTCTTCGATCACGCCGGATCCTGATTGCTGTGGAGATACGATGCCGCTCTCAGTCAGGAATACACAGATATTGTAGGTTCCGTCGAGGTCTTCGAGGAATTCGGTTTCCAGGCTGCAGGTCAGCTGCCGGGTGCCGGCATTGAAACTATTCTCCATGGTGATGTAAGCCTGCGCCGGCAGGGCCAGCTGCGCCTCGACCGCCGCTTCCCAGCTGTCTTTGAACAGTACTTTGGTGCCCTGGTATGGCGTGCGGTTCACCAGGCCGGAGGGGTAACCCTGGATTTCAAAAAACCCGTTGAGTTCATTACCTTCGGGCGTCCGGTAATCGGCCGTGAAATAACCCGTGGCCGTGGGAATGGCGTAGAAACCGGCATGAACGGCGATAACCACGAGCTGCTCCCCGTGAAGGGTCTGCAGGTTCTTGGCCAGCTCCGCGGCGCCCGGGCAGTTCGGGCACTTTTGCCCGGTGTAGTCTTCCAGCAAAACTTTACGTTCTTTTTCCACCGGGCCCGGGCCGCCGCCGTCGTCGATGGGAACCAGGTAAGGCTCCTCTACGATGTCGCAGGCGGTGATCAGTGCGGCGGAGATGAAAACCAGTGCAAATATTTTCGATATTCTTTTCATGATCCTGTCCTCCTAAAAACTGGTGCTGATGTTCAAAGTGAATCCGTTCGACGCCGGGACCTGGCGGCATACGCCCCCGACGCATAAAAGCCCTTCGCGGGTCCTTCCGTAGGCGAGAGAAAGGCGATGCGGGCCCTGTACAAAAGCCACTGCAGCCGTGTAATAGTGGAGCCTCATGTCTTTATCCGGATTACCGTAATTGTATTGGTCCATAATGGAGAAGAACCACTTCGGGGCGATGTTGTATTCCAGCAGCAGCATGGCCCAGTCGCCCTTATCCTGTTTGGTGATGAGTTGCTCGAACTCCACCCGTAGCGACTTCTTCGAATCAAACTTATAAGTAAAATCGATATTATACTCATGGGCGTGGACCATCTCCTCGCCGATGTGTCCTTCAATGACTTCGATGTTGTAGTCGATGTAGACGTACTCGAGGTTGAGCTTCATCTTCTTACCGATCTTCTTCTCCATCGTGGCTGCGATGCTCTGGAAATACAGGTCGCCCAGGCTGAACCAGGGAGCTGTGTAACCGAGGGTTCCGGTGGAGTCGACCGGGATGCCTTCTTCAACCGGTTCCTTGTCGAGGCCATGCACCCGGGAATAGTTCAGCTCCAGCTTGGTGCCGTATTTTCCGCCGAGCGCGGTACCCTTGGGAATGGTATAGATGATCTGCCCCTGGAGGGCCGCTTCCCCGTTAAGCTGGGTGGCGTATGGGTAAACATTTTCGAGGGAGTAGACGAACTGCTTGGTCAGCGGCGGAATGTAATTGATGTCAAGCACGTTGCCCAGCTCGGTCATTTTCGACTTGTAGCTCATGTTGTCGATCCGCTTGGCGGCGAGATATACGCCAAGTCCTTTCCGGGAATAGGTCAGCGAGGTGAGCAAAGCCTGGCCGTCTTTGTAAATGTAATTGTTGAAGGCCGAAGGGTTGTTGAATTTATGGACATATTCGGTGTAGAAATTGAATCCCCCGTTGGAGATGGTAATCCTTCCGGCCGTGGAGGCCACGTTTTCCGGGAGCTGGTAAGCGTAGGTCGCCGTATCGCCCACCAGGGTCTTGGACCGCATCTTCTCATATTTGCTTACGAAGCTTCCGCCGAGGATCACCCGGGTTTTGCTTTCATTCATCCCCTTGAACACATCGTTGAACACCATTTCACCGTCGAATCCCCGTACGATACCCCGGTTATCGTCTTTGAACGGTTCCCAGTAATAACGCTGCACCCCGATCAGCCCTTTGAAGAACAGCCCGTTGACGGGATTGTACTTCACCCGGAGCCCGTTGAGCGAGTTGTCGTAGCCGAGATCCCACTGCTGGTAGCTGCGCAGGATCATCCCCATGCCGAATTGTTCGTAGAAATGCCCCGCGTTCACCTGTATCTTCTCATCCCCGTATTCGACGAACCAATAGGGGATGCCCATGCCCTGGTACTGCGGATCGTAGCCGGCCAGGGGCGGCAGGTAGGCCTCATAGCGGATGCCGGCGTTGAACCGCCACATGCTGAAGCGGACGTCGCCATAACCGTTCATCCGCATGGTTTTACCCTGGAGGAGCGAATCGGTGATCCCCAGCGCCTCGTCAGGATGATAAGTCTGCGCGTCGATCTGGAAATTCCCGTGCACCGTCGGATTCAGATTCGATTCCTGGGACCTCAGGCAGACGGTGCTGCCCAGTAAAACAAGTAATGTTAGCGTAAATATTCTGGCACTAGTCATTGTGAATAGTTAAAAAAGTAAATCCCCAACTTAAACCTTAAACCTCAAAACTTAAACCTGTTCTTACTTGATGCTTTCCCCTGCAGCAACCTTCTTGATCACTTCAAAGAGCTCATGCTCCCCGCCTTCGGCGTAGGAGGTATGCTGGTAGACCACGTTTTTATTTCCATCGAGGATGAAGACGTGCGGGATCATGTTGACGCCCATGGCGCGTTTGAAGTCGCCGTTGGGATCTGCGTAGAACTCGTATTCCCATCCGTTGCCGTTGACCGTCGGGGCCACGTTGGGCATGGACCGGGCGTCGTCGATGGAAACGGCGACAAGTTTCACGCCGGTTTCGTCCTGCCAGTCTTCGTATACGTCGGCTATGGCGGTGAGCTCCCGAAGGCAGGGTTTGCACCACAGGGCGAAGAAGGAAACGACGATGGGTTTTCCTTCATTGTCGATGGTGGATGTATTGACGATTTCCCCGGTGAGGGTCTTGATGTCGACCGACGGAAGGGTCCGGCCAAAGATGCCGTCCTGGGCATAAAGCGTTGCACTGAGCGCGAGGGTTGCGATAAGGATTGTTATTTTTTTCATAATGATAGATAAATTTATTTCACGGAGAAACACGGAGATAAGGCACGGAGATCCACGGAGGGGTTGATGCCGATCTTTTTAGCATGAAAAAAGGAGTCAGGGAATGAAGCTTTAAGGAAAACCGCTCCGTGTCACTCCATGCACTCCTCTGTGTTTCTCCGTGTAACATAAATTAGGATAACTATGAGATATAAACTTCTAAAATCTTCACATTCGGATCAGGATACAGTTCCACCCGGTCCATACAGGCCGGGACCAGCGCCACTTCCCCCTTCCTGAGCTCCATTCTTTCGCCAGCCTCAAACTTCAGGGCCGTTGCTCCGTCGAGGCAAATATAAGCCACAAACGAATCCAGTTCTGAGTAGTCCTTTTCCAAAGGCCGTGCCAATTCCAGCAGGTTGGTGGTGAAATAGGGGCAGGAGACCAGCTCGGCGGTCTCATTCAGCCTGGCGGAGTAGGGCGTGCGATAATCCGGGTACACGTCGAAGTCGATGGCGGCGAGGGCATCTTCCGCATGCAGTTCCCTGCCTTTTCCATTCTCGTCGATCCGGTCCCAGTCGTAAATGCGGTAGGTAGCGTCGGAGGTCTGCTGGATTTCCGCAAGCAGCACCCCGGGGCCGAGGGAATGGATCCTGCCGGCGGGCATGAAGAAGACGTCGTCTTTGCGCACCGGTTCATAATTCAGGATTTCCGCCAGGTTTTTATTCCTGAGATGCTGTTGGAATTGCTGCGTCGTTACTTTTTTCCGGAACCCGCTGATCAGTTCGGAACCATGTTCCGCATCAATAATGTACCACATCTCCGTTTTGCCGTTCGGCATGCCTCTTTTTCGGGCCAGTTCGTCGTCGGGGTGCACCTGCACCGACAGCCACTGGCGGGCGTCGATGAATTTGAAGAGTAGGGGGAAGACGCCATTGGAATTTTCGAAGACGCGTTCGCCCAGCAGTTCGTCCATGTAGACCTCCACCAGCTCGTTGATCTCGTTGCCGGCCAGGAAGCCGTTGGAAACGATGGTTTGTCTGCCTTCCACGCCCGAAAGCACCCAGGCTTCTGCGCAGCGCTTCATCGGGGAAAAATCGAGTCCCATCACGGTCCGGATATTTTCTCCGCCCCACACCCGGTCATCGAACACCGGTTTGAATTTCAAAGGGTACAGCGCATTCATTTGCAGAGGATAAAGCGCCAAAAATAAGGTTTTTTGCCAAACCAGAGAGAACATTTGCTAACTTGGCAGAAAAATCAATCATGCGATCAATCTGTGTTTTCTGCGGTTCCAGCATGGGAGCGCGACCGGCTTACCGGGGCGGTGCAAGAAGACTGGCGGAGGTTCTATTGGAGCGGAAGATCAGGCTGATTTACGGCGGCGCCAATGTGGGACTGATGAAAGTGCTTGCTGATACGGTACTGGCCGGCGGCGGCACCGTGATAGGCATCATGCCCCGGATGCTGGTGGAGAAGGAAGTGGCGTACCAGGGCCTGACGGAGATGCACATCGTCGGCTCGATGAGCGAGCGCAAACAGATGATGGTGGAGCTGTCCGACGCCTTCATCGCCATGCCGGGCGGTTTTGGCACCCTGGACGAGCTGGCGGAGGTCATCACATACAACCAGCTTCGGCTCACCGATAAACCCATAGGGATCCTGAACATTGAAGGCTATTTCGACCCCCTGATGGCCTGGTTCGACCGGATCGCCGATGAGGGCTTTCTCCGGCATGAACACCGGCAGAACCTCATCGTCGACCATGACATCGGCGTTTTGCTCGATAAACTCTCCGGCTACCGGCCGGTGACGATGGATAAGTGGCTGGAGGATATCCGGGAGGAAAGCAAGATATGAATTCCAGGTAATTCATTCAAAATTCAACATTCAAAATTCAAAATTTGCCATGCATCCCGCTTCCTATTTCATGACGCTCGAAAACGGCAAGGTGAAATGCACCCTTTGCCCGCACCTGTGCACCCTGGCCGACGGCAAGACGGGCATCTGCCATGTCCGCCGCAACGAATCGGGAAGCCTGGTGACTGATGTTTACGGTAAGGCATGTTGTCTGCGCTTCGATCCGATTGAGAAAAAGCCGCTGTATCATTTCTATCCCGGCAGCATGATCCTTTCGGTGGGGTCGGTCGGCTGCAACCTGCGATGCAAGTTCTGCCAGAACTGGGAGATCTCCCAGACCTGCGCCGAAGATTATCCCTACCTCAAACCGGCAACTGCCGCAGAGATCTTGCACATGGCCGGTGAGCGGCACGATAACTCCGGCGTTGCCTACACCTACAATGAGCCCACCGTCTGGTTCGAGTTCATGCTCGATATCGCCCGTGAGGCCAGTTCCCGGGGCCTGAAGAACGTGATGATCAGCAACGGATACATCAACACTACGCCGCTGGCGGAACTACTGGAATACATGGATGCCTTCAATATCGACCTGAAAGCGTTTACCGATGATTTCTACAAGCGCGTCACCGGCGGGCGGCTGAAACCGGTCAAAGACACTATCCTGGCCATTCACCGAAACGACAAACACCTGGAACTGACCCACCTGGTGGTCACCGGCCTGAACGACGATCCGGCGAAGTTCGAGGAAATGGTAAAATGGATCGGTGAAGAGTTAGGACCCGGCACACCGCTGCACCTTTCACGCTACTTCCCCAATTTCGAGCTGGAGAACCAGGCCACACCCCTGCCCAGGCTCCTGGAGCTTTATGAGCTGGCCACCCACTATCTTGATTTCGTCTATCTCGGTAATGTGGCCGCCGACGAAGGCCGGGTGACCTATTGCCCCGGGTGCAAATCCCCGCTGATCGAGCGCGTAGGTTATTCCACCTACAAGAAAGGGCTTGACGCCTCCGGGAAATGCCGCAAATGCGGGCGGGAGGTAATGCGGTTCATTTAGTCATTGGCTCGCTGCGCGAGCGTCATTCATGACTTTTTTACGGGACTGAAATTTCTTTTTCGCCAGGCCAGTGCGAAAAATCCGGGGGGTGCCAGAATTATTGTAGGGATTGTAGATTCTAATGGTTTCGGCGTGCCTTTCATGCTGTGCAACAGAAAAACCAGGAAAATAGTTAATAAAGAAACAGTAATTGTGGAAATTACCACTCCCGAAATACGATTTTTAATTCTTTCAGCCAGCAAATAAAGAAGTTTTATCAGCACTCCGCCGAACAAGAAAGTGTAGGCGGCTTGTTTCATGGCCGCCGTCAATGCCGGCCACCATCCAAATCCCGTATTAACAAAACCGACGATAAGACCCATGATCACGGCCCCAGCAATAGCTGAGGGAAGATCTATAAACTGGCCGAAAAACCGGATAATACGCATACTGGTGCTCAATCTCCAAAAATAACAACTTATTACGATCCATTACAATTAATGACGCGAACGAAGTGAGCTAATTACGTGAGCGCAGCGAACAAATGGCCAATATTTTTTAGCTTTGCCTGATCACAGAAGAAATCATGCTTGTTATCGGCATTACCGGCACCCTGGGTTCGGGAAAAGGCACCATCGTCGACTTCCTGGTCAATCGCAGGGGCTTCGCCCACTTCTCGGTGCGGGCCTATGTTTCTGATGAGATCGTCCGGCGCGGCATGACGGTGAACCGCGACAGCATGGTGGTCGTGGCGAACGACCTCAGAAGACGGAATTCTCCCTCTTTCATCACCGATCAGCTCTACGAACGGGCCGTGGCCGGCGGGAAAAACAGCATCATCGAAAGCATCCGGACACCCGGGGAGGCGGAATCATTGCGCTTAAAAGGCCGGTTTGTTCTGTTCGCTGTTGATGCCGATCCCCTCTTACGCTATCAAAGGATCAGTTTGAGGAGATCCGAGACCGACAATATTTCTTACGATACATTCCTGGATAACGAACGTCGCGAGATGGAGTCTCATGATCCGAACGCACAGAACATCAGCAAATGTATCAAAATGGCTGATTTTCATTTTACCAACAATGGAACAATTGAAGATTTGATCCGGCAGGTGGAAGTGGTGCTGGGAAGGATAGGACTGTAGGACTGTAGGACTGTAAGACTGTAGGACTGTAAGAAAAGATGACATGAGCGTCAAAGCGTCAAAGCGTCAGAGCATCAGAGCATCAGAGCGTCAGAGCGTCAGAGCGTCAGAGCGTCAGAGCGTCAAAGCATCAAAGCGTCAGAGCGTCAGAGCGTCAAAGCATCAAAGCGTCAGAGCGTCAGAGGGTCAGAGCGTCAATGCAACAAAGCATCAAAGCGTCAGAGCGTCAAAGCGTCAAAGCGTCAGAGCGTCAATGGAATATATTATAGAACAGTGTAACAATTTAACAGTGTAACCCCTTAAAAGACCAGGACATGTCCGATCAGAAACATATGCGCCCGAGCTGGGATGAGTACTTCATGGAGCTGGCCATTGCGGCGGCCAAAAGGGCCACGTGCGACCGCGGCCGGAGCGGATGCGTGATCGTGCGCGACAAGCAGGTGCTGGTCACAGGTTACGTGGGTTCCCCCAAAGGTTTGCCGCATTGCGATGATGTCGGCCACCTGATGAAGAAAGTGGTGCACGACGACGGCACGGTCACCCAGCACTGCATGCGGACCGTGCACGCCGAGCAAAATGCGATCTGCCAGGCCGCCCGGCGCGGGATCGCTCTCGACGGCGGCACCCTTTACTGCCGCATGACCCCCTGCCGCACCTGCGCCATGCTCATCATCAACTGCGGCATTGAGCGTGTGGTATGCCAGCACCGTTATCATGCAGGATCGGAATCTGAGGAAATGTTCCGGCAGGCTGGCGTCAGCCTGGAATTCATCAATCATGACGTTCTGGACTATGATAACCAGAAGGGGTGAGGTATCAGAAAATCTTCCTCATCCGGTAAGCCGTAACAGCCAGGATTAAAAGTATTCCCAGTCCCAGCGCCCATCCGGAAATAGGGATGGCCACGGCATCGCAGACAAAATGCCGGCAGGCAAGCCCGGTGTGACGGAATGCGCCGGTCGATCCCCCCAGTTTGTATACTTCATTGCCCAGGGCTATTGCGCTGGTCCGGTACACCTCGGTATTTTGATAGTCATCACCGTGATACCATTGTCCGGCGGAGACATAATAGTAGGCCGATCTGCCGGTAATCACCCCGTCGAGCGTGCCGCCAACCAGCCATAGGTAATGACTCAGGCCGATCCTGCTGTGTGCGTAGCCCATTCCCCACCATTCGCCCGGTAATTCTGGCATATCCGCGTTTTCATCATGCCATGACCTGGCATCGAGATCATAACACTGCGTACTTGCCAGGCCTTCCCCGCTGTCGTTGATGCCTCCGGCAACAGCCAGCATTTTATGCCCGTTGTTCCTGTCCCGGTAAATAAATGCCGCGTGGAAATTCCTCGGGTTGCTGAAATCCGGCAGGGATGCAAGCCAGGTGTTGTTTGCCGGATCATATACATATACAGTGGCGAGGTTTCCGCCTCCGGGCGTAGTTGCGCCTCCGGTGATGTACAGGAGCCCTGTTTCCTCATCAACCACCCAGGCCGGGGCCCAGATTCCCGACTGCGCGGGAGGCACTCCGGACGGATGTTCCTGCAACCAGGTGTTCATTTCCAGATCATAAGACCAAAGACCGGAATAGGTGCCGGTGGCATCTCCGTACAGATACACCTTGTGACCGGATACCGCTCCGGACCGGGCGTAATTCACAAAGGGAAAGGCTGAACCCGGGATGCTTTCCCATTCGTCCGTCCACGGGTCGTACACCCTGACGTCGCGGTTGTAGCCGTAGCCGGCGATCGACCAGATACGCTGATCATAAGCCACCGCGACATTGTCCATCCGGCCGCAATTGGGTTCAGAGCTGATGTTTTGCCACCCCCAGCCGGTCATTTCCAGCGTTATCACGGCTTCAGCCTGGCAGCATCCGCCGCTGACCGCGATTTCGACGCTCACGGTTTCTCCATTTACGAGCGATTCCTGTGGACTCAGCCAGGCAGTCAGGGTAACATTCTCACCATCGCCAAGGGTAACACTTCGCGGGCCTGTCACGGTGGCGTTTGCAGTTGTTACGTCGTAATTAATCGAAAAGCTATTGCTGCCGCCGGTCAGGTTGACCAGGTTCAGTTTGTAGGGGTAGCTGGAGCCCGGACAGCCTTTCCCCGTCTGGGATACCGGCAAGAGGTAAATTGCAGGATCCTCGCTGCAGAACGGGATCAAGGCCGGAGGACTGACCATTTCGTCGCACGGGATCTGCCCTGCCGGCGTGTAGCCGTCATTGCTGCATGGGTGATGCGGCTGGTTACCGTAGCCGTCACCGTTCCAGTACCAGGAAACGGGCGCATCGCCGGGGTAATAATCCGGCGTGACACGGACCAGGTACGAAGCGGTGCAATGATCGTTCAGGGCCTGGAAACGGGGATGATAGATCTTTACCGTATTGGGAGGGTCCTGAACCTCGAACGCCATGCAGCAGAAACTTCCATTATCGCAAAAGGGGGATCTGTAAACGGAAACGCTATCGACCGCCCAGCCGTCGGGAAATTCAAGCCAGAGCTCGTAAACATACTCATTATCCGAAGTGAAGGTTTCGGTATGGAACAGAAACTGCTGTGCCTGGCCCGGGATAAAGCATTGATCGCCAGTTACGCCGGCTTCAAACACCACGTATGATCCCGCAATGGAACGGCTCCCGTTCGCGGAGGCAGCGCTCATACCTGTGCAGGTATTATTTGAAGATGAGGATGTTAATGCCCGATCCGGTATTTGCGCCGGGCTGTGCATCACGAAGACAGCCAGAATTGCCAATAAGAGGAGCTTCATACGGATGGCGGATCAACGGTTAACAAGCAGCACTAAAATTAATGAAATATGCGCAAAAAGTCAACAATCCTGTGATTTTAAACTATTTTTATAATCAATATTCTAAGCAATGGAAGCAAACGATTTTCTTTGTCCTTATTGCCGCGGTCACCTCAGGCCGCATAATAAAGTGGTCCTCTCTGCACGAAAAGCATCCGGCAAGCGGGGCATCATCCTGTTCAGCCCGCAGCTGGGAGAATACGATATCCTGGTGCATCACACCTTCAAAGTGGAGGAAGGAGAGCATGTGGACCTGCTCTGCCCGCTCTGCCATGCCAACCTGACCGATCATACCATCAGCAAAAACCTGGCGCGCATCAAGATGATCGATCATTCCGGGCAGGAATATGATATTTATTTCTCCGAGATCGCCGGGGAGAAATGCACCTACAAGATCAGCGCCGATAAAAAAGTTGAAACCTACGGCGAAGACGCCGGCGGCTACCAGAACTACTGGGGAGAAGAACCGAAATACTGATTCTAAGTGTTGAGGTTTAAGGTTTAAGGTTTAAGTTAAGTTATTTAGTACTTACTTAAAACCTGGAACTCTGGAACTCTGGAACTCTGGAACCTGGAACCTGGAACCTGGAACTCTGGAACTCTGGAACTCTGGAACCTGGAACTCTGGAACCTGGAACCCTTCCATTATTTATTCCACTTTGTAACATTTGTTACATTTCTTTCTGTTCCATACCTTTATCTTTACTCAATTATTTAATGATCAAATATTTAAGAGTAATGAAGGTATTAATTAGAGTTCTATTCTCTGTAGCAATTGTTACATTGATTTATTCCTGCGGTGGGTCCAATGCGCCGCAGAAAGCCGCTTCACCCGACGCTTCTGCCGCGAAGGCTGATCCCAGCGACTGGAGGACCAACAAAGGGATCGGACCGGTGACCGAAGTTGTGCTGGGCGAGCTGGACCCGGCCATGGTGGCCGAGGGAGAACAAATCTTCAAATCGATGTGCTCTGCCTGCCATAAACCGGAAGAAAAATTCATCGGGCCGGCGCCCAAGGGCATTCTCGACCGCAGAACCCCGGAATGGATCATGAACATGATCCTCAACCCGGAGAAAATGACGCAGTCGGACCCCATCGCCAAACAGCTCCTCATCGAAGCCAACCTGGCGCCCATGGCTAACCAGAACCTGACCGAAGAACAGGCGAGAAAGATCCTGGAATATTTCCGGACGCTGAAGTAATATTAGCCCCCACCCCTATTTCCCCTCCCCCAATTGGGGGAGGGGACAGGGGAAGGGGCGCGCGCTAATAAACCTAATAACCAATATGAATATGAGAAAACTATCTCTTTTTATGATCATGGCTGGCCTGACATTTCTGTTCAGCTGCCAGCCGAAACAGCCGGCCATGACCGGATCCGGTGTCGCCGCCGATGCCGCTTCCAGGGTATATGTCGCCCCGGGCCAGTTCGATGAGTTTTACGCCTTCATGTCGGGCGGATTCTCCGGGCAGGTCAGCGTTTACGGGCTTCCCTCAGGAAGATTGCTCAAGGTCATCCCCGTTTTTTCCGTCGATGCGGAAAAAGGCTACGGTTTTAACGAAGAGACCAAGCCCATGCTGAACACCTCTTTCGGATTCCTGCCCTGGGATGATGCGCACCACCCGGAATTATCGCAGACCAATGGCGTTCCCGACGGCCGCTGGCTGTTCATCAACGGCAATAATACGCCCAGGGTCGCCCGCATCGACCTCTCGACCTTCGAAACGGCCGAGATCATCGAGATCCCCAACTCAGGAGGGAACCACAGTTCTCCTTTTACCACTGAGAATACGGAATACATTGTGGCCGGAACCCGCTTCAGCGTGCCTTTCCCGCAGCAGGACGTGCCCATCGGTTCATACAAGGAAAACTTCAAGGGCGCCCTCTCTTTCATCAGGGTGGACCCGGAGCATGGCCACATGGAGATCGCCTTCCAGGTGCTGCTCCCGGCCTTCAATTACGACCTGGCGCATTCCGGCAAAGGGAAATCCCATGGCTGGACATTCTTTACCAGCTATAACGCGGAACAGTCGAACACCCTGCTTGAAGCCAATGCCTCGCAGTTCGACAAGGATTTCATCGCCGCGGTGAACTGGAAGAAAGCCGAAGAATATGTTAAAGCGGGCAAGGCAAAAGAAATGCCGGCCAGCTATTTCCACAACGTTTATGATGAGAACAGCCATTTGGCCACCTCCAGCGAGATCAAGACCGTAAAGGTGCTCATCCCGTCGGAATGCCCGGAAATGGTTTACTTTCTCCCCACACCCAAGTCCCCGCACGGGGTGGATGTCGACCCGACAGGAGAATACATCGTCGGCGCCGGCAAGCTGTCGGCCGACATGGCGGTGCATTCCTTCACCAGGATGCTGACCGCTATCGGGAACCAGGCTTTTGAAACCACCATCGACGGCATCCCGGTGATCAAATACGACGAAGTCGTAGCGGGGATGGTTTCCAGCGGCGGCCTCGGACCCCTGCATACCGAGTTTGACAACAGCGGGAACGCGTATACCACCTTCTTCATCTCTTCCGAAGTGGTGAAGTGGAAGGTCGGCACCTGGGAAGTGCTCGACAGGGTTCCCTGCTACTATTCCGTCGGCCACCTGATGATCCCCGGCGGCGACTCCAAACAGCCATTCGGCAAATACATGGTGGCGCTGAACAAGATCACCAAGGACCGATACCTGCCGACAGGGCCCGAGCTGAACCAGTCGGCCCAGCTCTATGATATCTCGGGCGACAAAATGCAGCTCCTGCTCGATTTTCCCACGGTCGGCGAGCCGCATTACGCCCAGGGCATTCCGGCCGACCTGGTGCGCTCCCGGTCCAAACAACTCTATAAACTGGAAGAGAACACGCATCCGCATGCTGCCAAAAAAGAGACTGAGAGCAGGGTGGTTCGCGAAGGCAATGTAGTGCGGGTCTATATGACCGCCATCCGCAGCCATTTCGCACCGGACAACATTGAAGGGATCCAGGTGGGCGATAAGGTGTATTTCCACGTAACCAACCTGGAGCAGGACTGGGACGTGCCACACGGGTTCGCCGTGATGGGCGCGCGCAATGCCGAACTGCTCATCATGCCCGGCCAGACAGAAACACTATACTGGGAACCGGACCGCCCGGGCGTTTTCCCGATGTACTGCACCGACTTCTGTTCGGCGCTCCACCAGGAAATGCAGGGCTATGTGCGGGTTTCCCCCAAAGGATCTGGCACCCCGCTGAAATGGTGGATCGGATCAGAACATTAAATCAAAAGAAATGATCAGGCTTCCCCGTTTACTGATGGTTTTTGCAGCGCTCCTGCTGATCTTCCTTTTCTTTTTCCCGATCTGGAAGATAACCCTGTTCGCCCCGCAGTACCCCGGCGGTATCTCCATGTATATCTGGATCAACAAGATCACCGGAGACACCCCGGGCACGCTGCAGAACATCAATATCCTCAACCATTATGTCGGGATGAAGAACATTGAGCCCAACTCCATCCCGGAATTGAAATACTTCCAGTTTATCATCGCCGGGATGGGGCTTCTGGCCCTGGTCTTCGCCTGGATCAACAAAAGACCGCTCTACCTCACCTGGGTAATCGTCTTCATCCTGCTGGGCGTAGCAGGGATCTATGATTTTTATCTCTGGGAGTACGATTACGGCCACAACCTTTCGCCCACCGCGGCGATCAAGGTGCCCGGCATGGCCTACCAGCCGCCGCTCTTCGGCAAGAAAGTCCTGCTGAATTTCGTGGCCTATTCCTATCCGCACTGGGGAAGCCTGTTCTTCGGATTGTCTGTTGCCACCGGTTTCCTGGCCTTCTGGTTCTCCAAAAAGAAATCCATATGAAAAAGTCGTTCCTCATCCTTTGCCTGCCGCTCCTGCTCAGCGTTTCCTGCAGCGTCGGACCCCAGCCCATCGAGTACGGTTCCGACCAGTGCATCCAGTGCGCCATGACCATCATGGACCACCGCTACGGCACCGAGATCGTCACCTCTACCGGTAAAGCCTATAAATTCGACTCGGTGGAATGCCTGGTAGATTTTCTCCGGGAACGGGAAGGCAAAGGAGAAAAATTCACCCACATCCTCATCACCCCGTTCAATCACCCGAAAACACTGGAAGATGCCGTAAAGGCACATTACCTGCACAGCAACAGCCTGCCCAGTCCCATGGGCATGTACCTGACCGCGTTCAAAGACGAAGCAACCGCCCTGAGCTTCATGGAGCAATTCGGCGGAAAGGTTTATTGCTGGAAAGGACTGAATGAGAATTTCGATATTATCAGGATGAAGGGAGGACTGCAGTAATGTTTAGTGTTTAGTGTTTAGTGTTTAGTGTTTAGTGTTTAGTGTTTAGTGT
>CAZAZE010000034.1:0-16453 GCA_964489545.1 uncultured Bacteroidales bacterium
CAGCGCCTGGCGCTCACGGGAGATGAGCCGGGCAAATGAATCGGAGAGCAGGCGGATGAAACCTTCCTCATCAGTCACGACAAATTCGACAGGCAGGCGCTCGAGTAAAGTTTTCAGTTCGTTAAATTCCATTTCATAAAGTTATGTCTAAAAGATGAAAAAGGAATTTAAAATGCAATTAATCCGGATAATTAGCAGATCGAGACGCCATCTCAGGAATTGAGATGGCGTCTCGATTCCTAAAACGCAATCCCCACAAAAGGCCCCAGGGTTGTGGATTGTTTTTCGAAAATACCGATGGGCTGATCGTTGTACTTCACGGTATATGATTCACCCATGACCCCGGCATTGAGTGAAACGTGATCGGCGATTTCCCAGAAAATGCCGGCCGTCGCGTTCAGATAGAGCGAAACATCGGCAACCATATGGCTGTTGACGAACGAAAAACCAGTGCCCAAAGAAACATAGGGCTGCAGTTTTGTTTTCGTGAAATAGAAGCGGTTATCGAGATAAAGCGGTACCTGGTATTCAAACCGGATGGTATGGTCCTCGCTTTCATAATGCTCCGGCAGGCTGAAACCCAGGCCGATGCCGGCGGAATAATGAGACAGCCTGAGGGCGTTGACCATCACGAACCGGGTTGTCGACCGGCCCCATTCGCCCTGGCCGATGCAATAGCCCATCTCAACGATTCCCTGGTATTTCAGGGCGATCTTTTTTTGGGATGAAATGCTGGCAGTGTCCTGTTCCTGCTTTCCCTGTGCAACCGGTTCCTGCTGGGCGCAGGCAAACCGGCATAAAACGATGATCAGCAAAAACACCAGGCTGTTTCGCATGAGGAAACATCTTCTTTATTGAGTGATGTAAAAATATGATTTTTTTAGCATAAGGCGGATTACCATTCCGGTATTTTCCGATTAATCGATAACAATCCCGGGCTATGAAAAAACTTTGGTTTCTACTCATCTTTCTGGCCGGTTGCGCCAAAGAGCCAGAATTGCATTTGACCGCTCAGTTGCTGGTTGAAGGAAAGAGCGCCTATGAGATAACATACGGTACCAGTTGTAAGCAAACCCTGCCCGGCGAAGGGAAGTGGGCCACCACACTGAAAGTGCTTCCCGGAGATACCCTGAACCTTTCGGTTAAAACAAGCAAGGATCCGGCGACACTATACATGAGGGTGGAGGTTGAAGAGGGATTGTTGTTTTGCAGAAGCCTTTACATTGAGCCAGAAAGCACCGGAGTGCTGAATCACGTCATCACGCCCTGATCCCTCATTTTCTTTCATAAAATCATCACCTGAACCCGGGCGTTGAATCGAGTCCGGCCGTCGCCCTGCAATGGGCGCATAGATGCCTTTCCTTCAGATCTATGTCTTCTATGTAGGTGCTCGACCGCATAACGCAGACGGGCGCATTGCAGTGAATCAGACCAAAGGTGTGCCCCAGTTCATGAATCACTTCCTTGATAAATCGATCGGTCATTAACTGCCGGTCGGCCGGAAGACCGTAGAGTTCATTATTGAGCCGGTAAATGGAGGCAATGCCGGAACGCCCGCCCAGGGCAGCCTGCCCGAAGATATAGGTCAGGATGGGGATGAAAAGGTCGACATTAAAGAGGCCGATTGTTTTTCCATTGACCGCCACCGACATGCCATCAACCTCCTTCAGAAGCAGATTGCCGTTGTATTGCCGCCGGGCTGCATCAAAATACCCGCTGAGATCCAGCCGGCCTTCCCGCAGGATCACCGGCACCCGGTATTCAAGCCGCACCGCATCAGCCACTTCATCCAGGAGCGGTTTATCAAAATAACCGAAGGAGATCAGTGTGATGTTCTGCTGGGGCATTCAGGTTGCATTCAGGTTAGTGAAGATCCAGTGGACATTTTTTCGGCGGTCACGCCCGTCAGGGGGCTTTCAGTCCGTATTTCCTGATCTTGTTGTACAGGGTTACCCGGTCGACCTTCAGGGCTTTGGCGGCCCGGGAAATGTTCCAATTGTATTTGTTCAGGATCTGGAGGATGAACATTTTCTCAAAGTCATCCAGGCTTTCCACCGAGCTGGCGATCTCCTCCTTGCCAATGGGCAGGTCGCGCAGGTGGATCTTCTTCCCGCTGCCGACGACAATGGCCCGCTCGATCATATTTTCCAGTTCGCGGATATTTCCGGGGAAGGGATAAGTTTCCAGCCGGTTCAGGGCGGCCGTGTCGATGCTGACCAGCGGTTTGTTCATCGAGGTGCAGTACTTATTGATGAAGTAGTCGACCAGAAGCGGGATATCCTCCACGCGCTCGCGCAGGGGCGGCACATGGATATTCACCACGTTCAGGCGGTAATAAAGGTCTTCCCGGAATGTCCCCTGCTCCACCATGGCTTTCAGGTCCCGGTTGGTAGCGCAGATAAGACGGAAATCAGAGGTAATCTCCTTGTTCCCCCCGACGCGCATGAAGCTCTTGGTTTCCAGCACGCGGAGCAGTTCGATCTGCATCTTGGATGAAATGGTGGCGATCTCATCGAGGAAGATGGTTCCGTTGTCGGCCATTTCAAAGCGGCCTTTGCGGTTGTACAACGCCCCGGTGAATGCCCCTTTTTCATGCCCGAAGAGCTCGCTCTCCAGCAGGCTCTCGGTCAGCGCGCCGCAATGGACGCTCACCAGCGGGTAGAATTTCCTGGAAGAATTAAAATGGATGGCCCTGGCGATCAGCTCCTTTCCTGTTCCGCTCTCCCCGGTGATGATGACCGAGCTGTTCGACTGGGCGACGCGTTCCACCTCCTTCAGGACATGGCGCATGGCTTCGCTCTCCCCGATGATGTCTTCCACATTTTCCAGGGAAAAAACCTTACGCTTCAGGTCTTCATTTTCTTCCCGCAGTTCGATCTGCCGCGTGGCGTTTCGTACCAGGTGCGACAGGTCATCCGGGTCAAAAGGCTTCGTCACATAATCGTAGGCGCCGTCCTTCAAGGCTTTCACAGCGGTATCCACCGTAGCGAAGGCCGTCATGACGATCACGATGGCTTCCTTATTGAGCGCCTTGATGCGGCGCAGCATCTCCAGGCCGTCCATCCCGGGCATCTTGAGGTCGGCCAGTGTGATGTCCACATCTTCCTGTTCCAGGATGGCCAGCGCCTTTTTGGCATTCTCCGCGCACAGAACATGGTAACCGTCGTCGGTAAACCAGCTGCTCAGGGAATCCCGCACGGATTCCTCGTCGTCAACCACCAGCAATGTTAATTTTCGGGGCATGCTTCCTCTTTTTTAAGATCGGATCAAATTGAATATTATGGATATCGTGGTCCCTTTACCGGGTTCAGAATCCACCCGGATGGTCCCTTGATGGCTTTGGATAATACCGTGGACGATCGCAAGGCCCAGCCCGATCCCGGTGGTATCCTGTTTTGTACTGTAAAAGGGTTCGAAGATGTGCGGCAGGTCTTCGGGATTGATCCCGATGCCGTTATCAGCGATATCCACCCGGATGGTTTCGTCGTCGGGATTGGCCGTCCGGATAACGATCTCGCCATTCTCCCGGATGGCCTCAGTGGCATTGACGATGAGGGCAACACAAGCCTGCTTGATCTGGTTCGGGCTGCAGTAGATCAGGTCTTCCCGGGCATTGAATTCTTTGGTAAACACAATATTGGCAATTTTCACCGGATGGGTCATCAGTTCATAGGTTTCCTGCAGCACATCATGCAGATGCCGGGGCTCGAAGTCTTCCTGTTCCTTTTTGGAAAAGTCGAGCAATCCCCTGACAATATCCCCGCATCGTTTGGTTTCGCTCTCGATCATTTTAAGGTGCTGGAGCAGGGTTTCCTTTTTGGATTCATCCAGTTCCGGTTTGCTGAGCTGTTTGTGGATCAGTTTGGTATAGACCAGAATGCCTGACAGAGGATTGTTGATCTCGTGGGCCACTGAAGAGGATAGTTTCCCGAGTGAAGCCAGCCGTTCCACATGAATGATCTCATTTTGCACGGCGCTGAGCTCTTCCGATTTTTTCTGGACTTTGTATTCCAGCTGGTGCGACCAGTTTTCCAGCTCCTGCGTGGCTGCGTCGAGCTTGTCGAGCATCTCGTTGAAGGCGTGGGAAACCGTGCGCATGTCATCCAGCTGGCTGGGCATCACGGGCACTCTTTTGCTGCGGTCGCCCCTTGCCACATCGCGGCTGACGCTCACCAGCGCATTGAGGGGGCGTTTCACGGCCCTCCAGGTGAAAAAGATCAGGAACGACAACAGGAGGATGGTCGTAAGGGTGGCGAAGATGTAAAACCGGTTGGTGTACTTCATCACGGCGTTGTCGAGGTCACGCAGGGGCAGGTTGATAATGAGCGAACCCAATACCACGTCATCCTCGCTGTGGGCATGGCAACTGCTGGTGTAACAGGAGCGCTCGTTCAGGATCGGGGAACGGATGAGCAGGTGTCGTCCCATGGTGACGTTCACCGCCATCTGGCAGTCGCTCTTCACGTCGATGACCTTATAGGCTTTCTCCAGTTGCGGGAACATTCCCGCAAGATCGTCATGGCAGTCTTTGCAATTGGGATTGATATGCCCTCCCTCCTCCTGGGAAAAAGAGGAATAAACCAGGTTATCCTGGCTGTCATACAGGTTGACATCATCGATGCCGGAAAGCGTATTGATGATGTCGAGGGTACTGCTCAGCATTTTTTTATCGTTCTCCAGCATCGACTGGTACAGGGCGCCTTCAATGAGGGATCCGACATTGTTGCCGCTCTGCCGGATGAACGTGTTCATGTACTGCTCGTAGACTGTTTTGAAGATCAGGCCGAACGAAAGGAAGAGGATTACAGACAGGATGGAGATGATGATGACGACCTGTCCGTATATGGAAGAATGGAATTTTACCTTATCGTCCGGGAGCTCGTGCCCGGCTTTTTTCTTCCATACCGGCTTTTTAATCGATCTCATGCCGATATTTTTTTAATGTGATAATCTTACATTGTTAACACTATGCAATATAAGAAAAAACTGGTTACAGGGACCAGTTTTTTCTTACATCCGTTTTATGTTTGCCGGAGCCGGCTTCGCAAGCCTGCAGCAACGGCATCAGGTGTATCGTCATTTTTCCGGGGCCAGGAACTCCTGCTGGAAATCTTTCCAGAATCCTTGTGGCAGGTCAGAAAGCGCCTGATCGCTCACTTCGCCCCCGTCCTGCAGGATGACCATGGAGGATTCCGGGGTGTATTTCGCGGCGCGAACGGAAAGGAAGTCCCTGATCCGCTGTGTTTCGTAGCCCAGCCAGTCGGTCGCCTCGCCGGCCAGATAGAGCGATTGGGTTTCCCCTTTCCAGTCGGCAGGTTTGATCCGGTAGAGCCAGCCCGCCCGGTAGGGGTCTTCATTGACCAGTTCCGGGGCCTCCTCCAGGGCGGGATTGATTCCCATCACCTTTCCGGATATCGGTGAAAAAAGCTGCAGCGATTTGTCCTTGTGCCGGATTTCCGCGATCAGGTCGCCTTTGCGCACCTCATCGTCCGGCCCTTTCAGGTGTTTCACCGTAACGGGGCCTGTAACGTGCAGCAGGAAGTCATCCAGACCTACCCTCGCGGCGCCTGAAGTCTCCAGGTGCGCCCAAAGATGGTTCCTGCTGAAGAATACGCCCTGCGGGATCCGCAGCAACCGGGCCGAAAGAACGCCCATTGCGCGGCCCACCTGCCGGCGGATCCCCAGCCTTCTGTTCAGCACCAAATAAAAGGGGATAAGCAGGAGCAGGAATCCGATGATGACCAGGTATTCGATCCCTTTGGTCTCAAAAATGTCTATGTAACTGAATCCGTCCATTGTATTAAGTTTTAATTGTTTTGATTGATCATGGTTTTTGCTGATTAATGCTTATCTTTTGCCCAGGCCGGCGAATCGCGCAGCACGGGCATGCGGTTGATCACCCAGCGGAACACCCAGATCTCGATAAAGATGACCGTCAGGGTGACCACAACTTCCATCCACGAGGGCACATAGCGTACGGGCATGTCCCAGCGGAATCCGATCACAGTGACATTCAGCCGGTTCAGGATCACGCCCAGCATGGTCAGGATCGCCGCGATGCGGATCATGAGTACGCTGCCGCTCCGGTAGCTGCGGAAAAACAGGATCAGGGGCAACAGCACGAAGCCGATCATCTCTACCAGGTACCAGTATCCCATCGGCGTGTTCAGCAGGTTCCAGTGTTTATCATGAATGAAAACGAGCACCTGCAGGAAGAAATAGACAAACAAGGCGCCGGTACAGATCTTGGATAAGCCCAAAATGATGCCGCGTTGCGCTTTGTGATTTTTCTCACTGATCTGATGAAAAAACACCTTATGGCTGATGGATCCTTCGAAGATAACCATGCTCAGGCCGGCGAAGATGCTCGAGACAAAAAACAGGATGGGGATGAACTCGGAGTACCACAGGGGATGTATCTTCTCGGCGGCCATCAGGTACAGGGCGCCCAGGCCCGACTGGTGCAGCATCGACAGGGTGATGCCGAAGATCACTGCGCCGATGGTCATGGCCGAGAGGATCTTCCGGATCCTCCGGGCGCCGAGCCATTCCGCGATGGCGGGCGAAAATTCGATCAGCTGGGCGATCATGTATAGTAGAAAGTGCCATGCCACCAGGAACAGCACCGAGCTGGTGCCGAAATTGTTGCCGATGATGGGGTTGATCACGTTCCAGGGCCGGCCCAGGTCGAGAAGCAGGGCCCCGGCATAGAAGACATAGGCCAGGAAGCCGTTGAGCACCGTCACGCGGACGATCGATTTGTACTTCTTCATATTGAGGATGTACACCATGAAAGTGATCACATATGCGCCGCCGGCGAAGGCCACGCCGGTAACCACATCAAACCCGATCCACAACCCCCAGGGGACTTCCTGGGTCAGGTTGGTTACCGATCCGATCCCTTTCCAGAAGCGGACCACGATAATTCCCAGTCCGAGCAGGATGATCGGTACAGAAATGATGTTGAAGGGGGTGAATATCTTTCCTTTCGGCTTCAATTCACGGAGGAAGAATTTCCAGGTGGACAGTTCTTCCCTGCCTGCATCCATGGGTATGTCAGTTCTCATCATCTTCTTCAGTATTTGAGTTATTATTTTTGGTAGCCTGATGAATTCCTGCGAGCAGTGCGGGAACCGCGACAAAAATAGTAGGTACGCTGTAGAGGAAGCCCTTGGTCAGAGCGGGGTAAGAAGCCTTCTGGACCACGGTATTGAGACCCAGTTCTTCGAACGGAACGCCTGACAGGTAGAGCCAGCCGGTTCCGCCGGCTTCATGTTCCCCGTAGATGTGATCGATATACTGATCAGGATTTTCATGGATTCGACGGCGCGCTTCCTGGATGAGCTCCCTGCGGGGCCCGAATTTCAGGGCGTCGTAGGGGCAGTTCTCCACGCAGGAAGGCAGTTCGCCGTGTTGCAGCCGGCTTTCCCAGCACATATCGCACTTCTGGATGATGGGATTGGGGCTGTGGTATTCGAACTTGGGGATGTCGAACGGGCAGGAGACCATGCAATAGCGGCACCCCATGCATTTGGAGCCCCGCCAGATGACCGGTCCCTCATGGGTTTTGTGCATCGCTCCGGTGAGGCAGGCCGCCCCGCACGCCGGTTCATTGCAATGCATGCACTGCGTCTTGAGGTAAACGGTCCCTTTGGAGGTCTGGAATTCGTTCACAACCGTACGGTGCGCTTCATCAGGTTTTCTGTGTCCGGTTATCTCATCCGGCTTCGGTGGCAGGGGCAGGTTATTGGCGTCGGAACAGTCGTACTCACAACCCCGGCAACCCTGGCAGCGTGTGGAATCGTAAAGGACCCCGTAAAACTCAGCTTCGTTTTTATCTTTGGGAATGGCGCCCAGCGATGTTCCGGTCGCCAATGCCGCCCCCGTAACGCCGAGGACCTTGAAAAAACTTCTGCGGTTAATACTCATGGCTTTATGATTTGTGTTAGTATTTTCTTTGCAACCGGAAAGCCAGGCTCATACTTCACGATCCAGGATGCGGTCCTGGAAATCTTCCCACACCTCCGGACCGAAGTCTTCGAGCAGGTGATCCTTCAACAGACCGCCATCCTGCAGTATCACAGGGGCATATTCCAGGTGTTGCGTGCGGATGGCGTTGGTGAAGAAATCCTTCACGCGGACCCATTCACCGGCCAGCCATTGCGTGTATTTCGCGGCCATCTTCAGCAACGGGATCTCGCCCAGCCAGTTCACCGGCTCGATCTTATAGAGCCACCCATCCGTGAAGGGCGCCCTGTTGATCAGGGAGGAATCCTCGCTGAGCAGGGGGTTGCACTGGCTGATGGTTCCCGATACCGGGGCATAGAGTTTGAGGTGCTTGCCCTGCTGAATGATCGTTACCAGGGGCTCTCCACGGGTGATCTTTTCACCCGGTTTCCTCATTTCCACGCGGGTGATCGTGCCGGTGAGCTGCTGCAGGAAATCGTCAATTCCGACCTTCACTTTTCCGTCGGCTTCCATGAAGGCCCAGGTATGGCTCTTGTCGTAGAACAAACCTTTGGGCGCTGAGACCGACTTAAGATCGAATGCAGTCTGAGCATCTATCTGCCCTTCGGTTCCTGCCACGGTGCTTTTCCGCTTAAAACCCACCGCGCCAATAGTGAGCAGGGCAAGGAGCGCCAGCCCCCCCAGCACTATTTTTGCAATATCGGCAAACGACCAGGCGGTTGTTTCCGCTGCTACCGGGGCGGTGATTTCTTCTATCCTGTATATCTTCGACTGCACCTCGGCGGCCACCAGGTCGGTGATGCCATTCATGCCCAGGTAGCGCTGTCCGCCGGTGAGGACCCACTTCAGGAATTCCGTTTGGGCGGTTGCCGAGGGCGCTGTGGCAGAGAACGCGTCAATGTCGATGCTCAGTGCGCGCGGATATTTACCGATCCAGACGCCCCGTGCAAAGGCAGCGGCATCGTCATAGATATGTTCCATATAATCGACCTGGCCATTGCCGTTCTTGTCGATCGGGGCCAGTGCGATCTGCCCGGCAAGGGCAGCATGTCCCGGAGCGGTCACTGTTGCGAGCCGGCAAAAGCCCAGAACAGCAGGGTCCTTTGCGGTGGCGGAGGCCACATCACCTTCTCCGGTCTGTATCACTCCTTCACTAAATGCACCGGAAATGCCTAAAAACTCCGAAAGTCCATTTATAACGGCGGGGTCATTGCTGAGGACCATGCGGACCGGCAAGGGATTCGTGGTTCCTGTAAGTTCGCCCCAGGTGAGGCCGCCCGGCTCTTGAACTGCTTTGGCCAGGAGTTCCGCCGACAGCCCTTTGGCCATCAGATCTTCCATGACCGGGTTACCTTTATTGATTACCGGAACAATGACCGTCCGTCCGACCGCCATATTCCAGCCCGGTTCCGATTTTGTTTTATCCGCCGCAGATCCGAAAGCAATCGCGCCGGCCGGGATTCCTTCCCCGGTCAGATTCCTGACATGGATCTGATTACCCGGGTTGATCCTGGCGTATTCCTCCGCCCAGGCAGCTACCAAAGGCTGCAATGTTGCGGGGGCATATACTTCCAGGCTGGTTGCGGCTGGCTGGCTGGTTTGCCCGGAGGCTTCTTCTGAAACAATAACGGCACAGCTCACCAGGATGAGCAAGCCGGTCAGGAGGGAAATTTTTGTTTTCATGGCCTTAGATTTCAATGTTCAGAAATTGATATCCAAGAAGGGTGCCAGGAAAATTTTCAATTCTATATTACTGATTCTAAATTTATTATGCGTTTTGGTGTTGAAGATATTAACATAGGGATTGTTGATTTATTCAACACTGGTTAATATCTATACGTATGAAGTTGTGGAAAATCAGGATATTAACATTAGTGTTGATTTATTAAACAGGTGTTGTTAATTTCATCGTTTTTTGGACTTTTATCTCCGGGCAATTAAACGAAAATGCCGAATCTGTATGAATTTCTTATAAAAAACTTCGTGGAACTTCGATTATTCTTCGTGGAACTCCGTGCAACCATTTATTATAAGTTACACGAAGGAACACGAAGTGATCACGAAGTTCCACGAAGAAAATAAAGAACAGGGAGCGAGCCGCTGATGAACAGACGGGCAAATCTGCCGGTCAGGAGTTACATCAGAGTGAAGCCACAGGTTCTGATCCGGCAACAGCAGCCACTTTCAGTTTGATCCCCATTTCGTCGTTGATGAAATCGTCCTTGAACTTGGCGGAGATCGTTTTTGATTTGAACTGAATGTTCCACTCCAGGCGGTCGATGAAGAACATGTTCGATTCGGCGGCAATCATGTTTTCTGTCTGATCAACCCGCGCATTGAACGTAATGCTTTTGCTGATGCCCTTCATGGTCAGGTTACCGGTAACTGCATGGGTGGGCGTGATATCGCCTTTCTCTTTTGACATATCCACTGCTGCAGGATCAATAGCCTGGATGCCTGTGATTTCGAATGTGGCCTGAGGATAAGCTTCGACCTCGAAGAAATCCGAGGATTTCAGGTGGCCGGTCAGTTTACCGTTCCATTCGGGGTCCGTCAGGTCGAGCACCGTGATGGAGTTCATGTCGAAGGTGAAATTTCCTCCTGTTATGTTTCCCTCCCGGACCTTCAGTTCGCCGCCGGTAAAGTTCACTGTACCGTGATGCTGGCCTGTAGGCTTATAGCCTTCCCAGGAAATCTGGCTTTCGTCGGCCTTAACCTGGTAAACCTGGTCAAACGAAGCGGTTTTGGCTTCTTTGGCTTCACTGGTCCTGGTGGTTTCCCCGCCTCCGGAGGCACATGCCGTTGCAAAACCTGCGATCATTAAAATGGCTGAAATTTTGGTGATGTTGTTCATGGTATAATCGTTTTGTTTATGAATACCATCCTAACGATAAACAACAGAAATTGTTCACCAGAACCGGGGAAAAGAAGTAAGTTAAGAATTTTTAACAGGAAACCGTCACTAACCAACGGCAAATATTAAGCAATAAATTTAACACTAAACACTAAACACTAAACACTAAACACTAAACACTATTCCGGGAACGGTCTTTCCCCCAAACGTTCCACCTGGGTGATGAAATATTTGGTCTCCCCGCGCCAGGGGAAGCGCATATACCTTTTGACATAATGCAGGTTCACCCGTTCTCCGCTCAGGGCGACGGCTTCCAGCTCCCGGATCACTTCCGGTTTGTTTTTTTCCACGGAAAAGTCAAAGGTTTCCGCAAAAGGAGAGGTTCCTTTCAGGGCGCCAAACGATTGCAGGTTCAACTGCCCTTCGTAGGTCTTGAAGACCACGCCCTTTTTACTGACGCGGACAACATTTCCGGCCCTGACGCCTTCGTCGTAGATGCCAAAATAAAAGAAAGCCCCGATGGCCAGCAGGATGACCATCAGGACAATCAGAAAATTCCGGAAGAAATGTCTTTTTTTACGCGGGGCGGTATTTTCCTGAGTCTGTGCCATGATTCATTTGTTTTAACAAATATAATGAATTAAAGCGATCCATTATAGACATTGAGGTGTCTGAAGAGATGATGCTTTATTCAAATTTCCTTCGTGGATCTTCGTGAAAATTATCGGTTGACGATCAGTTTCCGGGTGGTTTTGATATCGCCTGAAATCACCTGAAGGATATAAATTCCTTCATGGAGGCCGGTGGTGTTGATCCTGTAAATCGAGCCCGGTTTCTGGTCGCCTATTGCCGCATGGAATACCGTTCTGCCGGCCAGATCACTGATGGCTACGGAGGCGTTGCTGATCTTTTGGTTTCCGAAGCTCAGATCTGCATGATCATCCGCGGGATTGGGATACAGACCGAAGCTGATCTCCCGTTCATCGCCAACGGCCAGCGTGCTGTTTGTCGCAACATTGGAGAATGTGCTGTTATATACGCCAGATCTCGTTTCCGGAGCACAACCGTCGGGATTGATCACCTCGACCATATAATAGACATCTCCAACAGGGGTGTTGAAGTCGGTATAGGTGCTGAAGCTGGCGGATATGGACGCGATCTGCTCAAAGGCTCCGTTGCCGGACTTGCGGTGAATGATGTACGATGAGGCCTGGAAACCCACGTAACCGGTCCAGATCAGGTTCCAGGAACTGTTGACGCCCTGGTTGATGGTCAGGTGGATGGTCTGGTGATAATCGCCTGCGGGGAACACCACGCCATCCATTCCTGAGAAACCTAATTTATAACGGTATGGTTTGATGGCCGGGTTGGAATTGGTGTCGGTGACCATGCCCGCGGATGCATAGTCGACGGTCGCCAGCACCTCGTAAACATTCGCCTGGCTGCTTTCCTTATACACGATAAACTGCTCGATGAGGTCGGACGCCGGTTTTTCCCACATGATGACATTGCGGCCGGTCAAAGTGTCGACCGAAACCATGCAAATGGGCGTTTCGGGGAATGTGATGATGCGGAAGGCTTCGGTGGTATCGCTGACAAAATAAAGGCTGTAATCCCTGATGCGGATAAAGCACTGGCCGGAGTTCACATCCGGCGTTGTCCATTCATAGCTGCCACCGTTCCCGGCATGATCGACATAGTTGATGTAATTCCAGGTGGCACCGCTGTCGATGGAATAATCCAGGTATAAATAATAAGCGGATGGATTATCGTAGCTCCAGCTGATGGTAAGCGGGGCATTGGTGTTGAACACCGTACCTCCGGCCGGAGCATTCAGGGTGATCACGGGCGCCTCAAGGACGGTGAACACCGGGCTGAGCCCGAACCTGGACGGATCAGCCGCATCGGAGATCCGGATCACGGAGTTTGTCGAAGGCGTTGCCATTACGGTCCAGTAAAAATAGCCGTACGTGGCGTCGACATTTTCCGCCACTGTTTGCCAGGTCAGCCCGTTGTCAGGCGATACTTCGATATTGACCAGGTTCATCTCATAAGCCTGCCAGCTGACGTACAATTCGCTTTTCTGGTAAATCTGCTGCCCTTCATAAGGATAATGCACGATGACCGGCGGCACAACAACCGAGAAATAGGACGCGCTCTGCGCCGTCACCTGTTCATATTCCGGATCCTGAACCCTGACCAGGGCAATATCTGTTTCGACGTATGGAACGTATATCTCCGCAGAACCCCCGTCCGGGCCGCTGTAACCATATTGAAGATAAGTCCAGGTCTCCCCGCCGTCACCGGAGAATTGTATATAAAGGTATCCGGGCAGATTGGTCCCGGTCCACGATACGGTCGCAAGCTCGCCGTAATTCCAGGTTTCCCCACCGTTGGGCGTGGTCAGCGTTAGGGTGGGGATGTCGGTGATGGAGAACACCACGCTTAACCCATAGGAATCCGGGTTGGAAGGATCGGAGATGCGGATCATGGCCTGGTCGGTTGCCTGGTCAGGTGCGGTCCAGGTGTAATCAAAACCGGTGTAATCGGTCACGATATTTGTCCAGGTGGTTCCGTTGTCGAGCGTATAATCCAGGTTAAAAGCGGTGAGCGTATAGGAATACCAGGAAATATAGACAGGCATCGTCCTGTAATAATTTTCACCGTAATAAGGCGAATTAATGTACACGGGAGGCTCCACCACCGTGAAAAAACCATCGCTTTCATCGGCAACGGAAGGATCATTATAGAATGAGACCCGGACTTTCGCCTGGGTTGTCGCGTAGAAGAAATTCTGGAAGGTGAAGCTCGAGGTGGAATCGGATGCATTGATCACAGTGAGGTAGTAGAAATAGTTGCTCCCGTCGTCATTGAATTCGATCAGCACATCGGCCGGATCGCCCTCAATTTGCCAGGAAATCGTGGAAGTGCTGCCCTGGATCCAGACTTCCCCGCCATTTGGAGAAAGCAGGGTGATCCCCTGTGACCGGGATTGCAGGGAAACGGCGGAAAGAAGCGCCACTAATCCGACAAGGACCAGGCCCGTGAGCGTTCGTGTAGTGTAAGTGGTTGTTTTCATGGTAGATATTTAATGTATGAGTACTGAGTTTCGATACAAAGCAAGCACATCTGTCTCCCGCTGCAAAAAATAATCTGATCAGCGGGAAAAAGCACACCCTGAACCGGAAGATGCGGTAGACGAACGGGACACCAATTCAGGCTCGTTTTTTATACCTTTGTCCGCCGGATATCGTCAAAAGAAACCCGGCACATTAAATGGAAAACCTTCACTACCACCTGGAATCGCTCATCAGCGGGACAACCTTTGAAGATTCGGACTGGCTGCTGGAAGCCCCGGGAGAAAAACCCTCCCTGCTGCAATCGGTCTACCGCAAAAAACAACTCGACGTCAAGGATGAATCCTATGGTCTGTACCGTTTTGCCGACTGGCTGCCGGTGCGGAGAATGCTCAAGGGATCATCCGCCCCGGTGACGTACAAAAGCGAAAGGCTGGCTAAATCACTCGGAATGAGCAGGCTGTACATTACCTTCAGCGGCTGGTGGCCGGAAAAAGGGGCAATGATGCAGACCTGTTCCTTTAAGGAAACCGAAGCCTATTCCGTCTGCGCCCGGATGAAGGAAACGGAAAAGGTTCTGGTTGTGGCCTCCGCGGGCAACACCGCGCGCTCGTTCGCCCGGGTTTGTTCCGATAACGGCATCCCGCTGCTGTTGTGCATCCCTGAGGATAACCTTGACGCGTTATGGTTCGACGAACCGATCCGCGAACATGTGAAGGTGATCGCCACCCGTTCCGGGAGCGATTATTTCGACGCCATCCACCTGTCGAACCTGGCCTGCCAGATCGACCGCTTCCTGCCTGAGGGCGGCGCGAAGAACATCGCCCGTCGCGACGGCATGGCCACGACCGTGCTTTCTGCGGTCACCTTCATTGGCGAGATCCCCGAATATTACTTCCAGGCGGTGGGCAGCGGGACAGGCGCCATCGCGGCCTGGGAAGCCAATAAGCGGTTCCTTTCAGACGGGCGGTTCGGCAATACCAAAATGAAGCTGATGGTATCGATGAACGCGCCCTTCCTGCCCATGCACGACGCCTGGAAAGCCGGTTCCCGGGACCTGCTTCATCTGGACGACCAGTTGGCCCGGAAGCAGGTGGAAACCATCCTGGCCAAGGTGCTGAGCAACCGCAAACCGCCCTATTCCATCCCCGGCGGGCTTTTTGACGCCTTGACCGATACGGCCGGAGAATTCATCGCGGTGACCAACGAAGAGGCCCTCGGGGCCGGCCGGTTGTTCCGGGAAACCGAAGGCGCGGACCTGCATCCCGCAGCCGCTGTGGCGGTCGCCTCGCTCATCAAGGCCTGCGCGCAGAAAGAGATCGATCCCGACGCCCTCGTCATGCTGAACATCACCGGCGGCGGGGAGGAATTGTTCAAACAGGGCCGGAAACTGCATTACCTGAAGCCTTCACTGGTGTTCGACATTAACCCTGCATTTGATGACCTGGAAGAAAAACTGAAGAATCTTTATTGAACAGCCATCTTTCAAATTACTTCGTGAACCTCCGTGCCTTCTTCGTGGAACTCCGTGTAACAACCATCAAATTTCACGGAGAGACACGGAGTAAACACGAAGATCCACGAAGGGAATGATAATTAATAGAATCCTTTGAAGCATTCAGAGGTTTGATCAATCCTCACTCTTCAGCTTAAACCGGAATCCCGCATTGGCATAAAACGCCTGCATCTTGGCGGTGATGGGATCGTCGGCGTACTGCGGCGTTAGGCCCCAACCGTAGCTGACGTCCAGGAACAGGAACCAGATATTGAGCCCGGCGCCGACGGAGAAATCGAACTGCGGGCTTTTCAGGTCTTCCTTTACGATGCCGAACTCATTCTCTTTGACACCCAGCGGGATGAACATGGAGGGCCCGAGGAAGATCCGCAGGCTGGCAAAGGTTTCGCTGGAGCCAATGAACTGCAGCCCGAAGTTGACCGGGATGCGCAGGTAATTTGCGCCGTAGGTAAACGAAGAATCCGCCGCGTCGCTGGGGGTGAACTGCTGTGCCAGGCGGGTGTAAAAAATCCCGGGCTCGGCATAGAGTTTCCGGCCGATGGCCAGGCTGGCGCCGAACTGGTACCCTGCCCTGCTGTCGGTCAGCAGGCTGTCGGCGCTGGCCGGGAAAACAGGATTGCTGTCAAAACGGGCGACATTGAAGCCGATGGCCGGTTTTAATTCGAGTTGTGAAAACGCACTGATGCATAATATGATGGCAAAGATGGAGAGGAAAGTCTTTTTCATGACGGGAATTTTTGCAAAGATCAAAATATTTTTGACTAAAGAGTTTTTTTTAAACCGCAGAGTACGCGGAGGATACACAGAGGATGCTGAGAACACTCTGCTCCCTCTGCGTATCCTCTGTTTCCTCTGGGGTTTTTTATTTTTCTTAACCGCAGAGGACGCGGAGAAGGCGCAGAGGTCGCGGAGAACCCTCTGTTCCCTCTGCGTATCCTCTGTTTCCTCTGGGGTTATTAATCTTTCTTTAACCGCAGAGGGCGCGGAGAAGGCGCAGAGGTCGCGGAGAACCCTCTGTTCCCTCTGCGTATCCTCTGT
>CAZAZE010000034.1:16553-29596 GCA_964489545.1 uncultured Bacteroidales bacterium
CGGAGAAGGCGCAGAGGTCGCGGAGAACCCTCTGTTCCCTCTGCGTATCCTCTGTGCTCTCTGGGGTTAATTATATATTTTTTAACCGCAGAGGGCGCGGAGAAGGCGCAGAGGTCGCGGAGAATCCTCTGTTCCCTCTGCGTATCCTCTGTTTCCTCTGGGGTTATTAATCTTTCTTTAACCGCAGAGGGCGCGGAGAAGGCGCAGAGGTCGCGGAGAATCCTCTGTTCCCTCTGCGTATCCTCTGTGTTCTCTGCGGTTTAATCATACCACAAACCTCACGGCCCGACTGTGATCAGGAACCCGTCGGTTTCCATATAGGCACCTGTATTCAGCCTGAACTCATTTTTCACCCGAATATCTGACGAGAGATAGGCGCCAGCGCCTTCGGTCTTGCTCAGGTGCAGGTTGTGGAACCAGCAAGCGGGCGCGGGCAGACTGAAAGAGCAATCTTCCAAGCCATACAGTTCGACGGTTCCGCCGGCTGGATGAAAGGTCGTGCAGGCCGGATCAGCGCCGAAGCCAAGAACCGTTTTAAGCTTTCCTCCTGAGATGTTCTCCGTAAAATTCCCATTGGTGATAAACACTTCCTGATTCATGAGATCCATGGTTCCGTTGGTCATGTTGACGCTGGCGGAACCTGGAATCCTGGGCCATAGTGACTGTCTATTACCGCCGATGAACCAGATATAACCCTCGTTAATGGTCAGGTTAGCGAAGTAGAGATCGTGTGAGTCGTTTAAACCGGTTGTCTGCCCCAGGCTGATCAGCCCGTTATTGACAGTATAATTCCCGGTGATATAATCCTGCGCCAGGTCTCTGATTTCAATCATGCCTAAGGTCACAGTTACCGGCGCGCCCTGGTGGAAGGTCTGTATTTCCATATAACCGCCATCATGGATGTTCAATGCCGCGAAGTCATTATCGGAATACACCATATTGGTGTACAGGGTGCCGTAAACATTCGTGGTGAAATAGGATTCCATGACGTTATTGACGTAGTTTATGCCATAGAAGTTCACTGTACTGTTTTCAAATGCGCCCGCATTAAGATCATTAAAGATGGTATATCCCTCAACATTTTGGGGCACAGATGGATCCATAAAGATTACTTTACTGGTTCCCGCGGTAAATGCAGTGTTATTTAAATTATTGATCCAGTCGCCCCAGACGAGGATTTTGAAGGCATTGGCTGTGAGCCGGGTTGTGCTTCCGCCCGAACCGGCTGCAAGCACCAGGTCGCCCATGACCCGGAGGGTGTCGGAATATCCGGTGGTAGTATAGAGATTGACCAGGGTATCGATCACCAGGTTATGAAAATAGTCGCCCTGCTTCAGCCGGAAATAGTTTGGGTTGATGATGCCCGACAGGCGGATCGTTCCGTTTTCGCAGCGGAAATGGCCGTTGCTGGTGTTGCGGACCCCGCCGTCGAACACCCATTCCTGGGATGAAGGGCATTTCAGGATGGCATTGGTACCCAGCTGGAAATTGCCGTTGACGGTAAGCTGCGCCAGGGTGTCGCCGACAAAACTCAGGCTCGCGGGAGGGGTTTTGGCGTTATACAGGCTGAATATGGTTGCCGTATCATGGCAGATGAGCCGGCTTTCTTCCGTCCCCGTAAAGCGGAACTCTCCCGCGGTCATATTCAGGCTGGTTCCCTGCCGGATGAACATATCACCGGTGACCCAGAAGGTGCTTTTTCCCATGGCGTTGACGCTGGAACCGGGCTGCCAGACCAGGCTGTCGACATAAATATCGATCTGATCCTGGGCATCATCCGCCATGACGACCTGCCCCCGGATATCGGCCCATTCATTGACCGTCAGGCTGTTTTGAAGAACCGACAGGGAGGTGTTCGATCCCATTTTCAGGGTTTTGACCGTGGCGGCCTGCTGCGAGAGCACGGGGTAATTCGGTTTCCCGGGAAGGATGACGACATCAGTACCTGCATCCGGAACCTGAATATCATATCTCCAGTTATTCAGGTCATGCCATTCCGAGGAAACGTCTCCTTCCCAATAACCATATGAAGGCCAGTTGATCCGGCCGTACGGATCATTCTCGAAATTCGGGCCGGCGAAAGCACCGGTTGCTTCCGGGAGGTTAATGACCCCTGTATTAACGGTTTTAGATATGCTCCTGGACCCCGACCAGGTGTTTTCCGGGAAGATCAGCCCGTTGCATGTCAATTCCTGGGCGTTGTTGATGGTAATAAGCACACCGGAAGCTTCTCCGGGGCCGAAGGCGCATGACTGCAGCGGGTTATCCCCGGCGATCAGCCCTCCGGCGCCGATATACAGCCCGTTCACATCGGTATATTCGACATCGGTATAAGCCAGTTCGACCTCCCCGCCGTTTTCCGCCAGAAATTCGTAATAACCGGTGGAAGAGCGGGATATCCGGCTGCGGTTGTCGGAAGAACCGGTCATGGCAAAGCTGCCGCCGTTGACGAACAGGCTGGCATCGGGGCCCAGGTAGAGATTGGACCCCTGCGACATGTGCAGGCTTCCCTCCGCAAGCACCTGTATACCGCCGCCGAGGATGAGGCGGTACCCTTCGATCGTCACATCTCCGCTGACGATGTCAAAGTCGGTAACGCACTGCAGGTCGGTCATCACGTTGAGGTTGCCGCTTTCAGTGGCCCCGGCGGGCCGGTTCACCTGCACCGCCCGGAAGTTTAGGGTTCCCTGGGTGGTCGTCGTCACATCTTGCTGGGCCTGTCCTTCGAAGATGACCAGGTTGGCCTGATCCAGCCAGAGTGCGGGATCGCTGGCATAGAAATCCCCGCCAAAGCGAAATGTAATGTTTTCGGATGACTGGCGCATGGTTCCGGATCCCAGGCTGAAATTGTTCAGTACCGTGACATTGTCGAACGGGGTGAGACCGTTGCCTGATTTCTGGATGCTGAGATTCCAGAATGTAATCCCGGGCTGATACACGATCAGTTCCTGGCTGTTCGCCCCGGTGAACTGCACGGTAGAGAATCCCGGGGAAAATCCCTGGTCGGCGGTGGTGGTGGTGTTGTAGTCCCACCAGTGGCCCCCGCACAGAATGATGGTGTTCGGGGCCCCGTTGTTGGCATTCAGCCCTCCGCCGCTCTTGATGTGCAGGTTGCCGCTGACGGACAACATCGCATTTTCGTTCATCATGAGGGCGCCTCCGGCTCCAAGGGTTAATTTATTCAGAACATTAACCGTCGCCCCTGTTTGCATCTGGACATATTGGCCCGGTGCAAGCGATTTGGCCAGGTCAAGATTGTAAAAGGTCTCGGAGTTGAGGGTTATCGGGGTGGCTGATTCGAGCCAGACCGAAGATGTGCCTTCCACGAAACCAGTCGTCCCCCGGTTGTTGGCCCAGTTGCCGCCCACCGTGATCTGTGATGTGCCCGCGGTAAGCTTTCCAAGGGTTTCGATCTGCAGGTCTCCGTTGACCGTCAGCAGTTGGTTCAGTGTTTGCAGGTTGCCGCTCTGGATTTCGAGATCGTCATGAATGCTGATGGCAGTGGACAGGAAGCAGGAAGCAGATGCGGATTTATTGATAATCAGCCTGTTAAAATAGTTGCCATTGCTACATTCTATGGTGGCTGAATTGTTGATCAGTTCCACGGCGCCGGCCGCCGGCTGGAAACAGCTTGCATTGATCGCCCGAAAATTCCCGCCGATCCGAAGGTTCCCACCGTTAAAGTTCACCGTGGCACCAGTCCCAAACTGGATTCCTTCGTAGCTGATCTCGAATATTCCACCGTTCAGATTGGTAGTGCCCGACAGGCTCATAAAATTGCCCGTGTAAGGCTTATCGATAATGAATGAGCCTCCGTCGAGCGTGAATGTACCGCCGGGAGCCTGGGTGAAGTTGTTATGCACCAGGAAACTGCCGGCATTGATATCTAATAATCCATTCAGATTAAATTCATTAAAATTCAGTGCACCTCCCGAAAGCATATTCACGGCCCCATTTATGGTCATCACATTACCCGAATAGGCGAATCCGTCAGGAACGTTGATAGAGTTGTTGATGATAGAAGTGTCGGCCGTAAGAACTCCGCCATTCATCATCATGAGCGTGGTATTTGTTTCCAGTTCCAGTGTTCCGTCGACGAGGAGTGTGCAAGCATTAACGTGGAGGTTATTATTATTTTTCACCGTCATGTTGTGCGTGACGCGCATCGGATATTGACTTGACCCGTCCAGGTAAATTGAGCCTGAGGTTTTTTCAGAAGTAAAGTTGGCAAAACAGGCGTTAAGGTCTTTGTGATAGATGTCGGTGTTGGCTGTTCCCAGGGCTTTTGCGGTATTGCTCCCGGTTAGCTGGGCATTCGTGCCGTCATGAAAGTGCCACCCATTCTTGAAAGTGATCAATCCTGCCGTGACATTGGATTCGGAGCCCGGTTTCCAGGCAACAATGGTGCCCACATTCAATACAGAGGCGCTGTTGGTCATGGTCAGTTTCCCGGTGATATCCAGTAAGCCGGCTATGTCAACGGTAAAGCCGTTGATATCCAGGTCGCCGGAAGTGATGACCAGGTCATTGTTGATATCCAGGTTGCTCATGACATTTAACTGGGACGCAGAAGCACCTCTGTTGATGATGAGTTTATAAAAGTTGCTGCCAGACCCATGCGCCACGTCTCCGTTACTTGTACCATAGATCTCAATGGTGCCTCCTGTGGGGTTAAAGCCGGAACGATCCCCCTGAAAGCCTCCTGGGGTACGGATGGTGCCGCCGGTTATATTCTCCAGAAGATCGAGTGAAGGGTGATCGAGTATAAAAATTCCACGGTCCTTAAAATCAAGGGTTCCGCTCGACATATGTATCTCAGCGTCAGCCGATCCTGGCCAGTAGCTGGCATGGTTGCCGCCGTAGACGTTCACGGCAGAACCTGAGATGATCAGTTTCCCGTTCAAGTCGACGCTTCCGGTGGGGTTAGTGATGTTGAGTGTACTGTTTAGTTTCGCTTTGAAGCCACCGGTGATTCCGTCGTCCAGAAGGTCATTGATCGTCAGGCTGCAACTGCCCTGAAGCGCGATGAATCCGCTGTTCCAGTCATAATGATCGAAGATGACATTCTTACCAATGTGTATGCGCAGTGTATCCGCCGCTTTATCAAGCACCACATTGGTGATTTGGATGTCACTCAGGATGAACTGCTCGTCAGCCTGCTCGAAGACCAGGCTGCCGGTGGTCATGGATAACTGTCCGTTCAGCTTGAGCAGATTTCCACTGAGGTTAAGGTCATAGCTATCCAACGACAAAGTCCCGGAATTCAGGCTCAATAATCCCCTGACGTCGATATCTGTGTTTATAGAAGTAGTGCCGCTGTGACTGATCGTCAGGGTATCAAAATAGCTGGTGGATTTCATAAAGGTCAGTGTACCGGGTATTTGGCAAACAAAATTCCCGCTTTGCTGGAAGAAATCTCCCTGTGCATCCAAATTACCGGTAAGAATCAGTTTTTTCGGAGAATTTTGTGTAAACCTTGAGTTGGATGTTACCGAAAGAAGTCCGGTCACGACTAAATCGGAAAGCGAAGGGGTGTCAAATCTAACGGTCGCCGGGGCAATTTTATTGCTGGTCAGGTTGGAGAAACTGGACAAGGCGGAATTGCATATGATAATGGATGAAGCAGCTCCCATGAATCTTATTTCGGCATTTGTCAGGTTAACGGTCGAGCCTTCATCAAAAGTCCAGTCGCCTTCGACATAAATAATATTCCCCGTTCCGATTGAGCTGAAGCCGGATCCGCTGTACCAGATCACATCATCATCAACACTTACCAAAGCATTTGGCCCGTTCAAGATCAACTGGCCATAAACGGAGAGATCATTGTATATTTCAAACTGGTTACTTTGCACCGTTAGCTGCCCTCCGGATGATATGATCAGAGACATGCAATGTGGGGTTCCATTGTTAAGTACCGGATAATGTGCACGGTTTCCGATAATATAAGCTGTATCATAACTTCCCGGAACCTCTCCTCCGCTCCAGTTGCGGTAATCGAACCAGTCGCTGGAAAATTCCCCGGTCCAGGAGAATTCAAAATATATTTCCGCCTGGCCCGTGTAGGTTATCCTATTGTATGCACTTACCGTAATATCCATTGTAGTGATACCCAGATTTTCAGGAACGATGAATGTATAAGTCCCAGACACCCCGGTAAATCCGGAGATATAGCAGTCCCCATCAAATGAGATAGACACAAAAGCGCCCTGAAAACCCGCAGATACGGTAAAAGGTTCTCCGGGATACCCTTCATCGGCGTGGGATACGCTCATGCTCTGCGGGGTGTCTGTCCGGTATGAGAGGGAGGCATCTCCGAATATATGCCAGGTTTTAAACATATCGGCCCCATCATTTCCAAACTCATCGATCATCCCGCAGGAGCCGTTATACCAAAGCGCACCGATGGAGTAATAGTCTTCTTCGACAAGGTGCTGGATTGTGAAATCCTGAGCTGACATAGGCGGAGCCCAGGATTGATTGATCGAAGAAGCATACATGGCGATAGCGCCGGTTGGCGCGCCGGTTGTACCGTTGGTGGCTCTAAGCCAGGCTTCGGCAAAGCAGGTCGAACCCCCAAAATTCCCGTTGACACAGGCCACCGAATGAATGAAGGGAAGCATGTTGTCGTTCACGAGTGCGTTGACCTGTGTGATCCCGAAACCCGAAGTAGCCCAGCCTCCGGTACTGCCATGGCCGCAATAATTCAGGATGCCGCGCCCCTGGTTTAAAGCAGTTGTAACGGCGGCGGCGGTTGCACCCGGATCATAAATCTGGTCAATCAGCGTGTAATTGAAGCTCAGCAAGCGGGTGCGCATCACATCCATATGATCTCTGTCCTTCAACCCATTCCAGCCGATGCCCGCACCTTCGTCCGATGCTATCCCTGTGCCTTTGTGTAACCATTCCCCCGAATTCAGGTCCCGCTCATAGTAAATAGTTCGGTCAATCTGGGTTTCCAATTCGGTTACAGTCGAAGCGGAAAAACGTCCGACGATAATATCTGGGTAACTATCGCTACCTGCCAGCAATGCGTAGCTGGGATCGGATTCCCCGGTATTGTGGATCATGGTCGCTACCTGCTCGGCATCTCCGACGATCTGAACGAAAGCCAACCCATAGTTATACTGGCCCTGAATGTAGTTAAGAATGGCCGTAGAATTATTCCCAATGGAGCTAATTGGGACTAGATCTGCAGGGATTCCTTTCTTGTTTTTCCATATCACATAATTCATGGCCTCTGTTGCCAGGGCATCCGCACAGATGACGATCATCCGTCCCACATCCCCGACCAGCCTTCCGGAAGTGTGGGCAAAATTTAGAAAATGACGCTCATACAGCGGCTTGAAAAATGTGTTCATCGTGTTCCGGCCAACAGTAAGCACATTCCGGTCATCTTCTCCGGCATAGCTGATCCTGACGGTCATGCGTGTACATACTTTCAGTATTCCCTGAATGTGATTGTATGTAAAAGGCCGGATCATCACATTTGTCCCCCGGAAATCACGGAAAATATAAGGCTCAGCCAGATCTGCCTGTATCCGCGGATAATACTCATCGGCTTCGTAAGCGCGACCAAACTCATACGGGATGAGCGCCGGGTCCTGGTCCCTGGAAATCATTCCTTTTGAGGGCGCGACTTTCATCTGATATGCTTCATAATCAGCATGAATAACCTCGACAACCGGCTTCAGATGACCGGAAATAATGATCCCCCGTGCCAGGAAAGGGAGGTCCGGACTCCCCTTTTCGTAAAGATTGGGCTCATTATCCAGAACCGGCTTGTAATACAACTCCCCCTGGATCATCACCGGCAGCAACTCGAAGGATGCAATACTCATTTCCAGGATGATCTCCTGATCGGTAGATTGAACAATTCTTACGGAGTTTTCATCAGCCCCGGTATGGATCCGCTTTCCAAATGAATAAAAAGAGATGAGGGTGAAAAAAATCAAAACGGCCGTTTTTTTCATAGCAGTTTATGGATTTTGGTTAATCAGGATTTAAAGGTAGAAGATGGTCAGGTCATCACCAAATAATTCATTGATACTTTATTGATACAACAGAAAAAATTCCAAATTTCAAGTGCCAAATAACATACAAAACCCAAATCTCAAATTCCAAATCAATTCAAAATTCAAAACTCAGAATTCATAATTCAACAGGTTGTGGCAAGAATTTTGCATTATGCCCAGGCAACGGATTCATTTTTTGGTGTTCTTAAATCAGAAAATATCCCAGATCCAAAACCGTAAATCCTATATCCTGAATCATGAAAACCCACTTCCTGTTCCTCGCACTTCCCCTGATGCTGCTCCTGGCTTCCTGTGAAAAGGATCCCCAGGGCCCGCAGCAGCCCAAGCCGATCGATCTTCCGGCCAAGGCGAATGATGTCATCGCCCGAAGCAATGCTTTTGGAATTGACCTTTTCCGCACCGTTGCGCTGGAAGAAGGACAGAACCTGATGCTGTCGCCCCTGAGCGCCTCGACGGCCCTGACGATGCTGCTCAATGGCTGCAACGCGCAGACCTATGAGCAGATTCGCGACATGCTCGGCTATGAAGGACTGACTCAGGATGAGATCAACGCCGCATACAAAAGCCTGGTGGAACAGCTTTTGGCCGTCGACCCCGAAGTGGAACTGTCGCTGGCCAACGCCGTGTGGTACCGGCAGGATTTCGCCGTGAAGCCCCCCTACCTGCAGGCCATGGACGACGCCTTCGACGCCGAGATCGCCGCGCTCGACTTCTTCTCCCCTTCCGCCCTGGAGACCATCAATGGCTGGGCTTCCGACAATACCAACGGCAAGATCAAAAAAGTGCTGAACGAGATCAGTCCCGATGCGGTGATGTTCCTGATGAACGCATTGTATTTCAAAGGGACCTGGACCTACCAGTTCGAGAAGAACCAGACGTACGACGCCCCGTTCACGCTGGAAGAGGGCGGCACGGTAACCGTGCAGATGATGAAAAGCAAGATCCCGGTGAAGATGTTCCCCGCCGGGCAGGCCACCGCACTGGAACTTCCCTACGGCAGGCAGAACTTCGCCATGGTGGTGGTAGTACCTGACGGAAAGCTCGGCGATTATATGGCGGATTTCGGCCCGCAGCAGTGGGAGGAGATCACCGCCGGCCTCGACCAGGGCGCCGAACCCATGGAAACGGAACTGATGATGCCGAAGTTCAAATTCGAGTTTGAAAAGGTTTTGAATGACCAGCTCAGATCACTGGGGATGACCGACGCCTTTGACCCCAGCATTGCCGACCTCTCGGGCATCTCAGACCAGCAGATCTTCGTCAGCTTCGTCAAGCAGAACACCTTCGTGGATGTAAACGAAGAAGGAACCGAAGCCGCAGCGGTCACCACCATCGGCATCGACCTGACCAGCCTGCCCGGTTCATATATCGTGGATAAGCCGTTCATCTTCGCGATCCGCGAGCGGATGACGAACAGCCTGCTCTTCATCGGGAAGGTGGAGCGGCCGGAATATTAGGGTTCCAGGTTCCAGGTTCCGGGGTTCCAGGGTTCCGGGGTTCCAGGGTTCCAGGGTTCCGGGGTATTCGTCCCTAAGGGACTGTGTTTTCGCATGGGCCGCCCTTTTTTCCCGCCAATGAATTGGCGGGCTATTGTCAAACGTCCCTGCGGGACGAAATTTGCCACAGCACAATCCCTGCACTGATGGCAACATTGAACGAATGTTTGGTGCCGAACTGCGGGATCTCGATGCAGCCATCAACCATTTCCATGATTTCATCCTTCACCCCAAACACCTCATGACCGAAAATAAAGGCTAATTTTTCATCTTTTCCGGATTGAAAATCTCTTAGAGAAGTGCTTCCTTCGGCCTGTTCCACGGCGAAGATCCGGTAGCCGTTGTGCCGGAGGCCGTTTGTCGCATCAACGACGTTCTCAAAATACTTCCAATCCACCGACTCGGTAGCCCCAAGGGCAGTCTTGGAAATGTCCTTGTGCGGCGGGCGGGCAGAAATACCGCAGATATAAATCGCCTCAACCCGGAAGGCATCGGCCGTCCGGAAGATGGAACCCACATTGTAAGCGCTGCGGACGTCGTCGAGGACCATCACAACCGGCATTTTCTCCGAGGTTTTGAATTCCTCCGGAGAGAGGCGGTTGAGATCGGACATGGAGCGTTTTTTCATCTCGATTTTTTTAACCACAAAGTCGGACAAAGGATGGCACAAAGTAACACAAAGAGATCAAATACCTTAGTGTACCTTTGTGTTTTCCTTGGTGTCCTGAGTGGTTATTTAAAAACTTTCACCTGTTCAAAATTACTATTTTTGTCCTTTATCTAATTCTATCAATTGAGCAAGGAACCGGCCCTCATCGATACCCCTTTGATGAAGCAGTACGCTTCGATCAAGGCGAAATACCCGGATGCGCTGCTGCTGTTCCGCGTGGGCGACTTCTATGAGACCTTCGGTGAAGACGCGGTGAAGGCTTCCGGGATCCTGGGCATCGTGCTGACGCGCAGGGCCAACGGCGCCGCGTCGTACGTCGAACTGGCCGGCTTCCCGCACCACGCCCTCGACACCTACCTGCCCAAGCTGGTCCGCGCCGGGCAACGCGTGGCCATCTGCGACCAGCTTGAAGATCCCAAGCTCGCCAAAAAGATCGTCAAACGGGGCGTCACCGAGCTGGTCACCCCGGGGATAACCTACAACGACAAGGTCCTGGAGCACAAGGAAAACAACTTCCTCGGCAGCATCCACCTCGGGGAGAAGACCTCCGGCGTGGCGTTTCTCGACATCTCCACCGGGGAATTTTACGCCGCCCAGGGGAACAACGATTACATCGACAAACTCCTACAGGGGTTCAGGCCCAGCGAAGTGGTGGTGCAGAAAAGCAAACGGGAGAAATTCCAGCAGCTCTTCGGCAGCAAGTTTTACACCTATACCTTCGACGACTGGGTTTTTACGGAAGATTTCGCCAACGACATCCTGCCGGCCCATTTCGGCACGACCTCGCTCAAAGGTTTCGGCGTCGACGACATGCCACACGCCATCGTCGCCGCCGGCGCGGCCTTCCATTACCTGGCCGAAACGCACCACGACAAGATCAACCATATCGTGAAAATATCCCGCATCGAGGAGGACAAATATGTCTGGCTCGACCGGTTTACGGTGCGCAACCTGGAGCTGATCGGCTCCATCAACGAACGGGGACGGACGCTGATGGATGTGGTCGACCGGACGCTTACGCCCATGGGCTCCCGGATGATGAAGCGCTGGATCGTGCTGCCGCTCAAGGAACGCCAGCCGATCGAGGAACGGCTCGACATTGTTTCCTATCTCCTGGAGCACAGCACCTTTGCAGAACTGCTCGGCAAACAGTTCAAACTGACCGGCGACCTGGAGCGGCTGATCTCCAAGGTGGCCGTCGCCCGCATCACGCCCCGCGAAGTGGTCCAGCTGAAACGGGCCCTGCATGCCATCGAGGAGATCAAGACCGCCTGTGAACAAACCGGCCACCCCGCCCTGCAGAAGATCGGCGATCAGCTGAACCCCTGCAAAATCATCCGCGACCGGATCGCAAAGGAACTTCACGACGACCCGCCCGCCACGCTCAGCAAAGGCGGCGTGATGAAAGACGGCGTCGCGCCGGAGCTGGACGACCTCCGCGAACTGCTTTTTTCGGGCAAGGATTATCTGCAGAAAATCCAGAAACGCGAGGTGGAGCGTACCGGGATCACTTCATTGAAAATAGGCTATAACAATGTCTTCGGATATTACCTGGAGGTGACCAACGCGCACAAGGATAAGGTCCCCGGCGACTGGAACCGCAAGCAGACCCTGGTCGGCGCCGAGCGGTACATCACCGAAGAGCTTAAAGAATACGAACAGAAGATCCTGGGGGCGGAAGAAAAGATCCTGGTGCTGGAGAGCCGCTTGTTCGACGACCTGGTGCAGGCCCTGGCCGATTACATCCGCCCGGTGCAGCTGAATGCCAGCCGTGTGGCGCAACTCGACTGCCTGCTGTCGTTCTCGGTCATCGCCCGGGAACACAACTACCACCGACCCGCGATCCACGATGGATACACCCTGGAGATCACGGAAGGACGGCACCCGGTGATCGAACTGGAACTTCCGCCCGGGGAGAAATACATCACCAACGACATCTTCCTCGACCACGAAAAACAGCAGATCATCATCATCACCGGGCCGAACATGTCGGGAAAATCGGCCTTGCTGCGGCAAACCGCGCTGATCGTCCTGATGGCCCAGATGGGTTCGTTCGTTCCGGCCAAAGAGGCGAAGATTGGCATGGTCGACAAGATCTTCACCCGCGTGGGGGCCTCCGACAACATTTCCTCCGGCGAATCGACCTTCATGGTGGAGATGAACGAAACGGCCAGCATCCTGAACAACATCAGCACCCGCAGCCTGATCCTGCTCGACGAGATCGGACGGGGCACCAGCACTTACGACGGCATCTCCATCGCCTGGGCGATCACCGAATTCCTGCACGACCATCCCGCCTACCGCCCGAAGGTGCTGTTCGCCACGCACTACCACGAGCTCAACGAAATGGCCGCCACCCATAAGCGCATCGTGAACCACCATATCGCCGTGAAAGAGATCGGCAACCAGGTGATCTTCCTGCGCAAGCTGAAGAAAGGCGGCAGCGAGCACAGTTTCGGCATCCATGTAGCGAAAATGGCCGGAATGCCGCCAAAGGTCATCGACCGCGCCCATGAACTGCTCAAATTGCTGGAACGCTCGCACAGCAACGACGAACTGTCGAAAATGGCGAAAGAGCTGGCCACCGGCGGCAAGGACCAGTTCCAGCTCAGCTTCATCCAGCTCGACGACCCACTGCTGCAACAGATCCGCGATGAGATCATCCACACCGACATCGACAACCTGACTCCCGTGGAAGCGCTGATGAAACTGCACGCCATTAAGAAGAAACTGGGGAAGTGAGTTCTGAGTTCTGAGTTCTGAGTTCTGAGTTCTGAGTTTGGAGTTGTGAATTCAGAACTCAGAACTCAGAACTCAGAACTCAGAACTCAGAACTCAGAACTC
>CAZAZE010000035.1:0-26962 GCA_964489545.1 uncultured Bacteroidales bacterium
TGACGCTCTGACGCTCTGACGCTCTGATGCTTTGACGCTTTGATGCTCTGACGCTATGAAGCTATGACGCTTTGACGCTCTGACGCTCTGATGCTCTGACGCTCTGACGCTTTGACGCTCTGACGCTTTGACGCTATGATGCTCTGACGCTCTGATGCTCTGATAATCTGACGCTCTGACGCTCTGACGCTTTGACGCTTTGCCGCTCTGACGCTCTGACGCTCTGACGCTTTGTTGCTTTGAAAAAACTTCTCTACTTTTACCCGATAAAACTTAAACACTTCAATCCCATGTTCGAATCATCCGTCTATTCCACGCGCCGCAACAAGCTTCGTTCCCTCGTTTCTTCCGGCATCATCCTTTTGCCGGGCAACCCCGAAGCCGCGATGAATTATCCCGCTAACACCTATCACTACCGGCAGGACAGCAACTTTCTCTATTATTTCGGGCTGGATCACGACGGTTTTGCCGGCGTGATCGACATCGACAATAACCGCGACATCATCTTCGGGAACGATGTGGATATGGACGACATCATCTGGATGGGCCCTCAGCCGTCAGTGAAAGACCAGGCGGCCAGGGCGGGCGTAAGCCAAACCGAGCCGCTCGGCAACCTGGAAGGTTTTGTACGGGATGCCATCTCAAATGGGCGTAAGGTCCACATCACCAAGCCGTATCGCGGCAAGGTGCTCATCTGGCTGGAAAACCTGCTCGGTGTGCATCATTCCCAGGTGAAGGACTTTGTTTCCGAGGAACTGATCCGCGGAATCGTGACCATGCGCAGCGTGAAGGAAGACGCGGAGATCAGGGAGCTGGAGCGCGCCATCGACGTGGCGTACATCATGCACACCACCGGCATGAAGATGGCGAAACCCGGCGTGATCGAACAGGAGATCGCCGGCGCCATAGAAGGCATTGCCCTGGCCCATGGCGGGCCGGTCTCCTTCCCGGTGATCCTGAGCATCGACGGGCAAACGCTGCACAATCACTACCATGGCAATATCCTGAAGGAAGGCCGGATGATGGTGATCGACGCAGGCTGCGAATCGGCGCTGCATTATGCCAGCGACATCACCCGTACAGTGCCGGTCGGAGGCAAGTTCTCCCAGCGGCAGCGCGAGATTTACGAGATCGTGCTCAAAGCCAACGTCGATTCGATCGAAGCCATGAAACCCGGCGCCTACTACAAGGAAATGCACCTGCTGGCCGCCCGGACGATCGCTTCCGGCCTGAAAGCGCTCGGGCTGATGAAGGGCGACGTTGACGAAGCCGTGGCGCAGGGCGCCCACGCCCTCTTCTTCCCGCACGGCCTCGGCCACATGCTCGGGCTTGATGTGCACGATATGGAAGGACTGGGCGAAAACTACGTCGGGTACGACAGCACCGTCAGCCGCAGCAGCCAGTTCGGCCTGGCGTTCCTGCGCTTCGCCCGCAAACTGGAACCCGGCTTCGTCCTCACCAATGAGCCCGGCATCTATTTCATCCCCGCCCTGATCGACCAGTGGAAATCCGAGGGCAAATTCACCGAATTCATCAACTACGACAAAGTGGAAACCTACAAGGACTTCGGCGGCATCCGCATCGAGGACGACGTCCTGGTCACCGCCGGCGGCCACCGTGTCCTCGGCAAGCCGATACCAAAGACCGTCGGCGACGTGGAAGGGTTGTTCCAATGACGCGAACGAAGTGAGCCTTAATAATATCTTAACATTCTTTGGAATCATTCTAAAGAAATTTACTAATTTTGCAGCCATTTTTAGAATTTAAGTATAAACCTTTAATCTATAATAACATGGCTATTTCTATCAACGATAAGCTGAGAAACGAGTGCCAGAACGCGCTGGACGCTCTGAAGAAACTGAACATCGCAAAGACCGCCGAGCTCCAGGCCAAACTGGAATGGTGCATCGGCAGCTACGATTTCGATAAAAACCCCGCCGGTCTGGCCGAATTCGGCGGACAGGCCCTGAAAGAGCTCAAAAAGATCAAAGAAAAAGACACCAAAAAGGTGACCAAGAAGCTCCTTGACGGCCTGGAAGGCGCCATCGCCAAATTTGAGGCGAAGTAATATTCATTGCGCGCAGATAAACGCGGATCACGCAGATGATCGCGGAAAACTGGTCCGTGTAAATCCGTCGTATCCGCGTTTATCCGTGTTCCATTCCCACATCTTTCTTAAATTTACCCCTGTAAATTCGATTCCGCATGGCAAAATATGCCGAATTCAGGGGTAAAAAGATGTTTTACAGGACTTCCGGTCAGGGCCCTGCCGTTGTTCTGCTTCACGGTTTCCTGGAGTCTTCCGCCATCTGGAAAAACTACGTCCGCAAACTGTCCGGCTCATTCCAGGTCATCACGCCTGATCTGCCCGGCCACGGGCTCAGTGAACTGATCTCCCCGATCCATTCCATGGACCTCATGGCCGAAGCAGTGGAGCAGGTGGTTAAATTATTGGCGATCAAATCATATTTGCTGGTCGGGCATTCCATGGGCGGATATGTGGCCCTGGCGATGGCCGAACGCTATCCCAAAAAGGTCAGGGGCCTGGTCCTCTTCCATTCTCATGCGATGGCCGACAGCCCTGAAGCCCTTACCAACCGGGAAAGGACCATTTCCCTGGTAAAAAAAGACCATCACGGGTTCATCAAAAACTTCATCCCCGGCCTTTTCGATCCCGGGAACAAGAATAAGTACGCCCGCGAGATGGCGTCTCTGAAAGAATTGTCGTCCGCCACACCGAAAGAAGGGATCATCGCCGCCCTGGAGGGGATGAAAGCGCGCCCCGACCGGACGCATGTGCTCACCCAGCTCCGGGTGCCGATGCTGTTCATCATCGGCAAAAACGACAGCCGCATCCCGATGCAGACCATCCTGCCCCAGGCCATCCTGCCCGAACACAGCGAGCTCCTTGTCCTCGACCATGTCGGGCATATGGGGTTCATCGAGGCGCCAGCAGCAACCTATGATGCCGTGAAAGGGTTTGCGGAAAAACTTTAGCCCCCTCCCTCGCTCCCTGCCCCAGTTGGGGGAGGGATGGGGTGGGGGCACAGAAATTTTGCTTTACTTTGCATCTTCATTTTTCTGAAAAAACAGATTATGAGGAAAGAAAAGCAGGTCAAAGCGGCGCCGGTAAAAAAACGCCAACTCACTCCCCGGACTACCCAACTTATTTTTGTTCTGATCCTTGCCGCACTGACCATCGGTCTGTATGCGGTCACCACAAGAAATTATTACAATCTCGACGATTACCACATCGCCAAGAACAATCCCGATTTCGAACAGGGCATCAGCGCCATCCCGAAGATCTTCACCTCGCTTTACGCCACCGAAGGCAACCTGAGCTACGGCTACCGCCCGCTGGCCCGCGCTTCATTCGCCATCGAGTACGAATTCTTTGGTAAAAATCCTTTCCTGAGCCACCTGTTCAACCTGGTCTTTTACCTGATCGCCGTTTTGCTGCTTTACAAAGTTCTTCGCAGACTGATGCGCGACTACCACCATTTTCTTCCATTCATCATCACCCTGCTCTTCATCGCGCACCCGATCCACACGGAAGTCGTGGCCAGCCTTAAAAACCGCGATGAACTGTTTGTAATGATCTTCTCCCTGCTGGCGTTGCATTTCTCCATCCGCTACGCCGACACCCTGAAGAACCGGAATATCTATTACGCCATGGCCATGGTGATGCTTTCATTCCTGGCCAAGCCCACCACCGCCGCTTTCTTCTTCATCATCCCCCTTTCACTGTATTTCTTCACGGATATCGAGCTGAAGAAAGTCGTCAGGCTTTCATTAATGATAGTGGGTATTGCCGTAGTGGCGGCATTCGGACCGTTCCTCTACCTGCCTCCGCTGGAGCGTCCCATGGCCCTGACGGAAAACCCCCTTGCCGTGGAAGGCGGTTTTTTAAATCACATCGCGTATGCCGGTTTCACGCTGATGTTTTACCTGAAGCTGCTGCTGTTTCCTCATCCGTTGCGTTACTACTATGGCTACAACATGTTCCCTGATATCAGCCTGGGCAACATCTGGGTGATCCTCGGCATCCTGCTGCACCTGGCCCTGCTGATTTACGCCATCCTGAACCTGAAGAAGAAGCACCTGCTCTCGTTCGCCATCCTGGCCTACCTGACCTCCATCGCCATGTTCTCCAACCTGGTCAGGCCCGCACCGGGTATCATCGCCGAGCGGTTCCTGCTCATCCCTTCCATAGGCTTCAGCATCGCACTGGGGTATTTCCTCTACCGGCTGTTGCGCCAGAACCCGGCGGTAAAAAATGTTTCCACCCTAAAAATAGCCGGGATCCTGGGCGTGACTGCCCTCATTCTGATCCCCTATTCCGCCAAAACCTACATCCGCAACACGCAATGGCGGACCGAATACACGCTTTACAAGGCCGACATGCCGTACCTGTACAACTCGGTAAAAGCCAATGATCTGTATGCCAATGAGATCATGAAGAGCGTGAACCGGGAGCTGGCCAAACCCGTCAATGTGCTGAAATTCATCGAACCGCAGGTGAAGGAAGCCATCCGGCACTGGGAGCGGGCCATTGAGCTGCAGCCTGACTTTCTCGCCGCCCACCGCAACCTGGGCATCGTCTATTCCCGGGTTTACAAGGATTACGACAAGGCTCTGTCTTATTTCAACACGGTGCTCGAATACCAGCCCGACGATCCGATGACGCTATTCAACATGGGCATGGCTTATGAGGGAAAGAAAGATTTCGAGAAGGCGGTGGAATCACTGGAGCAGAGCCTTTCGCTCGACCCCAACGCCATCAACACCCGCTCCCGGCTTGCGAACATTTATTATGGGCTGGGAGAATTCCGCAAAGCGGTGGAACTCAACCAGGAGATCATGAACATCGCGCCCAGCGAGGCGCTTCCTTATGTCAACCTCGGCAATTATTACATCTTCCAGAAAGACACGCTCAATGGCATCCGGTTTTATGAGAAGGCCGTGGAACTCGGCGCCCCACCCGATGCCAGCATGTACTTAAGCAACTATTACCGCATGAAGGGCGACGCCGCCAAATCGGAACACTACCGGAAGATCGCGGCGGACCTGAACAAAAAGCAGGCGGGGCAATGAAAGCGCACATCGAAGCGATAAGCCGGTATCTGCCTCCCGGGGTTCTGACCAACGCAGAACTTGCCGCGGCTTTTCCCGGCCTCAAGATCGACGACCTCACGCGGCTGACGGGTGTTGTTGAGCGGCACATCGCCCAACCCGGGGAAACCGCGGCAGACCTGGCCTTCCAGGCGGCGGAGCAATTGTTCGCCTCCCGGCCGGGAGTCCGCAGCCAGGTCGACTTCATCCTCTTCAACACCCAGCGGAGCGATTACATCACCCCGGCATCGGCTTGCGTCCTGCAGGAACGGCTGGGCATCCGCAAAGAAAGCGGCGCGATCGACATCAGCCAGGGATGCACCGGTTACCTCTACGGCCTCAGCCTGGCGCGGGGGCTGATCGAAACCGGCTCCGCGAACAAAGTGCTGTTGCTCACCGCCGACACCATCACCCAGGCCATCCACCCGATGGACAAGAGCAACCGGGCCATCTTCGGCGACGGGGCGGCGGCCACGCTCGTTTCGGCCTGCCCGGACGACCATCCGGCGTCGATCGGGAATTTCATCTTCGGCACCGACGGGAGCGGCTACCAGGAGATCATCATCCGCCATGGCGGGGCCCGGCATCCGCTGGTGGAAGGCAAGCCGGAAGATTACACCGACAATTTCGGCAATGTCCGCAACGACGCCTGCTTCTACATGAACGGCGCGGCCATATTCAGTTTCTCCATCAAAGTGGTTCCGGAGATCATTCAAAAAACATTACAGGCCAACGCAGTCCGGTTTGAAGACATCGATTTCTTTGTCTTCCACCAGGCCAACCGCATCATCCTCGAAACCCTGATCCGGAAAAACCGTATCCCGATGGAAAAGACCATCATCCACCTGGAGCATTGCGGCAACACGGTTTCTTCCACCATCCCGCTCGCGCTGTTCCAGGCTATGGAGGAAGGAAAGATCAGGAGCGGAAGTAAAGTGCTGCTGGCCGGATTTGGCGTGGGGCTGTCGTGGACAGGCACAATTGTTCAATTTTGAGTTCTGAGTTCTGAGTTCTGAGTTCTGAGTTTTGAGTTTTGAGTTTTGAGTTTTGAGTTTTGAATTAGATTTGGGATTTGGGATTTGTAGTTTGGGATTTATGATTTATCTGTGGTGAGATATTCAATAAAACAGCAGGTAAGGGTCTCGGGGTTCGTAAAAACGATTTTCGCCCTGCTGATCTTGTTTGCCGCTCTTCCTTCATTCGCCGCTTTCGACTTTAACCAGAACTGCCGGCAGGCGATGCAGGCGATCCTGGATTTGAGATTTGATGATGCGGGATTCATGATTGCAGAAGAAAAAAGGATTCATCCCGAAAATGGTTATGCGATCTACCTGGAGCATTATGCGGAATCCATAAAGCTGATCATTACCGAAGAGCCGCAGTTGTATGAAGGATTGATGGACCAACTGGATGGCCGGATGAATGCAATGGAGCGCCTTGACGATGGCGGGCCGGAAAGCCGGTGGCTGCAGGCGGAAATGCTCTTCCACGCGGGCCTGGCGCAGGTCAAGTTCGGCACGCGGATCAGCGGCGCATCCAGGATGTTCAGCTCGTATAAACGCATTCGCCAGCACCGGCAGGACTTCCCGGACTTCTGGCAGAATCAGAAACTCACCGGCATCTACAATCTGATCTTCGACCACATTCCCCCGTTCATGCGCTGGGCCGCCGACATGTTCGGCCTGTCGGGCAACGCGGAGATCGGCCTCTACCAGCTCCGTCGCTATACGGAACAGGCCCTTGGCACGACGGGACTGGAGGAAGAGGCCGTGCTGATCACCAACCTGGGGTACAAGCTGGCGAAGCAGGAAGCCGCAGGGATGCGATTTCTTGAAGAACAGCCCGCCCGGATCCGGAAAAATAACCTGTACCGGTACCTCTACGCCAGTTCCGCGACCTTCAATTACCGGAACGATGTGGCATTGCGTTTTCTGGATGAGATCCATAACGCGAAGATACAGGTCAGCTTTTACAGCCTGGATTATATCACGGGCCGGTGCAAGCTCAACAGGCTGGACGGGGATGCCAATGTGCATCTTGAAAAATTTCTTAAAAATTATCCCGGGCTGGACTACAAAAAAGACATCTGCATCCGGCTCTCTTATTATTACCAGCTGCAGGGCAACAGGGAGCAATCGGAAGCATACCGGGCGATGGTCAGGACGGTGGGTCAGGATCTGCGCGATAAGGATAAGGAAGCCCTGCTGGAGGCTGCTTCGCAAAGCAGGCCGCTCAACGAACTGCTGAAAGCGCGCCTGTTGTGCGATGGCGGGTATTTTGATACGGCTCTGGCCATTTTGGCTGATCTTGATCCTTCATCCCTGGAACAGAAAGCTGACCAGCTGGAGTATCACTACCGCAAGGGCCGCATTTTTCAATTGCAGGGGCGCACTGATGGTGCAATACATGAACTGGCCAAGGCCTACGATGACGGCCAGAAACAGCCTTTCACCTTCGCCACCCGGGCTGCACTGCAGCTTGGAAAGATTTATGAAGATAAAAAAGATTATACTTCAGCCGCTGCCTGGTACCAGCGTTGCCTGTCGGCCTATTCCTCATCCCATACGACCGAAGGGGTGAAAGATGACGCCGAACGCCGATTGAAGAGGGTTAAATCCCGGTAACTTATATCAACTAAAAAAAAAAGAATTTACTAAACACCTTCGTGGAACTTCGTTCCTCTTTCGTGGAACTCCGTGAAAGAATAAATCGAAAATTACACGAAGAACCACGAAGAGAACACGAAGTTCCACGGAGTGTTTTAACTGACAGTTTCTATTTATAAAGTTTGCTTTCCCGTTCTTTTTTTCGTATCTTTATCATTGCCAAGCCTATAACTTAAAACATTAAAAAGCTGTTCTTTAATATTTTCGATTATAGCCTGATTTGATTTATCAACCATTAATCCTCAAGGCTATGAAAACATTCATTCTGGCATGTTGCTGCATCCTGGCGGCGGCATGGGCCCGGGCGCAAATCATCAACGTACCGGGCGATTTTCCCACCATTCAGCAGGGAATCAATGCGGCAAACACCGGCGACACCGTCCTGGTTGCCGAAGGCGTTTATTTTGAACGCATCAACTTCATGGGGAAGAAGCCACTTACGGTGGCCAGCCGGTTCATCCTCGACGGCAACAAGGAGCATATCGTCAACACCGTGATCGACGGCAGCATGATCCCTTATGCCAACAACGCGTCGGTCGTTTACTTCATTCTCGGGGAGGATACCACTTCCACGCTCTGCGGGTTCACCATCCGCAACGGAAGGGGGACCCTGTGCCACGGATATGGCACGATGACCCGGACCGGCGGCGCGATCTACATCTCCGGATCGGGAGCCCGGATCGCCAACAACCACATCACGCAAAACCGGGTCTGCTATAATCCGCTGGCCAACAATGTAAACTACTTTTACGGCGGCGCCATCGCCACTGAATTTGAAGCCAGCGATGAATGGGTCATCCTTGAGCACAACACCATCGACTACAACCACTGTATCGGGGGTAAGGACGAAGCCGCGGCCGGCGGGGTATTCATTACCTGCAACGCCCTGATCACGGATAACGATATTTCCAACAACACCTGCACCGGCCAGCTGGGCAGCTCGGCGCTAGGCGGCGGGTTGGTGTGCGCCACCCTGCCGGAATGGAATGCACCGGCCAGCGTTCTGATCGCCAACAACACGATCGAGAACAACCATGTTGAGGCAGCGCAGACATACGGCGTTTACGGCGGCGGACTGATGCAGTTCGTTACGGGCAAGTTCCAGGGAAATGACGTTATGGACAACATAGCAATTTCCGGCAATACCGGCGGCGGTGTCGGTGGTTTCGGGCTGTACAATCCACAGGAGGGATCCATCGTCCGGGACAACACTTTTGCCCGGAACTCCAGCAACACCTGGAGCGGCGGCCTGAACATCGAGAAAACCGAGGCCCATACCGAAATGTGGGGAATCGTGGTGGAAAACAACTATTTCCTGGAAAATCATGCACATGAAGGCGGGGCCATGACCGTCTTTAACGTCCCGGTCTGCCTGTTCAACAATGTCTTCACAGGTAATTCGGCGGATTACCGCGCCGGCGGTATCCTGGCATGGAAGGACTATAATATGTCATTTCCATATATGATCAGGCTGATCAACAATTCTTTCCGGGCCAATACATCTCAGTATGGCGGAGCGGTCTATTCCGTGAAAAGTAAACCCCTGGTGGTCAATACGATCTTCTACGATAACATCGCCGGCATGGGGGCTGACTTGTATGTTCCCCTGGGAAAAGATACCGCGGAGGTGGCTTACAGCAACATCGATTTCTCGAAAGTTTACGGCCGGTATAAAGACCGCGGTGGCAATATGTGCGAGGATCCCCTGTTCGACAATACGGAATTGCTGACCCTGCTGCCGGAAAGCCCCTGCCTGAACGCCGGTATCGAAACGTATACCTGCGCCTGCGGGATGGTGCAATGCTGCCCGGGATATGACATCGACGGGATTCCGCGCCCGGAAAACGGGGCGGTGGACATCGGCGCGCATGAGCTGCTGTTCGCCGGAATCCCCGTCCCTGCCCCGGATAAACCGGCACAGTGGTGCAAGGTATATCCGAATCCTGCGGCAGATCAGGTAAACTTTGAATATGAAATAACCGAAAGCGGGCATTACCTGCTTGAAGTGTTTGATGTGACCGGAAAGCTTGTCGCGACCCTGCTGAACAGCGATCAAAGCCTGGGCAGGCATCTGCTGCAATGGGATGCGGGAGCGCTGATGCCGGGCATTTACTTCTACCGCTTGTCGGGCGAAGGGCAGCGTGCAATGACCAGCGGGAATTTTATCAGGTTGTAAGCACGGCCGTATAAACATTTCTGCAAACCCTTCATTCGTTGATCTTCGTGGACCTTCGTGCTTTCTTCGTGGACCTTCGTGAAACATTGCAATCGAAAATTACACGAAGGGCCACGAAGGAGGCACGAAGAGCCGCGAAGAATAATTCCCGGATTTAAACCTTAAACCTTAACCCTCAAAACTATCCAGCAGTTCTTTCCCTTTAACCGTCAACTGCTGCACTGTGGTTTCCTCCAGGAACAGATCGAGCGGCCATTCGACGCCGAAATGGTCCTCCGCGTCGCGGGCCAGCACGACGGCTTTCATTGAATCCAGGCCGTAGGCGGTGACGGGCTTGGTGATGTCGATGCTTTCCGCAGGGATTTGAAGTTCCCTGGACATCCAGGCGATGAGCCAGGCCTCTATCTCACGAGTGTTGAGTGTTGAGTGTTGGGTGTTGAGTGTTGAGTGCTGATTTGTTGCTGAAGGATTTGCTGCTTTCCAGGAGGCCAGAAGTTCCAGTTCGTGCTCCTGGAATTCACTCCTGGCAGTGAGCCGCTGGAGTTTGCCGCTGGAGGTCCTGGGCATGGTCCCGGTGCGGATGAGGGCGACGGCATGGACCTGCAACTGGTGCACCTCGGCCACAGCCTGGCGGATGGCTTCGATGACGGCGTCCGGGTTGAGGTCGCGCAGGTGGGTGCGGCGGATTTCGGCGGTGAGGACCAGTCGTTCTTCGCCAGCCTCATCAATGGAAAAAGCGGCAATGGCGCCGGGTTGCAGTGCCTCATGGGCAGTTGATGCAGTGTGCTCAATATCCTGCGGGTAATGGTTCATCCCGCGGATGATGATCAGGTCTTTGATCCGGCCGGAAACATAGAGGTGGCCCTGGTGGATGAAACCCAGGTCGCCGGTGCGGAGAAACGGTCCTTCGCCGGTGTCGGCAAGGTATGCCCGGAACGTCTTTTCGGTCTCTTCCGGCTTGTTCCAGTAGCCTTCTGCCACCGACGGGCCCGAAACCCAGATCTCTCCTACCTTCCCTTCAACATTGACCATCGACAATGCCGGATCGACAATGGCAACTTTTGTGCCCTGCCAGGGATAACCGCAGCTGACGAATGTTCGGGCGCTGGGATGATCTTCCCCGACGATGACGACATTCCCTTTTTCTATCTCTCTGGCGTCGACGGTGCAATAAACCGGGTCATCGCCCAGCGCGCCGCCGGTGACGATCAGCACCGACTCGGCCAGGCCGTAGCAGGGATAAAATTGACCGGCCGTGAACCCATAAGGCCGGAACGCTTCGGCAAACCGTTCCAGGGATTCTTTCCGGATGGGTTCCGCGCCACAAAAGAAGGGGCGGACGCTTCCCAGCTCAACGCCTTCCAGTTCCTCAGGCTTCATGCGCCCGACACAGAAATCGAGGGCGAAATTCGGCCCGCCGGCCGTCGTGGCGCGGTATTTCGAGATGCTCCTCAGCCAGTTCATCGGGCGCAGCAGGAAGGCGTTCGGCGGGATGATGGCATTGGATCCGCCGATAAAAGCGGGTTGCAGCAATGCGCCGATGAGCCCCATATCATGAAACCCCGGCAGCCAGTTCACACCGATGAGCCGGTCGGAATGGCCAAAGGCATCACGGATGGCCGCGGAATTCTCGATCAGGCTGCGGTGGCTGACCATCACCCCGTTGGGCGTACCCGTGGAACCACTGGTGTACTGGAGCAGGGCGATATCATCCGGGGTGATCTCCGGTGCGCGCCAGAGCGTACAGGCCGATTCGTCCACCTCTTCGTAAACCAGGAAATCCGCACCCTGCAGCCCATCCGTTCCGTCATCATTTTTGACCAGGTCCTCCCTGATCTTTCGTGTAGTCATAACCACGGCCGGGCTGCAATCCTCCACGATGGCACGGAACCGCCCCGAAAGCCGGTTCTTTCGCGGAGGATAGGCCGGAACGGCAATGACGCCGGCATAAAAACACCCGATCAGCCCGGCCACAAAGCCGATCCCCGGCGGGAACAGCAGCAGGGCCCGCGCGCCTGTCGGGTAATTTGCCTGCAAGGCGGCGGCTATGGACTTCGCCCTGCGGTTCAGCTCAAGGTACGTGATCCGGTCGGTTTCCTCCAGTCCGTCCTCCAGAAATCGATATATGATCTTATCAGGATGCAGCGTGCATCTGTGCTCGAAAACCCCGTGAAAGGTCCCGGCGCTGATCTGCCGATCTGATCTGTCTGATTTCAGAAACTGTTTCATGCCATGTTCTTGCCAATAGGTTCCGGATTTACGGAATGCCCGTCGATCATGAATTCCCCGGATTGTGCGGGTCCTGGCGTAAATCTGTGTAACCCCACGTCAATTGCGGGAACGCCTGATTTATATCTACATACTCCTTCACTCCTTCAAACACAAAATTCCTCAGGTGCAAGTTGGAAGAAAAAGCCCAGGCGGCTGTCAATGGATTACGGGTCAGCTTCAGGGTGTGCAGAAATTTTTTCCTGAGCGTTTTCAGATCGTAGATCCGCTCCCAGTTCTCGTGCACCGCCTGTTCAAACTCTTCGGGGTTCATTTTTTGCGGCCGGTAGACCACTTCCGCGTAATTGTAGCGTTCCCAGTCCTCGGGATAGTTGTGATACAGCAGCCGTCCCTCCGCCTCGAACCTCCGGAAAAGATCCGTCCCGGGAAGTGGGGTCAGGATCGATGCCTGGATGATGTCGATGTCGGCGCCCAGGATGTAATTGGTCCTGTTCTCCAGCGTTTTGGGCGTATCGTTGTCCAGCCCGAAAATAAAGGCCCCCAGCACGGAGATTTCGTATTTGTGGATCTTGTCGTAGACCTCCTGGTACCGGTCAATGCCGATTTTCAGGTTGACGATCTTCTGGGACTGCTCCAGCTGGTCGATCAGTTCCGATTCAATGCCCAGGAAGATCAGCTTGCACCCGCTTTTTGCCGCCCATTCCAGCACCTCCTCATCCTGGCCGATGTTCATGGAGGCGCTGCCGGCCCATTGCTTGCCAAGGTTCATCGCGGCAACGCCCCTGAAGAACTCCAGGGCGTGGTTGCGGGCCGCTTTGCTGTATCCCACGAAATTATCATCGACAATGTAGACCCGATCCTGGGGAATTGCGGCAAAGTCCTTGACGGCATGCTCCACAGGCCGGAGGCGGTATTTGCTGCCGTTGAAGGTATGCACCGAGCAGAATTCGCACCGCATCGGGCAGCCCCGCGTGGTCTGCATGCTGCCGAAGGCGTACCCGGGATGGTACAGCCCGATCCGGGGCGAAGGGGAATCGACCATGTTCGGCAACTGAGCGCGGTAGATCTTTTCCAGGCGCCCCCGCTCAAAATCGTGAACCACCTGTTTCCATATATATTCCGCTTCGCCCACGACTACCGCATCCACATAGCGGGCCGCCTCTTCGGGCAGCATGGAGGCGTGAATGCCGCCGATGACCGTTTTCACCCCGTTTTCGCGGTACATCGCCGCGATCTCGTAACAGCGGTTGATGGTGGCCGTGAGGCTGGTAAATCCCACCAGGTCCGCTTCCCGGTATGTGAACGGTTCAAAGTTCTCGTCCAGGATCTCCACTTCCCAGTCAGGGGGCGTAAGTGCGGCGACAACGCCCAGGGCCAGGGGCGGATAAATGGAGTCCTTGGTCCGCATCAATCCTTTCCGGCGGTTGTTTACCGGGTTGATCAACAATAATCTGTAATGTTTCCGGGCCACAATAAATTATCTGAACGGGCTTGATTTCAGGGTTTCCTTATCCGCCACCGGCCCGAAGATATCTTCAATGAACCGTTTCGGACGCTCCCCTTCATAAACCATATTGTAATACTGAAGATTGGAGCCGTACGACCAGATGGCGGCCAGTGTGCTCCGGGTCTGCTTCAGCGTGCGGAGGAATTTTCTTTTCAGGATATCATCATTGTACAGCAGATCCCAGTTCTGCCGGATCTCCCGCATGAACACATCATAACTCATGTTCTGGTGGTTGAACACGATATCCACGAAATCATACTTCTGCCAGTCACCCGGAAAATCGTCGAAGATCAGTTTCCCCTCCTCTTTCATCCGGTTGAACAGGCCTGTCCCGGGCAGGGGCGTGAGGATGGTGGCCTGCACCGCGTCGATGTCGGCGCCATTGATGTATTCCGTCCGGCGGCGCATGGTCTCCGGGGTGTCGGATTCCAGGCCGTAGATGAACGCGCCCAGGACGCTGATGCCGTATTTGTGGATCTTCCTGAAGACATCGGCATAATGATCTATGCCGATCTTCACGTTCATCGTCTTATTGGTTTCCTCCAACTGCTCGATCCGTTCCGATTCAATACCCAGCAGCACCATCACGCATCCGGCTTTTGCTGCGAGCTCCAGCACTTCTTCGTTATCGGCGAAATTCATCGAAGCCGAGCAGAACCACTGCTTTCTGATGCCCCGTTCGATCATGCCGCGGAACAGGCTGATGGCGCGTTCCTGTGATCTTTTCCCGTACCCGATGAGGTTGTCGTCGACAAAATAGATCTTTTCCTGGGGGATGGTCTCCAGTTCATCGAGCACTTCTTCCACCGGCCTGACGCGGTACTTGCTCCCGTTGAACATATGCACGGAGCAGAAGTCGCATTTCATCGGGCAGCCGCGGGTGGTCTGTATGCTGGCAAAGCGATAATCGGGATGGAACAGGTCGCGGCGGGGCCGCACGGCGTTCTCGAAGGGCAGCAGTTCGGCATGGTACATCTTCTGCAGTTGTCCCGCTTCGAAATCCTTGATCAACTGGTTCCACACTCCTTCCACTTCGCCAACGACCACTGCATCGACAAACTGCTGTGCTTCTTCCGGCACCATGGAGGCGTGGATGCCGCCGATGACGGTCGGGATGCCTTTCTCACGGTAAAGAGCGGCGAGCTCATAAGCCCGCATGGCGCTGGAGGTGAGCGCCGTAAGTCCCACCAAATCGGCTTCCCGGTAACTGAAGCGTTCGAAATTCTCATCCAGCAGTTCCACCTCCCAGTGCTCCGGCGTGAGGGCGGCCACGATGCCCAGCCCGATGGGCGGGTAGATCACGTGGCTGTGCAGGATCAGTCCCTCGCGCATGGTGCTGAGGGGGTTGATGAGGAGTAACTTATGCTTCTTGCGGTTAGCCATTTTTTAGCCCCCACCCCTGTTTCCCCTCCCCCAGTTGGGGGCGGGGACCAAGGGGAAGGGGCCCTCAAAGTTAGGCAATTATTTAAAATCGGTTTAAATAACTTTCCCGAACACAAAAAAATGTAATTTTGTCGAAACTCATTTTTTACTCATGGTTGATATTCATCAATTTATCATCAACGTCGAAGAAGAATTCGAAGATATGCCCAAGGGGCAACTGAAACCGGAAAGTTTGATCCGGGAGCATTTCACCTGGGATTCGATCAATGCCCTGATCTTTATCGCCCATGTGAATGTGAATTACAATGTGGAAATTTCCGCCGAAGACCTGATCAATTCGGGTACCGTTAACGACTTATACAATACCATCAGGGGCCGCGCGGAAAAAGCCACCGCGGCCAGTTAAGCCCGAAGTGAATGGCCCTGTTCACGATACCCGGCGTCAGGATCACCGGCATCGCTTCGGCGGTGCCAAGCCAGGTATATGAGAACCGGGACTATGATCTGATCCCCGAAAAAGACCTCGGGTTATTCATCAAAACGGTCGGCGTGGAGAAGCGCCGGGTGGCCCCGAAGGGGATGACCACCTCCGACCTGTGCGAAGCGGCGGCCGGCAGGCTGATATCGGAGCTGGGATGGAGTCCCGGCGACATTGAACTCATCATCTTCATATCCCAGTCGCGCGATTACCTCATCCCGGCCACGGCCGGCATCCTGCAGCATAAGCTCGGTCTGCCCAAAACCTGCATGGCCCTCGACATTAGCCTGGGCTGCTCCGGCTACGTCTACGGCCTGTCGGTCATGGCCAGCCAGATGAAGCTGGGCGGGATCAAAAAAGGGCTGCTGCTGGTGGGCGACGTTTCGACGCAGACCACCGGCTATCGCGATAAAAGCACCTTCCCACTCTTTGGCGACGGCGGGACGGCGACGGCCCTCGAGCTGGATGACGCCGCTGCGCCGATGGTGTTCAACCTGCAGACCGACGGCAGCGGCTACCAGGCCATCATCATTCCCGACGGCGGGATCCGCAACCTGGTCACCCTGGAGTCGTTCCGGGAAGAGAAGATCACCGAAGGCATTGAACGGAACCGGTTGCACATTGCCCTTGACGGCATGCAGGTGTTCCAGTTCTCCCTCAGGGAAGTGCCGCCGAACATCAGGACGCTGATGCAGGAAGCAGGATGCACGATGGATGATGTGGATTATTTTATTCTGCACCAGGCCAACAGGCTGATGAATGAGTCGATCCGGAAGAAGCTCGGCATCCCTGATGAGAAATGTCCTTACTCCATTGGCGAATACGGCAACACCAGTTCCGCCTCCATCCCGCTGACCATCAGCCATGCCCTGAACGAACGCCTGCAGCGGGAAAATGCGAAGCTGGTCTTTTCCGGCTTCGGCGTGGGCCTTTCGTGGGGCAGTGTTTACCTGGAAACCGACCGCATCGCCTGCCCGGCGGTCATAGCGCTATAAACATGGAATTCTGCACCCTCACCGGCAAGACCATTTTGATCACGGGCGCCTCTTCAGGCATCGGCCGGCATACAGCCATCCTGGCCAGCCGGCTGGGAGCGCGGGTATATCTTACCGGGCGCGACAGCGAAAAGCTGCACGGCACCTTCGGCCTCCTGGAAGGCGGCGGCCACGGCATGTTCCCGGCCGACCTGACCGATGAGGCGCAGCTGAATGAACTGGTAAAACACATGCCGGCGGTGCATGGCATCGTGCACTGCGCCGGCATCATCGGCCCCACGCCGGCCAAGTTCATCCGGCAGGCCGACGTCGACCGGCTGTTCCGGATCAATTTCGAGGTCCCGGTGCTGCTGACCGGCAAGGCGCTGGTGGCCAAAAAGCTGGAAAGCGGCGGCTCGGTGGTCTTCATGTCGTCGGTGGTCACCAAAAGCCCGTATTTCGGCGGGGCGCTGTACAGCAGCGCGAAAGCCGCGCTGGAGGCATATTCCATGACCCTGGCCCTGGAATTGGCGCCGCGGAAGATCCGCGCCAACATCCTTTCTCCCGCTCTGGTCAACACGCCCCTGCTCACCGATCCAGCGCGGGAAGGAAACCCGGAGATCGTCGACGATTCCATACAGCGCTACCTCAAAAAATACCCCATGGGCATCGGCGAGCCCGAAGACGTGGCTAATCTTATTGTTTTCCTGCTGGCCGACGAGTCGCGCTGGATCTCCGGGGCAAATATTCCGCTTGGGGGAGTGATTCAGTAAAAAAAGCAGAATCATCCGAGCTTAATCTTTTCATTGATAGCCCATGTGCCCATGTGCCCATGTGCCCATGCGCCCATGCGCCCGTCACATATGCCATTTCGGATTTGATCTTCGAAAATGATTTTTCATCAATAATATATGATGTTGGAAATCTCATGTCTCATGGGCAACATGGGCACATGGGCAACATGGGCGCATGGGACATTTATACGGTTGATAATTCACCCCCTAAAACCGTATTACTTTTCATTCACTTCCAGGATCAATAAGCGATTAACCAATCCCATGACCTTGCCTCCTATAAATATTGATCCCGTAGAGAGAGAGAGAGAGAGAGAGAGAGGGAGAGAGCAAGATTAGCCTTTCTCCTAAATGGTTCCATTGTCGTTCCCCCTGATTCAAGGGCCTCTCCGTGATCCTTTTCCTGCTACCAATCCATTAACCTTTATTTCCCTTGAATCAATAATCCATTAGACAATGAAACCAAAAACCATATTTTTCCTTTTCTCCCTGATTATAATATTGAACCTTAGTGCTCAGGATTATCAGCCCGGTGTTCTCTGGGTGTCTGTGAAAAGTAACGAAGCCCGTTCAGTGGATGGCTATCGCTCTGATGATGCGGTGCTGAACAATATTTTCGAAGACTTTAACGTGATCTCCTACCGGCAAGTGATGGGGTTTGCTAAAACACCTTCCTTGAGAAACATCTATGAGATCAATTGTGATTGTAATGAAGTCCAGCTAAGAAATGAAATCCTGGACCAGGCCTCAGCGTTGTTTATCTATGTGGAACTGGTTCCTGAAACCAACCTTCTATACGACCCTAATGATCATTTCTGGCAGTTTGAAAGATATTATCTCTGGCATCTCAAAAAAATCCAGGCCGATTCAGCATGGGAATACACCCTTGGAAACCCCCAGATTAAAATTGGCATTAGTGATTCCTTCTTTGATGTGAATCACCCTGACCTGGCGACACAGGTTTTCCCTCCTTATAATGCTTTAACAGAATCAACCTGGGACCCGATGCAACTTCCCTATATATTAAATGGTTACCACGGTACCGTGGTTGCAAGTTTCGCCGCGGCAAAAACAGCCGAATCCGGGACAAATCCTGTTCCAAACGGCCGCTTATCCTCTATTGGTTTTAACTCCAGGATGGTTGGAACCGATATAGGATTAGCCGAGACCGTCTTTCTCTCTACCACTATGGGATGTGATGTAGTGAACGCAAGCTGGATCTATTCTCCCATAGCCGACACATCTCTTTTGAACAGCGTTTACCGGGATGCCATCAGCGAAATCATATCTAATGGCACCGTAATCGTGGCAGCAGCCGGAAATGGTTTTTGCGTAACAAATTATCTTAAAAGGAACGGCTTTCATTACGGTTGGCGGAACTGCGATTCCATTCCGCCGGATTTTGTTCGCTTCAGTGCACCTTTCCCTTTCCACCTGAAGTATGATTCCGCCATTATCATTGTAAGCAGCACCGACAGCCTTGACCGCCACCAGGCTTTGGGCGACACCGTGCTAAACCGCACCCATTCACATTTTCCAGAAGTCAGCGTATGCAGCCCGGGCTGGAATGTCATGGGGACCATGCTGACTTACCGGGATAGCAGTGGGGTCCCTGTTCCGGTTGGCTGGCCCTATGCCGACTGGTGGCAGGGAACATCTTTTGCCACGCCCATTGTGTCCGGCTTATGTGCTTTGATCAAGTCCATCAACCCATGCCTGACACCCGGTGAGGTCAAAGAGATAATCCAATCAACCACCGATCCCGTTGCTGACGCAGGTCTATTCCCGGGAATGCTGGGTACCGGACGCATCAACGCTTACCAGGCTTTGAAATATGCCCAGGAAAACTATGGCTACCAAGAATATATCATTGGCAACGGAGAAGACATTACCTGGACCACCGAACTTCAGGCAACAAATATTATCATTGAATGGGGCGGCAAACTGACCATAAAATCGACAGTATTCATGCTTCCGGGTTCGGATATCATCGTCATGAAAGGGGGAAACCTGGTGGTCGACGGGGGGCGCATCACCACCTGTAAGGGATTATGGAACGGCATCCAGGTAAGGGGAAGAGTTGACCAGGACCAGTTCTCGTTTTTCAACCAGGGCCACCTGACTTTAAAGAACGGTGCTGTTATTGAAAACGCGAAAACCGGTGCTCAAACCATGAAATCAGATGCAGCTGGCACGGATCCTTACTCTACCGGCGGAATCATCCAGGCGACCGATGCCAGCTTCATCAACTGCCTGACAGGGGTGGCTTTTTATCCTTATGAGAATTTCCTGAATGATAAAAAGAACATCAAGAACAACCTCAGTTATTTGAATCATTGTAATTTTATACTCGACACCAATTACAACCATGTGTTCTTCAACCCGGAACAATTTGTTTATATGGAAGATGTCAGGGGAATATCGATTAAAGGTTGTACTTTTTACAATCAAATCAAATCGTCAGACTTCGAAGATGTGACACTGATCGATCCGGATAAAATGGTGGGTATCACCAGCCTGAATGCATGCTATACAGTGGATGAATATTGCCTGAGCCCGGTTTTTCCTTGTGATACGACTGCACCCTGCCGGTTTGAAAATCTCTATTATGGGATTTATGCCATGAACAGCCACAGTGAAAAATATCCCGTAATAAAAAATGCACAATTTGAATATAACAAATCAGGAATTTACCTGGGAGCTGTGAATAATGCGGAGGTTTATTCCAATCAGTTTATTGTTAAGGCTCCTTTTGATGATGATTCTTTTAGTCCCGGAACTATTTTCACCGGTGTTTATTTTGATCACTGTACCGATTACAGAATTGAAGAGAATAGGTTTGCATCAAATTATATCAATCAGGTCACATTAGGAACCAGTATTGGACTAGCTATTAACAGTTCAGGGCCATATCCCAATGAGGTTTATAAAAATGATTTCAATCGACTTAGATATGGAGTCATCGCAATGAACGAAAATAAGCGGGATACCGTTGGCTTGTGTATTAAATGCAATGTCTTCGATAGTTGTGCATTTGACGTGACTGTAGTGATTGATACTGCAATTAAGGGCTGGGGAATTTCAGAATACCAAGGATCGAGGGAAGATACGACTACAGCGCCGGCAGGAAATGTCTTCACTTGGAATTTTTCAGCTCATGATTTTGACCTTTTAAATGCTGACGGGGTTGATCCTTTTACATATTTTCATCATAATGAAACGTATGCACCTCAATACAATGTCGAGCCTGAACCTGAAAATATCTCTGAATCTGTAAGCCCTGTTTTAAATGACCAACAATATGATCCTGATAGAAGCTGCCCATCCCGGATCGGAGGTGGAGGAAATCCATCCATCGAAAAAGTCATTATGGATAATGCAGCAAATCAAATTGCTTCTATAGAATCATCACTGGATTTATTGACAGATGGTGGAAGCACCCCTGCGCTGACATTGGATGTAACCACCTCCATGCCACCTGAAGCATTGGATCTGACCAACCAGTTGCTGGGCGATTCGCCGTACCTTTCGGATACCGTGATGAAATCGGCCATTGCGAAAGAGGACGTCCTCACAAACGCGATGCTCAGGGATGTGCTGGTGGAAAATCCGCAGGCGGCCAAATCGGAAGAGATCATGCAAATGCTGGATGAAAAGACCGACCCGATGCCGGATTATATGAAGGATCAGATTGCCCAGGGGAAATTCAATACAGGCGACAAAGAGAACATGGAAGCACGCAGGAATTTCTATCTGACAGAACAATCCAGGGCATTCAACAACCTGAACAGAATTTATCAGTCAGATTCTACGATCTCCTTCCGGCTCGACAGCCTTGCCAGCCTATTTGACAACCTGCCATCACTGGAACATCAATACAGGAAAGCATTCATTCAAGCTGAAAACGGCGATACGATCCTGGCCGTCAACACAATTGCTTCATTACCCGCCGAATTTTCATTATCCGATGAACAATGGAGTATCCATGAAAAATTTGAGGATTTATTGGCCATTACCATAGATCTTTCAAACCCGGAAAAATCGGTAATGGCTCTTGATTCAGCTCAAATCGCCGGTTTGCTGGATATTTATGATGATCATACACTTCCGGGGATCTATGCCCGGAACATGCTGGTTACCGCCGGTTATCTGACATATAAGGAACCATACCTGTTCCCTGACAACCTGAAAAAGATGGAAGTGAAGCCTTTGCCGGCCGGAGTTGAAACGGTTTCGGCTCCGATCAGGGCTTTCCCGAACCCCTCTGCTTACTTTACCATCGTGGAATACGACCTTTCCAATGCCGGGTTCAAAGAGGAATCATCGGTTTACATTATCATCAGGGATGTACGGGGCATAACCCGGAAATCACTGGTTTCCACCCATGAGAAAGACCAATTGGTGCTGGATGTCAGGGATCTCAGACCGGGGATGTACCTCCTTGACCTGTTGCTGGAAGGGAATAGGTTAGGGACTTCTAAACTTATTGTTGATAGGTAATTGTTCACTGAGAGGGCCGGGGATTGCAAGCCCCCGGCCATATAAAACAGATTGATATGAAATCGACAAAGGTATTACTGCTAATTATATATATCTTCTCATTCTACTATTCTTTTGCCCAGCAATGGGTGAGGACATATACCTCAAGCACTGGACTGGGTTACATTGCAAGATATGTAATAGAATCATACGACCATGGATATGTTATGCTCGGTGATGCATACAATTACAAATACGGCCTGATCCTGAAAACCGATATCAATGGCGACCTGCTTTGGACTAAGCTGTTTGGAAATGGGAGCTATCAAAATATCCCTGAGAATATTGAGCAGACTACCGATGGCGGCTATATCATTTCTGGCTCGACTTCAAAATACAATACTCAGGATGCATATATTTTAAAACTCAACTCTTGTTTTGAGAAAGAATGGTGCAAGGTGCTTTATACCAATAACCAGTACCCGGATTATGGACGAAATGTAAAACCATTGCCCGACGGGGGATTCCTTCTGCTTACGGCGTACTATGAAAATATCACCCCCGGAACCCGCATCCACCTGCACCGTTTCGACCCCAACGGCGAGCTCATCTGGCAAAGCGCTTTCGCCCAAAGCGATTCGCTCATCTTCGGAGAAGAAGGATTCGACTTGACTATAATTAATGAAAACGAATACCTGATTACCGGTGATTGTTATTATCCTGATTCAGGTCAAACCGTAGGTTGGATCCGTCCCTTTCTGATCAAAACCAATAGCATGGGGAATGTAGTATGGGAAACCGTTTGGGGAAAAGATGATTACTATTATGGCACATCAGGAAGTTCAATCGTTGATAATCAAGGAAGTATTTTCAGCATAGGGATGCATATTACTGAGAATGGCCAGTTTCCTTCCTTTGTTTGTACGGACGCATCAGGATCCGAACAAAACTTTTTTAACATTACCGATACATGCTATTTTGGAAGTGCTGTATCGTTGATTTGGACAGGAGACTCTTCAATCTATACTGCCGCTGGTTGGCGAAACTCTGATCAAACATTTTTCTGGGGCTTTTTTAAGATAGACACATCTGGCGATATCATAATTTATAAGGATATTACTGATCCTTTAGTGGGAATAATCTCTACTGCAAAAACTTTCGATGAAAAATACTTAAGTGTTGGGATTCATTTTAATGAAGCTATCAATCGATATGTTATCTATGCTTTCAAACTTAATTCCGACCTTGAATACGACACAATCTACAACACCCCGTTTGTTTATGATTCGCTTTGTCCTTACGGAATCACCTCAGGTACAACAGATCTGGATTGCGATATCCTCGTAATGATCGATGATGAATTCATCCCGCTGAATGAAGCTAAGCTTAAAATATTCCCGAATCCGGCAACTGATCACATCACTATAAGTTTCCCGGATGTTACACACACCGGGCAACGGGAAATCATTATCTTCAACAGTTTGGGAATGGAGGTTAAACGGATTAGTTTGATAAAGGGGGATGAGGAAACGCGGGTGAATATATCTGAATTGCCGGCGGGAATTTATTTTGTGGTGATGATGGATAAAGGAAAGAGAATAAGCACCTCCAAGCTAGTAATTGAAAGATAAAGTTATACGGATTAGGGTCAGGGATGAATACCCTGGCCCTTTCTAACTATATGAACATGAGATGGATTAAATATTTGATATTGATTTCGCATAGCTTATTTATTGCTCATGCTTTCTCACAGGAATGGGTTCGAACTTACACTTCCACGAATGGTCTCGGTTATAATGCCCGTTGGGTCATTGAATCCTACGACAAAGGATACGTCATACTTGGTACTGCATACAATTACAAATACGGCCTGATCCTGAAAACCGATATCAATGGTGAATTGCTTTGGACAAAACTGCTTGGTAATGGAAACTATCACAATGTCCCGATCAACATCGAGCAGTCATTAGATTCAGGATATATTGTATCCGGCACAATGAGCAAATACGGTTCAAAAGATGCATATCTCCTTAAACTCAATTCCTGTTTTGAAAAAGAATGGTGCAAGGTCTTGCATACGACGAATCAATATGATGATTATGGTCGCATGGTAAAGCCCCTGCCTGATGGAGGATTTTTACTTTTAACTGCCTACTACGAAAACATTTCCCCCGGAACCCGCATCCACCTGCACCGTTTCGACCCCAACGGCGAGCTCATCTGGCAAAGCGCTTTCGCCCAAAGCGATTCGCTCATCTTCGGAGAAGAAGGATTCGACTTGACTATAATTAATGAAAACGAATACCTGATTACCGGTGATTGTTATTATCCTGATTCAGGTCAAACCGTAGGTTGGATCCGTCCCTTTCTGATCAAAACCAATAGCATGGGGAATGTAGTATGGGAAACCGTTTGGGGAAAAGATGATTACTATTATGGCACATCAGGAAGTTCAATCGTTGATAATCAAGGAAGTATTTTCAGCATAGGGATGCATATTACTGAGAATGGCCAGTTTCCTTCCTTTGTTTGTACGGACGCATCAGGATCCGAACAAAACTTTTTTAACATTACCGATACATGCTATTTTGGAAGTGCTGTATCGTTGATTTGGACAGGAGACTCTTCAATCTATACTGCCGCTGGTTGGCGAAACTCTGATCAAACATTTTTCTGGGGCTTTTTTAAGATAGACACATCTGGCGATATCATAATTTATAAGGATATTACTGATCCTTTAGTGGGAATAATCTCTACTGCAAAAACTTTCGATGAAAAATACTTAAGTGTTGGGATTCATTTTAATGAAGCTATCAATCGATATGTTATCTATGCTTTCAAACTTAATTCCGACCTTGAATACGACACAATCTACAACACCCCGTTTGTTTATGATTCGCTTTGTCCTTACGGAATCACCTCAGGTACAACAGATCTGGATTGCGATATCCTCGTAATGATCGATGATGAATTCATCCCGCTGAATGAAGCTAAGCTTAAAATATTCCCGAATCCGGCAACTGATCACATCACTATAAGTTTCCCGGATGTTACACACACCGGGCAACGGGAAATCATTATCTTCAACAGTTTGGGAATGGAGGTTAAACGGATTAGTTTGATAAAGGGGGATGAGGAAACGCGGGTGAATATATCTGAATTGCCGGCGGGAATTTATTTTGTGGTGATGATGGATAAAGGAAAGAGAATAAGCACCTCCAAGCTAGTAATTGAAAGATAAAGTTATACGGATTAGGGTCAGGGATGAATACCCTGGCCCTTTCTAACTATATGAACATGAGATGGATTAAATATTTGATATTGATTTCGCATAGCTTATTTATTGCTCATGCTTTCTCACAGGAATGGGTTCGAACTTACACTTCCACGAATGGTCTCGGTTATAATGCCCGTTGGGTCATTGAATCCTACGACAAAGGATACGTCATACTTGGTACTGCATACAATTACAAATACGGCCTGATCCTGAAAACCGATATCAATGGTGAATTGCTTTGGACAAAACTGCTTGGTAATGGAAACTATCACAATGTCCCGATCAACATCGAGCAGTCATTAGATTCAGGATATATTGTATCCGGCACAATGAGCAAATACGGTTCAAAAGATGCATATCTCCTTAAACTCAATTCCTGTTTTGAAAAAGAATGGTGCAAGGTCTTGCATACGACGAATCAATATGATGATTATGGTCGCATGGTAAAGCCCCTGCCTGATGGAGGATTTTTACTTTTAACTGCCTACTACGAAAACATTTCCCCCGGAACCCGCATCCACCTGCACCGTTTCGACCCCAACGGCGAGCTCATCTGGCAAAGCGCTTTCGCCCAAAGCGATTCGCTCATCTTCGGAGAAGAAGGATTCGATCTGGATATTGTCAATGAAAATGAATACTTGGTTACAGGCACCTGTTATTACCCAGATTCTGGACAAACAGGAGGTCGGGTGCGTCCGTTCCTCATCAAAGCAAATAGTTCAGGTACTAGTGTTTGGGAGAAGCCATGGAAAATTTTTGACACATACTGGGGAAAAGCTTATAATTCAGCTGTCGATAATGCAAGAAACTCTTATAGTATAGCATGGCGGATTGGCTCAAACGGACAATTTCCGGCGATGATTAAAACAAGTACGGAAGGTCAGGAATTACTTTACTCCGACTTGGTTGATACCGCCTATTTCGGCCAAGGGCAAACAATAACTTTCATGCAGGATTGGAATCTTTTCGCCGCCCTTGGTTGGAAGGATCCGGATGATACATGGCACAATGGATTTATGAAAGTGGATACACTAGGTACCCCAATAGGATATAAAGAAGTAATCCCTTTGTCAAATGCCTTGATTTCTACTGCAAGGACATTGGATAATAAATTCATCACAGTTGGCATTCATATGGATAATAATCTTAACCGCTGGGTCATCTATGCTTTTAAGCTGAATTCCGACCTTGAATACGACACAATCTACAACACCCCGTTTGTTTATGATTCGCTTTGTCCTTACGGAATCACCTCAGGTACAACAGATCTGGATTGCGATATCCTCGTAATGATCGATGATGAATTCATCCCGCTGAATGAAGCTAAGCTTAAAATATTCCCGAATCCGGCAACTGATCACATCACTATAAGTTTCCCGGATGTTACACACACCGGGCAACGGGAAATCATTATCTTCAACAGTTTGGGAATGGAGGTTAAACGGATTAGTTTGATAAAGGGGGATGAGGAAACGCGGGTGAATATATCTGAATTGCCGGCGGGAATTTATTTTGTGGTGATGATGGAGAGGGGGAAAAGAATTGGAGAAGGAAAGATGGTGAAGTGGTGAACAGTGGTCCTCGGCAGTATTGTCCCATCGCCCATGTGCCCATGTGTCCATGCGCCCGTCATATATGCCATTTCGGATTTGACCTTCCAAAATGATTCTCGAAAATGATTCTCGAAAATTATTTTTCATCAATAATATGTGATGTTGGAAATCTCATGTCTCATGAGCAACATGGGCGCATGGGCGCATGGGACATTTATACGGTTGATAATTCACCCCCTAAAACCATATTACTTTTCATTCACTTCCCGGATCAATAACCGATTAACCAATCCCCATGACCTTTCCTCCTATAAATATTGATCCCGTAGAGAGA
>CAZAZE010000036.1:0-25663 GCA_964489545.1 uncultured Bacteroidales bacterium
CAGAACTCAGAACTCAGAACTCAGAACTCAGAACTCAGAACTCAGAACTCAGAACCCGCTCAGTCCGAATCAATCTTCTCCTTCAGCGAGCGGAATCCTTCGCCCAGGACTTCATTGGCATTGATCACGGTCATGAATGCCGCGGGGTCTATATGGTGTATGTACTCCTGCAGGATGGCCATTTCCCTTCGGTTGACATTGGTGAAGATGATGGTTTTCTCCTGTCCGCCGAACATGCCCCGGCCGTGCAGGTAGGTCCCCCCCCGGTTGATGTCGTTGATGATCTTGTCGCGGATAAGTTCATGCTTTTCACTGATGATGAACAGGGTCTTATCATAACTGATCCCTTGCAGGACCACATCCATGACCCTTCCGGTGATGAAGATCGTGAGCAGGGAATAAAGCGGGATGACCCAGTCCATGAAAGAGAAGAGGCCAACGACAACGATCAGGGAGTCGACCAGGATGATCATCTGCCCGGGAGGCAGCTTGGTATATTTGGACAGGATCATGGCCACGACATCCGAACCCCCGGAGGTAGCCCGCGCTTTAAAGATCAGGCCCAGCCCAAGTCCCACAAGTACGCCGCCGTATATCGACGACAGCAGGCCGTTGTCCTGTACCAGGGGCTCACTACCCCACCACAGCGTGAGGGTATCGACAAACAGGGCGGTCAGCAGGAAACCCACCACGGTTTTCACGCCGAAACGTGGGCCCAGGATTCGCGTGCCGATGATGGTGATCGGGATATCAAAACAAATCGCGGTGAGACCTACGGGAAACCCGAACAGGTGGTGAAGAATGATCGCTATGCCATAAACCCCGCCGGGAACGATCTTGTAAGGGGTGATGAATAGCACGAAGCCGGCCGCCATGATGAACGCTCCTGTAACGATCAGGGAATAAGCGATGAACCAGCGTTTGCTGAACAGTTTTTCCTTGGTAATGAATGACATGTTCCTGTTTTTTATGATTAAGCAACGAGGCAAATTTATACCTTATTAAATTTTAAGATGAAGAAAACCGTGGGCGGCTGGAAAATAAACGGCAAAAGACATCGTTATTCTAACCATTGCAAATTTTTAGTTACTTTAGCGGCTCATTTTAATCACTTTCAATAACCCAATGCAAAGGAAGGCGCTACACCTTGCTTTATGCGTAACTGCGTTTCTTTTTCTGCCTTTCCGGGCACTGATCGCGCAGCAGGAACCGAACTTCTCCCAGTTCATGTTTTATGGGCTGACACTCAACCCGGGTGTCGCCGGTAATGAGAACGCTGTGTGTGCCACGGCTGCCAACCGGTCTCAATGGACGGGCTTCGGGAAGGAAGAAGGGACGAAGGTTGCTCCGCGCACCTACTTCGTTTCCGCGATGCTGCCCATCAAAATCTTAAGGGGCGGGCTCGGTTTGGTGGTGATGCAGGATGCCCTTGGCCATGAGAAAACCACCGCCGTCCGGTTCGGTTATGCCTACCAGCGAAATGTCGGTTTCGGAAAGCTGGGCATCGGGGCCCAGGTAGAGTTCAACAACAGGGCGATCGATTTTTCCAAACTGAAACCGGCCGGAGAAGACCCGCTGCTCGGCCAGTTGGGTGCCAAGGAAAGCGATATGCTGATCGATTTTTCACTCGGTGTTTTTTACCGGGTGCCCGACAAATATTTTATCGGTGTTTCCGGCCTCCACCTGATCCAGACCAAGGGGAAACCACTGGTGGAGCTCTCAGGCAGCAGCCTGAGCATGAAGCTGGACCGCACTTTCTTCATCACCGGCGGATATGAATTCACCTTCCCCGGCAATCCCGATTTTCAGCTGATCCCTTCAGCGGTCATTCAAACCAACCTTTCCACCCTGCAGGTTGATGTGAACGCTTTGTTGAAGATCAAGGAACTGTTCTGGCTGGGCGCCGGTTACCGCCTCAACGAATCAGCCATCGTCCTGCTGGGCGTGCAGTATAAGGATTTCAAGATCGGCTATTCCTATGACATCAACGTCAGCAGCCTGGGCCTGCCCATTTATGGAGGAACCCATGAAATTATGGTGAACTACTGTTTCAAGCTGGAATTGGACAAAGGAAGAAAGAGTTATCGTAACACCCGGTTCCTGTAATCAGTATAAATACAAAAAAAAAGTTGTCTTGTTTTAATATTTTTTATTTTTGGACGCTTTTTAAAATAAAAACACTTCGAAGCTCGTTAATATTTGGCCAAAACAGATTTGTTATGAAAAGACTTCCCGTATTCTTGCTGGCACTCATCACAGCAGGCATTCTCACCAGTTGCAATAACACCGGAAACGGTGAGCTGGTGGGGGTTAGCCGCAAAACCCGACCTTTCTTTCAACCCGATCCCTTTGGCATGGTATTCATTCCCCAGGGGAGCTTTACCATGGGTGTCGGCGATCAGGACATAGCGTACGCGTTCGTTCAGGAACCCAAAACGGTTTCCGTTTCCGCGTTTTTCATGGATGAAACCGAGATCACCAACGACGAATACCGTCAGTTTGTATTTTGGGTGCGCGACTCCATCGCACGCCGAATCCTGGGTGATATCCGGCCTGACGAATTCCTGGTCCAGGAGAATAAAAAGACCGGCGAAGTCTACGACCCCCCCAAGATCAACTGGGAAGCCGAAATCGACTGGGAAGGGCGGGAGCAGGACATCCGCGACGGACTGGAAGAAATGTACATCCCGGAACATGAGCGTTATTTCCGCAAGAAAGAGGTTGATGCCCGCAAGCTGTTCTATGAATATTACTGGATCGACTATCCGGCGGCAGCAAGAAAGGACTGGACCGAGGAAGCCAACAGCGAGAATGCCGGATTTGCCAACAGGCCTCAGGGTATGCGCGACCGTTCCGTTTATGTGAGGAAAGAAGTCATCAACGTGTTCCCCGATACACTCTGCTGGATCCATGACTATACTTATTCATTCAACGACCCGCTCACCAAGGCCTATTTCTGGCACCCGGCTTACAATTACTATCCGGTTGTCGGGGTCAACTGGAAACAGGCGCGTGCTTTCTGCATCTGGCGGACCGAGCTTTTAAACAACGCCACAGACGACCGCAAAGGCGAAGCGGATATCGTGGATTTCCGCCTGCCGACCGAAACCGAATGGGAATGGGCGGCTCGCGGCGGGTATAACAACAACCCGTATCCCTGGGGCGGACCTTACACACGTAACGAGCGGGGATGCTTCCTGGCCAATTTCAAACCCCTGCGCGGAAATTACATTGACGATGGTGGCCTGCGTACGGTAATCGTCGGGCATTACCCGCCAAACGACTTCGGCTTGTATGACATGGCCGGCAACGTTTCGGAATGGACCATCAGCGCTTACGATCCTTCTTCCTACAACTTTACCTGGGACATGAACCCCAATTACACATACAACGCCAAGGAAGACGATCCGCCGGCCATGAAACGAAAAGTGATCCGCGGCGGTTCCTGGAAAGATATCGCCTACTACATGCAGGTTTCCACCCGCGATTACGAATACCAGGATACGGCCAAGAGCTACATCGGCTTCCGCTGCGTCCTGCCTTACCTGGGCCGCAACAAGGATGACAATCCCTCCAGGGCATCCAGGGTATACAATTGATCGGCATCAACAACAACGCAATAAACAAAACCATTTAAAACTATTTATCTGAAATCATATGGGTATCAACACTTTTGTCAGAAGACGCGGATTCAGGAACTTTATGGCCAAACTTTATGGTTTGGGCGCATCAGTCGTAATCCTTGGCGCATTGTTTAAAATCAACCACTACCCGGGTGCCGACATCATGCTGGTCATCGGTTTGGGTACTGAAGCGATCATCTTCTTCTTCTCCGCATTTGAACCTCCCTATGTGGAGCCCGACTGGAGCATTGTCTACCCTGAACTTGCCGGACTCTATCATGGCGGCGAAGACGGGCACGGTGGCAAGAAAGCGCCGAAAAAACCCACCCAGGAACTGGACGATATGCTGAAAAAAGCCAATATCGACACACAGTTGATCGACCGGCTGGGCGATGGCCTGAGGAAATTGAGCGACAACACCGCCCGGCTTTCGGATATTTCAGATGCCGCCGGTGCAACCAATGAATACGTTTCCAAGGTGAAGGGGGCTTCCAAATCAGCTGAAAACCTTCAGAAATCCTACGATCTGACCGCGGATACGCTGCAGAAAGACGCAGGGGCTTCGGCGCAGTACATCAGCAGCATTAAAAACGCCGGTGAAAACGCCGCCCACCTTTCCTCCACTTACAAGGAGGCCAGCGATATCCTCAAGAACGACATCGTCGTGACCAAGGAGTTTACCAACAGCATGAAATCCGCCATGGAATCCGCCAACATCCTGGCGAACCAGTATACCAAGTCGGCCGAAGCCCTGTCGCAATCGGCCCAGAAACTGGATTTCTCTTCCATCGATGGAAAAGCGTACAACGAAAAGTTGCAACTGATCTCTGAGAAGCTGTCCGCACTGAACTCCGTTTACGAATTGCAGCTCCAGGGCAGCAACGAACAGGTACAGGCAACGGCCAGGATCCGCGAAACCACCAACGAACTGCTCCGGAGTATCAAGGAATCCGCAGAAACCATGGCCACTTATAAAGAGCAGATGAACCTGCTGACGCAGCGGATCTCCAGCCTCAACGAGGTTTATGGCGGTATGCTTTCAGCCATGAGCGGCCGGGCGAAATAATTCAGCCCATTAGAAGTGATTACTGATTGTTAACAGACTAATTCAGATAAAATATGGCTGGATATAAAGAGACACCAAGGCAGAAAATGATTGCCATGATGTATCTTGTGCTGACTGCCTTGCTTGCTCTTAACGTTTCCAAGGATATGCTCGAGGCTTTTCTCGTGGTCAACGAAAGTATGGAGAACACGGTCGAGGTCTTTGAAAATAAACTCGGAAACCTTTACTCGGAATTTGAGAAGCAGAATCAGCTCAAGCCGCAAAAAGTCGGGGAATACTATGATAAGGCCCTCGAAGCACGGCGACTTTCCAACGAACTGGAGGCCGATATCGATCGCATGATCCTCGAAGTGATCATGAAATCCGAGCGGGTCGACCAGCAGAAAGCGCTGGATTCCTACTACGAGAAGCATATGGGCCCTGATCCCAACAACCCGGGAAGCCAGATCGAACTTCATAAACTCAACATGTCCAAGGTTGCCACCAAGGACAAATATGATGAGGCTACCAACTATTTCATCAATCGTGGTGAAGCTGAAAAACTACGCGAAAAGATCGATGCCTATAAAGTGGCCATGATGAACCTGGTACCCAAGGAATTCCAGGGCAATATTCAACTGGGCCTCGACACCGACGGACCTTTTTATGATGCCGACGGAAGCGAGCAGAACTGGGAAATGCATAATTTCTATCACACGATCCTTGCCGCCGCCGTGACCATCATGAACAAGATCAAGGCAGAAGTACAGACCGCGGAGTTTGACATCGTGGCTGAATTGTACAGCGAGATCGATGTTTCCGACTTCAAGTTCGATAAGATCGAAGCGAAGATCATCCCGACCACGAACTATGTTCTTCAGGGAGACAAATACGAGGCGGAAGTGCTGGTTACTGCGTTCGACACACGACAGACACCTGAGGTTTATGTGCTCATGGGCGCCGATGAGATTACGGTCAGCAACAAGGACCGCGCCCAGAAAGTGGATGGCAAGGACGGCGTAGTAAAGCTCTCCTTCCCGGCCGGAGCCGTGGGACCGCAGAAATACGCCGGTGTGATCGAAGTCATCTCTCCTGAAGGCGAGCGCATCCCCTACAATTTCAAAGGGGATTATGTTGTCGCTCCGCCATCGCTGACCGTGGCCGCCACCAAAATGAACGTTTTCTACATCGGTGTAGATAACCCGGTGTCCATCTCGGCGCCTGGTATCGCCGACGCCAACCTTCGTCCTTCCATTTCCGTGGGTACCCTTTCCAGGGACGCCGGCGGAAAGGAATGGATCGTCAGGGTTCCGCAAGGTCAGGCTAAGGCCATCATCTCCGTCGACGCCATGTACCAGGGTGAAAGCCGCCGCATGGGTTCCGCGGAATTCCGCATCCGCAGGGTCCCCAACCCCGTTGCCGAAGTGGCCGGACAGTTGGAAGGCACCATCGACAAGAGCACATTGCTCGCCGCAGGCGCCATTATCCCGGTCATGCGCGATTTTGAATTTGAACTCTATTTCGAGGTTAAATCTTTCCGTATGACCACTATCGTGGGCGGAGACGGAATTTCGAAAAGAGCGAACGGCAACCGCTTCTCCGAAGAAATGGTCAGCCTGATCCAAAGCGCACGTAAAGGCCAGAAGATCTTCTTCGAAAATATCCAGGCCGAAGGCCCCGATAAGATCCCGAGAAGCCTGAATCCCATCTCACTCGAAATTAAATAATCACGCAAGACGTAACGAATATGAAAAAGATTGCAATCCTGCTGATATCCGCGTTCATCCTTTCGGGATTCCCGGGCGCGCTCAACGCGCAGATCCTGGACAATCCCCCGCAGGACGTGATTTTCTATGACAACGACCTGGAGGATGTGAAACCCATCCCCATAACGCCGGTCAGGAAAGCCGATATCATGTGGTCAAAAAGGCTCTGGAGAGAGATCGACATGCGCCAGAAAATGAACCAGCCGTTCTACTACCCGGTGGAGCCGCATAACAACTGGAGGAATTTCATCACTGTGATCATGGACGCCCTCAAAGAAGGATCCATTACGGCTTATGACATTTCCAGCACGGATGAATTCCTGGTCCCGCTGACGTACCAGGAGATCGTTTCCCGGCAGATCGACACGATCCACAGAACGCTCACCCGTCCTTACCCGCCTTATGACCAGTATGATACGGTGATTTATTCCGAGTTTGACCCCAACCGCGTCACCCGGGTCAGGATCAAGGAAGACTGGTACTTCGACAAGAAGAGGTCCCAAATGCTTGTGCGCATTCTCGGCGTCTGCCCGGTTATGGTCAAGGAACGGAATGATGAGGAATTCACCGAGCCGCTCTTCTGGATCTATTATCCCGAAGCACGCCCGGTACTGGCCACGGCCGAAGTCTTCAACCGCTTCAATGACGCGGCCCGTAGATCGTATGACGAAGTCTTCATGAAAAGATTCTTCAGCAGCTATATCTATAAAGAACAGAATGTATATGACCGAAGGATCTCGGAGTACGCGCAGGGCCTGGACGCCTTGCTGGAAGCCGAGCGGATCAAACTGGAACTGCTGAACTTCGAGCAAAGCCTCTGGGAGTACTAAAAAAGAAATCATCTCAACCAACCAAAGCCGCCCGGTCATCCGAGGCGGCTTTTTTTTATATTTGATAACGGCAAACAAGTCAGTATGAAAACATTTCTGGAAACACCGGTGGAATTTTTGAAGGGGGTGGGGCCCAAGCGGGCCGAGTTGCTCCGGAAAGAACTGAACATCCATACTTTCGGCGATCTGATCGGGTATTTCCCGTTCCGGTATATCGACCGGAGCAGGATCTACCAGATCCGGGAGATTGAGCCAGACCTGGCTTATGTCCAGCTGAAAGGCACTATTTCGCAGGTGCGCATCATCGGGGAGAAACGGGCCCGGCGAATGACCGCCACCCTTCGTGATGAATCCGGGGAGATCGAACTGGTGTGGTTCCAGGGGATCAAATGGATCGAAGGCACCATTCAACCGGGCGTGGAATACATCGTTTTCGGAAAACCGGCGGTTTATAACCGGCGGTATAACATTCCCCACCCGGAGCTGGAGCGGGCCTCAGAATACAGCCGGACCATCCACCAGACCCTCCAGGGCATTTACAGCACGACGGAGAAGCTGAAGAACCACGGCCTCAACATCCGGAATATCGTGAAGCTGCAGAAAGAGCTTGTGGCCCTTTCAGCAGGCAAGATCCCGGAGAATCTCCCGGCGGAGGTCAGAAGCAGGTTGAACCTCATGGACCGGGAAGAGGCGTTGCGCAACATCCACTTCCCGGAAGATCAGCAAAAGCTGCAGAAAGCCCAGTCGAGGTTGAAATTTGAAGAGCTGTTCTTCATCCAGTTGGGGCTGTTGAAGGATAAACTCCTGCGCCAGAGAAAGGTTAGCGGTTTTGTCTTTCCAACGGTAGGCGATAAGGTGAACCGTTTTTACCGGGAGAAGCTGCCGTTTGAGCTTACGGAGGCGCAAAAGCGCGTGATCCGGGAGATCAGGAAGGATTTGGGAAGCGGCAAACAGATGAACCGGCTGCTGCAGGGCGATGTGGGCAGTGGCAAAACTTTGGTGGCGCTCATGTCGATGCTGATTGCGCTGGATAACGGCTACCAGTCCTGCCTGATGGCGCCTACCGAGATCCTGGCCAACCAGCACTATAATACGCTGAGCCGCATGACCGAGGGGCTGGATATCCGGATCGGGCTGCTCACCGGCTCGACGCCGGCCTCCCGGCGACGTGCGCTCCACGAATCGCTGCAATCGGGCGAAATGAGCATCCTCATCGGCACGCACGCTTTGATCGAAGACCCGGTGCTGTTCACCCGCCTGGGGCTGGTGATCATCGACGAGCAGCATCGTTTCGGGGTGGCGCAGCGGGCCCGGATGTGGGAAAAGAGCGACAATCCGCCCCACATCCTGGTAATGACGGCGACGCCCATACCCCGCACCCTGGCCATGACGCTGTACGGCGACCTGGACGTTTCGGTGATCGACGAACTGCCGCCCGGCCGCAAGCCCATTAAAACGGTCTTGTACAATGATTCGGCGCGGCTGCGGGTGTTCGGCTTCATGCGGCAGAAGATCCGGGAAGGACGACAGGTGTACGTGGTTTATCCACTCATCCAGGAGTCGGAAAAACTCGACCTGAAACACCTGATGGATGGGTATGAAAGCATTGTCCGGGATTTCCCGCCGCCGGAATTCGGGGTGAGCATCGTGCACGGGAAGATGAAAGCGGCTGACAAGGATTATGAAATGAAACGCTTCCTCAACCGGCAGACGCAGATCATGGTATCGACAACAGTCATCGAAGTGGGGGTGGATGTGCCCAATGCTTCGATTATGATCATTGAAAACGCGGAGCGGTTCGGCCTGTCGCAGTTACACCAGTTAAGAGGCCGTGTTGGCCGCGGCGCCGATCAGTCGTACTGCGTGCTCATGGCCGGGGAGAAAGTCGGCCAGGAGGCTCAGAAACGATTGCAGACCATGGTGGAGACCAACGACGGTTTCAGGATAGCCGAGGCCGACCTCAGGTTGCGGGGCCCTGGCGATTTGCAGGGCACCCGGCAAAGCGGTGTTCTGGACCTGAAGATCGCCGATCTGCTCCGGGATGAAAAAATCCTGAAGTTTGCCCGCAGCCTGGCCGGCGAGATCCTGCAGGAAGATCCTGCGCTTGAGCTCGAAAAGAACCGGTCCATGGCGCAGTATCTGCAACAAACCCGGAAGGACCGGGTCGACTGGGGGGTGATCAGCTGAGGGGACATGGGGACCGCACAGGTTGTTTGTTAAAACACTATATTTGTTCATCATCACCAAATTGACCCGATACCATGGATAAACTTAGATTTCTGATTATTGCGATATTTTTATTTTGGACCGCTCAGGTGACCGCACAGGTGGATAAGACCGACTGGGTCGATAATGTTCCCGACGGCTGCACTTCGATCACCTGCGGTAAGCTGGCCACCAGCGACGGTTCCGTGATTACCTCTCACACTGACGACAGCCACCGTACCCGCTCCTCCATATTCATCCAGCCGGCGAAAGATTACCCGGAAGGCAGCATGTGCACCATCACCAAAAGGATGCCCTGCGACACTTTTGCGATGCCCCTGTATGTTTATAACCCGGTTGGGGAGATCCCGCAGGTGAAGCATACCTACGCATATGTTAATTCGGCCTATCCCTGTATTAACGAGCACCAGCTGGCCATCGGGGAATCCACCTTCGGCGGCCGGGAGTCGCTGCAAAGCGATGCCGGCCTGATCGACTGCACCATGCTTTGCCAGCTCATGGTGGAACGGTGCACCACGGCCCGCGACGCCATTAGGCTGGCCGGGGAACTGACCGCACAATACGGATATAATGACGCCGGGGAGTGTTTGACCATCGCGGATAAGAAGGAAGTATGGCACCTGGAGATCGTCGGGCCCGGCAAAGGAAAGGTCGGATCGATCTGGGTGGCGCAGCGGGTGCCTGACGATCATGTGTCGGTCAATGCCAACGCCAGCCGCATCCGGAAGATCAACCTGAAGGACAAAGACCATTTTATGGCCTCGGAAAACATCTACCAGGTCGCCCTGGATTCCGGATGGTGTGCGTCAAAGGAGGATTTCGAATTCTGCTACGCTTATGCGCCGGAAAGCCGCACCACATTTGCTTCCCGCCGCAGGGAATGGCGCGTGTTCGACCTGGTGGCCCCCTCGCTGAAACTCGATCCCAATGCCGAAAACTATCCTTTCTCGGTGAAGCCCGACCAGCCGGTGACCATGCCCCAACTGGTCTCCATCTTCAAAGATTATTACGAAGGAACTCCGTTTGATATAACCAAAGACCTGCTGGTTCCCGATAAGAACGGCAAGATGGTGATCTCGCCCCTGGCCAACCCGCATATGCCTTACGACGCCAACAAGCTGCACCGCATCAACGGCGGATGGGGCTGGATGGGGGAACGGACCATCGCCCGCTGGTACACCATGTACGCGACCATCATCCAGTGCCGCGACTGGTTGCCGGACCCGGTCGGCGGGCTGGTCTGGCTGGCGATGGACAACGTGGCCACTTCGGTGTATGTGCCGGTGTATTGCGGCGTTACAGATCTTCCGGAGCCCTATAAGGTCGACGGCAGGATCGATGGGTACAGCAGCACGTCGGCCTGGTGGGCCTTTAACCGCCTGGGTACGCTGACGGCGCAGCGCTGGGGCGATATGCGGCACGATGTCGACAAGGTCTGGGGGCCGATACAGAATGAATTTTTCGAAATGCAGCCTTCGATGGAAGCCCAGGCCGTGCAGATGTATAAGCAGGACCCTGCAAAAGCAAGGGCGTTCCTGACGGGATATACGATGAAATGGGGAAACTATGTGATCGACAAAGCCTGGAAGCTGGGAGATTATTTGTGGACGAAGTATGATGAACTTTTTTAATCCGCTTCTATCTCTTGCTAAGCGTGTTACACATGCATTTGCATGAAACCGCAGAGCTGATACACCTTACCGGGGATGATGTGCTTATCTAATTTTAAACATTTATGGAAAGATTAATTTGTATTATTCTCTTCACCCTTCACGCCTCACTCTTCACCTTTTCCCAGGCACAGAGTCCAAAGGATTTCTTCGGGTTTGAGCCGGGAACGGACCGGATGCTCTTCAACTACGAGCAGCTCATCAGCTACCTGCAAAAATTAGATGAAGCTTCCGGGATGGTGAAAATGGAGGAAATCGGCACTTCGCCGATGGGCAGGCCAATGTACATCTGCTTTATTTCCTCGGAAGAGAACATCAGGAACCTCGACCGCCTGAAGGAGGTCAACAGGAAACTGGCGCTCGACCCTGATCTGAGTGATGAAGAACAGGCGAAACTCGTGCAGGAAGGCAAAGTCTTCTTCCTCGCCACCCTGTCTATGCATTCCAGCGAAGTCGCCCCATCCCAGTCTGCACCGATCATAGCTTATGAACTCATTACCAACTCAGCACTCAGCACTAAACCCTCAGCACTCGACGAGGTCGTCTATATGGTGGTTCCCTGCCACAACCCCGACGGAATGGACCTCGTTGTCGATCATTATCAGAAAACCAAGGGGACCCAATACGAAGGAAGTTCGCTTCCGGGGGTGTATCATAAATATGTCGGCCACGACAACAACCGGGATTTTGTCAGCCTGAGCCAGTCCGACACCCGCGCGATATCGGCCATATACAGCCTCGACTGGTTCCCTCAGGTGATGGTGGAGAAGCACCAGATGGGTTCGACCGGGGTACGTTACTTTGTTCCCCCGCCGCACGATCCGATCGCGGAAAATGTCGACGCCGGCATCTGGAACTGGATGGGCGTATTCGGGTCGGGAATGATCAAGGATATGACGAAGGCCGGCCAGCAAGGCGTCGCCCAGCGGTACCTTTTCGATGATTACTGGCCCGGGTCGACCGAGACCTGCATCTGGAAAGGGGTGATCGGCATGCTCACCGAAGGGGCTTCAGTGGATATCGCCACCCCCATCTATATTGAGCCGAATGAGCTGAATGTATATGGAAAAGGATTGTCGGAATATGAAAAGAGCATCAATATGCCCGAACTGTGGCCCGGTGGGTGGTGGCGCCTGGGCGATCTTGTGGCTTATGAAAAAACCAGCACCTATTCGATCCTGAAAACCGCGGCCGAATACCGGGAGGATATCCTGAAGTTCAGGAACGATCTGTGCCGGAGAGAAGTGGGCCGGGGCAGCACAGAACCGCCTTATTTTTACGTTTTTCCGCAGAAACAACACGATGCCGGTGAGATGGTCCGGTTGGTAAACCTTCTGATGGAACACGGAGTCCAGGTGTATGAACTGGATAAGCCATATGCCTTTGGAGACTGCCCGGGTCAGCCCGGCGATATTGTCGTCCCGCTGGCGCAGCCTTTTCGCGCGTTTATCAAGGAGGTGCTCGAACACCAGGCATACCCGTTGCGGCATTATACGCCCAACGGCGATATCATCAAGCCCTACGATATTACCAGTTGGTCGCTGCCCCTGCACAACGGGGTGGATGCGCGGGAGATCCGGGTGATGAACGCGGCGTCATCGCCGGAACTTCTCCCCATAAAGGAAAAGTATACCCGCAAGGAAGGCCTGATGAGCGACTTCTGGGGGATAGCCCTTTCCGCAGAGCGCAATGAAAGCTATAAAGCGGCTTTCCTGGCTGCATCCAAAGGATTTTCGGTGGAACGGCTGACCCATCCGCTCCATTACAACGGAAAAATAATCAGCAGTGGTAGTTTTATCATCTATGGTTTGTCGAAACCTGAGCGCACGGAATTAATTTACAGCGAGCTGAATGTTGATCCGGTTTATCTGGAGGAGAAGCCGGATTACCAGGCCGGGAAACTGGAGGTGCCGAGAATTGCCCTGGTGGAAAGCTATCTGCACGACATGGACGCCGGCTGGACCCGTTTCTTGTTCGATCATTATCATATCCCGTATACGGTGATCAGGCCCGGCGATTTTGAGAAAACTGATTTCACAGCCAGCTTTGATGTGGTGGTATTCCCGTCAAACAATAAAGAGGTCCTGATGTCAGGAAAATACAAAAGGGACGACGATTACTACATCTCTGACTATCCTCCTGAATATACGAAAGGAATAGGTGATAAAGGGATGGCCAGATTGATGGAATTCCTTGATAATAGCGGGTTGATCGTCGCCTGGGGCGCCTCAACGGAGCTTTTTAGCGGCACCTTAAAGATTAAAAAGAGCGAAACGGAGACCGAAGAGTTCCAGCTTCCGTTCCGCAACATTTCAAAAGATTTAAAGGGTTTATATGTACCAGGATCCTTCAACCGTATCCTTGTAAAACCTGACCACCCGCTGACGTACGGAATGCCCGCGGAATCTGGCGTTTTTTACCGGGGGAGCCCGGTGTTTTCCACCAGCCTGCCCAATTTCGACATGGACCGGCGCGTCATCGCCGCTTTCCCGAAGAAGGACATTATGTTGAGCGGCTACATCGAAAAGGAGGAACTACTCAGCGAGAAACCGGTCATGCTTTGGCTGAAAAAGGGAAAGGGGCAGCTGGTGCTGTTCGCGTTCAACCCGCAGTTCCGTGCATCCACAGCAGCAGACTATAAATTACTGTTCAATGCAATATTGTTATCACCACAATAGGCACAATAGGGTACATAGGATTCACATAGAGATCTATTGTGTTTTCTATTGCTTTCTATGTACCTATGTGGTTAATTAAAAGAAATTCGGATGAAACTCAGATTTCCACACACCTACATGATTATCTTCTCCCTGATCATCCTGGCAGCCATACTCACCTGGTGGCTACCGGGAGGAGATTACGTTGAGCAGGTTAAGACTGTTGACGGGAATCAGGTGAAAGAGCTTGTATTCCAGCCGGTGGATAGCCAGCCGCAGACCTGGCAGATATTCGGCGCAATGTTCAGAGGATTTGAGCGACAGGCCGGGATTATCGTGTTCATCCTGATGATCGGCGGGGCGTTCTGGATCATGAATTCAACAAGGGCCCTGGATGCAGGCATCATCTCATTCATCAGATCCACCCGCGGATTGGAAAAATACCGGTTTTTCAAGATGATCGGTGTCGATAACGTGGTCATTGTCCTGATCATGCTGATGTTCAGTCTGTTTGGGGCGATCTTCGGTATGAGCGAAGAGACCATCGCCTTTGTGATCATCCTGGTGCCGCTGGCCATTTCCATGGGTTATGATTCCATTGTCGGTGTGGCGATGTGCTACCTCGGGGCTCATATCGGTTTTGCAGGCGCCATGCTGAACCCGTTCACCATCGGCATTGCACAGGGTATCGCCGAATTGCCGCTGTTTTCAGGCCTGGAGTACCGGTTCTTCTCCTGGGTGGTCATCAATGTCATAGGGATTGGTTTTGTGCTGTGGTATGCGCACAGGATCAGGAGAAAGCCGGAGCGGTCGCCGATGTACGCACTGGACAGCTACTGGAGGGAAAAAGCGGCCGGCGAAGAGGATGAGATCATGCACCACACGCCTGTTTCGGCCTGGATTTCCTATGGCCTGACCCTGGCTGCCCTGGTTGTTTTTTCCGTTTATCACCCGGAGACCTCCATGAAGGTTGGTAACGCCGACCCATTGAACATACCGGCAGTGCCAATTGCCACTGGGCTTTTCGCCTTGATCGGACTGGTGGCGCTGCGAAAAACGGTGCATTATTATGTCCTCAATCTCCTGCTTTTCACCATCGTATTCCTGATCATCGGCGTGATGGGCTACGGATGGTACATTATGGAGATCGCGGCGCTTTTCTTTGCCATGGGGATTGCATCGGGCATTGCCGTCGGATATGGCGGCAACCGCCAGGTGAAACTGTTTCTCGAGGGCGCGCGCGACATCGTATCGGCGGCCCTGGTCGTGGGCCTGGCCGGCGGGATCATCGTGATCCTGGAAGACGGCCGGGTGATCGATACCATTCTTTACAAGCTCTCCGGCGGGCTGCAGCAGGCGGGGAAGGTCCAGGCGGTCGGCACCATGTATGTCATCCAGACGGTCATTAACATCATCATCCCCAGCGGATCGGCCAAGGCGGCGCTCACCATGCCCATCATGGCGCCGTTCAGCGACCTGATCAATCTTTCCCGCCAGGCCACCGTCATGGCGTTCCAGTTCGGCGACGGCTTCACCAATATGATCACGCCCACCTCAGGCGTGCTGATCGGTGCCCTCGGCATCGCCCGCATTCCTTATGATAAATGGGTCCGCTGGGTCTGGCCGCTGATCCTGATCTTTTTTATCCTGGGATTTTTGCTTCTGATCCCAACGGTAACGATGGAACTGAATGGGTTCTAATGTACTATTTAGTAGGTACTATGTACTATGCGCTAAGGCGGAGGAGAGGAGAAATTGGTCCATCCTTAGTACATAATACACAGTACCGACTAACCAGTACATAAAACCTTACCCGGGATGTATTATGTAGTAGGTACTATGTACTATGCGCCAAGGCGGAAGAGAGGAGAAATTGGCCCATCCTTATTACATAATACACAGTACCGACTAACCAGTACATAAAACCTTACCCGGGATGTATTATGTAGTAGGTACTATGTACTATGCGCTAAGGCGGAAGAGAGGAGAAATTGGTCCATCCTTATTACATAATACATAGTACCTACTAACCAGTACATAAAATATTTTTCCTCCCGACGGGTATAATTCGTCTTTTTCCGGATTAATTGGAAAAGGACGTTATGAAAATAGAACTTCAAAGAAGGTTAGTAAGATTCTCGGCGGAAATTATTCAACTTGACAAGAACATAAAGCCAGGAGTCGCTGGAAGAAATCTATACGGTCAGTTGGCGAGAAGTGCCACCTCAGCTGCTCTTAATTATGGAGAGGCACAGACAGCCGAGTCTAAGAAAGATTTCATTCATAAACTGGGGATTGTACTGAAAGAACTCAAGGAAACGGAGATAAACCTTGAAATTATCATAGAATCAGGCATTTATAGGGATAAAAAGCAATTCCAGGGACCTCTGGACGAATCCAGGCAACTTATCGCGATCTTTTCAGCATCAAGAAAAAAGGCAAAGGAGAATGAGGGACGGTGTTGAGGAATTGAGAGTACGAAATCGAGAATTAAATGTACTATGTAGTAAGTACTGTGTGCTATGTGCCAGGTAATTTACGGCCCCACGGACCCACTTGGAAATTAGTACATAGTACATACTACATAGTACATCAAATCTCATTATTTTTACCTCCATAACCCCGTCAACCATGAGAAAATTCCCCCAATTAGCAATCTTTCTTTGTGCTTTCTTCCTTTCGTTTAAGGCATCCGCCCAGTCCCATTTCACCCATTACGACGACCTCCAGGGCCTGGTGAAGAGCTATAAGCCTTCTTATGAGAAGGGGTTCCCGGAGTGGGGAAAGATGCTGTATTCACCGACCATTAATTTTTATGAGATCGATGAGGAATTCGAAAAATATATGGCAGCGCACCCCGGTGAGAAAAGCGCCATCATCCGGTATTATAAAAACTGGAGAAGAGCGGTGGCGGACTTTGTGCAGGATGACGGGATGATCGTGCTGCCGGACTTGGATGAGTACTATAGAAATTTGAGGGAGGAGCAGGTGAACGCGGGGGAGCAGGGGAGCAGGGAAGCGGGGAAGTGGGGGAGCAGGGAAGGAGCGTGGTCTTTTGTGGGGCCGAAGGAGACGTTCTGGCTGAATGAGCAAGGCTCGCCCAGTGATCCTTCTTCCTGCCCGTGGCAGGTGAACGTGTATTCCCTGGATGTGGCGGAATCGGACAACAATGTGCTTTATTGCGGAACGGAGACGGGCTTTGTGAATAAGACCACTGACAAAGGACTGAACTGGCAATTATTAGCGCCGGGTTATTATTTTGGCGGTCCTGTTACGGCCGTTGCCATTCACCCTGAGGATGAAGACATCGTCTACGTTTCCGCCGGCAACCAGGTGCATAAGAGCATCGACGGCGGAGATTCGTGGGTTGCATTGCTGCCGGCAGGCGGCCAGTTCTATGCCGACCGGCTCCGGATCGATCCGAACAACCCGGAAAAACTGGTGGCCGCGGCCCCGACCGGAGTTTATATCAGTTTTAACGGGGGAGAAAACTGGACCCGGAAATGGACCTCCGCCGCTTACGACATTGAATTCAAACCCAACAGCGCCAGTACGATATTTGCCCTCACCAGATCCGGCGCGAACTTTTCGATGATACAGTCCGTCGATGGCGGGCAATCGTTCACGGCCATGCCCGGCTTTCCCGCCACATATGCGGAATCCAGCGGCGGATTGCTGGCCGTGACGCCCGACAATCCGAACATAATCCTGGCCATCCTGCTGAGCGCCAACAACACGCCTTTCCTGCTGAAAGGCACCCTGTCCGGGGGCAACTGGACCTGGAACCTGCTGGCTACCGGCCAATCGCCCAGCTTTCCCATGGACAACGGCCAGGGGTATTTCGACCTGGTCCTTGATATCTCTCCAAACAATGAAAACATCATCCTGGTGGGCACCACGACGCTGTACCGCTCCATGAACGGGGGCGGCAGTTTTACCGCGGTGGGCGGCTATGCCGGCAATTTCGCCATACATCCCGACATCCAGGACATCAAAATGCTGGAAAACGGAGAAACCTGGGTTTCCACCGACGGCGGCATGAACCTCACCACGGACAATTTCAGCACCCAGGCGAACTATCATGTACGGGTGAACGGCCTGATGGGTTCCGACATGTGGGGCTTCGATCAGGGCTGGAACGAAGATATTCTGGTGGGCGGCCGTTACCACAACGGCAATACCGCCATGGCCGACTTTTATGAGCCGAAAGCGCTGCGAATGGGCGGGGCCGAATCGCCGACCGGGTGGGTGCTCCAGGGCAAGAGCCGGCACGTGGCCTTCAACGACCTGGGCAACGGTTGGATATTGCCGGAAGAAGCGGAAGGACAACCCGAAGGGCGCTTCATCTTCAGCAAATACCCGAACATGGAGGAGTACGGCGGCCGGAGGGGCAACCTCGTTTTCCACCCTAATTATTACGGGACCATTTACCTTGGCGAAGGTACCGGCTTCTGGAAGAGCGAAGATTGCGGGGTAAGCTATGAATTGCTGCATAGTTTTCCGAACACCGTCCGGTATCTCCAGATCAGTTACAGTAACCCAGATGTGATCTATGCCGATATTGTAGGCCAGGGGCTGAATAAAAGCACGGATGGCGGGTTAACCTGGACGCTGAAGCCATCGCTGACTTCGCCTCCCAATGGCAATTCAAACTGGAAAGGCAAGCTGTTCTTCGCCATCTCCCCCTATAACGACAGCATAATTTACGCCTGCCTGCAGAACGGAACCTGGTCGGCCGATATCGGGAAGGTGTTCAAATCTTCCGACGGCGGTAATACCTGGGAAGACTGGACCGGAACGCTCTCTGAATATATGAAGTGCCTGGTCATCCAGCCGACACACAACGGGACGGACCTTGTTTATTTGTTTACCAATGCGACGAACGGGCAGGCGGCCAGGGTCTATTACCGCGAGCAAGGAATGGATGACTGGGCGGACTTTTCCACGGATTACCCGGCCGGGATGCACGTCAACATGGCGTTCCCGTTTTATCGCGACAGCAAATTAAGGGTAGGAGGGACCGGGAGCGTCTGGGAATCCCCGTTGCTGGAGCAGGAATTCACCCCGCTCATCAATCCCTGGGTGGAGAAATCGTTCTACAACTGCATGACCGACACCCTGTATTTCGACGACCATTCCATCCTGAACCATACGGGGGCGAGCTGGCAATGGGAGATCGATCCGGAGCCGCTCTATATCAGCGATGCCAGTATCCGCAACCCCAGGGTCGTGCTGGGTAGTCCGGGAACCTATACTGTGACCATGACAGTAATCAAGGACGGCCAGACCTATTCGAAGTCCATTGAGAATATGGTTACCGCAACAACCTGCCCATCGATCGAAGATTGCAGCAACCCGGCAGAACTGCCCAAGAACCAGTGGACCCTGCTGTTTGCAGACAGTGAGGAGCTCAACTACCCGGGGCTTGCCACTATGAGCTTCGACGGCGACCCGGAGACCATCTGGCACACCCGGTGGAGCACCGGCAACGATCCTTATCCACACGAGATCCAGGTGGATTTGGGAAGTCTGTACAAGATTTACCAATTCACGTACCTGAACCGCCAGGACGGCGAGAACGGGCGGATCAAATCGTACGCGCTGTACATCAGCGAGGATAATATCGACTGGGGCGAGCCGGTCATGACCGGGGAATTCGTGAACACTGCGGCCCCGCAGACCCTGGAGTTCCCGGGAGGGATCAACGGGCGATACTGGCGGCTGGTGGGACTATCGGAGGTCAATGGCAACCCCTGGGCCTCGGCCGCTGAGTTCACCATGGTAGGATGTACCGATATATATTTCAGCGCACAAGAAAAAGTCCTTGACCTGGAATTAAAGGCGTTCCCCGTGCCGACCAGCGGAATAGTGACAATATCAGCACCTGAGGGGAGAAATATATCCCATGCTGTTTATTCCGCCTCAGGCCAATTGATCAACAATGGAACAATAGAGCAATCGGGCCATGGATTTACACTCGATCTCACCAAACAACAGCCAGGCATATATATCGTAAGGTTTATCGACGAATCCGGAATACATTATACGGCGAGACTAATACTAAGTAAATAGGACATAGTACATACAACATAGTACATTCCTTACTTCCCCGCCGCCTCCACGTTCCACATTTTCAGGAAATGCATGAGTTTCTCCTTGTCGTATGATTTTTCCTGCTCCAGGAACCATGAATCCTGCGTATGGAGCCGGGTGCCTTCCTGGTTTAAAACGACCAGAACCGGGAATCCGAAGCGCTGCGGGTTTTGCAGCAACTGCATGACGTCGTCGTTCTTATTCTCCTTGCTGTAATTGACCAGTACACGCACATAATCAGCTTGTACCAACGAATCAATCTGGGCATCTGTGGCCATAAAATCATGCAGCCGCACGCACCACGGGCACCAGTTGCCGCCCACCTGGACGAGGACGTGTTTGTTTTCCGCCTGGGCTTGTTTCACAGCGGCGGCCAGTTCGGCTTCTGCATCAGCCAGGGGGTTGTAGATGGTAACGGGTTCGGTCTGGGCCGTTGCGTTGATGGTTGTTGTGATGAGCAAAATCAGGATGAATGTTAGTTTTTTCATGGGAAAAATAATTAATGATTGATAATGAGGGGGATGGATGGCCTGAGATGACATCTCACGAGCGCATTTCCCTTACTTTCACAAATTTCACTATTGATTATCAAATGCCTGCATGATTAATTTCTGATCAAATTGTAAAAATGGTCTTACGAGATGTCATCTCGTGATCACCTCGTAACCACCTTCCCCACCGGATAAACATCCTTTTGCTTGTCCCACCAGGGCGATCGGCGGTAAAACCACTCAAGCTGGCCCCATTGGTTCTCCTTCATTTCGGGATGATCATCCAGCCAGCGGTTAAACTCATCGCGCATCCCGGGCGTGGTTGCCAGCATCTCGCGGGCATACGCTTCCATCTTATAGGTTTCGAAATACTCCTTCATCTCGAAGATCGCGTTGAAATAGCCCCACGAAAGCCAGGAGTCGGGACCGCATGGTTCGAACATATGGGCGATGAGCCGGGCCGTGCGCTGATCCGTCGGCACCACTATGCTTCCGGCGGGATACAGCCGCTCTTCGTAGATCGTATCCCAAGCGGTGGTCAGCGAGAACCGACCTTCAAACGGGGTCTTGCTCCAACTGTAATCTTTGAACCGGAACGATTGTACAGCGACTGTTTCGGGTCCTCCCAGCCTGGTGTATCGAACTCCGTGCAAATCCAGCCGTTCCGTGATGAACGACCATTCCGGCGGGTAAATATATGCGCCGGGGATCAGCACTTCTGCAGCGGGATCTTGCTGGTAAAACCAGGGCAGCCGGTATGTTTTCGGCTTGTCCGGGTAATACTTGAACCACGGCCCGCCGGTCAGGTCGCTTTCCACGACATCGTATTCCACCCCCAGGAATTCCACCATCACGCTGTCTTTGCCCGCCTTGAAACTGACCGGAAATGGTCTTGCCCGGAATTCAGCAGATGCGGCAAAAGCGTCGGCCCGCTGGTTGAGCGACTTCAGGTTACCAGCTTCCCGGGAAAGCAGGTCGCAGGTGATCCGAAGCAACTCATACGTGGACGAAACACGGGTTTGGTAATCCTTAAGGGAATGGTTTTCCACCAGGAGGCCGATGCGGTTCTGCACGGCGGCGTACCCGCTGCTGTACCTGGGGCTGGCGGCGCCGCTCCTCAGCCCGCTCCGGGGATCATGCCAGCGGCGGAACATGACATAGGGGAAAGACAGGTGGCCGGCAGATGCCATCTGAGACTCCATCTCGGGAACCAGCCGTTCGCTGGTCCATCTTGTTAAGCCTTCGTCCATATTCCCGTGGGTTTCCAGACCGTAGGTCATCACGTACTGGTAATCGGCGCCGTCGGTCACGTGGATGTCCATCAGGAAATCGGGCAGCCATTCGCGGAACAGCCTCAGCCAGGCCTGCATCTCCGGGGCATCCGCTTTCACGAAATCCCGGTTCAGGTTGAGGTTCTGGGCCGTAGTACGCCAGCCCATCTCCTCCGGGCCGTCCTGGTTGATGCGGTTGTACGGCCCGCTGCGCTCATGGCCGTCGACGTTAAAGATCGGGATGAACAGGATGGTCAGGTTGTTTGGCAGTCCTCCGTGTTGGTTGTTAACGACCAGGTCTCGGAAGAACATGAACCCGGCGTCTTTTCCGTCAATCTCCCCGGGGTGGATGCCGGCCTGGACCATCAGGACGAGTTTGCCGGCGTTTCGTGCCGAAAGGGCATCGAACAGGCCGTCGGCATCGATGACCAGCAGCGGCAGGTCCCTGCCCTGGGGGCTTTTTCCGAAGGTTGTGTAATGTATCTCGGGAGATGCCTGGTCGAGTTGCCTGCAATAGTCAATTGTTTCGTCGTAAGACGGGGTAGCCTTATAGCCGGATCTTTCGTAATAGGTCAGAAGTGGATCATCCTGCGCGGGCAGGCCGATTACATGCACGAAAAGAAGTAATAATAATAACAGGCGATTCATTTTCATCTTCAGATTTATCTCAAATATGTATTATGTAGTATGTACTATGTGCTGATTATTAAGTAGGTATGATAACGAATACCCTCTTCCTTAGTACATATTATAAAGTACATACTACATTGTACATTATGAATTACACGATTTCTCCCTCGCAAAACTTATCCCCGAAACAGATCCCCATTTTCCGGCCTTTGCCGATCAGCCCGAAATCGGACGGTACGAGCCGGGTTTTGTCGCCCACGTCTTTGAGCGGAACCGAGGTCATGGATTCGCCTTTTTTGGCTACCATCTGGCCGAATTTCTTTTTGGCGATGAGTTCCACGGCGGTGGCGCCGAAGCGGGTGGCCAGGATACGATCGTTGGGCGAAGGGCTGCCGCCGCGCTGGATATAACCCAGGATGGTTTCGCGGGTTTCCAGCCCGGTCATTTCCTCGATCTTGCGGGAAATATACGTTGCGGCTTTTTCCTTTTTGGGCTTATTGATGCCTTCGGCCACGACGACGATGGAATAGGGTTTTTTGGCTTTGGCCCTTCTGACGAGATAGTCGGCCACGATGTCCATGTCGTATTTGATCTCCGGCAGCAGGATCACATCGCCGCCGCCGGCGATGCCGGCATAGAGCGTGAGCCAGCCGGCGTTGTGCCCCATCAGCTCGATGACCATTATCCGCTTGTGGCTGTTGGCGGTGGTATGCAGGCGGTCGATGGCGTCGGTGGCGATGCCCAGGGCACTGTCGAAGCCGAAAGTGATGTCGGTTCCCCAGACGTCGTTGTCGATGGTTTTGGGCAGGCCGATGATGTTCAGCCCTTCTTCCACCAGCCGGGCGGCCGTGCGCTGGGTGCCATTGCCGCCGATGCACACCAGGGCGTCGAGGCCCATCTCCCTGTAATGCTTTTTGATCAGTTTGGGCTTGTCGATCTGCTCCGGGCTCAGCTTGTCTTTCTTGAACGGCTTCTCGCGGGAGGTCCCGAGGATGGTGCCGCCGAGGGTCAGGATGCCGGAGAGCTTTTCCTCGGTCAGTTCTTCATATTCTTCGTTGATCAGCCCGAGGAAGCCCGAGGAGATGCCGATGACCTGCATGCCGTATTCGACGATGGCTGTTTTTCCGACGCCGCGGATGGCGGCGTTGATGCCGGGGCAGTCGCCGCCGGCGCTGAGGATGCCGATTCTGAGGGGTTTCTTCTTTGCGGGCATGGTTTTTTAATCAGATTTTTTTCGTGATGAAATTAAGTAATTATTTCTCACAGATGGCACAGATTTTAGGCACAGATTTCTTAGAGGATCTGTGCCATCAGTGAAACAGATTTGTGAGATCTGTGAGAAAAAAAACAGGGGCAGGGCGAAAGCCCGTGCCCCTTAAACAGTAAGAGATGGCCTGACAGTATCTGATATTATTGCTTATTCCACTTTTCCGAAAATCACACTACCCGCATCACCATAAGCCCCTGGGGCACCGACGATGAACCGTCGGGTCTGGCCGTCGATCGCGCAGGAAGTACCGAGCTCTCCGAAATTATCGCCAGCAGGATCGTGGAATTTCTGGATCCGCTGGAAAGTATAGCCATTATTTATATAAATAGTTGCAGTTCCCTGGCTTCCGGAAGGAACATCCTCGGTGTAAGCTCCTGCGATCAGAAAATCTCCTGATAGATTTACGCTTCTGCCGAATCTTGGAAACCCCTGTGGATCTGTGTTATACAATGTTCTGTTCAGCGACCACGCCCCGCTGACCGGGTCGCGCTTATACAAATGAACGGTACCGGCATCTTCCTGGGAGTTCACGTCATCGCCATATGCCCCAACAACCGCCCAGTCGCCTGAAATGGATACACTGAATCCGTAATAGTCATAAAGGCCCGGTGACTGAGCCACGATTTTGTTTCCCAGCAGTTCCCATACGTCCTCGCCGTTCTTTTTAAAGATGCATGCAGATCCCTGCTGGGCAAAGGTTTCATTATCATCACTGGCCCCGATAATGGCATGATCCCCATCCATCGATACGCTTCTTCCGAAGAAATCATTGGGCTGCGGATTCTGGTTGTACAGCTTCTGCCAGAATTCCCAGGTGTTGGAGTTATTATTCCGCTTGAAGATCACTGCCGATCCCTGGTTAGTGCCGGCAGGGCCATCGTCAAAAGGCGCCCCAACCAGCAGAAAATCCCCGTTGAGGCTGACAGTGTATCCAAATAGGTCGAAATTTTCTGCGCCGGAATTAAAGATTTTGGGGCCATCCTGTTCCCAGTTTCCGCTCTCGGTGTTGCGTTTAAATATAGTTACAGAACCGCCAGGTACGTCCTCAGCCGCGCCCACGGCCGCATATTCCGCACTTATACTGACGCTGGATCCGAACCTGTCCCCTGCGGCTGCATCCGGATCGTAAGTTTTCGGACCCAGCTGATCCCAAAAGCCGGTTGTGCCATTTCTTTTAAAGAAGGTCACCGATCCCTGGTTGGCGCCGGCCGGACCATCATCCATATATGCTCCGGCAATGGCAAGATCACCGGAGATGGCCACGGCATATCCAAAAAGATCGGAAGGTGCGCCATTAGGATCAGTTATGGGAAGATATTCGCTGATGTTGATCATCTCGCACCCGCCCCAGGTGCCATAGCCCACGCTACCGTTAGCTGAAGCATTGGTGGTTTCCGGCGGGGTCAGCCAGCCCATGGTGCCGTCGCCGTTGGATTTCAGCAACTGGCCGTCGGTGCCGGCAATGCCGCCGGGCCTGATCTCGCCGCTCAAACGGAAATTCCCGTTCACGTCGAGCTTTTCCTGTGGCGATTCCGTGCCGATGCCCACATTTCCGTAACTGGTGTTCAATGTGAACACATAATTGAGTTCCCCGGCATTGAAGACCACATCGTAATTGCCTTCGGTAACCGGGATATTGGGCCCTCCCGGAATAGCCGGTCCCGCCGGGAAATCGGTACCGCCCCAGTTCACGTCCCATGAGCCGTTCTGGCGGAATTTGACATCCCCGTCGGTGAGGGTGATGTTAATGGTCCAAACGAGGGCATTCTGGGGATCCTGGGTCATGTTGTAATCGGTGGTCCAGTCGGCCGCCGGCGTGGCGGTACCGAGGATACTGATGGTCTGGGCGGATGTGCCGGCGGAGAGTAGCAGAGCTATGAAAAGTGCTGATATTCGTGCCATGAAATAGTGATCTAAATTTTAGTTCTCGCAGATATGCGCAGATTTCGCAGAAATGGATCCGCGGATATCTGCGAGAAAATATTTCACAAATTTCAAATGAAAACAACCAGGTATCAAGTACCCGATTGGGTGCTTTTTGAGTTCTGAGTTCTGAGTTCTGAGTTCTGAGTTCTGAGTTCTGAGTTCTGA
>CAZAZE010000037.1:0-22812 GCA_964489545.1 uncultured Bacteroidales bacterium
AGGGTTTGCTGCTGCGTCGCTGCGTCCCTGCGGTTTGAGAGGGGTTTCACCGCGGAGGGTTCAAGGTAAGGATTCCTCTGAGAAAGCTTGGAAATGAAAATGAGTGTCACTCGTGGTAATAAACCCTTTTTACCCGGCGCGACAGGCCGGATAGCACTTCATAGGGGATCGTCCCCATCTCATCTGCCAGGTTTTGCAGCGGGCGCTCGGGGCCAAAAACGATCACCTCGTCGCCTTCTGCCAGGTCCAGGCCAGTCACATCCAGGATGCACATATCCATGCAAACATTGCCGATGACCGGCACCAACCGGCCCCCAACCATCAGGTGGCCCTTCCCGTTGCCCATGCTGCGGCTCAAACCGTCGGCGTAACCGATCGGAACAATGGCGATCGTCATCTCCCGTTCCGCTCTGAAGGCGCGGTTGTACCCTACGCTTTCCCGGGCGCGGATGGTTTTGATCTGTGAAATGATCGATTTCAGACGGGCCACGGCTTGTAGCTTCAATCTTTCCTCCGCCAGTGCGCTCACGCCATAAAGGCTGATGCCCAGGCGGACCATTTCATGCTGCGCCTCCGGAAATCGACTGATCCCGGCTGAGTTGAGAATATGCAGCATCACCGGGTGGCCGGCCTGTTCCCGGATCCGTTCGGCCATCCGCTCAAAGGTCCGGATCTGCTGCCGGGTGAATTCATCTTCCGAAGGGTCTTCGCTGGCGGCCAGGTGCGAAAAGACCGATTCGACATAAATCATTTTGTTGGCCTGCAAACGCTGGATGAGTCCATCGATATCTTCTTCCATGAAACCCAGGCGGTGCATGCCGGAATCCACCTTGAGATGGATTTTGACCGGTTTGTTCTTGGGCAGGATACTCTTCCGGATGACCGTTTCCAGCGAATCCAGCATCCGGAAACTGTAAATCTCAGGCTCCAGGTTGTGCTGGATCATCGGTTCCAGGCTTTCCTGGTCCGGGTTCATGACGATGATCGGCACGGTAATGCCGGCTTTGCGTAACTCGACGCCCTCATCGGCATAGGCCACCGCCAGGTAATCGATATGATGGAACTGCAGGGCGCTGGCCACTTCAAAACTGCCGATACCGTAGGAAAATGCCTTGACCATGGCCATGATCTTCATGCCGGGGCTGAGCAGCGCCCGGTAATAATTCAGGTTGTGCACCAGGGCATTCAGGTTGATTTCGAGAACGGTCTCGTGGGTCTTCTGTTGCAGGGCCTGGCTGATCATCTCGAACTCGAAGATACGGGCCCCTTTTAACAGGATCACCTCGTTGCTGAACGCGGAGAAGGAAAAACGGTGCAGGAATTCATCCGTGGTCGGGAAAAATTCCTTATCCAGCATAAATTGCTCTGATTGTCGTGAGATCGCCGGGCCGATGCCGATAAGCCGGTCGATATTCTTCTGTTGCAGGATGGCGGCAATGGTACCGTAGAGCTCATTTTCATCCTTTCCGCTCTGGAGGATATCGGAAAGGATAATGGTTTTTTTCCGGCTGTTGGCCTGTTGGCGGAGGAAGTCAATGGCGATCGACAGGGAATTGATATCGGAGTTGTAGCTGTCGTTGATGATGGTGCAATGGTTGATCCCGTCCTTGAGTTCCAGCCGCATGGCCACCGGCTGGAGATTTTCAAACCTGTTCTCGAAGGTCCCGGGGGTGTAACCCAGTACCAGCATGGCCGACCAGCAGTGGATGGCGTTTTCAACGGAAGCCTCATCCAGGAAAGGGATGATAATAGACACCTGATGGTTCCTGAATATTCCCCGGATGGTCGTCTTCGCGGAGCCATTCTGCTCAATCCCGGTGATGCACAGGTCGGCATCCTGTTTATGGCTCCAGGTAAAAGTCCTGATATTTTTCAGGATTCCCGACCGGATGATCACTTCCCGGACATCTGCATGATCCAGGCAGTAGATCAGGGTTTCGACCCGGGTGAACAGCTTGAGCTTTTCTCCTACCTTTTGCTGAATGCTCATGAAGTTTTCCCCATGGGCTTCGCCGATGTTGGTGAAGATCCCGATGGTCGGCCTGATGATGGCCTGGAGCTTGTCCATTTCATCGGATTCCGAAATGCCCGCTTCGAACACGGCCAGTTGGTAGTCGGGGTTCATTTGCCACACGGAGAGTGGCACTCCGATCTGGCTGTTGTAGCTCTTGGGGCTGCGGATCGTCCGGCGGTCTTTGCTGCAGAGCTGGTACAGCCATTCCTTGACGATGGTCTTACCGTTGCTTCCTGTTACGCCGATCACCGGGATTCCGAACTTCTCACGGTGGACGCGGGCCAGCGATTGCAATGCATGGAGCGTGTTTTTGACGACAATGAAGGTGGCGTCGGGAAAATCCTTCAAGTCTTCCGGCGGGCGGGTGACCACGAAATCACGCAGGCCCCGCTGGTACAGATCAGGGATGTACTTATGGCCGTCGTTCCTCCGGGAAGACAAGGCGAAAAAGAGGCATCCGTCGGGTGAGATCAGTTTCCGGCTGTCGATCAGGATATCACCGATGGCCCGTTCCTGCGATCCGGATCCGGCCATGGAACCGCCGACTATTTCAATGATTTCCGATACTGTGTATTGCATGGTGGATTCAGGCTCATCGCCTTTCACCGGTTGTCCGTTCAGGATATGCCCGGGTTTTCGTCTTCAGTTTGCGTGGGGATCTCTTTTTCAATGACCGCGTCGGAACTGTATTCAATTTCTTTAAGATAATTCTGTAAGGGATTAGCGTTCAGTTCAGTGTATTCCTTACGGTTCTGGAAGATTTCAATCGCCAGGTACACGGCTTCCATGAAAGAACTGGGCGAGGCGAGGTTCTTTCCTGCCAGGTCGTATGCGGTGCCGTGTGCCGGGGAGGTCCTTATGAAGGGCAGTCCGGCGGTGAAATTCACTCCACGGTCGAACGACAGGGTCTTGAATGGGATCAGCCCCTGGTCGTGGTACATGGCCAGGATGCCGTCGAACTTCGCATAATTGTTTGATCCGAAGAACCCATCGGCGGAGTAAGGCCCGTATACGATCATGTTGCGGTTCCAGGCCTGTTCGACCACAGGGCCGATCACCTGTTCCTCTTCCAGGCCCAGTACGCCCAGGTCGCCGGCATGGGGATTCAGGCCGAGCAGGGCGATTTTTGGCTTTCGGATGCCGAAATCCATGACCAGGCTCCGGTGCATCAGTTCGATCTTTTTCATGATCAGTTCGGGGGTGATCATCACGGGGACGTCTTTAAGCGGAATGTGGCCAGTGATCACGCCAATGCGCAGTTTGTCGCAAACCATGAGCATCAGGTGTTCCCGTCTGCCCGCCTTTTCGGCCAGGTATTCGCTGTGTCCCGGAAATTTAAAGCTGGCCGACTGCATGTTCTTCTTATTGATCGGGGCGGTGACCAGCACGTCGATGGAACGGTTCTGCAGGTCGTGCACGGCTGCTTCCAGGGCCTGGAAGGCTAACTGGCCGGCAATCTCGGTGGATTTCCCCAGATCGATCTTCACCTCATCGTGCGTGATGTTGATGATATTGACCCTTTTGCCAACCATAGAAGCTGCGTTCTTGACCAGGTTGAGGTTATACTCGCTCAGGTTCAAGGTCTTGCGGTGATATGAAGCAACTTTTGACGAACCATAGATTACCGGCGTGATGGATTCCAGTATTCTCGGATCCTGGAAAGTCTTGATAATAACCTCATACCCGATCCCGTTCAGGTCCCCATGGGTTATCCCTACTTTGATCCGTTCCGCGTCTGTTCTTATTCTTTCCTCGAATTCCTGTTCCATCGTTCAAAGGTTTTCAGCAAATATAAAGAATATCTCCGACCCTCTTACCGTCCTACCGTCCTACCGTCTTAACGTCTTACCGTCATTTCCTCCAGAAACTCCACCAGCAGCCTGACCCCGAATCCGGTAGCCCCGGCGGGGCGGTAGCTGTCCTTCTTTTCCTGGAATGCAGGTCCGGCGATATCGAGATGGATGAAAGGGTAATCGGTGAAATGGGCCAGGAACTTGCCGGCGGTGATCATCCCGGCGTCGATGCCGCCAATGTTTTTGAGATCGGCCACTTCCGATTTGATCAGCTCGCCGTATTCTTCCCAGAACGGAAATTCGGCAACGCGCTCGTAAACGGCCTCTCCGCATTTCTTTAGGGCGGTCATGGAATCCTCCGCATCCTGATGCATGGCGACCACACCGTATTTTCCAATGGCCCGGGCGGCGGCGCCGGTCAGGGTGGCGGCTGTGAAGACCAGGGCCGGTTTGTATTTTTTGGCATAGCTGAGTGCATCGGCCAGGATCAGCCTTCCCTCAGCGTCGGTGTTCATCACTTCCACCGTTGTGCCGTCGAACATGGTGATGATATCGCTGGGCGCGATGGCGTTGGCATCGAGCCGGTTGTCGGTCGCGGGCATCAGGCCGATCACATGCAACGGCAGATTCAGGTTTGCGATGGCGTAAACCACCGCAGCCATAGTGGCCGAACCGGCCATGTCGTATTTCATGTTGTCCATGAAGTTGCCGGGTTTCAGGTTGGAGCCGCCGGTATCGAACACCACTCCTTTGCCTACCAGGATAACTGGCTTTTTATTCACCGGTTTTTCGGGTTTCCACTCCATGATGGTGAAGGTGGGGGGTTCCGTACTGCCTTTGTTCACCCCCAGCAGGCCGCCCATCTTCAGGGCTTCGATCTTGTTTTTGTTCAGCACCTCCACCTTGATCCCGGCTTCCCTGCCCATCTTCTGGAACGCTTTGGCCAGCTCTGTCGCCGTAAGGTGAGAAACGGGTTCGTTGATCAGGTCACGGCAGCGTTCTACCGCGTTCACGATGATATTCATCCGGTCGATGGCGGTCCCGGACACTGCTTTCGATATGATCCCGACGGACTTCAGCGTATGTTCCTTTTCCTTCCGGTCTTTGCGGTATTTAAGGAACTGGTAACTTCCCAGCGACATGCCCTCAGCCATTGCCAGTGTTTCGCCGGCTTTCCCTTCTATGTCGACAATCGCCACGCTTTCGGCCTTCATCTCATTCAGGCGGGAAGCCAGCAGGTCGCCAGCCTTACGGCAATACTCAAGCCTTTTGTAGTCCGTTTTTTCGTCCTTGATGAGCTGTACGATGATCAACCGGCCCAGGCGGTCGAAGAACACCGTTTCTTTCTTGTGCTCCGAGATCAGTTTTGAGGCGTAGGCTTTTTCTTCTTTTGTAAGATATTCCTTACCGATCTTTTTAATGTCGGCGGCCAGCAGGATCAAATGATCTTCCCGGGTGATTTTGTCAATTTTTTCAGGCATATAGAGATGATTTCAGGTCACAAAAATAGGGCATTATCCCTTATTACGTGCAATCTCGCTGATCCCGGACAAAATGATCGCCGTTGCGCCCGTCCTGCTGCGGACATATTCGAAGCAGATGCGGGATGCATTCTGATATTCCCGGGTGTTGCTGATCAGCATGGAGGTTCTATGGTTCAATTCTTCGGGATCGCTGATTGTAAATGCTCCTCCGGCATCGACCAGTTCCACGGCTTCGCGGAATTTCTGATATTTCGGACCGAAGATCACCGGTTTGCCGAAGGTGGCCGCTTCAAGGATATTGTGGATCCCGGCGCCGAATCCGCCGCCGATATAAGCGATCTTGGCATACTGGTACAGGTGTGATAGATATCCGATCCCGTCGATGATCAGCACCCGGGCTGCATCGGCGTTTTCTTCCGTAAGTTCAGAAAAGAGAATAGTTTCTGATTCCAGGTTCCAGGTTCCGGGTTCCAGGTTTCCTTCTCCCTGATTCATTTTGCTTGGTTCTTGATCAACGGCCAACAGCACACGGCCAACGGCCAGCCTCAGGGCCTCCACCCGTTCCTTTCCCACTTCATGCGGCGCGATGATGAATTTCATCCTGCCTTCGTTCTTCCGGATGAGATCCAGGATAAGCGCCTCATCGGCGGGCCATGTGCTGCCCGCGAGGAATACCTGTCTACCGGCGCAAAATTTTTCCACCGGCGGAAATGCATTGGCATTCTGTGCGATAGAAGCTACGCGGTCGAATCGTGTGTCGCCGCTGACCGTCACCTGTCCGATGCCGTATTTCCTGAGCAGCGCGGCAGATTCTTCGTGCTGGACATAGATCCGCGCGGCTTTTTTTAGCTGTTTCCGGGTCCAGGCTCCGTACCAGCGGAAAAAATGTTGTTGCGGCCTGAAATGAGCGGAGATAATGTATAACGGGATTTTTCTCCGGTGCAGCACATCCATGATCCGGAACCAGAATTCATACTTGACGAATACCACCAGGGCGGGGTTGACGGCGCTGACGAAGTGCTCGGCGTTCCTTCGTGTATCGAGGGGAAGATATGAAACCTGGTCTGCCCCCTGATAATCTTTGCGGACGTCGTATCCCGAAGGGGAGAAGAACGTCAGCAGGATCTTCCAGCCTGGATGGGATTTCCGAAACGCTTCGATGACCGGTCGCCCTTGTTCGAATTCGCCCAGAGAAGCACAGTGGAACCAGGCTGTTGCTTCGAACGTTGCGTGTTTAGTGTTTGGTGTTTGGTGTTTAGTGTTTAGTGTCCTTCCGGTCAGCCAGGCCTTTGCTTTGGGGCTGAACGGGGCCGCCAGCCTGATGGAGCATCCATAAACACGGATCAAAAGGTCGTAAAGCAGCCACATGATCATGAGATCAGTAATAATAGAATTCTTTGGCCATGCGTTTGCGCACCGGGATCATCCAGGTGAGTTTGGGGCCGAACAGCAGGTCAAACCGGCCCTGATCGCCAGGCTGGCGGGTGTCGAAAAGATATTCCCGGTATCCCTTGGTAAATCCTTCAAAGATCTCGAAGGAGAGGGTGAAATTGACCAGGTTGTTCCGGCCGAAGTACATGTAACCGACCGACTGGGTGAGGAGGAATCCACCGCTCAGCCGGTCATAGCCTCTTTTATAGTCGCCCTTGAGCTGTGGCGCGCTGTTGTTTTCCACCTCGATGCGGATCTTATGCCGCATATAGCCCAGCCCGGCGGTGACGAAAAAACCGGAGTTCCGGTCCGGGCCGAGGGCGGGGAACAATTTACCGAATTTGCCGTTGATCGTGAATCCGCGTTCAAAAAGAGCCACTACGGCGGGCGTCCCGTCGCCGCTGATGACATTGCCGCCGGAAGTCATGATCCCGCCGAGTATGTCAAAGCCATCTTTCGTGTTGTTGCCGAAGATGAAGTTGTATTCCGCTCCGTAGATCCAGTTGCCTGCATCTTTGACCATGAAGCCCGGGCCGATTACCGAATTGGAGCCGAAACGGTCCGCCATGTCGGCGCCGGGCCATTGGTAACCATAGAAACCGTAGATCATGGGAATGATGATCGCGGAGTCTTTTTCGATCCCTTGCGAAAATGTCGGCTTTACGGCCAGGAGCGGCAGCGTGATCAGCAGGAATATAGTGCGCACAGTTTGCATATCTGACGCAAAAGTAATGAAATGTAAGAACGATCGGACAGCGGTTTTATTACCCTTTTCATTACCTTTGCCAGTCTTATTAATTCTCAACATCAAATACTAAACTGAAAGATTATGAATCCCATCCGGATGGTGGACCTGAAAACCCAGTATGAAAAGATCAAACCTGAAGTGGATGCTGCCATCCATGAAGTGCTCGATACCACCGCCTTTATCAACGGCCCGGCCGTACACAGGTTCCAGAAGAACCTGGAACAGTATCTCGGCGTAAAGCACGTAATCCCTTGCGCCAACGGCACCGACGCCCTGCAGGTGTCGATGATGGCGCTCGACCTGCAGCCCGGCGATGAGGTCATTACCGTTTCGTTCACTTTTGTCGCGACAGTGGAAGTCATCGCCCTGCTCCGGCTGACGCCCGTTCTGGTCGATGTGGAACCCGGCACATTCAACATGGACGTCGAAGCGCTGCGCAAAGCCATCACCCCGAAAACAAAAGCGATCGTTCCCGTTCATCTGTTCGGCCAGTGTGCTAATATGGAGGAGATCATGGAGATTGCCCGCCAACACGGTCTTTTTGTCATCGAGGACGCCTGCCAGTCGATCGGTTCCGATTATTTTTTCAGCGACGGCACACGGAAGAAATCGGGTACCATGGGCCATATCGGCACTACGTCGTTCTTCCCTTCGAAAAACCTGGGTTGTTACGGCGATGGCGGTGCGATTTTTACGGATGATGACGCACTCGCAACCCGCCTGCGTTATATCGTCAACCATGGCATGCATGTCCGGTATTATCACGAGGAGGTAGGTGTCAATTCACGCCTCGACAGCATACAGGCGGCCATCCTCGACGTCAAGCTGAAGCATCTTGATGAATATGCCACGGCCAGGCAAAACGCCGCTGCGGGTTATGACCGGGCGTTTGGAAATCATCCTAAGTTGCAGATACCGGTGAAATCGGAACGCTCCACGCATGTTTTCCATCAGTATACGCTGGTCACCAGGGATGTTAACCGGGATATGCTGCTGGATTACCTGTTATCCAAAAATATTCCCTGCGCGATCTATTACCCGGTCCCGCTGCACCTGCAGAAGGCTTACCTGAGCCCGCGCTTTAAGGAAGGGGACCTGCCGGTCACGGAAGACCTGTGCCGCAGGGTGATCAGCCTGCCGATGCATACAGAACTCGATGAAGAGCAGATCGAATATATCACCGCGACATTGCTGGAGTTTGTGGATGGCACTAAATAGTGACAGATAGTAATAAATAGTAATAAATAGTAACAGATAGTAATAAATAGTAATAGATTGTAATAGATAGTAATAGATAGTAATAGATAGTAATAAATAGTAATAGATTGTAATAGGTAGTTCATGGGGAAGGAATATTATGCACACGAAACGGCGGTGATCGATGAGGGTTGCAAAATTGGCGCCGGGACGAAGATCTGGCACTTTTCGCACCTCATGACCGGTTGTGAAGTGGGGGAACGGTGCAACATCGGCCAGAATGTGGTCGTTTCTCCGGGCGTGGTGCTCGGGAACAATGTGAAGGTGCAAAACAACGTTTCCATTTACACCGGCGTCATTTGCGAGGACGATGTCTTTCTCGGGCCCTCGATGGTGTTCACCAACATCCGGAATCCCCGGAGCGCGATCAACCGGAAAGATCAGTATGTGACGACGCTGGTGAAGCGCGGCGCCACGATCGGTGCAAACGCCACCATCGTTTGCGGCGTCACCATCCATGAATTCGGCTTCATCGGGGCCGGTTCGGTGGTTGTGAAAGACGTGCCGGCGTACGCTCTGATCCTGGGCAACCCGGGCCGGCGGGTGGGATGGATGAGCGAGCACGGCCACCGTCTGGACTTCAGCGCCGACGGCACCGCCACCTGCCCCGAGAGCGGCGCACGATACCGTTTGCAGTACGGAGCGGTTTTTAAGGAAGATAAGACTGTAGGACTGTAGGACTGTAGGACTGTAAGACTGTAGGATAATGAGGTAATCAATGACGCGAAGCCAATGACACTAATTAATAACCTTAAGTGATGAATTTTGCACTGATCGGCGCGGCGGGGTACATTGCCCCCAGGCATATGAAAGCCATCAAAGACACGGGAAACCGCCTGGTGGCTGCCGTTGATCCGTTTGACTGCGTCGGGATCATCGACTCTTATTTCCCGGATGCCAATTTTTTTGTTGAGACCGAGCGTTTCGACCGGCATCTCGATAAGTTGCGGCGCAAGGGGGAAGGACAAGTAGAGTATGTTTCTGTCTGCTCGCCCAATTACCTGCACGACGCGCACATCAGGCTGTCCTTGCGCAATGAATGCCATGCGATTTGCGAAAAGCCGCTTGTGCTCAATCCCTGGAACGTCGATCCGCTGAAAGAGATAGAATTGGAAACAGGGAAAAACATCAGTGTGATCCTTCAGTTGCGCCTTCATCCGACCATTGCCGGATTAAAAAACAAAGTGGAGCAAGGACCAGGAGATAAAGTCTACGACATCGACCTTACCTACATCACCAGCCGCGGCAAATGGTATTTCATTTCCTGGAAGGGCGATGCCGAAAAATCAGGCGGCGTGGCCACCAATATCGGCATACATTTTTTTGATATGCTTACCTGGATTTTCGGAGCGGCCAGGGAAAACATTGTCCACTATTCCGACCGGAATACGGCCGCAGGCTTTCTTACCCTTGAAAAGGCCCGTGTTCGCTGGTTCCTGAGCCTGGATTACAACACCATCCCGGAAAACCTCAGGGCAGCCGGGCAACGCACCTACCGTTCCGTCAGGATTGAAGGCGAGGAAATGGAGTTCAGCGATGGTTTCACCGATCTCCATACCGAAAGTTATCGCAGGATCCTCGCCGGAGATGGTTTTTCCGTGGATGACGCCCGGCCAAGCATCGCCATAGTGCATCAAATCCGTAATGCCAGCCCAATCGGGAGAAAAGGCGACCATCACCCGTTCTTGCTGAAGGTCAGTCCCTGAAATCTCTGTTTTTATCTGTGTAATCTGTGAGAAATTATCAAATGAATCTTTACGAACAATTACTTTCAAAACAAGAAAAGCTTTCCGTCATCGGTCTTGGGTATGTCGGACTGCCCATTGCCCTGGCATTTGCACGCAAGATCAGCGTGATCGGCTTCGATATTCACGCCGGCCGCGTAGAAATGATGAAGAACGGCATTGACCCCAGTGAAGAACTTTCTTCGGTAGAATTCCAGGGTTGTGATATCCTGTTCACCGACGATCCTGAAGATCTTCGCCAGGCGAAATTTCATATTGTAGCGGTGCCCACGCCGATCGACCGACACAATCTGCCGGATCTTACGCCCTTGCTGAAAGCGACGCATGCGGTCGGGAAGATCCTGAAAAAAGACGATTACGTCGTGTATGAGTCCACGGTGTACCCGGGCGCGACGGAAGAAGACTGCATTCCTATCCTGGAGCAGGAATCCGGCTTAAAACACATCAGGGATTTCAAAGTGGGTTTCAGTCCCGAGCGCATCAACCCGGGCGATAAGGAACATACCTTGCAGACGATCGTGAAGGTCGTCTCAGGCTGCGATGAGGAATCGCTCGACATCATCGCCAGGACGTATGAACTGGTCGTTGCCGCCGGCGTACACCGCGCCTCCTCGATCAAGGTTGCCGAAGCGGCCAAGATCATCGAAAACACCCAGCGCGACGTGAACATCGCCCTGATGAACGAGCTGTCGATCATCTTCAACCGGATGGGCATCAATACCTACGAAGTGCTGGAAGCCGCAGGCACCAAATGGAATTTCCTGAAGTTCTATCCCGGGCTGGTCGGGGGACACTGCATCGGCGTGGATCCGTATTACCTGACCTTCAAAGCCAAAGAACTTAAATACCACCCGCAGGTGATCGACAGCGGGCGCGCTGTGAACGACTCCATGGGACCTTATATCGCCAAACAGCTGGTGAAGAAACTCATCGGCGCCGGCAAGAACGTGATGAACAGCCGGGTGCTCATCATGGGAACGACCTTTAAGGAAAATGTGAGCGACATCCGCAACTCCAAGGTGGCCGATGTGTACCAGGAACTGCGGACCTACGGGGTCCATATCGACGTGATCGATCCTTTTGCCAGTTCCGCGGAAGTGGAGCACGAGTATGGCTATCCCCTGGCCGCTGCGCCATCCGGGAAATACGACGCCGTGATCGTGGCCGTGGCGCACAGGGATTATGCCAGCCTTCAGGAATCGGACTTCCTCAACTTAATGAATACTAAGGGAATCCTGGTGGATATCAAAGGCCTGTACCGGAAAAAGATCACCAATTTAGCCTACTGGAGCCTTTAACATTGAACATTGAACATTGAACATTGAACATTGAACATTGAACATTATAACTTAAACCTTAAACCTCAAACCTCAAAACTGTCATGAGGGTTTTAGTCACCGGCGGAACAGGCTACATCGGATCCCATACCGTGGTGGAACTGCAGCAGCAGGGCTACGAGGTCGTTATTATTGATAACCTCTCCAATTCCTCCGCTGCTGTCATCGAAAGGATCGCGATGATCACCGGCAAAAAGCCCCTTCTTGAGGTGTTTGACCTGTGCGACCCGGTCAAAACGGCCCGCTTCTTTTCAGAGCATAATGACATTGCGGCGGTTATTCATTTTGCAGCGTTCAAATCCGTCGGGGAATCGGTACGGGAACCCATCAGGTATTACCGGAACAACCTGGTCTCCACGATGAACCTTCTCGACAGCATGGCCAGGCACCGCGTCCCATACCTGGCGTTCTCGTCTTCCTGCACGGTCTACGGCCAGCCCGACCGGCTTCCGGTTACGGAGGAAAGCCCGCTGAAACGGGCTGAATCGCCCTACGGAAACACCAAGAAGATCATGGAAGACATGATCTTTGACGAGGTAGGGGCGGGCCACCTGACCGCGATCTCCCTGCGCTACTTCAATCCCATCGGCGCGCACGAATCCGCACTGATCGGAGAAGCGCCCTCGGACATCCCGGACAACCTGGTGCCCTACCTGACGCAGACCGCCATCGGCATCCGACCGTTCCTGCGTGTCTTCGGCAACGACTACGATACCCCCGACGGCACACCGATCCGGGATTACCTGCACGTTGTCGATCTGGCCAGGGCCCACGTGGCTGCGCTGCACAGGATGACCGCCAAGAATACCCGGGATCGGTACGAAGTGTTTAACCTGGGTACCGGAACCGGTTATAGTGTCATGGACATCATCCGGTCCTTCGAGCGGGTATCCGGCATCAAACTCAACTTCCAGGTCATGGCTCGCCGTCCGGGCGATGTGGTGAAGATCTGGGCCGATCCTTCACGCGCCAACCGGGAGCTCGGCTGGCAAGCCGGAAAAAGCCTCGATGAAATGATGCGGTCGGCCTGGGAATGGCAGAAGAGGCTCCATTCTGAATTTTGAGTTTTGAATTTTGAGTTTTGAATTAACGAATATGCAGTAATGACGCGAAGCCAATGACGCGAACGCAGTGAGCTAATTATGTGAGCGAAGCGAACCAATGACAAAAATAAAAAAGTAATGGCGCAGAAAACAATGATCATCACAGGGGGCGCGGGCTTCATCGGATCGCACCTTGTCCGTTTGTTTGTCACAAAGTATCCGGATTATCATATCGTCAACCTGGATGCCCTTACGTATGCCGGCAACCTGGAAAACCTACGGGACGTGGAGCGGCTGCCGAATTACCGGTTTGTAAAGGCCGACATTGCCGATGAAAAGCAGGTCTTTGACGCATTCGAAGAGTATCGCCCTGACGGCGTGATCCACCTGGCGGCCGAGTCGCATGTCGACCGGTCCATTTCCAACCCGACGGCCTTCGTGTATACCAATATCGTCGGAACCGTGAACCTGCTCAATGCCGCCCGCAAGACCTGGGGGGACGGCGCCCCGGGAAAGCGGTTCTATCATGTTTCCACGGATGAAGTGTATGGTTCGCTGGGCGATACGGGCTTTTTCCTGGAGACGACGCCCTACGACCCAAAAAGCCCGTACAGCGCTTCAAAGGCATCCAGCGACCATATGGTCCGCGCTTACAACCATACCTTCGGCCTCCCGGCGGTGATATCCAACTGCTCCAACAACTACGGCCCGAATCAGTTCCCGGAAAAGCTGCTGCCGTTGTTCATCAACAACATCAGGCACAATAAGCCGCTGCCGGTCTACGGAAAGGGGGAGAACGTCCGCGACTGGCTCTATGTCGTCGACCACGCCCGGGCCATCGACCTGATCTTCCACCGGGGTAAAGACGGGGAGACATACAATATCGGCGGGAACAACGAATGGAAGAATATCGATCTCATCCGGCTGCTGTGCAGGGTGTTGGATGAAAAGCTCGGACGCCCGGAAGGGACTTCAGCACAGCTGATCACTTATGTGAAAGACCGCGCCGGTCACGACCTGCGTTATGCCATCGATTCCTCGAAACTTCAGAATGAACTGGGGTGGATGCCTTCGGTGACCTTCGAGGAGGGGCTGGCCATAACGGTCGACTGGTACCTGGCGAACCAGGACTGGCTCGATTCGGTTACTTCCGGGGATTACCAGAAGTATTATGAGCATCAGTATTTAAAAAGATGACCGTTGTTTAAAAGACTCTTTTCCAAACCCGGCCAAAAAGGAACCCAGCCAGATTTTTCTGCGCTCCGGACCGACATGCATTCCCACCTGATCCCGGGCATCGACGACGGCGCCCGGACCCTGGAGGATGCACTGGAGTTGGTACGGAATATGCACCGGCTGGGCTTCTCCAGGCTCATCACCACACCCCACATACAAGCCGAATTCTACAAAAACACCCCGGAAATCATCCTGTCCGGCCTGGAAAAACTGCGTGTGGCGATCGCGGCGGAGAACCTCCCGGTAACTGTAGAGGCCGCGGCGGAATATCTCCTGGACGACGGGTTCGAGGAAAAGATGAATAAAGGCGAATTACTCTCGTTTGGCAAAAAATTCATCCTGGTGGAGATGTCCTATTACAATCCCCATCCCAACCTGAAAGCGTACATTTTCAACCTTCAATGCGAGGGCTATAAGGTCATTCTGGCCCACCCGGAGCGATATTCTTACTGGTTCAATGACTTCGGAAAATATGAAGACCTGAAGGGCCGGGACGTTTATTTTCAGATGAACACGGTCTCCCTGGCCGGTTTTTATCCCGAACCGGTAAGGAAAACGGCGGAAAAGCTGATCGACAAAGGGATGATCGACTTCCTCGGAAGCGATATGCACAATATGCGGTATATGGAAGCCCTGGAACGGAGCCTGAGTGAGAAGTTGCTCGGCCGGCTGATGGCGTCTGGCCGGCTTTTGAATGCCAGCATTTAGCGAGAAGGTCGGAAGACAGAACACAGGAGTCAGAAGACAGAAGACATATGGAAATGACGCAATGACAATCTAACACTGTAACAATCTAACAGTGTAGCAATTTAACATTGTAACCAGGAACCAGGAACCCGGAGCTAAGAACCTTTCCGGAATTCCGCGCTTTCGGTCAGGATATCCCGTTTCACTTTCTTGATCAGGCCCTGCAGGACGGTGCCCGGGCCGACTTCCACGAAGGTGGTGACGCCGCTGGCGATCATATTCTTGACCGTCTGGGTCCACCGGACAGGCGAGGTGAGCTGGGCGATGAGGTTTTTCTTGATGATCTCGGGATCGGTTACGCCCTGTCCGGTCACGTTCTGGTAGATCGGGCAGGCCCCTTTGTTGAATTTGGTGGTTTTGATGGCGTTGGCCAGCTCTTCGGCGGCCGGCTGCATCAGTGGAGAATGGAACGCGCCGCTGACATTCAGCACGACGGTTTTCTTGGCTCCGGCCTCAGTAAGCTTCTGGCAGGCGATTTCCACACCTTTAACGGAACCGGAGATGACCAGCTGGCCCGGGCAGTTGTAATTCGCCGGGACGATGATCTCCTCCTTGATCAGCCCGAGTACCCGCTCCACCTCGGCATCTTCCATCCCAATCACCGCGGCCATCGTCGAAGGCTGCAGTTCGCAGGCTTTTTGCATGGCCATGGCTCTTTTCGAAACGAGCTTCAGGCCGTCTTCAAAGGTGAGTACCTTGTTGGCGACCAGGGCGGAAAACTCACCCAGCGAATGGCCAGCCACCAGGTCGGGTTTAAAATCCCCGCCCAATACCCGCGACAGGATCACCGAATGCAGGAAGATGGCGGGTTGTGTGACTTTGGTCTGGCGAAGGTCCTCATCGGTGCCTTCGAACATGATATCGGTAATATTGAAGCCGAGAATGGTATTGGCCTTGGCAAATAACTCCCTGGCGATTGAAGACCCCTCGTACAGATCTTTTCCCATCCCGACAAACTGGGCCCCCTGGCCTGGAAATACGTAAGCTTTCATGCGCTTCTTGAATTTCAGAAATTAAAGTGGGGCAAAAGTAGCATATTTTTTTTACCCGTTTCCGTTTATCTTAATGAAGATTTGAACCGATCAGGTGCATGAATTCCGCACGGGTTGGCTCTTTGAGAAAGGCGCCTGTGAAATCGGAAGTGGTCGTGATCGAATTCTGCTTTTGTATGCCCCTCATGGCCATGCACATATGCAGCGCCTCGATGACCACGGCGACACCCAGCGGTTTCAGCGTATCATGGATGCATTCCTTGATCTGCGTGGTCAGGCGTTCCTGGACCTGCAACCGGCGGGCGAACGCGTCGACCACCCTGGGAATCTTGCTCAGCCCGACGATATAGCCATTGGGGATGTAGGCCACGTGTGCTTTGCCGAAGAACGGGATCATGTGGTGTTCGCACAGGGAATAAATCTCAATGTTCTTAACGATCACCATCTCTTTGTAATCTTCCTTGAACATGGCCGAACGCAATATTTCCTCCGGGTTCAGCATGTATCCGTGCGTGAGGAACTGCATGGACTTGGCCACCCTGACCGGAGTGTCGAGCAGGCCTTCCCTGCCGGGATCTTCCCCGATATGATGCAGGATCTCCTTGTAATGCCGGGCCATCGCGTTGACCTTCTTGTAATTGTAATTGTCAGTCTTTTTATAGCCGTAATCGTCCATCATGTTGACTTCGGCCATTTCCTTGAGCATGTTTTTTCTTTTCATGGGATTAATCATTTTGCCTATTCTCCGTGGCGCGCGTCTGCGCCAGGATGAGGACCACCTCGAATATGGTGTACAGGATGTACAGTATAAAGAATGAAAGGATGAACGGAAGCAGCCCGGCCCGGTGCGTGAAAACATACACCAGCACTGCGATGAAGTACAAAACCAGCTTGCCGAAGGTAGTGAGCATAAAATACGAGACGAACCGGGCCGGCCTGAGCTCCGTGATTTTTAGCAGTACAGCGTGGACCCCGGAAGTCACGATGATGAAGAAAATAAACAGCCAGGGCAGTACGGTGGGCAGTGTGTTTTCCGGAAGGATCAGGCTGAGGGCGAAGGCGAAGACACCGAGCAGGACACTGAAAACCAGCAACCGGATGAAAAATTGTATAAATCTTGACTTCATGCGTTTTTCTGGTTTTTCTTATTGTCCCGGCGGCCTTGCCGCATCAGTTCCCGTGTGACCGAATAGATGGCCAGGATGACCGAGAGGATGGAAAGAAGGATGGTAAACACCGGGAACGACAGTTTGAGCCACTGGTCCAGCTGATACCCTCCAAAAACGCCGGCCAGGATGATGACCAGCATCTGGAATGCAATGCTGGAATACCGGGCGTAATTATCCAGCGATTTTTTCTTTTTCTCGAGCGATGGGTCCATCTTTTATGGCCTCAGCAGGCTCTTTGGCGGCAGGAGCGTCTTCCATGCTGCATGTCCCGGAAAATTTCGCGCCCGGCTCAATGGCCAGTTTCCCGGTGTAGATTTCTCCGGTTACCCTGGAGGTGGCCTTCATGGAAAGGAGTTCTTTAACCTTGATGATGGCCTTCACATTGCCGGAAATATCGGCGTTCTGGCAGGTGATGTCCCCTTCAATGCTCCCGGAAACACCGACCACGATCTTGCCGGTCGACTGGACCGAACCCAGCAGAATACCATCTACGCGGAAATCCCCGTCTGACCGGATGTCGCCCTTAATGCTGGTGCCTTTTCCGATCATGTTGACGGCGGGGGATTCACTGATGATGTTTTTTGCCATATGATTGATGATTTTATTTCAGATAATTTTTCTGGAAGAATTTTTCATACTCCTCAATGCCTTTCTCCTTGAAGAATACCGTGTAATTCTCCGTAGATATCACAAAGTTATAAAAAGTTCCCTTCTTCAGGTCGGCATATACATAATCGCTCAGGATGATGGCATTAAAATAATCCATCGCCCTGGCTGAATTATTGAAATTTCCCACCGTGATCATGTAATGCTTGTTGTCGAGCACCATGCTGTTGACGTTGAGGTTTTCCAGGCTGTAATATTTCAGGTTGTAATCCGACAACTTGACCTTGAACGGGTTGAGCCTGATCTCCCTGGAATCGACGACCATCATGAACATGTGTTGTGCCGTCGCATTGTACTTGTACGGTGACGGTTTTTCGGCCACGGCTTCTTCTTTCTCAGGAAGGGGCAGGCTTTCGTCGGCCATCTCCGGGTTATCTTTTACTACCTGGGCCAGCAGTTGCTGCGACAGGGTTTTGATCTCGTTATTGGGGTATTTCAGGATGATCCTTTTCAGGTTGCTGACCAGCGAGTCCGTTACCTCGACTTTGCCGATGGATACCGCCCTGAGGTATTCGAAACGCGGTGCCAGGTCAATCGTGTCGCCGTACAGCGCAAGGGCCATGTCGGATTTGGTGATGACCTGGTAATACTGTCCTGCCTTGTAGGCCTTGTAGGTGTCTTCGTAAAGCAGGGCCGCTTTGTCCTTCTCTGCCGCCAGTTTTTTATAATAATCGGGATCTTCAATAACCTTTGCGTAGTCACTTTCAGGGAATTGCGTGAAGATCAGGTTCTTGTAATATTCCGCCTCTGTGGGTCGGCCTTCTTCCTGGTTGATCTTGTAAAGGTAATAGTAGGATTGCAGCCTGTGCTCGTTGTCCGGGTACCGGGTGTTCATGGCCAGGAAGGTTTCCAGTGACCGGGGATTATCCTTAAGCCCTTCTTTGTATATTCTGCCCGCGTCAAAATAGGCGTCCAGGATCTTTTTGTTGGAAGTTTGCCTTGCCTCGTCGCTGAACGGCAGGTTCTTCAGGTAATATTCCCGGTTGGCCGGATTACTGGCTGCGGCGATCACCGAGTCGGACAGGGTCGTGTCGCTTCCCATGGTGAGGCTTTCATTCCCGAAAGAAATCATCTGCTTGTCGCTGATGCGCCAGAGGTCTTCGAGTTTTCTCTTACCCCATTTACGGACAAATTCCGTTTGTCCGTATTCTTTCGTCGTCGGGTTGTAAAAATACCATTTACCCCCCGCAGAAGGCATGCCGGTCGGCACATTGCCTGCAAATGAAGAAGCCTTCTGCTGCTCTTCCAGCGTACGTTCAAGGGCGGCCTGCTCCCTCAGACGCTGCTGCTCGTCGTTGTATTCCTTGATGAGTTTGTCGATCACGGCGTTGCGCTCTGGTTCAGGCATGTCGGCCACCCGCAGCAAACTGTCCTCATGCTGAATGGTGATCAGGCTGGCCACCAGGCTGGTCAGCATTTTGGTCTTGTTGTCAATCGCGTTGTAATCGGGATAGTCTTTCGGGATGAACATCATAGCCGTATCGTAGTAAGCCTGGGCATTGACATAGGATTGCCGGTCGAAATAGATGTCGGCCAGCTGCAGGCTGGAAGTGGAACGCTGGTAGTTATTGCTTGTACTGGTGCTGACCGACTGCTTCAGGTGCTCAATTGCGGCCAGGGTATCGCCATCCCGGAGGGAAACGTCGGCCAGGGCAAAGTAGATCTGGTCTTTGTAATCCTTGTTCTTATCATCCCTGAGCATTTTGTTCAGGATCTTCGTGACCAGCTTCCGGTTCCCGGTGTTGCTGTCGTACGACCGGGCCAGGTTGATCCTCGACTGGAACGCCATGTCATATACCGGGTTTCTCTTGATGACCCCGGTGTACAATTCCGATGCCCGGATGTAATCTCCGTTTTGCTGAAAAATCTGGGCCAGGATGAACATCATTCTGGTCTTCAGGTCTTTCTGTGGTTTGTACGCAATGGCTTCGTAGAGGAATTCGACGGCTTCATCATACCGTTCCTGGCGCACGTACAGATCTGCGTAGACCTGCGGCAGTAACCTGGTGATCTCCTCAGGGACTTTTCCGCCGTTGGCGTCGTTGGTGATCAGGTTCAGCAGGGGCTCGGATTTTTCAAATTCGCCGGTCTGGTTGTAGGTTAACGCAAGCCAGATCATGGCCTCGTATTTTATGTCATTATAGCCGTATTCCTGAACGATGAAATTGAACGTGCGCCGGGCGCTGAAATATTCCTGCTTGAAGAAATAGGCTTTGCCGATCAGCATGTACGCATCGTCGATCCAGCGAACCCGCTCTTCGCCGCCAAATGGCATGGAATGCTTCTGGATGGTGATGGACGCTTTCTGGATGGCCCGGTCCATCTGCGGATTGCGGGCCTGGGCTTCCTGCTTGGTGCCGAAGTTGAATACCGGAAGAATGCTGTTGTAATTGTCTTTCACACCCTTGACCAGGTCGATGTACCCCTCATTCAGGCTCTCCTTCCCGTTGAAATATACATTGTAATGAGATGTGATATTATGATACAGCCTTCGGGAAAAGGTGTTCTTTTTGGTTGAGCATGACATTGTGACAGCCACCAGCGCCAGGGCCGACAGGAGATAAACCAGGGTTCTGTATGAGGATGGGAACCGCACGTTTCGCGTAGTTGTTGACGGTCTGATCAATATGTTTATTGTGTAATTATCTTCCGGTTTCCTATTAACTTCCTTTTGATCGAAATATTATGCAGTGCTGATGATCTTTGAAAGAACCGGGCGTGGTGCAAAAGTAAAAATTTTCCCGATCATCGAAAAATTCCGATATTTGCAGCCTGAAATACAGACTAATGGCTGATAATCCGATCAGGAAGGAAAAATGGTACCGGAAATTGCGGAATAAGTACAAGCTGGTTATTCTGAACGACGAAACGTATGAAGAAAAACTTTCGTTCAAGCTCAGCCGTCTGAATGTGTTTATCGCTACGGGGGCCATCTCGATCCTGCTGATCGTTGTTACCACCATCATCATTGCCTTTACCTCGCTGCGGGAGTATATTCCCGGGTATACGGATGTTTCCCTCTATGAACAGTTGTACCGGCTGCAGGAGCGGACCGATTCGCTGGAGGATGACAGCCGCCAGAAGTCGCTCTACCTTGAAAATATCCGCCTGGTGCTCTCGGGTAAGGATACGACCATCATCAGCCCGCTCCGGCAGGATACGGTAAACAATTATGCAAACCTCAACAGCGCTCCATCAAAGGAAGACAGCCTTTTTCGGCGCGACTTCGAAGCCATGGTCGCCGGTGGCGAGATCAGGATGGTTTCGCAGGGAAAGGCCGATTCGAGGAAGGACATCAGCAGCTTTTCATTCTTTACACCCTTGCGTGGCATCGTAACGAACAAATTCAATCCCATGGCCAAACATTTTGGTGTGGACATTGTTTCAGTCCAGAACGAAGCCATCAAAGCCGCGCTCGACGGAGTGGTCATCATGACCGGGTGGACGCTGGAAACGGGCTACACCATCACGATCCAGCATGAGCATGACCTGGTTTCGGTATACAAGCACAATTCGGCCCTGCTCAAGGACCAGGGAACGTATGTGAAGGCCGGCGACCCGATCGCCATTATCGGAAGCAGCGGGGAACAAAGCACCGGGCCCCACCTGCATTTTGAATTGTGGTTTAACGGGGTGCCTGTCGATCCGACCGACTTTATCAGATTCTGACCACCAGTTGAATCCTGGCATGGTTTTTAACAAATACAGCTAAAACACGCATCATAAATAATGGAAATCATCATTAAAATCGCCCAGCTGCTGCTCAGCCTGTCAATCCTGGTCGTATTCCATGAGTTCGGGCATTTTATCGCCGCGAAGATCTTCAAAACACGGGTCGAGAAGTTCTATCTTTTTTTCAATCCCTGGTTTGCGTTGTTCAAGTTCAGGTACAAGGAGACGGAGTACGGGCTCGGCTGGCTCCCCCTGGGCGGATATGTCAAGATTTCCGGGATGATCGACGAGTCGATGGACCGGGAGCAGCTCAGACAGGAGCCGCAGCCCTGGGAATTCCGTTCTAAACCGGCATGGCAGCGCCTGATCATCATGATCGGCGGGGTAACGGTGAATGTCCTGCTCGCCTTTGCCATCTACATTGGCATCCTGGCTTACTGGGGAGAGCAATACCTGCCGACTTCCCAGGTCAACAAGTACGGCATCGTCGCCGATTCGCTGGCCGTTGAAATGGGCCTCCAAAGCGGCGACAAGATCATTTCCATAGATAACGAGGCGGTCGAGGACTTTAACAAGATCCCGCTGACGCTGATCCTGGAAGAAGCGAAAACCATTCAGGTGGAGCGGGCTGGTGTGGCGCAGACCATCCAGATTCCCGAAGGGGTGCTTGGAAAGCTGGTCAAGCAGAAAGACCCGGCGTTCATTTCCCCGAGATTCCCGTTTGAAATCACCGGGTTTGCCGAAAATTCGCCCGCACTTGCGGCCGGAATGGAAATGGGCGACCGCGTCCTGGATGTGAACGGGCAGCAAATCACCTATTTCGATGAATTCGTGGGGATCATCAAGAGCCATAAGGGGGAAACTGTCAGCGCCAATGTGCTCAGGGGTGCGGACACCCTTCAGCTTGAAATGACCGTTGCCCCCGAGGGGGTCGTGGGCATCTTCACGGATCCTTCGAAATTCTTTGAGTTCAGGGAGAAGAATTACAGCCTGCTGCAGGCCATCCCCGCTGGTTTTGTCAAAACCTACGATGGTATTGCCAATTACCTCAAACAGCTCAGGCTTTTATTCAGTCCGGAGGTCAAGGCTTATGAATCGGTGGGCGGATTTATCACTATCGGCAGCATTTTCCCCGCGACCTGGGATTGGCAGGCTTTCTGGCGGCTGACGGCCTTCCTTTCGATCATGCTGGCCATCCTGAACCTGCTGCCCATCCCGGCGCTGGATGGAGGGCATGTTATGTTCCTCGCTTACGAGATTCTTTCCGGGCGCAAACCCAGCGACAAATTCATGGAATATGCCCAAATCACCGGTATGGTGTTGCTGTTCGCCCTGCTGATCTTTGCCAACGGCAACGACATCGTCCGCCTGTTCAGATAGGAAAGAGAGTTCTGAGTTCTGAGTTCTGAGTTCTGAGTTAATGACTCAAAACTCAGAACTCAGAACTCAGAACTCAGAACTCAGAACTCAGAACTCAG
>CAZAZE010000038.1:0-19566 GCA_964489545.1 uncultured Bacteroidales bacterium
GTCCAACTGTCCAACTGCCAACTGTCCAACTGTCCAACTGTCCAACTGCCAACTGTCCAACTGTCCAACTGTCCAACTGCCAACTGTCCAACTGTCCAACTGTCCAACTGCCAACTGTCCAACTGTCCAACTGTCCAACTGCCAACTGCCAACTGTCAATGCTTTGAATAGGCCTGAAGCAATTGCGCCGCGGCGGCATACGGACTGATCCGTCCGCTGAGGATCTCCTCCCTGAGATGCGGCAGGCTGGCTGCTATGGTCGGATCATGATAAAACCGCATCCTGATGGTCTCCTCGATGGTATCGGTGAAGGCCTGCAACGACTGCTCCCGGCGGCGGCTGTCGAACCAGCCCGACGCCCGGGTCATGCCGGCATACGTCCCGATCATGTTCCAGACCTCGGCGATGCCCCGTTTTTCGGAGGCCGAGGCGGTCATTACCTGCGGCGTCCATCCCGACGACGCCGGCGGGAAGAGGTGCAGCGCGTTGCGGTATTCCTGCGCCGCCAGCTCCGCTTTCCGGACATTGTCGCCGTCGGCCTTGTTGATCACGATGGCGTCGGCCATTTCCATGATGCCGCGCTTGATGCCCTGCAGTTCATCGCCGGCGCCGGCCAGCATCAGCAGCAGGAAGAAGTCGACCATGGAATGCACGGCGGTCTCCGACTGCCCGACGCCCACGGTTTCGATGAAGATGACGTCGAAGCCGGCCGCTTCGCAGAGGATGACCGATTCGCGGGTGTTGCGGGCCACCCCGCCCAGGGTTCCCGAGGAGGACGAGGGGCGGATGAAGGCGGCAGGATCATTGGCCAGCTCTTCCATCCGGGTCTTGTCGCCCAGTATGCTCCCCTTGGTGCGCTGGCTGCTCGGGTCGATGGCCAGCACGGCGATCCGGTGGCCGAGGGCGGTCAGGTGCTTTCCGAGCGACTCCACGAAGGTGCTCTTGCCCACGCCCGGCACGCCGGTGATGCCCACCCGGACCGATTTCCCGGCGTACGGAACGCAGGCGTTGATCACCTGCCGGGCCACTTCCTGGTGCCTGGGCAGGGAACTCTCCACCAGCGTGATGGCCTGGCTGAGCCAGCTCCGCTCCCCGTCGAGGATGCCCCGGATGAAATCCTCCGGCCGCAGGGTGCGTGTGCGGGCATGCTTCAGCTTGCCCGCAGCCACCTCGGGGTTGACCGATCCGGGCTGGTCGACGCCCGGCTGGACGCGCAGCGCCGATGGATCGTGGTGTTCTTTTTCCTTCATCTTAACAAAATTAAGAGAATTTGCCCCAGGGAACATATTTATACATATTTTTCCTACCTTTGCAGCCCAATTTCTCTCCGTAGCTCAGTTGGTAGAGCAGCTGACTCTTAATCAGCGGGTCCCAGGTTCGAGTCCTGGCGGGGAGACCAACCAAAGCAAACCTGCTTTCCTTTGAAAACCTTTCGGCTTTCGAATTGTTACATCCCTGAACAGCCCGTTACGGGCTTTTTATTTTAAAGAATAAGGCAATGACCGAACAACCCGAAACCAAAAAAAAGGTAACCCGGGAATTTCCCCTGACCAACCTGGCGCTCAACAACCGGAATTCCATCATTCTGCTGGTGGTGATCCTGCTGCTGTTCGGATTCTATTCCTACCGCTCCATGCCCAAGGAACTGTTCCCTGACATCGTCATCCCGACGGTCATGGTGCAAACTGTGTACCCGGGGAATCCGCCGCTCGACATGGAAAACCTGGTCACCCGCCCCATCGAGAAGGAACTGGAAGTGATCAAAGGGGTGAAGGAGATCAATAGCCAGTCGTCGCAGGATGTTTCGGCCATCTTCGTGGAATTCAATACAGACGTCGATATCAAGCAGGCGGTCCTGGACGTGAAGGACGCCGTCGACAAAGCCAAGAGCGAACTGCCCGACGACCTGCCAAACGATCCCATGGTGACGGACATCGACTTCAGCGAATTCCCCATCATCTACATCAACCTCTCCGGCGACTACAGCCTCAATGAGCTGAAGAAGTTCGCCGAATTTCTTGAAGACGAGATCGAAGCCTACCCGGAGATCTCAAAAGTGGAGATCAAAGGCCTGAACGAGCGGGAGATCAGCATCAATGTCGACCCGTTCCGCATGGAGCAGCTGGAGATCAGCTTTGCCGACATCGAGAGCGCGGTGCAATATGAAAACATCTCAATGGCTGCGGGAGAGATCAAACAGGGCGGTTACCGCCGTTCACTCCGGGTGATCGGCGAATTCGAGACCACCGATGACCTCGCCAACATCATCGTCAAGCATGAAAAAGGGAATATCGTCTTCCTGAAGGACATCGCCGACGTTGTCGACGGCTATGAAGAACCCCAGGATTTCTCCAGGCTGAACGGCCAGCCGGTGGTCACCCTGCACGTGATTAAAAAGGGAGGCGAAAACCTGCTCAGCGCCACCGACAAGATCTTTGCCCTCCTCGACGATTCCCGGGCCAACGGCAGCCTCCCCTCATCGCTGAAGATCACCCTCACCAACGACCAGTCGGACCTGATCAAAAAACAGTTGTCGAACCTCGAGAACAGCATGATCATGGGCGTCATCCTGGTGGTGCTCGTGCTGTACCTGTTCCTGGGAACCCGTAATGCGCTCTTTGTGGGGTTCGCCATCCCGCTCTCGATGTTCATCTCGTTCCTTTTGCTGAATGTGATGGACTACAAGCTCAACATGATCCTGTTGTTCTCACTCATCCTGGCGCTGGGGATGCTGGTCGACAATGCGATTGTGGTGGTTGAAAACATTTACCGGCATTATGACCGGGGGTACAGCAAATTCGACGCCAGCCGGCTGGGGGCCGGGGAAATCGCGGTGGCCATCATCTCCTCCACGGCTACCACCTTGGCCGCCTTTTTCCCGCTGCTGTTCTGGGACAGCATGATCGGAAAATTCATGCAACTGCTGCCCCTGACGCTGATCGTGGTGCTCTCGGCCTCGCTCTTTGTGGCGCTGACCGTCACACCGGTGCTGGCATCCACCTTCATCCGTTCTGGCGACCAGCTGCCGCGTCCCAAAACCAAAAGGGCCCTGATCATCGCCCTGGTCCTGATCATCCTGGCTTCAATATTCTACGCCGCCGGCATGAATACTCCGGGCTCACTCCTGGTGATCTTCGCCCTGATCGGCATCGTTGACCTGCTGTTCCTCAACAGGATGGCGCATTGGTTCATGAATGTTTTTCTTCCCTGGATCGAAAATCTGTACACCCGTACCATGGAATATATCCTGGTCAAGAAACGTCCGTACAAAGTCATCGGCGGCGCTTTTGGCCTGCTGATCTTCACTATGGTCCTGATGGCCGTCAGAAGTCCGAACGTGGTTTTCTTCCCCTCCATGGACCCGCAGTACATCAATGTGCTGGCCACGCTGCCCGTAGGGACCGATATCACCCGGACCGACGCGTTCATGAAAGACATGGAAGCGGATGTGAATGGCATCCTCACGCCTTACCGCAAGATCGTGAAATCGGTCCTGACGACCGTCGGCAACGGCGCCAAGGGCGAGAATGAGTTCCTGGACATTTCCGCTACGCCGCACCGGGGGATGATCACGGTGACCTTCCTCGATTTTGAATTCCGGGAAGGGATCAATACGTTCGACATCATGAAAGATCTAACGGACAACCTGGTGGGAAAATACCCCGGCGTGCTGGTTTCCGTGGAGAAGCAGAGCGAAGGCCCCCCGGTGGGGAAGGCCATCAACCTGGAAGTGTCTGGTGAAGATTTTGACAAACTGATCACAATAGTCGACCGGATCCAGACGAAGATTGAAACCTCCGGCATCCAGGGCATTGAAGGCCTGATGCTGGACCTGAACCTGGATAAACCCGAGGCCATCGTTCACATCGACCGCGAGAAGGCCCGGCGGTTCGGGCTGTCGACCGCCCAGATCGCCAGCACCATCCGCACCGCGCTCTTTGGCAACGATATTTCCGATTTCAAGGTCGGGGAAGATGAATACGCCATCCAGCTCAGGCTGAAGGAAGAATTCCGGCACAGCGCCGCCAGTCTGCTCGACCAGCGGATTACCTTCAGGGACCAGGCCAGCGGCAAGATCCAGCAGGTGCCCATCTCCGCGGTGGCCTCGATAACCTACGGCAGCACTTATGAGTCGGTGAAAAGAAAAGACCTGGACCGGGTAGTGACCCTGAGCAGCAACGTGATCAAAGGATTCAATCCCACCGAGGTCAACAACCAGATCAAGGAACTGCTGGCCGGGGAGAGCCTTCCGGCCGGTTACACATACCGGTTTACCGGCGAACAGCAGGAGCAGGAGGAATCTATGGCGTTCCTGGGACGGGCCATGCTCATTGCCGTGGCGCTGATCCTGATGATCATGGTCTCGCAGTTCAACTCATTGGTAAAGCCGCTGATCATCATGCTGGCCGTGCTGCTGTCGACCATTGGCGTATTTGGCGGCCTGGCCACCTTCCGCATGGACTTCGTAGTGATCATGACCGGCATCGGCCTGGTGTCGCTTGCCGGCATCGTGGTCAACAACGCCATCGTCCTGATCGATTACACCGACCTGCTCAAGAAGCGCAAGCGCAGGGAACTGGGACTGGAGGAAGGCGCGCTGTTGCCGAAGGATGTTGCCGTGGACTGCATGGTGGAAGCCGGACGGACGCGTCTGAGGCCCGTGCTGCTGACCGCGGTGACCACCCTGCTCGGCCTGCTGCCGCTGGCGTCGGGGCTCAACATCGATTTCCTTTCCCTCTTCGAAAATTTTGACCCTAAGATCTATTTCGGGGGCGACAACGTGGCGTTCTGGGGCCCGATCTCCTGGACAATCATTTTCGGGCTGACCTTCTCCACCTTCCTCACCCTGATCGTTGTGCCGGCGACATACCACGTGCTGTACCTGGGCAAGATCCGGATCCACGAACTCAGGAACCGGAAAAAACAGCCCCGGGGCTGATCCTTAACTATTTTTCTGTGCACGTGCAACCCTTTGCCGTGTTTTTCTGTCTTCCTCTTGCATTTACAGGCATCATGGTGCCTGGTATTTTGTTTTTGCACCCGTTCTTTGACATCCGGTTGCTCCGGCCAGGATAAAATATTACCCGTGGACATAATTCATTCCAAATCTTTTATTATGTTTGTACGAGATAAATAAGGCACGTCGCGAAATGCGAACCCCTTAACCTGGACCGGACAAGGGGCTTGAATCAATGTACACCGACAGGGAACTGATCGATAAATGCCTGGAGCGCGATCCCAAAGCCCAGGAATACCTTTACAACCGGTACGCACGCCGGATGTACGGGATTTGTCTGCGGTTTGCCCGGAATACGCTGGAAGCGGATGATATCCTGCAGGAAGGATTCATCAAGGTTTTTTCCTATCTCAAGGACTTTCGCAACGAAGGTTCCCTGGAGGGATGGATCCGCAAAACCATCGTCAATACTGCCATCAACTATTACAACAGCAAGCAGCAGGAATGGAAGGAGACCAACATAGAAAAGGCTGAATCCAACCAAAGCGTTGCTGAAGATATCCTCGACCAGATCTCCGTTACCGATCTTCTCCACCTGATCCAGCAGTTGCCCGAAGGATACCGCATGGTATTCAACCTGCACGTGATCGAAGGGTATAACCACCAGGAGATCGCGCAAATGCTCGACATTTCGGAAAACACATCCAAGTCCCAGCTCTCCAGGGCCCGTGCAGCCCTGCAGCAACGACTGGTGCAAAGCAAAAACAAATAACTATGGCGGAGAACTACGACCACATCGACCAGATGATCCGGCAGAAGTTCGAAAACTTCGAGCCGGAGCCGCCTATGGCGGTATGGGATCACGTCCGGACCCAAATCAGCGAGACGCCCCCGCCATCCTCCCCGGGCATCATCCTTCCCGTCATCATCGCCATTTCATTGCTGGTCTTCCTTGCCGGCCTTATTCATCATTTCTCCGGAAACCATAACACCTATACCGCCGACGGTACCGAACCGGGAAAAACATACATCCAGGCGGCCGGAGCCCTTTCGACCGGCTCCACCACGCTTAGCGACGCCTCGCTGCATGAATCCGCCTACCACGCAGAAGATCATCCTGTTGTACCTCAGGAGCCTGTAATCACGCAATCCGCCCAGGCCCCCGGGGTGACGACACCCATTCCCGTTCGCGTTCCTTTCGGACAAGACGAGCAGGTAGTAAAAGACAGGAAACAAAAGAGCAATGCCCGGAAAGAACAATCCGCCGCTGAAGTGCGCACGGTCGGACAATGGAGGCCGGGTTTGCGGCAAGCCCTCGAGGCCGGACCGCTCAGTTACGCCCAGGCCAGGAGCTACAACCTTTCTGCACGGCAGATCAACCAGTTGTCGCGCTACAGCGGGCAAAGCAAAAGAATTTCGGCTGAATGGTCGGTGGGCGCCGTGTTCCACCCCGAAGTGACCACTTTCACCCATGAAAACACCACGTTCGGAAGCACCTTCAGCCTCGGGCTCTCCATCCTGCCCCAGGTCGATTTCAACCGCTTCTTCATCCAGGGCGGCGTGAATTACAGAAGGACCTACGACAAAGGCGACAACGAGGTGGAATACAACCGGTACCTGGGCACCTACCAGGAGGTGTACCTCATCACCTTCGACTCCACGGAAAACGGGGTAATTCCGACATATTACACCCAAACCGTCGATGTGTACGACACGGTGGACCACTATTATGTTTCCGAAACACGGGCACGGTATGCGTATTTCGAGATTCCCCTGCTGTTCGGTTACCGTTTCACCACGGGCAGATTCAGCCTTTACGCCAAAGCCGGACCGGCCGCATCATTCCTGGTGTACAAGAATGTCCCGGAAACCGGTGTGCCGGAGGAGGGAGCCAGGGTCGTCAATGTGCGTTCTCAGATCCCGGTTCGGTCCATGGTCAGCTGGCAGGCACAGTTCGGCGCCGGTTTCGATTACCGGATGACCCGCAGGATCAGCCTCAACCTGGAACCTACGCTGCGCCTGGCCCTGAAACCCGAATACGAATCCCCTGCCGGATCCCCCCTGCCATCGGTTTCGTATGGCGTCCGCGCAGGCCTGAGATATCATTTTTAAAGCGTCATGATCATGAAAGCAATGATACGACATATCAAAGCCATGATGCCGGGACCTGCCGCCGTCCTGTTGGCGGTGCTTATCCCGACGCTGCTATTGCTGAATTCCATTGCCATCGGGCAGGTTACTTCCCATGAGCGGTATATATACCTCTCCGGGCAGCTCACCAATACAGAAACCGGCGCTCCCATACCGGACCATGATATTTATATCTCTGCCGACTCGGCCGCCAACAGCGGTTTTACCTATTACGCCGTGACCAAGACCGACGCCAACGGATTCTACCTCGACACCATCGTGACCACCGTCAGCGACGGCATCCTCAGGATACACCTGTTCGACTTTTCCGGTAATCCCCTGGAACTCGACCGTTATTACCGCTTTGTCTGGGAGAACACCTACATGATGTTCGCCAATTTCTCGATCATTGATCCCAATTCAAACACCGAATTCCAGGCCAACTTCACCACCATGGGCGACCCACTGGAGGAAAATCCGATGAAGGTCCTGTTCCGGGATGTATCCATCGGCTCCAGCATCAAGGCCTGGGATTGGGAATTCGGCGACGGGCGCACCTCGGAACTCCAGGACCCGGAACATGTCTACGAAGAACCGGGCAATTACCTGGTTACGCTTACCGTGAGTTCGCTGCCCCCGGAGTTTGAGCAATACATTACCAGCACGATCACCAAGCAGGTCCAGGTGGGCATGACCGAGTTCCACCATGTGGGCGGGCATGTGATCGCCAATTACTTCCCGATCGACTTCGGCCTGGCTTATCTGTATGCGTTTGACGCGGAAGACAACCTGGTACCGGTCGATACGGCTGTGATCGACACCCTGGGATATTACTACTTCTACCAGCTTCCCGCAGGGAAATACCTCACCAAGGCCCGACTGGCGGCCAGTTCCGTTCTGTACGGCCAGTTCATGCCGACATACTTCGGGAATGTTTTTGAATGGGACGAAGCCACCCCCATCATCCTGAATGAAGACAACTGGCGCTGCGATATCTGGCTGATGCTCTCCGACGGACTCATCGCCGGGCAGGGGGAGATCCTGGGCCAGATCAGCTACGACACGACACACTCAGCCGGTTCGCTCATACCTGCAGGCGACATCGAGATCCTCCTGCTCAGTGGCCAGGGCGCCTCGCTCACCTGCAACATCTCGAACATTGACGGCTATTTCACTTTCTCCGGCCTGGAATACGGCACCTATCAGCTTTACCCGGATGTGGCGGGGATCTCCACCGCGCCGATGTATGTCACGATTTCCGAGGACATGCCCCTGGCCGATAACCTCAGCCTGGTCATTCTTCCCGAACAGATCACCTTTGCGATCCATGAACCGGAATCGGATTATCTTGAGAATGCCGTGCTACTCTATCCTAACCCGGTGAAGGAGCAGGCCAGGATCTCGCTTCAGATGAAACAAGCCTCCGCCATCCGGCTGGTCATCACCGATTTGTCAGGCCGTACGGTTATGAGCCGGGAACTCAGGCTCGGCCCCGGACCTGAAGATGTCCTTCTGGATGCCTCCAGCCTCCCCGCCGGCTGCTACCAGGTGGTCATCATTCCGGAGGACCGCAGGATAATCTCAGGCAAATTCCTGAAACACAATTAGCTTCACGTTTTGTCCGCTTTTTTTTATTTTTTTTCTTGTTCCCGGGCAACCGATCAACAATCCCGGAGTCTACCTAATTGAAGGCAACAGGGATGAATTCCGACGAACAAATCATTGCAGGGTGCAGGGATGGCAAGCGTAAGGCTTACGCTGTGCTGTTCAGGAAATACGCCCCGGTCATGCTGGGGGTGTGCATGCGCTACTGCAAAAACCGGATCGACGCGGAAGACGTCTTGCAGGACGGATTTATCAAGGTATTCACCCAGATCCACAAGTTCCGCGGAGAAGGCTCGTTCGAGGGCTGGATCAAGCGGATCATGATCAATGCCGCGATCGACAATTACCAGTCCAACCTGAAGCATTTCTTCCACGAAGACGTCAGTGAACTGGAAGAAAGATCCTCCTTACAGATCGGGGATGAAGAGGACCTTCCCCTGGAAATGAACATCAGCAAGGAACGGCTCATGGAGATGATCCAGGAACTGCCCGACGGGTACCGGATGGTGTTCAACCTGTATGCTATAGAAAATTTCAATCATAAAGATATTTCCGCCATGCTGGGCATATCCGAGAGCACGTCAAAGACGCAGCTGATGAAGGCCAGGAAGGCATTGCGCAAAAGACTGGATACATTCATGGAATCGCATCATATCAACAGGGTTACAGCGATATGAAAACAAATCAGAACATAGACGATTTCTTCAGGGAGGCCATGACCGGCTACACGGTCGAGCCGTCGTACGGCTTATGGCGAAGGATCGAAAGGCGGTTTTTCCCGCCCTCCCGCTTCAGCCCTTCGGGCCTGATCACACCGATCTTCCTGCTGATCATCGCGGGCCTCATGCCCTGGCTGCTCATCCCGGCCAACAAGCATGACGAACGCCAGCCCGCCATTCCCGAAGGGGTGGTAAAAAAAGGATACCTGATCGAGCCCGAACAGCCTTCAGGCCAGAAAGGCCAGGTCCAGGCAGAAACACGCGGTGAACGAAAGTTTTCCGTCAAGCCTACCGTCTATGTCGCCTTCCCTGATGACCCTGCAGGCGATTCCGGCGCCCAGTACCTCGCTTCCGTGAACGACCCTCAGGAGGATCCGGCCCTGCTGCCCCTGTTGCAGGCCATCCAGCAAAGCTATGCCGATGCGGCGGATCCCGGATCTGAGGCCCATGTCACCGCAGCGGAAACCCGGATGTGGATCAACCGGATGCTCAAACGCGGAACCGGGCTCCTGAATGAAGAATTCCGGGCCGGCGGACCGGCGGGATTGCGTGATCTCAACCCTTCATCCGCCTTTTCCCGGGGCTATGAGCAGGACTACTTCAAAACCGGAGAATGGTCGGCCGGCCTGAACTTCAGTCCTTCCGTGGTATTCTACGACCCGAACCCGACCAACCAGATGCTGGGCCTGGACGCCACCATCCAGTACAGCGTTGGCGGTATCAGTATCCGTACCGGGCTGGGCGTCAGCAGGATGGAGGATATCGGAACGTACAGGGTCCGCTATGAAACCTACGACAGTGTCGGATATTATGTGGATGTGGTGTCATTCTATGTGGATCCCAGGCAGCCCGGCGCCGTGATCTTCAACACCCGGGAGGAAGCCATTTACGACTCGGTCCCGCACGAATCCATCACCGAAAGAACGAACTACTACACCTACCTCGATATCCCCCTCTCTTTCGGTTATGAATTCCTGAAAAAACGCAGGGTAAGCCTCTCGGTTCATGCCGGGGTCAAATTTTCCGCCCTCCTGCACAAAGACGAGCCCACGGTCGATTTCCACATCTCCGGGGCCGAACTCAACGGCATCGACCGGCAGGTGCCGGCCCGGATGAAGACCAACTGGCGGTTTACAGCCGGCGTCGACTTCGGGTACCTGTTCCTTCGGAACTGGAGCCTGCATCTGGAGCCGGTGTTCGAACAATACATCACGCCCGTTTACAGCAAACAGGCCGGATATGCTCCCAAAAAGCCCTACGTTACCGGAGTCAGGGCCGGGATCCGATATCATTTCTAAAGGAGGAATGCCATGAAAAACATGATACGATTATTCACAGCACTGATGATGATCCTCACCGCGCTTGCGGTCAGCCGGCTTGCAGCGCAGGATCCATGCCAGGCCGCTTTTGAGATCGCGCTCGACAGCACATCCCAGGCGCCCTATGCCTATCATTTCACCGATGCATCGACCGGAAACATTACAACATGGCTCTGGGATTTCGGCGATGGCAATACCAGCACGGAACAAAACCCGGCCCACCGTTATGAAGCGCCCGGTACGTACACGGTCTGCCTGACCGTAGCGGGTGAGAATGCCGGCACCTGTTCCGACCAGCTGTGCAAAGAGATCACAACCCTGACCTATTACAGCATGGGCGGCCTGGTCTATGCCGGCGATCTCCCGCTCAACAACCCGGTGAACCAGGGCGATACGGGCATCGCCACCCTCTACCGGCTGGTCAACCAGCAGCTGGTTTACGTTGAAGACGCCTATTTCCACGACTTCGGATATTACTGGTTCGGATTTCTCTTCCCGGGCCAATACGTAGTCAAGATCAGCCTGACGGAGCATTCGACCCATTACAAGGATTATTTCACGACCTATGCCGGTGACGTCCTGACCTGGTCGCAGGCTGAAATATTGACCGTTAGCAACATGGACAATTATCAGGCGGACATCCGGCTGATCGCGGTCAATGCCACCATCGCCGGCCCGGGGATCATCCGGGGATCGGTCAATTTCGAACAGGGCGTCGAAGCCATGCCGCCCCTGGCGCTTACTTCCGTGATCCTGTACAACAGCGCCCAGGAACCCCTGGAATTCACCCGGCCCGACGCTTCAGGACGGTTTGAATTCACTTCCCTGCCTTACGGGACTTACATCCTCAAGGCCGATGCGACAGGAAAACCCTCAACCACTGTAACGGTGACCCTCAGCGCAGGCGCGCCGGTCACGGAAGGCATCAACCTGACGATTTTCGGGTCGAATGTGTCGAATGTCCCCGAACTGAACCCGAACGGGCTTTCCATCACACAGGTATACCCCAACCCGGTCAGGGATCTGGTCAATCTGAAGGTACACACGCCAGGCATCTCCACAGCCTCGATCGTTATTACCGATGCTTCGGGCCATGCCTGCCACAGTTCGACCGAAAAGCTGAATCCCGGGTTAAACCTGCTGCAACTGCCCGTCGGTCAGCTGCCTTCCGGCTACTACCTGATCAGCATCCGCACCGGTGAATTCGCTTACCCGGTGACAGCCAAATTCATCCGGTAAAACAGCATACCGGGCGGTATTCTTTATTACTTTTGAGCCGGTACTTATCTAAAACGCACCGGCATGAAGAAAATCACCTGCTTCATCATTCTTCTTTTCCTGCTCCAGATTGAATCCGTCTTTGCCGGCTGGCGGCCCGGCGAAATGGAGGTTAAAGTTACATTGCACACGCCGGCGGACGCGGAACGGCTCGGTTCACTGGGGCTGAACGGCGACATTTACCGGTCGGCGGGCTATGCCCTGCTGTATGTTACTCCGGAGGAACTGGATTTGCTGAAAGCAACCGGTCTCCCTTATGAGATACTGAAGGAAGACCTGAGCGCTCATTTCCGGGATTTCTGGAGCAGCCGGGACCAGTACCATACCTATGATGAGATCATCCAGGCAATCAACACCCTCTGTTTCGGATTCCCGAACATATGCGTGAAATATGATTACGGTTTATCGGTCGAAGGCCGGCAACTGCTGGCCATGAAGATCTCGGACAATGCCGGCACTGACGAGAATGAGCCCGAGGTGATGTTCGACGGCGGCATCCATGGCGATGAGATCGGCGGGCCGGAGAACCTGATCCGCTTTGCGCAGGATCTCTGTGCGGCATACAATACCGATCCGTATATCACCGAACTGATCAATACCCGGGAGATCTGGCTGTACATCATGGTGAATCCCGACGGCCGGGTGAACATGGTCCGGTACAACAGCAACGGCGTCGACCTGAACCGCGACTGGGGCTATATGTGGGATGAAGAAGGGGGAAGTACGGGATACTATTCCCAGGTGGAAACGCGGGCCCTGCGCAACTGCATGTACGAGAACCAGTTCGTGGTGCACACGACCTATCACAGCGGCACGGAATATCTCTCCTATCCCTGGAGTTACCGTCCCGATCCTTGTCCCGACCAGCCGCACATCGACAACCTGGCCATCATTTATGAAAGCAATTCCGGGTACAGCAACCTGCCTTACGGACAGGGTTATACGGGCATGTATGCGATTAATGGCAGTTCCAAGGACACCTATTACGCCGTTATGGGTTCGGTGGGATGGACGATGGAGATCTCGCTCAGCAAACAACCGCCGGCCTCGCAGATCATGTTCTATTACAATGCCAACAAGCCGTCGATGCTGGCGATCATCGAACATGCCGGTTTCGGGATCAGCGGGACGGTCACCGATGCTGAAACCGGCGAGCCGGTCCGGGCTATGATCTTCGTGAATAACTTCTATCCAACGTATAACGACCCTGTGGTCGGCGACTTTCACAAGTACCTGACCGGTGGAACTTACACGGTCAGGGCCGTGGCCGCGGGATACCAGCCGCAGGAACAGACCGTGACCGTTCCCCCGGATGGTACCGCGACGGTCGACTTCAGCCTGCAGCCGGGCGGCGGGGAATTCGCTTACCGAGTAACGGCCTGCGTCATTCCCGGTAACAATTTTGACGATGAAGGAACCACGTATTTCGCGCTGGGTCCTGACGACGGCGTCCGTTATTCCATCGGCCGTGCCGGCTGGATCATCCTCGACATGGGCATCAGCGTGCTCGACGGACCCGGAAGCGAAATCAAAGTCCACGAAGGCGACAATGACCCTGAAGGATACGCGATGTATGCCGGGCCTTCGCAGGACGGACCCTGGGTATTGCTGGGCAACGGGACCGGCACGAGTTCCTTCGATTTCACCACAGCCGGGGTGGCCGAAGCCCGCTTTATCCGGATCAGTGACGACGGGAACGGCGCCTCTTCCGGAAACAACGCCGGCTTCGACCTCGACGCCGTGGAAATCCTGGAGCAGCCGCAGATCGTGATGCTCATGGCCGACAGCTGGATCGAAGACCCCGCCGGCAACAACAACGGCCGGATCGACCCGGGGGAAAGCTGCACCCTGTACGCCCGCCTGCGCAATCATGGCGGGATGACCGCTGCAAACCTGCAGGTCCATCTGAACTACGCCCAGGAATTTATCCTCATCGAAAACACAGTGCAGCCGGCCGGCAACATAGCGCACAGCCAGGAAAGCGTCGTTTCCTTCCCGCTGGTTTGCAGTCCGCTGGCCGAACCAGGCCATATCCTGATGACCGTGCTGAATGTCACGGCCAACGCCGGTGATTACGTGCAGAGCTTCCCCATGCATTTCACGGTCGGTGCGATCGTGGAGGACTGGGAATCGGGCGGTTTCAGCCAGTTCGACTGGAGTTCCACCGGGGCCAAGCAGTGGGTCATCGAATTTCTTGACCCTTACGAAGGCGCCTATGCGGCCAAGTCCGGAAACATCGACAACGGCCAGGCGTCAACCCTGGAGCTCACCCTGGATGTGATCGGTTACGATGATATCTCCTTTTACAGAAAAGTCTCCTCCCAGGCTAATTTTGATATCCTGAAGTTCTTCATCGATAATGTACTGATCGACCAGTGGTCGGGGAATCTGCCCTGGGAACAGGTAACGTACCCGGTCAGCCCGGGAATGCACACCTTCACCTGGACTTTTCAGAAAGATCAGACGATTTCGCAGGGATTTGACGCCGGTTACCTCGATTACATCGTCCTGCCCTCCGCCAACCTGGCCGGCGAACTGAAGGTCATCGCCAATGCGGTTCCCTACGAGTTTTGCGGACCGGGGGAAGCGCACCTGGGAGCTTATACCACAGGCGGAAACGCACCTCCCGGCTATGTGTGGACCCCGGCAGGATCACTGAACAATGCCGGCGTACAGTTCCCCTTGGCTATTCCTGATACCACCACAAGCTACCAGGTGACCGTGACTTCCGGCGCGCAAACAGCCAACGCTGATATTCTTGTCACAGTCTATCCCATTCCTGAGCAGGCTGTGGTCATCCAGCAGGGAGATTCATTAATATCTTCATCTTTTGAAGGGAACCAGTGGTACAGCAGCGAAGGCCTGATCGAAGGGGCGACCGGGCCGGTTTTTTATCCTGAGGAAGAAGATTATTACCATGTTATCGTGTCCACGGGCCCGGGTTGTTCTTCAGATCCTTCCGACCCCGTTTACTTCCTCTTCACCGATATCGCAGAGCATAAGGGGGAAACGCTGGTCCGGATTTATCCGAACCCGGCGGATGATCAATTGCACATCGCCGTTTCTGCAGGCGAACCCGGGCCTTACCGGGCAGTCATCAGCGATATTGCCGGCAGGCCGGTGGCTGAGCTTCCCATCGATGCGCGGGGAAGTGTCATTGCAGACATCTCTACCCTGCCATCCGGATTATTTGTGATCTGCATCAGAAATTCCACCGGATCAAATATTTATAGCAGTAAATTTGTAAAATAAAAGAAATCTTTCGCTGAAGCAGGCAACCATTCGAAGCGGTGTGGTTTTAGTTCTGGAATTCCGGTTCAATACCCGCATCATCAACCTTTATTTTTAAAAACATGAAAAAAATACTCCTTCTCCTGATCGCCCTTGTGTTCGCCGGTCTGGCCGGCCAGGCCCAGGGATACACCCTATCGGTTTATGGTAACGTCTGGAACGTGAATGCCAACGCATTGTCTCCTGTGCCGGGCCATCCGGTGACCATTACCATCAACGACAGCATCAACGGCGGTGTATTCTTCTATGAAAATACAGTGTTTACGGATGAATCCGGATTTTACGAAGAGTTCATCACCATCCCGCCATCCATGGCCTATGGCATGGTGCAAACCATGACCTATGACTCATGTTTGGGACAGAACCAGTACAATTACGCTCAGTGGGGGCTCGGCACGGTGCTTCCATCCCTTGATTTTTACCTCTGCGGCACCATCATCTCCGGCTGTGAGAACTATTTTTTCTACTACAACGTTGATTCAGCGACTGTCCTGTTCGAGGGGTACCTGATGAACGGCCAGGCGGCAGATTCCTATGAATGGGACTTCGGCGACGGCACCTTCGGCTCCGGTCAAACCGTGTCGCACACCTATCAGCCCGATCCTAACGGAATGGGCATATACATGGTCAGCCTGACCACCACCGTGGCCGATTCCATGGGAACGACCTGTACCTATACTTCGTGGCAGGAAGTCTGGATCGGAAACCCCTGGCCGGGAGATTGTTTCAATTACTTCTATTTTGAGCAATCGGACAGCACAACCTTTACTTTTACTGGTGAAGCGTATCAGAGCAACGGAACGATTTCCGGAGAAACGGAATATTTCTGGGACTTCGGCGATGGCACTTCCGGAACAGGCCAGACCATCACTCATTATTTCCAGGCCAATCCCGCGGGATTTTACACCGTATGCCTGGAAACCCGCACCCTGATGGCCGACGGGGACACCTGTATCGCGTTCTCATGCCAGGACATATGGACGGTTCAGCCCGGGTTCCCCATTTTCGGATATGTGTATGTACTCAACAATATGTTTGCCGACCAGGCCATCGTACGGCTGATGACACTGGACACCCTTGGCCAGGGTGTGACGGAGGTAGCGAATGTCGTGCTGGATTCATCGGGCTTCTATATGTTCCCGAACGTGCCCATGTACAACTCCAGGCTCTATTTTGTCCAGGCCGAGCTGACGGAAGGATCGGTTTATTACGGGGATTATATTCCGACCTATCATTACAATGCCATGAGCTGGGAATACGCCCTGCCGGTGATGCCCTTCCTCAACTGGACTGCGGATGTGTTCCTGGTTCCCTCGTCCGTCCTGAATTACGGCAGCGGCATGATTACCGGCCTGGTAACCGAACTGGAAACCCGAGGATACCTGGAAGACGTCCAGGTGGTGTTGCTGGACGAAAACATGAAACCGTTGCGGTATACCCGTTCCACACCGGGCGGCACATTCAGCTTCGAGAACCTGCCCATGGGCACGTATGTCATCCACGCTGAGATCCTGGGCGTGCACACCAACCCGGCCACCGTTACGCTGACGGAAGGGCAGCCGGAGCTTGGGGTGGAAATCCAGGTAACCGGGGATGAGGCCAACATCGTGTATGGCGTCAAAGAAAAGATGATCAATCTGGAAGGTGTGAGCGAGGTGTACCCGAATCCTGTCACATCGGCATCCAGGATCGACATCAGCATGAAGAAATCCGCAGAAGTTCGCATCAGCATATACAATCAGACCGGCATGTTAATGGGTGAAGTTGAACGGAACCTGCCGGCCGGCACACAAAGCCTTGCACTTTCCACCGGTTCCTTGCCGGGCGGATTATATGTCGTGCGCATCATGACTGCCGATGGGGACCTGGTTTCCCGGAGGATGATCAAGGTACAATAGACAATCAACGAGATGGAGTCTCATTTTTTGAGACTCCATCTCGTGTACAACAAAAAAAACAGGGACTCCGTCCCTTTTTTTATATTTGTCAGGATCAACATTTTTCACGATGAAATATTTATTCTTTACGTTCATTTTATTTCTGGCCCTGAACGCCTGGTCGCAGGACACCTTTTCCATTGTCGCCGTAGATACCGTCACCGGGGAGATCGGCAGCGCCGGGGCCTCCTGCATCGATGAGTCGGCCATCACCGGCGGGGCCATCATTATCTCGGATGTCCTCCCCGGACGCGGGGCCATCCACACCCAATCATACTGGAACGCCACCAACCAGCAGAACGCGCACAACCGGATGGTGGAAGGCATGAGCCCGCAGGAGATCATCGACTGGCTGGTGGACAACGACGTGGCCAGCAACCCGAATGTGCGGCAATACGGCATCGTCGATTTCGATTCGGCGGGGCATGCGCGTTCGGCGGCATTTACCGGACCGAACTGCATGAACTACAAGAACCACATTACGGGCCCCAACTACGCGATCCAGGGAAATATCCTGCTGGGGCAACAGATCCTCGACAGTATGGAAGCGCGGTTCCTGAACACTGGGGGTTCTTTTGCGGAGAAGCTGATGGCCGCATTGCAGGGCGCCAACGTCATCGGGGCCGACACCCGCTGCACAGCCAACGGGACCTCTTCGTTGTCTGCCTTCATCCGCATCGCCCGGCCGGAAGACACAACCGGAAATTTTTACTGCGACCTGAATGTCCCGTCGGTGCCGGAAGGCATGGAACCGATCGATTCGCTGCAAACCCTGTTCGACGCCTGGCTGGAAACTACAGTCGGCATCGGGGAAAGGAACAATGACGGTCATTTTGTGATTTACCCAAACCCGGCGAAGGAATATTTTTCAGTTGGACAGTTGGCAGTTGGACAGTTGGCAGCGGGCAGCTCTGGGAACCAGGCAAATCAAATGCTTTCAAAACTTGTCGTCACAATTCTTAATTTTCTGGGTGAGCAAGTTGACAAGGTGATTGTAAGTGATCCCGTAACATCACCGGCACGGATCGATATCAGCCAGCTCCCGCCAGGCATCTACCTGGTCAGATTATCAAACGGAACAACATATTCCCGAACCGAGAAACTGATCGTTTGGTAATAACCCATCACCCACTGTCCAACTGCCAACTGTCCAACTGTCCAACTGCCTACTGGTCCCCCGCGAACCATTCGGCATAAGACGTAGGTGTTTCCCGCAGGCGGAGGCTGTATAAACCCAGGTTTGAGGGCAGAAGGACTTTGATCTGCGCGGCCATATCGGCGATCATATTCTCGGTGGTCGGCTGGTAGGGAAGCAGGACGATCTTCTCATAATTCTTCATCATCATTTCCAGGAGGTCCTTCGGAGTGTCGGCGTTTAAGACCAGGGCATGGTCGAAGCGGTCGACGATCGTGCTGCGGATAATGCTTTTCAGGTCTTTGAAATCGATGAGCATGCCGTTCTTCGGGGAGGCGTCATCGATGATGGGCGATCCGATGACGGTAACAACCAGGGTATACGAATGCCCGTGAATGTTCCGGCACAGCCCGTCATATCCCAGCAGGGCGTGGGCCATGTCGAAGTTGAACTCTTTGCTGATCCGGACAGTAGGCATGGGTTGAATTTTGAATTATTAAAAACTGCTGATGGTCCTTTTTCAGAGCGGGTGCAAAGTTACACTAATTTCAGGTATTGGATGAGGATGAACAGGGCAGAGCCGAAAAGAAGCAGTGCGGCGAGGGTCTCAGCGACGCGCGCCGCCGGCAGCATGCCTGCCTTTCCAGCCCGGATACCCAATATGGTCATGAGGAAGACCGTACCGGCCAGGATGCCCGCGAACAGGGTCATTTCACTGTAGAGCAGCCCCAGGCTGATGCCCAGCAGTGCTGTGTTGATGCTGGTCACAAAAGCGAATCCTGATAAAATCCGCGGGTGATTGACGGCCACGATACGCATTTCCCGGTTGACCCTGACCGAATCCATGAAATATCTCAAGGAGATGAAGATCATAATGAATATTGCGACCGGGAACTTCATACCGTGAAACCAACCCTGCACCCCATAACCGATCCCCCACCCGATCATCGCCATCCCGGCATGGAACAACGCGAACACCAATCCCATCCGGAGGGCCTCCTTCCATTCGATGCAGCGATACACACTGCTGTTCAGGGCGACCGAAAAGGGCAGCATACCGATGACCAGGGAGAATATGATGTATGTCAGGGTGAGCATGTGTGGGAGATGTTGTAATGAATAGTAATAGATTGTAATAGGTTGTAATAGATTGTAATAGATTGTAATAGATTGTAATAGATTGTAATAGATTGTA
>CAZAZE010000039.1:0-19120 GCA_964489545.1 uncultured Bacteroidales bacterium
CCTGCCAATGAATTGGCGGGCTACTGTCAGACGTCCTTTCAGGACTCGGATGATCGCGGGGGCCGTCCTTTTTACCCGCCAATGAATTGGCGGGCTACTGTCAGACGTCCTTTCAGGACGATGTCAAATAATGTCCCGCAGGGACTAATGAATGTAGGCCCGGATGAAATCCGGGTAAAAAAAAGGTAGCATCTACCCTTCCTTAACCGCCTTCACGCCCGGCAGTTCCTTGCCTTCGATGTATTCGAGCATGGCGCCGCCGCCGGTGCTGACGTAGCTGACCTTGTCCTTAAGGTGGTATTTGTTGATCGCCGCCACGGAGTCGCCGCCGCCGATGAGGGAGAAGGCGCCGTTTTGCGTGGCTTCGGCCACGGCTTCGGCGATGGCCCTGGTGCCGGCTTCGAAGTTCGGCATCTCGAACACGCCCATGGGTCCGTTCCAGAGGATGGTCCTGGAGTTCAGGATCACGTCGCGGTAAGCTTCGATGGCGCGCGGACCGATGTCGAGGCCCATCCATCCTTCGGGGATGTTGGTCGAGGCGCTTTCCTTCTGTTCGGCGTTGTTGTCGAAGGCGCTGGCGATGATGGCGTCCTGCGGGATGTAGATCTTCACGTTGCTGGCCTCGGCCTTGTCGCTGGTCTCGCGGGCCAGCTGCAGCAGGTCGTCTTCGACCAGCGAACCGCCGACCTCACCGCCGAGGGCCTTCACGAAGGTGAACATCATCCCCCCGCCGATGAGCAGGTTGTCGACCTTGTCGATGAGGTTGTTGATGATCTCGATCTTGCCGCTGACCTTGGCGCCGCCCAGGATGGCCGTGAACGGCCGCTCTGCGTTGCGGAGCACCCGGTCGATGCTCGCCACTTCGGCGTCCATGATGTAACCGAACATTTTGTTTTCGGGGAAGAACTTCGCGATGATGGCCGTGGAGGCGTGTGCGCGGTGCGCCGTGCCGAAGGCGTCGTTGACGTAGACATCGCCCAGGGCGGCCAGCTTGCCGGCAAATTCCTCATCGCCCTTTTCTTCCTGCTTGTAGAATCGCAGGTTCTCCAGCAGCAGCACCTCGCCCGGTTTCAGCCCGGCGGCCAGCTCTTTCGCCTGAGCCCCGATGCAGTCGCCGGCAAAATGGACCGGCACGCCGATCACTTCTTTCAGGTAGCCTACCAGGTGCTTCAGGGAATATTTCTCGGTGGGTCCTTCCTTAGGACGGCCCAGGTGCGACATCAGGATCACCGATCCGCCGCCGCGGAGGATCTTTTGGATCGTCGGGATGGCCGCGTCGATGCGGGTGGTGTCGGTAATATGATAATTTTCATCGAGTGGTACGTTGAAATCGACCCGGATCAGGGCTTTCTTCCCGCTAAAATCGAAGGTTTCGAAGGTTTTCATGATAAAAGCTTTTTATTCAGATTATGTTGGCGTAAGGCTTAGGGCGAAGGGCTTAGGGCAGAGTGCTCCTTGCCGGCCTTGTGCCGGCTGCAAAATTACGAATATTGCCAACAGCCGGCGTGAAGTTTTGGTTAAATTTGTAAGACATACGCAGAATCAGAACCATGCATTCATTCCCTTCATCGCTCTATTCCAAACTGCCCGGAACCGGCACCTCCATTTTCGCGGTGATGTCGCAGATGGCGGTCGAAAACAACGCCATCAACCTTTCCCAGGGCTTCCCCGATTTCGAGGTTTCCGCCGTGCTGATCGAAAAGATCAATCAATACATGAAAAAAGGCTTCAACCAGTACGCCCCGATGCCCGGCGTGCCGGTCCTGCGCCAGGCCATCGCCCGCAAGGCGAAAGAGACGTATGGCCTGGACTACCATCCCGACCGGGAGATCACCATTACGGCCGGCGCCACACAGGCGATCTACACAGCCGTTTCGGCCATCGTGCGGGAGGGCGACGAGGTCATCATCCTCGAACCGGCCTATGATTCCTACGGCCCGGCCGTGAAAATGAACGGAGGAACGCCGCGGTATTCCCAGCTGCTGATTCCGGGCTACGGCATCGACTGGGAGAAAACGACCCGGCTGGTGACCAGCAACACCCGCATGATCATCATCAACACCCCGCACAATCCCACCGGCAGCGTGCTTTCGGAAGACGACCTCCGCAAGCTGGAAGATTTCGCCGAAAGCCACAACCTGGTGGTGATCAGCGACGAGGTGTACGAACACCTGATCTTCGACAACCTGGTGCACCAGAGCGTATGCCGGTTCCCGAAGCTGGCGGCGCGCAGCTTTGTCATCGGATCCTTCGGCAAGACCTTCCACGCAACGGGTTGGAAGATGGGCTACGCGCTGGCCCCGGCCCGACTGACGGAAGAGTTCAGAAAGGTGCACCAGTTCATGGTCTTTTCCTGCAATACGCCCATCCAGCATGCGATTGCCGAATTCATGGAAGACAAACGGAACTACACCGGCCTCGGCCGCTTCTACCAGAAAAAGCGCGATTTCCTGGTCCGCCAGCTCCGCGGTTCGCGCTTCCGTATCATCCCCTGCAGCGGAACCTATTTCCAGCTCGTCGACTACAGCGCCATTTCCGACGAGCCCGAGTTCGAATTCGCCGCCCGCCTGACCCGCGAACACGGCGTGGCCACAATCCCGATCTCATCATTCTATCAGCAGGGGCTCAACAATCACACCCTCAGGCTCTGCTTCGCCAAAAAAGAAGACACCCTGGAAAAAGCCGCCGCAATCCTATGCATGATCTGACCCTGACCCTGGTGCAGACCGCCCTGTTCTGGGGCGAACACCAAAGAAACCGCGACATGCTGGCCCGCAAGCTGGAGCATGTCCCCCCGGCCGACCTGATCGTCCTGCCGGAGATGTTCAACACCGGGTTCATAACCGTCCCCGCCCCGGTGGCCGAGCCCATGGGCGGCCCGTCGATGCAGTGGCTGCACGAGATGGCATCTCAAAAAAAAGCCGTCGTGACCGGCTCGCTGATCATCGTAGAGGAAGGAAAGTATTACAACCGCCTGATCTGGATGCGGCCCGACGGCAGTTATGAACAGTACGACAAACGGCACCTCTTCCGCATGGCCGGAGAGCATGAGCGCTTCACCATGGGGGCTGCGCGGAAAGTATTCAACCTGAAAGGATGGAACATCCTGCCGCTGATCTGTTACGACCTGCGTTTCCCCGTCTGGAGCCAGAACCGGCTCATTGAAGGCCGGCATGAGTACGACCTGCTGCTGGTGGTGGCCAACTGGCCCGAAGTGCGGAGCCAGGCCTGGAAGCTGATGATGGCCGCCCGGGCGGTAGATAACCAGGCTTATGTCGCCGCGGTGAACCGGGTGGGAGAAGACGGCCGCGGCATGGCCCACAGCGGTGATTCCGGCGTCGTCGACCCGCGTGGCAGGATCATTACGCAGGTCAGGCCCTCCGAAGAATCCATCACAACTTTATCGATCGACAAAAAAGAGCTTGAAGATTTCCGGCAGAATTTCCAGGTCGGTCTGGACTGGGACTTATTCAAAATAATCGATATTTAAAAGGCCATTGGGTTGGGCAGGATAATCATTCCTATTATTGCGTACTTTTGCAGGTCATTTAATTCATCATTCAGATGAGAATTATCATTGCCGGTGACGGAGAAGTGGGCCTCTACCTGGCGCAGGAATTATCCAGAGAAGACCACCACATCACCATGATCGTCCCCAACGAGGACCTGGTGAAAACCATAGAATCCCATACCGATGTCCTGGCGACCGTCGGGGATTCCACCTTGATCTCCGTACTCAAAAGAGCTAATGTTAAAAAGGCAGACCTGCTGATTTCGGGCCTGCACGAAGAGCGGACCAATATCCTGACGGCCGCGCTGGGCAAGAAGATCGGCGCGCAGAAGACCATTGCCCGGATCAACACCCTGGAGTATCTTTCCGACGAGAACCGCAGGATGTTCGAAGAGATCGGCATCGACCACCTGGTTTGCCCGGAGGAGATCGCCGCCAGCGAAGTGGTCGACCTGCTGCGGCAGACCGCGGCCACCGAAACGTTTGATTTTTCCCAGGGAAAACTGTCGCTTTTTTTGCTGCGGCTGGAAAAAAACGCCCCGGTGCTGAACAAGACCCTCGACCAGATCGCAAAAGAGTTCGTGCACCTGCATTTCCGCGCCGTGGCCATCCATCGCGAACGGAAGACCATCATTCCCAAAGGGAACGATAAATTCATGGAGAACGACCTGGCGTACGTGATCACCAAACCCCAGGGCATCAATGATCTGCTGAAGCTGAGCGGCAAGACCCGGATCACCATCCACAACCTGATGCTGCTGGGCGGCGGCAGGGTGGGACGAATGGTGGCGCGGACCCTGGAGCACAGCATGAACATCAAGCTGATCGAGAAGGATAAGGGCCGGGCCATACAGCTGGCCAACGTGCTCGACAACTGCCTGGTGATCCATGGCGATGCCCGCGACATCCAGTTGCTGGAAGACGAGGATATCACCGGCATGGACGCTTTCGTCGCCCTCACCGACAACTCGGAAACCAACATCCTGGCCTGCCTGCACGCCAAAAAATTCGGCGTTCCCCGGACCATCGCACTGGTCGAGAACATCGATTACATCGACATCTCCCAGAATATCGGCATCGACACCATCGTCTGCAAAAAACTCAGCACCGCCAGCAACATCGTCCGGTTCACCATGGAATCGGAAGTCACCTCCATCAAATGCCTCAGCGGGATCAACGCACAGGTCATCGAACTGGTGGCCCAGCCCCACTCCACCGTCACGAAATCAGCCATACGGAAGCTGAAGTTCCCCAAAGGCGCGATCATCGGCGGAATCGTCCGGGGCGACTCCAGTTTTATCGCCGTCGGTGATTTCCAGATCGAAGCGGGCGACAAGGTGGTGGTGTTCGCCCTGCCCGAAGCGGTGCATTCGGTCGATGACATGTTTCACGCGCACTGACCATGATCGGCAAAACAGAAATCAACCCGGGCCAGGTGCTCAACATTCTCGGCTTGCTGCTTGTCGTCGAAAGCCTGTTCATGCTGCTCGGGTTGCCGTTTTCCATTTATTACCAGGATGATAAACCGTTTACCCTGCTCTACTCCGCCCTCATCACCTGCGGTAGCGGGGGATTAATCTGGTATTTCACCCGGAAGCACAAAAAGGAAGCCATCAACAAAAGGGAAGGGTATCTCGTGGTGACGCTGACCTGGGTCAGCATTTCCATCTTCGGCACGCTGCCTTTCATCATCAGCGGCGCCATTCCGAACTTCACCGACGCTTTTTTCGAGACCATGTCGGGCTTCACCACCACCGGCGCCAGCATCCTGACCGATGTTGAGGTTTTTCCCAAAGGACTGCTGTTCTGGCGCAGCATGACCCACTGGATCGGGGGCATGGGAATCATCGTGCTGTGGGTGGCGCTGATGCCGTTCCTGGGCATTGGCGGCATGCAGCTCTATACGGCGGAGATGCCCGGGGTGACCAAGGACAAGCTCCACCCGCGCATTACCGAAACGGCCAAGCGGCTCTGGGGGATCTACGTTGTGATGACCCTGGTGCAAACAGGTTTATTAATGCTTGGGAACATGAGCCTGTTCGACAGCCTGTGCCACGCATTCGGGACCATGGCCACCGGCGGCTTCTCAACCCAAAACGACAGCATTGCAGGGTATTCACCGTATATCCAGTATGTGATCATTGTTTTTATGGTGCTGGCCGGAATGAATTTCTCCCTGCACTACTTCGCCATCCATGGAAGATTCCGGCAGGTGGCGCGCGACGAGGAATTCAGGAAATACATTTATCTCCTGTTGTTCTTCAGCCTGGTCATTACATTTATCCTGGTGTTTTATCATGGGGTGAATGGCGAAAAGGCCTTCCGCGACGCCCTGTTCCAGGTGGTGTCCATAGTCACGACGACCGGCTATGCCACCTACGATTACCTGCTCTGGCCGTCATCCCTGTGGTTCCTCATCTTCCTGCTGATGTTCGTCGGCGGCATGGCCGGAAGCACCGGCGGCGGCATCAAGGTCATCCGCCAGTTGCTGCTGTTCAAAAATGCCAGCAAAGAACTGCGCCGGGCCATTCATCCCCAGGGTATTATCCCGGTTCGCCTGAACCATGAAGCCGTATCGCAGGACATCATCTTCAAGGTCATGGCCTTCTTCCAGATCTACATCCTTATCTTTATATTCGGCGCGCTCCTCCTGACGTTCATGGGCGTCGATTTTGTGTCGGCGATCGGGGCCAGCATCGCCAGCCTGGGAAATATCGGTCCGGGCATCGGGAAAGTCGGGCCCGTTGGCAATTACGCGTTCATTCCCGATGCCGGCAAATGGCTGCTCTCGCTGCTGATGTTGCTGGGGCGTCTGGAATTGTTTACCGTGATGATCTTCATCTCAAGATCCTTCTGGAAAAGATGAGCAGGATCATCCCATACACTTATCATTTCGCTCTGGGACTGCTGCTGATTTCCCTGCCCTTCTCCAATTATTTCATCAGCGTCGCCCAGTTCATGCTGGCCGGAACCTTCATTGTCGATGGCATCAGCAAGCAGGAGGCGGAAGACCATTTCCGGCGCAGGGGATTGTTTGTGGGGGCCCTGCTGCTCATTCCCGTTGGCGCCGTTTGGGTGATCCGGGGCCTTGGCCGCAAGATGAGGCAGTTTTTTCACCGGGAAAACGCACCCGCCTGGGTGCTGACTTCCATTTTCCTGCTCCATGTGGCCGGACTGGCATTCACCACCGATTTCCAGTATGCGATGAAAGACCTGCGGATCAAACTCCCGATCCTGCTGCTGCCGCTGATCCTGTCGACTACAGGCCAGGTTACACGCCGGGCGTTCCGCTTCCTGATGTACCTGTTCATCGCCGCCGTCGTGGTGGGTACGTTTATTTCAACCTGGGCGCTGTTCAGCCGAAACCTGGCCGACAGCCGCGACTCTTCCCTGTTCATATCCCACATCCGGTTCAGCATGCTGATCGACATCGCCATCTTCGCGATCGCGTACCTGGTGCTGGCCAGAAGTGAAGCCCTGCGCAGGACACGAATCCTGCTGGCCATCGCCGGCGTATGGCTGGTCGGGTTCCTCCTGCTGGCCGCGTATATGACCGGCCTGGTCATCTTCCTGATCACTTCGGCGATCCTGCTGCTCTACCTCGCACTCGACAAACGCGGCTGGATCATCAAAGTGGCCGTCCTGGCCGGGCTGGCCGCCGTGTTCATCATCGGCTTCATCTACATCAAAAATATCCGCGATGATGTCAATCGGGTGGAAAAGGTGGATATTTCGACATTGGAAAAGACCACCAGGCTGGGCAATCCCTACTGGCATAACCTGGAGGATCTTCAGGTGGAAAACGGGCACTATGTCTGGCATTACGTAGCCACACAGGAGCTGAAAGAAGCCTGGAACCAGCGCAGTGACTACGACTTTGACGGGAAGGACCAGGCAGGGCAGGAGATCAAATATACCCTCATCCGATTCCTGACTTCGAAAGGATACCGGAAAGACGCCGCAGGTGTGGCATTGCTCACCAATGAAGAAGTGGCCCTGGTTGAAGGCGGGACGGCCAGCATTGTATACGTGGAAAAACCGAAATTATACGTCCGTATCTACAAGATATTCTGGGAATACAACCGGTACCAGGCAACCCGCAATCCCAGCGGGCATTCCGTCATGCAGCGGCTGGAATTCTGGCGGGCCGCCATCGGGATCATCCGCGATAACTGGCTTACCGGCGTCGGTACCGGCGACGTGAACAACGCGTTCCAGGAACAATATGAGAAGATGGACAGCCAGCTGACCAGCGAATTCCGCTGGCGGGCCCACAACCAGTTCCTCGCGATCACCGCTCAGTTCGGGATCTTCGGACTGGCCTGGTTCCTGTTCGCACTCATTTACCCTGCGGCACGGCTCCGGAAGTTCCCTGATTATTTTTATCTTTCGTTCTTCATTATCATTTTACTTTCAATGCTGACGGAGGATACCCTGGAAACCCAGGTCGGCGTGACCCAGTTTGCGTTTTTCAGCGCCTATTACCTGTTTGCCAAAAAATTCATCGACATTACCTGACCGGACAACCGCTTATGGAAAAAGAACCTTCTTCTGACAACCGCTGGCTGGTCATCGTGAACCCGAATGCCGGCAAACGCAAAGGGGAAAAAGACTGGCCCGTCATCTCTTCACTCCTGGAAGAAGCCGGATTCACGTTCACACCCTTCTTCACCGAACACCGGGGGCATGCCATGACCATCGTCGAAGAACAGGTCAGAGAACATGGGTTTCAGCGGATCATCGTGGTGGGTGGCGACGGCACCCTGAATGAGGTGGTGAACGGTATCTTTCACCAAAACCGCTTTACCACAACTGATATCATGGTGGGAATGATCATGGTGGGGACAGGGAACGACTGGGGAAGGATGTACAACCTGCGTGAAAAATACAAGAAAGCCGTCAAGATCATCAGAAAACAGCGGTTGTTCGTCCAGGATGCCGGCAGGGTGGTCTATCATGAGGGAGATAAGGAGATGACCCGCTATTTCGTCAACATGGCCGGGCTGGGATACGATGCGCTGGTGGCCGAGATGACCAACCACATGAAAGACCAGGGCGGCGGAGGGCCTATGGCTTACCTGCTCAACCTGCTCAAAGGGCTTTTCCGTTATCATCATGCATACCTGGAAGTGGAGATAGACGGCAATGTGGTGTACAAAGGCCCGGTATTCAGCATGAGTGTGGGCATATGCAAATTCAACGGCGGCGGTATGATGCAACTGCCGAATGCCATTCCCGACGACGGCCTGCTCGATGTGACCCTCTTCAAGAAAGTGACGAAGATGACCGTGGTGAAAAGCCTGAAGAAGCTCTATTCCGGCAATTTCACCCATTTGCCCTTCGTCCAGACCCACCGCGGGAAAACCGTATCGATCGTCTCGGCCTCCCGTGTGCCCTCAAACCTGGAAACCGACGGCGAATCTCTGGGCCATTCCCCGTTCCGCTTCGACATCATCCCGGTCAGCGTAAAGGTGATCACCGGGAAAAACTGGAATATGGCCCCTGGCGGGGAAGAAGGTGAATAGCCCATCAGTCTGCTCCGGGAAATTATCTACCTTTGAAATAAAATAAATCCGGGGAAAATCAGTTATTTCCATAAGATTACAATTCTGTGAATATGAAGAAAATTACCCTGGCCGCGCTGATGGCAATGGCCTTCGCGATGTTCAGCCCCGTTTCCGCCCAGCAGGTCGGGATCGGAGAATGGCGCGACCATCTTCCATACGAATATGCCACTCATGTCGAAGAATTCCGCTCGTATATCTATTGTTCCACGCCTTACAGCATGTTCTGGTTCGACAGGGAGTACAACAGCCTCCACCGGCTCAGCAAGGTAAACGGGCTCAGCGATCTCGGGGTGAGCGACATCGCGCTGAACCCGGAAACCAACATCATGGTCGTTTCCTATTCCAACACCAATGTCGACCTGATCATGGATGACAACAGCATTGTCAACCTTCCGGACATCAAGCGCAAAGAGATCCTGGGCAATAAAACCATCAACAGCATCATGAACTATGGCAGGAACGCCTATCTCTCCTGCGGTTTCGGGATCGTGGTGCTGAACCTGGAAAAAATGGAGGTGAAAGACACCTATTACATCGGGCCCGAGGGCAGCAGCATCAATGTCCTGGCCATGACGCACAATGACACCGCTTTCTTTGCCGCAACGGAAAAAGGCGTGTACTATGCACGGATCGACGATCCCAACCTGGCTTACTATGCCAACTGGACCAAGATGTCGAATATCCCCGACCCCAATGGTTTCTACAACCTCATCCATTATTTCAACGGCATGCTGCTGGTCAACATCACGAGTGAGGATGACCCGGAAGATGACCTCTGGGTGCTGGAGGACGGCACCTGGCGCCCGCTGGAAAGCGACAACACGGAGCGCACCTTCAGCATGCGCACCAGCGGCGACCGGCTGGTGGTCTCATATAGCTACTTTGTGACCATCTACCTGCCCGACCTGTCGCAGGAACTGAAGATCTTTTCTTACGGAGAAACGAGCCCGACGCCTTCCGACGCCATCATCGGCACCGACGGAAATTTCTGGATCGCCGACCGGTCGAAAGGGCTGGTCAAATCCTGGGGGGGGGGATTCCAGCGGGAATTCCTCAAACCCAGCGGTGCGCCCACAGCCGATATATTCGACATGGCCAGCCGCGACGGCAAGCTGTATGTCGTACCCGGCGGGCTGACGGGCACCTGGGGCAACACCTGGAGAGGCGCCCGGATGTTCAGCTTCATCGATGAGAACTGGAAAACCTATGACGGCTATAATTCCCCCGGTCTCGACACCCTGCGCGACTTCGTATCGGTCTTCGTGGACCCGCTCAACAGCGACCGGGTTTACGCCGGCTCATGGAACCGCGGCGTGGCCGAGTTCCAGGACCAGGCGCTGGTCACGATTCACAACGCCGACAACAGCTCGCTGCTGCCCAATATGATCGACGGGTATCCGACCGTCAAGGTGGGCGGCGGGGCCTGGGATGCCGACCACAACCTGTGGGTGAGCAACAGCGGCGCCGAGAACCTGATCTCCGTCCGCCGCGGCGATGGCACCCCGGGCGCCACCTGGCAGTCGTATAACCTGGGTTCAAATACCAACGGCTTCGACGTCCGCAAGGTTATCGTCGATCAGAGCGGGCAGAAATGGATCGTCCCCCGCACCACGCAGTCGAATCCCAATTACCTCCTCGTCTTCAATGAAAAGAACGCCCCGGGCAGCCAGGTAAGGGGATTGCGCTCCGGGGCCGGACTGGGCAACATTCCCGGTACCGGCGTCTTCTCCATCGCCGAAGACCTGGAAGGCGAGATCTGGGTCGGCACCGACCAGGGCGTGGCGGTCTTCTACAACCCGCAGGACGTGCTCTCCGGCGGTTCCGACGCCCAGCAGATCCTGGTGAACATCGACGGGTACGTGCAGAACCTGCTGGAAACCGAGATCGTCAAAGCTATCGCCATCGACGGCGACAACCGCAAATGGTTCGGCACCGAAAGGGCCGGCGTGTTCCTGCTCTCGGAAGACGGAACCAAACAGATCTACCATTTCACCGAAGACAACAGCCCGCTCTTCTCCAACAACATTACCAGCCTGGCCATCAACGGCGTCACCGGTGAGGTGTTCATCGGAACGGCCAAGGGGCTGATCTCCTTCAAAGGGACCGCCACCGACGGCGGGACCACGAATACCGATGTTTACGCATATCCGAATCCCGTAAAGCCCGGTTACTCCGGCCCGATCGCCATTAAAGGACTGGTGCGCGACGCGGTGGTGAAGATCACCGACATCAACGGCACATTGGTGTACGAAACCCGCGCCGAAGGCGGCCAGGCCATCTGGAACGGGGCCAATTTCGACGGCCGCCGCGCCAACACCGGCGTATACCTCGTGTTCATTTCTACCGACGACGGGCAGGATAAGATGGTGACCAAGATTTTGTTTGTGAACTAGCTGGAGGCTGCAGGCCTCAAGCTACATGCCACAAGCCGCAAGCCTGAAGCTTGAAGCCCAGCAAAGAATGCCATCATGTACCACAGCACCCGAGGCATTGTTTTCCGCCAGACCCGGTATTCCGATTCGAGCCTGGTCGTCAGGATCCTCACCGAGGAGCTGGGGCTGAGGTCGTATATCGTCAAAGGGGCGCGGGGGCCGAAGGCCCGCATCAAGGCCGCCCTGTTCCAGCCCCTGACGCTGCTCGACCTGGTCGTCAGCCAGAAGGAGAAAAGCGACCTGCACCACATCAAAGAGGCGCGGCTGGCCTACGCTTACCAAACCATTCCCACAGATATCCGCAAAGCCAGCATCCTCCTCTTCCTCGATGAACTGCTGCTTAAATCCATCCAGGAAGAATCCGCCAATCCCGAACTGTTCGCTTACATTTACGACCATCTCCTTTTTCTTGACCAGGCACCGGAAGCCCCCGGCGGTTTTCACCTGCTCTTTACCATCCATTTGTCTCAATACCTTGGGTTCTTCCCCCAGGGGGATTATCATGATGAACACAGCGTTTTTGACATGGAAGAAGGCCATTTCACCCGGCAGGGGCAACTGTTCGGCGGACAGCTTATTTCCGGCGAAAACTGCAGGTATTTCAGCGAACTGATCCGGACCGCTCCCGAAAAGGCGGACCAGCTGAAGCTGCCCCAGGGGCGCCGGCAGGAGATGCTGGAACTCTTGCTGCAGTATTTCCAGCTCCATCTTCCCCTGCAGGGGGCCTTCAAATCGCACATCGTCCTGCACGAGGTGTTGCAGAAATAAGGGATTACCGTATCTTTAACACCGCATCCGCCCTGCGGAGGTCACAGCACGGGATGAAGATCAACCGGACATACCTGTATTACCTGTTCCTGTTCGCCATCGCGTTCCTGGCGCTGCTCCCGCTGTCGACCCTGCAGCATCCGCTGAAATACGACGCCATCGACCAGGCCTATCCCTGGAAATACTTCATCGGCGAATGCCTCCGGGAAGGCATCCTGCCGCTCTGGAACCCTTACCAGCTGATGGGGTCGCCCATACACGCCGATCCCCAGAGCTCCGCCTGGTACCCGGCGACCTGGATTTTCGGCTATTTCTTCGGCTACGACATCTTCGTGCTTTCCATCGACTTCGTGCTGCACATCTTCCTTGCGGGGATGGGGATGTTTTACCTCGGGAAACAACTGAAATACCGCGACGAAACCGCATTCCTGATGGGTACGGCCTATATGCTGAGCGGGTTCTTCGTGGGCAACGCCCAGCATTTCATGTGGATCATCAGCGGTACATGGATCCCGTTCATCATCGGGGCGTTCATCGCGCTGAAGAACGCGCCGGGGGTGCGCCCGGCGGCCAGGCTGGCTTTACCTTCGTTCATGATCATGACCGGCGGATACCCGGCATTCATTTTCCTGCTGATATACCTTCTGATCGCGTTGTTCATCCTCTACCTCGTCATTGAACTCCGGAACGGGCGGGGCAGGGAAGCATGGCGCTTCACCGCTTACGTGTCGCTGGCCGGCCTTTTCACCATTTTGGCGGGCATGGTGATCCTGGTTTCCGTTTATCCTTTGCCGGGCGAGATGACCCGCGGATCGGGCGTCACGCTGCGCCAGGCGCTGTTCGGGGCGTTCACGCCGCAAAGTTTCATCTCCTTCATCCTGCCGTACGCCTCCATCCGTGATATGGATTATTACGGCACCGACCTGTCGATGTCGAACGGCTATTTCGGCCTGGTGCCCCTTGCGTTCTTCCTGGCCGGCCTTACCCCGAGGCGCCCGAAGGTCGTGAACCTGTTCCTTATCTGGGGGCTGTTCTGCCTGGCGGCCGCAGTGGGAAACGCCCTGCCGCTGCGCGAATTCCTGTACCATTACATCCCTGGAATGGACTATTTCAGGTTTCCCGCACTGTTCCGCGTGTTCTTCATCCTCAGCTTTATCATCGTCGCCGGACACGCGTTCAATGAATGGCGCGAAGGCCGGGCTGCGGTCAGAAGAAGGCTTGTTATGATCATTATCGCCCTGGGGACCGCCATTTCCGGCTTCGTCATCTATGCCATAGTGCAGGGAAACCTGGATATGGTCAACTTCATCGGGAAAGAACTGAAGGTGTTTTCCGAAACCTCCCGCATCCCGCAGCATATCTTCTTCCATGGGATCGTCCAGCTCATCCTCCTCGGGCTGGCCCTGTACGTCATCCTGAAATGGGGGGCGCTCAGAAAGCCCCTGCTGCTCCTGCTGCTCATCGCCGCGGCCGATATGATCATCACCACCCGGCTGAACGGACCGTACACGATTTATTCCCATCTTTTCCGGTCGAAGGAGGTGAAGGCGCACGCCGGTCAGTTCCCGGAAGGCTTTCCCGTTCCCGGAGACGGCCTGATCATCCAAAATACGGATTCTCGCGGACTCGTATTCCAGACCCTCTGGCGCAACCTGAACATCTTCCACAAGCAGGTCAGCTTCGAAGGCTACAACCCGCTCCATCTCAGGGGCTTTGAAGAACTGGCCGACAATCACCCGAAACTTTTTGAAGCCATTCTGCACAATCCGCTCGTTTACCCTGCCGGACGCGTCAGCCCGCTCGATTCGCTGATGCTGCATGAGCAGGCCGCCGATTATGATCCCGGGCGGATCTATTTGGAAGAAGAAGAATATGGAATGATACAGCCCAAAGGCCTGGCGCTCAATACCGGGGACACGGCGTTCATCCGGGCGTTCTCTCCCGTCAGGGTCGTCGCCGCTGTTTCATGCAAAGCGCCCGTCCTGGTGAACCTGCTGCAGAACAATTACCCCGGCTGGAAAGCCACGGTTGACGGGCAAGCTGCAAGGATCCTGACCGGGAATATGAGCTTCATCGCCGTGGAAGTCCCTTCCGGGGATCATGAGGTGATCTTCACGTTTGATCCGGTGTGGGTGCGGTTGGGGTTCTGGGTGACGGTGGCGGGGTTGGTGGCGTTGGTTTTATTGTTGGGCTGGAGGAGGGTTTGAGAACCCGGAACCTTGCAAGGGTTATAACCCTTGCAGGTTGATTGGCCCGGAACCCTAACAGGGTTATAAACCTGTCACAGTGTCCTCGAAGAAATTACTATTAATCCGGGAAGAGAATCCTCAAAAATATTTGTTTCAACTCTGTCTTGATCCGATCAAAGTCCTGCAAGGCCTGCAATTCCTTTTCCATGGAAGTTACCCCTTTGTCGGTAAATCCGCAGGGGTTAATATATTGATAATAAGATAGATCAGTATTAACATTGAACGCGAAGCCATGCATGGTGATGTACCGGCTGGCGCGCACGCCGATGGCGCAGATCTTGCGCGCCTTACCCGGATGCTCCGCGTCAAGCCATACACCGGTGGCCCCTCCAAGGCGGCCTGCTGAAATACCATAGGATTCAAGCAGCAGGATCACCGCTTCCTCCAGCAGTTCAATATATGATCTGATTCCCAGGCCGAACTGTTCCAGGTCGATGATGGGGTAGCCCACGATCTGGCCGGGGCCATGGAACGTAATGTCTCCCCCGCGGTTGATGCGGTAGAACCCGATCCCGCGGTTTGCCAGCAATTCCTCGTTCATGAGCAGGTTGCCCGTTGAGCCGCTTTTGCCCAGCGTGAAGACCGGAGGATGTTCGCAAAACAAAAGGTACCCCGGGAACGATGTGTCGCCGGCCAGTTTACGGTCCATCATTTCCCGGAAAAGCCGCTCCTGGTAATCCCAGGCATCACGGTAAGATATCAGGCCGAGGTCTATAAAAGAAATATTTGCCTGTATTTTGCTCATCTTCCTATAAAACATGCTTTTCCGCATGGTAAGAAGAACGGACCAGCGGGCTGCTTTCCACGTGCCGGAATCCTTTCTCCTTTGCGATCCGCCCGTAAACGGCAAACTGCTCCGGCGTCACGTATTCCCTAACGGGAAGGTGATTAACGGTGGGTTGCAAATACTGCCCGATGGTCAGCACTTCGCAGCCAGCGCGGCGAAGATCGTCCATGGCCTGAACGACTTCCTCCTCCGCTTCTCCCAAGCCGACCATGAGGCCGGATTTGGAGCGGATGCCCGATTCCGCCACCCAGCCGATCACCTCCAGGCTGCGTTCATAGATCGCTGCGGACCGTACTTGCGGCGTCAGCCGTTTGACCGTTTCCAGGTTATGGGAGATCACATCCGGCCGGGCTTCGATGACGATTTGCAAAAACTCTTTACGCCCCCGGAAGTCGGGCACCAGTGTTTCCAGAGTGATGCCGGGATTTTTTCCCCGGATCGCACGGATCGTAGCAGCCCATATCGCAGCGCCGCCGTCTTCCAGGTCGTCGCGGTCGACTGAGGTGATCACGGCGTGGCGCAGGTTCATCAGCCGGATGGATTCCGCCACGCGCTCCGGCTCAGCCCGGTCGGCCGGCAGGGGCCGGCCGGTCGGCACCGAGCAGAACTTGCACGAGCGCGTGCAAATGTTGCCCAGGATCATGAAGGTCGCTGTTCCCCGTCCCCAGCAATCCTCTTTGTTCGGGCATTGTCCGGAGGTGCAGATCGTATGCAACTTGTGCCGATCGATCACTTCGCGGACCCCGATATATTCTTTTCCTTTCGGAACTTTTATTTTCAGCCAGTCGGGCTTTCTCCGCCCTTTTTCTTCTTCCATCTTCAGCGTCTTTCCCTGCAAAAGTAATGCATATTGATCAATGGTTTGAAAATGACCTGGCTCGATTGTTCCATTGAGTGTTATGGATTCTTCCGGTGCGGAACGGGGTGGAGTGAACATGGATTTCCAACCCTGCAAGGGTTATAACCCTTGCAAGGTTCCGCTGCTCCCCTCCATTCCAATTTTTACAGTATTTTTGCACGCACCAAATACCCGATGAAAAACCTCCTCCCCATTATCGCCTTAATGATCTTCGGCATGCAGCTCACCGGCCAGCCTCAGGGCCGTTGCCCATACAACGGACCGAAACTGACCGCCACGCAACCATCCTCCATCGTGGGCGATTTTACCATCACAACAACCGATGGCATCACGCGAAACCTTTATTCCACCCTTGATTCGGGAAAAACCGTTTTCATCGATCTTTTCTACACCACCTGCTACTACTGCCAGCTTTACGCCCCGGTGATCGAAGAAATCTACCAGAACACCGGCGCCGGGGAGGGCGATATCGAATTCTGGGGTATCTCCAACAACCTGTTCGACACCAACCACTTGATCGACCTGTACAAGCAACAATACAATATCACCAATCCCTGCGCAGGGCCCTGGGGTGGAGGGACAACTGCTTTCACTACAGTCGTTGCCGGTCAAAACTTCAGCGGGTTCCCGACCTATTGCGTGGTCTGCCCCGACCGAACCATGTATTTCCACCCGGTATACCCGCCGACGGTCACCGGATTCAACCCCTTCTTCGAGATCTGCGCCGCCATGGTGGGAACCGAAGAAGGTGACATGGCCCGGGATCAGGGAGAATACTGCTCCATATACCCCAATCCCGCCGGCAACCTACTGACCATCACGCTAAGTCCTGACCATCACGGACAAACCGGGGTCCGGATCATCAGCGTGACCGGTAGCACCGTTCACCGATCGTTACATTATGTGCATAAGGGAGATTCGAAACTAAGCCTGTCCGTGTCGGAAATCCCGGAAGGCATCTATGGAGTGCTCATCAGTCAGAACGAAATGGAATCCGCCCATCTGAAACTGATCATCAAACGTTAAAACATCATCAAGGCAGTATTGCAATATATGCCCATAACAATTTGACAATTTAACAGTTTAGCATCTTATAAGTAAAATGGAACTATCTGAACAAGAGATTATCCGGCGCAACTCCCTGCAGGAACTGATCAGCCTGGGCATAGAGCCTTACCCGGCGGAAGGTTATGAGGTCAACGCAACCATCGGCGAGATCCTGGAAAAATTCCCCGTCGATCCTTCCCTGTTCCACGAAGTGAGCCTCGCCGGCAGGATCATGAACCGCCGCATCATGGGGGCGGCAGCGTTCGCCGAGATCCAGGACAGCACCGGCCGCATGCAGCTGTACCTGAAACGCGACGATATCTGCCCGGGCGACGACAAGACGATGTACAACACCGTGTTCAAGCGCCTGCTCGACATCGGCGACATCATCGGGGTCAAAGGCTATGTGTTCGTTACGCAGATGGGCGAGATCACCGTCCATGTCCGCGAATACAAACTCCTTTCGAAATCGCTCCGGCCACTGCCCATCGTCAAGGAAAAAGACGGTGAGGTTTACGACGCCTTCTCCGACCCGGAGCAACGCTACCGCCAGCGGTATGTCGACCTGATCGTGAACCCGGAGATCAAAGAAGTGTTCGTGAAACGCAGCCGGCTGATCAACTCCATGCGCGGCTTCCTCGACGGCAAAGGCTACCTGGAAGTGGAAACGCCCATCCTGCAGCCGTTGTATGGAGGCGCCGCCGCCCGGCCGTTCACAACCTTCCACAACACCCTCGACATGACCCTCTACCTCCGGATCGCCAATGAGCTCTACCTCAAAAGGCTAATCGTCGGCGGCTACGACGGGGTGTACGAGTTCTCCAAAGACTTCCGCAATGAAGGCATGGACCGGTTCCACAATCCCGAATTCACCCAGATGGAGCTTTATGTAGCCTTCAGGGATTATGAGTGGATGATGGACCTCGTGGAGGAAATGGTCGAAAAAATCGCCATAGACCTGCATGGGAAAACACAGGTACAAGTGGGTGAGCATCTCATCGACTTTAAAAGGCCCTGGAAGCGCTTTACCATGTTCGAAGCCATCGCCCATTTCACCGGGATCGATATTTCGGCCATGGATGAAGCAGCCCTGCGGCAGACCGCCAGGAACCTGGACGTCCCCGTCGACGATACCATGGGCAAAGGAAAGCTGATCGACCAGATCTTCGGCGAAAAATGCGAGCCGTTCCTCATCCAGCCCACGTTCATCACCGATTACCCGGTGGAGATGTCGCCCCTGGCCAAGAAACACCGCAGCAAAGAAGGGCTGGTGGAGCGATTCGAAGCGATTTGCAACGGCAAGGAGATTTGCAACGCCTTTTCCGAGCTGAACGACCCCATCGACCAGAGAAAACGCTTTGAGTACCAGCTGGAGCTGGGCAAGCGCGGCGACCAGGAGTCGATGGTGCTGGACGAGGACTTCCTCCGCTCCCTGGAATTCGGCATGCCGCCGACCGCGGGTTTGGGCATCGGCATCGACCGCCTGACCATGATCATGACCGATTCCCACTCTATCCAGGATGTCCTCTTCTTCCCGCAGATGCGCCCGGAAAAACGCCTGAAAGCCGATGATGACGCCGACTTCACGGCCGCCGGCGTGCCCGAAGCCTGGATCCCCTGGATCCGCAAGGCGGGCATCAACACGCTGGAAGCGCTGAGAAAATCCAACGCCAACAAACTGGCCAACGACCTCAACGGCGTCCGCAAGAAGAATAAGCTGGACATCCCGGCGCTCACCGGTGAAGTTGTCGCCGGTTGGCAGAAAAATTGATGGCATTTGGTTTTCATTAACCCGCTGCGATTCCGTAATACATTGTAATACATTGTAATACATTGTAATAGATCGTAATAGATTGTAATAGATTGTAATAAATCGTAATAGATTGTAATAGATTGTAAT
>CAZAZE010000040.1:0-16364 GCA_964489545.1 uncultured Bacteroidales bacterium
TGACGCTTTGATGCTCTGACGCTATGAAGCTATGACGCTTTGACGCTCTGACGCTTTGACGCTTTGACGCTCTGACGCTCTGACGCTTTGCCGCTCTGACGCTTTGACGCTATGATGCTCTGATGCTCTGACGCTCTGATGCTCTGATAATCTGACGCTCTGACGCTCTGACGCTCTGACGCTTTGCCGCTCTGACGCTCTGACGCTATGACGCTCTGCCTTCCCTCATCCCTGCCTCAATCTCCTCCGCTTCAACCGGGATTTCCGAAGCAAGATCCACCGCCTCACCTTGCGTTACCAGGAAGTCGTTCTCCAGCCGGATGCCCAGGTTTTCTTCCCGGACATACAATCCGGGTTCGAAGGTGAGGACCATGCCGGGCCGCAGGGGTTCGAACTTCGACCCGACGTCGTGCACGTCGAGGCCCAGGAAATGGGTGACGCCATGCATGAAATAGCGCGTGTACAGCGGTTTTTCCGGATCCTGCCGCTCCACGTCTTCCCTGGTGAACAGTCCCAGCCCGATCATTTCGGCCTCCATCAGGAGGTTCACCTCTTTGTTGACCTGGTCGATCGTTTTGCCCGGCGCCAGCAGCCGGCTGCCCTGGCGCAGGACCCGCAACACGGCGTTGTAGCACTCCTTCTGCCGCGGTGTGAATTTCCCGCTTACCGGTATCGTGCGGGTGATATCGGCGGCATAATGGCCCAGCTCCGCGCCGAAGTCCATCAGCAGCAGTTCTCCGTCGGCGCATTCCCGGCTGTTTTCAATATAATGCAACGTGCAGGCGTTGATCCCGGAAGCCACGATGGATTGATAGGCCGGTCCGGCATGGGCCCGGAACTGGAATTCGTGCAGGATTTCGGCTTCCACCTGGTATTCCGTGACCCCGGGCCGGACAAACTTCAGGATTCGTTCAAAGGCCTGGCCCGTAAGCCCGATCGCCTGGCGTATCAGTTCCACCTCATCGGCCTGCTTGACTGTTCGCAGGGCGTAAACCAGGGGTGCGGCCCGTTGATAACTGTGATTGGGGTATTTTTCCCGGATCTCCCGGGCGAAACGCAGGTCGCGGTAAGGGACATCGGTGGAGAATTTAGGATACTCGTTGGCATTCAGATAGACATGTTCTGCGAACGACATCGCCTCCGCGAGGATCATTTCGAACTGTTCCGTCCACCGGACCGTCTGAATGCCTGATATTTCAATAGCTTCCTGTTTCGGCAGCTTTTTTCCTTCCCATGTTTGCAGGGCTTCAGAGGGCTCCCGCAGGAAAAGGACTTCGCGCAGCGCCGGGTTCGGGCAATCCGGGAAAATCAGCAGGACGGATTGTTCCTGCCCGATCCCCGTGAGGTAGTAGAAATCCGACTGCTGCCGGTATTTGAACGGCTGATCGCCATTGCGGTAGAATACATCACTGGAATGGAAAACAGCCAGGCTGTTGGATAGCAAGCCTTCCGCAAACCGCTTTCGGTTGTTAACATGGAATTCTTTTCGGATCATGGCGTCGTTCAGGTGAATTAATCAATGACTGCAAATTGGAATAAGTATAAATTGCAAGATTTCAATGCTCAAAAATACCGCTTTTCACATATTTTTTAACTTTGTTAGGTGTTTAACAACAGCCAAAAGAAACCTTAAACCTATGGGCAATTTCTTACGATTCTCCTCGCTGACCAAAAAATTCATCATGGCCCTTGCCGGGGCATTTTTAATGATTTTTCTCCTGGTGCACCTCGGGATCAACCTCTTCATCCTGCCGGTCACCAAAAACCACCAGGATATCTTTCGTGAGGCGGTCCATTTCATGACCTCCAACCCCCTGGTCAAGGTCATGGAGATCTTCCTGTTCGGCGCGTTCGTCATTCATATCATCTACGGGCTCATCCTGCAGATCCAGAACTGGATGGCCCGGCCGGTCAGGTACAAAAAGGAGGGATGGTCGCATACATCATTCTTCTCCAAGTTCATGATCCATACCGGCGCCATCATTTTCATCTTCCTGGCCATCCACATGATGAATTTTTACTTTGTCAAGCTGGGCTTCACCAACCCTCCGGAAGGCGCGTTGCGGGTGGCCGACACGCATGATTTCTACAGCATGGCGTTCAACCTGTTCACCAACAAGACCTATTCGGTAATCTATATCATTTTACTGATCCTGATGGGATTCCACCTGAACCACGCCTTCCAGTCGGCTTTTCAGTCGCTGGGCCTGAACCATTCGAAATACACGCCGTTCATCAAGGCTGTCGGAGATGTTTATTCCGTCGCGGTGCCCCTGGGATTCATCTTTATCCCCCTCTATTTCCTGATCTATTATTGATAACGCTTGCCAAAACGCACAGAATTATGACGCAATTAAATTCGAAGATACCTTCCGGTCCGCTTTCAGAGAAATGGACGAATTACAAAAACACGCAAAACCTGGTTAACCCGGCCAACAAGCGCAAGATCGACATCATCGTGGTGGGCAGCGGGCTCGCCGGCGCCGCCGCGGCGGCCAGCCTGGGCGAGCTGGGGTTCAAGGTGAAGTGTTTCACGTATCACGACAGTCCGCGCCGGGCGCACAGCATCGCTGCACAGGGCGGGATCAACGCCGCCAAGAATTACCGCAACGACGGCGACAGCGTGTACCGGCTTTTCTATGATACCATCAAAGGCGGCGACTACCGTGCACGCGAGGCGAACGTGTACCGCCTGGCCGAGGTGAGCAACGCCATCATCGACCAGTGCGTGGCCCAGGGCGTGCCCTTCGCCCGCGAATACGGCGGACTGCTTGACAACCGCAGCTTCGGCGGCGCGCTGGTGTCACGCACCTTCTATGCCCGTGGCCAGACGGGGCAGCAGCTTCTGCTGGGCGCATACGGGGCCCTGAGCAAAGAAATCCACAAAGGGAGCGTGGAGATGTACAACCGGCGCGATATGCTCGACCTGGTGGTGGTCGACGGGCGGGCGCGCGGCATCATCGTCCGCAACAACATTACGGGCGAGATCGAGCGTCATTCGGGCCACGCGGTCATCCTGGCCACCGGCGGCTACGGCAACGTCTTCTACCTCGCCACCTATGCCATGCACTCCAACGGCAGTTCCATCTGGCAGGCGTATAAGAAAGGCGCCTTCTTCGGCAACCCCTGTTTCACGCAGATCCACCCGACCTGCATACCCGTCCACGGCGAATATCAGTCGAAGCTCACGCTGATGAGCGAAAGCCTCCGCAACGACGGGAGAATTTGGGTTCCAAAGAAGAAGGAAGACGCAGAAAAGATCCGCAAAGGAGAGATCAAACCCAAAGATATCCCGGAAGAGGACCGCGATTATTACCTGGAGCGCCGCTACCCGGCCTATGGCAACCTCAGCCCGAGGGACATCTCCTCGCGCGCGGCCAAGGAACGCTGCGATGCGGGCCATGGCGTCGGCCATACCGGCCTGGCCGTCTACCTCGACTTCGCCGATGCCATCCAGCGGCTGGGCCGGGGCGTGATCGAGTCACGATATGGCAACCTGTTCCAGATGTACGAGAAGATCGTCGACGAAAATCCTTATGAAACCCCGATGATGATCTACCCGGCGGTCCATTACACCATGGGCGGCCTTTGGGTGGATTACGAACTGCAGAGCACCATCCCCGGCCTGTTCGTAGGCGGCGAAGCCAACTTCTCCGACCACGGCGCCAACCGCCTGGGGGCCTCGGCGCTCATGCAGGGGCTGAGCGACGGCTATTTCGTCCTGCCTTACACCGTCCAGAATTACCTGGCCGACCAGTTCAAGGTGCCCCGCTTCTCCACCGACCTGCCGGAATTCCTCGCCGCCGAAAAAGATGTGCGCGACCAGATCAGCCGGCTGATGAGCGTGAAGGGCAAACGGTCGGTCGACACCTTCCACCGGGAACTCGGCAGGATCATGTGGGAGAACGTCGGCATGGGCCGCAACAAGGAAGGATTGCAGAAAGCCCTGAAACTCATTCCCGGGCTGCGGGAAGAATTCTGGAAAGACGTGAAGATTCCCGGGACGAATGACGAGCTGAATCCCGAACTGCAGAAAGCCACGCGTGTGGCCGATTTCCTGGAACTCGGCGAACTGATGGCGCGCGACGCACTAAGCCGCGAGGAATCCTGCGGCGGGCATTTCCGCGAGGAATACCAGACCCAGGAGGGAGAAGCCCTGCGCAACGACAAAGACTTCATGCACGTATCGGCCTGGGAGTACAAAGGCCCCGACAAGGAACCGGCGCTGCACAAGGAGCATTTGGACTATGAGTTTGTTGAAGTGAAACAAAGAAGCTACAAATAACCAAGGTTTAAGGTTTAAGGTTTAAGGTTTAAATTAAGGAACCAATAACTTAAATTTATCAACTCAGAACTCAGAATTCAGAACTCAAAACTCAGAACTCAGAACTCAGAACTCAAAACTGTACAGATATGGATTTTACATTGAAAATATGGCGGCAGGAAAACGCGAAGGCGAAGGGCCGTTTCGAAACGTATCCGGTGCATGATATCTCGCCCGACTGCTCCTTTCTCGAAATGCTCGACATCCTGAACGAGTCGCTTGTGGACAAGTTCGAGATGCCGATCGCCTTTGAGCACGATTGCCGCGAAGGGATCTGCGGCACATGCAGCTTGTACATCAACGGCAGGCCGCACGGTCCTGACCGCGGGATCACCGTGTGCCAGATGCACATGCGCCGCTTCAAGGACGGTTCGACCATTACCATTGAGCCCTGGCGGGCGAAGTCGTTCCCGGTGCTGCGCGACCTGATGATCGACCGGACGGCATTCGACAAGATTATACAGGCGGGCGGATACATCTCCATCGCCACGGGCAACGCCCCGGACGCCCACGCCCTGCCGGTCGAGAAAATGATGGCCGACCTGGCCATGGACGCAGCGGCATGCATCGGGTGCGGCGCCTGCGTGGCGGCCTGCAAAAACGCTTCGGCCATGCTGTTCGTGTCGGCCAAGGTATCGCAACTGGCCTTGCTGCCCCAGGGCCGGGCGGAAGCCAAAAAGCGCGTCCAGGCCATGGTGGCCAAAATGGACGAGCTGGGCTTCGGAAACTGCACCAACACCTATGCCTGCGAGGCGGAATGCCCCAAGGAGATCAAGGTGACCAACATCGCCCGGATGAACCGGGATTTTTTCGCCGCGAAGGTTTGCGGCGAGAAGGAAGTGGTCCGCACCGGCGGGGCCGGCTGATCCTCCAGACCGTTCCCGCCTTCCGTATCCATAGTCTGAACATGCGGTTCGTCTCCAGTATGCCGCAAACACCTGAAAACACTTGTTATTTAAAGATATCACCGGCCAGTCAGCGGTCAAGAAAAAATTGATCCAGACGGTTCATGAGAACCGGGTAAGCCACGCCCAGCTGTTTTTCGGCCCCGAGGGTTCGCGTAAACTGGCACTGGCCATCGCCTATGCACAATACATCAATTGCAGGAACCGGCAATACGACGAAGACCATCCCGAAAACAGCGATTCCTGCGGCGCCTGTCCCTCCTGCGTCAAATTCGCCCGGCTGGCGCACCCCGACCTGCATTTCATCTTTCCGGTCGCTACCACGAAGGAGGTCGAGAAGAACCCTGTCAGCAAGGACTTTCTGAAAACCTGGCGGGAAACGCTGATCGAAAATGATTTCCGCCTGACCCTGAACGACTGGTACAAGGTTGCCGGTTTCGAGAAAAAACAGGGCATCATCAACGCCGAGGATTGCAGCGACATCCTGCGGACGCTCAGCTACAAGAGCTATGAGTCGGAATACAAGGTCATGATCATCTGGATGGCCGACCGCTTGTTTCACGCCGCCGCACCCAAGATCCTCAAGATCCTGGAAGAACCGCCCGACAAATCGCTCTTCATCCTGATCACCGAAAATCCCGACAAGATCATCGGGACCATCCTCTCACGCACACAGACGGTGAAAATTCCGAGGCTGGAAGATGAAGCGGTTTATGCCGGGCTTACCGGCAAATATGCCTGCCCGGAAGAAGATGCCAGGCGCATCGTCCCATTGGCCGACGGCAACCTGACCCTGGCCGTGAAGATCAAGTCCAATGACGAAGATGAGCAGTTCTTTCTCGAGAAATACGTACAGTGGATGCGGCTCTGCTATAAGAACGACCTGGCCGGTACGCTGAGCTTTGTGCAGGAACTGGCCAGGATCCCCAGGGAGAAGCAGAAGAACTTCCTGGCGTATGCCCTTCGGATCGCACGGAACGCCCTGCTGATCAATTACGGGCAGGACCGCCTGTCGCGGCTGAACAACGAGGAGCAGGACTTCCTGGCCAAATTCAGGGTGTTCATCAACCACATCAACATCATCGAAATGAAGGAAGCCCTGGAAGAAGCCCAGCACCACATCGACCGGAATGCCAACCCGGGCATCCTGTTTATGGACCTTTCGATGACGATGACCATTTTGCTGTTGACGGCAGGGAAGGCCGCCGGGGTCAAATGATCATCATATTGTAAAATTTGTCGATATTTGCCATTCATGGAAGACGATAAAAAACATATTTGCAATAATGCCTTCCTGTCAAGGGGATGCATTCATATGCCCAGGATGTACGACAGCAACAAGCAAACGTACAAACCGGGCTGCGCCAAGCTCGACAGTGTCAACTGGCTGGCCGATATCGAGCTTCCGCCCGGACAGAAGCGTTTTGACTGCGTGGAGATCCGGTTTAAGAACAGCCGGAAGGAGTTTTTCCGGATCAATACTGAGTATGATATTGAGGAAGGCGACATTGTGGCCGTGGAGGCCTCACCCGGCCATGACATCGGCATCGTGACCCTGGCCGGCGAGGCCTGCCGTTTGCAGATGAAAAAGAAGCATGTCAACCCGGAATCGGAAAGCATCCGGCGGGTGTACCGCAAAGCGCGGGCTACCGACATTGAGAAATGGGTCACTTCGGTAGAGGCCGAGGACAGCACGATGTTCCGCTCCCGGGGCGCAGCTGACGAACTGGAGCTGGAGATGAAGATCAGCGACGTGGAATACCAGGGCGATGGTACCAAGGCGGTATTTTATTATACGGCTGATGAGCGGGTCGATTTTCGCCGGCTGATCAAGATCCTGGCTGAAATGTTCCGTGTGCGCATCGAAATGCGCCAGATCGGGGTGCGGCAGGAAGCCAGCCGCCTGGGCGGGATTGGCTCCTGCGGGCGGGAATTGTGCTGCTCCACGTGGTTGTCGAAATTCAAGTCGGTGACCACACAGGCCGCCCGGGTGCAACAGCTTGCCCTGAACCCCCAGAAACTTGCCGGACAGTGCAGTAAACTGAAATGCTGCCTCAACTATGAGTATGACGTCTATGTGGATGCGCTGAAAGAGTTCCCCGACCCGCGTACCGTGCTCAAAACACGCAAAGGCAACGGGCTTCATCAGAAAACCGAAGTATTCAAGAAATTAATGTGGTTTGCCTACGAGCATGATGAATTCAATATGATCGCCATTCCCCTGGATCAGGTCCGGGAGATCATGAATATGAACGCCCGTGGAAAATTTCCCGAAAAACTGGAAGACTTCGCCCTGAGAAAAGAAAATAAAGCAGACAACGATAGCGGAAACGACGAATTTGAAATGCACCGCTTTGACGGTAAATAACCCTTATTGATGATTCTCCCGTATTCCCTCAATGCAATGCTTCATCGCCGTTTCATTAAGGCTATGGTGATGATCCTGCTGGCAGGCATGTACGCCTGCGGTCCCAAAGCCATGTATGATCATACTAAAAGCATACCCGGCGGCGTTTGGAAGGAAAAAGAATTGATCACCTTTAAAGTTGACGTGACCGATACGGTGAATATCCATAAGTTCTATCTGAATGTAAGGCAATCGACCGGTTACCGCTATTCCAACCTGTTCCTGTTCATCCACACCACTTTTCCCGATGGGAATTCGGCCCGGGATACCGTTGAGTGCACCCTGGCGGATAAATCGGGCAAATGGCTCGGAAAGGGCATCACGGATTACCGGGACAACCAGATCCTGCTGCGGCGCGGACTACGGTTCCCAAAGGCTGGGCAGTATATTTTTGAGCTGGAACAGGCCATGCGTGAACCGGAGCTGGATGGCATCACAGATATCGGTCTGCGGATCGTCAAAGAATAAAAAAACCAAATCATCATGCCCAGAAAAAAAACGTCCGGATCCCGGTGGCACCAGCATTATCTTGCCCGGTTCTGGATGTTGTATGTGTTTTCGCTGTTGATCGTGATGCTGTTCTTTATCGGTGTGGCCAACAACGTATTCGGCCCCATGCCGTCATTCACGGAACTGGAAAATCCGAAGACGAACCTGGCCACGGAAATATATTCTGCCGATGGGAAACTCCTGGGTACGTATTACCTGGAGAACCGTTCCAACATCGAGTATAAGGATCTTCCCCCGCACCTGGTACACGCCCTGCTGTCGATCGAAGACATCCGCTTTGAGAAGCATTCGGGCATCGACCTTAAGGCGTTGTTCAGGGTCGCGTTCGGCGTGATGACCGGAAGCAACAAGGGTGGAGGGAGCACCCTGACCCAGCAGCTGGCCAAGAATCTTTTCCCCAGGGAAAAGAACCTCAGCACCGGGCAGCTGGTGATGCGGAAATTCAAGGAATGGATCACGGCCATCCGGCTGGAGCGCAATTATTCCAAGCAGGAGATTTTAGCCATGTACCTCAATACGGTGGATTTCGGCAGCCAGTCGTGGGGTGTAAAGATCGCGGCCAAGACCTTTTTCAACAAGGCGGTCGATTCTCTGAGGATTGAGGAATCGGCCCTGCTCGTTGGCGTGATCAACGCGCCGACCTGGTACAGCCCGGTCCGGAACCCGGAACGTTCGTTTGAGCGGAGAAATCTCGTGATCAGCCAGATGGAGCGCTATGGCTTTCTCAGCAAAGAAGCGCGCGACAGCCTGAGGGAAATACCCCTGGATATGAGCCGGTTTGGGCTCCGCGGGCATTCCACCGGTTCGGCAACTTATTTCCGTGAGATCCTCAGGATGGAGATGAAGGAATGGTGCGCCACGCATTATAAAGCCGATGGCTCACCGTATGATTTGTACCGGGACGGCCTGAAAATCTATACAACTATCGATTCGCGCCTGCAACAGTACGCCGAGGAGGCGATGATCCGGCATCTGCGTGATGACCTTCAACCGGCCTTTTTCAAGCACTGGAGGGGGTACCCCGATGCGCCGTTCACTTTTGAGCCCTCGGTGGCCGGCCAGGAGATCCGGAACCTCATGGACCAGGCCATGCGGCGTTCCCATCGCTATATGCAACTGCGCGAACAGGGCGTGCCGATCGATTCCATCCGGATGATCTTCAACACCCCGGTGCCGATGAGGGTTTTTTCCTGGAAAGGAGCGGTGGATACGGTGATGACGCCGATGGACAGCATCCGCTACAGCAAATATTTCCTCCAGGCCGGGATCATGTCGATGGATCCGCATACCGGTCATGTCCTGGCGTACGTCGGCGGGATTGATTACCGGTTTTTCCAGTTTGACCATGTGAAGCTCAGTAAACGCCAGGTTGGCTCTACATTCAAGCCGTTCCTGTATTCCCTGGCCATGCAGGAAGGAGAATTCACCCCCTGTTCCAAAGTCGCGAATGTCCAGTATTCCGTGGAACTGCCCGATGGCAACGTCTGGTCGCCGAAAAATTCATCCCGCAAGAGGATCGGTGAAGAGGTCACGCTCAAATGGGCGCTGGCCAACTCCAACAACTGGATCTCCGCTTTCCTGATCAAAAGGTATTCCCCCCAGTCGGTCATCAAACTGGCCCATAAGATGGGCGTTACGGCCGATCTGGACCCGGTGCCTTCGCTGGCGCTGGGCTCTTCAGATATTTCTCTGTACGAAATGACCGGGGCATTCAACACCTTCGCCAACAAGGGCGTCCATATTCAGCCCATCATGGTAACCCGGATTGAAGACAAGTACGGCAACGTGATCGAATCCTTCGAACCGGTCAAGGAGGAGGCCATGAGCGCAGAAACAGCTTACCTGATGCTCGACCTGATGAAAGGGGTGGTGCAGAGCGGCACAGGCGTCCGGCTCCGGTTTAAATACGGACTTAACAATCCTATCGCCGGGAAAACAGGCACAACGCAGAATCAGAGCGACGGCTGGTTTATCGGGATAACGCCGGACCTGACCACAGGCGTCTGGGTCGGCGCAGAAGACCGCAGCGTTCATTTCCGGACCATCAGCCTGGGCCAGGGAGCCAACATGGCCCTACCCATCTGGGCGCTGTATATGCAGCAAGTGCTGGCCGACCCTTCACTGAACATCAGCAAAGGGGATTTTGAGAAACCGCTTCAGCCGTTGTCAGTCAGACTCGACTGCGATGAGTCGGATGCAGTCTCAGGCAGCGGCGAAGAAGAGCTGGAAATCATAGAATTCTGATTTGGACGCATCATCCGGATGGTACATAAAACGAAACCCTGGCATTATTTTCTCCGGCACTGGTCGTTGTTGTTCGTGATCATCACAGGCATCGGGCTTTCTGTTTATACCCACTACCGGGCCGCCACCCTGGCCATCACCCACGATGAGGCGATCATTTGCCGGATGATCCAGGAGCACTCTGCGGTGGATATTCTGAACTACATTATCCCGCAGGACCATATGGTCAATACGCTGATGATGAAGTGGTCCTGTTTGATTTTCCCGCACACCGAGTATACCATGCGACTGCCCAACCTGATCGGGCACCTGTTGTACATCATCTTTTCAATCCTGTTGCTTCGAAGGCTGAGAAGCCATCACCTGCTCATCACCGGATTTATTTTGCTGAACTTTAATCCTTACCTGCTCGATTTCTTCTCCATCGCCAGGGGATACGGACTTTCGGTTGCCTTTATGATGGTCAGCCTGTATTTTGCCGTATCCTATGCGGCCACCGGGAAAACCGTTCACCTGGTTGCGGGTTTTTTTTCGGGGCTGCTGGCCGTACTGACCGTATATACCCTGCTGAATTATTATTTTGCCCTGGTTGGTCTGGTGGTGATCATGATGATCATCTGGTGGCTGTCCGGGGCGAAATTTCCGGAACACAGCCTTAAAACCATAGCCGGCATCATCCTGCTCGTCATCATCGTCAGCAGCGCCCTGCTGTATGCGAAACTTTCCGGTCCGCTGGAAAAGATCCAGGAAGAACAATTCATCTATGCCCGGACGATGAAGAACTTTTATACGGGCACCATCCGCCCGATCGTGTACCGGTCGATCTACAACTCCGATCCCGGGCTTACGGTCGACCTGGTCAGCTGGGCCTTCCTTGCCGTATATGCGCTGGTCCCCCTGCTACTGGCCTTTCTCCTGGGTAAAAAGGATTATTCCTTTACCGGAAGGCTAATGTTCGCCCTGTTCATCATCTCGGTGGTGATCTTCGCCTCCATTACCGCCCAGTTCAAGCTGTTCAACGTCCGATTCCTGCAGAACCGCACGGCCACGTTTATCGCCCCGGTCATGATCCTGATGCTCATCGGACTGACAGACGAGCTCCGAAGATTCAAGTATCTTAAGATACCCGTCATAACGCTGGCGTATTTCTTTGCGTTCCTGTTTGCCGTCAATACGATTCGCCATGCCAATTGTTCCCGTTACCTGGAGTGGGAGTATGACGCCGATACAAGGACAATGATCCGGGACCTTGAAGCCGATGCGGAACCCGCTCCCGGTGAACAAGTCAGACTGGGGATCTACTGGATATTCGAACCCTCGGTGAATTTCTACCGGGATACCTGGGAACTGGACTGGCTCAACGAGGTGGACCGGGATGGTTACGAAAAGGATTTTGAGTATTTTTACGTCTTTGCGGCCGACAGTGTCCTGACCAGGGAGTTTTTCCGGGATAAAACGATCCTGAAAACCTACCCGATATCAGGAACGGCACTTATCAGGAAATAATCCGTTCCATGAAGACCATCAGGGATCTTGTTCTGCATCGCCTCAGGCCGGACCATCTGGCGATCGCCCTGGTCATGACCGGGATCATCTGGGGTAATCTGCACTACAAGTTCTGGAAGGATCCCGGGCGGATCATCGTCCATGATGTCATCCTATATTACCAGTACCTGCCGGCCACGTTCATTTACAAGGACCTGTCCCTGAATTTCGCGCAGCAGGATTATGAGTTCTTCAAAGATAAAGTCTGGGGGATCAAAACCGAAAAAGGAAGATATGCCAGCAAAATGACCATTGGTCTTTCGGTGATGTATATGCCGTTTTTTCTTGCGGCGCACGGCCTTGCCCAGCATCTCGGATATCCGCCTGATGGTTATTCACCGCCGTACCGTTTTTCGCTCATCCTGGCCAGCGTGGTTTTTGCGTTCCTGGGTCTTTTGCTTCTGGCCCGCTTCCTCAGGCGATATTTCGGCCGTGCGGCCGTGGCCCTGACGGTGCTGGCCATCGGCCTGGGGACCAACCTGTATTTCTACACGACCATCGAGCCCCCGATGTCGCACTCTTTCAGCTTTTTCCTTTTTGCCGCCTTTCTTCTGGCGGCCGACTCCTGGATCCGGCGACCGTCCTGGCTTCATTCTTTATGGGTGGGGCTTATCACCGGGATGATCATCCTGGTGCGGCCTTCCAACGGCATCATCATCCTGGCGCTCCCCCTGTGGCAGGTAATAACGGCGGAGCAACTGCGTGACCGGTTCCTGTTTTTCCTCAGGCACGCGGCCAGGGTCGTTTTTATGGCGGTCGTCGCGCTGGTGGTATTTCTTCCGCAGATCATTTACTGGAAATACGTAACCGGGGATTATTTTTTCTATGGATATGGCGAGGAACGCTTTTTCTTTAGCGATCCCGAATTCATCAAGGGTATGCTTTCATACCGGAAGGGATGGCTGGTATACACCCCGATTATGTTTTTTTCGCTGGCGGGGATGTTCACCCTGTTCCGGCATTACCGGGATCTGTTCTGGGCGGTGGCGGTTTTTACGGCAATCAACCTGTACATTGTCTGGTCGTGGTGGTGCTGGTGGTATGGAGGTGGATTCGGACAGCGCGCCCTGATCGAATCCTATGCCATCCTGGCCATTCCGTTCGCAGCCTTCACGAACCGGATGCTCGAAGGAAAATGGCTCGTGAAAGGTGTCTTCCTGCTCATGCTGGCGGCCTTCATCAGCCTGAACCTCTTTCAGACCCGGCAATATTACAAAGGTGTGATACACTGGGACGGGATGTCGAAAGAAGCATACTGGAACACCTATTTCAGGACAAAGCCCGCGCCGAATCTCTATGAGGTCATCGAACCGCCCGATTACGGCGCCGCCCTCCAGGGATGCCGGTAAGCACCGATTCACCAGGGAGGCCGTATCCAGAAAAATATCAGGTCATTTCCAATGTTTTCCGTATTTTTGGACGGCGGGACTAGGCCCGGAATTAAGGGAAGGACAACATTCGATTATGAAAACCGATAATCCAGAGGTATCTGTGATCATTCCGCTCTACAACGAAGAGACAGGGATCGGCGCGCTGCTGGAAAAGATCAGGGAACTGAAGTTTCATGAACAGTATGAGATCATCGTGGTCGATGATGGTTCCACGGATGCTTCGGCGGAGGTGGTGCGGCGTTTCCCCGTGAAGCTGATCGCCCACAGCGGAAACAAAGGTTATGGCGCCGCACTGAAAACCGGTATCCGTAAAGCAAGGGGCGGAAAAGTCGTGATCCTCGACAGCGACGGGCAGCACGATCCCGTGCACATTCCGGAAATCGTAAATATGCTCGATCAATATGAAATGGTGATCGGCACACGCGACAGGGACTCGTTCCAGGTCCGCACCCGGCAGATGGGAAAACGCGTGATCCGCTGGGTGGGGGAGTACCTGGTCGAGCAGAAACTGCCCGATTACAACTCCGGATACCGGGGGTTTGACCATGAGCTCATCCATAAGATGCTGCACATCATGCCCAATGGATTTTCTTTCAGTACAACTTCCACCCTGGCCTTCCTCAAAGAGGGCTATTCCATCGGCACTTTCCCTATTCGCGTGGAGGAGCGCGTGGGGCGCAAAAGCAATGTCAGATTTATGAAGGACGGCACCAAGACCATGATGCTGATCATGCGCATCATCATGTTGTTCAATCCTATGAAGATATTTCTGCCGGCCAGCCTGCTCATGACTCTATTCGGGCTGTTGTTCGGGATCTACGGCTACATCATCGCCGAACGGTTTTCCAACAGCGCCATCGTGGTCACCATCCTCGGCATGTTCCTCTTCTTTATCGGCCTGATCGCCGACCAGATCTCCATCCTGAACCGAAAATACTGATCCGGGGAAAGAACAGCGGAATGAAGCCGATCGTCAGGAACAACTGGACAGACGCCGAAGTGGAGGCCCACTGGGACAAGGTGGCCCCGATCTATGTCAGGGAGAACAACCGGGTGCGCGCCACGCACGACCAGCGGTTCCGGGAGAGTGTCCGCCTGCTCGGGCTGAAGCCCGGCATGAAGATACTGAACATTACCAGCCGCGATGCCGAGGCCAGTGATTATCTGCTGCGCGAAGAACCTGCATGCCGGGTCGTCAACGCCGAGATCTCTTCGGGACTGATGGCCGTGGCGGCCAGCCTCAGGCCGGCGGCTGAACAGGTCAAACTCGATAATTACTCCGTCCTGCCTTTTCAAGACGCGACATTCGACCGGGTGCTGAGCCTGGAGACCCTGGAGCACGTGGCGGAGCCTTATGCCTTCCTGAGCGAACTGCACCGGGTTTCCACGCCCGATGCCCTGCTGGTGCTGAGCTGCCCGCCGGCGACCAGCGAATGGCCATACCGGTTTTACACCCGGTTCTTTGGCGGCCACGGTGAGGGCCCGCACCGCTTCATGCCTTCTAAAGAAGTTAAAGAGCTATTCCGCGCTACGGGATGGAGCCTGTTGTGGCACAAGGGCACCCTGCTGGTCCCGGTTGGCCCTGCGTGGCTGCAGCAAGCCGGTGAACGCTTAATCGACCGCATGCAGGGCACATTCATATCGGAACTGGGTATCCGGCAATTTTTCCAGTGTGAGAAAGCCTGAAAGCATACACGACGTCATCCGCCATGACCTCTGCAACCGCTGCGGGTCGTGCGTGGGTTTGTCCGGGGGCCGGATCGTCTTCGGCGACCGGACCGGGAAATACCTGCCCGTTCTCCCAGGCGATCTGGATGAGGATATCCAAAAGCTGGCCTGGGAGGCATGCAGCGGCAGGGGATTCGATTTCCCGGCCTTCCGGGAACATATCTACGGAAGCCGTGACGCCAATCCTTACACAGGTCATTACCTTAGTATCTCCATCGGCCATGCGACCAACGAATCGATCCGCCGGAACGCGGGCAGCGGTGGCATCCTGTCCGCAGTGCTGATCTGGCTCCTGGAAAAAAAACTGATCGACGGGGCTGTGGTCACCGGCATGTCGGAACAGGAACCCTGGCTCACCCGCCCGTTCATCGCCACGACACGCGAAGAGATCCTCCAGGCCGCACAGAGCAAATACATCATCACCTCCGTCAACGAGATCCTGCCGAAGATCGGGGAATTCGAAGGGACCCTGGCCTATGTCGGCCTGCCGGGACAGGTGCAGTCGATCCGCCTGCTGCAAAGGATGCACCATCCTTCTGTTAAAAATATACGGTATATCTTCGGGCCGTTCTACGGGAATACGTTGCACTTCTCCTCCGTCAGCGGATTCCTTCGTTCTTTCGGCGTCAAAGACCATAGGCTCATCCGCAGTCTGAATTTCCGCCATGGGGAGTGGCCGGGGAATATGCGGGTGGAATTAACCGACGGGCGATCGTTTGAATTACCGAAATTCCATGCCAACTACCTGATCCCGTTCCACATCCTCAAGAACAGCCTGCTTTGCACCGACCTGACCAACGAATTCACCGATATCAGCGGGGGCGACGCCTGGGCGCCGGTTTATGAGGAAAGAGGAAAGGGCTTTTCCATGGTGATCAGCCGCTCGGCGGAAGGGCAAGACATACTGCGGCGGATGAGCGAAGAGGGGTGGTTGTCACTGGCCCCCATCGATGAACAGGAAGCCATCGACATGCACTCCCACGGCTATGACCTGAAAAAGCGGGGGACATTCATCCGGATGCGGTTTCGCAGCTGGCTGGGCAGGCCCAATCCCGATTACGGATATCGAATGGCCGGTTTTCCGTTCAGCCGGTACCTGATGGAGCTCATCATCGATGCGCTGTTCCTGTTCCTGGGTACCCGGCCGGCACGCTGGGCCGTGGCACAGATCCCGCCTTCAGCCGTTGGAAAAGTGTTTGAGAAAGCGCGGACAACCTGGAAGAAGTCAACGCATGGGATCAAGAGGAAGGAGCTGGGACGGTAAGACGGTAGGACGGTAAGACGGTAGGACGGTAAGACGGTAGGACGGT
>CAZAZE010000041.1:0-13889 GCA_964489545.1 uncultured Bacteroidales bacterium
CATCTAAGCGCGAAACTCAGCCCAAGATGAGGTTTCCTTTAAGGGTCGTCATAGACCATGACGTTGATAGGCTGCAGGTGTAAAGCCAGTAATGGCAAAGCTGAGCAGTACTAATTGCCCGTAAGCTTTCTGCTAAATGCCAGATATTCCATCCTAAACTGTATTTTCTTTCTCAACATGCCAATACGAAATTATCCGCCCGCGCTAAAGCTACGGCGGATGAAAGATTTTTTGGTGACTATTGCGGCGGGGTCCACCTCTTCCCATTCCGAACAGAGTCGTTAAGCCCGCCAGCGCAGATGGTACTGCAGTAACATGTGGGAGAGTATGTCGTCGCCAGAATTTATTAAAAACCCCGGTCAAAAGCCGGGGTTTTTTTTTGCCTATTCCTATCCCTAATCCCATTTTGTCCTGAAAGGATAACCGACAGTAGCCCGCCAATTTATTGGCGGGGATCAGGATGCGGGTACAAAAATCGGAGTCCCAACGGGACGAATGAAAGATGCAGGATTTTAATCCGGTGGATATTGCATATTAACCGACGGGTAAACCCGTCGGTTAACGGTCTGATTGACAGGATTGAAAACCGACGGGAGATCGGTCTGGTAATACAGGATAAACCGACGGGTTAACCCGTCGGTTATTACCTCAGCCGTACCTTCGGCACTGTTATTCTCATAATACCGCCTTCACCCGCCAATAAATTGGCGGGCTATTGTCAGACATCCCTCCGGGATTTTGATGGTGGCTGCGCCGTCCGTTACCCGGATTTCATCCGGGCCTACATTCAGTTGTCCTTTCAGGACAAATACAGGAAAATTATAAAAAACCCGAACTTAAACCTTAAACCTCAAAACTTAAACCTCATCTCACCAGCGCCACGGTCCCAGCCATCACCTCCTCCTCCACCCCACCTACCATGAATGTCAGCCGGTAAACATATACCCCGCCGGGGCAAAGTTTGCCATCCTTTGTTCCGTCCCAGCCGGTTCCGATGTCCTTTGTTTCATGCACAGATCCTCCCCATCGGTCAAAAATTGTCAATTGCCAATTGTCAATTGTCAATTCTGCATTGATCTGAACAGGTATAAAAGAGTCGTTTTTTCCATCACTATTAGGAGTGAAAGCGCTTGGAATGTAGAAATACTGCGAGGGCTCGATGACGGGCTCTTCGCTGAAGGCAACATAAACGGAGTCGATGCCCATGCAATTGTTTATGGAGGTGACGGTAACTTTGTACCAGCCCTCAGATGCGGGAATGATGATTTGTGCGGTTTCGCCAGTGTTCCAGGAATAAGAAAAAAAACCGCTGCCGGCATCAAGGCTCTGGCCGGGATCCAGCGTCAGGGTGTCGCCGTTGGTCAGGGCGGGATCGGGAGTGGGAATGATGGTGAGTTGCAGGGATCCTTCCGATGTGCAGCCGCGGCTGTCGGTGGCGGTGAAGGTATAGGCGCCGCTTTGGACGGGTTCCACACCGAACAGCATCAGCCCGGGACCGGGATGGGCGCTGCCATCTGGCCACGTCCAGTGCTGTTCCGTGATGGGATTGCTGCCCTGCACCATGGCAAAGGTTAAAAGCTCCTCCCCTTCGCATAGCGTCAGATCACTCAGGCCTGAGATGGAAGGAGGCGATGAGATTCTCACCGTTCCGGTGGTGAAGGCTGCTGGCAGTGTGTCGGCTGTGCTCTTCACGAAATAACTTTCCTGCGCCTGGCCATACCAGTCGATGGTGCCCTGGCCCGCACCTTTGTCAGTGAAAACAATATCTACAACCGGAGACTGGTCCGCCAGCGTAACCGGCGGATCGTCCTGCCAGGTCACCAGGATGTCGCCCGAGGCCTCGTTGATGAATACCTGCAGGGAATCGGCCAGGGAAGGTTCGGCGCCGGCGTAGCCCAGGCATTCCATCAAGGTATTGTTGTAGGCCAGGTGCATACGGAATTTCGAAACGTCATTGAAATGCTCCACCAGCAACGGGATCTCAAAGGTCGTGCCGGCGCAGGTGTCGGTGCTTCCGGCGATGGCCTGCAGGATGGTGGCCCAGAATCGCGTTACCTCCACCTGGAAGGCCGTATCGCAGTTGTTCTCATCCCGGACAATGCAGTCGTAGATCCCAGCGGAAAGCCCGGTGAAGTTGCCGTTATTGGTTTGCCAGGAGGATCCGTTGGTAATGGAGTAATAAAGATCGGAAGTGCTGCCTGTGGCATTGAGCATGATCTCCCCGTTCTGCAGGAAGTCGATCTCGGGGAGGGTTGACGTTGATAGCAGGTCAGGCGCTGTTAGGTCTTCGACGCTGACAGGATTATTGGTGTAGATGCCTTCGCAGTCGTTCAGGTCTTTGATCATTACTACATAATTCCCCGGAGGCAGGTTTTCGAACAATCCGCCGTTGTCATAGAAGTTATCGCCGTTGTTGATGGAATAAAGCAATTGTCCGCCCGGTTGTGGAGAGGCATAGACCTGGATCACGCCATTGTTTTGCCCGCAGATGGCGCCTGAGGCGGTCACCGAATCCACCTGCAGGTTTCCGGCATCCTGAATAGTGAATATAGAGGATTCGCTGATACAGCCATTTCCGTCAGTAATTGAAAGAAAATATTGTCCGACCCCCAGGTTATATAAGTCGATGGCATTGCCCAGGATTGTTCCCGACAGGTCCTTCCATTCTAAGAACAGGGGCTCGATCCCATTGACCTGCAATCCGGTGATGGACCCGCTGGTGCCTCCGCAAGAGGTTGGGGTGATCAATAGGTTGGTTTCATCAAACTGTGTTTCAGGTAAAAATCCGATATGTATGGTATCATAATTGTCACAGCCGTTGGCATAGGAGGCGCGGACCCAGTAGGAGCCTGTATCGGATACCGTGATGGTGGAGGTGCCCCATTGGCCGGTGCTCCAGGTGAAGAACTGGGCGTTGCAACTTGCGCTGAGCGTAAGCGAAGCGTCCCGGCAGATCAGGGTATCCGGTCCCAGGTTCGGATACGGCACGCTGTCCACTTCCACCACCCGGGAGGTCTTTTCCACCCTTCCGCTGGGATAGGTCAGCAGGACAGAGACCTCAAATTCCCCGCCCTGGGTAAAAACATGCTTCGCATGCAGTTCATTGGAGATATTCTGGCTGCCCGAGGCCGTATCGCCGAAGTCCCATTGGATCCATGTCGGCGTAGGGAAAAACCAGGGATCGAAGTAGAATGTATCTAAGGCGCATTGTCCTTCAAAATCGAAGCGGAGGAGGTAATCGGTCATGAAGCTGATTCCTGGAAAATATAACTCCCCATGGCTGAATTCGTATGCATTTGGCTCATAGTCACAAGCTAATCCTTTGTTTTGAGGCTGATGAATAATTCCATAGGTTTTATCCAGGCCCAACCCTGCAATGCCTGCAGGATATTCTGCCAGACAATAAATTTTACCATCTGGTGCAAGTTGTAGATTAAACCCCTGACCTTGTCCAACTATGATTGACGATTGGAGAAATAAATTTTTATCTTCGATCAACTTCATATCAAATTGAAATATTCGGACAGTTGTATCTATTCCAGTATATCCTCCCAGATACAGAAATTTGGAATCCGGTGAAAACTCCAGGTTATAAGCTATAGTCATTGGAAAACTCAATATCTCCTGAAGTTTAAAAGAATATAGAAAAGTGATTTCGCCAGTAAAATCGTTAAAAGAACAAATCTCAATAGCAGCATCATCCTGGGAATTGGCACCATAAAAGCATGAGACAAAATACTTTTTATTATAAGAAAATTTTGAATGACCCCAGTTATCAGGGCCTTCAAATAAATCACGATCGGGTGCCGGACGCATTACAGGCGTAGGATTCAATCCGTTAGAATTTAATAGAAATGACGTATAACTATCTGTATTAAAATCTCTTGTTACGATCCAAACATCATGTTTATTGCTATGATATGTAGCTGCAACTTTTTCTGCAACTCCATCCCTACCTTGAATATGTGTAGTATCTATAATATCTCCAAGCCCTCCATTTAAACTCATATCGATGGTATAATAGAACATTGGGTAGGGGTAATTGTTATCACGGACTGAGAAAACATAGAAGATATTTTCCGAATTTGGTTTTTTTAAGCAAAGCGCTCCCTGAGAACCGGGCCAGTAATCTTGAATACCTAACCAGCCTACGACTCCGCTCATGATTTCATGGTTTTTATTCCATACATACCTTCCATCAGAGTAAAAAAGCAAATTCCCCGAGGTATCAGACATGACTGAACTTCCATTTGGACAATATACAAAACATAGCCCAGCCTGTCCCAAAGAATCCTCTATCGGCATCCCGCTTGTAAAATCCAATCCTATATAACGTGGCTGATACCAATGCACAACTCTTTTGTTAGGTTGTGCTATGGATAAAATTGAAGATGACAGAAAATATATAATTAGTATTGTCTTGAGGAAAAAATAAATGGTGAGGCATTTCTGGATGAAGCATAAGTTAATATATCGTCTTAATCTACGAAATGCCTTATCATTTATAAACAATATGACATCGTTTCTAACGGACTTCATTGTTCCACATACTATTGATCAAATAATAATTAATCAATTTAATATTATTTGATTTGTCAGGGTATAATAGCCACTAAAAAGGTCTTGACCCGTAGTATTTTCACTTCCCGAACCCGAACAACAGGTTCCAGTATTGTCCTTGTATCTTACATAAACATATACAGTATAACATGGATGCTCGTCCACGCAATCCCTTAAACCGCTGGTAGAATTACTGTAAGTGAATGGATTTGTGGTCATTGTAAACCAACCGGTAGTGACTACATTGGTGCCACCGGGATATTCATTTATTATAATCCATCCTTCCATGGTAACCGGTTCATTGCAATCGCAGTTAGAATCATTCCAACCAAATGTTACAGAATAATTCACCTGGGCATTCACAGTAAACATACTGAAGATCAATAAGCTCATCATGGTTGATATAAAGATAATCTTTTTCATTTTGATTTATTTTTTATGTGAATATTTTTTGACTGGTGCGGTGGTTGAGGTGGCGGCGGGTTTTGAAGATTACTGAACAGGGGACGCACAGTCCCCTATGGCGGATGAGAGACCCTGCGAGGATGTTTAAGGTCTAAGTGTTGAGGTTTAAGTTCGGGAAATGTTATGATCCTTATCGCACTAGGTAATCGCGATATATTTCCAGGAGTGGACATTGGATCGGTCAATCTGACAATTAATCGGAAAATGCATATAAAAGTAATAGATATTTTGAGGGAAAAGATATGAAGCGGCGGATCGTATAATTTGAATATTCAAAATATAAAATAATCAATTTTCAATAGAGCGAAAATTGAAAATTGACAATTTAGAATCGTGTAATTAACCTCATTCCATTCATCCCTTCGGGATTTTGATGGTGTCTGCGCCGTTTTATTACCCCGACCCTGTCGGGGCCTATTTTCATGGCGAGGCTGTCTTAAAAGTCAATTGTCATCATCATATATGTGGTCCGACGACTAAAGCCGTCGGTTCCAGTTTTTGTAATATATTAGGAACCAACGGCTTTAGTCGTTGGAGCAAATAACAGATTTTTACTGAAATATGACGGCTCAGACTTTTGAGACAGCCTCTTCATTGGAATTTCAATTTTAGAATTTGTTTGGCATTTGGTGCCTGGGATTTGGTGCTCCCTTTCATCTATCTTTGCGCCAAATTCATTCCACGTGCGGACATTCCTCGAGGTCGCGAACCTCAGCCGGGTCTACGGCGAAAAAGTGCTGTTTAAAAATATCTCCTTCACGATTGCCGAAGGACAAAAGGTGGCGTTGATCGCCCGGAACGGCACAGGGAAAACCAGCATCCTGAATACGATTGCCGGCTTGGAAAGCGCCGACGAGGGCAGCGCCCTGATCCTCCCCGGCGTTACCTACGGATATCTTTCACAAGATCCGGCTCTGCATGATCACAATACGGTCTTCGAAGAAGTGTATGAAACGGCAAACGCAGTCCAACGGGCCATCCTGAACTACGAACAGGCACTGGAAACACACGACGAAAATGCCATTCACCACGCCATTTCCGAAATGGACGCCTGCAACGGCTGGGAATATGAAACCCGCATCAAACAGATCCTTTCGACCTTCAAAATAAACAACCTGGAGCAAAAGATCAGCGAATTGTCTGGGGGACAACGCAAACGGGTCGCCCTGGCCAAAACGCTCATCACCGAACCGGAATTCCTCATCCTCGACGAACCCACCAACCACCTCGATGTGGAAATGATCGAATGGCTGGAAGAATATTTTTCCCGCTCCTCCACTACCCTGCTCATGGTCACGCACGACCGATATTTCCTCGACCGGGTCTGTACCGAGATCATTGAACTGGAAACGGGATCGTTATACCGCTATAAGGGAAATTATTCCTATTTCCTGGAGCACCAGGCCGAACGGGTCGATATCCAGAACAAGGAAGTCGAAAAGGCGCGGAACATCCTGCGCACCGAGCAGGAATGGATGGACCGCATGCCCAAGGCCCGGACCACGAAATCCAAGGCACGGATCGACAGTTATTACGATATTAAAGACAAAGCGACGCAAAAATTTTCAGAAGACCGGATCCGGATCAACATCCAGGGAGAACGGCTGGGCAATAAGATCCTCGAAGTGAAGGACATTTCATTTTCATGGCCCACGGTCCCTGTGGTCGATCATTTTGGCCATTATTTTAAAAAGAATGAGAAAGTCGGCATCATCGGCAGGAATGGAACCGGAAAGACCACCTTTCTGGATCTGCTGGTCGGCAAGGTCAAACCGCAGAAAGGGCGCGTTGACCCGGGCGAAACGGTCAAATTCGGCTATTACCGGCAGGAAGGGCTTTCGTTTAAGGAAGACGACCGGGTGATCGATGTGGTGCGCCGGGTCGCCGACGAAGCGAAGACCGCAAACGGCGACTGGATGTCGGCCGCGGCCTTCCTGAACTATTTCCTCTTCCCCTACCCTACGCACAATCAATACGTTTACAAACTGAGCGGCGGAGAAAAAAGGAGATTATACCTGGTCACAGTCCTGATGCAGCATCCAAACTTCCTCATACTCGACGAGCCCACCAACGACCTGGACATCCTGACCCTTAATGTATTGGAAGAATATTTGGTCAACTTCAGCGGTTGCGTGGTGGTGGTCACGCACGACCGTTTTTTCCTGGACAAGATCGTCGATCATCTTTTTGTTTTTGAAGGAAACGCGAAGGTTAAGGACTTCCCGGGCAATTATTCGCAGTGGAAAGAATGGGCCGACCGGCAGGAGCAGAGGGAAAAAGCCATTCAGAAAATTAAAGAGCCGGTTATTGAAAAACCACAGCGCGAAAAAAAACCCGGGCTGACCTTCAGGGAAAAGCGCGAACTGGAGCAACTGGAACAGGAACTGGAAGCACTGGAAAAAGAAAAAGCCGGCATTGAATCCGCCTTTCATGACAACACTCTTCCGCATGAAGAAGTCAGGGTAAAATCCGAGCGGCTGGGCCAGATCCTCAATGAGATCGACCGGAAATCCGACCGGTGGATCGAGCTGAGCGAGATGGCCTAAAGAAATAATGACCACTGGAACTTTGGAACCCTGGAACTTTGGAATCCGGAATTAACAATAAGTGCTACATTTGAAAAATAAATCCAAGCCGGGAGGCGTTGTTTCGGGAGTTCCGGATGAAAAAGCACAAGGCATACCAGTTGGCGGTTGGCAGTTGGCAGTTGGCAGTTTCCATGCCCCCATGCCCCCATGCCCCCATGCTTCCCCGCTTCCCCGCTTCCCTGCTCCTCACCCTCATCATCTCTTTTAGTCTTACCGTCCTGCCATCCCCCGCACGCGCGCAGCAGAAGCTCGACTCCCTCCTCCGCATCCACGACACCACCACGGTTGTGTTTTACACCGATAACCTCGACAGCCTTGCACTGCAGAACTTTCATACCATCCGAAGCACCAAACTGACGGGTTTCCAGAGATACAATCCCCTGCACGCCAACAAGGACTTTTATGCTTCCTTTGCCAATACCGGCCTGGCCTACCGCAACCTCACCTTTCAGCCTGACCTGAACGAAGGATTTTACGACGGTCTGAACACCTTCGATGTGTACACTTTTACCAACGAATCCATCCGCTATTACCAGCATCTGATCCCCATTACGTACTTGTCGTACGACAACGGCGCCAAGAAAGAACAGCTGTTCCGGGTGATGCACAGCACCAATATCGCCAAAACGGTGACCTTCGGCGTCGACTTCTTTCTGATCAACTCGCCCGGAGCTTATGACAACTCCAAATCCGACGACAAAAGCGTCGCGTTCACCGGGCAGTATTTCACGAAAGACCTGCGCTTCGGCGCTACCGCTAATTTCCGGAACAACGTGTTCATCGTACGGGAAAACGGAGGCATTGTGGCCGACAGCATCTTCGAGGAACAACTGGAAACCGATCCCACCCTGATCGACGTGCGCCTCACCACGGCGCAAAACAAGGTCAGGGATTACGGGATCAACGCGCAGGCGTATTTCTACCTGTCGCGCGGCAAGCCCAAACCAACGCCAAAGGCGGAAACCTTCCCGGCGGATACCCTGGCTGCCGATTCCATCACCTTGCTTCTTTCGCCTCCCCTGGCGGATTCTGTGCAAACCATAGCGGCGGCGGATTCAGTTGTCTACAAACCCAAGACCTTTCACGCCGGGCGGATCATGTATGAGTTCGACTACCGGCAGCAACGGCGCATTTACTCCGACAGCGACCCGCTGAATGAGTTTTACCAACAGTTCGGCCCGGTGATCGATTCCAACGAGACTTACGATTCACTGCGCTTCATCACGTTCGACCAGCGGTTTTCCTGGTCGAACCTGCGACTGGGGGAAGATACGCGCAAAAAGCCCATGCTGGTCATCTTTGCCATCCGGAACCAGCACACCGTCTATGCCGATACGCTTAACGAACGGCAGTTCAACAGCTGGATCCCGGAAGCCCGCATCGTGATCCGGCCCTACCGTACGCTGGCGATCGACCTCTTCGGCAATTTTACGTTCGGGGATTTCAACAGCGCGGGGTTCAAGCTGCAGGGCACGGCCACCCAGCTGTTCAACCTGAAGAACGGCCGGAACATCGCCGCATCGTTCCGCTTTGTCACCTCGACCCGTCAGGCGGGCTATTTTTATCATTATCACCACTCGAACTATTTCCGCTGGGATACTACGTTCAGCCACCAGAAGATCATGCAGACCAGCTTCTCGGTGCGCTATGCCGACATCCTGCTGAAACTGGACTACAACCTTATCGGCGACTACGTTTACCTGGACCAGGAAGCGCGGCCGGCGCAGCACAGCGGTTCGTTCAGCGTTCTTGCCGCCACGCTGAAGAACGAGTTCCGCTGGAGGAAATGGAGTGTCGATGCCAGCCTGGTCTACCAGGCCGTTTCCAACAAGGATATCCTCCGCCTGCCCGACCTCATGGCCCGGGTGTCGCTCTTCCCCACCCTGCCGCTGTTCCAGAATGCGGCAGTATTGCAGCCGGGCGTCGACCTGCTCTACACTACGGCCTATTATGCCGATGCGTACATGCCGGCCCTGCGGATGTTTTATTTACAGGATGAAAAAAAGATCGGTAATTACCTCTATGCCGATGTGTTTGTGAACCTGATGGTTAAAAGGTTCCGGATCTTTGCGAAATATGAGCATGTGAACGGCCTGTGGAGCAAGCACCGCTATTACATGGTGCCACACTACCCCTCAGCCGAACCGGCCTTCAAGTTCGGGCTGTCGTGGAGCTTTTATGATTAAAAGCCCCCTCCCCTTAGTCCCCTCCCTCAATTGGGGGAGGGGAAACAGGGGTAGGGGCTCATTTCATTCCTCTTCTCTTCTTGATCTCCTCATACGCCGCCTGGAGATGCTGGAACTTCTCCTCGGCCGATTTGCGGATCTCCGGGCCCAGGTGCTCGACCTTGTCGGGGTGGTACTTGACGGCCATTTTGCGGTAGGCGGCTTTCACTTCCTCATCGGTGGCATCGGATGAGACTTCCAGCACCTTGTAGGCGCTGTCGATGTCTTTGACGAACATGGCGCGGATGGAGTCGTGGTCGCCGCGTTCGATCCCGAGATAACCGGCCAGTATGCCGACCATTTCGACCTCTTTGGCGTTGTACTGCCCGTCGGCCGAGGCGATCCCAAAGAGGTAGTGGAGCAGTTGCAGGCGGGCCGGGTATTCCATGTACTGCGCGATCTGCCCGCAAACCTCCTGCACGTTGAAATCCTGCTTCAGGATCTCCTGCAGCATCTGGATGCGCTGGTTGGCGACGACCGCGCCGAAATTATGGGTGAAGAACCGGCGGACATACTCCAGTTCCGACTTCATCACTTTCTGATCGGCCTTCATGACGGCGGCTGATAGGATCAGCAGGCTGACGCTGAAATCCCCGCTCTGGGTGGGCTTATACTCGTATTTCCCCGACGACATCCCGTCGACCATGGTTCCGAAGATAAACCCCAGAACCCCGCCGATCGGGCCACCGAAGGCCCAGCCGAGCCCCCCGCCGATCCACTTGGCAAATTTCATTTTCGCCATTTTCGCTTCTTTAATTTTTCTTTTTTCCGCCTTTTTCTCGTCCGATCGCCAGTCAAGGTTTCCGATCAGGTAAAGGATGATCAGGATGAGGGCGATGGTGATGAGGTATTTCACTATGAAATCCGCTCGCTCACCGGCAAACCAAACTCTTCCACCATCTTAATATCCATGGTTTCAAGCTGGTCGAGGATGGGGTTGTAAATGTCGGGCAGGACGGGGATATGAACGCCTTTGGCGGTGATCTGTCCTTCCAGGATCATCTCCACGCCGCAGGCGGCGGGCAATGCCACAGTACGGGCTACGGAGGTGTCGGTCTTCAGGGTGCCGAAATCGAGCATGCGGGATTTGATCACTTCCTGTGTTCCATCGGGATAGCCGGCCAGGAAAGTGTGCTGCATCACCACCATATCGCGCTCCTCGGGCTGGATCATCATCTTGGCGATCATCAGGTCGGATACGATCTCGAACGCGCTGTCCTCGGTGCGGTTCATCGGTTCGTTGCTGAACAGGCCGATCCATTCCATAGCCACGATCGGGCGGGCGCTGATCTTCACCCCCAGTTTTGCCGCCACTTTGGCCACCAGGTTTTCGGTGGTTTCCGCTCCGATCATCCGTGCCATGAATCCGGCATAGCTCAGGCCTTCGACGTTGAATTTATCGTAAGACAACAGCTTCAGCGACTTCATCGCATCGATGATCTCACACCAGCCTTCATAACGGAACGTGCCGCGCATGATGGTCTTCGCTTCAGGGATTCCATAGAGTTCCTGGTAAGGGACGGAGTCCCTGTTGGGGTAAACGTCTAATATACCGACATTTGGAAAATCAACCTTCAACGGGTTCTTGAAGAGGTTCTCGGTGGGGACGTACAACACCTTGCCATCCTTGAGGAAATTGCCGTCGTTGTTGCCGGCCATGACTACGCCCTTGGGCGCCCAGGTGAACTTGTAGTGGAAGGGGTTCTCTTCAACCTCGGGGGCCACCAGCGCGCCGCAGAAGGAGTAGAACTCCTCGACCTTTCCGCCTTTGCCGTGCACGTGGTCAATGATGCGCATGGCCGACATATGGTCGATGCCCGGATCGAGGCCGAGCTCGTTAAGGATGATGATGCCGGCGGCTTTTGCCTCGGCGTCGAGGGCCCGCATCTCGGGCTTGACATAGCTGGTGGTCACCATGTTCTTCTTCAGTGCGATGCACTTTTTCGCTACCATCACATGATAGAGATAAGGGAGCAGGCTCACCGTCAGGTCATGACCGGCGATCATGCCGTCGAGCTCGGCTTCCTGCTCCACGGTCCAGGCCAGCGAGCGGCCGTTGGGATGCCCGCCGATCATTTCGTCGGCTTTGGACTTCGTGCGGGTAGCAACCGTTACGATATAATTCTTATCAAGCAAGTACCGGACGATCGGTCTGACCACCATGCCGGCTCCGAGGATGAGGACTTTTTTCATTATATAAACTGTTAAATTGTTAAATTGCTAAACTGTTAAATTGTTAAATTGCTAAACTGTTAAATTGTTAAATTGCTAAACTGTTAAATTGTTAAATTGTTAAATTGTTAAATTGTTAAATTGCTAAACTGTTAAATTGTTACCGTCTTACCGTCTTACCGTCTTACCGTCTTACCGTCTTACAGTCTTACAGTCTTACAGTCTTAAAGTCCTAGAGTCTTACATCCCTGATCAGATGTATTGCTTCATATACTCATACTCCGGCGTTAGCTGGCCGTTGTGGAGGATCATCGCTTTTTTGACGGGGCCCGGCAGTTTTACCTTCTCGAAGGGCTGGCTGAAGTCGGCCTTGGCGATGGGCACCACGTAGCGCCACAGCACCTCGCTGAAAAACTGGGAAGCGTCGCGCGGCAGTTCGCTGGGCAGGATGTCGACGGCCATGACCAGCAACCCTTCGCCCTTGAAGCCGTCGGACGGCTGGCGAGTGAAAGGATTGTATACGAACACCGGGTTTTCGATCTCGGTGCCGCGGTGGGTGATCTCGACGGAACCGTCGGGATCGCAGGTGATGTCGCCCACCACCGTCAGTTTCGGCTTTCCTTCCCGGAACAAAGTTTCGGTGAAGTCTTTCGTCAACAGCCGCGGGTAGCGAGGATCCCAGTAAATGCAATTCACCAGGACGGTCAGGTATGGGAGATATTTTTCGAAAGCACTTTTGTATTTTTCCGGGTGGGAATAATAGTCATGCAGGTCGAATTTCTGGTTCGGGTCGATGGGCTCTGCCAGGTGCTCTTCCCGGAAAACAACTTTGTAAATGATGTTATCCGGAAGATGAGTATGCTTATGCAAAGAGGCGAGTTCATCCGGTAATATTTCCTTGACCGGCAGCAGCGAAGCGATTTCCTGCGCGCCCTGGGAGACGTTTCCATAGCCCGTAAAGCCGATCACCAGGGGCTTGAGTTCCGGCGGAAGGCCCTTTTCGATGATCTTCTGCCCCACTTTCGACACGACTTTGCGCGCTTCGTTGAGTGAGTGGTAGTTATGTGTCTGGGCGATATCGAGGAAAGGCGTGATGATGCCGGATTCTTCCAATCTTTGTCCTAGCGACCAGAGGGAGTTGATCATCCCGGCCAGGCCGGCGTATCGTCCGAAGAAGATGAGCCGTTTGCCCATTTCATCCACTACGCGTTCATAATCGAGCAGATTGCATTTCAGGTCCATGAGTTTTTTCAGCATGGGCATGTTGTGCGGCTGGCCCTTGATCACGTGGGAGAAGAACATATAGGTTTTGCCTTCTTCCAGGCGTTCGACCGGTATTTCCTTAACCCCGAAGATGACGGGGCAGGAAGAGAGGTCGTCGGTGACCGTAGCGCCGGCGGCTTCGAATTCTTCGTCGGAGAAGACCCGTTTGGCGGATGTCTCCACAAAAACTTCGAGTCCGTCTTTCTGTATCAGGTGTTTTAGGTGGGCCGGCACCAGCGGCACGCGGCGTTCCATCACGTATTTGTCTTCGTAGCGTATGCCAATTCTGTTCATCATGATCTGGTCAGTCAATAGAGGGGGCAAACTTAGCAAAAATCGGGCAAAGGGCGGCGGGGTGTTGTTATTTTTTTAACAGTTTACCCACCTCACAGGTGACCTCACAGGTCCCCGCGTTTTGATTCCTCCATGTCCCATCATCCATGTGTCCATGCGCCCGTGAGTGATGGGCACATGGGCGCATGGGCACACGGGAAATTTTGACGGTTGATAATGCACCCCCTAAAACCGTTTTACTTTTCATTCACTTCCCGGATCAATAAGCGATTAACCAATCCCCATGACCTTTCCTCCTATAAATATTGATCCCGTAGAGAGA
>CAZAZE010000042.1:0-12584 GCA_964489545.1 uncultured Bacteroidales bacterium
ACTTGCATGTATTAAGCCTGCCGCTAGCGTTCATCCTGAGCCAGGATCAAACTCTTCATTGTAATAATGAATTATTTAATCTCTTGGACTTGCTCTTTCACCATTTGGTGGAGTATTTAATTTCGGAGCATTTGCTTCCGCTAGGCTTGCTTCAATCTTTTCAAAGAACTTTTTGTCTTCCCTTTGTTCCTTTTTTCAGGACGAAAAGGGCTGCAAAGATATAACCTTTTTTAATTCCCACAAACAAATCTCAAAAAAAAATTTCAAAATCATCTTTTTTGAAAACGGGACTACTAATTTACATCAATAATCCGCTGTTTGCAAGTGTTTTCAGTTATTTCTCAAAGAACAAATTCAAATGAGGGTGCAAAGGTATAAACATTTTTGATTCCACAAACAACTACTGCAAAAAAATCTTTCGTTTGTATTAACAATTGTTAATAGCCCCGACCCATCTGCCCTTCTTCCTCTGAAATCCAGCTAATATGTCCGTTATACCTTATATAATATTCAGGGTTACATCCGGATTGAAAAAATCGGAATGCCCCCGCCGTAGCCGGAACTTAACCCCGGATTCGCTGTATTCAGGCTCCAGCAAACCCAGCATCAGGTAACTGACCAGGATCTCTCCGGCCTGCTCCGCCGTAACCCCGCCGATCTGCTCAAATTTCTCCCGTGTGATCCCGGTATGGCGTTCAAGATACTTGAGGATGATCCGCTCGGCCTCCCGGTACCGGATCGTGGTCTGCTGGCCTTTCTTCTTCCGTTCCCAGAAAAGTACATGGAGCTCGTCGGCCTTAAAATTCTGATCGCCCTGCCGGATATAAGCCCGCCATTGGCTGTCATTGTCGTGCACCCGGTAGGGCTTGTCCTTGCCCGGCTCGATTGTGGCCTCCAGCACCTTTTTTCCCTCTACGTTCCATTCTTTGATCCGAAAAGATACTTCCGGTCGGCAATATAGCTTCGCCGCACCGTCAAGCATGAAAAACTCCTCCTCCGACCGTACGCCCGCTATGGAACCATTGTCCTTCACCCCGATCAGCAATCGCCCCCCGTCGGTATTGGAGAACGCCACCAGGGTCCGGGCGATCTTACGGAAATCGGATACCTCGAATTTGAAGTCGAGCCTCTGGTGCTCTCCCTCCTCAATCAGCTTCCTGATGTGGCCCGACATAGCGTTATTCCGGTTATCCCCTCCTGGCAAACCGGAACAGCTCGTACCGGAATGCGTCTTTGATGATCAGGAACAGGGCGAGGATGTAAAAACTGTCCATCAGCAGGTCGTAAAAGAATTTGATGGCCGGGGCGTTGTAATATCCTGTCAGCAGGAGCACATAAATGACCTGGATGATGTAAAAAGCCAGCAGGTTTTCCCACATGGAGCGCAGGGCTTCCCTCCGCGGAAGATTGAACCACAGTAAAACCTGCCAGGTCAGGATCATGATGAACGGGAGCAGGATGAGATCGGCTTTCTGGGGATAGGAGCCTTTGCGGCCATCAACAAGTGTTTCGACTACAAATGTCGGCGCGCCGTCGGCCATCTTAAGCCCGACATGTGTATCTGAAGAGAAAACCAGCAACACATTGGCCCCGAATCGCAGCAGCTGGGCATATACATAATCAAGTCCAGTGAACCAGAGGATCAGGAACAGGAGAGAAACCCCCAGTACGATCAGGACGTTAATGTATTTTATCTGTTTCATGGCTGGTGCTCTTTGGGCCGGAAATCGGGATTATTGGCTTTATCACGCCACGCCCACACCGCAAAGATCATGAATCCGAACAGGATATTCCAGACATAATCATGCGTGGTATCGAACAGTTGGGGGTAATAATGGCCGACATAGCCCATGGCGAAAAAGCGCAGGTTGTTCATCAGGAAGATGATCACGAAGAATATCAACAGATTAAGTAATTTGTGCTTCCACGACCATTTGGCGAACAGGGTTAACGCCAGGGCGAAAAGGTAGAAATTGTAGGCCGTACACTCCACGATGATCTCCATGGCGAAGTTGTTTACCGTGATGTTGGCAAAGCCCATCCGCTGGATCGGAATGAACAGTACTTTTCCCATCAGCACGGTTGAGCTTGTCGTGAATCCCACGATCATCTGGCGAAAGGCTTCTTTAATTCCCGGAATGTGGACAATCATCACGAGCAGGAACCAGAAAGCGAAGGCTTTGATCAGGGGTAGCAGCTTGATGAGCAGTTCCTTGCTGAAGAATGGCTTCCCGGGGCCGTCTTTCTTTGACGACTTTTTATCAAGGCTTCGGGCGGGTTTGTTTGGGGCTGGGTTTTTCAAAACAAAATAATTTTGATGGTAAAAATAGCAAGAATGCATCAATTCCTGCACTTCCTGCGCAGATTATGAAACCCAAGCGGAACTTTTTCGTATTACCTTTTAATCCGAAATTGATAAATAGCGGATGGTGGTTTAAAAACGTACAGGGCCGGCAGGGAATTTTTCCCTTCACCGGCCCGTACGCTTTATAAGAAGATTCAGATGAACAGCATATTGTTCTTGTCGGTTACCTTTTCGCAGTAGTGGCATTGCAACCGGATATCTTCCTTATCGATCACCGTGAATTGCGTCGGGATCTTTTCATGGTTGGTTATACAGTTCGGATTGACACAGCGTACGTATTTGCGGATGTGATCGGGGATTTCAACCTTTTTTTTCTCGGCGACCTGGTAATTCCGGATCACGATCAGGGTTGCCGAAGGTGCGGCCAGGGCGATCTTGTTGATTTCTTCGCTTTCGAAAAACCGGTTAGCCAGCTTCACGATGCCTTTTTTGCCGAATTTCTTGCTTTCCAGGTTGGTTCCCACCAGGATCTGTTCCTGGCAGTCTTCCAGGCCGAGGATTTTGACGACCTGGAAAACATTTCGGGCCGGGATATGATCGATAACGGTACCGTTTTCAATCGCGGAAACCTGTAGTTCTTTCCTGGTTTTATTCTCTTCCATACGCTTCGACTTTAGTCTTCTTTAATCTAAAAAAAACAGTTAAACCACGCCCAGAATCGAGGCAAGCAACGCCTGCCGCACGTAAACACCGTTCTGGGCCTGCTGGAAATAATATGCCTTTGGGTTGTGGTCGACATCGGTTTCGATCTCATTCACCCTGGGCAGCGGGTGCAAAACCCTGAGGTTCTCTTTCGAGTGCTCCAGCATGTCATTTCTCAGGATATAGGCATTTTTGACCCGCTCATATTCGATCGGATCGGAAAATCGCTCTTTCTGGATCCGTGTCATATAAAGTATGTCGACATTCGGAATGACTTCGCTCATATCCGTATATTGATAATAATCCAGTTTGTTTTCCTTGATTTTCCTCTTGACATAACTCGGCAGTTTGAGTTCTTCCGGTGAAACCAGGTGGAACGTGGCGTTGAAATTACACAGGGCGAAGGTCAGTGAATGGACGGTGCGGCCATACTTCAGGTCACCGACAAATGCGATCTGCAGATTATTCAGTCCGCCCTGGGTCTTTCGTATGGAGTAGAGATCGAGCAGGGTCTGTGTGGGGTGCTGGTTGGCGCCGTCACCGGCGTTGATGACCGGAACGGGGCTGACTTCACTGGCGTAACGGGCGCTGCCTTCCCTTGGGTGGCGCATCACGATGATGTCGGCATACTTGCTGACGGTAAGGATGGTGTCGTTGAGTGATTCGCCTTTGGAGACGCTGGAGGTGCCGGCCTCGGAAAAGCCGATGACCTGGGCCCCGAGCCGGGATGCCGCGCTTTCAAAACTGAGCCGGGTACGGGTTGATGGCTCGAAGAAGAGGGTGGCGACCACATATCCGCGCAGGATGTCCTGAACGGTCTTCTTTTCGAATCCCTCGGCCAGGTCCAGTATCCGGAGCTGTTCCTCCCGGGTGTAATCATCGATGGAAACTAGGCTTTTATGCTTCATTGTTCGGTTTCTGGTTAGGTTTTGCCTGGCGCTAAAATTAATATAAAAATTTTGGCATGCCGGCGGTGTTGAAAAAATGTCAGAAAATGAAAAAGCGGCCCCCGGGGGAGGGCCGCTGATGTAAAATGTGTTGAACGGATATCAGAATCTATTTTATTCCTTTTTTGCTGAGGAAATCATCCAGGATGGTTTCCAGGTTGGGATCGCCGATCTCCTGCAGGTCGTAATAGACGCGGGTATTGGGCTTGTTGATCTTGATGATGCGGTTCAGGTCGATGGGGGTGCCGATGACCACGGAATCGCAGTCGGTATTGTTGATGGTTGCCTCCAGGTCTTTAAGCTGTTGTTCGCCATAACCCATTGCCGGCAGCAATGTGCCGATATTCGGGTATATTTCGAAGGTGGTAGCCAGTTTACCGACTGTGAACGGGCGCGGGTCGACCATTTCGGCGGCCCCGTATTTTTGCGCGGCGACGGTGCCGGCGCCGATCTTCATTTCACCATGGGTGAGGGTTGGGCCGTCTTCGATGACCAGCACGCGTTTGCCCTTGATCACCGAGGGATTGTCGACCTTGATGGGCGATGCCCCGTCGATCACCAATGCTTTGGGGTTCACTTTGGCGATGCTTTCCCTGACGGTTTGAATGCCGGCGGGGTCAGCAGTTTCGATCTTGTTGATGATGGCCACGTCGGCCAGTCTCAGGGTCACTTCTCCGGGATAATAAGAAAGCTCGTGCCCCGGGCGGTGCGGGTCGACCACGGTGAAGTTCAGGTCGGGCTGATAGAAGGGGAAGTCGTTGTTGCCTCCGTCCCACAGGACGATATCGCAGCCATCGGGATCCTTTTCGGCCGCCCTGAGGATGGCTTCATAATCGACCCCGGCATAGATCACATTGCCCCTGACCACGTGCGGTTCGTATTCTTCCATTTCCTCAACGGTGCATTTGTGTTTGGCCAGGTCGTCGATGGTGGCGAAGCGCTGTACTTTCTGTTCCACGAGGTTTCCGTAGGGCATGGGGTGCCTGACGGCGACGACCTTTAGCCCTTTGGCCATCAGGATCTCGATGATCCGCCTGGAGGTCTGGCTTTTGCCGCAACCGGTCCTGACCGCGCCGACGGCGATGACCGGTTTGGTGGATTTCAGCATGGTATCTGCGGGTCCGAGGAGCATAAAGCTGGCCCCGGCGGCATTGACGATCGCGCTGACGCTCATGACCTTGTTGTAGGTGACGTCGCTGTATGAAAACACGCAGATATCGGCTTTGAGGTCTTTGATGAGCTGGGCCAGGTCGCTTTCGGCAAAAATGGGTATTCCATTGGGATAGAGGTTGCCGGCCAGTTCAGCCGGGTACTTCCTGCCGTCGATGTCAGGGATCTGTGCCGCTGTAAAAGCTACCACATTGTAAAACTCATTGCCGCGAAAGTAAGTGTTGAAATTGTGAAAATCTCTTCCTGCAGCTCCGATAATGATTACATTTTTCTTCATTACGTGCGCTAATTAAGGTTTTTAATTCGAATTTTTTACTGCTGCAAAGGTATAAACTTAAACCGGATTAGGAAAATCGGGAGCGGAAATTTTGGAAAACCAACCTTGCAAGGGTTATAACCCTTGCAGGGTTCTGGCTTCATGATTTATCCCTATTTTTGACCCAGAATTTACCTGATGATGATTGAACAAATTCTGACCGAGGCAACAATAGACGCCATTTCCCATCTTTATGGAACAAAAATCGACCCTGAAACCGTTACCCTGCAGAAGACCCGCCCGGATTTTGAAGGGGATTATACACTCGTCACGTTCCCGTTAACCCGCGTTTCAAAAAAAGGGCCGGAACAAACCGCCCTAGAAATCGGCCAGTATCTTGAAGATACTGTAGGCGAAGTTTCTGCGTTCAATGTGATCAAGGGATTCCTGAATCTCACGATCGGTGATGATTACTGGGCGGGCTTTTTCGCGGATCAATCCGTAAATTCCTCATTTGGACTGCGTACTGTTGATGAGGAGGATCATGTCGTGATCGAATATTCATCTCCAAATACGAACAAGCCCCTGCACCTTGGCCATATCCGCAACAACCTCCTGGGCTGGTCGCTTGCGGAGATCCTTAAAGCCAACGGGAAAAAGGTGCATAAAGTGAACCTGGTCAATGACCGGGGCATACATATCTGCAAGACCATGCTGGCTTACCGGAAATGGCACCCGGGAGCGGTTCCGGCTGATTCAGGGATCAAGGGCGACCAGTTTGTGGGCCGGCTTTATGTGGAGTTTGAGCAGGCCAATAAGACGGAGATCGAATCGCTCAAAGCCTCAGGTTTGTCTGAAGAAGAGGCATACCGGCAGTCGCCGCTGACCCGCGAGGCGCTCGCCATGCTCAACGACTGGGAAAACGGTGATCCGGGAACCCGGGAACTTTGGGCGCAGATGAACGGATGGGTTTACGAGGGTTTTGATCAGACCTACCGTCGGCTGGGCATCGATTTTGACAAAATCTACCACGAGTCGGATACTTACCTGCTGGGAAAGGAGTTGGTTTACGAAGGACTGAACAAGGGCGTTTTTGAGAAAAAGGAAGATGGCTCGGTCTGGGCCGACCTGGGTGCTCACGCACTGGATGAGAAGCTGCTGCTCCGTTCCGACGGGACATCGGTGTACATCACCCAGGACCTGGGCACAGCGCAGCTGCGTTATGACGATTTCCGGCCCAACCAGCTTTATTACGTCGTTGGGAACGAGCAGATCTATCACTTCGACGTGCTGAAAATATTGCTGGGCATGCTGGGCCGCCCATGGGCCGGGCGGATCATCCATGTTTCCTATGGGATGGTGGAACTGCCGGAAGGGAAAATGAAGTCGCGCGAAGGGACCGTGGTGGATGCGGACGACCTGATGGAAGAGATGTTCGAGACGGCCAAAAAGACCACCTCGGAACTCGGAAAGCTTGAAAATCCGGACGACCCGGAGTGGCATGACCTTTTTGAAATGATCGGCATGGGCGCCCTGAAATATTTCATTCTGAAGGTGGATCCCAGGAAGAACATGTTGTTCAATCCCGCAGAATCCATCGACTTCAACGGGAACACCGGCCCGTTCATACAATACACGCATGCCCGCATCCGGTCGCTCCTGGCCAAAGGCGCCGCCCGAGGCCATCAGCCTAACAGCCTGCTTTCCACCGCTCCGGGCCTGTTACCCAAAGAGAAACAGATCGTCAGGCTGCTGCATGACTTTCCCGCCGTGGTGGCCGAGGCCGGCCGAACGCTCAGCCCGGCCACAATCGCCAATTATTGCTATGAACTGGCCCGGGAATACAACCAGTTCTACCAGGAGATCCCGGTCCTGCGTGAAGAAGATGAGGCAAAGATCCGGTTCCGGCTCGCCCTGTCGGAATTCACCGGTTCGGTCCTGAAGCGGGGTATGCGATTGCTCGGCATCGCCGTGCCCGAGCGGATGTAGGGCAGTTGGCAGTTGGCAGTTGGCAGTTGGCAAGGAAATGACTTCTAATTACAAATCTGATGTTTTGATGCTCTGCTGCTCTGATGCTCTGATACTCTGATGCTCTGCTGCTCTGCTGCTCTGCTGCTCTGATGCTCTGATGCTCTGCTGCTCTGCTGTGCTCCACTAAAACCCTGCACCTCCCCAGATCCTGTCAAACAGCCCGCCTTCTTTGCCATTGAAAAACGCGCCGGGATTGGCGGAGGAGGTGACCAGGTAGCGGATGTTCGTATCGGCCACGGGAAATGCCCGCAGCTCAACGGGATTGAAATTATTGCCTTCCAGGATCAGGATGTGGCTCGGGTCTACGGCGGCGGTGGTTTCGTCCTCAAATTTACTACCGCTCAGCCGGGCCAGGGTTGAACGGTAACGGGACGCTTCCGTCGAATCTGCCGGCTGCCCGTTGGCCATCCATTTTCCTTCGAAAAGCTCCAGCCGGGTCATCTGCCCTTCATTATTGATCGTCAAACGATTGATGTCATTGGGGTCTACTGAAGTAAGGGTGCGGACCCGGAACGCGTCGGCGCCCCGGCCCAGGCTCATTTTCAGAAACCCATCCACGGCATACACTTCTTTTTCGTCCGCGAGCCTTACAAACGTGGTCATTTCGCCCTGCTGCCGCTGCATCTGCATCTGCTGCCCGCTTCCCTTGGGCATGGTGTAGGAGAATTTGCCCAGCATCAGGTCGGCCAGTTCCTTGTTGCCGGCCTTCAGCACAATACGTGTGGCGGCGCTGTCGGTAAGCTCGTATTTCGTCATCGCATCCTGTCCTTTGCCGGCGTAGCGTTTCGTGGGCATATCGCTCAGCATGCGGATCGTCCCGGATATCATCGAGGAATCCGCCGGATACTCGACGCCTTTTTTCACCACCAGCCAATTGCCCTCTTTAAGCTTAAGGGTCACATCCAGGTTCGGATCGGGGGTGTTGATCATCACTTCACTGACCAGGGCCGGGTCGAATTCGGCCACCTTGTCGCGGAAAGTCCGGTCTTTAGTGCCGGCAAACCGAACCATGAAATATACGCCCAGCAGGACGATAAGCACAACGATTAAAATGCCGGAACTGAATTTCTTAAACATAGCCTTCCTCCATTCTTCTGACCCTGATGGTCCTGTTTCTTTGATTTCTGAAAATTCCATAGGCAATGACCAGGACGATCGGCAGCAGGAAGTTAAGCCATTTAAGGAAAAGCGCGCGGCTGTCATCCACATCCTTGAGCGGACGGGCGGTGATGGCTTTGGTCCTGAGGTCGATCAGGCCGGTTTCGTCGCTGAGCCAGTCGATGGCGTTGACCATCAGGTTCACATTGTCGGGTTGCAGTTGCTGTGGCCTGGGGCCTTCGCCGTTCACCGGGAAGTCGCCGTCGCCCACCAGGACGATCTTTGATTCGGCGTTGCCGGAGATCCTGCCAGCGAGCACAGCGGCGACCGTCAGTCCGGAAAGCGGGAAATCACGGTCGGTCCAGCGCTTGTTGATGTCGAAATACACGGGCGGATTCTGGGTCCCTGATTTTTTGGATGAAAAAGCCAGCGGGGTGAAGGCCAGCGAGGTGTCGCCGGTGAACTGTATGGTGCTGGCAAACGGCAGGATGACCTGCTCCAGGCCCCGCGTCACGGGGTGGTCGGCGAACGACTGGATCAGCGGCAGGTAGGGAAAGTTCACATTGGTTGTAAAACTCATCATCCCGGCCTGCTGCTGGACGCCGACGCTGCCGCAGGTGGCATCCACCAGGAAATTATTGTCGAGGAACAGTCCCTTGCCGCTGAGCCAGTTCTCCAGGCCCGTTTCAATGGAACTGCCGCTGACGGTGGAAAAGTCGCCAAATACACGGTTATAGGCGATGAACAGCTTACCACCGTTGCCAAGGTATTGGTCGAGGACGGCCAGGTGTTCCGGCGGGAAGGTGTCGCGCGGTGCAACGATCATCAATGACCGGTATTGCAGGAGATTCTCCTGTGGATTATCCAGAGTGACTTCCTGAATGTTATACAGAATACCCAGCGACATCATGACCTGCTGCAGGGCGTTCACCGACGGTTCGCCGTGGCCGGTGACATAGCCGAGCAGCGGTTTCTGGGTGACGGATAATTTTTTAATGGCCGATGAAAGTTCGTACTCCATTGCCGTACCGGTCTGGATGATCGGGATGATCTCCTTATCGTCGCCCATTTTGATCGCCGCACCGAGGAACACCCGCTTCTGCATGACCTGGTCGCGCTCCCGTACATTGACAATCGTTGGCATGATGCCTTCCTGCATGGCCTTCTGTTCCATCTCGGGTTCTTTGTTCGGGTCGATGAATTCGTAGACCAGGTTTCCATCGGCCAGGTTGGCATATTCAACGAGAATATCCTTGAAGTCCTTCCGCGCTTTTAGCAATTGCTGCGGGATATCTTCGGTGAAGTAGGCGGTCACGGTCACCGGCTCCTCCAGGTCGCGGAGGATGTTTTTGGTGGCTTTGCTCAAAGTATAGCTCTTGTCGGCCGTCAGGTCCAGCCTGAAATAGAACTGTTCCGACAGGATATTGACCACGATCACGATGCCCAGCATCAGCAGCGCCTGGGTGGTCATCGATCTTTTTCCTAAACTCTTCATTTCTTTTTCTTTATAGATGAAAAAATCAGGCAATCCGTTTTTTAAGCAGGTTCATTTCCGTCAGGATGAGGCCGAGGAACATCACCGAAAGGAAGAATATCAGGTCTCTTGAATCGATGACCCCGCGGGAGATCGATTCGAAGTGCTGCGAGATGCTCAGGAAGGCGAGGATTTCGCCGGCGATGCCCGACATCCCGCCCGCCAGCAGGTCGAAGATGATATGGAAGAAGATGCCGATCACCAGCGCGACCAGGTAGGCCACGATCTGGTTGTTGGAGAGGCTGCTGGCGTAGAGCCCGATGCTGATATAGGCGCAGCTGATCAGGATGAGCCCGAAGTAGCCGGTGATCACCCCGCCGTGGTCGACCGGGCCGAGCGTGCTGACCGTAATGTAATAGGGGAGGGTCAGGGCCAGGGCTATCAGGATGAGCATGAGGGTGGCGAGGAATTTTCCGTAGATCACCTGCCAGTCGGATACGGGCCGGGTGAGCAGCAGTTCAATCGTTCCCGTCTTGTTCTCTTCGGCAAAGAGCCTCATGGTGATGGCGGGAATGAAGAAGAACAGCGTCCAGTAGGCGATGGAGAAGAACGCCTGCAGGCTGGCCTGTTTAATGAAGAAAACATCCGCGCCGTAGATCCAGGTGAAGAACCCGCTGAACCCCAGGAAGGCGGCCATCATTATGTAGGCCATCAGCGAATCGAAGAAGGAGCCGAGTTCTCTTTTGGCTATCGTCCAGATTTGTTTCATGGTTTGTTTTGTTTTTGAGCGCTTAATATCTTACCGACGGGTTATTCAATTCATCGTCAGTTCCCTGAAGATATCTTCGAGTTTGGTTTCGATGGCGGTCATGCCGGTCAGGGTCCATCCTTTGGCGACACAGAGTTTAAAGATGGCCCGGCGGGAAGACTGGCCGTCTTTGCTCTGGATCTCGAACGATGGGTGTTCATTGTCGGTGAAATCGACCAGTTCCACCGTTTCAAGGGTTTGCAGGGCCTTGAAGATCTCGTTACGGTCGCCGTCTTCGATGGTAATCTTTAGGATTTCCTTGCCGTGGGCCCTTTTGCGGAGTTCTTCAGCAGTGCCGTCGGCGACGATCTTCCCTTTTGAGATGATGAGGATGCGGTCGCAGGTGGCTTCCACCTCAGCGAGGATGTGGGAACTGAGGATCACCGTCTTTTCCTTGCCGATTTTTTTGATCAGCTCGCGGATTTCGACGATCTGGTTGGGATCGAGGCCGGCGGTGGGTTCGTCGAGGATGAGGACCTCCGGGTCGTGGATCAGCGCCTGGGCCAGGCCGACGCGCTGTTTGTACCCCTTTGAAAGCTCATTGATGTTTTTATGCTTTTCGCCTTCCAGTCCGCAGACCCGCACCATTTCCTGGATCCGCCTGCGGATTTTGGATTTCTCGATGCCCTGAAGTTCCGCCACATACTTAAGGTAGTCGATCACGGGCATTTCCTGGTAGAGCGGATTGTTTTCCGGCAGGTAACCAATGTGTCGCCGCACTTCACCGGCATGTTCCCTGACGCTGTGCTGCCCCACGTGGATCTCCCCGTCGTTGGGCACCAGGTAGGTGGTAATGGCCTTCATGGTTGTGGTTTTGCCGGCGCCGTTCGGCCCGAGGAAGCCCAGGATCTCGCCGGTCTTCACCCGGAAGGTGATATTATCGACGGCGCGCTGCGCCCCGTAGCGCTTGGTTAGGTTTTCGACAACAATATCCATATGCACCAAAAATTTGGTACAAAAGAATAAAAAATGAAATGTTCAGGAAAGCGATCCGGGGGCTTTTAACAAAATTTAACGTTGCCGGATCTTGTTCATGATCAGTCTGACCGGGCTTTATTCCGTCGCCGTTCCCTTGAAGGAGGCGCTGAATTCTTCCCAGCTCTTGGTTTTGTATGCATCTGTTGCGATGAAGTTCAGGATCGTCTCGAACTCGGGCGCTTTGCGGAAGCCGGGTACGATGGTGATCACATTCTGGTTTTCATCCATAAAAACAAAAGAAGGATACGACATCCGCCCGTTCATCAGGCTTTGTGCAAGCTGATGCGAGGCCCTGTTTCCGCCGGGGTTGGAATTCACATAGGCTTTTCCTTTGAAATTGACCGTATCTTTTCTTTCAGCGTTGAATTTCACTGCATAAAAGTTCTTATTCATATAGTCGACGATCACCGGGTTGATGAAGGTGCTCTGATCCATTTTTTTGCACCAGCCGCACCAGTCGGTATACATGTCGAGGAACATCTTTTTCGGCTTTTTACTGCTTTGGGAAACAGCATCTTCAAAATCGATCCATTTTACCTTGGTGGTGGAGGCTGCGGCAGGCGAGGCAGCGGACGGGCTCTGCGCGATGACGGATGCGGGGAGTATGATGATCAGGGCCAGGACGGCCAGGGTCAGAATATTGAAGGTCTTTTTCATGGATTAATTTTTTGCGAAAATAGCTATTTAGAACTAATCAAAATATAAAGAGTTGTTAATTTGTGTTAAACTGCGACACTGTTACATTGTTACATTGTTATACTGTTAAACTGTTAAATTGTTAAACTGTTAAATTGTTAAACTGTTAAATTGTTAAA
>CAZAZE010000043.1:0-12241 GCA_964489545.1 uncultured Bacteroidales bacterium
TCATGTCAAAGAACTATTAATAATAATTGTTTATACCGCTACAAATCTAAATGGCTTAAAAGGCATTTAGCAAGATTAATTCGATTGTAATCGTAAAAAATAATAATAAAATCAGAATACAATCATAATAATAGTTATTTTTGTAAAAAACGAAATGATCAATCGTACTATACTTCAGAGGATCAGGGAAGTACTCTTTAAGGGTAAAACGATCATCATCCTTGGGCCAAGGCAGTCCGGGAAAACTACATTACTGGAAATGCTCGCTGCTGAAATCAAAGAAAAGGTCCTGCTTCTGGACTGTGATGAGCCAGATATACGGAAAGAGCTTACAGAATCTACCTCCACACAGCTAAAGGCACGAATTGGAAATGCGAGAATGGTCATGATCGATGAAGCACAGAGAGTTAAAAACATTGGAATTACACTGAAACTGATCCATGATAAGATCAAAGACGTTCAGTTGATCGTAACGGGTTCCTCTTCTCTCGAACTCAGCGATGAAATTAATGAACCGCTCACCGGCAGAAAATATGAATTTCTCCTGCTCCCGCTGTCTACCTCGGAAATGATCGATCACACGGATGAACGCACCGAAAAGAGATTGTTGGAACAGCGGCTGCTCTATGGCTTCTACCCTGGTATCATCAATGAACCGGGGAATGAGAGAAAACTGCTGAATAGCCTAACGGGAAGTTATCTTTACAAGGATATTTTCCGTTTTCAGGATATCCGCAAACCGGAGATCATAGAATCGCTGCTTGAGGCGCTGGCCCTTCAGTGCGGCAGTGAAGTCTCGTATAATGAACTGGGAAATACCCTGGGAATTGACCAGCTCACTGCAAGACGATATATTGAATTACTGGAGAAAGCCTTTGTAGTATTCCGTTTAAGGTCCTTCAGCAGGAATGCCAGGAATGAGATTAAAAAATCCCGAAAGATATATTTCTACGATAACGGGATTCGAAATGCCCTGATCTCAAATTTCAATAATATCGAACTTAGAACAGACAAAGGGGCATTGTGGGAGAATTTCCTGGTGAGTGAAAGATTTAAACTGCTTAATAATATACAGTCAGATTTCAAACGATACTTCTGGAGAACACAACAACAACAGGAGATTGATTACATTGAGGAGCGGGATGGGAAGTTATACGCATTTGAATTCAAGTGGTCAGAAAAGAAAAAGCCCAAGATTCCAGCGACTTTCTTAAAGGCCTATCCCGAATCTTTTACGGCAATGATAAATAGGGATAATTACATTGAATTTCTTGTTGGATGATGAGTTCTTTCATCGAGATGTTCAGTTGATCCCCGGTAATTGCCAACTGCCAACTGCCAACTGCGAACTGCCTACTGTCCCAGCTGCATGCTGCCGATCGGGAAGGTGATGGAGACCTTTAGCGCGACGTTGTCCTTGAACAGGGGATAGGTATACGGCCCCCAGCGGTAGAAAGCGCCCACGCCCAGCGAGTAGATCCGCAGGTTGAGCAGGTTGTTCACCAGGAACCCGCTTTCGAAATAACCCCTGTCGAGCGTCTTGTAGTTGAGGTTTTGGTGATTTTCTTTGTATTTCAGGTCGCCGAAGGCCAGGTTGGTCGACAGCAGGAATTCGGGCTGGAATTTTTCCCAGCGCTTGAGCAGTTTGCCGAAGCTGTGCGTGATGTACAGCGCGGCGTAGCGGTCGCTCAGGAACTCGTTCATCCGCATGGTGGCGAAGCTGTTCGGGGCGTTGATGGTGAAAAAGCGGTAGCTTTCGTTGCCGTTGAACAGGTTGCTTTCGGGGATGGCGCGGTCGATATAGCCCGCCCGGAGCTGCAGCGAGGTTCGTCCCAGATATTTAAAGTAGAACGATTTTTCCACCTTCAAATCGAAGCGATTGTAACTGTAGACTCCGCCCAGGTACGTGATATTGTCGAATCCACGGGTATACTGGAACCAGACGACCGGGTATTTGGTGCCCAGCGACATGCGGGAGCGCTTGGTGACGATGAATTCCTCGCGGAAGGCAAAGCGGAATCCCAGGGTCAGCTCGGTAAATAAGAAATCGCTTTCGAGATATTCGACATCACCGACGATCCTTTTAAACTGGTAATCATCGGGCGATTCTTTGCTATTGGTGTGGAACCCGACGCCGAACTTAAAATCGCGGAGCAGGCGGAAACCGAGGGTAGCGGAAATGTCCTGCGTGTGATTTTTCCGGTTCACCAGGAAGCCGCGCCAGTTCTCGCCGGTGAGGAAGTTGTCCTTGTCGTCGAAGAATCGCGTGCCGCCGGTTTCGGTCAGGTCGTCGTAAAAGGATGCGCCCAGGGTTATCTCGTGGCGGCGGTTGATCGTCACCTGGGCGTCGGCGCCGAATTTGGTGTCTTTGTCCTTGAATCCATAACCCCAGTAGCCGCCGATTTTGAAGGCCCGGCTGAGCTTGTCGTTGGTATGTGCGCCCAGGCCGAGGTAAATGCCCTGGTAGGCATCGTATTTGATGATCTTGTCGAGGTCAATGTCGATGAACTTTAACGGGACCCTGCCGCTCATGAGGGTTTCAAAGCTGCGGGCGATGCGGTCGAAGTTGGCCTCCCGGCCAATGGAGTCGAGGAAGGCGTAGGTGCGCCGGTCGCGTTCCGAGAGGGTGTCGAGGCGGTAGAGGTTCCAGAACGAATCGGGTTTTTCGTGTGAGTCGGGGTCGACGTCGACGCCCAGGACGGCAAATTGCCTTCGGACCAGCTCGGGGTTGAGCTCGATGTCGCGGATGTAACTCTTTCCGATGCCGACGAAGCGGGCGCGGGCGGCGCCGGCCCGGATCTCCATGCCCGGCATGATGATGTCGGTGTTGAGCTGCACGGGGAACCATTGTTCGCCGTTGATGAGCTCATACATCTGCTGGATCTTGATGGTCAGGCCTTCGCTCCGTGCCGGCCGGGCGATGGCGTTCTGGATGGCCCAGTTCCGGGTGTTGATGTACAAAACGCCCTCGAGGCCGTCGAAATTGGTGTTGGGCCTGGGGCGGTAAGAAATGATGAAGACTGAATCGAGCAGCTCGGTGTACAGGGTGTCTTCCAGGAGGAAGATGTATTTGTTCTTGCTTCCGTTGCTGATGGGGTTGATGTAGGATTTATCGAGGATATTGAAGGTTTCCCGGTAGAATGAGGTGGATTGGATCTGCGAGACCAGGAAGACGAAGATCGGGTCCTGGAAGCCCGAGATGCGGGTGCCCTTCACGTTCTCATAATTCCGGTCGGGCGACATGAACTTGCGTTCGACGACATTTTCCATGATGGCGATGTCTTGTTTGCTGAAGAAATCTTTCAGTTCCAGCATGGAAGAATCGGAGATGGTGGTGTCGGAAACCATCGCCTGCGTAGTGTCAGGCAGGATCTGGCTGATGCTGTCGAGCTCGGCCTGCGTCAGGGTGTCGAGCTGGGCGGTGAAGATGGTTTTTTCGTAGGAGGTGTAGGCGAACGATTTCATCTTCTCGGGGTCGTTCCGCCAGCGGTTGGCCAGCACGCTGTCGATGATGCGGTGGGCCGGGTTGATGGTCGGAAGGATCACCACCTCCCTGAGGTCGAATGTTTTTTTGTTGAGTCTGATGACCAGGTTTGTCGTCTTCCCCTCCGGGATGGTGAAGGTTAGGGGGATGTAGCCGACGTAGGTGAGCTGGATCATTTCGATGGGACGGGAGGAATGAAGGATGAACTTGCCGTCGATATCTGTTGAAACGCCCATCTTGGTGCCCGTGAGCAGGATATTCACGAAAGCCAGCGGCTCCCTGGTATCCGCGTCGATCACCTTGCCGGATACCGTAAAATCATGCTGCGCCTTCAGGGCGAAGGCCATGAGGCTGAAAATGAGCAACAAGGGTATTTTCCGGCAAACCAAAGACTTCATGCCATAAAATTAGGAAATTAGTCAGACCGCGAACCAGGATTCCAGTTCTTTCAGCGTCGTTTGTCCGGTTTTCAGGTCTTTGACGATGACGCCCTTATCCAGGATGGCGATGCGGTCGCAGACTTCCGTAACGTGGTTCAGGTCGTGGCTGGAGATGAGCAGGGTGGTCTGCTTTTCCCGCTTAAGCTTGTTGAGCAGGTTTTTCAGCCGGATCTGCGTCGAAGGGTCGAGGCCGTTGAAGGGCTCGTCGAGGATGACCACCTCGGGGTCGGCCATCAGGGCGGCCGCCACGCCGATCTTCTGCTGGTTGCCGCGCGACAGGTCGCGGATGAATTTCTTCTTCCCCAGGATCTCATCATTGAAGAATTCCGTGAACGATTCCAGGAATTGCCGGATATCTTCCGGCGACATACCGTGGATCTTCCCGCTGAACTCAAAATATTCCTCCGGCGTCAGAAAATCGATCAGGAAATTACGGTCGAGGAAGGAACCGGTGTAAAACTTCCAGTCTTCCGATTTCGAAACGTCCGTTTCTTTTGAAAGCACCAGCCCCGATTGCGGCCGGATCAGGTCGAGGATCAGCCGGAAGAGCGTGGTTTTCCCCGCGCCGTTATTCCCCACGAGCCCGAAACTCTCGCCTTTTTTGATTTCCAGGTGGGGGATGTTCAGCACCGTCGCGCCGGAGTAGACTTTGGTCAGATCTTTTGTTGTTATCATACTTTGGTCATTTGCTTTGCGTCATTTGCTTCGCGTAATTAGCTTCGCGTAATTAGCTTCGCGTAATAAGCTCGCTGCGCTCGCGTAATTTGCTTCGCGTAATTAGCTTCGCGTAATAAGCTCGCTGCGCTCGCGTAATTAGCTTCGCGTAATTAGCTTCGCGTAATAAGCTCGCTGCGCTCGCGTAATACCTTGTTTAATTTGTTACAAGTAATCTCAACTTAAACCTTAAACCTTAAACCTTAAACCTCAAACCTCAAACCTTAAACCTAATTGCCCCGGAATCCTTCCGCCATCAGGTATTTCCGTTGATAGAAGCTCCGGGTTATTTTCTTCATCCAGTAATGTCGTGTCAGAAAGCCGGTGACGCCGATCAGGCCGATGAACGCCAGGCCGGCCATTTTATATCCCAGCAGGCTGAACGGCAGGTAGATCAGCACCGGCAACAGGAAGGCCGGCAGCATAATCAGCCAGTTCATGGCGCTCATGCCCTGGTAGTTGAAGGTCGACGACTTGCTCAGGTCGATGCGGTTCTTGTTGAACGTGGCCATGTAGAGCAGCACGAACGACAGGAAGCCGATATTGAAAAGATAGGCCGCCGTGTTGATGAGCAGGATCTCCGTTCCGAAAAACACGTAAGGCACGGTGATGATATAGCAGAACGAGGTGATGAGCATGCCGACGGTCATCTTGGCGCGGATGTAGCGGTTCATGTCGATCTTGCGGGTCAGGATGCCGTCGAAGTAGTTGCTTTCATAGCCAAAAGCATAATTGAGATAATTCATCATCAGGCCGCCCGACATGAAGATCCCGACGAAGATGAGCATGCCGCCCGCGTTCCTGTATTCCGGCTGCGGGTAAAAGAACAGGCCGTACAGCACGAAGAGCGGCAGCAGGTAAAGTATGGATTTGGTGCGTTTGTGGCGGAGCCAGAGTTTCATTTCCAGCATGATCAGGTCGCCTGTGAGGCCCATGCCTTCCAGGTATTTGATGCGGGGCACGTCGCCGGCGAACTGTGCTTTGCGTTTGACGATCTCTTCCGGGTACATTCGCTGCATCAGGAAGGAGAACTGCAGGCGGTAGGCGGCCAGCATCATCGCCAGGGGGATAACCACAGCCCAGGCGTTCGCGGCCAGGAAGCCGAATGCCCGTTCGGAAAGCGCCGACAGCCCGATCCATCCGAAACGGTCGAGCACGGCCACAGCGATCAGCACGATGGCCACCAGCCCGGTGATCCAGGCCCGCGACACCATTTGCCTTTTAAGGTACGTGGCCAGGAAGCTGTTCATCAGCACCAGGAAGACCAGGGAGAAGATCCAGGAAACCACTTCGGCCGCGTCATGGACGGCGGAAAGGGTGGTGAGGGCGAACGGAAGCAGCACCAGCAGGGGCAGGAAACTGAGCAGGTGAAGGCCCGAGCGCATCATGATGAAATGCGCCACGGATGATTTTCTCACCGGGAGATGGAGGAACGACTCTACGTTGAAAGTCGGCAGCGCCTGCATGAGATAGCGCAGGAACAGGTCGAAGAGGAAATAGTAGATCAGCGCCGAGTGGAACACCGGGATGGGCTCGCGGTCAGGAAACATTTCGCGCAGGATGGGGTCGATGAACAACCCCAGCAGCAGCAAATACAGGAACATCAGCAGCACCAGGAAGCCGATGGCGATGTTGGCCGCCACGTTCCGCTGCCAGATGTTCGACCGCGTGGTTTCTTTCCAGCGGAGTTTGAGGAACCAGAGAAGTAAAGACATGAGTGTTGTTAATTGTTATACTGTTACATTGTTACACTGTTACACTGTTACACTGTTACACTGTTACACTGTTACATTGTTACACTGTTACATTGTTACACTGTTACATTGTTATTTGTTTGGTGTTTTTTAGTGTTTTTGTGTTTTTGCGGCTTGCGGCCTGAAGCCACTTTCACTTTGGCTCAGTAAAGTTCCGGTAAAAGTATGGATTTTAACAGAAGATTTTATTGTTTCCGGGTTTGGATTTACCGGCAGCACTCAGGAAAAACGGCTAACTTTGTTCCTTGAACGCTTTGATATTGATGGAGGAAAAGATAAACATGATCGCCAAGACCTTCCAGGGGCTGGAAGGGGTGCTGGCAGACGAGCTGCGCCGGATAGGCGCGGAAGCGGTGGAACCCATCAACCGCGGGGTGAAATTCAGTGGCACGAAAGAGTTGCTGTACCGCGCCAATTATCAGAGCCGGACGGCCCTGCGCATCCTGGTGCCGGTATCATCCTTCCACGCGCCCACAGAGAATACGCTGTACGACGGCGTGCGCCAGGTGCCCTGGGAGAAATACCTTCACCACTCGGGCACCTTCGCGATCGACAGCGTGGTGAGCTTTTCCAAAATCACCCATTCCGGCTTCGTCACCCTTAAAACCAAAGACGCCATCGCCGACCGCTTCCGCGACCGTTTTGGCAAACGGCCCGACGTGGATACGCGCAATCCCGCCCTTTCGGTAAACGTGCACCTGTTCAAGGACGTTTGCACGGTTTCGGTCGACAGCACGGGCAACTCCCTGCATCAGCGCGGGTACCGCGTAGCCCGGTCGGAGGCGCCGCTGAACGAGGTGCTGGCGGCAGGCCTGGTGCTGCTCAGCGGCTGGGACCGGAAAACGCCCCTGTATGATCCGATGTGCGGCTCCGGCACCCTGTTGACGGAAGCAGCCCTGATCGCCGGCAACGTTCCGGGCGGATATTACCGGGAAGAATACGGCTTCATGAAATGGCGCGATTACGACCAGAAACTCTGGCTCCACGTCCAGCGCGCCTGCGAGGAGGAGATCACCGAGCCCGACATCGCGTTCCGCGGTATGGATATCGACGACCGGGCGGTGCAGGCGAGCCAGAAGAACATCGAAAACGCCGGCCTGGAAAAGCTGATCCGCGTGGAACAAGGCGACTTCTTCACGGCGACTCCGCCCTTTCCCAAAGGCTTCATCCTGACCAACCCGCCCTATGGCGAGCGCGTTAAGGTCGACGACCTGACAAAGCTCTACCAGGACCTGGGCGACCGGCTGAAGCGGAATTATGCGGGCTATACGGCCTGCGTGCTGACCTACGATGAGAACTCCTCCAAGTTCATCGGGCTGAAGCCCGGCAAAAAAATCAGGGTTCTGAACGGGCCTTTGGAATGCCGTTTCCTGAAGTTCGAATTGTATTCCGGTTCCAGGCCATAGCGGACAGCACACTTCGTGTCTCTTCGTGCCTCCTTCGTGTCTCTTCGTGAAATTCAAACTTTGATTCCTATCACGAAGGTCCACGAAGATAACACGGAGTTCCACGAAGAAGACACGGAGTTCCACAGAGGAGAAATTATTCTTCCCTTTAATATCATTACTTTTGCAGACTCAAAATAAAATCAATATGCCCCAGATCAAAAGAATAGGCGTCCTCACTTCCGGCGGAGACGCCCCCGGCATGAACGCCGCCATCCGCGCCGTGGTGCGCACCGGAATTTATCACGGCCTGGAAGTGTATGGCGTCTACAAAGGCTATTACGGCCTCATCCACGGCCTCATCGAGCCGCTCACCAGCCGTTCGGTCTCCAACATCATCCAGCGGGGCGGCACCATCCTGAAAACCGCCCGCAGCGAAGAGTTCAAGACCCCTGAGGGCCGGCAGAAGGCTTACGATAACCTGCTGAAGCACGGCATCGACGCCCTGGTGGTCATCGGCGGCGACGGTACTTTTACCGGAGCCAGCATTTTCCAGACCGAGTTCAACTTCCCCATCGTCGGGCTGCCCGGCACCATCGACAACGACCTCTACGGCACGGATTACACCATCGGCTACGACACCGCGGTGAACACTGTCGTGGAGGCCGTCGACAAGATCCGCGACACGGCCGATTCGCACGAGCGGCTCTTCATCATCGAAGTGATGGGCCGCGATGCCGGATTCATCGCCCTGCGCAGCGGCATCGCCACCGGGGCCGAGAAGATCCTTATCCCCGAAAGCATCACCTACATCGACGAACTGATCGCCAAGCTCAAGGACGATTACAGCAAGCAGAAGACCAGCGGCATCATCATCGTGGCCGAGGGCGACGAACTGGGCGGCGGCATCGAAGTGGCCAACGCCATCAAGGAGAACTATCCGGAATACGACACCCGGGTGACCATCCTGGGCCATGTGCAGCGTGGCGGCTCCCCGTCGGCCTTCGACCGGGTCATGGCCAGCGCCCTGGGCTACCAGGCCGTTCTGGCGCTGAAAGAAGGCGTCCGCGGCGTCCTGGTGGGCTCCATCAACCGCAACGTGCATTTCACCCCCTTCGAAAAAGCCATCAAGCTGCACCAGAACATCAACATGGAACTGCTCGAGATCGCCGAGGTCCTGGCCACCTGAAATCATCTTATTTTTACTACCTTTCCGGACTGATTCCAATGCCGGAGATCCATGGGGGAACTGTTCGCCAACGTCCTGCTGCCGCTGCCGCTGCCGGGGTATTTTTCCTACCGCGTGCCGGAAGAACTGCAGGAACAGGTAACGCCGGGAAAGCGCGTTGTGGTTCCTTTTGGCAAGCGGAAGATCTACACCGCACTCGTCCGCGACATTTCAGACCACAATCCCTCACCGGTGCAGGCCCGCGACATCCTGACGGTGCTGGACAGCCGCCCGGTGGCGCTGCCCATGCAGTTCGGATTCTGGGAATGGATGGCGGAATACTACCTGTGCACGCCGGGCGAGGTGATGAACGCCGCCCTGCCCTCGGGGTTCAAACTGGCCAGTGAATCGGTCATCTTCCTCAATCCTGCCGCCGACCTGGAAACGGCAGACCTGAACGAAAAGGAGATCCTGGTGCTGGAAGCCCTGCTTTCGCGCAAAAAGATCGCGGTCGGCGAAGTGGCCGGCATCGCCGGGCAACGCAAGATCATCCCCCTGATCAATAATCTCATCGAAAAAGGCCTCGTCTTCACCGAGGAAAAGCTGGTGGAAAAATACCAGCCTTTAAAGGAGACCTATGTGCGGCTGAGTCCGGACCTGCAGGGGAAAGAAGAGGAGCTGAACCGGATTTTCAACGAGCTGGATAAGCGGGCGTTCAAGCAGCTCCAGGCCCTGATGGCGTTTTTCACCCTGGCCCGGGGCGCGGAAGGGGAGATGAAGGAAGTCCGGAAAAAGGACCTGCTGAAGATCGGCGAGGTCACGGGAGCGTCGCTTCAGGCGTTGGTTAAGAAAGAAATCCTGGAGATGAACGAGGTGGAGGTCAGCCGGCTGGGGGCCGCCACAGCCGAGAAGCACGCCGCTGATATCATCCTGAGTCCGCACCAGCAGGCGGCAATAGATTCTGTTCGCCAGGCTTTCCAGGCACACGATGTGGCCCTGCTCCACGGCATCACCTCCAGCGGAAAGACGGAGCTGTACATCAAGCTCATCCAGGAGGCCCTGGACCGGCAGAAGCAGGTGCTCTACCTCCTTCCGGAGATCGCCCTCACCACGCAGATCATTAACCGCCTGCGGCGCTATTTCGGCGACCGGATCGGGGTGTACCACTCCCGCTACAACGACAGCGAGCGGGTGGAGATCTGGAACCACTGCCTGGCCCTGGACCAGGGTGCAAACGCCGGCCGCTTCCAGGTCATCCTGGGCGCCCGCTCGTCGCTCTTCCTGCCGTTCAGCAACCTTGGCCTCGTGATCGTCGATGAGGAGCACGACACCTCTTTCAAGCAGCACGATCCGGCGCCGCGCTACCATGCCCGCGACGCGGCCATCATGCTCGCCCGCGCCCACGGCGCCAAAACGCTGCTCGGCACCGCCACCCCCGCCGTGGAAACCTACTTCAACGCCCTGGCCGGCAAATTCGGCCTCATCACGATGACCGAACGCTTCGGCGGCATCAGCAAACCGGAGATCATCCTGGCCGACGTTCGCCTGGAATCGCGCAAACGGACCATGCAGTCGCACTTCTCCTCCCTGCTCGTCAACCATATCCGGGAGGCGCTCGACAATAAGGAACAGGTCATTCTCTTCCAGAACCGGCGCGGCTTTTCCCCGCACCTGGCCTGCGACGCCTGCGAATACATCCCCATGTGCCGCCATTGCGACATCTCACTCACATACCATAAAAAAGACAACCGCATCAAATGCCACTACTGCGGTTACAGCGAACCGGTGCCGGCACAGTGCCCTCAGTGCGGCAGCACGCGCATCCTCACCCGGGGCTTCGGGACCGAAAAGATCGAGGAAGACCTCGCCGTTATTTTCCCGGAGGCGGTGATCCGCCGGATGGATCTCGATTCCACCCGGACCAAATTCGCCCATCACCGCCTGATCAGCGATTTTGAAGACCGCCGCATCCAGATCCTGGTTGGCACCCAGATGGTCACCAAAGGCCTGGATTTCGACAATGTCAGCCTGGTGGGTATCCTCAATGCCGACAACATGATCAATTTCCCGGATTTCCGCTCGCATGAGCGCAGCTACCAGCTCATGGAGCAGGTGAGCGGCCGGGCCGGGCGGAAGAACAAGCAGGGGAAGGTCGTCATCCAGAGTTTCAACATCCTCCACCCCATCATCCGGTACGTGGTGGAACATGATTACCAGGGGTTTTTCGAGGCGCAGTTGCGCGACCGGGAAAAATTCCGTTATCCGCCGTATTACCGGCTGATCCAGTTACAGTTAAAACACGCCGACGCCGCGTTGATCAACAAGGCCGCCGCCGCGCTTGCCGCCGAACTGCGTGCCCGGCTGGGCAAACGGGTGCTCGGCCCGGAATTCCCGCTGGTGTCGCGGCTCCGCAATCTCTACATCAAGCAGATCCTGATCAAGCTAGAGCGCGGCCAGCAGCTGGCCCAGCACAAGGAGATCATACGGACCGCCGTGGAGGAATTCCGGAAGATCGCAGACTTCCGGCAGGTGAAGGTGGTGATTGACGTGGATCCCCAGTGATCTATTCGCGGACGATGAGGTAGACGTCCTCGCTGTCGCGCTTCATCATGTATTTTTCCCGGGCATATTTTTCCAGCGTTGCCGGGTCATTGAGCAGATTGTCGATGGCCTGGTTGTTTTTAGCGATCTCTTCCTGGTAATATGCCCGCATCCGCTTGATCTCCCCGATCCGTTCGTTCAGGATGTGCTGCCGTTTGAGGCTGTTGTTGTCGAAGAATATCATCCACACTGCGAACGCCAGAAACGTGATGACGTAACGGTTAATGAAAAATTTGCCGATAGCGCGAAGGGTCTTCACAAAATGTAAAATTAAGGTCGGACAATGCAGAAAAATAAGAATCTCACTCTTCTTTTAAACCAACGAATGTTCATAATCTGAGTTCTGAGTTCTGAGTTCTGAGTTCTGAGTTCTGAGTTTTGAGTTTTGAGTTTTGAGTTTTGAGTTTGGAGATTATCTGATTATTTTTCAACAAGACCGGGTATATAAGGGCTTTTTTCTGGATTAATAGGAAAAAAGTATGAAAAAAGGACCCATTGTTGTTAAATCGCAGGATTTTGCGCATAGAGCTGTTGAAATTTATAAGATGCTGACCAACAAGGGAGAATTAGTCATTTCCCGTCAATTTCTGGCTTCTGCAACTAGTGTCGGTGCTAATGTCCAGGAAGCAACAGCAGCAACCAGCCGTAAAGATTTTATAAATAAGATGACCATTGCTTCAAAAGAAGCCCGGGAA
>CAZAZE010000044.1:0-11508 GCA_964489545.1 uncultured Bacteroidales bacterium
TACCGTCTTACCGTCCTACCGTCCTACCGTCTTACAGTCCTACTCCCTCTCTGCCTTCAGCGCCTCGATCTCCCTGCGCAGTTCCTCGATGATCGCCTGCTGCTCCTGGACGGCGTTGATCAGCGGGACCACGAATTCGCTGTAAGAAAGGTTCATCGTGCCTATTTCATCATCATCGACGATCAGGCCGCTGAAATTCACACCGAGCTCGTTCATCGTCTGCTGCACATCCTGTGCGATCAGGCCATCCCTTCTTCTTTTGTTTTCATCATCAGTATAATTATAGGATGCGGTTTTCATTTTCAGGATAAAATCAAGTCCAAGGTCATTCGTGTACGAAATATTTTCCTTTAGGCGGACGTCGGAATAATTGCTCCAGGCGCCGTAACCGCCCACGGTGGTGGCGCTGGAATTCCCGATGACCACCTTGTTGCTGGCATTCACTGTGGCATTGTAGCCTATGGCGGTAGCGTTGGTTAAAGCTCCACTGCTGACATCAGCGCCGGATCCGATGGCGGTGTTGTTTGAGCCCGTCGTATTGGCATCCAGGGCGCTTTTTCCCAGGGCGACATTGTCGCTGCCGGAAGTGCTGTTGAGCATGGCCTGATCGCCCACGGCGGTATTTCCTGTCCCTGTGTTACTTGCGGCCGTTCCGCTGCCGCGAAGTGCTTTGTAACCGATGGCGGTGTTGTAAGTATCGGTGTTGGAAGCGGTATTGTCTGCGAAATACATAGCCTCAATTCCAACTACCGTGTTTCTCCTTTTTCCGACGTTGCTGAAAAGCGCACGGTATCCCACCGCAATGTTCGAGCCGCCGGTGGTTGTGTTGATCATGGATTCAAATCCAATGGAGGTGGAGTAGGATCCGGTAGTATTGGAAGGCATGGCGCTGCACCCTAGGGCGGTATTATATGAACCGGAAGTATTGGAAGCCAGGGAACTGTCGCCCACGACCGTGTTGTACTGGCCGGTATTATTGGCCGCCGTGGCGCTGCCCATAAGCGCTTTATAGCCAACGGCCGTATTGTATGTTTTTCTTCCCGAGGTCCGGTCGTCTGCATAGCGCATGGCATAGTAGCCGACAGCAGTGCTGCCATGATTGCCCTTATTTGCATATAATGACCTGTAACCCATTGCCGTATTGTTATCACCAGTCTGGTTGTCTTGTAAAGTATTAGACCCAAATGCTGAGTTCCATCTCCCTGTAGTGTTGTAGAACATTGCACTCATCCCGGCCGCTGTATTCGAATGTCCCGTATTATTTTGGTTTAATACCCCTGTGCCCAAAGCTGTATTTCCATTCCCGTTATTTGAATATAGAGCATTCACCCCCACGGCAACATTATCGGTGAAATCACCCCCGGTTGTTAAAATGCTTTTTAAAGCCTGGTATCCCACCGCTACATTGTTAGAAGCCTGCTGTGCGTTTTCCATAGCCGAATAACCAATCGCGGTATTATTATGATATAAATTAGCATACATTGTTAGATCTCCGCCCCTCATTGCTCCGTAACCAATGGCAACATTATATGATTTGTCTGAAGCCGGATCGGATGATGTACCTTGAATATATTCCATGGCAAATGGTCCGATAGCTATATTACTATTGAAATTTGTTCCATGTTTTAGAGCATTGGGTCCAATGGCGATATTATAATCTCCGGCTGTGTGATTCACCCCATCCATCATGGTTGAATCCCCGATCCCAATGTTGCCAATAGCGCCTTGGTGATATTTCAGGGCGGCCGTGCCGATGGCAATACTATTAAAAGTCCCTTCCCCTGAAGATAGGGCCGAATGTCCGATGGCGATCATATCATAACCAATTTCGTTGTTGAATCCGGCCTTATAGCCCAACGCCACGTTTCGGTTCCCTGTGGAAATTGCGGTACCTGTTCCTTCACCGATATACACTGAAGAATCATTGTTTAATGGCTCAATGGACCGGGAAGTGACCCGGTATTTCTCCGTATTCTGAAAGATGAAGTAGAGTGAATCGTCGTGCGTGCTGTTGTAATAGAAGTCGATCTTGCTGTCGCCGTCACCATCACGCAGGGAGTTATTCTGCACGTCATCAACCAGCCTTCTCCATGCGAAAATCGTTTGATTGACCCTGACTACATAATAAAAGCCTTTAAGATCGGTGTCGTAAACAATAAGCCCGTTGGCCGGTACAAAGATTGACATCCGCTGCACTGTGGTCATACGGGGTATCAGTAATCCCTTGGTTGTGGTGCTGATATCCAGCATTGCTGAACCTGATGGCGCTGAGCCGGTTTCATTGATCGCCACCCCCTGGCTGAACCCGGTGGCACATAAAAGGACGCTTACGATCAGCAATAAATACTTTTTGGTTTTCATGGAAAATATTGTTAAATTTTAAATTTTGAATTTTGAATTTTGAATTTTGGGTTCTGAGTTTTTTATATCGAATACTATTTCATTCCTACCGTCTTACCGTCCTACCGTCCTTCCCCAGCCGCTCGATCAGCGCCGCCAGCGCACGGTTCTCCTGCAGCAGCCGCTCCCGCATCCGCTGCAACTCCCGCAGCATCTCCTCATCTTCTTTTTTCATCATCTTCTTCATCCTGAAGTATTTTGTCTGACTGTCATCTGTTCAATTGTTCAACTGCCAACTGCCAACTGCCAACTGTCCAACTGCCAACTGCCAACTGCACATCAATATTACGCCCGCGCAGGCCTTTCTCCAAAAAAACCATTGATACTTTATTGATACAAAGGCGGGAAAATTCCAAATTACAGGCGCCATCCGCCAGCTGGCGGACCAAACAAACTACAAATTCCAATCACCATCTTAATACTCACCGCAGAGACGCAGAGGCGCAAAGAATTGAATTTCAAGTATTTTTCCTCTGCGTCTTTGCGACTCAGCGGTAAGTTATCTTGTTTTTATATAACCTCTTATTGTCATCAATCCCTACGGGATAAAATTTAGATTATGGAAAATGAAATTCTGATGCTCTGAAGCTCTGATGCTTTGATGCTCTGATGCTATGATGCTCTGATGCTATGATGCTCTGACGCTCTGACGCTCTGATGCTCTGATGCTCTGACGCTCTGATGCAATGACGCTCTGACGCTCTGACGCTCTGATGCTCTGACGCTCTGATGCAATGACGCTCTGACGCCCTGACGCTCTGACGCTCTGATGCTGTGAGCGCTCTCACAACTGTGCCAAAAAGTTCCCCAGGTTCTCGTCCGTTCCGTCGATGCCGAGTTTCTTCCGGAGGCGGGTGCGGGCCACGTTGATGCTGTGGACGCTCTGGTGGGTGATGCTGGCAATATCTTTGGTGGTCATGTTGAGGCGGAGGAAGGCGCAGAGCTTTTTCTCGTTGAGGGTCAGGTCGGGGAAGCGCTCGTTCAGCTTGTTGTAGAAATCCCTGTGGGTTTGCACGAAATGTATTTCAAACTCTTTCCAGCTTTTGTCGTTTTCCATATGCTGGAGGTTGGAAATGACATTGCGGAGCTGAACATGATTGTCGCCCTTCCCGATGGCCTGCTCCAGGGCTTCCGCCATCTTGGCCACGGTCTCATTGTTCTTGATGATGCACATGGCATTGTAGGTCAGCTCCTTGTTGCGCTGCTCCAGGTCAATCTTCAGGAGCTGGTTTTCCTGCTCGGCAACCAGGCGGCGGTTCTGCTGGTTCTTCAGCCTCACCAGGAGCGCCAGCAGGAAGCTCAACAGGAAAAATCCCGACAAGCCGAAGATCAGCAAAAGGATCTCCTGTCTTCTTTGGGAAAGCTCCTGGTCGCGACGCAGAATTTCATTGGCCTGCTGCTCTTTGAACAGGTCGTATTTGACCTGGAATTCCGCGATCCGGTTCTGGCTTTCCGCGTTGAACAGGGAATCCTTGACGGCGACGAAGCTTTTGTATGCATCGAGGGATTTCTGGTGTTTCCCTGACGCGCCGTACACTTCCGACAGGGCCGCCAGGCTGCTCATTTTCCAGGTGTTCAGGTTCTCGGCTTTCGAGAGGGCCAGGCATTCCAGCAATGCGGATTCCGCTTCGGCGTAGCGTTCCTGAAGGAGGTAGGCGCGCCCCAGGTCGCTCAGGGAGGAGGCGAGATAGGAGGGCAGATTGCGGTCGCGGTAGAACGCGATGGCTTGTTCCAGGTAGGGGATGGCCTGGTCGGGCCGGCCCATGGCAAGCCAGGTGCTGCCGAGGTTGGCCCGCCGCAGCGCCACCTTGTCCGGGTTGTCCATCCTGGCGTCGATCTCCAGCGCCTGCTGGAACGATTCCAGTGCCCGGTCGTACTTCTGCCAGTTCTTATAGACCAATCCGAGGCTGTTCAGCCGGATGGCGATCTTCTCCTCATTGCCCAGCCGCGTATCGATCTCCATCGCCTCTTCCAGGTACTGAACGGCCTTGTCGAACAAGCCCCAGGAATCATAGATGCGGCCGATGGTGTTCAGATCGGTGGCGATGATGGATTCGTCGCCGGCGGCGCGGTCGATTGCCAGGGCTTCTTCCATGTAGTCCAGGGCTTCGGCGTAGTCTCCCATGATGGTCTTCAGCTGCCCGATATTGGCCAGGTTGGCGGCGATCTCGGCCGTATCGCCGATCTTCCGGGCAATGGCCAGCGCCTGTTCGTAATAATCCAGGGCAATTGTCTTCTGGTCTTTGGTGTCGTATGAAAAACCAAGATTGCCCAGTACCGTCACGTGCCCCGGGCGGAGTTCGTTGCCGTATTTCCGGTCGATCCCGGCGGCCTGCTGGTAATAAAGGATGGATTGATCCAGTTCATCCAGGAAATAATATGCTTCGCCGATGAGGAAATGGGCATCGGCCGCCGCAACCGGGTCCTGGCTTTCGGGAAAAAGGGCCGTCGCGGCCTGAAGCAGTTCCAGGGCGGCTTCCGGGCGGTCCTCTACCGTGTCCCGGGCCATGCTGATCAGCGTTTGGTAATTCTCAGGCAGAGCGACATCCTGCGACCTTCCGGAAAGCAACAGGAAGAATATGCAGAGCAGAATGAGCGTGAAAACGGTCGGGGCCTTTTTCATGTGCATCTTGGATCAGGACCTCTAATTTAACAAGATTATCAGAAAAACGGTAAAAGTCGTTTCTAAAGTTTATAAATGAATAAAAGGGTGCCTCCCCGGGAGAGCACCCTTTTTGTGATTTCTGAAGCCCGGTAATCGCGGTTTCTTCCTTTTACCGGATGATCAGTTTTTCCATGACCTGGTTTCCTTCCACATTGAGCTTCACCAGGTAAATGCCCCGCGCATAGCCCGGGAAGTCGAGTACGCGGGCGTTTTCGCCTACGGCCGACCGCCCTTCTTCCTGGTACACCCTGTGCCCGGTCATGTTGAGCACCTCGATAGCATAGATGCTTTCGGTCAGGCTGATGAACGAGAGGGTTGCGCTGCGGCTGGCCGGGTTGGGATACAGATGGAAGTGAAACTCATGGTGCTCATCCAGTTCCTCATCGCTTTCTTTAGTGAAATCGCACAGGCCAAGCTGATCGCCATGGGCCAGGTGGGCGGCGATGGAGTTCGTATCCACACAGATCTCCACCCAGGGATTGTTCGGATTGCCGGTGCTGTGGCACATCTTAACTTTATGGTTGCCGCTGTTGCCGGCAAAGCACCGGATATCAGCGGCATTGACGGTAAAGCATGCGGTCGCCGTGCAGCCGCTGGCATCGGTCACGGTCACGCAGATCTGCGCGGTGTCGAGCAGCGTCGCGGTGATGGTGGCATTGCCGGAGCAGGTCGCCGTATTTACCGGCGAACCGCTGGCGGGGCAGGTATTGTCCTGGCAGGCGCCACCGAAGAAAGCCTCGTCGCCGCTGTTGTTGCCCTGGTTGCAGATCAGCGGCCTGCCCAGCGACCAGCTGAAGGTGTACGGGGCGGTGCCGCCGCTGGCTACGGCCGTGCGGGTCACGGTCTGCTGCGAGACGATCCCGAAGTAGGTGGACACGTCCGGGCCGGCGTCGACCGTCAGATCGCAGGCGGTGTTGCAGCCCTCATCAACCTGACCGTCGCAGTTGTCGTCGGTATTGTTGTCGCAAACCTCTGTGGAGCCGGGATAAATGGCCGCGTTGCTGTCGTCGCAGTCGCCGGGAGCGCTCACGTAACCGGCCGGCGGGTCGCAGGCCATCACGCTGGCACTGGCGTCGCCGAAGCCGTCGTTGTCGGCATCAGCGTACCAGGTTGTCGGAACAGCCAGAGATGCAATGGTGATCTCCGCGGTGGCGGTCAGGCCAAAGAAGTCTGTTGCAACGACGGAATAGGTCCCTTCTGCGACACTGACTGCAGCGCCAAACAGGGAGGGATCGCTCCAGGCAAAGGAGAAGGGCGGCGTTCCACCGGTCACATTGACCGTGATCGTGCCGCTGTTTTCCCCCTGGCACAGAGCGTCAGTACCTTCCAGGCTAACCGAAAGATCATTGAGCTGCGTTTCTTTTTCATTGTCGGAAAGGTCGAAATCAACCGGCAGGACATTCACCACCCGGGCGATGATCTTTGCTCCGGGATGGGTGACCGGCCAGGAGGTGTTGAAACTCTGGGTGATTCCGGGCGCCAGGCTGATCTGTTCTTCGCTGATCAGGGTCTCCAAACCGTTGGCATCGGCGCGGAGGAACCGCAGGATCCCGCTCCCCGCCGACTGGCCTTCGTTCAGCACCTCGGCCGTCAGTGTGACCAGCTGCCCGGCTTCCGGGTTTTCATCGGATGCCGAGACAAACAGGACGTGGTAATCGGGCGCTCCGCCCACATAGATGGCTTTTGTGGCTTCGTTGTTCATTTCATTGCCTTCGGAAATGGCCTCGCCGTAATCGATGATGGCACGGAACACATGAACCCCGGGTACCGACGAGGACCAGGTCTGGGGAATGGCTACGGTATTCCAGTCGCCGGATAGCAAAGGAACAACGGTCACCGAAGCCAGCGGGTCGTCATCCACCAGGGTGTACAGTTCGATCGGCGTGACGCCGTCACAGCCGTTGTTGGTGTACGAAACACTGAAAGAGACCGCCTCATTGATTTCCGGGTTGATCTTCGATGGGAAGATATACGGAGCAAGCACCTCGTAATCAGATGTCTCAACTACATTTAAGCTCATGGTCAGTTCATTGTTGCTTTCATTGGATTCCAGGTACAGATCTTCGGGATCGGCCGTCATTCGGATCTGGTAGGTCCCGGTCTGGGGGAAGTAGAAGCTGCCCGGGAAATCCAGTACGAGCGGACACCCGCAGGAGTTGCCGGCATAAACGGATTCCGTTCCCAGCAGCACCCACCCGGTAAGCCCCGGACCGCTGATCTCGAACCGGACCTCCAGGTCTGACGCTTCGTACAAACAGTTGTTCAGGTAACCGATCCGGAACTGGCCGGGATCGCAGAAGTACTGGGTTTGGGGTAAGATCACCGCACCCCCGCACTGGAAATTCGTCAGTTCGAAGTCATAACAGAGTGAACCGCTGAAGAAGTTGTTGTTATTCTGTTTTTCCTGGACATTATCATCAGGATCCGCGGTGATGGACAGCGAAACGCATTCATCAACCGGGACGGGCGATTCGATGGTGACCTGCACGGCCTGCTGCGGCGCGAGAGGGCCGTTGACGGTTTCGGTAATGGTCGTGCTGCCGACCAGGAAGGCGACCTCAAACGGTACGGTAAGGGTCGACTCGCCCTGGTTGATGATGGTGGCCGTTATGCTGGCCATTCCTGCCTGCATCGCATCGGCCGGTTTCACATCGGTGTAGTAGCAGTCTCTGACTTCCAGGTCGGGCAGACAGGGCCTGAAGCCGGTTTCAAAATCAAAATCGTTGTTCAGTTCTGAGAGCTCTGCGACTTCATTGGCGGGATCATTCAAGAGTTCAAATCCGATCAGGTCATCCGGTGCGGCGGGCGTGAACACGAACGACCTTGTCGTTTGACTGCCCGGACCGAGGTCCTGGATGATTTGCGGCTGGCTCGACTGGAGTATGCCGTTGACATAGAAATTTAAGACCGAGGTGAACGGGCCGGTGGCCACCAGGCCGCTGTTCTGTATGCTAAAGAATACCGTGTTGTTTTCGAAACAGGCCAGGTTTGAAGCCAGCTCCGCTTTGGCAACCACGATATCCGGCAGGGCCGGCTTAACGATCAGGGTTACGTATTCAGTGTTGTTGTTTTCCTGATCTTCTTCAACAATGTTATTGAAATCAACGGTAGCGCTGAGGAAGAAATCTCCGGTGCTGTTCATGGTCATCACGGGAAGGGCGACGGGGTAAGTCTCGCCCGGGCCCAGCGATGGGACCAGCACTTCATAGGCACTGACCGTACCGGCTGGCGGGGCGATGAACAGCGTGGTCTGCTCCGTGATCGCGGTGCAGTTGTTTTGGACCAGTACGGTCCCGGAAAATGAGGTGCCCGCTGCGATGATGGCGCTTCCCGTGTAGGAGGAACCAATCCCGGGCAGGTCGATGGAAAGACTTAGATCCGTCGGACAGGGATTTACCGGTTCCGAGAGCGTAAAGGAACCTTCGGCATCACCGGAAAGGATGTTGTCGGTGATCTCCACGGTGAAGTGATAATTCCCTGGAGTGTTAGGGGTCCTGTAAGAAATGCAGAAATAACCGTCCTCGTTGGTATAACCGCTAAATTGTTCTCCTGTCTCACTAATATTAATAATAACCTCGGCACCTGCCACAGAGGGGTCGTTCAGTGGAGGAGTGGTTTCGTAGCTTGCGCTCCCGCATATCTGGATAATGGATCCGGCCGGGACCGCTGCCGGCACTGCGCTGGCCAGCAGGTCCATATTTCCGGGCACGGCGACATCGCCGCAAACGAACGGCCGCACCGCGGCATTGTCGAATTCGCTGGATTCATCGAGGCTGTTGGTCACATCCACAAATACCTGGACCGGAACAAACGCCGGCACATTCGGCGCCGTAATCAACTGGCTGACCAGGAACGATTGCCCGGCATTCAGTCCGGGCACCGAGATCAGCGGGTAGTTTGTATTGGTGTACATCTCGGTGAACTGAACGGAAAAGCTGCCCGCATCGATGTTGGAATTGTTCCGGATAAGGGCATTGACGCTCAGCAGCGAGCCCGGGGCCGGGTTGTTGTCGCTGAAGGTGATTTCGGAGGAAATGGCCGAGACGTTGACTGACCCCAGGAAATCCGGAGGGGTCACCGTGACCAGGAACTGGCAGGCAGAGCTGTTGCCCGCTTCATCAGTGGCGGTATAAGTAACGGGTGTTGATCCGACATTGAAGAAATGCCCGGGTTCGTGACTGGAGGCCAGGGTAGCGACGGAACAGTTATCCGTTGCGGTGGGCGGCGTCCATCTCAACGAAGCGCCCCACTGGCCTTCTTCGGCCTCCAGGGTGATGCCGGAAGGGCAATCGCTGATCATTGGGCCCTCGGTATCGCTGACGGTCACGCTGAACGTGCAGGGTACCGTTCCGCAGTAATTCTCCGCAGTTATGGTCACGGTGGTGGTGCCGGCATTGAAGATACTGCCGCTGCCGGTGCCCGCACCGTTTCCTGTGGTGGCGCCGGCGAAGGCATAGCTGAACACGGGCGCAGGACTGCCTGTGGCCGTGACGTTATAGTAAACCGTGGCAAAGCAGGATGACGGGTCATTTCCGGTGGTGATGTCAGTGGGACAAAGCTGGAACGTTGGCGCTTTATCAACGGTGACACTGATACTGATGCAGTCGGAAGAATTGCACAGCCCTTCAGCGCGCACAAAATAATTATGGATTCCTTCAGAAGGGGTGACCGGGAGGGTCTCACCCGTTCCGAGCGGATCGCCGTTGCCGCAGCCCCCTTCATACCATACCCAGTCGGCGCCTGTGCCCAGGGTGCCGCCCGTCACGCTGAGATAAGTGGTAGCTCCCAGGCAGAAATTCTCTCCTTCCGAAGAGGATACTGTGGTCCCGGCAAGCGAGTACACGAATCCCTCATCAACATCCCCATCGCAATCGTCATCGATGCCGTTGCATAATTCTGGGGCGCCTGGATAAATGGCCGGATCGTCGTCATCACAGTCCCCCTCTGACGGACTGAAGCCGTCGCCGTCTTCATCAGTGCCGGGAAGGACATATTCCAGCAAGGCTGTATGTGCCGGCTGATATCCATCAGTCTCGCTGAAAGTAAATTCTGTCGAGAAATCGCCGGTGGCCGGGTCCCATTCGAATAAAACACCCAGACCGCCATACAGTGTACCTCCCTGTACGGTAGTACCATAAAATTTTCCCCCGCTCATGATCATCTGACTCATTGGACCGCATCCATCGAGATAGTCATCACTAAAATTATATTCAACCGTATAAATATTGGCCAACGGGTCCCATGTGTATATCACACCGCAGCCGAATGATCCACCAGGGGCAAGTCCGTAAAATTTGTCCTCATGAAGTGTGAAGGTCCAATAGGGATAATAGCCCGTTAAATAATCAAATCCATATTCAATTGAATAGTTATTGGTTAACGGATCCCATTCAAAGATCACGCCGCCATTATTGGGCCCGCCGTAAGCTGTGGTGCCGTAAAACTTACCCTGGTATAAGGTAAGGCCTCCCCATGGATTGAAGCCACTTAATTCATTAAATTCAAACTTTTTGGTAAAAGTGTTGGTCCCCGGGTCCCATTCATAAATATATCCATAATAACCGGGACCACCTAATTGGGTCACCCCATAGAATTTTCCATTGTATAATGCCAGGCAGCCCATAGGTAAAGCATAATCTCCATTTTCATTGATAAAATCATACTTATTTGTCAGAATATTTGTATTGGGGTCAAACTCAAAGATGATCCCGGCTCCGTGAGCTCCCCCACCAACAGTAGTTCCATAGAATTTATCCTGGTAAAGTACCAGGTCGCCGGCGGGACCTTCACCGTTTGGGTAAGAAAAATTATGCCTGACTGTGTATGTTTGTGTCAATGGGTCCCATTCGTAGATTACGCTTCCAGCTAATCCGATAAATTTTCCCTCATGCAGGAATAAACTAGAGGAGGGATAGCTCCCATTGGCCCCGCCAAAATCAAATTTCTTGCTGTAAATATTTGTTGCCGGGTCATATTCGTACAAGACCCCCTGGTCATTGCTTCCCCCAAGATGAGTCACTCCGTACAAAACCGTCTGGGCTTTTATTGAATTTAGCCCCAGCCATCCGGGAAAAAGCAGGATGATTAAAAAAGTAATGGTCTTTCTCATGATTCAGGATTTTTATTGGTTATTAGATTATTTCATATCCGAGGCATATAATCATGCATCGAAATTCATGCATGATTAAGGACGTAAAATTGATCAATCGAGGACCGCAAGTAAATAACCCATTCGGGGGATTTTGGGCCTCACCCCCTGCTTAACCTCGGGAAGGTACCTCACATGCTTTTTTTAACCACAAAGGACACAAAGGGATTTCACGAAGGCGCACAAAGGTAATAAACAGGCAATCAAATACTTTGTGCGCCTTTGTGTTGTACTTTGTGTGCCATTTAGATTTGTAGCGGTATAAACAATTATTATTAATAGTTCTTTGACATGA
>CAZAZE010000045.1:0-11186 GCA_964489545.1 uncultured Bacteroidales bacterium
CCGCCTGCTCTCCGATTCATTTGCCCGGCTCATCTCCCGTGAGCGCCAGGCGCTGGAAGATCAGCCATTGGAATTGCTTCTTGACGCCTCAGACAAAATCAATCTCAGGAACTGCCTTGAAAAGCCTCATAAAAACAAGAGCGGCAGAACAGGATGCGATCATCTGAAAATCCTTAACCGAAAAGGCCAGGCCTTTGATCTTAAACTGACTGACTTTACAGATCTGCATTCAGGCAATTATTTCTTAATCGGTGTGGTTGATCACCATGTCACAACTGCATTTCGGGAAAAAGATCTGGCAGGTGACGACCAGCCAGGTACACAGCAGGCCGGGCAAAAGGAGGATGAGGAATTGGACGAAATGAAATCAAGGTTTTTGTCGATTGCTTCCCATGAATTCAGAACCCCTCTGACCGGCATATTATCATCTCTGAACCTGATCGACCGCTACCTTAAAGCTGAACAGGATTCCTGGCTGCGGATGAAAAATCACAATAAGGTGGAAAACCACCTGGAAAAGATCAATGAATCGGTAAAAAACCTGACCACGATCTTGAATAAGTTCCTGTCGCTGGGAAATATCGAAAAAGGCGAAATCCCCATTAATCCCATCCGGTTCGACCTTAAAAAAACACTCGAATTGCAAAGATCACAATTTCAGCAGCTATGTAAAAAGGGGCAGGTAATTCATTATCAACACAAAAGCCAGGAGTCGATGGTAACTCTGGATAAATTCCTGCTCAGAAATATCATGAACAACCTTCTTTCAAATGCCATCAAGTTCTCTCCTGCCCATTCGGAAATACATCTTGAATCCGTCATCACTGCTGACTATATCAGTATAAGGCTGAGTGACCAGGGTATCGGCATTCCCGCGGATGAACAGAGCAAGATATTCACCCGTTTCTACCGGGCAAAAAATGCATTGTCAGATCAGGAAGGCACCGGCCTGGGACTGAATATTGTGAAAGAGTATGTCGGGTTACTGGAAGGTGACATAACATTTATTAGTGAAGAGCATGCAGGCACAACTTTTCTCATCACATTCCCAATTAAAAAAAACCAATGAGAACCATCCTGGTGATAGAAGATGACCGGATTGTCAGGGAGAATATCGCTGAAATGCTGGAATTATCCGGATATAAAGCCGATATGGCGTCAAACGGCAGGGAAGGCGTTGAAAAAGCGATACGGTCGCTTCCCGATCTGATCATTTGCGATATTAAAATGCCTGAATTCGATGGGTTCGGCGTATTGCACGTACTCCGTAAAAACCCTGACACGGCCGGGACCCCTTTTATATTTCTTACGGCGAAGACCGAAAGGCGTGACAGGCGAAAAGGAATGGAAATGGGCGCTGACGATTTCATCACCAAACCTTTTGAGGACACTGAACTCTTACATGCTGTCGAAGCCCGGTTAACCAGGGATAAAACCCTGGCGGATAGACCGGATCAGCAGCAACTGGATAATAAAACCTTTTTGGAACAAGCTGATCTTCTTGCCCATTTTGAAAATCTGACCAGTGATCTCGAAACCTTTGAATTCGGTAAACGGGAGATTATTTTCAGGGCCGGCGATTACCCGCATTATCTGTATCTCATTAAAAAAGGCAGGGTGAAAACATCCCGGATGAATGCGGACGGCAAGGAATTCATTTCCAATATATATGAAGCCGGCGACCTTTTTGGTTTCCAGGCGATATTTGAAAACAGGGCATATAATGAAACGGCCGAGGCGATGAATCACAGTGCGATCAAACGCATACCGAAGGAAGAATTCGTTTCGGAATTATATAAAAACAGGGAATTAGCAAGCCAGGTCATTAGAATGATGTCGGAATACCTTTCGGTGAAAGATGATCAAATCGCACATTTTGCCTATGACTCCGTAAGAAAACGATTGGCAATCAAACTGCTGGAACTTATGCCGGATGAAACGGCATCATCGATTGACATTTCACGGACTAATCTCGCTGCTTTGCTGGGTACAACTCCTGAAACCATAGTGAGGACCTTAACCGAACTGAAAAACCTGAAAGTGATCGACACCGAAGGGCAGTTCATCACTTTGCGCAACCGAAAAAAACTGAGATCACTCCTGAAAAATTGGTAACCTGTGTTACCGGCCTCGTATTTCTCCTGAAAAGCAATCCTAATCTTTCTTCTTCTTTTTCCGCATTGATGAGAATCAATGTTGTGCATTGATGGCAGTCATTTTTATACCCATCTATCTTTCAGAAATTTGCACAGAAAATCTACACGAGTGACATCGATAAAATTGTAAAAAATGAATAAATGGATAAAAACAATGATGATGCTGCTGTTTATTGCAGGGATATCCGCATGTTCAAACAACCTGACCGGGACCTGGAAGATACAAAAATATGAAACCAGCAAACCGGGCGAAAAAGGTGTCATGCTGAAAAATATTGGCACCATGACTTACTTTAATGATGGGACCGGACAAAAAGATATACGCTACACCGTTCTGGGTATCTCAAAAACAGACACCCTGCCTTTTCTATGGACAGCCACAGAAAATAGCATAACCATTGATGACGAGGGGTCAGAGTTTGCTAAAACATGGATCATCCTGGAAAATAAGCGAAAATTCCAGCAATGGAAATCAACCGATGGCACTACGCAGGTCCAGTTGCTTGAACTGGTCAAATAATCCTGGGGAACATCGGCATTGATCCGAGTCCAATAAAATCCTTTAATCCAAAGAAGAATGAAACAAAGCATAAAAGATCTGGGTTATTATTCAGTCGAAACACAGGATAAGACCGAGGGGAAGATCACAGACTTCCTATTTGATGAGAAGCAATGGGTCATCCGTTATATTGAGGCCGATTTTGGCAGCCTTTTCCAATCAAAGAAGGTTTTGATCCCAAGGGTCTTTCTGGATAAGCCTGACACACAAGCAAAAAAATTTCCGGTGAACCTGAGCAATTCGGAAATCGAAAAGTGTCCGGAACTGGATAAGCATCTGCCTGTATCCAGGAAATACGAGGAAGAGTTGTCAAGACATTACCGGATCAACCCCTATTGGAATGTTGCCTATATGGGATCGGCAATTGCTTACTATCCGCCCCGGCCGGTTCACGTTCCAGATAAGATCGTCACGGAGCAGGACGTCGATACGATCCTGCGCAGCTTCAACGAAGTGCAGGGATACCGTATTCAAGCCATCGAAGGAAAAATTGGTCATATAAACGATATCCTCGTAGATGATGACGACTGGCAGATTGTTTATACGATTGTCGATACCAGCAATTGGATCCCCTGGAGCAAACATGTCATTATTCCGGTCAGTTACCTGGCAAATATCAACTACGCAAAAAATGAAGTGGAAATCAAGCTGAAAACCGAGGATATCAAAAATGCCCCGGAATACAATGCTAAGGATCCGATCAGTGAACCGTTTGAGAAAGGTTTGCATGATTTCTACAGCCAAAGCCTGGTAAAGTGACAAAATACTTATTCACCCATCTAAAATTTAAACGATATGGACAAAACACAATTTAAATCAAAAGCAAACGAAGCCATTGACGCCATCTTCGACAAAGCCGAGCAACTGGACCGCAGAAGAGCATCATTGAATGACAATTTAAAGCATCAATATGATCAGCAGATGACCAGTCTGAAACAGCGGAAGAAGGATGTACAGGATAAATTCAATGAACTGCAGAATGCCGGTAATGAAAAGTGGGAAGAGGCCAGGCAGGCATTTTCCTCGAGTTTCGAACATTACAAGGCCGGATTTGATGAACTGACCCGGTTATTCAAATAAGCATCATGCCCCAAAACCTAAAGCAATATACAACCCTGATCTCCGCCAGGGAACTTGAAGACCTCATGAAAATCCAGGATCCGCATTGCGTTTCACTGTTTATTCCAACTTCAAGGGCCGGGGAGGAAGTTGACCGGGGGCATGCGCAGTTAAGGCTCAAAAATAAATTGAGGGATGCGCACAATGAATTACTCAACTATGGCATGAATGAAACAGGGGCGAGGAATTATCTTGAACCGGCCGAGAACCTTCTTTATGACCAGAATTTCTGGAGAAACCAATCGGATTGCCTGGTCATTTTCCTGAACGAAGAACGAATGAAATTATTCACCCTGCCTGTTCAATTTAAAGAATACGCTTACGTTTCTGACCACTTCTACGTGTTGCCCATCATGTCGTTGTTCAATGATGACGGCCTGTTCTATGTGCTCACCCTGAGCCTGAAGGATGTGAAACTTCTTGAATGCACACGATACAGCATTACCGGGATCATCATCGACGACCTTACGCCTGGAAAGCTGGAAGATACTGTGGGTTATGATTTTCAGGAAAGATCGTTGCAGTTCCGGACAGGCCAGGGCGGAGCGGAAGGAGCGCTGTATCATGGCCAGGGCGCCGGCAAAGACGACAAGGAAGATGAAATCAGGAAGCATTTCAGGGCTGTCGACAAAGGTATCCTGAAGATACTGGGAGATGGACCCGCACCTCTAGTGCTTGCGTGCGTGGATCAGTACTATCCATTATATGCCGGTATTACGGGCTATAAACACCTTTTTAAGCATTATATAAAAGGCAATCACGACGGATCAGACCCGTGGATACTGCATGAGCATGCCTGGCTGCTGGTAGAAGAACACTTCCGGAAAGACCGGAATGACCGGCTCAGGCAGATCCGGGATCTTTCGGCCACCGGAAAGACGTCCTTTGAATTAAACGATATAATAAAGGCATCTGTTGATGGCAGGGTCGAAACAATGTTCGTCAATCCCCGGAAGGACCGTTTTGGCCTGTACGATAAAGTAAACCGCTCATTGATCATTGACGATCATCAAACTTCACTGCATGCCTCTCTTTTCAACCTGGCAGCCGTTCAGACATGGCTACTGGGCGGGCAGGTATTCCTGATTGACAATGATGACGAAATGCCATTCAAAGGAACCGGTATAAATGCATTGTTCAGATATTAATCCGGCTGTTTCAGAACATGACTCCAAATCAATATTTATTCATCCATAAAAATTAAAATCATGAAAATTGTTAAAGTAATTGAAGTAATCGCATCATCCGACAAAGGGTTTACAGAAGCCACGGATAATGCCGTAAAAGAAGCCTCGAAGACTGTGAAGAACATCCGGTCAATTTATATTCAGGAAATGAAAGCCAATGTGGAGAACCAGAAAATCATTTCTTACGCTGTCAATGCAAAGATCTCCTTTGAAATTGAAGAATAGGCATTACAGCGCCACACGTTATTCATTACCCTTCAATATACTAACCATCCTCCTGCCATGACATACATCCAATAGACCTCCAAGGGGGGGGGCTGATGCTACCACTGGGGTTTAATCAGCGGACCGCCTTGACTAATCCTGCGAGGGGCATCGTGGTTTATTATTGGAATATGCGCAGGCAATAATTACAGAACGAGACTCCATCTCAATTTCTGAGATGGAGTCTCGATTCACCTTCCTGTTAAATATTTGTTAAATCCCTTTTTAACAGTCGTTTAGTTAGATTTATTTGATTAACTGTTCTATTTTTGCCTTTCTTATTTAGAACAAGTCTTAATAATAATCAAATCATCCTGTTATATGAATTATCGGATATTATCCGCCGGCCTGATCGTGCTGGGCTTGAATCTCAGTGTGTTCTCCCAGAGCGTGGTTATCTCAGAAAGCGCCAATCCCATTCCGGAAGGATCCGCCATCCTGGATATTCAATCGACGACCAAGGGTTTCCTCCCACCGCGATTAACGTTCAACCAGCGGACAGCCATGCAGTTTCCGGTCGCGGGCCTGGTGGTTTACGACACCGACATGAACAAACTATACGTTTATGCCGGTGATTTCTGGGCGCCGGTGGTATCGGGCGACCACTGGCTCCTGAGTGAAGAGAACCATCTTTTTTATAATAGCGGAAATGTGGGCATCGGCACCGGCTTTGATCTCCCGGCGGCGTTATTGCACGTAAATGGCACAGGAGCAGGCGAGGGCAATGTATTGTTTACAGGGCAGTGGAATGGCGTTCCCGGCCCTGCGCCTGCATTGGGCGGCGGAACGCGCCTGATGTGGTATCCTGACAAGGCGGCATTCAGGGCAGGCGGGGTTTCAGGGACACAATGGAATACCGAAAACATTGGAAATTACTCTTCCGCAACGGGTTACAATTCCACCGCATCCGGCTGGTATTCCAAGGCCTGGGGTTCGGTAACCACCGCCTCAGGTTCTCAGTCTACGGCCTGGGGCTTTAACACCTCGGCTTCCGGCACCAGCGCCACGGCATGGGGTGAAAACACCACCGCCCCCTCTTTTGCGGAAACCGTTTTTGGGTACAACAACACCCCCTATACCCCGGCCAGTTCCAATTCATGGGTGGCCACTGACCGGCTTTTTGTGATCGGGAACGGATCTTCCGGCAGTAGCGACGCATTGGTCATGCTCAAGAACGGGAACCTGGGCCTGGGAGATTCCAACCCATCTTACCGGATTGATGCAACCGGCACCATCTATTCTTTTACATTGGAAACAACTCCCGCGATAATCGGGGAAACGGGATCGGCTGCAAACGGCGCGGTCGGTGTCAGGGGGTATGCCTCAAGTTCCACCACGGGCGGAGGTTCAGCCGGTGTACAGGGACGTAACTTCGCGACCAACAACTTCGGCTACGGCGTCCGGGGAACGCACGACAGCGGCGGCTGGGGCGTCTACGGAGAGTCGGTTTCCGGGCGCGGGGTTAATGGGAATGCCTCCTCATCAACCGGAATCACTTACGGCGTTTATGGACGTTCTAGCAGCCCGGATGGTTTTGCAGTTTATGGGATCAATAACAATACCAATAGTGGAGGGTTGTCTATTGGTGCGCAGTTTGAATCTGTTGCCGAAAACGGTGTAGCCCTCAGGGCCATTGCACTAACCACAGGATCATCATCTTTTGGCGTGATTGGCAGGGTGTATTCTCAGTGGGGCGATGCTGTTTTTGGAGACGCCGGGGAAACGACAGGAGGTCGTGGAATCTGGGGAATAGGGCCTGATTTCGGCGATGCCGGTTATTTTAGCGGGGATGTTTTTGTTACTGATAACTTTGCAGTAAATGGAACAAAATCATTTACTATCGATCATCCTCATGATCCTTCGAATAAGTTTCTCAGTCATTTCTGCATCGAAGGCCCCGAACCTTTTAACCTTTACCGCGGCACTGTAACCTTGGATGAAAGCGGATCATCATGGGTAATCCTCCCGGATTATTTTGAAGCGATCAACATCGATTTCAGTTACCAGCTAACGGCGATCGGTGCGCCGATGCCTAATCTTCATGTTGCCGCGCCCATCAGTGATGGAAAGTTCCAGGTAACCGGAGGCGCCCCGGGCAAGCAGGTTTCCTGGGAGGTGACAGCCCGGCGCAACGACCCCTGGGTGCGTGATAAGGGTTACCAGGCCGAAAGGGCCAAGCCCGAACATGAACGGGGAACGTATATTTACCCCCAGGGTTATGGTCAGCCTGAGGAAATGCAAAGAGATTACAAACGAATCCAGATGGCCCGCGGCACTGCGGAGCCGAAAAAGGATGAATAAGAAAGAGGGACTCCGTCCCTCACCGTTACCGTTCCGGCAGCGGCTGCCCTTCGATCCACGGAGCGCCGGCTTCGGCCAGCCTTTTCTCCAGGGCCGGGATTTTCTGATCCGTAATTTCCAGAACCATCGGGCGGAGTTCCCGGTAGGCGTTCCGGGCATACTCCAGGTTCTGCCGCTGGGTTGCCGTTGGGCCATACAGGGCACTGGAGCCGCTCATGGCCGCCACGCGCAGCCTGCTGCGGACTGTCGGCGGGGAATCTTTTCCGCCTTCCTGCATGGTCTGGCTGCCGTTGAGGCGTTGCTCCAATGTTTTCAGCTCCTGGTCCAGGGTGTGCAGCTCGTTCTCCAGCGCGCCCGGAGCGGCGTCGGTCCGCGCCAGCGCAACGCGCATTGCAGTGACCCGCTTCACAGCGCCATCCAGGGTTAGGGACAGCGCACGGACGGCTTCCTGCATTTCCTCAACTTCCCGGGCGAAGGCAAGGATCTCTTCCTGTTCCGCCCCCGGGATGGCGCTGTCACGGAGTTTCTTTACCTCTAAGGATATAGGCCCGGCGAGCAGGGTCGCTGCGCCATCAATTTCTTTGCTTAATTCTACCTGGTAAGTCCCCGGAGGCATGAGCACGCCGTCGGGGGTGTATTGCGGGGGATATTGCGTATCCAGGCTCACCGCATCGCCGGGATTGGCGCGGAAATCCCAGGCCACCCGTTGGAAGCCCTTTCCGGCGGGACCGTTCAGCTTGCGCACGACGCGGCCCGAGGCGTCTTTGACGGTCAGCCAGATGCGGGCGTTCTCCTGTCTGCGCTCAGCCTCAAGGGCCTTCCAGCCGGGGAAGGGAATGTCGGTTCCGGCCTGTTCCAGCGCTTTTTCCTGCTCCCGCCTCGACTGCTTCAGGGTCTTATAGCCTTCGGCCAGGTAATAGGTGAACACGGCGCCATAGGGCGGGTTGGGCGCAGTGAACAGACCGGCGCCCTGGGATCCTTTTTCGCCGCCGCCCAGCAGGGTGCGCTGCGGGTACCACCAGGCGTCCTTCACCGGGAACAGGGTCGCTTCTGCCTTGAGCTGGTCCTCTGAGACCTGCCTGAGCGGGCTGTAATCGTCGAGAATGTAAAAGCTGCGTCCGAAAGAGGCACCCACCAGGTCATTTTCTCGCCGTTGTATGGCAAGGTCGCGGAACGAGATCGTGGGAAGCCCGCCTTTAAGCTGTATCCATTTGTTTCCGCCGTCGATCGTGAAATAGATGCCGAATTCGGTGGCCAGGAAGAACAGGTCTTTGTTTACGTGGTCCTGCACGATGCGCCACAGCAGCGTTCGGCCCGGCAGGTTGCCCCGGATCGAAACCCAGCTCTTGCCCATGTTGGTGCTTTTCAGGAGGTACGGCTCAAGGTCGCCCGACTTGTGGTTGTCCAAAACCACGTAAACCGTTCCGGCGTCGAACAGGTCGGCCTTGATGTCGTTCACAAAGGCGGTGGCCGGCACGCCGGGCAGGCTGCCCACTTCGATCTTTGTCCAGTCTTGTCCGCCGTTTTGCGTGACCTGGATGAAGCCGTCGTCGGTGCCGGCATAGATCAGGCCCGGCTGCACCGGCGACTCGGCCAGGGAGGTGATGGTGTTGTATTCCGACATGGCCAGCATGTCCCAGGGCGAATCCCAGCTCCAGGTCTTATCCATGATGGGCAGGGCGATCCGTTCCTGGTTGCGCGTAAGGTCTGGGGAAATGGCGGTCCAGCTGTCGCCGCGGTCTTCTGATTTCCAGACCCGCTGGGAGGCGAAGTAGATCGTTGTCGGATTGTGCGGACTGACGAGGATGGGGGCGTCCCAGTTGAAGCGTTCGTGATCGGCGCCTTCTTCCGGTTGCGGCTTGATGTGGACGATCTCGCCCGTTGTCCGGTCAATACGCACCAGGTTGCCCTGCTGCCATTCGGCGTAGACGATATCGGGGTTGCCCGGTTCGGTGGCGGGCTGGTGGCCGTCGGCATACAGCACGATCTCCCAATCGCTGTTGCGGATGCCGTGCACGTTGTCGGTGCGCGAGGGGCCGCCCTGGGTGCCGTTGTCCTGTGTACCGCCGTAGACGTTGTAGAACGGCAGGGCGTCATCCACCGCCACCTTGTAAAACTGTGTCAGGGGCAGGTTGTCGATAAAACGCCAGGTTTCGGCCAGGTCGTAGCTTTCGTAGATGCCGCCGTCGGTGCCCACCAGCAAATAATCCGGGTCATCCGCACGGAAGGCGAGGGAATGGTTGTCGGGGTGCTTATCATCTTCTTTCAGTCTCCGGAAGGTCTTTCCGCCGTCGTCCGAAACCTGGATGCGAAAATCCATCAGGTAGATCCGGTCGAAGTTGTGCGGGCAGGCGTACAGTTCCTGGTAGTAGTGTGGACCGGTGGCGCCTGAGACCGTATTCGACATCATCTTCCAGGAGGCGCCGCGGTCGTCGGAGCGGTATACCCCTCCGGTGCGGCGGTCTAGCTCGATGGCGGCGTAGACCACGTCGGGTTTTTGCGGCGAAATGGCCAGGCCGATCTTGCCCATGTTGGAGGCGGGCAGGCCGTTTCCGAGTTTTGTCCAGGTTTCGCCCCCGTCGGCGGAGCGGTGGATGCCCGAGCCGGGCCCGCCGCCCATGTAGGCGGCCACATTGCGGTGCCGCTGCCAGGTGGCGGCGTAAAGCAGGTCGGGGTTGCGCGGGTCGATGACCACGTCGGTCAGGCCTGTCCACTGGTCGTCGCCCAGCACCCGGCTCCAGGTCTTGCCGCCGTCGGTCGTTTTATAGAGGCCCCGCTCGCCGCCCTTGTTCCAGAGCGGTCCCTGGGCTGCCACCCAGACGATGTCGGAGTTCTCCGGGTGGATAATGATGCGGGAGATATGATGGCTTTCCTTCAGGCCCATGTTTTTCCAGCTTTGGCCGCCGTCGTCGCTCCGGTAGACTCCATCGCCGTAAGCCACATGCCTGCCGCCCACGTTTTCGCCTGTGCCGGCCCAGATCACGTTCGGATTTTGGGGATCGATCGTGATGCAGCCGGTGGAGTAGGAGGGTTGGCTGTCGAAAACCGGCGTCCAGGTCGTGCCGGCGTTAACGGTCTTCCACACGCCGCCCGATCCTACAGCCACGTACCATGTGGCCGGTTTCTGGGGGTGGATGGCGATATCCGCGATCCGGCCCGACATGAAGGCCGGCCCGATGCTGCGGAACTTCAGCCCGGAGAAGGTGGCGGAGGAGAGGGCACTGGTATCGGCGGGTTTCTGGGCGTTGACCTGGAAGATCATCAGGAAGAATGCGCTCAGAAAGAGTACGGAAGGAAAGGGAATTTTATTCATAAAAAAATGTTGATGTTTCGGGAAAATCCTGCGTATAAAACTAATAAAAAAGAAAATCCCGCCGGCCTGTGGCTGACGGGATTTTACCGTACCCGGGGCCGGGATCGAACCGGCACTTCCATCACTGGAAATTGGATTTTAAGTCCAACGCGTCTACCTGTTCCGCCACCCGGGCATACTTCTAGGTTTAAGGTTTAAGGTTTAAGTTTGAGTGTTTAGTGTTTAGTGTTTAGTGTTTAGTGTTTAGTGTTTAGTGTTTGGTGTTTGGTGTTTGGTGTTTGGTGTTT
>CAZAZE010000046.1:0-11038 GCA_964489545.1 uncultured Bacteroidales bacterium
GTGTTTGGTGTTTGGTGTTTGGTGTTTGGTGGTCGGTGGCAGTGGTTTTCGAATTCAAAATTATTAAAAAGACTGATTTCCCCCAAATTAAAACTTAAACTCAACACTCTAATTCAAAACTCAAACTTAAAACCCCAACTAAGAACTATAAACCCCAACTTAAACCTTAAACCTCAAACCTTAAACCTCAAAAAAAAAGTCCCTTGGTTTCGGGACTTCTTCTGAGCGGAAAACGGGATTCGAACCCGCGACCCCGACCTTGGCAAGGTCGTGCTCTACCAGCTGAGCTACTTCCGCGTTTTGAAAACGGACTGCAAAAATAATAAATTTTTCTTCCCGTATCAAGACGGAGGAAAAAAACAAAAAAAATCATATCCATTAGCCGTTAGCCGTTAGCCGTTTGCCGGAACCTGGAACCTTGGAACCTGGAACCCTGGAACCTGGAACCTGGAACCCGGAACCCTGGAACCTGGAACCCTAATTGCCACGCATTAATTTCCACCCGAACGAAAAGTCGATCATCCCGGTGAAGGTGGTTTTGGAGAAGTCGCCGTACTCCAGTCCTTCGCTGGCGCCGGTGGTGTAATAGCCTTTGTTTTTGATGTCGAAGGCTACGCCGGGCAGGATGCCGAGGCTGAGGTAGAAGGTGCGGCGGAAGTTCCAGCGGTATCCCAGGTTGCCATAGAGGGCAAGGGCGTAGCGTGTCTGCTCATATTCGTAGTTGGTGGTCGGGTCGATATTGTGCAGCCCTTTTTCGTGGATGAATTCCCCGAAGGCGCCATAGTAGACATAGTGTTTCCGGTTATTCAGCACCATGAAATGTTTATAGCCGATGCCGGCGGCGATGCTGGACGGATCGTATTTACTGTCTTCCTCGAAATTGGTCCACTGGTAATGGCTGGCGAGGCCGGCATAGCTGTATCGGATGAATGGCACCAGGAATGATTTTCCGGCCAGTTTGGCTTCCATCTGCACGATGGGGCCATAGAGGGCGACATTGAGCACATTGAAATTTATGGTGAGGCCGGGCATGATCACCTGTTTCCGGTTGCCGCCCCGCATTTTCCCACTCATGTGCTGGGCAGATGTCTCATTGACTGAAAAAGAAAAAACCAAAAGTAAGACCAGGATCGTCGCTCTTTTCATAGGGTACTTGATAGCTGTCGTAAAGAGAACCTTCATTAATTACAGGCTAAAGTTAGAGATTAATGAAAAAACGGAACGTGTTTGACAAAAATATTCTTAATTTTGCGCTCTCGCAGGCGGGGTGTAGCGCAGCCTGGTTAGCGCGCTTGACTGGGGGTCAAGAGGTCGGGAGTTCAAATCTCCCCACTCCGACAAAAAGTTGGACAAAAAGCAGTTGGACAGTTGGACAGCTGCTTTTTTTTATTTGGTTTTGGTCTGGTTACCATATCCCGCCCCGGTAGCAATTTTGTGTCTACCCATTCCCATTTTATTGTAATTTTAGGCTCTTAACGGAAAGGGTATGCTCAAGAAACTGTTCCGCTACATCAGCCTGGCCAGCGAGGTGGATGACTTCGCGGTGATCCACGACAGCATCGAGAAAGGGGTTATCTTCAAAGGGACGAACCTGTGGATCCTTATGTTCGCCATCATCGTTGCCTCGGTGGGGTTGAACATGAACTCCACGGCGGTGGTCATCGGCGCCATGCTCATCTCGCCACTGATGGGGCCCATCAACGGGATGGGTTACAGCCTGGCTACTTACAACTTCCCGCTGTTCCGCATCTCGATCAAGAACTTCAGCTTCGCGGTGCTGGCCAGCCTTGTGGCCTCCACGGCCTACTTCGCCATGAGCCCCGTTTCGACGGCGCATTCGGAACTGCTGGCCCGTACCAGCCCGACGATCTACGACGTGCTGATCGCCTTCTTCGGCGGCCTGGCGGGCATCGTAGCCACCACCAGCAAACTGAAGGGACAGGTCATCCCGGGCGTGGCCATCGCCACAGCGCTCATGCCGCCCTTGTGCACCGCCGGCTACGGACTGGCCACCGCGCAATTCGAATACTTTTTCGGGGCCCTGTACCTTTTTACCATTAACACCGTTTTCATCGGCCTGGCCGCGGTGTTCATCACCAAAGTCCTCCAGTTCCCGATCCTGACCGTCATCGATAAACCCCATCGCAAAAGGATCAGCCAGCTGATCACCCTGGTCATCATCATCACCCTCGGGCCCAGCATCTATTTCGGCTTCGGACTGGTGCAAAAGGAACGGTTTACCGAAAATGCCAACCGCTATGTCAACAGCATCCGGATCTACGAGCGCAATTACCTCCTCAGGCATGAGGTGAACGCTTCAGAACGTACCATTACACTGACCTATGGGGGCGTAGCGCTTTCGGATGAACAGATCGCAGATATCCGTGGCCGGGCCGGCGAATTTTCGCTCAGGGGCGCGCAAATCAGCGTGAACCAGGGATTCGCATTCGAGGATATGAGCCTGAAGAACTCGGAGGTGGAAAAGCTGCAAACGCAGCTCAACCAGTTGAATATGGAACTCTATGACAAACAGTCCCGGCTCGACAGCGTGCTCAACCTGAGTGCGATCGGGCTGAACCTGCTGGCAGAGATCAATCCGCTTTATCCCCAGGTGAAGGAATGCCTTTATTCCGAGGCGATGGATTTCGGCGCCAGTGGCCAGGAACCGGTCAAAACCGCCATCGTGGTGTTCCGTGTCGACGGCAGGCTTCCCACTACAGATCAAGAGAAGATCCGGCAATGGCTCGACGCCCGCCTGGGCGGCCTGGCGATCAGGGTGTTCTACGAATAGTGCTTTAAAATCTGCCTAAATCACCAATCCTCATGCCCCTGCAACCCTTCCGGCTTTTCCTGATCCTGCTCAGCGGCCTGGTGCTGCTGCTGATCCTGGGCCCTCTGGCGGGGATGTTCCTGGCCACGTCGCCGGTACAGCTCTTCGAGTCGTCGCGGGATCCCGAAGTACAACGCAGCATCGGCCTGACGCTGTGGGTGTCGATGGCCGCCACGCTTTTCTTCGCCCTGGGCGGCATCCCGCTGGCCTACCTGCTGGCGCGGAAGGAGTTCCCCCTGAAAAAGCTGGTGCTGGGCATCATCGACCTGCCCATCGTGATCCCGCATTCCGCGGCGGGTATCGCCATCCTGGGCTTCGTATCGCGCGACTCCTTTCTCGGGCAGGCCGGTTCGGCCATAGGGCTGGATTTTGTCGGCGCCCCGGCGGGCATCGCCATGGCCATGGCCTTTGTGAGCATTCCCTTTCTGGTGAACGCAGCCCGTGATGGATTCCTGGCGGTGCCCGTCAGGCTGGAATACGCGGCGCTGAGCCTGGGCGCCTCGCCCATGCGGGTGTTCTTCACCATTTCGCTGCCACTGGCCTGGCGGCATGTGGTCTCCGGCCTGGTGATGATGTTCGCCCGCGGCATGAGCGAGTTCGGCGCGGTGGTCATCGTGGCCTACCACCCCATGATCGCCCCGGTGCTGATCTGGGAACGTTTCGGCGCCTTCGGGCTGCAGTACGCACGTCCCGCCGCCGTGCTGTTCATCCTGGTCAGCCTTGTCTTCTTCATCCTGCTTCGCCTCTTGTCCAGAGAAAAAAATGCTTGAGCTCATCAACATAAAAAAAGAATTCCCGGGCTTCCGGCTCGATGGCGTTAACTTTACCGTCGGCCAGGGGGATTATTTTGTGATCCTGGGACCCTCGGGCGCCGGGAAGACCCTGCTGCTGGAGACCCTGGCGGGCATCGTCCGGCCGGATGAAGGCCGCGTGATCGCCGACGGCAGGGACATCACCCGGCAAAGGATCCAGGCACGCCCTTTCGGACTGGTATTCCAGGATCTGGCCATCTTTCCGCACCTGCGGGTGAAGGATAACATCGCTTATGCGCTGCGCGGGCACAAGGGCCGGAAAGAAGGCCGGGAACTGGTCGAAGAGACCGCGCGCCGGCTTGACATCGCCCATTTACTGGAGCGGCGCCCGGCGACCCTTTCGGGCGGCGAACTGCAACGCGTGGCCCTCGCCCGCGCCCTCATCCGCCAACCCGCTTATCTCCTGCTCGACGAACCGCTGTCATCACTCGATATCCCGCTGCGGCAGGGACTGCGCAGCCTGCTGAAAAGACTGAATGCGGAAGGCCAGACCATCATCCATGTGACGCACGACTACGAGGAGGCCCTGGTGCTGGCGAGCCATGTCGCGGTTTTCGACCAGGGCAGGATCGTCCAGACAGGAAAAGCGGATGATGTTTTTCACCGCCCTGGAAGCGAATTCGTCGCACGGTTCACCGGGATCCGGAATTTCTTCCCCGCGCGCCTGTTCCGGGAAGAAGATCGGCAATACGCTGAAATAGAAGATGGCCAGGTATTTCGCGTAGCCACGGAAGAGCCCGAAGGACAGGGCATGGTATTGATCAAAGGAGAGGATATCCTCCTGTCGCGGGAACAGCTTCCCAGCAGCGCCACCAACCAGTTCGAAGGCCAGATTACCGAAATTACGCCTTATCCCTTTGGATTTGAAGTGTCGGTGGATGCCGGCGTGGTGTTCACCGCCAGGATCACCCGCGAATCGCTCCAGTTTTTGGAACTGAAACCCGGGAAAAAGGTTTGGCTGAGCTTTAAGGCGTCAAACGCCAGGTTTGTCACGCTGTGAGGGCAGTTGGCAGTTGGACAGTTGGACAAAAAGATTGCCAACTGTCCAACTGTCCAATTGTCCAACTAAAGTTTCGCTCCTAATGTCAGCAAAACGCTGTGCGTCCGCATGTTGTTCAGAACTGGATTGATGGCATAGCTGGAGAGTAGCGGGTTGTTGTAGAAGTAATAATCCTCTTCCATTTTACTGTAGGCATAGGTCAGGTCCATGAAGAACCAGTTCTGCCTCAGGCCAACGCCGCCGGAAAAGCCCAGCTTGCTGCCGTCGTTGATGTCGTTCTGGTAGGGCGAGGTGTAATATTTGGCTCCGGCGCGGAAGCTGAAGATCTGGTACCGCCATTCGGTGCCGAGGCGGATGTGGTGCGTCCCCTGGTAGCTGTTGCGGATGGCGCTGTTCTCTTCGCTGAAGTTGTAGTCCCAGGCATCCATGCGGGCTTTGGCGTAATCGGCGAACTCATATTCGGTGCTGACAAGCCCCACGTTGCCGATGATGAACCCCAGGCTTCCCTGGATGCGGTAAGGGGTCTGCAGGGAGTATTCATAGTAGCCCGAGGGCGATGTTTCGACGTAGCGCGTATCTCCGTTGGCGTCCGGCGTTTTGAACTGGGAAACCATGGTGACCTGCCAGTAGTCTTTCATATTGTTGAACCACGACGGGGTGTGGAAGGCGCCGCCGATGCGGAACCAGTCGTTGGCCCGGTAAATGAAGCCCAGCTTGAAGTTGAAGCCGCTGCCCCGTGTTTCCAGGTCTTCATAGCGGTTGAAATAATCCAGGTCGGACTCTTCGATATTGCTTTCGGTGTACACCGATTCTTCCCAGTAGCGGATGAAGGGGATGCCGAAGGTCATGCCCAGGTAGAGCCGGTCGTTGTAATTCGCGCCGAGGCTGAACACGTATTCGTTCATAGAGCCCCGCGTGTCGATACTCTTAGCCTGGGTTTTGCTCACCCCCAGCGGTATGGGAGAGATGTACTGGTCGACCGTGACGGGGTCGGCGAAATCGAGCAGGTAGGTCCACCAGGCCAGGTTCAGGTCGAAGGCGTAGTCTCCGTAAATATCGTCTTCAATATCCCCGAAATACGTACCATTTGCGGATTCCACATAGGTATCCAGCAGCGAGTTCTGGGGGTTGGTGCCGTACATGTCGTAGCGGTTATTGAAGTCGGCCAGGCGGTTGAGGCCGGTGGCGAAATTCACGTTCCTCCAGCCGGGTTTTTTGGGGTCAGATTTGCTCTTTGAGGAGAGCACCATGCCCAGGTTGCCCAGGTAGAAGTTCGACCGGGCGTCGTTGCCGAGGGTGTTGTAATATGTGGATTCCACGGCCCCGGTATGCACGGCCGGGGTGATGGAGAACTCCGAGGATTTGAACAGGCCGATGCCGGCGGGGTTGGTGCTCATCGTGGTGATGTCGGCGCCCAGGGCGCCGAATGCGCCGCTGAGCCCCATGAAGCGGGCCGTGCCGCCGACGTCGATCCGGGAGTAGCGCAGCGCGTCGGCCGAGTTCTGGGCAAGCGTGGTGCCCGCGGCCGTCATCCAGAGGGCCGTTATGATCAGGATTTTTTTCATGGTTTCAGTAATTTAACGTTGATTACCTTCTTCCGCCGCGGGAACTGCTTCCGCTGCTGCTGCTTCCGCCGCTGCTTCCGCCTGAAGAGCGGGTGCCGCTGCTGCTGCCTGAACCGATCGACGAGGAGCCGCCGGAACGGGAGGGCGCCGAGTAGCTGCTCCGGCTGGAGCCAGAGCTGGAAGGCGCAGAGTAGCTCCGTGATCCGGAAGATTCCCTGGGCGCACTGTAGCCTTGTGAGGATCCGGTCGACGGGCGGGTGCTCACCCCTTCGCGGGAGGAGCTGGCGCTGCCGCTGGCCGGCCTGCGTTCGGGCGTGGTGGAGTAGACCCTGCGGGTTTCACCCTGGGGGGTGGTATAGGTGCGGGTTTCGCGCGTGCTCGGGCTGCTGTATTCCTGTTTGGATGGCGTGGTCCTGTAGCTGGGCGCGGTGTAATCCTTGGGTTTTTCGTATTTCGCGTCGGGCTGCACCCTTCTGCTGGGCGACATGCCGGTGGAGGGTTCGCTTGCAGCGGGCCGCTCAGAGCGGGTGGCTTCCGCCGGCTTGGCGTACTGCGGCTGGCCGGTGGTGCGCGGCGCGGTCACCCGGGTGGCCTCGGTGTCGCGCGAAGATACGGCGCCCGTTCCGGAGGTGGTGGTCTGTGCCGAAGGGTTACGCGTGGGTTCGCCGGCGCTCACGCTTCCGTCGCGCGTGCCGCGTACGGTGGTGGTGGCGGGGTCGATGCTCGGTATGGTACCGGGAGATACGGATCCGGCAACGGGGATGTTTTCGGTGCCCCGGGAGCCGCGGGCCGACTGTTCGTAATTCGTGCCACGGCTGGCGCCGGCGTCACCCGTGCGGGTGTCGCGCGTCACCGTGCCGGCGGCGTTGCTGCCGTTGGAGGAACCGCCCCGGCTGCTGCGGTGGCCGTAATATCCGCCGCTTCCCGGATACGGATCAGGATCGGGGTAAGGATAGTACCCTCCGCCGCCGTAATAACCATCCCAGTAACCGTTCCAGTACCCGTTGTTGTAACCGGCCCAGTAGGAGCCGCCCCAGTAACCGGGGTAACCGTAGCCCCAGCCGTAGCCGTAGTAAGGATAATACCAGGGATCATAATACCACGGACGGTAGTAATAGGAAGGATAACCCCATCCGTAGCCCCATCCGTAGCCGAAGCTCAGCGAGAGGGAAGGGCCGCAGCAGCCGTAGCCGCCGTAAATGCTGCTTCCCATGTAGTACGGATCGTAGTTGTAGTAGTAATTATCGGTATAGTAGTTGCTGTAATAATCAAAACCGGGGTTGTCGTTGTGGAACCGCTTGATGCGCGAGGAATATTCGTAATCGTAATATTCGTCGGAACTGAATTCGCCTTCCTCGTACTCGGGGGAATAGTAATCCCCCTCATAGGCCGTCGTGGATTCGACGGGCTGGGAGCGGACCGTCACGGTTTCGGTGGTGACCGTCGCCGATTCCCTCGGGGTGGCGTACACTTCATCATACGGCGCCGATGCATCGTAGGTCGATGAACAGGATGCAAGGAACAAACCGATGATAACGGTAAAGATGGCTAAGGCTTTCATGGCTTTTGTCTCCTTTGTTTTAGTAACCCGGTGGGTGATGTTGTTGAGCATTTTGATTATTTTTGCGCTTCGTTTCTCCTAATAAAAAGCAAATACTATACCAAAAATCAAAATGGCTAAAGATTTTTCAACCCGGGAAGAAAATTACGCGCAATGGTACAACGATCTGGTGATCAAAGCCGACCTGGCGGAGAACTCCGCGGTGCGCGGCTGCATGGTCATCAAGCCATACGGCTACGCGATCTGGGAACGCATGCAGGCCGCTCTCGACGGCATGTTCAAGGATACAGGGCACGTTAACGCGTACTTTCCGCTGTTCATCCCGAAGTCCTTCTTCAGCAAGGAAGCTTCCCATGTGGAAGGATTTGCCAAAGAGTGTGCCGTGGTCACCCATTACCGGCTGAAAAATTCGCCCGACGGAAAGGGGATCGTGGTGGATGAGGACGCGAAGCTGGAGGAAGAACTGATCGTCAGGCCCACCTCCGAGACGATCATCTGGGACACTTACCGCAACTGGATTCAGTCGTACCGTGACCTTCCGCTGCTGATCAACCAGTGGGCCAACGTGGTGCGCTGGGAGATGCGCACGCGGCTTTTCCTGCGTACGGCGGAATTCCTCTGGCAGGAAGGCCATACGGCTCATGCCACCGAGCAGGAAGCCATCGAGGAGGCCAGGTTGATCCTGGATGTCTATACCCGTTTTGCCGAGGAGTGGCTGGCCATGCCGGTACTCCGGGGCGTGAAATCGCCGAACGAGCGCTTCGCCGGTGCGGTGGAGACCTTCTGCATCGAAGGGCTGATGCAGGACGGTAAGGCGCTGCAGGCCGGCACCTCGCATTTCCTGGGCCAGAATTTCGCCAAGGCCTTCGACGTGAAATTCCTCAGCAGGGAGAACAAGCTGGACTATGTCTGGGCTACCTCATGGGGTGTTTCCACCCGCCTGATGGGCGCGCTGGTGATGACTCATTCCGACGACCACGGGCTGGTGCTGCCCCCGAAGCTGGCACCGCACCAAGTGGTTATCATCCCTATCTACAAAAACAACGACCAGCTCGCCGAAATCAGCGTGAAGGCCAACCAGATCAAGAAGGAACTTGAGGCGAAAGGTATCCGCGTAAAGTACGACGGACGCGACACCCAGAAGCCCGGCTGGAAGTTCAACGAGTATGAGTTCAAAGGCGTGCCGGTGCGCATCGCCATCGGCCCCAGGGACCTCGAGAATGGCACTGTAGAAGTGGCCCGTCGCGATACCCTGGAAAAAGAAGTACTGCAGGCCGAGAACCTCGGGGTAAAGATCGAGAACCTGCTCACGCAGATCCAGTCGAACCTCTATCAGAAGGCCCTTTCCTTCCGCGAGAACAACACCTTCAAGGTGGATTCCTGGGATGAGTTCAAGGTGAAGATCGAAGAGGGCGGATTTTTACTGGCCCACTGGGACGGCACCACCGAGACCGAAGACCGCATCAAGGAAGAGACCAAGGCCACGATCCGCACCATCCCTCTGGATGCGCCGGAAGAACACGGTAAGTGCGTGTATTCCGGGAAGCCTTCCTCGAAGAGGGTAGTTTTTGCGCGGGCTTACTAAGCGTGTCATTTCACCACGAATTTCCCTACCGCAATTTTTTCACCATTGGCATAAAGCACAGCGATGTAGAGGCCGGGCGGGAGGTTGGAGACTTCGACAGGCTCCTCAGCCTGGCCGGGCGGACGGTACAGCCTTCGGACTGCTGTTCCCAGTGTATTCCAGATGATGATTTCCCGTTCCCGGTGGTTAAAGATATCCGGGTACCTGACCGTGACTTGGGACCAGGCGGGATTGGGGGAAATTATGATCTCGTTAATGGGAATGGAACGATTTTCTCCTGACGAAGTAAGAAGGCCGTCTTTATTCACTTTGAGAATGTAAACATCAAACTCATTGTCGGGTTTTGTCCAATCGTATCTTGTACAGGCCATTAGGCATCCGCTGTCCCGGGTTGCCAGAAGAGCATTGACCAGGTAATAGGCATCGCCTCCATAGTATTGCTGGCTTTTAATGTTTAGCCCCGTATCCAGGATATTGAGTATTATCCACGAAGGTTCGTTTTGAAATGGGAACCAATATGAATTAATTGTGCCAGCGTAAAATATATTATCAAAGGAAAGCCAGTCAAGATTCTTGTACAATCCCGGCCAGTCTATAGTATCAGGGCTACCTATTTCTTGAGAATCTAAAATTGAATCATTTACATTCACTTTAAGAATGCCCAGGTTATAATCACCTGTATTAAAATCAACTTTTTCACCAGTTAACAAGTATGTTGAGTCGTTGATCCATTTTGCTGTGTTGTGGGAGCCAATAATGTGTCCAAAATAATATGGATTGTCAATAAGGTTAAAATTTGAGTCAAGATTATTCACAAAGCAACTTAATCTGTTATGCAGGTTAAATCTAGTAAAGACTATATAGGTTGAAACTCCAGAATATTCCAATATTGAAAAATTTGTATTGTAACCGTTGCCTTGATCAAAAAACCTATTTCGCACGACATCACCTTGAAGTGTTAATTCCCATATGCAAACTTGAAATAGGTCAGTCATATTTGGTTGATAGAGTGCGGTAAAGACGATATTTCCTTTATGATTGATAATATATTTAAAGTCATAGATAATATTATTTTCGGAATAGAGCTTTTTGTCATCAACTATTTGGAGATTATTGTCCAGGACCAGGTACCACAGTTCATTGGTCGTATCGGTGGACCAATGTCCCAGAGCGATGAAATGACTTGAATCCTTGGGAATTAATTCACTTATGTTACAGGTTCCTGAGGGATTCAAAATCCTAATGGAGTCAGCGAAAATTCCTTCCGTATCCAATTTAATGATCAGGCCGAATTCAAAATTCTCAACAGGAAAATATACATTTCCCTCCACATCTTCAATAATGCTCCTTGAAAGTTCATTATATCCAGTGGAATAAAAATATTCAAAAGTACTTTGACCATAAGATCCACAAAAAGAAAGAGTCATTATAAGAACCAGGATGTACTTGTGCATTTTATAAAATTTATAGGTATGAGAAGGATCAGGAGATGAGGGTTACTCTCTCTCTTTTGCTCTCTCTCTCTAAAACTTTGAGTTCCCATTGACTGTAGCCATATGGAACACGGGTTTGGATTTCAGTTAATAAATCGGACGAATAAATTTAAGGAAATAACCAGGAATAATCAAACAGATTTCTATGATATAACCAAGCGTTCTTTGAAATAAGTTTATACGGTTACGAAC
>CAZAZE010000047.1:0-10874 GCA_964489545.1 uncultured Bacteroidales bacterium
CCGCCTCCCCGCTTCCCCGCTTCCCCGCTTCCCCGCCTCCCCGTTTCCCCGCTTCCCCGCTACATCGTTATCTTCGCACTATTTCACCGGCACATAGATATCCGTCTTCAGGTTCTCCGGCTTTGTGCGGTCGGGATCATTCAGGTAGAACTCCAGCGGCGGCGCGTCGCGCAGCTCCATGCCGCTTTCCGGAAGCCAGTTGAGGTAGATCGCGTCGTAAGTCTGCGTCAGGTTCGCGTAGGGGCCGTTGTGCCGGAAAATGGCAAAGGTGCCGCCTTCCAGCACTTTGTACCCGACCTCGCCTTCCGCTTTCACTTCTTTCTTCACGCTGGCGCAGGCATCGTACCGTAGCTTTTCGGTTTCCGTGACCGACGGATCGTCGTAGGAAACGCCGATAAAGTCCGTTCCGAATGCGAAGAGCTTGTGCTTCTTCATGAAATCGGCCAGCTTTTCCCATGCCGGGCCAACGTTGTTGTAATCCCCGATGCAGTGTACGTACACCACCGGGATGGGTTTGATCTCCCTGATCTTAGGTTTTGGGTTCATCACTTTAAAATTTAAGTTTGACAATTGAAAGTTCTCCATCTTCATGGATCCCTTATGCTGACGGTAGTCGCTGGGCGACGTACCGAAACGTTTCTGGAAGGCTTTGGTAAAGGAGGCCGGACTTTCATACCCGATCCGGTAGGCAATGTCCGAGATGGCATCTCCGGAATACAGCAGCAGCGAAGCGGCGGTATCGAGCCGAACCCTTATTATATATGATCCTAAAGATTCCCGGAGGTATGCCCGCATGATCTTGTGGAAGTGAAAGGGCGAAAAACAGGCGATTGAGGCGAGTTCTTCCAGCCTCAGCTCTTCACCGAGGTGCTGTTCAATGTGGACCAGGACCTTGTTGATCCGTTCGAAGTAAAATGCTTTGGTGCCGGACTTGTGCATAGGGTTTCGAGTTCTGAGTTCTGAGTTCTGAGTTCTGAGTTCTGAGTTCTGAGTTCTGAGTTCTGAGTTTTGTCTTCTGTCTTCTGCAACAAAGATACCGGTATGTTGCGAAACGGTCTTTTCCAATCTTGCGGATTGAAAAGTTCCGCTTTTTGCGTTATTTAAGAATACTGAATAGTTTTTTTTGCAAAAAAGTAGACCCCTGAAATTTTTCGGTGTCTTTACCATCAAATAATCCCATTTTTCCTATCGAGGGTTAATTCTACTCTTACAAGCCGCGGTTTCCTGAAACATTCCATGCGCAGAGCCTTTTCTGTAAGGCGTTGTGTTAGAATAACTTTGAATCATAAAAAGATCACGCCATGAAAACAACAAGAAATCATTGGACCTGCTGGAGCTTCAGCCTCATTCTGTTTTGCCTGTTTTTCATCCCGGTCCTGAATGCTGCGACACCGGAGGGTGATTTCAGGATCCTGAAGAGCCGCAAGGGCATCGACCTGTATTATCGCTGGATGGCAATGCCCGACGGAAACCGCGTGCGGCAGATGAAAGCGGTGCTGGAGGTTGAAGGCACGCCTTCTGAGGTGATGAGCCTGTTAAAGGATGAGCAGAAGGCCGTGCGATGGATCTCCGGCGCCGAGGCGTATGAAAACCTCACTCAGGCCGGCGGAAGCGACTGGTTCAGCTACCTTCTGCTCTCTGTCCCCTGGCCGCTGTCGGACCAGGACGCCATCCTGGAATACCATTCATACGCCAATGAGCGCGGGGAGACCGTGGTCGATTTCGCCTGCCGTCCCGATTACCTGGATCCCGTCGACGGAGTAAGCCGGATGAAGGATATTACCGGTTCGTTTGTCATCCGGCCTTTGCCTGGCGGAAAGTGCATCCTGGAATGCTATTTCCTGTCGCATAAAAGATCGGTGATCCCGGTCTGGCTTACCGATCCGATCATCACCGGGAATATCATCAGCCTGATGGAATCGCTGCGGGAAGAGTTAAAGGAAGCTTAATACCTTAAAATCATAATCCTCATGAAAAAGTGGAATATAAACCCGGTACGGAAGGTCGTCAGCAAGCTGAAATCGATCAAGGCCGACCCGATGAAGATCTGTTACGGATTTGCGTTCGGGGTATTCATGAGCACCACGCCGTTCATCGGATTCAAATGGATTGTCGCCCTGCCGGTCGTTATGCTGGCCCGCTGGAACAAGATGGCGTGCATGATCGGGATCCTGCAGGTCAATTACCTGACTGGACCGTTGTTTTACGCTGCTGCATATTTCATCGGCAGAACCATTTGCGGTTTTCAGGGAACGTTTGAACTACCGGGGAGGATGAGTTTTGGTGCGCTGAAGGATATTTTCTTCGGAAACCTGGAGGTGTTCTTTGCCCTGCTCACCGGTGGCCTGATCCTGGGCATTCCGATGACGATCGGCGCGTTTTACCTGGTTAAGTCGCTATTTAACAGAAGATTACAAGCACAAACGTTATGAAGAACATGGAAAAATACTCGGTGATTACCGGGGCCAGCATGGGCCTGGGCCGGGAGCTGGCCATCGAGTCGGCGCGGCGGGGCCGCAACCTGATCCTGGTGGCGCTGCCGGGTCGTAACCTGGCCGAGCTGTGCACCGAGATAGAGCTGGCGTTCGGTGTCCGGGCCATCGCCCGGGAGTGTGATCTGACGGACGAAGCCTGCCTCAACCGCCTGGCCGTGGAGATCATCGAAGGTTTTGCGGTCGACCGCTTGATCAATAATGCGGGGATCGGGGGCACGGCGCGTTTTGAGGAGGTTTCGCAGGATTACCTGGACCGGATGATCCACCTGAACGTCCGGGCCACGACCCTGCTCACCCATATGCTGCTGCCCGAGCTCAGGTCGCACAGCCGTGCGCTGATCATGAATATCGCCAGCGTTGCGGCGTTCGGGCCGCTGCCGTACAAAACGATTTACCCGGCCACCAAATCGTTCATCTATTCTTTTTCCAGGAGCCTGAGCCGGGAGCTGCGCCAGACCGGCGTACGGGTCGTGGTGGTGGCCCCGGGCCCTATCGTGACCAATCCCGACGTGGCCCTGCGGATCATCCGCCAGGGTGCACTGGGGCGGATCGGTTTGTTGACGGCGGGAAGGATCAGCAAGCTCGCACTCGACGGCGCGGAGCAAGGGCGGGAGGTCATTGTTCCGGGCTTCATGAACCGGCTGAACCGCTTCCTGCTGAAATATGCCCCGGAAAGCTGGCGGCTGGCTTTGATGGGGAAGGTGCTGGAGAAGGAGCTGGTGGAGGCGGGATGGAATTGAAAGCGAACCTTTTTTAACCTTGCAAGGGTTATAACCCTTGCAGGCATAAAATAACTAAAAACATCACCAACCATGAAAACACTTGTCACTGGAGCCGGCGGATTTCTGGGATCAAACCTGGTACGCGAACTACTGCGCCGCGGACATCAGGTCCGGGCGCTGGTGCGGCGGCCTGAAATTCCGGAAACACTGGCCGGCCTTGATGTGGAATGCTTTGAAGGAGACCTGCTGGATGCTGCAGGGCTGAAAAAAGCGTGCCAGGGGGCCGATTTCGTGATCCATGCCGCCGGCCAGCTTGCCGGCAGCACGATGCAGTTTTCCGATTATGCCGCCGTCAACATCACAGGAACCCGGAATATCGTCCGCGCCGCGGAAGAAGCCGGGGTCAGCAGGATGGTCCATGTGAGCAGTTGCTGCGTATTCGCCGGCGGAAGCCTGGAACATCCCGGGACCGAGCTCTCTGAATTCAACGGGTTCCGGTTCAATTCCGGCTATGTGAACAGTAAATACCTGGCCCAGCAGTGGGTCCTTTCAGAAGTGGAGAAAAAGCAGTTCCCTGTGGTCATCGTCAATCCAACCATCATGCTCGGACCATATGATTCAGGCCCGGGATCGGGTGAAGCGATTTTGCGGGTTTTGGGCAGCCCGTTGCAGCTCTACCCGGGGGGAGGGAAAAACTTCATCGACGTCAGGGATGCAGCCATCGGAGCCTGTAATGCGCTGACAATGGGCATTCCCGGAGCATGCTACCTGCTCGCTTCGGAAAACCTGAGCTGGAAAGAATTCTTCATTAAGGTGTGCGACATATATGGTCTGAATGGACTCCGGGTACCGGTTCCACGTCCGGTCATGAACGGTGCAGGACTTATCGGCTCCGCTATCCGTGCACTTACCCGCTATGAAGTGTCGCTTAGCCTGGTGCATTCCAGGCAACTGGTCACAGAATCCTACTTTACTGCCGCAAAAGCAGTCAGAACATTGGCTTTGCCGCAGCACCCCGTTGATGACGCCATCAGGAATGCCATTGAGTGGTTCATCGCGAACGGCTACCTGGCGCAGGGGCCGGCCCGGCGTGCGCCCGTTCCTGCGGCTGCCTGACCGGGGATCGATCAATTTGATGTCATACAGAAACTGATAATAAAAATTTGAATACCATGGAATCCTTCGCTCTTTTTGTCATAACAGCAACGGTGGTCCTCTCATTCGTTTACTTCGCCTTCCTCGATCGTCTTCAAAAGATCCGGTCGGAGCAGGATAGAGGCCTCATCCGTGATGTATACCTGCTGCGGAAGATGGGCGGCTTTGTCATCCTGGGACTGAGTCCCGGGCTGGTGGCGTGGGGTGTTTTCGGCATGATCCCACAGCAGGCAGGATTGTTGTTCGGGAAAAGCTTGTCTTTGTGGCCGCAGATCCTGGCTGCCACTGCGTTGTTCATCACCCTGAACGTGTTTAATTCCAGGAATGCGGCCATCCGGGCCATGTATCCCGAGATGAGGCTGAGCGGGTGGAGCGCTGGCGATTTTGGGACCGCAGCCGGAGGCTGGCTGATCTATCTGGCCGGATACGAGTTCCTGTTCCGGGGGCTGTTGCTGTTTGGTTGTTATGAAGCCTTCGGCCTTTGGCCGGCCGTTGTGATCAACCTGGCCCTGTACGCGGCGCTCCATTTGCCCAAAGGGCTGAAAGAGGCCACGGCGGCCATACCATTCGGCGCTTTGCTGTGCTACCTGACATTGGAGAGCGGATCCATATGGCCGGCCGTGTGGGTCCATGCCGTGCAGGCAATTTCCTGCGAATGGTTCTGCGTGGTCAGAAACCCGGGGATGAAGTTTAATCTGTCAAAATCATAAAGCCATGAAGTATTTTGTTACCGGTATTACCGGATTCATTGGAAGCAACCTGGCCCGCAGGCTGGCCATGGACGGCCATGAGGTTCATGCCATTGCCCGGCACCAGCTTTCGGAGGAGCTGTTTGCTCTTCCCGGCATCCGTTTTTACAAGGGCGATTTGTTCAACCTTAAAGTCCTGAGGCAGGCCATGGAAGGATGCGACGCGGGGTTTCACCTGGCGGCGCTGGCCAAGGCCTGGTCGAAAGACCCGCAGGAATTTTACCGGGTGAACGTGGAGGGTGCGGTGAATGTCTTTTCCGTGGCGCGCGATTGTGGGGTGAAGAAGGTCGTTTTCACTTCTTCGGCGGCGACCATGTCGCCTTCGGAGCAAGACCAGCCTGCAGATGAAAACACCTTGAGAAATGTGCCTTTTTTCAACACATATGAAGAAACCAAACGGGAAGCGGAGGAGCAAGCACGGGAGTTTTCCCGTAACGGGCTGGAAGTGGTGATCGTCAATCCTTCCCGGGTTTACGGCCCCGGGCCGCTCAACCCCAGCAATTCCGTCACCAAAATGATTGCAGGATATTACAGGGGGAACTGGAGGATCATCCCCGGCGACGGAAAGAAGATTGGGAACTATGTCTTCATCGATGACGTGGTGAACGGCCATATTCTGGCTGCGGAGAAGGGCAGGGGCGGAGAGCGGTACATCCTTGGGGGGGAGAACATCACGTTCGACGAGCTGTTCCGGAAGATCGCCCTTGTGACGGGGATCCGCAAACGCATGATTCATCTTCCTTTGCCTATAATGACCCTTGCCGCCCGGCTGATGGAATGGCAGAACCCGCTGACCGGCATACCCCCGTTAATCACGGCGGCCTGGGTGAAGAAGTACCTGAATCACTGGTGTCTTTCCAGCGGGAAGGCGTCCCGGGAGCTGGGCTATTGTATTACGCCTTTTGAGACGGGGGTTCGGGAGACAGTGGAGTGGCTGGAGCGTGAAAAAACCGAGAAAACCGAAAAAACCGTACTACCACTATAGTGGTACTACATTTTTTTGATCAAATCCCCAACAGATTCATGTCTGATAGTTAATCGGATTCATTCTTGGATCTGGATTCAGTGAAGATCAACATTGTTAAACTCTTGTTAAAGAAATTGACAAGCAGTATTTTACGTGTTATCTTTGGCCTGATAACCCAATAAATCATTCTTATTACTAACCCAAAATCAAATTGATCATGAATTTACGGATGATCCTGGCCGCATTGGCTGCGGCGGTTTTTATGTTTCTTTTCGGATGGGTTGTTTTTGGAATCCTGCTCATGGATTTCTATGCAGCCAACACGATACAATATGAAGGTTTGATGAAAGAGATGCCCAATATTCTCCTCATTTTCATCAGCCAGTTGCTAACCGGCTTTCTGTTTGCTTATATTTTTGAAAAATGGGCGGGGTACCGGACGTTTGGCAAGGGATTCCAGGGAGGCCTTATTATCGGTTTCCTGATCATCGTTGCATTTGACCTATACTTCCTGGCAGGCTTTCACCTGTTCAATGTCAAACTGATCGTATTCGACATTATCCTGAACACGATATTTTATGCTTTGGCCGGCGGTATTGTCGGGCTGGTACTTGGCGCCGGAAAGAAGTGATCTTAAGGATGTTAATGAAAAGATTTAATCCTCTGCACCTTTTGTGCGTCGTTTTTCTCCTTGTGCACGCTAGTATAACGGCCCAGGACCTTCGCGATAAGAATGGCAACAGAACCGGTACGATTGATGAGCGCGGTACGATACGGGATAAAAGTGGCAATAAAACAGGCAGTTTCGACGACTCCAATACGATCAGGGATAAAAGCGGGAACAGAACCGGCGAGGTTGATGAGAATGGAGTGATCAGGGATAAAAGCGGTAACAAACTGGGGAGCGTGGATGATCGTGGTATCGTAAGAGATAAGAGTGGCAATAAGCTGGGAGAGATAGAGGACGATGGGGATGTGCGGGATAAGAGCGGCAACCGGATTGGGTCGGCCAGGGGGGTGGATAAGAAAAGGGCGGCGGTGTTATTTTTTTTCAAGTAAAAAATTGTACTACCACTATAGTGGTACTACGATTTTTCGATTAGAATCTAATCAACCAACGATTTCATTTTTTCAAGGATACGGATCATTGCCAGGGTATCCAGGTTACAATAGGCAAGCAGGTTCTGCCGGATTTCTATAATCCTCACATTATCAGATTCTTTTAAGAGTGACGTGAAGGCAAGGCTTGCAGAACCCCCATCGGATATTGGTAGTTCCTCGTAGCCTTTACCCGGGACTAATGCCGGGTATACCTGTTTTATCGAATAAGAACCCCGCATGGCCGGGGTGTAAATATGGCGCTGCCGGAAGGGGACCATCAGATCTTTGATCCTGCTAATTATGGCATGGATTGCCGCCCTGTGCTCCGGCATGATTTCCGCGATTTCTTTTAAAATCAAAGCCTCAAAGGCCTGGTTGAACACAAGGATGTCGCCGGTATCACCAAGGTCCCGGATCAGCGATTCGATGAATGGGATGCGCGGATCTCCGGTTCCATCAGCCAGGTACTCACAATGCTGCAATTCGGAACCGGGGCCCGCACAAATATGCAGGGAGTACTGAAAAACGACCTGTTGATAGGGGCGGCTTCGATCGTACAAAGGCACCGCGGGCTGAAAGGATTCGAAGTCCAGGAAATGCAATGGATAATTTAATCCTTCCAAAAACCTGCGTATAGCGCCCTTGTCAATATATTCCTCCCCCGACAGCGCATGTCGTACCTGCTGCCATTGCCGGCCATTCAGCGGGTAATCCGGCGGGATGTACTTTAGTTCTATGACACCCCTTGAATAAAGCTCCCACTTTTTCCTGCCATCCAGGCCGGCGATGTCAAAGACTGAATACTCCGGGATGTGCGCCCAGCAAAGACCGCGGAAATCGCATTCATGCGGATCTGTGCAGTGTGGACCGATATCCGTCTCAGGCGCCTCAGGTCCCTCCAGCAGGGCCAGGAACGCAGCGGCATCGCGCTCAATTTTTTGTTGAAGTTTCATTACACGATCATGCACCGATTCCACCCGGAATAACCGGTGGAGGTCCAACTCACCCGAACGCTCATAATCGGTGTTCAGCACCACAAGCGACATGTCGGAAACCTTCAGCCCACAGGCGGTCAGCACGTTATATTGAAAAGCCGCATCGAGGAGATTAACCGGCTTGACCTGTGTCGAGCTTTTTACTTCGAATGCCTGCCAGGCATCGCCGTCACGCACCAGGATATCCACGAAACAATGCAGCTGCTTGATGGAAAACCCGGCTTCATAGATCACGGAAGCGCCATCACGGATTAGCTGAGCGGTTAGTTCAATACTCCGTGGGTAATCAGCAGGGACATGGATCCCGGCGTCAATTCCTCCGGGGAACAATTGCTGAGCAATTTTACCCGTTTCTGTGCCCTGGTCGAAGATCGCCTGCTGCATGGCAGGAATCCGGTCCTTTAGTTCCGGATGATGCCAGTGCAGGTAGAGGGATTTACGGCATTGGCTTCCCCGAAGGAAGGTCGATTTGGATAGCGTTGGGGGCATTGGATCAATTTCTGTACGACCACTATAGTGGTACTACGATTTTTAAGAAGAAGTCGCCGCTTACCACAAATGAATAAGGATGAGCTGCTATTTTATCAGAAACATGTACGACCACTATAGTGGTAGTACCATATTTTACCCCCTCATTTATACAAACACAAATACGCCGCATCCGCTGCGATCCTGAGCTGGAACTTCGCACCCTTCGGTACGATGAACGTGTCAAAAGGTTTGTAATCCCTGAAATCCGTTTCTCCGGGCAGTTTTACAGACATCACCCCCGAAACGACCGTCATGTATTCCACCGACGAGGTGCCGAATTCGTATTCGCCCGGTGCCATGACCCCCAGCGTGGCCGGGCATTCCGGAGTGGTGAACCCGATCGATTTGACTTTTCCGTCGAAGTATTCGTTGACTTTGAACATAGCTTTGATTTTTTGGTAAAGATACATTTTGCCCTCATTGATTGACGAGCAGGTACTGATTACTATCGGGATGATTCTGACAAGAAACCTATATCCTGTACATTAACACAACCGCCAATTCGTTATTTTCGCTTAAAAATCAATACAATGGATACGGTACCGATAACCTTCCGCACCCTGACAATTCTCCTATTTGCCTTAATGTCTCCGGGTCTCCTGGTCTCCCAGTCCATCCCCGACAGCAGCATTATCAGTCTGCGCGCCCCCGACACGTTCCAGGCGGTCTTCGTGACAACCAAAGGATCATTCACCATCGGGGCCGTCCGCAACTGGTCGCCGGCAGGGGTCGACCGGCTGTATCAGCTGATCAGTTCCGGTTTTTACAGCAATAACTGCCTGTTCCGTGTCCAGCCGGATTATGTCGTGCAGTTCGGCATTTCCAACGATCCGGCGGCCAATTCCTTCTGGGAAGAGCGCCCGATCCCCGACGAACCGGTCAAGGGGCACAATCTTAAAGGGGTGATTTCCTATGCCCGCGACGGGGCCAACACACGGACCGCCCAGCTCTTTATCAACAATAAAGACAATTACAAGCTGGATACGGTCGACTACAACGGACTGCGCGGGTTCCCGCCGATCGCCCGCGTCATCGAGGGATTTGAAGTTATTGAGCATTTCAACGCGCAATACCTGTTCGAGCCGGCCAACCACCAGGACAGCGCAATGATCCGGGGAAACAGCTATTGGGAAGAGCAGTTCCCCGGGCTGGACTATATCCTTGAGGCCAAAATAAAATAAACAGGAATCATGCTTTCTCTTATGATGATTTTCTGAATGTTTTTTGCGGAGGATGACTTAAGCAGCGCAGGTGTAGAGCCTGATGGTTATAAATGACATCCTGAAAATTTTGGACGGTCCTGTTTTTAACTGTATTTTTGACCCACAATTTATTGGTATATGAACATCACCGGAAGATTTGTCCAGTTGCTGCCCGAAATGAAGGGCGAAGGAAAGAACGGGCCGTGGTCGCGGCAGGATTTCATCATCGAGACCGAAGAGCAGTTCCCCAAAAAGGTCTGCATCTCGGTATGGAACAACAAAGTGAATGTCAGGGACCTGTTGCCGGGCGACCCGGTGAGCGTGGAGATCTCCGTGGAGAGCCGCGAATACAACGGGCGGTGGTATACGGATGTGAAGGCATGGCAGCTCGTTGTCAACAAGGCCAAAGAACCCGGAACCGAAGCGGCATCAGCCGGGACACAGGACACATTCCAGCACACCCGCGTTCCCGAGGACCTTCCTGAAGATACCGAGTCCCAGGATGACCTGCCGTTCTGAAGAAATTCTTTCATTTTCATAACCTATTAGCAGCCTCATCGTAAAAAGCATTATCAACCTAATGCCATATCCGATGAGAAGTTCCGTAGTCAAATCCGCCAGGCCTCAGGCCGGCATGTCAGGTAAATTCACTATCGATTGCTTTCCATTCATTTTCTCCATCGAGGAGCTTGAAATGCTTGAAAACAATGGCTACAAAATGAAAGCCCTGGCCGAAGGGAAACAAAAGCCCGCCTCGCCCGAGGAAAAGCTGTTCGTGAAAATGTGCCGGGGCAAAGCCAGCCCGCTGTCGGCCATGGATACCGCATGGCTGAAATACCAGCACCGCCGCCAGATCGAGGCAGCGCTGCTGCAGACGGAAGAGCTGTACGAAGAATACCTGAGGCTGAGGAAGAGTTGAATTCTGAGTTCTGAGTTCTGAGTTCTGAGTTCTGAGTT
>CAZAZE010000048.1:0-10326 GCA_964489545.1 uncultured Bacteroidales bacterium
AAGCTGCGATAAACAGATAACCAAAGGCCGGTTGCCTCAGGCAACCGGCCTTTTTATTTTCTGCCGGATGCAACTGATCTGCCATTAATTTTGTCTTACCCATTGATCGCAATGGATTTCTATATTTTAACCCGACCATGATTAGGCCTTTCCTGAGGATCCTGATGCTGTTTCTTCTGCTGATGAGCCGGGCTCATAGTTCGGCACAGGATGAATACGGCCAGAGGAGTGTCGACCCGGGAAACCTGGAAGGCTTTGTTTTTGATTACTATGGTATTGCAGTTTCCGGAGCCGTTATCTGGCACGAAGATGGCGTGCAGACGCAATCCGGTCCCGGCGGCCACTATCTTCTGCAGGGCATCCCTGCCGGTCAGCAGGAGATTTTTTGCGGAAAAACGGGCTACAATCTTTCATCCGTCACCATGAACATTCATCCCGGCGATACCTCTTTATATAACTTCACGCTCACCCAGCCCAATATGGTGGTCTATCCGCTGTCGATCAGCCAAACTTTAAATCCTAATGAACTATTTAATACAGCAATCAATATTCTAAACAACGGCAATGGACCGCTGTTCTGGGAAGCAACGGTCAGTTACCTGTCCCAACCCCAGATTTCCTGTGTTTATACGATTGAATTGTTCGATTCATTCGGCGACGGGTGGAATGGGTGCGCGCTTGACGTGCTGGTCAACGGCTCGGTGGTCCTGAACAATATCGCGCTTGCTTCAGGATATGGCCCGGTGGAATACCTTTTTGAAGTCACCGCCGGTGATGAGATCACTACATTGTTTATACCGGGATCATGGATCAATGAACCTTCCTATAAAATATTTAACGCCGACGGGACTGAGGTCTGGCATTCCCCGCCATCACCCGGGGGACCGGCCAACATCCTGCCGGCACAATTGATTGCTTCCTGCGGCGGCACCGGGTGGCTGAACCTTGACGCCTACAGCGGCTCGGTTGCACCTTTCGGCGGGGTGAACAATATTCCGGTCCGGCTTAATGCTTCCAATACAAATTCCGGTGAATTGTATGAAGCGGAAATCCTGCTCACTTCCACACCCAATATAGCAACCATCCTGGTGCCGGTGACCATGACGGTGGCAGGCGCTGCACTGGCTGTTCCTGAAAACCTCCAGGTGACGCTGACCAGTAACGTAACAGGTTCGGTATTCATTGAATGGGACTGGCCAGGCGATGCGCTTCAGTCCTTTTTGATCCGAAGGGACGGAGTCCTGGTGGCCACTACCCTGGCCACGGAATTCACGGATATCCTCCCGGTTTTTGGCCGGTATTGCTTTACGGTCCAGGCGGTCTATGATGAGGGATTTACCGTCCCGGCGGGCCCTGTTTGCGTCGACTGGCTGTTCCCGGAACTGTCGGCGGATCCGGAAGAACTCGAAGGATGGGTCTGGCAGGACTTCACTACCAACGTTTTCACCAGCCTGGTTAATGACGGCGCCGGGATCCTGTCGTTCTCTTTCCCGGAATGGGTGGCCAGGGAACTGCTTTCCGACCCCGCCATTCCAAAGAACCAGCCGGGAGCGCCCGACCTGCCGAGATCCGGGCATCTGCCCAAGGGGGATGAAGCCGCCAACGGGTCGGGCTACCCCATCGTGCTTGGCGCCGGAGGCCCCGACAGTTACGGCTACGTCTGGATCGACAGCGACGAAACCGGCGGGCCGTTTTTTGAATGGATCGATATCCAAACCACCGGAACCCTGGTCACCGGCCTTTCCGACGACAATATCGTCGGGCCGTTCGACATTGGATTTGAATTTCCTTTTTACGGTATGCCGAAAACCCGGTTCTGGATCAACTCCAATGGCCTGGTGAGCTTCAATTCCGAATACATCAGCCTGAATAACACCATCATCCCCACCAATAATTCAGCCTATAAGGACTTTATCGCCTGGATGTGGGATGATATGGATCCCGGCAATACGCAGTCAAAAGTGTTCTATCAATCCTTCCCGAACAAACTGGTCATACAGTTCGTGCATTATTTCCGTTTCCCGGATGGGGGAAACTGGCTCGACGCCGAGGTCATCCTCTATAATAACGGGAAGATCAAGATCATGTACGACAACCTGAGCCCCGGCCTGGTGACCAACGGGTGCACGGTCGGCATCCAGTCGCCATTCCCGGAAACCGGGTTACAGGTGGCCTACAATACGAATTACCTTGAAGACAAGTTGGCTCTGCAGTTCATGGTCCCTTCGGAGTTCATTTCCGCCGTGGAGCCAGCCGCCGGGACCATTGCCGGGGGCGGTTCCCGGCAGATCCGGATTACCTATGATGCCGAAGACTTTGAACCGGGGATCTACCTTGAAGATCTGTACCTGGAGTCTAATGACCCGCTAAACGGAGCATACCTGCTTGGAAACACGATGCATGTTTATATTCCGGCGCAGTTTCAGGGTGTGGTCACAGACCTCGACAACAACCAGCCTTTGCCCGGCGTAACCGTGGTGGCCGGGAATTTCCAGGCGGAGACGAACAGCCAGGGCGCCTACACGCTCTATGTGGATGCCGGAACTTATGACCTGGCGTTTTCCAGGCCCGGATATATTCCCGTCACCGTGGAGGATACGCTTGCAGTGTCCGGCGCTGTCACCCCGGTCAGTATTGGCCTGTGGGACGCCAACTACGCCCCGGCGTTTGTTTATGCCGAAGTGATGGAAGAAGATACCGGGTGCCTCGTCAGCTGGGCTTTGCCGGAAGGGCCGTTTGAAATCTCCTATGACGATGGGACTGCGGATGATTTTTTTGTCTACCAGGCTCCGGGAAGCTGGAATGCCGTTAAGTTCACGCCATGGGGTTATCCTTCGCGGGTCTTTGGGGGTAAGATATACGTGGGCGATGGCGCCTTTCCCGGACCGTTCCTGGGGACTCAGTTTGGCATCGCGGTTTTTGATGACGATGGGCCAGGGGGCCTGCCGGGCACTTTGCTGGATTCGACCGGTGTGACTGTGAATAATTACGGATGGGTCACATTCGACTGGCTGGATGCGGAAGTCGCCAGCGGCAGCTTTTACCTGGCCATGTACCAGACGGGCGCTGCGCCTGCAGCGGCGCCGGTAGGAGTGGATGACGACCAGCCCACTTATTACCGGAGCTACAGCAGGTTTCAGCAATACAACTGGACGCTCTCGCCCTTGCAGGATTTTATGATCCGCGCCTGGGTGATCGGCGTGCCGGGCCTCTATAACGGAGAAGAGGACCTGCCTGCGGTGCAAATGATCCCCCCGAAAGTCCCCGGAACCTGGCAGCAGCATGCCCTGACCGCCAGCGGCCGCATACCGGTGATCCCACCGGGAATGGAAGCACAGAATATGATTATAAAAGGTGTGGAAGGGATGAGCAACAGAGCAGTCCTGGATTACACGCTGTCCCGCTACGCATCGTTTGATCCGGACGGTTCCCCCACGACCGGGACCCTGACGGAATTGTCCGTCATCAGTGCGCTGGCTTACGACGATGCCAACTGGCCTGAGTTGCCGGAAGGATGGTACGCTTACGGGGTGAAAGCCCGCTACAGCAGCGGACTGTATTCCGGTTACTCCGTTTCCAATATTGTCGGGCATTTGAAGGATGTGGCCGTCACCGTTAATATAACCCTGACTACCGGCGAAAATCCTGCAGGGACGGAGATCCGGCTCTCCGGAAAGGATTACCCCTATGCGCAGTTCGCTGCGACCACCGGGGAAAGCGGCAGCCTTACCCTGGAAACGGTATGGAAAGGACGCTATGAACTCAGCGTCTTTAAGATCGGGTATGACCTTTATTATATGGACAATATCCTGGTCGATGGGGATAAAACCCTGGACATCGTGCTGCTGGAGAAGAAATATGCCCCGGGCTGCCTCAATGTCGACCCCCTGTCGCTGCAGGCTACCTGGTGCGAGCCCCTCAGACGGGCAATGGCGGAGGATTTCGAAGGAGCGGATTTCCCGCCTCCGGGCTGGCAGGCTACGACAGGCGGCGACAAAGGATGGTACCGCACCGCGGACGGGAGCAGTCCGAATTTTCAAATCCCGGCGTGGGACAGCTTTTACGCCTGCACCAACGACGACCTTTCGGGAACAACGGGCAACGGCAGCGCCGATTACCTCATCACCCCGCCGCTGGACCTGCGCGAGAGCGATGGCTTTTACCTGGTCTTCGACAGCTTTTACACCGGGGATTACGGACAGCTGGCTACAGTGGAGTACTCTCCCGACGGGGGCGCCTCATGGAGCGTTTTACACCAGGTGCAACCCGATTCCGTTTGGCGCACGATCAATGTCGACCTGGGTCCGTTCAGCGGACCCGCAGGCCCTGGGCAACTCTGGCTGGCATTCCATGCCGATGACGGGGGCGAATGGGCCTCAGGCTGGGCCATCGACAACATTGGGGTCCGGGTGCCGGCTCCTGCCGCCGGGTATATCGATTTTCACGTGTTCCTGGACAACGCTTTTGCCGGATCCACCGCATCCCCCGAATGGAACTTCGCTCCCCTGGAGTACGGCAGGGAGTACACGGCCAGCGTGGCCGCCCGTTACACCAGCGGCCTTTCCGGAAAATCTCACTACACGTTCACCAGTACCTATCTTTATCCGCCCCTAAACCTCAACGGGGAAGCCCCGGATGACGCCGTCTTCCTGAAATGGGACCCGCCGCAGCCCGGCTTTCCCGGCGACCTGCTCGGGTATAACCTGTACCGCGATGGCAACTTCATTCAATACCGGCAGCACCAGGGTAGTTTCAACCCCCCGGAGCCCCAGGTCGCCATGGAAGAAGACATGGATCCCGGATTGTATGATTATGAAGTAACCGGCGTTTATGACCTGGCGGCTTTTGGCCACCCGGGCGAGACGGGCGAATCGATGCGGGAGGGACCCGCCATGGTAGCCGTTGATTACTGTACTGAACTGGAATTCACCGAGAATTGGGCCATGGGCGGCTTCGATGCGAACCGCTGGGAAGCGGGCAGTGAAAACTGGTCCGTGACCAGCCTGGCTGGAAATCCCGCACCCGCCGCCCGCTTCAACTGGTCTCCGGTACAAAGCGATTACCGGATCGCGCTGGAAAGCTATCCGTTCTGCGCCGCCGGGATGACCGAAGGCCATATATGGCTGGATTACGACATTAAATTAGAAACCTTTTTCATCACCGGCGAGGAATTCCTCGATGTTCAGGTTTGGAACTGGACCCAGCAGGAATGGAACACGATCACGCAATACAGCAATGCGGGAGGGAGTTTCGGATGGACGCGCGCCCACCTGGACCTGACGCCTTTCGCCATCGACCAGGTGTTCCGGATCCGCTTCCTCGCAACAGGAACTTATTCCCTGCGCATTGTGAACTGGATCGTGGACAATGTTCATATCTACCGGAGCTGCAGTGGACCGGCCGACCTGGAACTTGAAGTAATCGATCCCAATGCGGTAAGACTTAGCTGGGATTGGCCATTTGGGTTTAATCCTGGGCAAGCAGCCGGTTCAAGGGAATTGTCCGGGTTCACTATATACCGGAGCATCGGGGGAAGTGATTTCGAAAAAATCGGAACCTCTGCGCAGAACTATTTCATAGATGAAGGGTTGGACCTTGGGATGTATTGCTATAAGGTAACAGCCTTATGGATTGGTGAGACCGATTCCTGTGAGAGCACACCTTCCGATATGGAGTGCGTCATGCTCACCGGCACGGGAAAGGAGCAGCCAGATTTATCTGAGATAAGGATCCTCCCGAATCCTTCAAACGGTGAAGTCGTCCTTTCCGGCACACTGTATATTGAGCAGATGACCGTATCGAATGTTTTTGGCGTCGTGGTTTATGAAGAGATGATCCGGGGAAATCATAAAAAGATCAACCTCAGGGGACTTGCCAGTGGAATTTACGGGGTCAGGTTATTGACCCCTGCGGGGATTATTGAGGAAAAACTAATCATCCTGCATTAAATCAATATATTACAATTACAGGAAGGTTGCTCAGGCCCTTGGGCTTGTTTTTTTGTCGAAAAAGTCGGATTAGTAGGTGTTTTATTGAAAAAAAATTATTTTTGCACCCAAATTAAGCCCAAAGTCAAAATTTTAAAGCGATGCAACCTTTTAGCGAAAAATCTTGTCTAACGGGAGAATAATCTTGGTCTTTTTTACATTGGAAGGACAATTATAACCTAATAATTAATTATCTATGAGTAAGTTTACTAAGTTTCTATTTGTGCTGGCGTTGCTCTTCGCAATGTCACCACGGGAGCCCTTTGCCCAAAACATCCTTGAGGTGGGCAACGGGACAACCTACGGAACCTCCCCGGCGTTGTACACGCCCTGGGGGAACTACTGGGAGAATTGCAGAACCCAGACGCTGTACCTTGCTTCCGACCTGGGAGCGCCTACGGCCAAAATGTTCACCCATTTGGGTTGGAACTTTGAACGGATGAGTTCAGGTACCAACAACTATTTGATCAATGTTACCATTCTAATCAAGCCGACGACGATCACCTCGTTCACATCGGGCGCTTATTTTGATATGACCGGCGCCACGCAGGTCTATTACAGCTACCAGATGCAGCCGGCCACCGCAACGGGATGGAACACCATTGACATCACGGATTATATCTGGGATGGCACCACCAACCTGGTCGTTGAAGTGCTTTGGGGCGATAATGGGTACTACAACAGCACCTATTACCGCACGTACAAGACCGATGCCGGGGCCGGTAACAACCGCACGCTCATCGGTTATGCGGACGGCGAAACCCCGCCCAACTATGATGGTGTTTCCACCTTATACGAAAACATGCGTTTCTACTGGCAGCCGGTAACCCTTCCCGGTGATGTGGCCGGTTACGTGTTTAACTACGACGGCCTGGCCATTTCCGGCGCTACCGTCGGTGTTGAAGGCGGTCCTTCCACCCTCAGCAACCCGGATGGCTCCTACCTGCTGGAGGATGTTTTCTCCGGACCTCAGACCATTTACGCCGCGAAACCCGGATATAACGTTGCCACTGCAGCAGTGAACATCCCGGCCGCCGGCGTTCTGAATTATAATTTCAACCTGACTCAGCCCAATATGGTGGTGAACCCGCTCCTGATCGAGGAAACCCTCAATCCGAACGAGTACTTTACCACTACGCTCAATGTGCTGAATAACGGAACCGGTCCTCTGGACTGGGCTGCCACGGTCAACTACGTGTCGCAGCCGATCATTCCCTGCACCTATTCGATCCAGTTATTCGACTCCTTCGGTGACGGATGGAACGGTTGTACCCTCGACGTTCTGGTGAACGGCGTGGTTGTCCTTAACGACATCACCCTGGCCAGTGGTCTGGGTCCGGCCACCTTCTTCTTTGATGTCATTTCCGGCGACGAGATCACCACCGTGTTCACCCCCGCCTCATGGCCGGGTGAACCCTCATACCGGATATTTGACAGCAACGGAACCCAGGTGTGGTATGCACCTCCGGCTTCCAATGGACCGCTGAACATCACTGCCGGACAGCTGATCGCTTCCTGCGGCGGCGCCGGCTGGGTCTCCATGGATGATTACAGCGGCACCGTTGCTGGTTTCGGCGGCGTGGACAATATCCCCACCCACCTGAGCGCGGCCAATACCATGCCCGGTGAAGTGTACACCGCTGAAATCGTGTTCACCTCCACCCCGAACGTTGCCACGATCACCGTCCCGGTGACCATGATCGTCATGGGCAGCCCACTGATGGGACCCGAAGACCTCGAAGCCACCCTTACCAATGAGGTGACCGGTACGGTTAACCTGACCTGGGAATGGAACGGCGACGCCTTCCAGTTCTTTATGGTGAAACGTGAAGGTATGGTTATCGGAACTACCACCAGCACCAACTTCACAGACATTTTGCCCGACTACGGCACGTATTGCTACACTGTTCAGGCTATTTACGACGAGGGCGCTTCCGCTCCTGCCGGTCCTGACTGCGTGGAATGGGAAATCCCGGCACTCTATGTGAACCCGGACGACCTGCACGGATGGGTATGGCAGGGCTTTACCGTCGACGTGTACACCACCATCACCAACGTTGGTGAAGGAACCCTCGCATTCACCTTCCCGGAATGGGTTGCTCTTGACCTGATCAACGACCCGACCCTCGAGCAGAACCAGACCGGATCACCGGTTGAACTGCGCGGCGAAGATCTGCAGAAAGGCGACGAGTCATACAACGGCACCGGCTACCCGGTTGTCCTCGGCGCCGGCGGCCCCGACCCGTTCGGGTACGTCTGGATCGACAGCGATGAGGCCGGCGGACCGGCATACCAGTGGATGGACATCTCCGCCACCGGTGTTGCCCTCACGGCCAGCCAGATCAGCTCACTGGGCGATGACGGCAAAGTGGGTCCGTTCCCGATGGGATTCGACTTCAAATTCTATGATGAGATCAAGACCCAGTTCTGGATTGCCTCCAACGGCGCCATCGGGTTCAACTCGAACTACCATACCTATTCCAATACCGGAATTCCGACCAACAGCTCCTCATATGTTGACTTTATCGCCCTCTTCTGGGATGATATGTATTCAACCTATGCAGGTACCGCTATTTACTACCAGAACTTTGCGGATTACACCATTGTTCAGTGGGATAACGCCTACCGGCTCGGCAGCTCCACCTACAGCATGGATATGCAGGCCATTATCTACAAAAACGGTAAGATTAAGCTGCAGTACAAGGACATCACCGCCGGCTTTACGCTGAACAGCGCCACCGTCGGGATCCAGTCCTCCACCCCGTCACTGGGTCTGCAGGTCTCTCTGAACACCGCGTATGTACACAATAACCTCGCTGTTCTGTTCAGCCTCCCGGCCGACTTCATCATCGACGTGGATCCGGCCTTCGGAACCATCGCCAGCGGCTCGAAACAGATCAAGATCACCTACGATTCACAGGATTACGAACCGGGCGACTACACCCAGGAACTGCTCCTCGAATCCAATGATCCGAACAACGAGGAATACATCATCATGAACACCATGCACGTCTACGTTCCCGCGCAGTTTGCCGGAACCGTCGTTGACCTGGATGGCAATGTACCGCTGGGTGGCGTAAGCGTTACCGCCGGTGCATTCCAGACCACCACCAACGAACTGGGTGCATACAGCTTATACGTCGACGAAGGCGAATACGATGTCGTTTTCTCCAAACTCGGATACACGACTGTAACGGTGGCCGATACCACTGCCCTTTCCGGCGTGGTGACCCCGATCAGCATCGGCATGTGGGACAAGAACTACGCTCCCGCCTTTGTCTATGCTGAAGTACAGGATAACGACACCTGGTGCGAAGTGACCTGGGCTCTGCCGCAGGGACCGTATGAGGTGATCTACGACGACGGCGAAGCCGATGACTTCTTCGTTTACCAGACAGCTGGCAGCTGGCACGCGGTGAAATTCACCCCGGCAGGCTACCCGGCCACCGCGATCGGCGGTAAGATCTATGTCGGCGACGGCAGCTTCCCCGGCCCGTTCCTGGGAACCCAGATGGGTATCGCCGTGTTTGACGATGACGGTCCAAACGGCCTGCCGGGCACCATGCTCGACTCTTCCGGCGTGACCATCAACAACTACGGATGGGTCAGCTTCGACTGGCTGTCCGCTACCATCAACGACGGTGACTTCTACCTGGCCCTCTACCAGGCAGCCAATGCGCCGAATGCCGCTCCGATCGGTCTGGATACCGATAACCCGACCTACTTCCGCAGCTACAGCAAGTTCCAGGCCAACGACTGGACGCTGTCCGCACTGCAGGATTTCATGATCCACGCCTGGATCAACGGTCCCGAAGGCGACGCCCTTCAGGCTGACAATGCTACCCGGAACTGGAAGGCCACTCCGAAGGTTCCCGCCAGCTGGCAGCAGCATGCGATGACCGCCAGCGGCAGCCTGCCGAAGATCCTTCCCGGATACGAGCGCACGGATGCCATCTACAAAGGCGTTGAAGGCATGAGCAACCGCGACGTGCAGAACTACCGCGTGGCCCGTTACTCGAACTTCGATCCCAACGGCAGCCCGACCCTCGGCACCACCACCGAACTGGCTACGACCACCAACCTGTTCTACAATGACTATGCATGGGCCGGACTGAGCATGGGCTGGTACGCCTACGGCGTGAAAGCCCTGTACACCAGTGGCGTCTATTCTGACTATACCGTTTCCAATATCGTCGGACACCTGCTCGACGCCGAGGTTACCGTGAACGTAACCCTGTCGACCGGTGAAGAGCCGAGCAATGCGGAAATTACGCTGAAAGGCAACGACTATCCTTATGAGACCTACTTCGCCGTGACCCCGGCCAGCGGTACCGTTGTG
>CAZAZE010000049.1:0-9601 GCA_964489545.1 uncultured Bacteroidales bacterium
CACGAACCGGACCTGTTTTCTTAGGCGGGGAAGCGGGGAAGCGGGGAAGCGGGGACGCGGGGAAGCGGGGAAGCGGGGAAGCGGGGAAGGTTGTTAGGCGGTATAATGTAAAGCCCCGCTGCTTCGTTAGTTGAAAAAGCCTTATTTTTGCGAAAATTTTTACCCTTCCTGATCAGAATCCCCATGATTTTGGGGTAATGAAAAAACCAGATGAGGACCATCTCCTTCATAATCATCAGTTTGCTCTTTTACGCCATAGCTTCTGCGCAGGATACCACGCCGGTGCAGGACTCCGTCCCGACGGTCAATAATGAAGAGATCACCTCCCAAACCGTTTACGACATCCACTGGATCACGAACTCGATCCGCAGCGGATGGAAAACGACCGATACGGCCCTCGTGGGCCTGGGGATCGAGCCCTGCGATACGGTGCATCCGTTCGTTCCGCCCATCACCGGGAAGTTATGGCGGGGAAACACGTCTTACCATTCCGGCTGGGACATTGGGCTGGATTACGGAGCGCCGGTAGTGGCCGGGCTGAGCGGAAAGGTGCGCTACGCGAAGTACTGCAGTGGCTACGGAAACCTGGTCATCGTCCGCCATTACAGCGGCGTGGAACTGTATTATGCCCATCTTTCAAAGATCAGGGTAAGCACCGACCAGTATGTTGAGGCCGGCGATACGCTGGGACTGGGCGGCGCCACCGGCCGTGCAAGGGGAAACCACCTGCACCTGGAGTTCCGGATCCATGACCGCGCACTCGACATCGCCGACTTTTACGTTCTGAACGACACCGTGGTGAACCTTTACGGCGTCATCGAGCAATCCCGGAAGCAACGGCAGCCGCACACAGCAGAATATTACACCATCGTAAGCGGCGACAACCTGTCCAGCATCGCCTACCGCCACGACACCACCGTCGCCAGCCTCTGCGCCCTTAACGGCATCAGCCGCACCTCCACCCTGCGGATCGGACAGAGGCTGAAGATCAGGTAATGGATCCCGTGAAAGCACCGGTAATGTACCCGCCACTGATGGCTTTCAATCCTACTTTGTCGCCTTCCTGATAGGATACAAATAATAATGCTGATTCACGTTGCCAAAGACGCCCGTTCCCCCCAGTGCTGTTTATGTAAGCGATGTTATTTCTTCTTATAACCCACCGGATGATTCAACATCAGGTGCTGTGAATCCTTCAATTCAAGGACCTCCCGCAGTTTATCCTTATCCATCCAGGCCCTTACTCTGGTGTCCAGGCCAATGGACGCGCAAAAAATGGATATGTTCTGGGATACGATGCCAGCATCAAATGCCGACCAAACCATTTTTAATGAGTCTTCCTCACGGGTGAACCTTGAAAAATCTGATACCAGCAGGCAAAAGAGTGGTGCAACGGCAAAATGCTCCTGACTTCCCGCCACCAGAGCCCTGTGATCCCCGCCTGCAATGAAATCAAGACAATGTTTATTATGATTGTAAAGATAAGCGCCAGATTTCATAATCACATACACATCAATATCCTGGTAATTCCTCGCCGATGGCGCCGTTCGCTTTCCATTTTCAGGTCTGTTGATGCCGTTGGCGGCCCATAGCAGATCGGACATATCCTGAAGGCTCAGACTGGTGGTATCAAATCCGGTGGCCGATGCCCGCAAGGATAACGCCGTCATAACCGGCAGACCCCTTGTGAGGTCAGGCGGGTTCAATATGATGGTCATATCGTCCTGGGCAAATATGGATCCAAGAATGGATGCGCAGCAGAAAATAGCGATGATCTTTTTCATAGGCTGTTTAATTAATGATCGATACATAAAAGTACCTGCAAATTGAATGTCCGCCCCATCGGGGATTAATAATTTCATCTTTATTGCATGTTATACTGTATTCTGTTGCACTCACAACTTAAATTAATAAAACTCAAATATGATGAAATATCTGCTAATTCTGATTCGAATTTCGGGTGAGAAAAATGAGACGAGACAACCGAACCTGCACAGATAAAGATGGAAGGCCAAAAAAGCCACATTAAAACAAAAGCCCCGCAAACCTTTGATTTTCGGGGCTTTATCTTATTTATCCGAGGTCTCGAGCGGACTCGAACCGCTGTACGAGGTTTTGCAGACCTCTGCCTAGCCACTCGGCCACGAGACCGGCTGATGGGAAGGCAAAGGTACAAATATTTATGTTGAAAGCAAGAGGGGGCGCAGAATTAACCCTGACAGGGTTATAACCCTGCAAGGGTTATAACCCTTGCAAGGTTCATTCTTTACTCTCAACCGCCGCCGCCGGAACCTCCTCCGAAACCAATTCCGGCGCCAACACCGGCCTGGTCTTCACCAGCTTCATCTCGTCGATGAGGTTCTTCGCGCCGGCGAACTTGTCGATGATGAACAGTACATAGCGGATGTCGACGCTGATGGTCCGCTGGTAGGCGGGCTCGAAGGCGATGTCGCCGCTCATGGCTTCCCAGTTGCCGTCGAAGGCGATGCCGAGCAGCTCGCCTTTGGCGTTGATCACCGGGCTGCCGCTGTTGCCGCCCGTGATGTCGTGATCGGTCAGGAAGCAGGTGTGCAGCTTGCCGTTCTCGCCATACTGGCCGTAATCCTTCGCTTTGTATAGTTCTTTGAGCTTTTCGGGCACGATGAACTCGTACGACGACGGGTCTTCCTTCTCCATCACGCCTTCCAGCGTGGTGAAATAATCATAGTAAACGGCGTCGGCCGGGTTATAGCCGCCCACCGTGCCATAGGTCAGCCTCATGGTGGAGTTGGCGTCGGGCGCGTATTTGCGGTCCGGATTCATTTCGCGCAGGCCGGCGATGAACAGGCGGTTGCCCCTGGCCAGTTGCGCACTGGCTTCGTTGCGGGCCTTCTGGATCTGGCCGAACTTGTCGCTGAAAGCGATGTAAAGCTGATACGCCGGGTCCTTCTCCAGCTTTTTCACGCTGGGCTTATCGAGGAAGGCGGTCAGGCGGTCAGGGCAGGCGAAGATGGATTTGGAGAATACATCATCCGCCAGCTTCTGGTAATCCTTTCCATACTTCGCGATGAGTTCGGTGAAATACAGCGGCTGCTGGCCGGCCGGTACATCTTCATAGAACAGCTTCATCATCGAAGCAAACATCTTCCGGTCGATCGGCTCGTAGTAATCCTTGAAGTATGACTTTGATTGGTTCTGCAAAGCGGTGACCATCTTTTCGATCCTGGCCTGGTCGGCGTCCTTTTTGGCCAGTTCTTCCGCCAGAGGTTTGTACGACATGGCCAGGGAAAGGATCTCCGGTCCGCGCAGCGCCGCTTCGCCGTAATAAACGTTGGCCAGGGCATATTCCGAAATGACCTTGTAGGCCTGTTCGATATCCTGCAGGGCCGTTCCGTACTTCGCGCTGCGCGCGGGTTCCGCTGCGGCCCAGGCGCGGAAGTCGTCTTCGGTCTTCCGTTTCTTGTCAACGACCTTCAGTCGCTTCAGGCCCCTGGTCTGCCCGATGAAATATTTCCAGTAGTTGGAGATGCGGGCGTCTTTGGTGGCATACTGGATGCGGACTGCGCTGTTGACCGAGGTGACAGCCCGGATGATGTCGAGCTTTTCCTGGCGGATCTTGACCACAGAGGGATTGGAAGTATTTATGGCCAGTTCCACACCATAGGAGGAAAGATAGCGGTCGGTGCTGCCGGGATAGCCCATGATCATGCTGAAATCGCCTTCTTTATACCCATCCAGGGAGATGGGTAGGAAGTGCTTCGGCTTCAGCGGGATGTTGTCCTTGGAATATTCGGCCGGTTTGCCGTCGGGGCCGGAATACACGCGGAAAATGGAGAAGTCGCCGGTATGGCGGGGCCACATCCAGTTGTCTGTGTCGTCGCCGAAATTACCGATGGAGGAGGGCGGCGCGCCGACGAGGCGGACATCGAGGAACACTTCATAAACAAAGAGGTAGAACTCGTTGCCGCCGAAGAAGCTCCTGACATTGGCATTGTAATGCGTCCCTTCCACGGCTTTGTCGCTGAGCTGCTTCGACACCTCCGCGATTTTCGCGTTGCGCTGGTCCTCGGTCATGTCGGCTGTCAGCTGGCTGTTCACAGCCTCCGAAACATCTTCCATGCGGACCAGGAAGCGGGCGGTAAGTCCGGGGTTGGGCAGCTCTTCTTCCATGCTCATGGCCCAGAACCCGTCGGTAAGGTAATCATGCTCGATGCTGCTGTGGTACTGGATCTGGCCATAGCCGCAGTGGTGGTTGGTGAGAAGGAGGCCCTGGTCGGAGACGATCTCCCCGGTACAGCCGCGGCCAAACTGGATAATGGCGTCTTTCAGGCTGGAGTTGTTGATGCTGTATATCTCTTCAGCCGTCAGCTTCAGCCCGAGTTTCTGCATGTCTTCGTAATTGAGCCGCTCGACCAGCATTGGGATCCACATCCCCTCGTCCGCCCGCAGTGACAGGTTAAAGGACAGAAGGAAAACTAAAAAGGGTAAAAAGAACTTTTTCATGATATAAATAATTTAGTCATTAACTCGCTGCGCTCATGTCATTAGCTCGCTGATGCTCGCGTCATTGGGGTCATAGGTAATTGAAATTTTCTTATTGAATTCATTAAAATGTACAAATCGCCCATTACATTTAACACTAAACACTAAACACTAAACACTAAACACTAAACACTAAACAAAGCGGTCTCCTTTCTGTATCCGGATGTCATTGACGATCTGGCGTAACTGCTGTTCGTCTTCCTTGCGGCAGACCAGCAGCACCTGTCCGTCTTCCACCACGATATACCCCTCGAGGCCCTGAAGCACGACCAGCTTGTCGTCGGGCATATGGATAATGCTGTTGTTTGTGTTGTAGGTCATAACATTCCGGCCCGTAACGGCGTTCCCGTGTTCATCGCGGTTCCGGATCTCGTGCAGCGAGCCCCAGGTACCCAGGTCGGACCAGCCGAAGTCGGATTCGATCACGTAGACGTTATCCGCCTTCTCCATGATGCCGTAGTCGATGGAGATGCTTTTGCAGACGGCGTAGGTGTTCCGGATGAATTCCGGCTCTTCAGGGGTGAAATATTTGCCCAGGCCTTGTTCAAAGAGGCTTTCGACATCGGGCAGGTGCTCCGAAAGGGCCTGCATGATCGTTTTCATCGACCAGATGAATATCCCGGAATTCCAGAGAAATTCACCGCTTTCGAGGAAGGTGACGGCCAGTTCCAGGTTTGGTTTTTCGGTGAAGGTTTTGACTTTGCGCAGGCCCGGGTATCGATCGTCGCCGGTATCGTGGTTGAACTGGATATAGCCGTAGCCCGTATCGGGCCTGGAGGGCTTGATGCCCAGGGTGATCAGCCAGTTGTTCTCCTGAGCGGCGTTCAGGGCCATGGTGATCTTATCACGGAAAATATCTTCTTTGAGGATGATGTGATCAGACGGGGCGACGATGAGGCTGGCTTCCGGGTCCCGGGAATAAATTTTAAAAGCGGCATAAGCCAGGCAGGGCGCCGTGTTGCGGCGGGCGGGCTCGAGCAGGACCTGGTCCTCTGTCAGTTGCGGCAGTTGAAGCAGCACCTGCTCTTTGTACAGTTCATGGGTGACGATGAAGATGTTTTCCGGCGGGCAGATTCCCATGAACCGCTCGAAGGTCTGCTGGATGAGGGTTTTCCCGGTACCGAGAATGTCGATGAACTGTTTGGGCCGGGCGGAACGGCTCACGGGCCAGAACCTCGTCCCCGCCCCTCCGGCCATGATGATGCAATAGTTATGGTTCATGCTTATTGATGGTCATTTACTCGTTGTCGCTTGTGTCAGTTGCTCGCTGGCGCTCGCGTCATTAGTTTGGTGCGGTTGCGGGGGCAAAATTAATAAAATCCCTTAATTTTCAACAGGAATGACGGCTGCGACGGGGCTGATGCGGTAGAGGCGGCGGTTGTCGAGGCTGAGGCAGCGGTACCATTTCCGCAATCGCTGCTGCTTCACGAAGCGGCGGCCGTCGGCGAGCTTAAAGCGGCTGTTCTCGGGCAGGTCTTCCAGGAGGACCGTGTGGCCATCCCCATTGAGGGCGTGCATGGCGCGGACGAGCTGGGTGCTCGCCTTGCTGGACGCCTTCGGGGCGACGATCTGGGCCCTGACCAGCTGTTCCAGCTCTTCCGGGAAGAGGCCGCGGCCGGTGAGTTCGTTGAGGAGGGCGGCGTATTGCGCCTTCCAGGCTTTGCCGTGCGGCCGGACCCGCCCCCGGTAGCGTTCCCAGACCATCAGGTGGGCGATCTCGTGGGTGAGCGTCAGCAGGAACTCGAAAGGGTTGAGGTCGCGGTTAACGGAAATGGCATGGTACGGATCCTTCACCGGCGGCCGGTAATCGCCCAGCTTGGACCGGCGCCCGAGGCTGATCTTCATCACAACCGGGTATCCGTTCAGCCATTCCATCACCAGCGGCAGGCTGCCTTCCGGAAGATACCGCCTAAGCCCTTCCCCCGGTTCGATCTTCATGGATGTTGAAGTAAATGATGGAAGATGGCGACAGCTGCGACCAGCGGGAACAGTCGCATTTGCGCGGCTTACGCGGCTTGTGATACGAGGTGCGGCTCGAAGCGCACGAACCCAGCGCCAGCGATAACAACAGGAGAAATATGATGGCTTTATGGTTCAAGGGCAAAGAGTTAAGCGGAGTTCTGAGTTCTGAGTTCTGAGTTCTGAGTTCTGAGTTCTGAGTTCTGAGTTTTTAACTCAGCCCTCAGAACTCAGAACTCTAACAGCGTGTAAAAATATAATTTCTAACGTTGAAATCTCCCGGTCATTGCGAACTTGTCCATTAAAATCAAAAATCCACTATTAATTACTAACTTTGAACTTAACTTTGAACTTTGCCCTTTGAACTTTGAACTAACCGCGTCGTGCTGAGCTTACTCGGTAAATACCTTCTGCTGATGGGCCAGGTTTTCCGGAAACCGGAAAAATGGTCGGTGTTCTGGACGCAGCTGATGGCCGAGTTCCAGAAGATCGGGGTGGAATCGCTGGGGATCGTGGCCATTCTTTCGCTGTTCATGGGTGCGGTGGCGGCGATGCAGGTGGCCTTCAACATCGACAGCCCCCTCATCCCGCTGGTCACGGTCGGGTTCACCGTCCGCCAGTCGATCATCCTGGAGTTCTCCCCGACGGTCATCAGCCTGATCCTGGCCGGCAAGGTCGGGTCGCGGATCGCTTCGGAGATCGGCACCATGCGGGTGACCGAACAGATCGACGCCCTGCAGATCATGGGGGTGAACAGCGCCAACTACCTGATCTTCCCGAAGCTGGTGGCGGCCCTGCTCTTCAACCCTGTGCTCATCACCATGAGCATGCTGCTCGGCCTGATCGGCGGCCTGGTGGCCTGTGTGGCGCTCGGACTGGTCTCTTCAACGATCTATATCGAAGGTCTTCAATCCTGGTTCGATCCCTGGTCGGTGACTTACGCACTCATCAAGACCGTCATCTTCGCCTTCATCATCGTCACGGTTTCCGGCTTCCACGGGTATATCATCAAAGGCGGCGCGCTGGATGTGGGTAATGCCAGCACCAAGGCCGTGGTGCGCAGCAGCATCCTCATCATCCTCTTCAACCTGCTCTTAACCGAAATTCTCCTGTAATGATCGAAGCCCGGAACATATCGAAGTATTTCGGAGAGAATAAAGTACTGGACAATGTTTCCTTCCTGTTTGAGCCGGGAAAGACCAACCTGATCATCGGGCAGAGCGGCTCAGGCAAGACGGTGTTCATGAAGTGCCTGGTGGGACTGCTCCAGCCCGATGAAGGGGAGGTGATCTACGACGGGCGGAATTTTTGTAAGATGGGGAACGAAGAGCGCCGCAAACTGCGCCAGGAGATCGGCATGCTGTTCCAGGGCGGCGCCCTGTTCGACAGCATGAACGTGGAACAGAACGTCATGTTCCCGTTAAATATGTTCACCCGGATGAGTTTCCGGGAGAAGCTTGAGCGGGTGGATTTCTGCCTGCGCCGCGTCAACCTGGAAGGGCGCAACAAACTGATGCCGTCGGAGCTGAGCGGCGGGATGATCAAACGGGTGGCCATCGCCCGGGCCATTTCCATGAACCCGAAATACCTGTTCTGCGACGAGCCCAACTCCGGCCTCGACCCGGTGACCGCCGGCGTCATCGACGAACTGATCAAGGAGATCACTGAAGAATTTAACATCACCACCGTGGTCAACACCCACGATATGAACTCGGTGCTGATGACGGGCGAGAAGGTCGCCTTCATCTACCAGGGGCAGATCTGGTGGAGCGGCAACAAGCATGAGATCCTGCACACCGACAACCAGGTGCTGAACGATTTCATTTTCGCCACGGAACTAACCCGCAGGATCAAGAAATGAACCTACTCGACGTACTCATCCTCATCCCGATCGTCTGGGGGTTCATCCGGGGCCTCACCAAAGGGCTGATCATCGAACTGGCCACCCTGGCCGGCATGATCCTGGGCATCCTGGCCGCTTATTATTTCGCCCCGGACGTTTCCGCCTGGCTGCGGCAATATTTCACCTTCAGCGATAACGCCGGCCGGATCATCGCCTACATCCTCATTTTCGTCGCGGTGATGCTGGCCGCTTACATCATCGGCAAGATCATCGAAAAGACCGTCGACATGGTGGCGCTGGGCTGGCTGAACAAGCTGCTGGGCGCGGTCATAGGGGTTGTCAAAGGCGCGATCGTCGCGGGGATCATCGTTTTTGCCATCGTCACCTTCGACCGCGGCGAAAAGATCATCACCCGCCAGGCGAAGGAGAAATCCATGTTCTTCCAGGCCGCCGCGCGCATCATTCCTTCCCTGCTTCCCGGAATGAAGGATGAAAAGCCGGAGGAGGTGATTTAAATAGTAATAGATCGTAATAGGTTGTAATAGGTTGTAATAGATCGTAATAGGTTGTAATTGATCGTAATAGGTTGTAATAGGTTGTAATTGATTGTAATTGATTTATATCCAACCAAACCAGTGAAAATTATCTTGGATTGCTGGCTGACACGAGTACATATCCGGGCTCATCAGACAATATAGATTTTATCCATCCCGATACCATCTTTTATGCGGGCACCGGGAATTTTAAGTCTTACCCCTGGCAATTTCAACCTTCCTGGATCATCCTGAACTGCCTGGACAGCAACTTAAACCTTCGCTGGCAATCTCTTTACGGGGGTGATGCATTTTATCATTCCTGGGAAGTGTATCCCACCGTTGACGGAGGATGCCTGGTCTCCGCCCATAAGATCGATTATACAACGGGTATTTTTGATTATGATGTCGTCATCATCAAATTCGATAAGAATGGTCTCTTTACAGGCTTGAATGAGCCGTCTCAGGAACTGCCCTGTCTTGTAGTTTATCCCAATCCCGGTGTCTTCAGGCAAATGGATCAAATATTGATCAGAAGATTGAAGGTCAACACGCATCGGGCTTATTTTAATCGGGATTGTACAGCGGCATTCTGTCATTCGTCCCGTTGGGACTGTATGATCGCGGGGGCCGTCCTTTTTCCCTGCCAATGAATTGGCGGGCTACTGTCAGACGTCCTTTCAGGACTCGGATCATCGCGGGGGCCGTCCTTTTTCCCTGCCAATGAATTGGCGGGCTACTGTCA
>CAZAZE010000050.1:0-4420 GCA_964489545.1 uncultured Bacteroidales bacterium
CTGTTACACTGTTACACTGTTACACTGTTACACTGTTACACTGTTACATTGTTAAGGATTAGATACTTAAACCTTAAACCTTAAACCTTAAACCTCAATACTTAAAAAAATAATGCCCGAACTTAAACCTTAAACCTTAAACCTCAAAACTTAGTCCTTGAACCTTGGTTCGCCCTCCGTGACAATGGGTATGTGATCGACGTTCTCGTGAAATGCAAGCCAGTCAAGGATTTTATAGGCCAGGTCATCGTTCAGTTTTTCCATTTCGTAATAAAAGATCTCATGGAACTTATCCTTTTCAGAATGAGGCTTGTGAAAGTCATTTGGATTCTCGTGTTCCGGCACCTCGCGCCCGTCGCGACGCTTCTTCTCCAGTAATTCCTCGTGGATCTCCACTTCTACCTTATCCATCAGCTTGGCCACATTGAAATAGATAATCCGGATATGCTTGTAATGCACCGTCTTAAAAGGATTCAATATACTTTTAAACTCGGTCCGCTGCGTCCTCCGGCTGCTGGAAAAATAATGAAGGTGGTTTTCCAGCCGTGATTCCTTTTCCCTGGCGGTGATCTTGCCGAACTCCTCCCGGTGCTGCATGGGCAAACTGTTCACCCGCTCCACCAGGCCGGTCAGCTTCTGCATAAATCCGTCATAAACCTCCCGGTTCTTCTCATAGTTCTGCTGTATCCGGAATTTTTTGTCCTGGACCCGCGCACTCCCGGAACCCGATCCGCGTTTCCGGCTCTCCTGTCTTTCTATTTCATCCAGCCAATGCATGTGCTTCGCAAGGTTTAAGGTTTAAATTTTAAGGTTTAAGTTCGGGAATTTTTTTCAAAATTAATTATAAACGCCAACCCACGCCCCAACTTAAAACTAAAAACTAAAAACCACAACTTAAACCTAAAACCTTAAACCTTAAACCTACATGTTGCGCCGGTATTGCCCTCCCACCTCAAACAGCGCCTGTGTGATCTGGCCCAGGGAACAGTATTTGCTCGCCTCCATCAGGCCCTCGAAGATATTCCGGTTCTCCCGGGCCCGTTCTTTAAGGTCTTCCAGCAGTGCATGCGTCTTCTCTTCATACGTGTTGTGCAACGCACCGAGCATGGAAATCTGGTATTCCTTCTCCTCCTTCGTGGCTCGGATCACCTCGCCGGGTATGATGGTCGGCGAGCCTTCACTGGAGAGGAAGGTGTTCACCCCGACGATGGGCAGGTCCCCGGTGTGCTTGAGCGTTTCGTAATAAAGCGATTCCTCCTGGATCTTGCTGCGCTGGTACATTGTTTCCATAGCGCCCAGCACACCGCCGCGTTCCGTTAAGCGGTCGAATTCCATCAGCACCGCCTCCTCCACCAGGTCGGTCAGCTCTTCGATGATGAAGCTGCCCTGCAGCGGGTTCTGGTTTTTGGCCAGCCCCAGTTCCTGGTTGATGATCAGCTGGATGGCCACCGCGCGCCGGACGGATTCCTCCGTGGGCGTGGTGATGGCTTCATCATACGCGTTGGTATGCAGCGAGTTGCAGTTGTCGTACACCGCGTACAGCGCCTGGAGCGTGGTGCGGATGTCGTTGAAGCCGATCTCCTGGGCGTGCAGCGAGCGGCCGCTGGTCTGGATGTGGTATTTGAGCTTCTGCGAGCGGTCGTCGCCCCCGTATTTGAGTTTCATCGCCTTGGCCCAGATCAGGCGCGCCACCCGGCCCATGACGGCGTACTCCGGGTCGATGCCGTTCGAGAAGAAAAACGACAGGTTCGGGGCGAACTTGTCGATGTCCATCCCGCGCGACAGGTAGTATTCCACATAAGTGAACCCGTTGGCCAGGGTGAAGGCGAGCTGGGTGATGGGATTGGCGCCGGCTTCGGCGATATGATAACCGGAGATGGAGACCGAATAGAAATTCCGGACGTTGTTCCGGTTGAAATATTCCTGTACGTCGCCCATCATCTTGATGGCGAAATCGGTGGAGAAGATGCAGGTGTTCTGGGCCTGGTCTTCCTTGAGAATGTCGGCCTGCACCGTACCCCTGACCCTGCAGACGGTATCGGCCTTGATCTGCTCATAAACCTCCCTCGGCAGCACCTGGTCGCCGGTGACGCCCAGCAGCATGAGGCCCAGCCCATTGTTCCCTTCGGGCAACTGACCCTGGTATGCCGGCCGTTTTGTCCCTTTCTTCTTGTAGATCTCTTCAATCTTTTTTTCCACCTCCTGCTCCAGTCCGTTCTCCCGGATATAGAGTTCGCACTGCTGGTCGATGGCGGCGTTCATGAAGAAACCCACGAGCGTGGGCGCCGGCCCGTTGATGGTCATCGATACGGAAGTCTTGGGGTCCGCCAGGTTGAAGCCGGAATAGAGCTTCTTGGCGTCGTCGAGGCAGCAGATGGAAACGCCCGAATTGCCGATCTTCCCGTAGATGTCGGGCCGGATATCGGGGTCGTTCCCATAGAGCGTCACGCTGTCGAACGCGGTAGAGAGCCTGCGGGCGGGCATGCCCTTCGACAGGTAATGGAAACGCTTGTTGGTCCGCTCCGGGCCGCCTTCCCCGGCGAACATGCGCGTCGGGTCCTCCCCTTCGCGCTTGAACGGGAACACGCCGGCGGCATATGGGAATTCGCCCGGGACGTTCTCCCTGAGACTCCATCTCACGATATCGCCCCATCCCTTGAACTTCGGCAGGATCACCCTGGGAATCCGGGTGTGGGATAAGGATTCGGTATGCGTCTGCACCCGGATCTTCTGGTCGCGGACTTCGAAAATATACTCGGGTTGCTTGTAGGAGGCGACCTTCAGCGGCCAGGTCTCCAGCAGGAATTTGGTCTTGCCGTCGAGCTCCTGTTCGGTCTTCTTTTCTTCATCAGCAAGGGCTTTAAGGGCGTCAGACCCTTCCAGCGCTTTACCCTGGAGTAGTTTCTGCGCTTCGCGGATGGTCTGGATCCGGTGTGCCGTTTCCGCCTGCTTTTCGGCCCATTTGTTGTAATTCCGCACCGTGTCGGCGATCTCGCTGAGGTAGCGTACGCGGCTGGGTGGGATGATGTAGATCTTTTCCGACATGCCGGCCTCGGCCTGGATCTTCGTTTCGAAGCCCGCGCCGGTCTTTTCGTTGATGATGCCGATGAGGGCCTTGTAGAAACTGTTCACGCCGGGATCGTTGTACTGGGAGGCGATGGTGCCGAAGACCGGCAGGGCCTCCGGGTCGTCGTGCCAGCGCTGGTGGTTGCGGGCGAACTGCTTGCGGACGTCGCGCAGGGCGTCGAGGGCGCCGCGCTTGTCGAATTTGTTGATGGCGATGATGTCGGCGAAATCGAGCATGTCGATCTTCTCCAGCTGCGTGGCCGCGCCGTATTCGGGGGTCATGACGTACATGGAGACGTCGCTGTGGTCGACGATCTCGGTATCCGACTGCCCGATGCCGGAGGTTTCGAGGATGATCAGGTCAAAGCCGGCGGCCTGGAGAATGATCTCGGCGTCTTTGACGTAGCGGGAAACGGCCAGGTTCGACTGCCGCGTGGCGAGCGAGCGCATGTACACCCTCGGGCTGTTGATCGCGTTCATGCGGATGCGGTCGCCCAGCAGGGCGCCGCCGGTCTTGCGCTTCGACGGGTCGACCGAGATGATGCCGATGGTCTTGTCGGGGAAGTCGTGCAGGAATCGGCGGACGATCTCGTCGACCATGGATGATTTGCCCGAGCCGCCGGTGCCGGTGATGCCCAGCACGGGAGAGCGCTTCGGGTGGTCCTTCAGCGCGTCGATCCGCGCCCGGGCCTGTTCCGGGTAGTTCTCCGCGGCCGAGATCAGCCGGGCGACGGCGTTAATGTCCTTCGCCGCGATCCGCTCCGGGGTGATGTCCTGGACCTGGTCGCCCGTCGGGAAGTCCGACTGCTCCATCAGGTCATTGATCATCCCCTGCAGGCCCATGGCGCGCCCGTCGTCGGGAGAATAGATGCGCGTGATGCCGTAGCGGTGCAGTTCTTCCATCTCTTCCGGGAGGATCACCCCGCCGCCGCCGGCGAAGATTTTGATGTGTCCGCAACCGCGCTCCTTCAGCATGTCGTGCATGTAGGTGAGAAACTCCATATGCCCGCCCTGGTAGGAGGTGAGGGCGATGGCCTGGACGTCTTCCTGGATGGCGCAGTCGACGATCTCTTTCACCGAACGGTCGTGGCCGAGATGGATCACTTCGGCCCCGGTCGACTGGATGATGCGGCGCATGATGTTGATGGCGGCGTCGTGGCCGTCGAAGAGCGAAGCGGCGGTTACAATGCGGATATGGTGCTCAGGTTGGTAGGGTTTGCGTTCAGGGTGCATGGGTCAACGGGTTGGTATGGGCAAAGATAAAAAATATTTTGCAGAGGGAGCGGGGAAGCGGGGGAGCAGGGGAGCAGGGGAGCGGGGGAGCGGGGGAGCGGGGGAGCAGGGGAGCGGGGAA
>CAZAZE010000050.1:4430-7130 GCA_964489545.1 uncultured Bacteroidales bacterium
CCTGGGGCGGGGGTGGGGGGGGTTCCGGGGGCGTGGGGGGGGGGGGGGGGGGGGGCCGGGGGGAAGCGGGGGAGCGGGGAAGCGGGGAGAGGCGCTAACGGCAAACGGCAAACGAAAAAAGCTCCCCGATTTAAACCGGAGAGCTTTGTTTCAATTATATGGAATAAGTCTTAGGAATGTTTCCAGAAGCGGAACATAGTGAATGCTGCAATCAGGAAGATGCCGATGCCCAGCGCCCAGCCGGTAACCGGGGTTTGCTGCGGTTCGGGCACAAATTCGCAGGAATAATTCAGGTTGTTCACGAGCATTTCCCCGGCTTCCTGTCCATTATTATACCCATATTCATAAGTGCAGGTGGTTGCCGTTACGGTACCCATCCCATAATTGTACTGTATTGTGGTGGGCTCGTTGTTGATCTGCGACCGGGTGATGATCTTGGTCCCGGGAACCAGGTTGGAAAAATGGCCGTGGCTGGCATAATTCCCGTAAAACGGATTCGAGACGCCGGCTACAATCGGGTGAAGTGCGTCAGCGATAACATTATAGTTGTCATAATGTTCGGTAGTATAAACACCTCCAGGCAATTGGACGGAATAATCACAGGGAGAATTCCAGCCGCAGGTGGCCGCATGAACCTCAAGGCGACCGCCGGCTGTCACGAAATTCACGAACTTGGTGAAGTTGGCGACAAAATTAGTATGGAACCCAGGAACCTGGTCTGATGCGATAATGATAACATCATAGAGCGAGAAATCCTCGGTGGCCATAGTGGACGAATTCTTGACCACAAAGGACTCGCCATTGTTCGTTAGGATGGTCTGAATGGCAGAGGAGCCCCAGGGAAGATTGTCCATAAACACCAGGAATTCACAGGTTCCGCCCGGCGCCTTGACGGCCATGGGTTGTGCCGGGATGGTCGGCGGGTTGTTTTCAGAACTGGCCGAATTCAACTGGCCGAACGTCACTGATCCGGCGAAAACAAACAACATGAAAAACAAGAAAGTCTTTTTCATAGATCTAATAATTAAGTATTGGTTAATCAATTTTTTTCAAAGATAGTGACCGGTAGAAAAAAGTCAACAGAAATCATGTACGAATAAATGCTGTATGAAAAAGCACCTGCCTAACATCTTTATTGACTGTCATATACATATTTTCTGCATGTAACTTATTCGTACAACAAGTGGGCATGAACGATTTTTTTTTATTTTTATCAGCTATGAATGATGTGATAAATTCAATCATAAGCACCGGAAGCCATCCCGCTTATTCTAATAAACCATTTAACAAAGCCGTTCTATGAAACAGCTCTTCTTCGCCCTCTCCCTGCTGGCCACGCTCGGCATTTTTGCCTGGACGGCCTGGCGGTATTATCTTCTGTTCAAACTCACGAAACCGTTTCCGGTCAAAGACTGGGGGAAGCGTTTCCAGGTCATGATGGCGGTGGCCTTCGGCCAGACGCGCATCCTGCGCAAACCGGTGGTGGGGCTGATGCACGCACTGGTATGGTGGGGCTTCCTGGTCATCCTGGTCGGGAGCATTGAGATGGTCATCGACGGGTTGTTCGGGACAGAACGGGCGCTGAGCGTCCTGGGCGTGGTGTATGACGTGATCACGGCCTCCGGCGACATCTTCGCCCTGATCATCCTCATCGCCATCGTCGCCTTCCTTATCCGCCGCCTGTTCATGAACATCCGGCGTTTCACCGGCATCGAGATGAAGCACAACTCCCACCAGGACGCCAACTTTGCCCTGACGCTGATCCTCCTGCTGATGGTGAGTTTGCTGGGGATGAATACTTTTTATTGCGTGGAGGCAGGGGGGCTTGGAGGCGTGGAAGCAGGGAAGCAGGGGAGCATGGTGGGCTTGTACCCGGTGAGCCAAGTTATGGCGGGGTGGTTTGAGGGAATGTCCGCCGGGGCGGTGCATGTGTGGCACGAGATCTTCTGGTGGGCGCACATTCTGCTCATCTTCCTGTTCGCCAATATTCTTCCGTATTCCAAGCACTTCCATGTATTCATGTCGGTGCCGAACGTCTTCCTCAGCCGCCTGGAGCCGCTGGGCTACCTGCCCAACATGCCGCAGATCACGGAAGAGGTGAAGCGCATGATGGACCCGAACCTGGCCTTCGCTGCGGCGCCGGAAGGCGAAACTGGTGTGGTGAGCCGTTTTGGGGTTAAAGATGTGGAGGACGTCACCTGGAAGAACTACCTCGATTCGCTGGCCTGCACTGAATGCGGGCGCTGCACCGAGGTCTGCCCCGCCAATATCACCGGGAAAAAGCTCTCACCGCGCAAGATCATCATGGATATCCGGGCGCGGATGAAGGAAAAAGGTCCGGGACTGGTGAAAAGTGCCTCGTTCGACGACGGCCGGTCGCTGCTGCGCGATTACATCAGCGAGGAGGAGCTCTGGGCCTGCACCACCTGCAACGCCTGCGCCCGCGAATGCCCGGTGAGCATCAACCATCCGTCGATCATCGTCGATATGCGCCGATACCTGGTGATGGAAGAGGCCAAAGGCCCGGGCGAACTCAACGCCATCTTCACCAACATAGAGAACAACGGCGCACCCTGGCAGTTCTCGCCGCAGGACAGGATGAGGTGGGCGGAGGAGATTTATATGAATAATGTTTAAGGTTTAAGGTTTAATGTTTAATGTTTAATGTTTAATGTTTAATGTTTAATGTTTAATGTTTAA
>CAZAZE010000051.1:0-5476 GCA_964489545.1 uncultured Bacteroidales bacterium
GACGGTAGGACGGTAAGACGGTAGGACGGTAGGACGGTAGGACGGTAGGACGGTAGGACGGTAAGACGGTAGGATTTTGCAGATTTGAACAATAGAACAATAGAACAATAGAACAATAGAACAGTGTAGCAATTTAACAGTTTAACAATTTAACAGTTTAACAATTGTCCAAAAGTAAATTCAGCTGGTTTAAACTGATCCGGTTTGCCGGGGTGGTGATGTTCGTCGTGGTGCTGGCCAGGACCGACCTAAACGCGCTATGGGCATATATGAGCCAGGTTGACCGGACATTGCTGCTGCTGGGGATCGGTTTCCAGATGACCTTGCTGGTGATCAAGTGCTGGCGCTGGTACATCCTGAATGAGGAAGGCTACGACCGAAGGCGGTTTTTGCAGCGCAGCGGGGAATTTTTCGAAGGCTATGCCATCGGGGTGATCACTCCGGGGCGTTTTGGAGAGCTGATGAAGGCCGGCCACGCCGGCACCAAAAAAGGCATCCTGGGAGCCGGGCTGAAAGTGATCGCCGAAAGAGGTATGGACCTGAGCATCTTTTTTGTAATCGGAGGTGCCGCCATTATCCATCATGTGCTCCCCGGCCTCGGACCCACCTGGGGGTGGTTCATCCTGCTTACGGGGGTTGCAGGAATGGTCCTGGCGTTCCTGATCCTTTGGTCGCCGGCCATTGTCAGGCTCGCGGAGATTCCCCTGAGATGGATCAGGCAGCTGAAAAAAGAAGAAACGCTGGGCTTCAGGCATAAAAGTTTTCCCTCCACATCCTTGTTCCTGTTACTGTCGGTCAGCGGGAACCTATGCTATTTCATTTGCTGCTATTTCCTGGCTGCCGGCGTCAGCCTGGACATCTCCGTGATCGAGACGGGTGGCGGGGTGGCCGCCGCGGGTATCGCCAATACTATTCCGGTAACCGTGATGGGCCTGGGCACACGGGAACTGACGTTTCTGTATGTTTTCCGGGACTTCCCCCGGCCCCAGGTGCTGGCCTTCTCCGCCCTGGTGTTCCTGGTCGCGCAGATCGGCGCAGGGCTGGTTTCCATGGTGCTGGGACAATTCCTGCTTCTCAAGTTCAAAGGGCAAAGTTTAAAGAGCTAAGTTCAACAAATCGCTTCAGGATCAGTAACTCAAAATTCAAAATTTAAAATTCAAAATTTATAATCTTTATGCCTGCATCTCACGTCATCGTCACCGGCGCCAACGGATATCTTGGGAGCTATATCTGCAGGGAACTGATCGGGCGCGGGATCCCGGTCATTGGCTTCAAGTATGATCATTATGCCCCGGTCACCATCGACCACCCGCTGATCGAGTACGTGCATTGCGACATCCGGGAACCGGTCCTGCCACAGCTCCGGGATTTCCTGAATGGAAAGAAGGCCGGTGCCCTCATCAATGCGGCAGCCCTGCTGGGAAGCTCTGATTATGACCGGAACTACGCGGTGAATGCCAGGGGCGTGGAAAACCTCCTCGAATTTGCCCGTGAAACGGGTATCCGCCGTTTCATCCAGATCAGCAGCGTGGTGGTGATCAAGGAATTCAAGGGGCCGTACGGAGAAACCAAGCTGATCGGCCAGCAGATGGTGGAGCAGTCGGGCATGGACTACACGGTTTTCATCCCGGCCATGATTCTGGGCCCCGAAGGACTGGGCATCAACCGAATCCTCAAAAACGTCTTTCGCTTCCCGTTCATCGTTCCCCTGATCGGAAGCGGCAGGCAAACGCAGCATCCGATCTATGTACGCGACTTTGCAAAATATATCGTGGATTCCGTCACTAATCCCGCCTGCAGCGGTAAAATATACCAGATTGCGGGCAATGAGGTCATTTCATTTCGCGATTTCATCCGGCTGATCCTGAAGATCAGGGGCAGCCGGAAAATATTCATCCCGGTCCCGGCATGGTTCGCCCGGATGCTCGGCCGCCTGTTCCAGAAAACGCAGAAAGTGCCGTTGTTTACTGCAGAACATGTCAAAGGCGTTCTGCAGGATTCCAGGCTTGACACCACGCTCATCAGGAAAGATCTGGATTTTCAGCCTGCGCCGCTGACCGAATCCATGAAACACTGCCTGGATGAGATTGGCGACAACTGGGATTATTATCTGAAACCGCGCGGAGAAAAATCCCTCAAGCCTTAATTCTTATCGAACACCTCAACCCTGAGATCATCAACAAAGATCTCGGATTTCCCCCGGTTCCAGATATAGGCAGAGAACCGGTCTCTTTTCGACCGTACTTCCGGGGTCATATAGTCGATACCGATCTGTGTCCATTGGCCTGCGGGGACCATGCCTTCAGGGTGAACGGCGCGGTATTTGTAAAGCCCGTGCCGGTTTTCAAAGGTTGCGACCAGCAAGATTTCTTCACCTGGGATTTCCTGCCCGGAATAAACGAACGCCGATACCCGGATCCAGGCGTATTCGCCCCGGGTGATCTCGCGGTACCTGGCTTTTTGGGCCGGCGAATAAGCCAGGGCGCTGTCAAGCCTGAAGGAGTAGGCTCCAGAATGCTTCACCAAAGGGCTGTAGCGATCTTCCTTCCCTTTCTGCGGGGTTTCAAACCCCTGGTCGGCCAGTATCCTGGAACGGTAAGCTGCTTCATCTTCGAACACTTCAACCGAACGATCAGCGAGCAGGAACTTCTTTTTATCTTCTGATACTGAAGTCTTTCCAAATACAGAGAAATAATAGTTTGCGGTCATACGGCTGCCATCCAGGATGCCGGCACGCATCTGCCAGGATTGAAAAAGGTTCAGGATCAGGAAGATGCCTATCAGGGAACCGGTCATCCACCGGGTCCTGGCTCTTGCCCCGGACAGGCGCACAATAAAATAGCCAAGAGGAATCGACAGGACGGCGTATGACTGCACCAGCGCCCGCTGCCCGAAGCTTTCGGCGTACCACCAGTTCGACCAGGATGATACGAACCACAGGTTGACCAGGAAGAATAAGAAAACCGGCAGAAAGATCTTCCGGTTCATCCGGTAGAGGTAATAGAACCCGACCAGGGAAAAGACCATGACCGGGGTGTAGATCAGCCAGCCTTTCCGGAAGCTGAGCAATACTTTTAGTGTGTAAGGCCAGAGGAAATCGAAGCCTTCGCCCGGATTGTTGTAGGAATAGAAGAGGAGGCTGCCCGTGGTATGTTTCCAGTAGGCCATTTGCGGAATCGCCACAAGGAATGCGGCCAGGATGAACAGGATGATGTGCCACGGGTTCCGCGACAGGAGGCGGAGTTTATCTTTCAGGCTTTGCCAGCCGGTCACGTTCCACAGGAGCGGGATGAGCAGGCAGACCATCTCGGAAGGCCGGGAAAGGATGGCTAATCCGCACAGGAAACCCAGTCCCAGCGCGTATTTCACCCTGGGAGCCTCGTGCCAGCGGATGGTCAGCCACAGGATCAGGGCATACACCGTGAACAGCAGGTTGTGGGGCGCGATGCCCTTGAAGGCGGCTTTGTAGAAGTAATTGGTGGCGAAGAGCAGGATGAGCAAAACCAGTGCGGTATGCCCGTCGGAGAAAAATTTCAGCAACACCTTCCTGAGGAACCATATCCCGATCAGGCTGTAGAGGATGCCTCCGGCCAGGAGGGCGTAATGGTAGATCCACGAAAAACCGTCGGCGGGCGCTTCATACCAGAAGGAAAGCACATGGCCGGCCAGGAAAAACGGAGCGTACATGATGGCCAGACCGGAAGGGTAGCGGATCAGCGAATTGCCGTTCGGGGCCCTGGTGATCTGGTAGAGGCTGCCCGTGAGCTGGTATTCGTCATTGATCGCTTGAAGCAGGGAGTCGTCGCTGAACTCAAGCTGGTCATAAATGAAGAAACCAGGCAGGTATAAATAGTATCCGAACTCGTCGTACGCGATGATGTTATCCCTGGGATGGCGGTAATTGATGGTGATGATCGTGATCGCGAACAGCAGGAAGACCAGTAAGGAATACTTGTGCAAAGGGCGGTCGGTCATTTCCTCAGATCTTGTACCTGCGGCTGAACAGATTGTATTTTAAGATGCAATAGATCGCGCGGAACCCGTCTTTCGCCCCGATCTTCTTTCCTTCCTCATAAGTCCGGCCGTAATAAGATATTCCGACTTCATAAATCCGGATGCCCGGAAACCTGGAAATCTTGGCTGTTACCTCGGGCTCAAATCCGAAGCGGTTTTCCCGGAAATAGATCTGCTTGAGAAAGTCGGCCCGGAACAGTTTGTAACAGGTCTCCATATCGGTCAGGTTCAGGTTGGTGAACATGTTGGAGATGAAGGTGAGGAACTTGTTGCCGATGGTGTGCCAGAAGAACAGGATCCGGTGCGGGTTGCTCCCCATGAACCGGGAACCGTACACCACATCGGCAAAGCCGTCGACCACCGGTCTCAGCAGGTCGTTGTATTCGTTGGGATCATATTCCAGGTCGGCGTCCTGGATGATGATCAGGTCGCCCGTAGCTTCCCGGATACCCCGGTGCAGCGCCGCCCCCTTCCCCATATTCACCGGCTGGCCGAACAGCTTGATATCATGCCCTGTGTGCGCGCTGATGTAAGCTTTGACCACCTCTTCGGTCTGGTCCTTTGAGCAGTCGTTGACAATGATGATCTCTTTGCCGATGCCGGCGATCAACTCGACCGCGAGCACTTTGTCCAGGATCAGGTGGATGGTTCTGGCTTCGTTGTAGGCGGGAATGATGATGGAAAGACGTTGTGGCGTCATGGTGCTAAAGATAGGGTCAGTTCTTTTATCGGCTGTTCTTGTTTCAAGGGGCCAAAGTTAGGAAATATCAGGCAGAATTAGTTTTCATAAATGATATTGCTTATTTACAGGCCGTTGACAAACCTGCGGAATCCCTGCCTGATCACCGGCACATTGAAATTGATTAAAATGCCGAGTTTCAGGTTCGCCATTTTCAAATATGAGATGACTTGTGCTTCATGTACAGGCAGAATCTTTTCCACAGCTTTGATTTCGATCAGGATATTTTTTTCTACGAGTACATCAATTCTGAAATCTTTATGCAGGTTTTCTCCTTTGTAATACAAGGGCAGGAAGTGTTGGTGACTTGCTTCCAGCCCCATCTCGTTGAGTTCTTTGCAAAGGCAGTATTCATAAATAGTTTCCAGCAATCCCGGACCCATTTCGCGGTGCACTGTGATGGCAGCCTGCAGGATTTTCCCGCTGATCTCGTTGTATTGTTCTGTTTTCATAATGATGAGTGTTAGATTTCCTATTAATCCGGTTTTTGCTCATTTTATACCCGTATTGTTTTGATTTTTTTCGCCGCGGAGGCGCTGAGGCGCGGGGGGGTGCTGCTGCGTCGCTGCGTCCCTGCGGTTTGGGAAGGGTTTCACCGCGGAGGCGCTGAGGCGCGGGGGGGTGCTGCTGCGTCGCTGCGTCCCTGCGGTTTGAGAGGGGATTCACCGCGGAGGCGCTGAGGCGCGGGGGGGTGCTGCTGCGTCGCTGCGTCCCTGCGGTTTG